>CALGMA010000022.1 GCA_937959265.1 uncultured Anaerolineae bacterium | reverse complement strand
GGCCACGGCGGCATTCTCGATCGTATGGATAGCCTGCTGTTCACCGGTCCAGTTATCTATTTCACGATTCTCTTGACTCTGGCACGCTGATTCGCTACACTACCAGAAGCCTCGGGCAGCCGGCTCGTGGAGATGATGAAGTGGGCGAGGTGCGGAGGGCGCAGCCCTCCGCGATCCGTTTCTTTCGCAATGGAGATTGTATGCTCGCTCTTGCAAGCGTTGCAGCCGCCCCGGTACAGCAAACCGCCGAACAAAGCGGAGGTAATCCGCTAATAGCTATTGGCGCATTTTTATTGATGCTCGGGTTGCTCGTGGTTATTCATGAACTCGGGCATTTCCTTACCGCCGTGTGGCTGGGGATCAAGGTTGATGAGTTTGGAATTGGTTTTCCGCCGCGCGCGCTCACGCTGTTCGAACGCAATGGTGTTAAATATACATTGAACTGGCTGCCCCTCGGCGGGTTCGTCCGCTTTGCGCAGAACGGCGATGGGGCGAGCGACCCGCTCTATGGCGCCGGCGGTACGCTGGCCGCGGCTCCCCCCTGGCGCCGGATCATCGTGATGGTCGCCGGCCCGTTGATGAACCTGCTGCTGGCCATGCTGATCTTCGCCGTGCTCTTCGGCACCCTCGGTGTTCCGACGCCAACTGGCCAGGCGATCAGCCAGGTCTTCCCCGACACCCCCGCAGAGCAGGCCGGATTCCGGCCCGGTGATGAACTACGCGCCCTGGATGGTCGCTCCGTCGAAGATCCCGCGGTGATCGGCCAGGTGGCTCGCGCGAACTCCGGCCGCCCGGTCACGGCAACGGTGCTGCGCGATGGCGAAGAGGTGGCACTGGTGGTCGTCCCCGGGCCCTGGACGTCGCCCGAGGGGAAGAGCTTCGAGTCGGGCTTCGGCTTTAGCTACGGTCCCAGATTGGAGCAGGTGCAGGTTGGGCCGCTGGCGGCCGCCTGGCGCGGCGTGACGTATAGCCTGGAACTGACTGGCCGGATGGTGCAGGCCCTGGCGGGCCTACCGGCCTCGATCCTCGGTCTCTTCTCCCCGGAGCCATCACCCGATGGCGGGCCGATCGGTCCGGTAGGCATCGCTCGCGCCACTGGCGAGGTGATCCAGCAGCCAGGCGGATTTGCTGCCTTCTGGAACCTGGCCGCGGTCCTGAGCCTTAACCTGTTCTTGCTGAACCTCCTGCCCATCCCTGCCCTTGATGGCAGCCACATTATCTTTGCCCTGGTTGAATGGCTGCGGGGCGGCAAGAAGGTGCCCCCGGAAAAGGAGGCTCTCGTCCACGCCATTGGCTTCGCCGCGCTGATGGGCCTGATGGTGCTCATTACGGTCAACGACGTGCTCAATGCCATCCGCGGCCTGCCGGTGCTGGGTGGCAGTTGATGATCCGGGCCAGTGAAGTCGCCGAGTATGTGTACTGCGCCCGGGCCTGGTGGCTGCGACGGGTGGCTGGCCTGGAACCGGCTGACCGGGAGCGCCGCGCGATGGGGAGCGCCAGGCACGTGGCCCACGGGCGCATGGTTGCCCTGAGCGGCCTTGCCCTGTGGGCCGGGTTGGTATTGCTGGCCGGCGGGGTGCTGTTGCTGGTGATAGGACTCTGATCAAGGCAATGCTGGGGGGCGCCATTCTCGGCCTGGCCCTGCTGCTCCTCGTTGTGGCCGTCGTGCTGCGCTGGCGCGCCGGGCTTCCATGGGGTCGGGTAGCAGCCATGGATGTTGGTGTGGGACGACCGCTGGAACGCCCCCTCGTCGCGACGCGCTACGGGTTGGTGGGTAAGCCTGATTATCTGATTGAACGCGGCGGGGCCATGGTCCCGGTTGAGGTCAAACCAGGCCGGCGGGCGCCGCACCCCTACGACTCCGACCTGATGCAACTGGCGGCCTACTGTCTGCTGGTGGAAGAGACCACGGGCCACACGCCTCCCTGCGGTTACCTGCGCTACGCCAACGCTACCTTTCGTCTCAGCTATACCCCTGCCGTGCGCCGGCGCCTGGTGGCCCTGCTCGCCGAGATGCACGCGCTCCTCGACACCGACGACGTCGCCCGTAGTCACGACGATCCGCGCCGCTGCGCTGGTTGCGGCTTCCGCACGTTCTGTGACGACGCACTCGTCGAGTGAGGGGCGCAACCCCACCCCCTCGCCGGGGGCGGACGTTGCATAAGTCCTGGAAAGCCCGTGTTGATCGGAAGAATTTGTGCTATGATATTCGAGCGTAGCGCCCTGATCGCAAAGCTCCAGGAACGGCTGGACGGCCGGATCGGGGCCGCTGAACTGGCGCAGTGGGCCTTCGACAGATTCTACGAACTGGATCAGGGGATGCTGGCAGTTGATGCTGCAGACATTGATGTGATCGCCGATGTGCTCGACGAGTTGCTGTTCGCCGATGACACGCGCTTCATGCTGGACGAAACCGACGTGCGTCGGCTGATCGCCCGGCTTCAAGAGCCATGAAGATCCGCCAACATCCACGTATGCGGGGTATCCTGGTAGGCGACGAAGTGTATTCGTATCCCCAGAAGCTGTTCGCCCGCGTCGCCGATGTCTTCCCCGCTGCTGTTTGTGTCAAGATCGGTATTCTCTCCATTGATGAGCCAATGGAGATTACCCTGGCCCCGCAACTCTGGCGCGCTGACGACATTGAAAACCTCTCGGTGTGCCGGTACTGTGGCTGCCGCGAGAACATTCGCACCGTCAGCGATACGGGCATTCCCTTTCGCGTCTGCGCCGCCTGTAGTGCGCCGAGCGACGACTCAACCCTACCCTCTGTCGCCTGACATCAATGTGTACCGACCCGGCGCATCTGCGGCCGTACCTGTCACACTGGTTGAGCGCACGGATCGGCAGCGCCGAGCTACGACCCGGCGCTGTGTTTACCTGCCAGGCAACGGTGCTCTACGCCGACCTGCGCGGGTTCACCCGCCTGACCGCCGCCTTCAGCACCCTGCCCGACGGCGCCGAGCGCCTCCACGTCGCGCTGAACGAGTGCTATGCCGTGCTGGTGGAAACTGTCGCCGCGTATGGCGGTGATGTGTCGGCCATTGCCGGTGATGCCCTCACCGCCTGGTGGCCCGGCCATGCTGACGTGGACATGGTACGGCGATGTGCCACGGCCCTGCTTACCGCAGTTGACGCCTTGCCGCCCCTCGACACCCCGGCAGGGCCCTTTCGTTTCTACCTGCGGGTTGGGGTTGGGGTCGGAACGATCCATGCCCTGCTTGCCGGTCTGCCGCACTACGGCGTACATCTGACCCTGCTGGGGCCCGCGCTCCTGGCGGCGGCGGCAGCCGAACGCGCCGCGGGCGTGGGCCAGGTCGTCGTCGCCGACCACACCGCCACGACCACGCAACGGGCGCACTTCCAGCCAGGCGAGCCCGGGCCACCCCTTCAGGACAACGATTTTCTGCCCCACGCGCTGATCGAGCGCCTGCGGCACAATACGCTCATTGCCGAGTACCGGATCTGCGTTCCCGTGTTTGCAGGCTTCAGCTTGCCGGCCCACCCGCACACGCTGCATTCGCTGGTGAGCCAGGTACAGACGGTGACGCAGCGCTGGGGTGGCTGGCTGAATGAGATCGAGGTGGGGAACAAAGGGGCCGTGCTGGTGCTGCTCTTTGGCGGGCCACTGGCGCGCGGCGCAGACGCGCGCCGGGCAGTCGGCTGCTGTCTGGAGTTGCGCGACCACGGGCTGATCACCCGCGCCGGGATCACGCAGGGTCTGCTCTACCTGGGCACCGTGGGTTGTACGGAGCGACGGGTGTACACGGCCCAGGGCGATGAGATGAATCTGGCGGCCCATCTGATGCAGCACGCCGCCGCTGGCGAGATCCTGGTCTCAGGGCGCGTGCGCCACGACGTGCAGGGTTGCTACCTGACGAGCGAACCGATCCTGCTGGCAACAAAGGGACACCAGGAGGGTGTACCGGTGGTGCGGGTGCTGGGGGCCGCGCGTCACCCCACGCCATAGGCTGGTTCGGGAACGGTTTGTCTGCGAGAGTAAAGCCCTCCCAGCCCCTCCCTTTCGGCAGGGGTGCGGCCAGCTACGTGGCCACAGTGGTCGCTGCCCCTGCCGGCGCCGGGGCCGGTTCGGCATCACTGCCCTGGAGCCACTGCTGGAAAAGCGCCCGCTGGGGCGGGGTTGCCAGAATGGCGATCTGGTCGCCTGCCTCCAGCACCGTCTCGGGCTGGGGGTTGGCGATTACCCTGTCGCCACGCAGGATGGCGACGACCGAGACACCGGTGCGCTTGCGGATGGCGCTGGCGCCGATGCTCTTCCCGGCCAGCGGCGAATCAGGCGCCAGGTTGTACCAGACGATCTCCAGACTGCGCCGCGCGCGGCGCAGGCGGTGCAAGGTTGCCGCATTGGTGCTGAGGGCCTCCATGGGCTGGTAGCATTCGGCCCGCACGGCATCGCTCAGCCGCTCGATCTCGGTGGTGGGAACGTCGAAGTGCAACAGCGCCTGGCGCACCATTTCCAGCCCGGCTTCGAATTCGGGCTGCACCACTTCGTGGATCCCCAACTGGCGAAGCACTTCGAGCTGGGCCAGGCGTGTGGCCCGCGCGACGATGTGCAGGCGCGGGTTGAGTGCGCGGGCTTGGCGAACGATCGTCTCAACGTCGATCGCCGCCGACACCGCCACCAGCAGCAGCCGGGCCTCGTGAATGCCCGCCGCCTCCAGTACCGTCGGGCTGCTGGCATCGCCGTAAATCACCGGCACGCGGCTGGCCTTTAAGGTGTCCATACGGTGCTGATCGCGCTCGATCACAACGAAAGGGTGCCCCAGCCGGCGCATCAGATCGGCGGTGTAACGACCCACCCGGCCATAGCCGGCGATAATCGTGTGCCCGCGGAGCGGTTCATCTACCCGTGCAAGCATCGGGCTGGGCGTCTTGCCGCGCCAGCGCCTCCAGAGCGCGTAGGTGGGCGTGGCCAGCCGGCTGACGAACGGGGTGAGGATCATCGTCACCACCGTTGCGGCCAGTACCAGGTTCGACTGGGCGGCGGTCAGGGCGCCGACGTCCAGACCCACCCGCGCCAGGACGAAGGCAAATTCGCCGATCTGGAACAGCCCGAATCCGACCGTGAGCGGCACGTCGCCACGGTAACCAAACAGACGCACCACTGCGGCAAAGATCACCACCTTGCCACAACTCACGACCAGCGTCAGCACGAGGATGGCCCACCAGTGGGCCAGCAGGAAGGCTGGATCGATCAGCATGCCCACCGAGACGAAGAACAGCATGCCGAAGACATCCCGCAGAGGAATGATGTCGTTCAGCGCCTGGTGGCTGTAATCCGACTCGCTGAGCACCAGGCCGGCCACGAAGGCCCCGAAGGCGAAGGAAAGGCCGGCCAGGTAGGTTGCGTAACCGATCCCCAGGCCCAGGGCCATAATGGCCACCAGGAACAACTCACGCGAGTTCCAGGTTGCAATGCGTTTCAGCACGAAGGGGATCACCCGTGTGCCGACGAAGACCATCGCCGCCAGGATCAGCCCGGCGCGGAGCGCCGCCAGCCCCAGATGGGCCAGTCCGTCGCTCAGGTTGGCCAGCTCGGGCAGCATGACCATCAGCGGCACCACGGCCAGATCCTGCACGATCAGCATGCCGAGCATCACCCGGCTGGCCAGGGTGCCAAGCTTACCCTGGCCCATGAGGGTCTTCAGGATGACCATGGTCGAGGAGAGGGAGACCAGCGCGCCCAGCCACAGGGCAGGGTAGGGTTCCCACCCCAGGAGACGGCCCAGGAAGAAGCCTGGCACCGTGGTAAGGGTCATCTGCAGGATGGTGCCGCCGAATGCCACCCACTTGAAGTGGAGGAGCTTTTTGAGGTTGAACTCAACTCCCAGGGCAAACAGCAACAACGCCACCCCGATCTCCGCGAGGAGTTCGATATTGTGAATATCGCTCACCCGCGGGCCGGCGGTATACGGGCCGACGACGATGCCGGCGACGATGTAGCCCAGCAGGAGCGGCTGGTTCAGACGCCGGGCCACAAAACCGCCCAGCAGCGCTGCGACAAGGATGATCGTGATGTCGGCGGCAATACCCATGGGGGCGTCTTTGCTGCTGCGCGTTCCGATTGCGTGTGTCTGTATCAAAGATACGCCCCTGCACTGTCTATGTCAACCAGTTGCCCTATCGCGGCAGGGCTTTTGCGACATCTACAGGGCAAGCCATAGACCGGGGTGGCGTAGCCGCCCCACACCTCACCGTGGAAGTCAGACGTTATGCCAGCCCTGCCCATCGCGGAGGGCCGGGGAAGGCACAGTTCTCCCAGGAATATTATTCTCGGCGGTGTGCGGCCAGGCCGCTTCTTCACCCCACACCGCCCGGGCGGGAGATGCTACAATACCCGCAGTGCGCGGGCTTGCCACACAGCCGCGCCGCTATTTCCCCACGCCCTGAGCCCGACGCCAGGGGCGCCGGAGCTATGGAGGTGTCAGACGTGTACGTCCCTGAGTCGCCGTTTCTCCTTGCCCTGGAAAACCGTATCCTGCTCGAACGCATTCCCTTCAGCGACCGCGGCTCGCGCTTGCTGCTCTTCAAGGATCGGCGGCAACCTGATACTCTGCATCTCAAGCTTGCCGAACGATTGACCTCGCTCACCCCCGGCCTGTCGGCTTACCGCAACCGCCCGCCGTACATCCCCAGCCTGCGCCTGGTGGACGGCAACGGCCGCCCCGTACCCTTCGAGGCGATCACCTATCCCCACGCTGTGATGTTCCAGACCCCGGTCGGCGAGTTTCGCTGCGTGTTTCAAGATGAGTACACCCTCAGTTTCGGGTTGCCCACCGGGGTCGCGAGCGGGATCAGCTTCACCGTCGTGCCCGACCTGGCGCGTCCTGACGCCCAGGGAGGCGAGTTCAAGACGGTGCGCAACTGCGCCTACTCTACCAATGGCGCCCTGATCCTCAACCAGGTTGAGCATAATGGCGTCGGCTACCAGGTTACCCTGGTGGCCCAGGGCGATGCCGATACGGCGATTACCCTGCACATCCAGGCCGGTCTCGACCTTGACCGGCGGGTCGTACCCTTTCGCGCCGCCCTGCGCGCCGCCGAGGAGCGCTGGCACCACTGGTTTGCCAGTGTGCCGGCGGTACACGAACCCTACCGCCAGCAGTACTACTATGCCTGGTGGGTCCTGGGCAACAACATGCTCTCGCCCTACGGCTACTTCCGCCGCGAAAGCGTGGCCCCCAGCAAGGCCCACTATATCGGCGCCTGGCAATGGGACAACTACTTCCATGCCCTGGCCTTCCGCTACACCGATCCGAAACTGGCCGGTGACCAGATCCAGTTTATGCTCGACCACCAGTTGCCCGATGGCATGATCCCCGACGCCGTCTACGATGAGGGCACCATCACGCAGCTAGAGGCGCCGGTGGCCGCCGCGGTCACAAAACCGCCGATTATCGGCTGGGTTGCAATGCACGTGTACAATCAGACTGGCGACTTCGCCATGCTCCGCGACATCTACGAGCCGCTGGTGCGCTGGAACTCGTGGTGGTTCGGGTTGAACGACGATGACGCCGATGGGATCGTGCAGTACTCGCATCCCTTCTCTTCAGGGTTGGACGATAGCCCGCTCTGGGATGAGGGCATGCCCGTCGAGGCGGTGGACCTGAACACCTATCTCTGCCTCCAGATGGAGGCGCTCTCGAACATGGCCCGCATTCTGGGGCGCGCGCGTGAAGCGGCGCTCTGGAGGAACCGGGCCGACTCTCTGGCGCGGCGGATCATTGAACATTTCTACGACGAACGCGCCGGGGTGTTCTGGTCACAGCGCGAGCATCGCCCGATCAAGGTGCTGACGCCCTTCAGCCTCTACCCGCTCTGGACGGGGCGCATGCCACCCGCAATCACCGAACGCCTGATCGCCCATCTGCGCGACCCGCGCAGTTTCTGGGCCACCTATCCGCTGCCCACGGTGGCCCTCTCCGATCCCCGTCACGATCCCCAGCAGATGTGGCGCGGGCCGGTGTGGATCAACATCAACTATATTTTTGTCGAGGCCCTGCAGCGCACCGGCTTTCAGGCCCTCGCCGGGGAACTGGCTGAGCAGACGCTGCGCCTGGTGATGGGCCAGCGCGACATCTACGAGTACTACCACCCGCTGACGGGTGAAGCGCCACCCAGGGCCGCGCCAATGTTTGGCTGGTCGGCGGCGTGCTTCATCGATCTGGCCATCCGTATGAGCCGGGGAGAGATTGTATGAGCGCGGTTGCCATCCTGCACTACGCCGGGCCGCCCTACGTCGGCGGCGTCGAGATCACCATGGCCGCCCATGGGCGGACGCTTGCGGCCCTGGGGTGGTCGGTGCGCATGATCGCCGCTAAAGGCGGCGACATCGGGCCGGGGGTGGAAGCGCATGTCCTGCCCGAACTCGGCTCCCGCGGCGAGATGGTCGAACGCATCAGCCGCGAACTGGCCGCGGGGATCGTCAGCGCCGAGTTCCTGACCCTGCGTGATCGCATCGCCGCGTGGCTCGATGACGCCCTCGCCGGTTGCGACGCGCTCATGGTGCACAACGTGCTGAGCCTGCACAAGAACCTGGCCTTCACTGCTGCGCTGCGGCGCCTCCACGACGCGGGCCGCCTGCCCCGGATGCTCGCCTGGTGCCACGACTTTGCCTGGCGCGACCCCCTGTACCTGCCAGAACTGCACCCCGGCTACCCCTGGGATCTGCTGCGCGAAGCGTGGCCCGGGGTGCACTACGTGGTCGTCTCGGAGGACCGGCGCTCCATCCTGGCCGAGTTGCTGGGGCTGGCGCCGGAACGGATCGCCGTAGTGACGCCCGGCGTTGATGTGCGGGGGTTGCTCAAACTGGAGCCCGAGACGGCCGACCTGATCGAGCGGCTGCGTTTACTGGAGGCCGCTCCGCTGCTCCTCCTGCCGGCGCGCATCACCCGGCGCAAGAACATCGAACTGGCCGTCGCCATCGCGGGCGCCATGCGCCGCCAGGGCGCCGTGCCGCGCCTGGTCATCACGGGGCCGCCCGGGCCCCACAATCCGACCAACGCCGCCTATCTGGCCGAGTTGCTGGCCCTGCGCCGCGACACGGGCGCTGAAGACGCTACCGTGTTTCTCTACGAAGTCTTTACCGACCCGCAGGGCCAGCCGCGCCCCGTTTCCGACGCCATGCTCGCCGATTTCTTTCACCTGGCCGATGGTCTGCTCTTCCCCAGCCGCTACGAGGGCTTCGGCATCCCGGTGCTGGAGGCAGGGCTGAGCGGGATTCCGATCTTCTGTAGCGACATTCCGCCCCTGCGGGCCTCGGCTGGTTCCGCTGCCGTCTACTTCGGGCTTGCAGAACATCCCGACCAGATCGCGGAACGGATCCTTACCGCGTTCGCCGCCGATGAGCGCTACGCGCTACGGCAGCGCGTCCGCACGACCTATACGTGGGAGGCGATCGTGCGCCGGCACATCGTCCCTTTGCTCGCGGGCGCGTAAGCCTGACCGCCCGCGGCATCCCCTACCGGCGAGGAAGGAACAGTTGCGATGACCTCTGCGTACAGTGGCCATGATACGGGAGAATACACGGTGCTCCTGCCCGCACGGGCCCCGGAGAAGATCCGCCTGCTGCTGCCCCTCGCGGCTGACATTGCCCGCCATCACGGCGGCCAGGTGGTGATCGTCAGCATCGTGGTGGTGCCCGAAGGACAACCCCTCAGCGAAGGCATGCTGGAAACGCGACGCATGCGCGCCGCCCACGATACGATTGCCGAACTTGGCACCATTCAGGTGCCCGTGCGCACGGTCATCACCGTGGCCCACGACCTGACCGAGGGCATCCGCACCGCGGCCCAGGAGCAGCACGCCAACCTCATTCTGCTTGGCTGGCAGGCCGAGCAGTCCTCATCCGAACGACTCTTTGGCCCGCCGATTGACAGTCTGCTGCGCCATCCGCCCTGTGATGTGATGGTGGTGCGCCTGATGGGCGATGGCCAGTGGCGGCGCATCCTCCTGCCTGTGCGGGGCGGCCCGCATACGCCCCTGGCCTGCGAGGTGGCCCTGGCCCTGGCCGAACGCCACGAGGCCGGGATCAGCGTGCTCTACGCCGCCAACCCGCGCCTGCCCGACAACGGCGCCGTGCGCGAGAGCCTGCAATCCCTGCGCACCATGCCCCGCGTCACACGCTGGCTGGAGCGTAGCATCCCCGTTGAACAGGCCATTCTGGCCGAGGCGGCCGATCACCAGGCGATCGTCCTGGGGGTTACCGGCCGCCAGGGCGACCCCGAGGCGCCTATCGGCCCCCTCGCCGACCGCATTCTACGCAAGGCCGCCACGACGGTCATCATCGTCCGCCACCGTATGGCCCAGGACGAAGAGCAGGCCCAGCAGATCTGGCAGCAACAGCGCGATCTCTCGGCCATTGTTGACCGCTGGTTCGCCGAAAACACCTTCAGTTCCACCGAGTACGACGACCTGCAACGCCTCCTGGCGCTCAAACAGCAGCAGGGGGTGCGTATCAGCCTCGGTCTGCCGACCCTTAACGAGGAGCAGACCATCGGCGAGATCATTGGCCAGGTGCAGCAGCACTTGATGGAGAAAACGCCGCTGCTCGACGAGGTAGTGCTGATAGACAGCGGTTCGCAGGATCGCACCCGCGAGATCGCCGCCGCCCACGGCATTCCGGTTTATATCCATCAGGAGATCCTGCCGCAGTACGGGGCCTTCTACGGCAAGGGCGAGGCCCTGTGGAAGAGCCTCTACGTGCTGAATGGCGATATTGTCGCCTGGTGCGACACCGACATCAAGAACTTTCACCCACGCTTCGTCTATGGCGTGATCGGCCCCCTGCTGCGCGAACGCCGGCTGGTCTACTGTAAGGGATTCTACCGCCGGCCCATCCAGTTCGGCGAGAAGATCCAGGCCAGCGGCGGCGGTCGCGTCACTGAGTTGACCGCCCGGCCCCTGCTCAACCTGTTCTACCCTGAGCTGTCGGGTATGCTCCAGCCGCTCGCCGGCGAATATGCCGGGCGGCGCTTCGCCCTCGAGGCCGTGCCCTTCTTCACCGGCTATGGCGTGGAGACCGGTCTGTTGATCGACTTGCTGGAGCGTCATGGGCTGAACGCTCTGGCCCAGGTCGATCTGCTGGAGCGCATCCACCGCAACCAGGAACTCGTCCCCCTCTCCAAGATGGCCTTCGCCATTACCCAGGTGGTGATCCAGCGCCTGGAACAGCGGCAGCGGGCCAGCCTGCTCGAACCAGTCAACCAGACGATGAAGCTGATCACCCAGCGCGAGGATGGCAGCTTCCATCTGGAACTGCGCGAGATCCGCGACCACGAGCGCCCCCCGATGCTGCACATCCCTGAGTATCGGCTCATACGCGGCCTGCCGCTGGAAGTTGCAGGGCAACCGCTGCAGGAGGCCCCGAAATGAGTGATGCGCGCGCGCGGATTCACGCGCTGCTCGAAGCGATCTATGGCCAGCCGGCGGGCGCGGCGATCACCACGCGCCTGCTGGCCATGCTGGACGCCTTCGTGGCCCGCCGCCCCCCGGCCCGGCCACGCCCGCCCGCCGAACGACTCACCGAGAACGATGTGATCCTGATTACCTACGGCGACCAGGTGCGCGAGCCGGGTCGCCCCCCGCTCCAGACCCTGGGTGAGACCCTCGACACCACCTTCGCCAGCGTCGTCAGCGGCGTCCATATCCTGCCCTTCTTTCCCTACACCTCCGATGACGGCTTTTCGGTAGTGGATTATCGCGCCGTCGATCCCGCCCTGGGAACCTGGGCCGACATCGAACGCCTCGGCCAGCACTACCGCCTGATGTTCGACGCGGTGGTGAACCACATCTCGGCCAGCAGCGCGTGGTTCCGCGACGTTCTGGCCGGTGTGCCCGGCGCCGAGGCCCGCTTCCACATCGTTGACCCGGCCACCGACCTGCAAGGGGTGACCCGCCCCCGCACCACCCCCCTGCTCACCCCCTTCGAGACCCTCGCCGGCGTGCGCCATGTCTGGACCACCTTCAGCGCCGATCAGATTGACCTGAACTTCGCCAACCCGGAAGTGCTGTTGGAGATGACCGACGTGCTGCTGGCCTACGTGGAGCACGGCGCGAGCCTGATCCGCCTCGACGCCATCGGCTACCTGTGGAAAGAGCCGGGCACGACCTGCATTCACCTGCCGAACACCCACCGCATCGTACAACTCTGGCGCGCCGTCCTGGACGTGGCCGCGCCCGACGTGCTGCTGATCACCGAGACAAACGTGCCCCATGCCGACAACATCAGCTACTTCGGCGACGGGAGCAACGAGGCCCAACTGGTTTACCAGTTTCCCCTGGCGCCGCTGGTGCTGCACGCCTTCGCCACTGGCGACGCCTCCCGGCTGAGCGGCTGGGCGCGCGATCTTGCCCCGCCCTCGCCAACGACGGCCTTCTTCAACTTCCTGGCTTCGCACGACGGTATCGGCGTGGTGCCGGCCACCGGCATCCTGAGCCAGGCCGAAGTGCAGGACCTGTGCGCGCAGGTGGAGCGCCACGGCGGGCGCGTCTCCTACAAGACCAACCCCGACGGCTCGCAGAGCCCCTACGAGTTGAACTGCACCTGGTTCGATGCCCTCTCCGACCCCGCCGGCGCCGAGGCGCCGGATGTGGTCATCGGGCGCTTCATTGCCTCGCAGGCGATTATGCTGGCCATGCAAGGCGTTCCAGGAGTCTATGTGCACAGTCTGGTTGGTTCACCCAACTACCACCAGGGGCTGGAAACCACCGGACGCTTCCGCACGCTTAATCGTGAGAAGTGGACGCGCGCCGACCTGGAGGCGCGCCTGGCGGACCCCCGGCGTCGCGAGGGGGCGGTGCTGCAACGCATGGCCGCACTGATCCGCGCGCGGCGCGGTGAACGGGCCTTTCACCCCAACGGCCCCCAGCGGGTGCTCGAGGTGCACCCGGCCGTTTTTGCACTGGAGCGCCGCACCCCCGAGGGTGACGCGGCGGTGTTGTGCCTGCACAACGTCTCCAGCGCGCGCCAGCGTGTGCCGGCCCCGGGCGCCGGGGGTGCGCGCGACCTCATCGGCGGGGCGCGCTACGCGGCCAGCACAGAGGTGATTGAACTGGCGCCATACCAGGTGGCCTGGCTGCGTCTGGAATAGCCAGAGGCGCGGGCGCCCCGGAGGCGTGAACGTACACCGCGTCAGCATCACGGCTGTAGGCATAGTCTGGCATTAGTAGTTCCAAAATTCACAACTAGACGCCGCCAGCGAATCGTGTATCCTACATACAGGATTTAGGGTTTGCTAATTAGAGCGTGAAGTCCTTCCATACCTTGTTGTAGAGGGCAGGCTCGCAGGGGCGCAGTTCCCGCCTCTCCTGCCAGACGGTTATGAAGGCGCAAGCTGTTGCCAGTGCCTGTTAACACAAACAACCGCCCTGGCAGCATACACTGAGCCTATCCGCCGCCTTGCCCAATGAGCCTCACGACAACCCTGTTGCGACCGGAGATCTGATGGATGCTCATCTTGCCACCGTTGCGATTGCTGGCCCTGGCCGCCTGATCGGCGTCGCGCCCGACGGCGATCTGCGTCTGGTGTGGGACGCCGCGACCTTTCGTCTGCCGATCTACGACCTGCCGCATCTCGCTGCCGCGCTTGACGAATGGTGCGAGGAAGAGGAGCTGCCCTTCTTGCGCCGGGGTTACTATCGCCTGACGCGGGGGGCGGACGGCGCCATTCAGCTCTGGCTGCACAACGGGGGACTCCTGCTCAGCCGCGATGAACTGCGCGTCCTGGCGCGCCTGGTGGAGACCGCAGCACAGGAACTCTGTGCCCCCCTCTGTCGCCAGCAACGGCTGCCCTTTGGCGCAGGCTACCGCCGCCTCGCCGCGCCGCCACCCGGACGTCAGTGGCAGAATTGATCGATGCCCGATGAGAAGTTCGGAGGGGCCAGGCTCCTCCGAATATGCTTTTAGTGGCGCGGCTTCGCTGCCCAACACCGGCACAAGAAAGCGCGGGGGCATACGGCCCCCGCGCCACGCTGAGACACAAAGCGTCCGGGTGTGCTACCCGCGCTGCTCGATGTGCGCACGCAGCATCCAGGCCATCTTCTCGTGCTTCTCCATCAGCCCGGTCAGAAAATCGCTGGTGCCCATGTCGTCGTACTGCTCATCGGTCGCGCGCACATCGCTGCGGAGATGGCGAATAATCGCCTCGTGATCAGCCACCAGGTTGGCCACCATGGTGCGGTCATCGGGATACTCGCCGGGGCGCTCGGACAGGGTGGTCAGTTGCAGGAACTCGGTCATGGTGCCCGGAGCGGGGGCGCCAAGCGAGCGAATGCGCTCGGCGATCTCGTCAATGTCTCCCTCCAGCGCCTCGTACTGCTCCTGGAACAACCCGTGCAGCGGGCCAAAGGCCATTCCGACAACGTTCCAGTGGTAGTTGCGCAACCGCGTGTAGAGCACGTGCTCATCGGCAAGCAGGCGGCTCAGCAGCGCCACCACTCCCTGCACGTTCGCCGCACTCAGACCGATATCGGGCGTCGTGGCGGTCACACCTGGCTTTGAGGTCGTCATGGTCACATCCCTTTCATCTTGGGCCACTGGCAATCCGAACGGATTCCCAGCCAGCCGATTCCAGAAGATTCCTTTGTGCCGCTCCCTGCGGGGGGCGAAGGGGCTTTGCCCTATCGAAACTTCCTGTCTGGCGCAGCTTCGCTGTGCCAGACAGGATAGAAGGCCTTACAGGGACCGCCCGGCCCCCGCAACCTCCGCCAATATTCAACCTCATTGTAACACTATAACAGAAACAACAAACGGTATCAACTCACCCGCTGGCAAGATTGAGGGGTATGGGAAAGCTGATTTCCTTGCCCTCCCCACAGACAGGGGCGTAGAGAACTGGTCTCCCCGCGCTCGTCCAACCGGCTATGTTGAGTTCAGATACCCCAGTTCCTCGGCGCTCAACTGGAGATCCAGCGCTCCGAGCAGTTCGTCGAGTTGCTCCACACTCGTGGCGCTGACAATCGGCGCCGTAATGCTCGGGCGGGCCAGGTGCCAGGCCAGGGCCACCTGCGCCGGCGTGGCCCCTCGCGCCTCGGCCACCCGCTGCACCGCTTCCAGCACGGCCCAGCCACGGGCATGCATGTAGCGCTGTTGCACCTTTGGGGCGCGCTCGGTGGCCGGCAGGGCGCCCTCGCGGCGGTACTTGCCGGTCAGGAAGCCGCCGCCGAGCGGCGCGTAGGGAATGACCCCCAGACCAAAGGCGCGGCAGGCCGCCTCCAGATCGCCTTCGAACTCCTCACGGTCCACCAGATTGTACTTCGGCTGCAACGAGATATAGGCCGCATACCCGTGGCGATCGCTGACCCACAGAGCCTGCACCAGCCGCCAGGCATGGTAGTTCGAGGCGCCGATGTAGCGGACCTTGCCCTGCCGCACCAGATCATCGAAGGCCCGCAGGGTCTCTTCCAGCGGGATGCGTTCGTCGTCGAAGTGGGCCTGGTACAGATCAATGTAGTCGGTTCGCAGGCGACGCAACGACGCATCAACCGCGCGCAGGATGTGCTGGCGCGAGAGACCGCCCATGTTTGGCCCCTCATCCATTGCCGAGCCCACTTTGGTGGCGATGACCAGCCGCGACCGGTTGCCGCGGGCCTGCATCCATCGCCCCAGCACCGCCTCCGACTCACCGCCGGTGTGGCCCGTGGCCCAGCGCGAATACACATCCGCCGTATCAATGAAGTTGCCCCCAGCATCCACGTAGGCGTCCAGCACCCGCTGGGAGGTCGCCTCATCACAGGTCCAGCCGAAGACATTGCCGCCCAGACACAGGCGGGTCACTTCCAGGCCGCTCCGGCCGAGTCTGGTGGTCTGCATAGCGCCTGTCCCATTTCACTGACTGCTTCCAGCCTGCGTTAAAGCAATGCGAACCCAACGAACCACCCATCTCAATCCCAAATCCCCTAGGGTTTTCCAACCAGCATAAACGCGGCCCAGAACCGTGGATGCGCGAAGGGATGCCGGTCATAGCCTTCCAGGGCCGCGAGGGCCTGGGGGGTTGCGGCGCCTGAACGTTGCAGCAGGGCCACTACCGTTTCTCGATCCGAATCGCGGAGCGCGAGTTGCGCCTGATGAATGGCTTCAGCGGGCGATGCTCCCACTGCAAGATTCGTGTAGAACAATACCATAAGAACGTAGGCAGCGATATCGTCAATCTCGTGGAGCGCGCAGACAATCGTCGCTGCGCCGGCGTAGAGGAAAGCCCGCGGCAACCCGAGCAACTCATCCCCGGAGGCCACCTGGCTGAGGCCCGAGGTACAGGCGTTCAGCGTCACCAGGGTATCGCGCAGTTGCAACTCGCTCATCAGCGTGCGGGCATCGAGGTTGTCATCGGCGCCCAGGCAGAGGTAGGAACCAAGCGGATCGCTGGCCCGATACACAGCATGGCCAGCGATATGCAGGCAGCGCAGGTCGGGGCCGGAGGCGAACAGGTCGGCGCGCTTGGCCGGATCGCCAACAATCACCCGGGCATCGAGCATCGCCCCGACGATCTGGACCTCGTGCTCGGCCAGAAACAGCCGCGCCTCGTCCCGATAGTTGTACCCCAGGGCGAGGCTCATCGTTCCGGCGCCTGGGGGTCGCGCCAGGCAGTCGCAGAGCACTGTGGCGCTGGGCGCGAAGGTCAGGGCCGGCCCGGCGGCGTCGAGCAGGGCGCCACCCCGCGGAGTTGCCAGGGCAGCAAAGGGAACGTAGTGCAACGGCCCATGGGGAACAAGATGGACCACGGCGCAACTGATCAGGAGGCTCTCGATCGGGGCAATCAGCCGGTCGTACATCCAGCGCAGCTTGCGTTGCGTCACCAGGCGCCACCCCGGCGTCGGGTCGTTGGCCGGCGGGCGCAGCAGGTTCGGATCGAAGGCGATCCGTTGCACCTGAACCGTCTCACGGGTAATGGCAAAGAGCAGGATCTCCGGCTGCGGGCGCACGAGATCGCGCAGCCGGGTGTTGGTAGAAGGGATGCGCGCCATGAAGGAGTCGCCGGGCGGCAGCACGCCGATGCAGAAGTATTCGAGCACCAGGGCGTTGGAGGCGATGCAGCCTTGCACATCGGACAGGGTGACGGTGGGCCGTTGCGCAAGCGTACCGTCCGGTGCATCACGGCGCGCCACCAGGTCGAGAAAGGCGCGCGCCCGCGCCCGCTCGACGTAGGCAAAGGCGCTCTCGGTATCGCCCTGCTCCAGGTAGGTCAGGATGATGGTTTCATACACCTGTTCGGCAGTGCCCAGCAGGCTGATCTTCAGGTCTTCGGCATAGGTCGCGACGCGCAAGGTTTCCAGCAGATCAACGGCCTCGCGCAGGGTGGCCAGGGCGGCCCTGCGGGCGCCGCGGCGGTCAAGGAACTGGGCGTGGCGGTGCATCAGCAGGGCCTGGCCCAGCGTGTTCCCCAACTCCTCCTGGAGCGCGATCGCCCGGCGGAAGGCCGCTTCGGCATCATCCCAGCGATCCTGCAACTGGTAGATCAGACCCAGTTCGGTGAAGATGTCAGCGGCGAGGACGGCATTACCATGCTCGGCGGAGGTGGCAATCACCAGGGCGCGCTCGTAGGCTGCCAGGCTCTCCGCCTCGTTGCCGAGCAGTTGATGCAGAAAGCCGCGCGCCCAGTCGATCGAGGCCAGGCGGGCCTGCATCCCCGCAGCGTGGTAGATCGCCGCGGCCTGGTCCAGGTCGGCGATGGCTGGTTCCCAGCGCCCCAGGTAGAGCGCATTGTTGGCGCGCATATAGAGCGCAAAGGCGGCGCCGTAGAGATCACCCGCCTGGCGGTAATGGGCCAACCCGCGATCGCTCAACTCCAGGGCGCGCTCGAAGCGATGGAGCAGATTGTACACGCAACTGGCGTTCACCAGGGCACGGGCCTGCAGCGCCGCATCGTCGGCGGCTACACCGAGGGCCTCCGCTTCCGCGAAGTCGGCGAGCGCGGCCTCGTTGCGGGCCTGGTTCATCGCACAGAGGCCGCGCGTTACCAGCGCCTCGCCGCGCCGGCGCGGGGGCAGATCGGCGCGATGCAGGAGTTGCTCGATGATCTGCTCACTCTGCGCATACGCCTGCTGGCGGAAAGCATGGTACGCTTCGAGCAGCGCCAGTCGATCAGCGTGATCCGGTTCGCATGCACGAGCCAGGGTGCGCACGCGGGCGATCATTGCGCTCACCTCGTGCCAGCGCATGTAGTCCAGGTTCAGGTCGCGCAGGGCCTCCAGGTGGTGCAGACAGGCCGCCATGAGCCAGGGGGCGTTCGCGCCCGTATTGGCCAGACGATCCATCAGGTGGTTAAAGGCCCGCTGGTGCAACGCGCGCTCCTCGGGGGCGGCCTCGGCTCGCAGGCGTGCCAGCAACTCGCGCCGGGCCTCAAAGCGCGGTGCGAAAAGGTCGGGCCCGATACGTTCAATCTCTGCCCGTACCAGTACCGCCTGCGCCCTGTCATTGTCGAGTTCGAGCACGGCGCACAGCATGGCCCGATCGAAGTGTTCAAAGATGGCGCAACGCACGATGTCGAGCGATGTGGAACCAGACATGGCACACTCGTGTGGATGGTTTACACCTGGCTGCGAGGATACACGAAGTCGCCGAACGCGCCGTTTGGAGGAGGGTGGGGAAACCAGGTCTCTCCACCCCTCTGCCTGCCGGAGGGTGTGGCAGGACTGAGCCTCGCAGGATGTAACCGGGTAACCGGGCAACCCAGACCTCACGAGGCATGGGCGGGCAACCCTTCAGATCGGAGAATCTCCATGGATGACGAGCGCTATCTCCTGGACCTGCCTTTCCAGTTCGACGCGGCCAGCCACGGTGAGGCGGCGGCGGGCTGCAAGGCGGTCAGGCTCACCTATCTGCACAGCGCGAATGCGGAGCGTACCGCGACCCAGCAGGAAGCCTTCGTTCGCGCTGATCCCGCTTTGCTCGACCAACCCGGCGCCCTTCCCGACTCGGCGCCCTTCCGTGAGAAGTGGCTGGCCTACTCACCCGACGAACGCGCCCGATCACTGACGGCGATCAACGGCGAGCCGTTGTTCCGATCAGTGCTGTATCTATTTAACGTGATCGTGGCCCTCGAATGGCAACCCTCGGCGGCCACCTACCAGCAGATCCGCGTTGCTATGCGACGGGCCTCGGATTTCCTCTACGATGTGACCAACGGCTACATGGCCTTCGGCCAGGTCGTCATCGGCGGGCCGGCCCTGCTTGACGGCGCCGACATCCAGGTGCTGGCCTCGAACCGGGTGCATCCCCGCGCCTGGAACAACGGCTTGCACGAGGGCCGCAAGTTCAAGAGCATTCGGGTTGGCCGCGGCATCTGGCAGAAGGACCCGGGTCTCCTTTCGACCTGGGACGCGCCGGAGGGGTACCGGGCGCTGATCCACGAGTGGGGCCACTACGCGCTCAACATCAACGACGGGTATCTGGAGGATACCACACTTGTCCAGCGCGGACGCCAGCGGCGCTGGCAGGTGAGCGAACGGGCGCCGAAGGGCGCGACGGCGGTCAGGGCGGCGCTGCCTCGGGTGGCCCTGCCGGTGGATGCCAGTGTGATGGCCGCCACCCAGATCAGCGAACTGCCGCCCTGGCGCGCGATCTTCGAGACCCTGCGGGCCAATTTTCCGCTCCTGCCCGCCGATGACCCCTGGGATCAGCGCCCGATGGAGGGGCCGCTGGCCCTGCCCCTGCCCCTGCCGGTCTTCGTGGACCTTCCCGCGCCACGCTACCACGCCGGTGTCGGCATCAGCCTGGACCAGGCTCAGGAAGCGTACCTCGACCTGGCCGAGCCACTGGCGCGGGCGATGGCCGGTTCGGCCCGGCGCCCCGACACGGCCCACTGGCTCTACGTGCTCAAACCTCGGGGCGAGGACGGCATGCCCCGCGGGCTGATCGCCCAGGGCAAGGTCTCCACGGCCGATCAGCGCGAGGGCTTTCACCTTTTCGGGGCCGAAACCGGCGACGAACTCCTGCTCATCAGCCAGATCGACGACGCGCTGCGGGTACAGCGGGCCAGCTTCGTGGCCCCGGCGACCCCGGCAGCGCCGAGGCAGCGCGCGTTGGCCCGGCTCGCCTGGGGCGACGCTACCCCGCCGGGGCTGGATCGGCCCTTCTTTGTGGACGTGCTGCCGCAGTCGGTGGAAGGCGCCGCGCGCGACCCGGTGGCCGTAGCGGCGCGGATCGAAGCGCATGGGCCGAAGCCCGACGCCGTACAGATTTACCCCTGCGGCCCCCACGCTCCGCTCGCGCCTCTGGCGCTGCGCGACCTTGATGCCGCTGCACTGATCACCGAGGCGCGCCCCGTACCGCACCTCGATGGCCACGTGCTGCTGCGCTGGGCCGATGACGCCTTTTTCGTCGCCAGTTACTCGCAGGGCGGCGGGCCAAACTCAACCACCGGCGGGCGCCTGCCGATCACTGCCGGCTCCGCCGAGGGCAACGCTATGCTCTTCTTTGTCGAGCCGGACAACCGCCAGCCACGGCCCTCGCCTGCTCCCGACGCGCCACCTGACAAAGACGAACAGGTGCGCATCGTCACCACCACCCTGATCGGAGGCGCACAGCGCCTCCCCGAAGGCGCCGAGGCGCGAAGTTACATCTTTAGCCTTGCCAGTAATGTGTTACTTATGGATTATACCGCCACCCTTGTTTTATACTATGACCGGGACGCGCGCGAGCGCCGCGGCGATCTGTTGATCTACCGCTGGGACACGCAGGAGCAACGCTGGACATTGCACGTCACCTACGCGCCTGCGCTCCCCTACGTGGCACTCCCGCTCCAGAAGGGCCTGGGAACCGCCCCGTCGCTGACCGGTGAACGAGGGGCGCCTCCGGTTGAACGCTACCGGATCTACTGGACCCCTGGCGGCTAACATCCCGGCTCCATGGTTAGAAGACGGGCCTGCGCTGCAATGCGACGCCCTAGCTGAAGGTGCGACTCCCCCCATGACCGAGGGCGTCTTCGACGACAAGGGTGTGACCGAGAATGATGTGCGTGAGCAGTGTCGTCAGACCGTAATCCGGGTGATAGAACGGTTCGGCTGGCAACTCCTCAGCGTTGACGAGTTCACACGGCGGACTGAGGCAAGCGTCTTGCGCAGCGAGGTGACGGACCTGTGGCGGGCGGCGATCAACGTGTACTGCCAGTGCCTCTACGGCGCGTGTCGGGGCGATGAGGGCCCCGAGCGTCAGAACCTCGGGTTCACCGAGTTGCACCGTTACCTGTATGGGCTTTCCTTTCGCGAAAGCGCCGATCTGGCGCCGGATGTGCGGGCCGAGGCCGTGAACGAAACCCTGCTGCGCATCTGGAAAAAGCTGGACAGCTACCATACACCGGGGGCCTTTCTGGCCATCGCAGCGCTGGAACTGCGCAACGTCCTGCGCCCTTTGTGGACCAGACTGCCAGTAGCCCTGCCCCTGGAACTCCTGGACGAGCGACAGATGGTCGCCGAGCATGGCGACCCGGAGCAGGGGGCCATACGCGCCGATCTGCGCCAGCAGGTGCGGGCCTGTTTTGACGAGTTGCTGCGCCAGCAACCACGCGCACGGCGCCAGTTGGAGGCCGTCTGGCTAAAGTTTATCGCCGGTCTGGATGATGAGACGATCAGCACATACATGGCCAGGCCGATCGCCAGTGTGCACGTGCTGCGCTCGCGGGGCCTGAACCAGTTGCGCGCCTCGCCGGTATGGCAAGAACTGGCGCGGGATTGGGGACTGGATTTGAAATGGGCGTCCTGACACTACCCCTGCTTGATAGGCTGATCCCGGAGGGCGACGCCCTCCCGGGGCAGAGAAAGGATACACGGAATGGAACCTGGGGCCGCGTATGGTGATGGCCTGGCGAAGGGCGACAGCACCGCCTTTCATCTTCAGGTGCTGGCCATTCTTCCCGAATACGTAACAGCAGTGCTGCTTGGGCAGCCACTTACAACGACGCTACGCGAGGTCGGGGCGCACCTGGAAGGCTGCGCCAGTTGTCGCACAGAGGCCGAGGCGTTGCGCGCCACCCTGGAGGCGCTCTACGGCCACGAAGCGGTCAGCTTCCCCGAGCCGCCCGTGCCCGACCTGAGCTTCCTGCGCACTCCACCTGCGCCGCTGGGCGCCCTGGCCGCAGCGGCTTCCGGCGTTCAATCGACGGTTGCTCGCTTTCTCGACCTGATCGTGGTCCAGTTCTCCGAACCGCTGCTGGCCCTTATGCGCCCGCCCGCCCTGACCCGCGCCGTCGGCCTGCGCCTGCGCTATACGTATACCGTTCCGCAAACCAGCGACGACGACCCGCACATCACTGTTGAGGTGCTCGCGCCGGATGAGGATGACGAGCAGGGCCTGGTACGGATCTGCATCGAACTGCCCGATGCTGACCCGTTCGACCAGGCTGGCAGCACGGTGTTCCTGGAGACCGCTGAACAGAGCTTTCGCGGCGAAACCGACCATACCGGCCTGGTGCATTTTACCAACGTGCCGCTTGATGATGTCGCCTGCTGGCGCATTGTCGTCCAGCCGCGCCCGACGCTGGCGCAGTGAGCGGCGCCCTCGCAAAGTACCCTGTGAGGGCCGATGCAACGCCTGTCTCCGGCGGGGGAGTCTGGGGCTTGCCCGAAAAATGTTGCATAAGCTCTGCCGGTGTCTGCTCCTCCGGGGGGGATGTTATAATACAACGAGATTGAACGTGCCCCCCGTGTTGAGGAGCCTATGACGACAGACACCCCGGCCAGCGCCCCCCGGCGCCCCCCCGAGATGGCCAGAGCCTACGAACACCAGCAGGTTGAGCAGCGCCTCTATGCGTGGTGGGAACGGAGCGGCTTCTTCGCGCCCCGCGACGATGCCCCGCGCCCGCCATTCGTCATCTCCATTCCGCCGCCCAACGTTACCGGTGAGTTGCACCTCGGCCACGCCATGTTCGTCACCATCGAGGATCTGCTGATCCGCTGGCGACGTATGCAGGGCTACAAGACCCTGTGGGTGCCCGGCACCGACCACGCCGGCCTCGCCACGCAGGCCGTGGTGGAGAAGAAGCTGGAGCGGGAAGGGCGCTACCGGCGCGACATGACCCGCGACGAGTTCCTCGCCGAGGTGTGGGCCTGGAAGGAGCATTCGCAACGCATCATCAACAGCCAGCAGCGTGCCATGGGCATCAGCGTGGACTGGGACCGCGAGGCGTTCACCATGGACGAGGCGCGCACCCTCGCCGTGCGCAAGGCGTTCAAACACCTCTACGACAAAGGGCTGATCTACCGCGACACGCGCATGGTGAACTGGGACCCGGTGCAGCTCACCGGCGTGAGCGACCTGGAGGTGGAGACCGAGGAAGAGGGGGAGCCGGGGTTCCTCTATCACGTGCGCTATCCGCTGCAGACCAATCGCTGGGAAGGCCCGCTGCACGCCTGGGGCAGTGGGCGCTGGGCCGAGGGCGCAACCGAGTGGATTGCCGTCGCCACCACCCGGCCGGAGACCATCCTGGGCGACACGGCGGTGATGGTGCACCCGGAGGACGAGCGCTACACGCACCGCGTGGCCTGCCGCGCGATCTTGCCGGCCATCGGCCGCGAAATCCCCATCATCAGCGATAGCGCTGTGGATATGGCGTTCGGCACCGGCGCAGTGAAGGTGACGCCGGCGCATGACTTCGTGGACTACGAGGTGGGTAAGCGCCATTACCTTCCGTTCGTCGAGGTGATGGATGAGACGGCCAAGATGAACGCCAACGCCGGCCCCTATGCCGGCCTGGATCGCTTCGAGTGCCGCAAGCGCCTGGTGGCCGACCTGGAGAAAGAAGGGCTGCTGGTGAAGGTCGAGCCATACACGATCAAGCTGGGCCGCGGCCAGCGCAGCGGCGCCGTCATCGAGCCGCGCATCAGCCTGCAGTGGTGGTGCGACACAAAGGCGATGGCGCAGATGGCCGCCGACGCCGTGCGCAGCGGTCGCATCAAGATCGTGCCGGAGCGCTTTGAGAAAACCTGGTTCCAGTGGCTCGACAACATACGCGATTGGTGCATCAGCCGCCAGTTGTGGTGGGGGCATCAGATCCCCGTGTGGTATGTGACGAACGCGGCGGCGTTGAAGCCCGCCCGCGCCGACTTGCCCATGCAATACTGTGCGCTGAGCGAGGAAGAGGCTTACCAAGCGGCGCGCGCCGACTGGGGGCCGGACGTGGCGCTGCGCCAGGATGAGGACGTGCTGGATACCTGGTTCTCGTCCGGCCTGTGGCCGTTCAGCACGCTGGGCTGGCCGCGCGATACCGAGGACATGCTCCGCTACTACCCCACTACCATGCTGGAGACCGGCTACGACATCCTCTTCTTCTGGGTGGCGCGCATGGTGATGCTGGGGCTGGAGCTGACCGGCGACGTGCCGTTCACCACCGTGTATCTGCACGGCCTGATCCGCACCGCGGACGGCAAGAAGATGAGCAAGAGCCGGCCGGACAAGATCATTGACCCGCTCAAGCTGATTGACACCTACGGCACCGACGCACTGCGCTTCTTCCTGGTCACGGCCGGCGCGCCCGGCAACGACATCAAGATGGACGCGCGCAAGGTGGACGGCAAATGGCGCAGCGACCGCATCGAGGGCGCGCGCAACTTCGCCAACAAGCTGTGGAACGCCACGCGATTCGTGCTGGGGAAGTTGGACGCGCAAGCCGAGCTGCCGCGGCCCGAAGGCGCCGACCTTCGCGCGCTGCCCGATGCGTGGATCCTGGCGCGCATGCGCCGGACGATCCACGACGCGCGCCGGCTGATGGACGACTACCAATACGGCGAGGCCGGCCGATTGATCTACGACTTCATCTGGAGCGACTTCTGCGATTGGTACCTGGAGTTCTCCAAGAACCGGCTCAACCTCGACGTGTTGGTCCAGGCGCTCGACGTAGCGCTGCGCCTGTTGCATCCCTTCATGCCTTTCATCACCGAGGAACTGTGGCAGAAGCTGAAGGAGGCGGCCGCCGGTCGCCGGCCGTTGCCCAGCTTCCAATACCCCGCGCTGATGCTGGCGCCCTATCCGCGACCGGATGAATTGCCCGCCGCCGACGACGACGCGCTGGCCGGCATGGCGCTGGTGCAGGCGGCCATCCACGCCATCCGCAACGCGCGCGCCGAATACAACGTGGAGCAAAACCGGCGTATCCCCGCGTTGATCAGCGCCGGCGCGCACAAGCCCTACTTCGAGACGATGCGCGAGAGCATCCAGACGTTGGCGCGTGTGGACGACGACCTGGTGATCGCCGAGCGCACGCCCGCGCCAGAGCAGACCGTGACGTTAGCGCTGGGCGGCGCGACGGTGTATCTGCCGCTGGCCGGCTTGGTAGACTTGCAAGCCGAGCGTAGGCGCCTGGCTGACGAGCTGGCTGCCCTGGAAGCGCAGATCGCCAGGAGCGAGCAACTGCTGGCCGGCGACTTCAGCCGCCGTGCGCCGGCGGCTGTGGTGGACAAAGAGCGCGCTAAGCTGGCCGACCTGTGCGCTCGCCGCGACGAACTGCGCGCCCGGCTGGTAAGTTGGTCCTGATTGAGCCTGTTTGGGAGTCATGCCTGGCGCCCAAGCGGCGAGTTGCGCATCACGAAAGCCTGTAACACACCCTCTGGGTGGCTTTGTTTGGAAGTCCGAGACGCTGTTTGCGTGACGAATCGAACGTTGGGGCAAAGTGCCATATGACGGCAGACGAGCTGTGTGACGAAGTCGCAGTCGGGTTCGATGTCCTCGACCCCACGCTAACCGCGCCGAAGCCGTTGCATGCTGACTCGGTTGGGCGAGACCCTACGTCAGGCAAAAATTCTGCCGCTTTCCCATCACGGCACTGTTCTGGCATCGAGAATGCACTCAAACGCATCAGTCGATTCTACGATGTTGTACTGATGTCGGTTCTAGCGCTCTTTCTAACCACCTTACCCCTCTACGGCCAGGCGCCGTTGCCGCCGACGGCGATCATCGTGGACGAGACCGACGCCGACTTCCAGAAGTTCGGCCCGCTGCAGTGGTGGTATACCGCAACCGGCACCCCCTTCAATTTCTTCGGCGGCGCGATGATCTACACCTTCAACGTCGTGACCGACACGGTCAACTACGCGCGTTGGTCGTTGCCGGTTACCGCAACGCTGCCGCTGACCTACGAGGTGTTCGCGTTCATCCCGCGTTACCATAGTAGCACGACCAACGCGCGTTACGAGATCGTTGCCGGCGGCGTGACGACCACAGTCGCCATTAGCCAAAACCGCTACTACGCCGAATGGGTCAGCCTGGGAATGCACGCCTTCGACTCGAACGGCCCGAACTTCGTGCAATTGACCGACTCGACTGGTGAGCCGATCAACAGCCGACGCATCGGGTTTGATGCAATCGCGTTCGTGCCGCAGGTGAGCGTGACGCCGCCGATTACGCTGCCGGCCGGCGCTTATCTGCCGCTCGTAGTCGGCGGTGCTTCGCCTGCCATCTCCGCAACCACCTCGCGCTACGTTGGGACGATGGATCCGGCACGCCACTATGCAATGGGCTGCGCTTCTGGACGTGCGGGCGAGCAAGGTGTGATCATCCTGGCCTTTGGCCAACCATGGGTGCAAGACGGCCAATACGGCGTGATCTACTACCGGCCCGGCTTCCCTTTCGCACCGGCCGATACCGTCGCCGCGGCAAGCAAGGCATTCCTGCGCGGTTACTGGGAATGTGCGCCGGAGTCCGCCCGGTTCGGCATCGCCATCGGCACCAACAACTACCGCGGCGCAACCTTGCAGCCTGATACCAGCTTCGGCCACGGCCAGGCGTGGGGGCAAATGGTCAATCAAGTGCATACCTGGCTCCAGGACAACGCGCCCCCCGGCGTCGCCGAGCGCCTTGCCGTGTTCGGCGGCAACGACATCGAGATGAGCTGGAACACGCCAGCACTCACCAAGGCGTGGGTGGATGGCTATGTCTCGACCACGGCCCGCCCCTTTATCAACTTCGGCACCTGCGATGGCTGCCCTACCAGCGGTAATCCTACTCAATCGCCCAACAATGGCTGGACGGTGGATGATGTGTGGCAGGTGAACCGGCCACCGTACGCCATTCCCTTCCCCGAGATCTACCTGCGCAGTGGTGTGAACGCTGACCAGTGGTATCGCATGAGCCTATACGCCGCGCAGAACAAAGGTGCCAAGCTCGCGTTCGCCGGACTGCTTACGCAGTGGCAGGCCTGTCAGGACAAAGGCACGTGCGGCGGGCTGACCGACAACACCCCTCAGCAAGGCTGGCAGCAACTCCAAGACGCGCTGGACGCCGATCCGCGCACGGCTATGCCGCTGCCGCCGCCGAGCGACATCACCTGGCGGAATGAGGGTCTCACTACCGAGAACACGAAGGACACGTATGGAATAAGGGCGAATGCGTTGCGTGTCGTGTCGGGCAATGGCGAGATCGTTGATGGCGTTTTGCCGCCACTCAGCGCGATGGAATTTCTGCCCGGCAATGCTTGGAGCAGTGGGGGAGGCGTCATCTTTGCTGGTATGGTGCGCGACCCGGAATCTGGCGACGACACAAACGCCCGCGGTGGCGTGGCGGTGTTCGAGATGAGCCCTGTGGGTGAGTACGTCTTCCCACCGCGCTTAATGCGCGCGCCCGTCCAAACCGCGCCACTACGCGTTGTGCGCGCCGAAGGCAGCGCGCTGACCCTCAGCGACGGCGAGGCGCTGCTGCAGTTCGACGCGGCCACCAATGCCTGGATCGAGTAAAGCGCACGACCATGGCCCAGCAGGCAAAGCCCCAAAAACCGGACCTGCCCGCGAAGGTCTGTCCGATCTGCGGCCGGCCGTTCGTTTGGCGCAAAAAGTGGACGCGCGATTGGGAGCACGTGGTCTATTGCAGCGAACGTTGCCAGCGCGAAGCGCGCCGTCGGCGCCGCCGGCCAACAGCCTAGCGGAGCGCTGCGCCGGTGAGCGTCCGCCCCTTCCAGCGCGCGCGGCCGGTGTAACGCCAGCGGATCGAGTTGAGCAGCACGCCGATGCCGACGATGATCTGGAGCGGGTAGAGCAGCGCGACCCATAGCGGCTGGCCGATGCGCCGGTTGACCAGCGCGAGGTTAGCCGCAGTCAGCACGACGGCGGCGACAGCCGGCCAGTTCATCGTGCTGACCACTGCGCTGGCGATCAGCGCGGCCAACGGCAGCAGGAAGAGCGCGACGCACGCGATGATGAAGACGGCGCTCATCACTAACGATCCATTCAGGATCGAAAAGGCGTTCTTCGAGAAGCCCGCGGCCATTTCGCGGAAGCCACGGTACATCCGGCAGCTCACCCAGTCACCGTCGCCCAGCGCGATGCGCTGACCGCGCTGCTTGAACAACCTTCCCATCGCTACGTCGTCCAGGATTTGGTCGCGGATGGCGTCGTGGCCGCCGCTCGCGAAGTAGGCGTCGCGACGCACCAGCAGGTATTGGCCGATGGCTGCGGCGTTGAAGGGGCGCGGCTTGCGTTCCAGGTAGATGCGCCAGGGCGAGACGAAGTTGTAGATCAGCGCGAAGCCGGCCGGCGTGAACAGCCGCTCGCCCCAGCTCCCCATCACTTGCCGCGGGATGGCCGAGAACAGCGCGACGTTCAGGCCCAGGGCGCGCGCGACGCCGGCGCGAATCGAATCGGCGCGATGTACTGTGTCGGCGTCCGCGAACAACAGCCATTCGCCGCGCGCTTGTTCGGCCAGCAATTGGCAGGCGCGGCTCTTGCCGTTCACGCCCGGCGGCAGCGGCTGACGGTTGTGGATGACGCGTAGCCGCGCATTGCGCTGGGCCAGTCGGTCGAGGATCGCGCCGGTTGCATCGGTCGAATCGTCGTTGAGGGCGATGACTTCGTAGTTCGGATAGTCCTGCATCAGCAGCGAGCCGATGCATGCCTCGATGTTGTGCACCTCGTCGCGCGCGGGCACCAGCACCGAGACCAGCGGGGCGTCCGCGCCGATGGGCCTGGCCCGACGCGTGGCCCAGCCGGAGAAGGCGAGGTTGATCAGCAAGCTGACGTAGCCGATGGCAAGCCCGCCGGCGAGGAAGAGCGACCATGCATCTGTGAGTGCCATAGTGAATGTTCTGTTGATGAACGGCGTATTTTTACGCCACCGATGTTGACAGAGAACGCTGAGCTGGGGATGAAAGCGGTTGACAACCTCGCTACAATCTCTTCTCCATGGCTGATGCGTTCATCGTCCCCCCGCATAGCGTTGAGACCGAGGAAGCGGTCCTGGGGTCGTTGCTGATTGACCCCGAAGCCGTCGTGCGCGTTGCCAGTTTCCTCACACCGGACCACTTCTACGTCGTGAAGCATCAGTGGATCTACGAGGCAATGCTGCGTCTGCACGAGCGACGCGAGCCGATAGACCTGCTCACGGTGTCGTCGGAGCTGGCGCATAACAACCGGCTCGACGAGGTCGGCGGCGAGCCATACATCGCGCAGCTCACCAATGCCGTGCCCACGGCGTTGAACGTAGAGGCCTACGCCCATGCGGTGGAAGGATTGGCCGTGCGCCGGCGCATGATCAACGCCGCCAGCGAGATCGCGCGCATCGCCTACGACCAATCGCTGCCTATCCAACAGGTGATCGAGAAGAGCGAAGCAACCCTGTTTGGCGTCACCGAAGGCCACGGCGAGGGGCACATGGTGCCGATTCGCAAAGCGGTGAGCGACTTCTTCGAGCGACTGGAGTACCTGCACGAGCACCGCGATGAACCGTTGGGCATCCCGACCGGCTACCACGACCTGGACCGCATGACCGGCGGCTTGCAGAAAGGCGACCTCATCATCGTTGCCGCCCGGCCCGGCGTAGGCAAAACGTCGTTGATGCTCAACATCGGCTATCACGCGGCGCTCAAACATCGCCAACGCGTCGCCATCTTCAGCCTGGAGATGGGCAACGAACAACTGGTGCAGCGTTTCGTCGCCGCCGAGACCGGCATAGACTCGCAGCGCCTGCGCATCGCCGACTTGAAGGACGAAGAATGGGGCGCCCTCACGCGCATCTCGATGCAGATGGCCGATCAGATGATCTTCCTGGATGACACGCCGTCGCTTAGCCCGCTCGATCTACGGGTGAAGGCGCGGCGCATCTATCAGGAATACGGACTTGACCTGATCATCGTGGATTACTTGCAGTTGATGTCCGGCGAGACTGGCGCGCGCAGCGACAACCGCGTGCAGGAGATTTCCTACATCTCGCGTTCGTTGAAGGCGATTGCGCGCGAGTTGAAAGTGCCGCTGGTCGCCGGCAGCCAGCTCTCCCGCCTGGTCGAGCAGCGCAGCGACAAGCGCCCTATGCTGAGCGACCTGCGCGAAAGCGGCAGCATCGAGCAGGACGCCGACATCGTCCTATTCATTTATCGTGATGAGTTGTATAACCCGGACACCGAGTTCAGGAACATCGCCGAGATTCACGTGGCGAAGAACCGCAACGGCCCGACCGGTAAAGCGATGCTATTCTTCGACAAGCGGCTCACGTCGTTCAAGAACCTGGCGAAGGAGAGGATTGAACTGTGAGTCGTGAGCCGAAAGCTGAGAGCTGAAAGTCATGCTGGTGGATGCCTTCATCGCCAACACACTGGCGCAAGTAGACGACCTGGCCGAGCTGAAGGTCAGCCTGGTCGCACTGCGCTTGCTGGAAGCCAAGCTTTCGGCCGCACCGTTCGTCACTGAGGGTGAGCTGATGGCCCATCCGGCCGTCCGCGACGGGCTGAGCTTCCCGGCGATCACGTTGCGCCCGGCGCTGCAGCGCGCCGTTGCGCGTGGAACGCTGCTGTGCGCAAGCATCGGCGCGGGCGAGCCGCGCTACTTCGCTAACAACGAGGCCGGCCGCCGCGCAGTCGAAGCGATCCAGACCGCCCAGGCGCAGCCGGAACGCGGAACGCCGAGGCGCGCCGAATTGCTCGCCCGTGCCGCGTTTGAGATCGAGCGCCTGGAAGCGATCGAAGCATACGCGCCGACACCGGAAGACCTGTCTGCGCTCGAAGAGCGTCTGGCGCGCGGCTACACCGAAGATGAAATCATCGCCGCCTTGCGCGCAGCTTTGCGCACGCCACGACCGAGACACACGCCGCCGCGGACGCTGCACACGTGCCTGGCTGCGCTGGATGCGCAGCCGCCGGCGGCGCCGTCGGAGTATTACCAAGTGATCGTGGCCAAGGCCGCGCCGCCGCCCGAGGAGATCGTGAATTTGCGCGATCGCTTGGGTCGCGAGCCGACCGGCCGCGAGTACGATCTGGTGCGCACGGCAACCGGCATGTTCGGCCTGCGCGCCGTGCTCGATGGGCTGAAGCGCGTGATGCGCGACGACGGCATCGATGTGGATGCGCTGATCCCGCTGCTGGCCGAACGCGAAGAGGCCATCCTGGCGCTGCAACGCGTCGACGCGCGCAACGAGGCCCACATGCGCGACCTGGTCGTGCTCTACGAATCGGCCTTCGGGTTGCCCCCCACGCCTACCGTGGCCGACGAGATGCGGCTGCTCTGGGATGAGGTGAGCGACCCGGCTCTGTGGCGCAGCGTCTTCGCCTACGCCGCCGGCCAGAACAAGCGCAGCTGGCCTTACGTGAAGAAGCTGCTGCGACATCCATCGCCGGATGTGTTCACCCCGCAGCCGGTCAACGAGACCGCGCAGTTCGCCTTTGCCGAATACAAGAGGCGCGTCAACCGGACGCTCGATGGGCACATCGCCGCTGACATCAACGCGCTGGCGGCGCAGATCACCGACGTGGCGCGTTGGACGGCTGCCTTCGACAAGGCGGCCGAGGCGAACGTGTTGCGCTGGGACTATATTCGCAAAGTGCTGACCGCTTCGTCGCAAACGAAGCGAGGAGGGACGGACAGAAATGGCAGACGAGGAGAAACCACGCAACGGAAGGGACGCACCTACAGCCGGCCGCAAGTCGAATACACCGAGGCCGACCGTGAAGCGGCTCGCGAACGTGCTCGACAACGCATTGCCAGCCGCCGCAAGCAGGATGACCTCCCTTGACATGCGCACTGCGCCGGAGCCACGCCGGAGCGACCCCGATGCGCCGGTGGACGCGCAAGAGGGCGCAGACTGCGACTACTGCGGCAACAAGCGCTTCGTGCTGGATGCGCGCGGCGAACTGAAGCCCTGCCCCAAGTGTGATACCGCGCAACGATGGAAGCTGGCTGCCCTGGCGTCTTTCTCGTCGCGCAACGCCCTGTCGGCCAAGCAAACCTTCCTCAACTTCAAGACCCGCTTTAACGGCGTCGAAGATGAGACGCTGGTGGACTGTCTGGACAGTGCCGAAGCGTTCGCCAACAATCCGTTCGGACGCTGGTTGGTGATCTGGGGCGAACGCGGCAGCGGCAAATCGCATCTGTGCGCCGCCGTGGACAATCACCTGACGCAGGCTGGCATACCGTCGTTGTTCATCACCATGCCCGACTTGCTCGCCTCGCTGCGCGAAGCGATCGAGCTGCAATCGAATACCGAACAGGAGAGCTTCACCGGCCGGATGAACATCTTCAAAACGGCGACCGTGCTGATCATTGACGACCTGGGCGCGGAGCCGTCCTCGCCGTGGTCGGACAGCGTGCTGTTCGAGATCCTCGATTACCGCTATCGCAACCGGCTGGCTACGATGATCGCGACCAACGTCAACCCGGATGACTTCGACTATCGCATCGCGTCACGCATGCAGGATACCGAGCTGAGCACGGTGATCGAAAACGCGGCGCCGGATTATCGCCGCCGTCCGCTGAGCGAGAAACGATGATGGAACGGCGCGGCGACACACCCCCCGCCGGCCGGCTGTGGGGCGGGCGCTTCACCGGCCAGACCGACGCCCTGATGAAGCGCTTCAACGATTCGATCGGGTTCGACATTCGGCTGTGGGACGCCGATATTCGCGGCAGCATTGCCTATGCGGGCGCGCTGGCCCGCGCCGGCGTGATCACCGCCGACGAGGCGGCGACGCTGACGCGTGGCTTGCGCGCGGTGCACACGGAGTTCGCCGAGGGGCGCTTCGAGGTCAAGCCGGACGATGAGGACATCCACACGGCGGTCGAGCGTCGGCTGAAGGAAATCGTCGGCGAGGTGGCCGGCAAGTTGCATACCGGCCGCAGCCGCAATGATCAAGTCGCGACCGACCTGCGCCTGTTCTGTCTGGATGCGATACGCGACACGCAGCGCGCCCTGCATGATGTGCAATTCGCGCTGCTGACGCAGGCCCAATCGCACATCGGCACCTTGATGCCGGGTTACACCCATCTGCAACGAGCGCAGCCGATCACCTTTGCGCACTGGTGCTTGAGCTACTTCTGGCAATTCGTTCGTGATGTAGAACGGCTGGACGATTGCTTGCGTCGCACGGCTGTGCTGCCGCTAGGCTCCGGCGCATTGGCCGGCAACCCGTTCGCGATTGATCGCGCAGCCCTGGCAGCGGAGCTCGGCTTTTCGCCGCGCGATTCCGCCGGGATCACCCAGAACAGCCTGGACGCGGTGAGCGATCGCGACTTCGTGGCCGAGTTGCTGTTTTGCTGCGCCTTGATCGGCGTTCACCTCAGCCGCCTGGCCGAAGACCTGATCGTCTATTCCACCGCCGAGTTCGGCTTCGTGACCTTCGACGATGCCTATGCCACCGGCTCTAGCCTGATGCCGCAGAAGAAGAACCCCGACGCGATGGAGCTGGCGCGCGGCAAGGCCGGCCGCCTGATCGGCAATCTGACCGCCGTCTTGACGATGCTCAAAGGACTGCCGATGAGCTACAACAAGGACTTGCAGGAGGACAAGGAGCCGCTGTTCGACTCGCTCGACACGCTGGCGCTTGCGCTGCCGTTGGCCGCCGGCGCGATCCGCTCGCTGAAGGTCAACGCCGCGCGCATGCGCGCGGCGCTGGATTCGGCCATGCTGGCGACCGATGTCGCCGAGTATCTGGTGCGCAGGGGCGTGCCCTTCCGTGAGGCGCACCATCTGACCGGACGCGCGGTGGCGCTGGCCGAATCGAAGGGCGTCGGCCTGAGCCAACTGGCGACGAGGGACTGGCGGGCGATCTCGCCGCGCTTCGACGACGACATTACGCAGGTGTTCGACTTCGCGCGGTCGGTGGCGTCGCGCGACGTGGCGGGCGGCACGGCCCCGCACGCCGTGCAGGAGCAGATTCGGCAAGCGGAACAATGGCTGGGTGCGAGGCGCAAAACTTGAGTCACTCGCTTTCCGTCCCATCGCTGAAGGAGCATCTCGTCAACGGCGGACGGGTGGAGCGCGAGGGCGATGTCGTCCGCCTGGTCATTCCGCCGACCACGCGCGCGGCCTATACCGATGCGCAGCTCGACGACTATGAGCACGCTCTGCCGCGCCGGTTCGGCAACAGGCCGCCGCAACGGCTGGGCTTGCGCGCGCGATTCTCTCATCCTACTGGCGCGCTGAAGGGCACGGCCGGCTTCGGCTTTTGGAATCATCCCTTCACCCGCGACGGCGGTGTGCTCGAACCGCCCTGTAACGTCTGGTTCTTCTATAGTTCGCCGGAGTCGGATATGCAGATCGTGCCCGGCATGCCCGGCCATGGCTTCAAGGCTGCGTCGCTGCGCACCCCGCTGCCGTCTGTGGAGCAGCGGGGTGCGCGGGCCGGCCTGACCAGGGCGATGGTGGCCGCCGGCAACCTGGCGCTCAAATTGCCCGGCGTCTCGGCGTTGGCGATGGCGGCGGCGCGCTCGGTGGTTCAAGCGCGCGAAGTCCTGCTTGACCTGGACATGACCGAGTGGCACTGCTACGAGCTGGACTGGCTGCCCGATGTCGCGGTCTTTCGTGTGGATGGGGCGGAGGTGCTGCGTGCGCCGTCGCCGCGCGGCTCGCTGGGCTTTGTCGCCTGGGTGGACAACTACCGCGCCGTCGCCGCACAGTCGGGAGAATATGCCTTCGCCTACGTAGATGTGCCCGAAGCGCAGTGGCTGGAGCTGGCCATCGAGCAGTGATGACTGCATCTGCGACTTGTACCAGCCATCGGCTGACCCGCTGATAGCCGATAGCTTACAGCTCCTCTTCGAACATGCTGCTGATGGATTCGCCATTGTGAGTACGGCGGATGGCCTCGGCCAGCAGCGGCGCAATCGAGATCACATGCATGTTCGGCAAGCGCTTCTCCGGAGGGATCGGCACCGTGTTGGTGGCAACGATCTCGTCCACGTCGGTCTGCGCGCGTAGGCGCTCGATGGCCTTGCCGGTGAACAACCCGTGGGTGCAGGCGACGGACATGCGGCGCACATTGCGCTTGCGCAGGCACTCGAGTGTCTCGACGATCGTGCCGGCGTTGGCGATCTCGTCGTCGAGCACAATGGCATTTTTGCCATCCACATCGCCCACGATGTCCTCGATCACCACGCGGTCATCGGAAATGCGCTGTTTGCTGCCGGCTGCCACCGGCAGCCGTAACATGCGGGCGAATTTCGCTGCAGACTTGGCATTGCCCAGGTCGGGCGAGACTACTACGGTGTTGTCCAGATGGCCGCGCTCTTTGTAGTAGCGCGCCAGCGTAGTCAGCGCGTTGAGGTGGTCTACCGGTATGCTGAAGAAGCCGTGTACCTGCGGCGAATGCAGCGTCATGGCGATCACGCGATCCGCGCCAGCGGTCCTAAGCAGGTCGGCCACCAACCGGCCGGCGATGGAGATGCGCGGCGCGTCCTTCTTATCCGATCGCGCGTAGGCGTAGTGGGGGATGACGGCAGTAAGGCGCGCCGCGGCTGAACCCTTGGCGGCGTCCAGCATCTGCAGCAGCTCCATCAAGTTTTCCTGCACCGGTGGGCAAATCGGCTGGATGAAGAAAACGTCTGCCTCCCGGCAACTGGTCAGGAGCTGAACTTGAATGCAATCGTTGCTGAAGCGCCGGATCTCCACTGGGGAGAGCGGCAGGCCTAGGTGCTGACAAATCTCCTCTGCCAGCTCACGGTGTGCGCTGCCGCTGAAGATGGTGATGCCTCGCATGTCGCCTTCCCTTCGTGTTCGACGAACATTATATGAAGGTTGGCGTATTCAATTGGACTCGTGCGAGGATTCGGTCTGCATTGTTGCGGTGGCGGCACTGCCCGCTTCCGTCAACCAATACGTTGCGGATGGAAACTTCTTGTTGCTGCTAATCAGGCCCAGTTCGACCAGCGCCTCGACGTCGGCCGGGTTCACCGGTTCGCTGCGGTCGTCGGGGTAATGAAGCGCGTAGGTCTTGTGCCCCTCGATGTCGCGGTGGTCTTTCAGCCGTAAGCCGTGCGCCATCGCGAGCATGATGCGCCGCTGCGACTCGGTCAGTTGCATCTCCAGCCCGAAGTCGAAACTGTGCTGCCCGCGCCGTATCCGGCGCGCCGGCCGTCAGCCAAGTTCGTCCACGTAGGCTTGAAGCTGGCGCTGGTTGATCTTCACATACCGATCGGGGATGATCTGCGCCATCTCCTCTTCGGTCAGACGAAATGCCAGGATCTGTAGCGCATCCTCCGGCGATTGGCCGTAGGCCAGCTTCTTCTTGCCGTTCTTCATGTCGAACAGATACATGTAGTGCGGGTTAGAGAAGCTGCTCATAGCTGAGTAAGTATCGCTGGTGTCGACAGGTGTCGGGTGGTGTCGAGAGGCGTCGGTGGAGCGATTGTGTGATGCCGCCGACGCCCGACACTAGGCTTTCGCCAGCGCATCCCAGTAGTCCACGCGCTGTTGCCGGATGGTGGCCAGACCGCGGTTGATCTCGTCGTCGTACTTGCCGCTCAGCAGGTCGCGGTAGAACTGATAGTCAATTCCTTTCACCTTCTCGTCGTCGGGGTAGCGGTGATAGTTCTCCTTCGACATCAAGCTCTTGCCCTCGGCGATGATCTGGTGGCCGAGCGCCGAGCCGGGATAGGGCGCGTAGAACGAAATGGACGGCATCATGCGCTTGGTGTATTTGATCATGCGCATGGTCTTGAAAGCGTCTTCGCGCGTTTCGCCGGGGATGCCAAGCATGATGTTGCTCCAGAACACCGGTGGCTTCAGGCCTTTGGCTTCCATGTCATCGCCAATGCGGGTGAGCAGGTCGATCGTGAAGTAGTTGTCCTCTTCGGTGCACTCTTTGTTGAGGATCTTCAGCACGCGGTCGCTGCCGCTCTCGAAGCCGATGGACACCGTGCTCCAGTTCGTCTTGCGCACGAGCGCCTCGAACAGGTCCGGCCATTGGCGGACGGTGTCGGCGCGCCCGGCGGCCCAATACGGCCACGTCTTGTTGGCGTACTTCGGGTATTTGTCCAGCCACTCCTCTAGCCAGGAGGGGTTCTGGAAGAACATCGAGTCATGGATGACGACCGAGCCGATCGGCCCATAGGTTTCGTCCAGGTAGTTCAGCTCTTCGATCACCATGTCCACCGGCCGGCGGCCCATGTTGGGGATGTAGCTATTCTCGTTACAGAAGGAGCACTGCCAGGGGCACACCCGGCTGGTGAGGATGGTCGCCACGGGCGGCGGCCCCCAGCCGCATTCCGGCTCCAGCGGCCAGTTGAACTTGGCTGCCAGCTTTTTGCTGGCCGGTTCGGGCCAGAGTGTGCGATCAATCGTCGGCCACTCGGCCATGCTCTTGGCGCCTACGCCCAGGATTACGCGCGGGAAGGCGTCGGGATTGGTCACTAGGTTGACGATCACATTCTCACCCGGCCCCTGGCAGATCTTGTCGAACTCGGGCACAGCCAGCATCTCGTCCAATGCAACGGTGGCGTGCATTCCGCCGGTGAGCACAATACCCTTGGGATTGAGCTTTTTGAAGATCTGCGCCGAGCGACAAGCAACCGGGAATGTGTAGCTGCGCACGTTCATGATGAGCATGTCGTAGCCCTTCATGCGCTTCTCCACTTCCTCCCAGCTCGTGCACTGGCGCGTGCTGAACATATCGGTCATCACACCGTTCTGATGGAGGATCGTGCGCAGTAGGCCCAGGCCGTGGTCCTGCCATTGCTCGTGCGGGCCGGCGGGGTTCACCAGGTCGCCCAGGTCGCCCAGGTCCAACCATAGGCGTTTGGGCTCTTTGCCCTCCGGCTTCACCTTGGGGTTGAAGAGGTTCTTGAACATTGCTCTAGAAATTCGCCGACTCAACCGATACTAACCGATACTAATAGTAAGACCGCGCCGTGGGAATTGACACAACGCAACGCCGGTATTTGCCCGGCGGGAAAAGCATCGAGTTCCAGCCGCCGAGTGCCCGCGCGTCGAAGCGCTGCAATACCAGCGGCCAGAACTCGTCGTCGATATTGAATCGTCAGTGGCAACCGCAGCCAGAGCCGCAGCTCGCGCCCTCGTCGGTCGAGGCGCTGTCTTTCGTTCTGAACGAGTGGCCGCAGCCGCATGAAGAGACGGCGTTCGGATTGTCAATCTTGAAGCCGCCGCCCATCAGGCTATCCACGAAATCAATCGAGGCGCCGCTCAGATACATCAGGCTGGTTGGATCAATGAAGAGCCGGACGCCGTTTTGGTCGACGACGGTGTCGAATTCGCGGGGCTGAGCCTCGAAGGCCATGCCGTATTGCAGTCCGGAGCAGCCCCCTCCGGCGACGAATACACGTAGGCCATAGTTGGGAATGTTGCGCTGATGCAAGAGTTCGCGCAGTTTAGCCTCGGCGGCCGGGCTCAACGTCATCGCCGGCGGTTCTGCCGTTTCAAGCTGGGCCTTCGTTTCGACCAAATCAACGGTTGCCATCTTCTGTGTTACCCTCCTTCTCGTCTAAGACACCGACAGAATCGGACGTGCGTCCGCTTTTCGGTAAGCGTTTAACGCGCGGATCGCCGCACGTTTCATGCTCCAAATTGTAGCATGAGCGACGTGCGGGTGGCACACCATTCCGGATGCTTGTCGCGCCTTGACTCATCAGAAAATAAGCCGGATGGGTATAATCGCGCCAGATTTCACAAGATGGCCGATCCGCTCTATTGGGATGACGCCTACCCGATCGCGCTGTTGCTGCGCTCTGCGCACCCGAATGTGGCCGACCCGACGACACTCGACTGGCGCATGTTGCGCGAGTGGGTCATACGGCTCGACGGATTCAGCGACGACTGCGACGCATGGCCGGTCGAATGTTTAGAACGCATTCAAATGGAGTGGGTAGAACTGCTATAACCGGTTGCTCGGTCGTCAGGTTGCTGCGTTACTACGCGGATGAGCCATTGCACGACCGACGAGATGGAGAGTGTGGAGATGGCTGAACCGACGAATGCGAACGTGTCCGAAGAATTTCAGAACGACCCGCGCGTGCCAGACGAGTTGAAGAACAATGTCTTCATCACCTCACTGGACAAACTCTACAACTGGGGACGCAAGCGCAGCGTATGGCCGATGTTGTTTGGCCTGGCTTGCTGTGCCATCGAGATGATTGCCACTGCTGCCAGCCGGCACGATCTCTCGCGCTTTGGCTGGGAGCTGATGCGCGCCAGCCCGCGCCAGGCCGACTTGATGATCGTCTCCGGCACGGTGACCAAGAAGATGATCCCGCAGATTGTGCGCCTGTACAACCAGATGCCTGAGCCGCGTTACGTCATTGCGATGGGCGCATGCGCTACGGCCGGTGGCCCCTTCAAAGAGGGCTACAACGTCGTCAGCGGCGTGGATAAGTTCATCCCGGTGGACGTCTACATCACCGGCTGCCCGCCACGTCCTGAAGCCCTGCTGCACAGCTTCATCAAGCTACAGGAGAAGATTGAGAAGCAGTCGCTGCGCAACGTGCCGTGGTACCGGAAAGGCGACGAGGACGTCGTGCCCATCCCGGCGCTAGGCCCCGATTTGGTGGATCTGCGCCGCGCGCAAGAAATTAAGGAGAAAGCTGCGCAAGCCGCGCCTGCGCCGGAACAGCCGGCTGCTTGATGAGGAAGGAGAACGATGGCTGAAGAGACGACCAATCCCACCCCGGCCGAACCCTCTGCGGCTTCGAAGGCCGCGCCCGCGGCTAAGCCCGCATCTCCTGCAGCCGCTAAACCGGCAGCCGCTAAGCCCGCCGGCCACGCCGCGCCCAAAGGCCCACCGCTCGCCGCGCTGACGCCGGAATTGGTTCAACTGCAACAACACTTCGGCGAGAGCGTGATTGCGCCTGCGCCCTATGTCGGCGTGCTGGTGAACGACCTGGGCAAGCTGCGCGAAGTGATGACTTACGTGCGCGATCAGTTGGGGTTCGACATGCTCGCCAACGTGACCGCAGTGGACTACATCAAGGAAGGCTACATTCAGGTGATCTATCACCCCCAGCGGTCGAAGGGCGGCCAACCGATCACCATCAAGGTGCGCGTGCCGCGCGGGAACGATCCGGTTGCGCCCACGGAAGTCGCTGTGCCCTCGCTTACGCCGATCTACGCCGGCGCAGAATTCCAGGAGCGCGAAATCTACGACATGTATGGCGTGCGCTTCGAGGGCCATCCCGATTTGCGCCGCATCCTGACCTGGGAGGGCTTCTACGGATGGCCGCTGCGCAAGGATTGGCACGAGCCGTATTACGAAGGGGACACAAAGCCGTTCGATTCGCGCTGGCCGGGCGGCCATCACGAGTTGGCGGAAGAGCGCGTGCCGTGGGCCGACAACGTCAACTATCCGCCCGGCTTCGACCCCTTGAACTTCAACATCGATCCCGACGCCGGACTGTATGACTCGATGATCAGCGGCGTGCCCGGTGTTCAGATCGAGTCGAATGGCCACGCACAGCAGGTTCCCCAGCCCGAAGGCGTCGGCGCAGCGGTGCCGGTGCGTGATCGCAACTACAACAACCTGGCCGACGAAGAAGAGCTGCAGACCGACCAGATCATCGTCAACATGGGTCCGCAGCACCCATCCACGCATGGCGTGTTGCGCATGGTGGTCAAGCTCGACGGCGAGACGGTCACCGATTTGAAACTCGTGCTCGGTTATCTGCATCGCAATCATGAGAAGATTGGCGAGCGCAATACCTGGCTACACAACATCCCCTATACCGATCGGCTGGACTACATCTGCGGCATCGCCAACGAGCTGGGCTATGTGATCACGGTCGAGAAGATGATGGGCATCAAGCCGACCGAGCGCGCCGAATACCTGCGCGTGATCATGACCGAGCTGACGCGCATCGAGTCGCACTTCTGGGCGATCGGCTTCTTGCTCAACGACCTGGGCGCGTTCTATACGCCGGCGCTCTACTTCATCACCGAGCGCGACTTGATCCTTGACCTGTTCGAGTCGGTGACCGGCAGCCGGCTGATGTGCAACTACATGCGCTTCGGCGGCGTCAGCCGCGATCTCACCGAAGATCAGCTCATGCACGCCCGCCAGTTGGCCTTCGACCGCATTCCGCGCAAGATAGACGAGCTGGAGCAATTGCTCACCGACAACGAGATCATCAAGGCGCGCACGATCGGCGTGGGCTATCTGCCGGCCGAGCGTAGCATCAGCTACAGCCTGACCGGGCCGTGCCTGCGCGCCGCCGGTGTGCCCTACGACATCCGCCGTGCGGATCCTTATAGCATCTACGACCGCTTCGACTTTGAGATCCCGGTGTTTTACGGCGCGGACGTGTATGACCGCTATCGCGTGCGCGTGGCCGAGATGCGCCAGTCGCTGCGCATCGTGCAGCAGGCGCTCAACCAACTCGACCAGACCAAGCCCGGCGACATTCAGGCCGGCAAGAAGGCCTATAACCATCGTGTGCCGGCGGGCGAGGCCTACGGCCGTGTGGAGACGCCGAAGGGTGAGCTTGGCTTCTACCTGGTGAGCGACGGAGGGCAGAACCCCTATCGTTACCACGTGCGCTCAAGCTCGTTCATCAACCTGAACTCGTTGAAGGAGATGACCGTCGGCCAGAAGGTCGCCGATGCCGTCGTGATCCTCGGCTCGTTGGATATCGTTTTGGGAGAAGTCGATCGGTGAATTCTGCGTTCTGAGTTTGGGTTCTCGGCCGCCCGCCGCGGCCAAGAACCCAAACTTGAAACCGAGGTGAGCAATGGGATTAATGGGAACTGGCATCCTGAAGGGTCTCGGCGTGACCCTAAGGCATTTCATTGATACCTACGCCGAAGACCTGAAGTACATCTTGAACAAGAGCGGCGTGCAACAGCCGCGTCCGCTGCGCCGGCAAAGCCCTAAGAACAAAGGGCTGGTCACGGTCGAATATCCGCGCGAGCGCCTGCCGCTGCCGGAGAACTTCCGTTATGTGCCCTTTCTAGTCTACGACACCGAGAAGCAGGACGATAAGTGCACCTCGTGCGGTATCTGCGCCAAGGTGTGCCCGCCGCAGTGCATCTGGATCGTGCGGACGGAAGACCCGGTCACCAAGCGCCCCGTGCCGCAGCCCAAAGAGTTCTACATTGACACCACCATCTGCATGAATTGCGGCTATTGTGCGGAGTTCTGCCCGTTCGACGCGATCAAGATGGACCATGACTACGAGCTGAGCTACTATCCCAATCAGGAGCCGAGCGCGCGTCTGGTGCATGATAAGTCGCGCCTGACCAAACCGGATACCTACCACGCTTCTATCCACCCGACCGACTGGCACCGGGAACTAGAGGATCGCGCCGCCGAAGAGGCGAAGAAGAAAGCGGCTGCCGAAGCCAAGGCCAAGGCCGACGCCGCCAAAGCGGTTGGTGGCGCCGCACCGGCAGCCAAGCCGGCCCCTGCGCCCGGCGCAGCCAAACCTGCTGCTCCTGCGTCGAAACCGGCCGCCGGGCCGGAGAATCCGCCGCAGGCCGATGCCGGCAAAGTCGGCAGCGAATGAGGCGCGCAGGTCTGGTAAAGTTCAGGCCCTTGAATCCACATGGGTAATATCTTCGACTTCCTGCTCGTCAACCCGATGACGAACGTACTGATGCTGTTGTACGGGTTGCTCTTCAACCAGTACGTGCTGGCCATCATCGCGTTGACGTTGATCATCCGCCTGGTCACGCTGCCCCTCACCTTGAAGCAGCAAATTTCGTCCTTCAAGATGCAAGCGATGCAGCCGCAGATCAAGGCGTTGCAGGAGAAGTACAAAAGCGACCCGCAGCGGCTTCAGGCCGAGATGCGCAAGCTGGGCTTCAACCCGCTGAGTGGATGCCTGCCGCTGCTCATCCAGTTTCCTATCCTGATCGCGCTCTATCAGGCTATCATCCGCACGCTGACGGTGACACCGCTTAGCACGCTGGAGCTGGGCAATCACCTCTATGGCTTCTTGCCCGGCCTCTCTACGCTGGTGCCGATAGATTCCCGTTTCCTGTTGTGGGACCTGGGCCAGCCCGACCCACTCTTTATCATCCCGATCGTCGTCGTGGTGAGCACCTACTTCGCCAACAAGGTGATGACGCCGCCGACGACCGATCCAACGATGCGGCAAACCAATCAGATGATGCAGTTGATGATGCCGCTGATGTTCGGCTTCTTCATGCTCAGTACGCCGGTTGGGCTGGGCGTGTATTGGATCGTCTCGAACCTGATCGGCATTGTGCAATACTACGTCACTAAGCCGACCCTGGATCGCGCCCGCGCGCTTCATGCCGTGCCTGCCGCAGGCGTCACTGCCGGCGCAGCTCCGGCTGTCCAAGCGGAAGCAGCGGAGAAGCCGCTCTTTGAGCCACCCAAGTCCAAGGTGAAGGCCAAGTCCACCGGCCGAGTGAATCGCTCCGCTTCGGCCTCGAAGAGCGGCGCCAAAGATGGGAGCAGCAAGAGCGGCAAGGTGACGACCACGCCGCAGTAACCTTTCTAGTTACATCGAACCAGTCGAAAGATGCCCGCAATCGAAGTTTCAGCACCCGACGTCGAAAGCGCAATCGCGCAAGGCCTGCAACAACTCAATCTCATCCGCGCCGAGGTCAAGATCGAAGTGCTCGACGAAGGAAGCCGTGGCGTGTTGGGCATCGGCGCGAAGCCGGCCCGCGTTCGTTTGACGCCGTTCGCTGAACTCGAAATGCAGCAGGCGGCTCCAGCAGCCGCGCCTGCACCTGTTGCTGAAGCTTCGCAGCCTCGCCCGCCTGTAGCTGAGCCACCTCCCGTTGCACCGCAAGCGATCGAGCCGCCAGCTAGTGCGCCGGCCTCGAGTGAGGCGCCTGAGGAAGCTGCTGCGCCGAAGATCGAAGGTGAGGAACTTGCGCTCGCGCTGGTGCGCGACATCCTTCGGCGCATGGGGATTAAGCGCTACGATGTGAAGGCCCACAGCGTCTTCCCGACCAACAGCGACGAAGAACCGTCCATCTGGGTGGACGTCACGCTGGGCAATGCTTACGACGAAGAGATGATGCTCAGCCATCAGCGTGAAGGCTTGAACGCGTTGCAGACCGTCGTGCAGACGATATGGTCGCATCGCACCAAGAGCAGCCTGCGCGTGAATGTGGACGTCAACGGGTATCGCCGGCGACGCGAACAGCAGCTGATCAACATGGCCAGGCGCCTGGCCGACAAGGTCGTTGCCAACGGCAAGCCCATCACGCTCGAGCCGATGCCGGCCAACGAGCGGCGCATTGTGCACATGGCGCTGCGTGACCGCCCCGGGGTGTTTACGGAGAGCTTCGGCGAAGGGGCTTCGCGTAAGGTGCAGATCAAACCGAAGCGATGAGGCGCGTCGCGTGATACGCAGCGCGCTGAGCATCGCGCAGCACATTGGCAGGTCGTCCTCATGCCGCCTGACTATCTCGCCATCGGACACGTCACCGAGGATGTCTGGCGCAATGGTAGCGTCACCCCCGGCGGCACTGCCTGGTTCGCGTCACTGGCTGCCCGGCGCATCGTAGATCGCGTGAGCGTGCTGACCGCAGCGGCGGAGCACTACGACGCCGAAAAGTTCCTGCCGGGCATCCATGTGCATCGCATCCCATCACCGACCACGACGCAGTTCGAGAATATCTACACCCCGCACGGGCGAATCCAATACACGCGCCCCAGCCCGGTGCGGCTGGAGCCGGCTCACCTTACCGACGCGCTGCGGCGCGCTAAGATCATGCATCTCGCGCCGGTGTGCGATGAAGTCAGTCCGACATTTGCAACCGAGGCGCCAACTGATACCTTCGTCGGCGTGACTCCACAAGGCTGGCTGCGCCGCTGGGACGAGACCGGCCGCGTCTACGCGAAACCCTGGGATGCTGCGCCGCAAGTCCTAGCGCGCGCCGACGCCACGGTGATCAGCATTGACGACGTGGCCGGCGACTGGCGGCTAGCGCTCACCTGGGCCGCCCAGGCGCGGCTGTTCATCGTCACCCTGAGCGCAGAGGGGTGCATCGTGTTTCTCGAAGGCCGGCCACATCACATTCCTGCCCCCCAAGTCGAGGAAGTGGATCCCACGGGTGCAGGAGATATCTTCGCGGCGACGCTGTTCATCTCGCTACAACGCGGGCAAAATCCGCTCGAAGCGGCTGCGTTCGCCAACTGCGTTGCCGCTCAATCCGTCACGCGCAGGCGACTGGCCGGTTTACCCACCCCGGAAGACCTCGAACGTTGCAGTACAATCACCCTGCGTAAGGCGTAGTGTGTGAGTGGCTCAGAACGACCCGACGCACGACGCGCAATGCGTAAGACGTCGAACGCGATACGCAACCTGGCACCCGCGTTTCATCATGACCCGCATCTACGCGATCGCCAACCAGAAAGGCGGCGTGGGTAAGACCACGACGGCGGTCAACCTTAGCGCCTATCTCGCGCTGGCCGGCCGGCGTGTCTTGCTGTTGGACGTGGACCCGCAATGTAATGCCAGCAGTAGCCTGGGCCTGGACAAGAACAAGGTAGCGACCTCTTCCTACGAGGTGTTGCTGGGCAGCGTCACGCCGGCGAAGGCCACACTGAAGAATGCGCGGCTGAATCTGTCGGTCGTGCCGGCCTCGCCGGCGCTGGCTGCAGCGGAGATCGAGCTGGTGGGTGAACTGGCGCGCGAGTATCGGCTGCGGCAGGCGCTAGCCGCCGAAGCCGGCAAGTACGACTACGTGTTGATTGACTGCCCGCCCTCGCTCGGTCTGCTCACCGTGAATGCGCTCACCGCGGCGAGCGGCGTGCTGATTCCCGTGCAGTGCGAATACCTCGCCCTAGAGGGGTTATCGCAACTGACGCGCACCGTGCAACTGGTGCGCCAGCGGCTGAACCCTCAACTCGAAATCCGCGGGTTGATCATGACGATGTATGATGCGCGCACGGCGCTTTCGCAGCAAGTAGTGGCCGAGGTGGAGAAGTTCTTCGCCGGCAAGGTGTTTCGCGCGCGCATCCCGCGCAACGTGCGCTTGAGCGAAGCGCCCAGCCACGGCCAGCCGATCATGACCTATGCGCCGTCTTCGCCTGGCGGTCAGGCCTACAAGAGCCTGGCTGAGGAGTTGATGGCGCAGGATGAAGCGGCGACGGTTGATGGGGCGCTGCCCAATGCGGCGCATGCGCCAGCGCCGCAGTCGTCACCGGACGGCACAGCAGCGCGCCAGACAGCCGACACTCCCTAAATTCTCGATTGCTCATGGCACCTAAAACCGGACTCGGACGAGGGCTTGATGCGCTGATCCCCGGCGCGAGTGAGGCCGAAGCAGGGCGCGGCGGCGTCATCGAAATCGCCGTGACCGAAATTCGCGCCAACCCGCGCCAGCCGCGCATGGTGCGCGGACAAGAGGCGCTACAGCTTGAGGAGCTGGCCGCCAGCATTCGCGAGCATGGGGTGATCCAGCCGCTCATCGTCACGCGCACGCAAGGCCCCGGCGCGCCCTACACGCTGATTGCCGGCGAACGGCGCTGGCGCGCGGCGCAGCTCGCCGGACTCACCCACGTCCCGGTCGTCCTCAAAGATGCCACGCCTCAGGAGATGCTAGAGATTGCGCTGATCGAGAACATCCAGCGCAACGACCTCAGCCCGCTCGAAGAGGCGGCTGCCTTCCAGCAGCTCATCAATGAGTTCGGCCTGACGCCCGACATGGTGGCCGAACGCGTCGGCAAGAGCCGTGTCGCGATTTACAACACCTTGCGATTGCTCAAGCTGCCCGGCCAGGCTCAGGCTGCGTTGATGCAAGGCGACATCACTGAAGGCCACGCGCGCGCCTTGTTGGGGCTAAGCTCGGCGGTGGATCAACTGGTCGCGCTCGATGAGATCAAGAAGCACGGCCTGAACGTGCGACAGACCGAGGAGTTGATCCGCCGGATGAACAGCCCGAAGACCACATCGAAGAAAGCCGAGCGTGACCGCGAATGGCAAGGGGCGAGGGAATACGAATCCCGGCTGCGCGACGCGCTGGGCACGAAGGTGTCGTTGGTGCGCGGGCGCAAGGGAGGGCGAATCGTCATCGAGTTCTACTCCGACGAAGAGCTAGGGGCGATTTTCGAGAAGATCGTGGGAAGTGGGGAATAGGGTTGGGGGATGTGTGCTCCCGCCTTCGGGACTCCATCGGGAACGATCTACTGCGGTGATAACGTCGCCGTCCTCCGGCGGCATATCTCCGATCGTTCGGTCAACCTGATCTATGCCGACCCGCCGTTCAACTCCGGCCATGCCTATTACGCCACCGGCAAGCGGCGCGAAGGGCCGCGCTTCCGCGATAGCTGGCGCTGGGATGACGAGGCATATCAGCGCGCGCTGGTCGAATCGCCGGCGTCGCTGGCCGGCGCGTTAGAGGCGCTGCGCCTCGTCCTGGGCGAAAGCAGCGCGCTAGCCTATTGCGCTGCGCTTGCGCCGTGCCTGGGCGAGCTGCGCCGCGTCTTGAAGGATACCGGCAGCTTGTATCTGCACTGCGACGCGCGCATGAGCCACTACTTGCGCCTGATGCTCGATGCGCTGTTTGGTCGCGAGCGTTGCCGCAATGAGATCGTGTGGGCCTACCGCACCGGCGGCGCCGGCAAGCGCCACTTCGCCCGCAAACACGACGTCATCTTGTTCTACACCGCGTCGGACGATTACACCTTTCACCCGCAGCGCGAGCGCGTGCGCTACCGCAAGCGCTTCTTCGGCGCGCAGCGCGACGCGCGCGGCTACTACGCCGATGTGTTGCTGCGCGATGTGTGGGAGGTCCCGGCGGTGATCAATGTGTCGGCGGAGCGCACCGGCTACCCGACGCAGAAGCCCCTGGCGTTATTGGAGCGCATCGTGGCCGCGTCGTCGAACGCTGGCGACGTGGTGCTCGACCCGTATTGTGGCAGCGGCACGACGCTGGTCGCCGCGCAGAAGCTCGGCCGGCGATGGATCGGCATTGACGCGAGCGAGGAGGCGGTGTGGGTGGCGCGGGCGAGACTGAGCCAAGAGTAAGCCAAGCAGGAATTGTCCGACCGCGGCGAACGCGGGTTATCCCTTTGCCTCGTCGGTCAGTCGCTCGAATCGCTCGACGTTCAGCACGAACACGGTCGCGCCGCCCACTTCGACTTCGAGGGGTTGGGGGTTATAGGCGCCCATCACCTCGCCAGGGACATTGACGTAGGCCATGCGCCGCTGGGCCGTTTTGCGCAAGATGCGCAGCGCGTCGTTGACGTGCGCGTCTTCCACGCCAACCAGCAGGGTCACGTTCTCGCGGCGCAGCCATCCGCCTTGCGTCGCCATGCGCGTGACGCGATAGCCGGCTTCGTTCAGCGCCTGTGTCACCTTGTTCGCGTCGTCGGCCTGAACGACGGCCATAATCATCTTCATCGCCGGCCTCCGATCCGCGCTTGAACCTTGTCACTCACTCGGCTCATGTATTGATGGGCATGATACACGAACGGCCGGCATCGTCACCGCAACCAGAAGGCGCCTGCAAAAGCCGCGCTTGCCAGCAACACCCAGGTGGGCATGCGGCCGTCGAACGCGAGCACGGCAGCAATCAGGGCGATGGCGAAGGTGATGACGTTCATACCGTTGCTGACGAACAGGCCGGCCAGCACCACGATGCTGCTGCCAGCTATCGCCAGCACTAACCCATCGAGCACGCCGGCCGTCGCCGGAAGGGACTTCAGCCGATCGTGGATGCGCGCGACGATCAGAACCAGCAGCGGCGGGATGACGATTGCCAGCGACGCTAACAGTGCGCCGGGCAGGCCGGCAGTCAGGTAACCCAGGCTGATCACCCATAGCCCGCTCGGCCCGGGGCTGATCTCGCCTACCGTCAGCGCCTCGGCAAAGTTCGATTCGACGGCCCAACCCCGCGCGATCAAGTCGGTATAGAGGTAGGGGAAGGGTCCACGGCCTCCTGTGGAGAGCAAGCTGGCCTTCAGGAACAATAGAAAGAACGTGAGCCCATCCATCCGATTCATCCCCGCCGCGCAAGGGCGTTCACGTTCCTCGAACTGAGGGCATACACCGCGCCCAATCCGGCCGCGTTGATCAGATACGAGATGAGCACCGGCACGCCCAGCGCCGTGAGCGCCGCCGCCGTTGCCAGCAGCGCGAGCCCGGTGCCGAGCGCTGCATTCCCCAGCCGACGCAGTCCTCGCAGCGGTCCTTTCAGCAGCCGCCACGTGAAGGCGATGCTCAGGCCGACCAGGGCCGGCGTCACGCCGCGCAGCGCCCCCTGCACCTGCGGCAAGTCGCGCACTTGTGTGTAGAGCGCCGTCATGGCGATAGTGATGGTGGTAGCCGGTCCCAACATGCCGAGTAGCGAGGCGACCACGCCCGGTGCGCCGCCGAAGCGGTAGCCGATCAGCACTGCCATGGCGATCAGGTTGATGCCCGGTGCGAACTGCACAATCGCCCAATCTTGGGCGAACGCTTCGGGCGTCATCCAGCGCCGGCGTGCCACGAAATGCTGCTGGATGAGCCATTGTGTGGCCGAGCCGCCGCCGAACGACGTTGTGCCGATGTGCAGCCAGATCATAAACAATTCGAGCAGTGAAGGCCGCAGAGTGGAAGGTGAATCGAGCGAAGATGGAGCCGCGGGAGTAGTCATGCGGCGATTGTAGCGATTTTCGCCTGCCCTATCATCAGCCTATGTCTATGACCAACCTCTTCACCGATCTCGATTTCGACCGCGACGGTAAGCAATTCGGCTACATCCAGGCGCCGCAGTCCACCAACACTGCCGGGTGGGCCAACTTGTTCATCCCGCTAATTGTCATCAAGCATGGTGATGGCCCGACTGCACTTTTGTTCGGCGGCAACCACGGCGATGAGTATGAAGGGCCGGTGACGCTATTGAAGCTGGCACGCGCTATCTCGCCCAAACAGGTGCACGGCCGCATCATCCTCGTGCCGGCGCTCAACCTGCCGGCGGTGCAAGTCAATACACGCCTCTCGCCGCTGGACGGGCGCAACATGAATCGCGCCTTCCCCGGCAGTCTGTCGGACACCATCACCGGCCAGATCGCCTGCTTCGTCTCCAGCATGCTTATCCCCATGGCCGATGTGGTGGTGGATATCCATTCGGGTGGGCGCTCGATGCACTTTCTGCCATCGGTGAACATGCATCGCGTGCCCGACCTGCGCCAGATGAGCGAAATGACGCGCCTGGCGCTGGCGTGGGGTGCGCCATACGTGTTCATCTATCGCGATGTGGCCGGCAGCGGGCTGTTGCCCAGCTATGCCGAATCGCTCGGCAAGCCGACGCTGGGCACCGAGATGGGCAGCGCGTCGCAGTACAGCCCGGCCACGCTCAAGTTGACCTACGATGGCCTACGCAATGTCCTGGCCGAGATAGGGGTGCTGAACGATGAGCGCCGCGCGCCAGCTGTGCCGAGCCAGATCGTTGCGTCTGAGCTGCGCGACGACTACATCATGTCGCCGGCGTCAGGCATCTTCGAGCCGTTGGTCGAGCTGGGAGACGCTGTTGAGGTCGGACAGCCGGTCGGCTGTATCCATTTCATCGAGCAGCCGAGCTGGGAGCCGTTGGTCGTCCGAGCGAAGACCGCTGGTTTCGCAATATCGCGCCGCGCCATCCCGCTTACTCAGCAGGGTGATTGCGTCGTGGTCGTGGCGCGTCGGATCGAGCGAGCGGGGTTATAGTTTGGCTTGGTTGAGCTGCTAGATTGCCGGCGCAAGTCCGAGCATCTGGCAGAGATGAAAGTGACGATGAGACGAGTAGTTTCTTCAACATCGAACGTCCTTCGCCTGACTATCGTCGCGTTAGCGCTTGCGGCGTGTGGCCAACAGTCCGGCGCGCCGGAGCCGCAACTGGTGCCGACGCGCACGCTCGCCCCTCGACCCACGGCGACGGAGGCGCCGCCGCCCGGCGCGCAGCCGCGCCCGACGCCGACCGTAACGCCGGAACCGCTCACCGGCTTGACGCTGGAGAACGCCGACCAACTCGCGCGCGTCTTCCAGTTGGACGAGCCGCCGCCGCGACACATCTACTCGGCGGCGAGCGACCGGCTGGTTGTCTTCACCTCGCGCAGCTTCGAGGTCATTGTCGCAGACACGCTCGACGTGCAAACCCGCACGCCGGTGCAGCTCAACGACGAGGCTGCGCCGATATTCTGGTACGCCGCCTCGCCGAACGGCAAGGTGGGGGCCATTATGCAGCTCGATGGCACGGTGGACATCTACAACCTCGAAACCTCGCAGATTGTGAAGACCATCACTGTGCCGCGACCTTCAGCAGAGATTGCATCTGACATCGCCCTGAACGAAGACGGCAGCGAGCTGGTCGTGATCTCGCAGGGCGAACTGCGGCGCATTCGCCTGGACGATGCCGAGGTGGTGGGCGAAGGCCAGACCCTGCCGCCGACGACACAGACGATCCGCTTCTCCGAGGATGCCTCGCGCGTGGCGGCGGTGCAACCGACCGGCGACATCGTCATCGTCAACGCCATCAGCGGTGCGCCGCCGATAACGCTGACCAGCGTATTCACCAACACGGTCATCGAGTATCTGAGCTTCAGCCCGAACGGCGCAACGTTCGGCGCTTCGGGAGGCGAGTCGCTCGCCGTTTGGGACTTGTCGGGTGACGAACCGGTGCTGCAAAAAACTTTCACTGAACTCGGCGGCGCAGTCGAGCCGGCCTTCGACCGTACCGGCCGCCTCATGGCCGTTTTGATCAGCCCTAGTGTGCTGCTCTATGACCTGCAGGACGACGAGCCGAGGGCGCAGTTCCGCTTGGCCGGCGACCTGCCGGTGTGGTCGGTGAACTTCGACCCGGAAGGCAAGCGCCTGTTCGTGGCCGGATCGGGCGAGCTGGCCAGCTTTGACGTTGCTGCGAACCGGGCGTTGCAATCGGCTGCGCGCCCACCGATCACGCGCGGCGTCTTCTCTGCCGATGGCAAGGCATTGTTCACGTGGAGCGCGGCGTACTTGTCTAACGATGTGACCGTCTTCGACGCGCAGGCGTGGGAAGTGCGTGACCGACTGCTGCACGATATGCCCGTTGTTTGGGTCGAGCCGGATCGCGCGAACGCCTACGTTGCCACGATCACGCTCGACCGCAGCATGTATGTGTGGCGTGTGCGCGATGGCCAGCTGTTGGCGAGCGTCGCTGCGCCGGTCACCGACACTGCGCGCGCGCTGCTGTGCTTTGCGCCCGATGGTCGTAGCCTGATCTATCTGGATGACCGGCGCATCGTCGCGCACGACATCGCCGCCGACCGCGCGGCGGGCGGCTTCGAGCTGTCGTTTGCGCCGCGCTTCATCAGCGGCTGCGATAACGAGGCGAGGGTCTTCGCTGCGGCAGACGAGCAAGACATCCGCGTGTTCGACCTGGATGGCCGCGTCGTCGCGACGATTGACGCCCTGAGCGGCCTTGAGGATGCCGGCGCGCTCTATCTGAGCGATGATGGGCGCAGGCTGGCCGTGCTCTCCGCGACGCAGTTGGCCATCTGGGATGTGCAGGCGCAGAAACCCCTCCAGACCGCGCGGCTGCGGCGCGACCCGTTGGCCGGCTTGTTCAGCTCACGCGGCGACCGGTTTGCGGTCAACTTCGGGGATGATGTGGATGTGTTGGATGTCGCCTCCGGCAAGCTCGTATCGCTGGATTTGCCCAGAGGCAGCAGCGCGACTGTGCTCTTCCCGCGCGACTCGCGACTGGTCATCACAGCCCTGATGATCCCCACTTCGGAAACGGCCGAGCGGCCGCTCGATCGGCGCGTCTTCGCCTCGGGCGAGCTGAGCCTATGGGATGCGCAGACCGGCAAGCTGCTGCGGCGCATCGAGACGCAAGACCCGCCCTACACCGGGACGATCAGCGACGACGGCGCCACCATTGTGATTCACGCGCGGACGAACGCCATGATGGTGTGGAGCCTGTCACCAACGCGCTGAGTACAATTCGAATTCCATGAAGTATCACGTCGCCACCTTCGGCTGCCAGATGAACGAGGCCGACTCGCAACGGCTGGCGTCCGAGTTGGAGAAGCTCGGCCTGCGCGCCACCGACGACCGCTTCGCCGCGGACGTCCTGGTGCTGAACACGTGCGTGGTGCGCCAGGGCGCAGAGGACAAGGCGCTGAGCTACCTGCACATGATCAAACCGATCAAGCAGCACAACCCGAACGTGGTGGTCGGCGTGATGGGCTGCATGGTGGGGGTGCGCGGTAACACGCCGTTGAAGAAGGCCTTTCCCTGGGTAGACGTATTCATGGCGCCAAGCGAGCCGGGGCCGATGGTGGACTTCTTGCTGCAGCGCGAAGGCAAGCGCCTGGTCGAGGCCGAGACCCAGGCTCGCTTTGCCTTGCAGGACGGCGACCTTTCGGCGGCTCAGCTCGACCTGGCGCTGCGGCTGCCGGCTCACGAGGTCGGCAAGCGCGTGACGGCTAACGTGCCCGTCGTGTACGGTTGCTCGCACGCTTGCACCTTCTGCATCATCCCGTTCCGGCGCGGCGCAGAGCGCAGCCGGCCGGTCGCCGAAATTGTGCGGGAGGTTGAATCGCTCGTCGCGCAAGGGGTGAAGGAGGTGACGTTGCTCGGCCAAATCGTAGACCGCTACGGCTACGATCTGCTCGGCGACGATTACGCCATCAAGCGCTACAACCCCGGCGCGGCCTCGGGCATCCCCTCTCAGAACATCCCGCTGCACACGCCGCTGGTGGACCTGCTGCGCGCCGTCAACGACATCGCCGGCCTGCAGCGCGTGCGATTCTTGACCTCGCATCCGAACTGGATGACCGATGAGCTGCTCGACGCCGTGCGCGAACTGCCCAAGGTGATGCCGCACATCGAAGTGCCGGTGCAAGCGGGCGACGACGACGTGCTGAAGCGCATGCGACGTGGCTATACCAGCGACGACTATCGCCGGCTGATCGAACGCATCCGCGCGAGGGTGCCAAACGTCGCCATCGCCACTGACATCATCGTCGGTTTTTGCGGCGAGACTGAGGCCCAGTTCATGCGCACTTACGAATTACTCGAAGCGCTGCGGCTCGACGTGGTGCATTTGGCGAAGTACTCGCCTCGCCCGCACACGCTCGCCGCGCGCGAGTTGGCCGATGACGTGCCGGAAGAGGAGAAGGAGCGCCGTTTCCGCTTCTTGGAAGCGCAGCACGAGCGCATCAGCGGCGAGATCAACCAGCGCTACCTCGGCCAGAAGGTAGAGGTGCTGGTGGAAGACCAGCACAAGGGCAAGTGGCGCGGGCGCACGCTGCAGAACAAGCTGGTGTTCTTCGAGGATGCATCGCAGGACTGGCGCGGCAAACTGGCCGACGTGACCATCGCGTGGGCCGGGCCGTGGAGCATGCAGGGGACGGTGTGCGCAAACTCCAACACATCGTACAATCCCGCACATGCAACCCCGACAGCCTACCCCGCTTGACGACTATCTATTTGACTTGCGCGGCTATCTCGTCTTAGAGAACGCCGTCGAACCAGAGCTGCTCGATGCGCTGAACCAAGCCTTCGACGCCTTCCCGCCGTTGAAGCGCGGCGAGTGGTGGGGCAACGCCCAGCGCCGCGACTATACCGACGACACCGGCTTTGAGCTGCACAACTGCGTGGAAGCCGGCGAGCCATTCGAGCGGCTGATTGATCATCCGAGCTGGATTCAATACATGCGCCACTACTGCGGTGAGGAAGACTCATACGTGCAGGGCTTGTTCATTGACGAGTGCATCGCGTCCAAACGCAAGAGCGGCGGGCATCATCCGGTGCACTCCGGCGGTTACCGAGGCGCGCTGCGCGGGCGATACCTCTATGAGCACGGCGTGTTTCGCTGCGGCCAGTGCAACATCCTCGTGGCGCTCACCGACATCGGCCCCGGCGATGGGCCGACGATGGTCGTCCCCGGCAGCCACAAGTCCAACTTCCCGCATCCGTTGGCCGGCGACTATGCGCGCGGCGACCGCATGGACGACCTCGTTGGCGCCATCCCCGCCTATCTCAAGAAGGGTGATGCGCTGTTGTTCGTGGACGGGCTGATGCACGGCGGCAGCAGCCGAACGAACCCAGAAGGCGAGCGGCGCGTGGTGATCTACCGCTACGGCGTGAGCTGGGGCGCGACGCGCTACGGCTATCAATATTCGCAAGCGCTGCTCGACCGGCTCACCCCTGAGCGGCGCAAGATTCTACAACCGGTGCCGCCGAATCGCCCGCCAAGCGCATAGCCTTTGCACGGGTGAATCCGACTCGCTGAAACCTGTGCCATCTATCGGCTGAGGACGACAATGACGACCTACTACGGCAAAGACCTGATCGCGCAGATGGACGCGTTGCGCGTGCCGCCAGGCGCATTGGCTATCTGGGCGCTGGGCCAGATGGGCTTTGCGCTCAAGGGCAGCGGCGACGGTTTGATCTACATTGACCCCTACCTCGCCGGCAAGTCGAAAGCGGAGGCGGCGCCTGATGAGATCTTCTACCGCGAGTTCCCGCCGCCGATTGCGCCGCATGAAGTGACCAATGCGCGCGCCGTGTTGTGTTCGCACGAGCACCTGGATCACACCGACGCCAACACGATCGGCCCGATCGCTCAGGCGTCTCCGCAGGCGACCTTCGTCATCACCGGATGGTCGCAAGCCATCGCCGACGCCGCCGGCATCCCGCCCGATCGCCGCGTTGTGCCCGCCGTCGGCCGGCCGTTCTCCATCGGCGACGCGCGCGTGACCGCGCTACCTTCTGCCCATTACCAGCTCCAGGAAGACCCGGCCAAAGGGCATCGCTGGCTTGGCTTTCTGGTCGAGTGGAACGGCGTGACGCTCTATCACAGCGGCGATACGGTGATCTACCCCGGCTATGTAGAGATGCTCAAGGCGCAGCCGCGTGCCGATGTGGCCATCGTGCCGGTGAACGGGCGCGACGCCTATCGCGAATCGTTGGGCATCATCGGCAACCTGCTGCCGCTGGAGGCCGCCTGGCTGGCGCGCGAGCTGGGCTGGGATGTGCTCATCCCCGGCCACAACGACTTGTTCATCCGCAACTGCATCAATCCGGGCGATCTGCCCGACGCCATTCGGCAGTTCGCCCCGCGCCAGAAGATGCACATCCTGCAGCCCGGCGAGCTATATCTGTATGTGAAGTGAAATCCTCCCAGTAGGCGAAGGCCATGCCTTCGCCTACCACTGCCTTCACGCGCCCGGTCAAGTTGGGCCAATCAAGGCCTTACAGTCGGTAGATGCGCTTAGCATTTTCGGCCCACAGCTTGCGTTTGGCCGCGTCGCTGAGGCTGGATGTCAGCTCGTCCACCGTCTGCACCCACCGCGCATAGCTCGATGCCAGCAATACCACCGGCCAGTCGCCGCCGAACATCACCCGGTCTTCGCCAAAGGCGTCGAAGACCGTCTCGAAGTATGGCCGCAAGTCGTCGCTCGTCCAGCGCGCATGGTCGGCTTCGGTCGCCATCCCGCTGATCTTGCACACCACATTGGGCAGCGCCGCCAGCGCGCGGATGTGCGCCTGCCAGGGGTCGCGCAGGCCGGCCTTGATGTCCGGCTTGGCGATGTGGTCGAGGATGAAACTGACGTTCGGGCAACGTTGCACCAGCTCAATGGCCGATGGCAACTGCCGGTGCACGATGCAGATGTCGAATGAGAAGCCGTAATCGGCCAGCGCCCGCACGCCGCGCACGAAGTCGGGGCGCAGCGCGAAGGCGTCATCGCGTTCGGCCTGCAACAGCCGGCGCACGCCCTTGACGCGCGGGCCGAGCGCCTTCAGCGCGTCGAGGTAGCTGCGGACGCAGTCGCCGTCTTCCACCGGCGCGCTGGCCACGATTCCGCGCAGCCGTGGCTCGCGTTCGGCCAGTGCGCTCACCCACTGCGCTTCGAGCAGTTTGTAGCTTGGCGCGACGTCCACTTCGAGATAGACCATCGCTTCGATTGCGATGCCTCGGGTGTGCTCGGCGTATTCCTCCAGCTCGTAAGTTCGGGCGAGCAGGTCAATCCCCGCGAGCCAGTCCATGCGAAAGCGGCGTGGGTTCCACAGATGCACATGGGTGTCAACGATTGGGAAGTTTGGCATACGGGGAAGATAGCGCCGATTGGCCGACGGCGCAAAATCAACCGGGGCTGTTATGATGCTTGACGTGACGCCCGACCTCTTCGACTACGCTCAAGCCGAGTTCGACAAGGTGGAAGCGCCGCTGGCGGCGCGCATGCGGCCGCGCGCGCTCGATGAGTTCGTCGGTCAGGAGGACATCGTCGGGCCGGGCAAGCTGCTGCGCCGCGCGATCGAGGCCGACCGTTTGTTCAGTTCGATCATCTTGTGGGGGCCGCCCGGCACCGGCAAGACCACGCTCGCGCGCATCATCGCCAACCGCACGCGCTCGCATTTCGAGACGTTGAACGCGGTCATAGCCGGGGTGGCCGACATTCGCCGCGTGGTGCAAGACGCCAAGGAGCGCCGCAAGCTCCATCGCCAGCGCACCATCCTGCTGGTGGACGAGATCCATCGCTTCAACAAGAGCCAACAGGACGCGCTGCTCCCGCACGTCGAGGATGGCACGATTGTGTTGATCGGCGCAACGACCGAGAATCCCTACTTCGAGGTGAATAGCGCGTTGATCTCGCGGTCGCGCCTGTTTATGCTTCGCCCGCTGACCGAGGCGCAGATCGTCACTATTCTGCGGACGGCGCTGAGCGACCCCGAGCGCGGCTACGGCAACCGCCGAACGCCGGACGGCCGGCCGCAGGTGCAGGTGGACGAGGACGCGCTGCGCCATCTCGCCCACGTAGCCGGCGGCGACGCGCGCAATGCGCTGAACGCGCTGGAGCTGGCCGTTGAGTCCACGCCGCCCGACGCCGACGGCGTGATTCACATTGACCTGGCGGTAGCACAGGAGAGCATCCAGCGGCGCGCCGTGCTCTACGACAAGGAAGGCGACGCGCACTACGACACCATCAGCGCGTTCATCAAGAGCGTGCGCGGCAGCGACCCCGACGCCGCGCTGTACTGGCTGGCCAAGATGCTCTACGCCGGCGAAGACCCGCGCTTCATCATGCGCCGGCTGCTGATCCTGGCCAGCGAGGACGTCGGCCTGGCGGACCCGATGGGGCTGGTTGTGGCGGCTGCGGCGGCGCAATCGCTGGACTACGTGGGCATGCCGGAGGGCATGTATCCGCTGGTTGAGGCGACGTTGTACTTGGCCACCGCGCCAAAGAGCAACACGGCCACGCACTACTTCCGCGCCCGCGCGCAGATCGAGGCCGAAGGCGCCGGCGAGGTGCCCGATCACCTGAAGGATGCCAACCGCGATGCGCGCGGTCTGGGGCATGGCCGGGGCTATCTCTACCCGCATGAGTTCGAGGGGCATTGGACGCCGCAGAACTATTTGCCACGTGAGATTGCCGGCTTGACGTTTTATACGCCAAGCGACCAGGGTTACGAACACATCGTTGCCGAGCGGCTGGCGCGCTGGCGCGAAGCGCAGCGCCGGGTGTTGGGCGTCGAAGGGCGTGAGGCGCCGGCGCTCAGCCATGAGGAGATCGAACGCATGAAGCGCGAGCGATGATCCCACTGCGCAGCATTGAGCGATAATTCCGCCCGATGAGCATCCAAGCAGCCAACATCCTAGATGAAACTGTCGTCACATCGCAGAACGCGGTCAAGTCGCTGCGCGATTTTGCCGGCGACGTGTTGCTGATCGTGAACGTAGCCAGCCAATGCGGCTATACCCCCCAATACGCCGGCCTGGAAGCGTTATACGAGAAATACCGCGATCGCGGCTTCACCGTGCTGGCCTTCCCATGTAACCAGTTCGGCGGTCAGGAACCGGGAACGATCGAAGAAATACTGGACTTCTGCAGCATGCGCTATAACGTGAGCTTTCCCGTCTTCAATAAGATTGAGGTCAACGGGCCGAATCGCGCGCCGTTATACGAGAAGCTCACGCAGGCCATCCCGCCGGAGAACATCTCCTGGAACTTTGAGAAGTTCCTGGTCGGGCGAGACGGCCAGGTGCTGGCGCGCTTCAAGCCGCGCACCAGCCCCGACGCCGAGGAGCTGGTGCAGGCTATCGAAGCGGCGCTAGCCGCGCCGAGGCCGTAGCGACTACGGGTGTGGGGTAACGCTGACCGCCAGCGCGCGCGTCTCTCGTCTGCCGTCGCGGTGAATTACGGTGAGGTAGTAGTTGGTAGTGTTGGCCGGGCACACCTGACGCTCACCCTGGCCGACGACCCCTTCATCGCCGTTACCGACGTTCAGGTAGACGGCCTGCACCTCGCGCACATCCCAACGCAATGTCGTGCACTGACCGGGTGCGAGCGTCGGGTGATCTACCCAGAAGTTGATGTAGGCTGTGCCTACGCCGACGGTGAGATCGTAGTATTCCTGTGTGCCGTCGCGGTTGACAATGCGTAGCCGGTAGGTCGTCGTCTGCTGTGGGCATACCTGGCGCGAGTCGTGGCCGCCTACGCCGGTTTCATTGAAGCCGTCGAAGAAGTAGATGGCTGCAATCTCGTCCACGTCCCAGCGCAGTGTGGTGCACTGGCCGGGTTGCACAGTTAACATGTCGGCGCGGAAGTTAGGGTTAGGCATTTGTCCTCCTGTTGTGAATGGCGAACCGCCAACCCGATTCGCGACCGAAGAAACTGTCGCCGATGGTTGGCCCGGCGATGGGCGAGGTTTAATCGTTGTCCTTGAAGATGTCGCCCAACGCATCCTCCCACACGTCGTCCAGCTTGGTGAAGGGCATCTCGACAAAGTCAGCGTCGAGCTTGGCCAGCCATTCTTTGATCGGCGCATGCGGGAGTTGGCGAGCCAGCTTCTCGATTGCCTCGCGCATCTGCGCGGCGGCCTCTGCGCTCTTTTCTGCCAGCTCGGTCAGATCCACGCCCAGCTTGAACATGTGGTTCAGCCGGATCATCGCGTCGTGCCAGGCCTGGTAGTCGTTCTCGACGGCGATCGGCTGCATCTGCTCGCGGTGTGTGAACTGGGAGAAGTCGTAGGCCGGCACGAAGGCGTACATGGCGAAGTATTCCTGACCCACGCGCTCCGCGTGGTCCTCCAGGTATGAGCCGATGCTCACGCCGCCTTCGTAGTTCGAGAAGCTGACAGCATACTCGGCCAGCTCTTCTTTCATGTGCGGCATGGCGTAGGTGACGGAGAAGGTGCGGTGTCTGTCGAACGGCACCAGGGCGTATACGCCGCCAGTGGCAGCGATGCGCCGGACATTGAGCGCTCTGGCCAAGTCGAAGAACGCCTCGGCATAGCGCTCGACGTTCATGTGCGGCTCATCGCCCAGGAAGATCACCAGGCCGCGCCGTCCGTTTTCCCAGTAGAACACTTCGTTGCGGTGGACGATCACTTCCTTGCGATAGCCTTCCTCGAACTTGAAGTGAGGTCGGAAGAGGAACTGCGAGACGGGCGTCTGGAAGAGGTAAAAACCGTCCGGCTTGATCTTGCCGATCTTCCGCGCGCCGAGCTTCGTGACCAGATATTGCGGCAGGCCCGATGACACGTTGCCGGCGTCAGCCCACTGTCGCCAGCCGGCGATCATATACACTTCTTCGGCCTCCGGCCTTTCGAACAGTTCCAGTTGGTCCGCCATGGGCCTAACTCTACACCCGAAGGTTAGAACAAGCTTGGCGCGGCGGCTTTCCCCTCTCGTGCAGAGCGCATATCATGGCCGCCTGGATGGAGAACGATGATGACTGTCAACCTGCACAACCGATCATTCCTCAAGGAGCTGGATTTCACCCCTGAAGAGCTGCGGTATTTGCTCGACCTCGGGCTTGAGCTGAAGGCGGCCAAGCGCGCCGGCCGCGAACAGCGGCGTCTGGTCGGCAAGAACATCGCCTTGATTTTCGAGAAGGACTCCACGCGCACGCGCTGCGCCTTCGAGGTAGCGGCCTATGACCAGGGCGCGCATACAACCTACCTTGGGCCGACCGGCTCTCAGATCGGCCACAAGGAATCCATCAAGGACACGGCGCGCGTGCTGGGCCGCATGTATGATGCCATCGAATATCGCGGCTTTGGCCAGGAGGTGGTCGAGACGCTGGCGGCCTACGCCGGCGTGCCGGTCTACAACGGCTTGACCAACGAGTTCCACCCGACGCAACTGCTGGCCGACATGCTCACGATGATGGAGCACAGCGGTAAGCCGCTCGGCGAAGTGGCGTATTGTTACCTGGGCGACGCGCGTTACAACATGGGTAACTCGCTCATGGCCGGCGGTTGCCTGATGGGCATGGATGTGCGCATCTGCGCGCCAAAGTCGCTCTGGCCGGACGAACGGCTGGTCGAGCGTTGCCGCGCCGTCGCTGCGCAGACCGGCGCGCGCCTGACGCTGACCGAAGAGGTGGCCGAGGGCGTGTGTGGTGTTGACTTCGTGCACACCGATGTATGGGTCTCGATGGGTGAGCCGGACGCCGTCTGGGCTGAGCGCATCGCGCTGCTCAAGCCCTATCAGGTCAACGCCGCCGTCATGCAGATGACCGGCAACCCGCATGCCAGGTTCATGCATTGCCTGCCGGCCTTCCACAATGCCGAGACGAAAATCGGTCGCCAGGTGGCCGAGAAATTCGGCTTCGGTCACGACGGGATGGAAGTAACCGAGGAAGTGTTCGAGTCCGAGCATTCTATCGTCTTCGACCAGGCCGAAAATCGCATGCACACGATCAAGGCGGTGATGGTCGCAACGCTGGCGAATCTATGAGCGCTCATGGCAGGCTGATCTCCCAGATTGCGCCTTTGCCGCCGTAGTCAAGCACGTAGAGTTTGTTCCCGATGAGCGCGCTGTCTATCGGGTTCTGGAAGCCGGTCACGATCTGTGTTGCGCTCATGTGATAAGCGTCGCCGGTCTTGGTGAGCCGGATGAGGAGCAGATCATGGCCACGGTCGGTTTGTGGGCCGCCGGCGGCGCCCCAGCTTAGCAAGAAACCGGCGCCTCTGAAGTCGCCGCTCAGCTGACTCGGAGAGGCGGTGTCGAACGTCAGCCCCAGCGGCGAGCGGTGCATGGTCAGGCCGGCCAGCGGCTTACCGAGGTCGCTGGCGTCACGCACTTCGCCATCGGCGTCCTGAAACTGGTCGGCGTCCGGCCCGAAATTGAGGATTGGGTCGGTGAACGGCGCCGGCGGCTCGGGGAAGGCCGGGTCGTTCTGATACAGCTTCGTTTGCACGGCGACGAAGTCCCAGCTCAGTCGCTTGTCTGTGTCTGGGTCGTAGTCCGCGAACCGTTGTGGATTGTCCTCGGCGCCGAATCGCCAGGGAAAGCCGTAGTGCCGGCCTTCGCGCAGCCAGTTCAGTTCGTCGGGGTAATTCGCGTCCGGCCCATTGTCTACGCCGATCAAATCGCCCGCGGCGTTGAAGGCCAGGTCGAAGGCGTTGCGCAAGCCTTCTGCAAACAGGTAGCCCCCCGCTTTCAACTTCGCCTCGTCGTGCGGCAGCACCAGGTCTTCCGCATCTGCCGGCACGCGGAAGACCGCCGCCGTGAGCGGCACCTCGCGCAGGCCGGGGAAGGCCCCCTCGGCCGTCTGCACTTCGCCGTGGTCGGTGCGCGAGCCGCTGTTGAAATAGACGTATCGACCGTCCGGGCTGACGACGATCCCGTTGCACAAATGATCATATTGTGTGTTGCTTTTCTCATACCAGTCGGTGCGGACGAGTGTGGACCACTGGCGCCCGCTGCCGCTAATCACGCCTTTGCGGATGATGCATTGATTACGCGGGCCTTCGCCCTCGTTACCGACTACGTAGAGTGTGCGGTCTGGTCCGAACGCCAGCCCTAGGGCGTACGGCGCGCCGCCGATCTCGCTGCGGCTGTAGGCGAGCATACCGCGTGTCTCGCGGTCGGGCTGTGGGGAGAGGTAGAACACGTCCCCCTGCGGGCTGAGGTAGTACAGGTCGTTCGAGCCAGGATCTTTGACCAACCGGATCATGCTTGGGCCGACTTCGGCAACTTTGCGAACGTGGATGTCGTCGCGCAGCGGCTGTGGGTAATCGGCCGGCAGCGGCGTCGCACGGACTGTGGGCGTGGGTGGGCGCGAGTGTGACTGCGCCGGCGCACACGCTGTGAGCATCGCCGCTATGCCCAACATGGTGATCAGACGAATCGCGGATGCCATGCCGCGCATCTTACGCCGCTTGTGACGCTTCCGGCAGATGAATGCCACTCGGGATTTATAACGTTCCGCATCCTACAAGCGGCAGAGCTGTCCGCGATGGGAAGACGAGTGCGGGTATAGTCCGCGCACATGATCGTCATTGACGCATCGCCTGCCGTGCATCGCAAGGCGGGTCTGGGCCGCTACGCCGAGGAGCTGATCGCGGCGCTGGTGCTGCCGCCGGGCGCGAAGCGGCCGAGCGACGACTATATCGCCTTCTATCACGACGCGCGCAACGCTGCGCCGGGTAAGTTGATCCAATCCCTCACCTGCATCGCCACGCCACAGCGGCCACACCCATGGCGACTGCGCGCGTTGCTCGCGCAACTGTTCAACCTCTCACAGGATAATCTGTTTGCGCAGACGATCGCCAACACGCGCGCGCCGTTGACGCAGCCGGCGCTCTTTCACGCCACCGAACATCTGCTGCCGCGCTTCAAACGCATCAAGACCGTCTTCACGCTGCACGACCTGATCTTCAAGTTCTTCCCGTACTATCATCTGCCGCGCAACCGGATATTCCTCACCCTGGCCATGCCGCTGTTCCTCCGGCGGGCCGACGCGATCATCTGCGTGAGCGAGCACACCAAGCGGGATGCGATGAAGGTCTATGGTGTGCCGGAGGAGAAGGTGCGCGTGATCTACGAGGGCGTGCATCCGCGCTTCCACCGGGTGACCGACGCGAAGGCATTGCAGGCGGTCAAGGCGCGTTATCGCTTGCCGGACAAGTTCATCCTGGCCATCGGGACGATTGAGCCGCGTAAGAACCTGGTCACGCTGTTTGAGGCATTCAAAACATTGTGTGAGCAGGATGATAGCCCTGCCCAAGAGGTCATTGTGGTCGGCAGGCAGGGCTGGCTGCACGAGTCCACCTATCGCGCCGTGCATGAACTCGGGTTGACCGGCCAGGTGCGCTTCCTAACCACTGTCGAGGACGACGACCTGGTCGCGCTCTACTCGCTGGCGCAGGTGATGACCTTCCCATCGGTCTATGAAGGTTTCGGCTTTCCGCCGCTGGAGGCGATGGCGTGTGGCGCGCCCGTCATCTCGTCGAACGCTGCCTCGCTGCCGGAGATTTGCGGCGACGCGGCGTTGCTCATCCCGCCGATGGATGTCGCTGAATGGGCGCGCGCGCTACAGCGCGTCCTGGCCGACGACGCGCTGCGCCGCGACCTGGCAGCGCGCGGGCCGAAGCAGGCGGCCAAGTTCACCTGGGCCGCGACGGCGCAGGCCACACAGGCCGTGTATCAGGCGCTGTTGCGCCGGCCAGCATGACGCGCATCGAGGCCGGCCTTGGAGACGGAACGCCGGAACCTCGGGCGATGGACGCGCTATGACGCCTTGACCGGCGAAACTGTCTCGCGCGTTGGTTGATCATAACCTGAGCTTAAATAAGGGGCATTAGTCTCTCTCCCACATATTCAGGAGGGAGTATTCGGAGATGAGATTCGCACCTAACATCTTCGCGTCGTTGATTGCCGCTGCGTTGATGCTTGCGAACGCGAACACGATCCGCGCGACACAAACAAGCGCGCCGACACAAGAAAGCGCCCCTGGCATAGCCTGCTTCGGCACATTTGGTTCTGGCGTGACGTGCCTGACCGAGAAAGGCTGGCAGAACTACAACAAGGCCGGCAAGCAGATCGGCGGCGATCAGATTACTGCGCTGGCGCAATGCCCCGATGGCCGGTTGCTGGTGGGACACGCCGCTGGCGCGCATGTCTTCGACGGCAAGAAGTGGGCCGAGTACAAGCTGAGAGGCGTGACCAGCCCCAGCGGCATCGCTTGTGATGCCAAAAACAACGTCTGGCTCTCGCACTATGGGGGCGTCAGCCAATTCGATGGCAAAAAGTGGACGACCTATCCCGCTTCTAGCTTTGCCAAGGACGAGGACGCATCGGTATCCGCCTTGGTCAAGGATATCGCTGTTGCGCCCAACGGCGCTGTTTGGGTAGCCACACTGAACAGCATCGCCAGATTTGACGGCAAGACTTGGACGGTGTATCGGGAAGGCAACGGGTTCTCTAAAAAGTATTTCTTTGAGAAGATCACCCTCGACGCCAAAGGTTATCCTCGGGCTGCCGTCAATGGTGGTGTGCTGGCGTTTGATGGTAAATCGTGGGAGCTGCTTGAGAACCGCGACTTGCTCAATCCTCAGGCCACGCTCGTGGACGCCGACGGTCGCATCCTGGTCGGCGACGACAACGGCTTGTTCCTGTATGAAGACGGCGCGTGGTCGAGGATCGCGGAGGAGAAGCTAGGAGATAGAAGCGTCCGGTCGCTGGCCATAGATAAGCGAGGCCGGCTGTGGATCGGCACCGACTATGGCTTGCACATCGTGAAAGACGATCAGTGGACACACTACTACATGCACAACTCCGACCTGGCGTCGAACGACATCCGCGTCATCTTGACGCAGGGCAACGGCCCCGCGCTGCCCAAGCCGATTAGTAAGAAGCCGGGTTCGATCTCCGGCTCGCTGGTCAAAGACAACAAACCGCTGGCGAATGTCAAGGTCGAGGTGTGCGTCAGGCCGCTGGGCTTCTTTTATAAGGGTGACACCCCTTGTGCGAGTCAACCCTTCTTCAAGAGCGCGCTGACGGACAAGGCCGGCAAATTCAGGATCACCGATCTACCGGTGGGCAACTATGTGCTGACTGCCGAGGGCGCGCCGGGCAAATGGGCGCAGTTGACGGCTTTCTTCGGCGGGAGTGAGTTCGTGCCGGTGGCCGCCGGCAAGGACACCGCCCTAGGTGAACTGACGGTCGAGGAGAAGTAATCCGCCTTACTCAGATGAGCGTCGCGGGGACGTGATCGCGGCACGAGCGGCAGCCGCATTTGTGGCCCGACCATGTCCCCGGCGCTGGCGACGAACTGCGAAGTGAATATCTCGTGTCGCGCCGATTCGCAGTCGAAGTGATGCACGCTGTTGCCAGACCAGCTTCTATACTACGCTTGACTGGCTTTCGTGCCCTGGCTGGTGACCTTGATCCGCAAGGCAGGTTCCGAAACACGTTCCTAGACAGGCTGCTGGACTAATGCTCAAGAGCTTCTGCCGAGTGGCGGCGATATTGTTTGCGCAATTCCCCAGGTGATTTGCCGAGTGCTTGTCTCACATGACGACTAAGATGACTAGCAGAATCGTAGCCGCACGCATCCGCAATCGCCTCGAGCGTCAGATTAGATGTGTATAGCTGAGCCAGGGCCTGCCTCAGTCGCACACGCTGCAGACACTCTCTCGGCGTCTCACTGCGATGTATTTTGAAAAGTCTGCGCAGATGGGATACCGACACGTTTAGTTCACTTGCGACTTGCTCGACTGTGATGGGAGCGGCAAAATTCTTCTCAAAGTATTGCTCTACACTGCGCAGGAGGCGTTCTACGTCGTCAAGCTGACTATTCAGGTACGCACGCCTGAGCAGAATCGTAAGCTGAGTCGCTAACGCATGCAGCATCTCTTGTTGGTAAGGATCGGGCTGCAGCCTAAGCTCGCGTGAGCAAGCCGCACAAACACCCATCAGTGATTGCTCTGAATCGTCATAAACGATATGCGGAACTTGCAAATCACTGGGAAGTCCGATCAACATGTAATAGTTAGCATAGGCCGTGAGCGCCTCTTCACCATGCACCACTTTCGGAGGAACTAGGACGGCCATGCCGGGATGCACCTCGATCGGCTTGCCGTTGACGTGAATCTTGATGTGGCCCGTGAGGTAATAGTGCAGTTCGCAAAACTCATGCGTGTGTAGAGGAAAGTCTTTACCCTTTGGAGCGGAGTACATTCCCGCGCGTATGATCTTAACGAGGTGGTTGAAAGTTTCATACAAAGAACGGGACGATACGTGCATTGCCTTATCGCCTCCTCACACAGATAATGCCACAAGGCTGGCCTGACCAGTATGTCGGAAGCAACGAAGCCATTATTCACATAGCCCTAATACTAGTCTAGCACGGAAAAGACATCCGATATGTGAGGGAGGTTAATATGCTCAAGCAATCTGTGAGCAGTGAAAAAGTCTCGCGTCGTCAGTTTTTAAAGCGCTCGGCGAGATTAGGAATGACCCTAGGTGGAGTAGGTTTGGTAAGTGCTTTGGCGGGCTGTGCAGCTCCTCCTTCTGCTCAACCCAGTACGGCTCCGTCCCAGCCAAGAACCGCAACGGTAGAACTTTCCTTCTGGAAACCTCCTCATGGACCAGATGCAGATTTATTCAAACCAATACTCGACGAATTTGCTGCGCAAAACTCAGGCTATCAGGTCAACCACAAAGTGATTCCCTGGAACAGCGTAGATGAGCAGTTCACTGCAGCTTTCGCTGGCGGCAATCCCCCCGATGTTTTTTACCTTCCGGACGAATGGTATCCCAAATACGTCAAGCAAGCTCAAATAGCCGATCTGAGCTCAATAGCGGCTGAGCTCGAGACTAATTACGACCGGAATGTCTGGGTCATTGGTGCCTTTCGCGGAAAGCAATATGGTATTCCGTTTCTAGGCGTGATCCATGCGATGCTCCTGAACATGACCTTGTTTGAATCCTCTGGGTTGGCGATTCCTGAGACATGGGACGACATCCGTACAGCAGCCAAGGCTCTAACCGATGCTGGTAAAGGAACTTATGGAATCCAGCTTAGTACCTGGCAGACGTTCACCGTTCCACTCCTCGTTGCTGGAGGCACACAAGTGTTGAGCGAGGATCTCACCCGAGTAACTGCTAACACACTCGGCGGCGTTGCGGCGTTCGAGACCGTCTTTCAGGAGATCGGCAAAAACGACCAGTCTGCAGTGCCGCTTGGCTTTACCGACGATCAGGCCAACGCGCTTGCGCTTGAAGGTAAAGTCGGCATAATGTGGCGAGAACAGTCGGGAATAAAGAATATTTGGCGCAAGCAGAGGCCTGACATCAAACTTGATGTGATCCCGATGCCTAAAGTCGAGGGGACGGAGGGTAAGCCTGCGGTATGGACTAACGTGGGATTCTTGTTCGTAGCGGAGGGATCGAAACGCAAAGAAGACGCCTTCAAATTGCTGAAGTTCCTCTCCAGTAAGTCCGTGCAGGAAGAATACGTGGTAAAGGGTGTAGATTTGATGAGCCCTATGAAAGGCGTCGTGCCGCAAGACGTAGATCCAGTAGTCGCCAAATTCCTGTCCTACTTACCAATCGGTAGCGGCACCCAAGTAAGCATCAACTGGCGTGAAGCAAGCGTAGCCCTAAAACAAGAGGCAGAAGCTATCTGGTCTGGCCAGAAAACAGCTAAGCAGGCACTCGCCGATTTTGAGGCAACGATCAACCCAATTTTGGACGGTAGTTAATCTCGTCTGCTAAATTGAAAGGAGATTGTGTATTTAGTTTCCGCATCAGGGAGATTTTCTATACAAAAGCTGCTCATGGCAGCTTTTGCTGTTTATAGTGCAGGTTATGCATACAACCACTTCAGCCTTATCAGATCGCCAGCTTGGCGCAATTGCAACGAGTAGACGGAGGAAGATCCGTAGAATACGCGACACACTCTTCATTTATGCGCTGCTCATGCCAAGCTTACTAATCATCCTGGTTTTCCTAGTGATCCCTATGTTCTGGAGCTTCGCCTACTCCTTTACTTCAGGCGGCATGTTAGGCGCAAGGCAGTTTGTTGGTCTGCAGAACTACCTCTCCGCAGTGAATAACCCGATCTTTCTGCGCACACTAGGAAATACTACTCAATATGCCCTACTGACTGTGCCGACGGTCATCGTGATTGCGCTGACGCTTGCGCTTATCATCTTCCGAATTACGTTCTGGCAGGGATTCTTTCGCGGAACTGTCTACTTTCCTCTAATCACGCCTGTCGTGATAGCTGCTAATGTATGGGCCTACATCGTCAATCGCGATTTTGGGCCACTGAACTATGTCCTCAGTGCTTTCGGCATCCAGAGCATTGACTGGCTCGGCGATCCACGATGGGCTATTCCAGCCATTGTCATGCTAGAAATTTGGCGTGGTTTCGGGTTCTATGTCATCGTTTTCTTCGCTGCGCTCCAGGCTATTCCAAGAGAGTTGTATGAATCAGCACGTCTAGACGGCGCAACGGGACTGCGCTTGATCTGGAGCATCACGATTCCTCTACTGCGTCCGGCAATCGGATTTGCTTTTATTGTGGCAACGATCTGGAACTTCCAATTATTCGATGCTGTTTATGTTCTTACGCAAGGTGGCCCAGCCTGGGCTACCGCAACGGTGAGTTGGTATGTCTACCAACAGGCATTTTTAGCCGATCGCGTTGGCTTTGCCAGCACGATGGGCGTCGTCCTTCTGGCTATCATCCTCACGCTGTCCTTGATTCAGCTGCGCTATTTTCGCAGTGAGATTGAATACTGAGTGTTATGTTAAATGCCTTCAAGGTTGCCCTTCCTCGGCGAAGGATTAGGGTCTCGCAGATGATATGGCTCCTCATCATGATTGGGGTCTCAGGGGTCACGGTGCTTCCTTTTCTCTTTATGGCTTCTACCTCGCTAACAGAGTCTTACGTGATGATGTCATATCCTCCTAGACTTCTGCCACCGAATCCGAAGCTAGACAACTACTACAACATTGTCTTTCAATTCCAGGGCGGGCTTTTTGGACGCTGGTTTTTCAATAGCGCCTTCACAACAGCAGCCGTCACGATCGGCTGTGTGCTTCTGAGCACGCTGGCTGGCTATCTATTTGCCAAAAAGGAGTTTATCGGTCGTGACGTAGTCTTTACCTTGATCCTTGCCACCTTAATGGTGCCTGGCGCTGTGACCCTTATCCCTGCCTTTCAAGTTACACAGGCACTCAATCTCTATAATACATATGGCGCTCTCATCGTGCCTGGACTGGCCAGTCCGATCGGCATCTTTATGATGCGCCAATTCATCAGCAGCCTACCCACCGAGCTCATCGAAGCCGCTAAGATTGACGGCGCGAGTGAGATCAGCATCTTCTTGCGAATTATTATGCCGCTATCTAAACCAGGGATGGCAGCTTTAGGCATATTTACTGCTCTCGGCGCTTGGAATGCCTTCCTCTGGCCGTTAGTCGTGTTGCGTTCGACCGAAATGCATACCCTTGTAGTGGGCTTGGCGACGATTCAAGGACAATTCGTAGTGAACTATGGCCTCGTGATGGCCGGTTCAGTGCTTACAGTGCTGCCGATGTTAGTCCTGTATGTGCTATTCCAGCCATACTTTGTCGAGGGGTTGAGGCTGGGTTATGGAAGATGAAATTGTGCTCTGTGATGCGCGGTTGGTGCATTGATTGCCTTTAACTCCCGCGCTAGGCTTATAGCGACATGACAAACGCTGAGCCAGTTTTTACATGGCCAAATGGTGAGCGTGCGGCTGTCAGCCTGAGCTTCGACGATGCACGCCCCTCACAGATCGACAACGGCTTGCCTATCTTTGAGCGTTGTGGAGTTCGAGTGACGTTATATGTCTCACCGTCACGCGTGCTCGATCGGCTCAGTGACTGGCAAGCAGCGGTCGCCGCTGGACACGAGATCGGCAATCACACCGTGACGCATCCATGCAGTGGCAACTTCCCCTGGTCGCGAGAAAATGCGCTTGAAGACTACACGCTTACTCGTATGGAGCAGGAACTTCTGGATGCCAATGCCTTCATTAGAGATGTGTTAGGCCAGTTGCCGACTACCTTCGCTTATTGCTGTGGACAGAAATACGTGGGCCGTGGCACTGAACTGCAGAGTTATGTTCCGCTTGTGGCGCGCCATTTTATCGTAGGGCGTGGTTTCCGCGATGAGTCTGTTAACGATCCAGGAATCGTTGATCTAGCTCAGGCCTGTGGCATAGAGAGCGATGGCGCATCGTTCGAGGATCTGCGCAATTGGATCGAATCGGCCAAGGCGGCAGGGGGCTGGGTGATCTTCGTCGCGCACGATATCGGCGATGAATTTGCGCGTCAAGCCATCCGCCCGCACGTGCTAGAAGCAGTGTGCCGCTATTGTGCTGATCCGAGCAATGCATTGTGGATCGACACTGTTGCTGCTGTGGGTGCATGGATTCAGCGCTGGCAAAGCAGGCGCATTCATATGGCTCAAAGCTGAGGGAAAGCATGGCTAGAAGCAGGCTTGCAATTGAAGGAGGGACGCCAGCGATCACTCAACCTGTGCCGCCGATGTATCCAGGTGGCATGCGCATCGGCATCGAAGAAGAGCAGGCAGTGCTGGATGTCCTGCGCTCGAAAAGGCTCTTCCGTTACTACGGTCCGGGCGATAGTGTGTCTCGGGTAGATATGCTGGAGAAAGCCTTTGCCGCTCATGTGGGCGTGCGGCATTGCATCGCTGTATCATCAGGTACGGCGTCACTAATGGGGGGATTGGCCGGCCTGGGCATTGGCCCAGGCGATGAGGTGATCGTGCCGGCCTATACGTGGATCGCGACTGCATCGGCCGTAGTAGCTCTAGGCGCGATACCGATTTTGGCCGAAATAGATGAGTCGCTGACGCTCGACCCTGAGGATGTTGAGCGCAAAATTACATCGCGCACCAAAGCGATTATTACTGTGCATATGCGCGGCGGCCCATGCCGCATGGATGCATTGTTGGCGATCGCTCAGCGGCATGGCCTCAGTCTGCTAGAGGATGTTGCCCAGGCCAACGGTGCCAGCTATGGTGGCCGCAAGTTAGGCAGCCTTGGCCATATCGGCGCGTTCAGCCTGCAATTCAACAAGATCATCACCTGTGGCGAAGGCGGTTTGATCACGACCGACGACGAGACCATCTGGAAGCGTGCGCTGATGTATCACGACGTCATCGGCGGAGGTCGTAATGGCATCCCTGAGGAGGAAACTCTGTTAGGGATCAACCTGCGCATGAGTGAACTGCAGGGCGCAGTAGCGCTCGCACAATTGAACAAGCTTGAGGGTGTCATCGGTGACATGCGTCGCAACAAGGCAGTATTGAAAGCGAGCGTCACCGAACTCGCACAGCAGAAAGGGATTACCTTACGCGACGAGCCCGATCCTGAAGGTGACGCTGGTATTTGCCTGGTGTTCTTCGCTCCTTCATCGGAACTAGCGCAACAAACCGCAGCAGCGCTCAAAGCCGAAGGGCTGCCGGCGTCCGTGATCTATTCCGGCCAAAAAGACTACCATGTATATTGTGACTGGACTCCAATCCTTCGGCAACGCTCGTGGGCGGGGAACGCGCCGTGGGGTTGGCACCCGCCAGTCGCCTATGACCGTGACATGTGCCCGCGCACCCTTGACCTGTTGCAGCGCGCTGTGCATCTTGACATCAGTCCGGACCTGACTGGCGAACACATCGAGGAGATGTCGGATGGGCTGACCAAAGTGTTCAACGCCCTGTTGTAGCCCCTATCCACTAATTCAGTGCTGAGCCGCTACGCTGCGAGCTCGTAGGCAAACGAGGTAAGGGAATACTGCGAGGCATCACTCGACGGAAGCCTGTGGGAATCTATCTCGCCGCGCCCGGCCGATGGTAGAAGCTGCCCACGCTACGGGCACACGAAGTCCTGAATGGCATCCGCATCCTGGCCGAAGACATATATGTCCGTGGACGGATAGACCTGTCGGACTGTTCCGCGGGCAGCTCGTTCGTGCTGGCCGAAGAGAGCACTAGCATCCGCAAGACCAAGCGCAGCAAAGGGAGTGAGATTTATGAACATTGCCGGCCGCGCTACCATCGCAATAGCCGAATTAGATTGACCTTGTGCATCTGGCGTGCGTTAGGATTCTGCTACGACACTAGATAACTCCTACTCATGGTGCCTGTGCCTAGCAGCGAGTATCCCAGAGGCACTCCCTCCTTGCAAACAAAGGCCGATGCACGCAGGTGATTCGAGTCGGTAACAATTGTGCAACTCATCACTAAAGCGTTTGGTGAAAAGAAGAGAACGATGTGTGTATTGTTTTCGGTTGATCTTCTGCACAGAATACCGGTCATATCGCTAAACGTCTAGCGGGTTGTGTATTCTTTGGAGTAGCTAGTAGTTCATCAGGATCAATTTGACAGGTTGATATGGCGACAAGACATGCGCGGGCATGACGGTGTAGCAATGTCATGCCTCACCAGCGTGGGAATAACGGGGGAGACTTGTCATTCCCGCGAAGGCGGGAATCCAGTTCTCTCACGCAAACAGCGAGGTGAAACTTGTCATTTTCAGATGAGACTTGGCTGTCAATTCGCGCCGTGATTTAAGCGGTTCACAAAACCGCTCTATATAGGCAAGCCAGACTGGCTTCAGAACGAGCCCATTTGTCCAATCTTTACACAGGAGGAAGAGATCGAATGTCCAAGAAGGTGAACCGGCGCCAAGTTTTGAAAGCGATCGTCCTTGGTGGCACGGGGATAACTCTGTCAGCTTGCCAGGCTCCTGCAGTCACGCCCCCTGCAACCACGGCTATACCCGAGCCAAAGCCTCAGGATAGATCCGCGACTAGTTATCAGGGGCGATTCGTGATTATGAGCGTAGCGAATGCGGATCAAAGCGCTCCCCTAATCCAGGCGATTGAGGAAGCACATCCTGGCGTTAAGATCGAGTGGCGGTTCTTGCCTAGCGAGCGATTCGTCGAGCTCTTCACGGCCGCTGAGGTGGCCGGAGATCAGATAGACGTAATGGATTTGAATGGCCAAGATTTGCGCCGCTACGCAGTAGGTGGGAAGCTAAAGGATTTGTCAGATATCCCTTACAAAGATCGGTTTCGGGAGGTCGCGCTCAAGACTTACACCATCGGCGGCAAAACATGGGCATTGCCACGTGGAGGAATCAGTGGTTTTACTTATCTAATCAACAAGAAAGCCTTTGAACGTGTCGGTTTTGATAAGGAGATTAGCACTTACGACGAACTCAGAATGATTGCGCCTGAGCTGAAGAGGCTTGGCATAGCTCCGGTAACGCATCCTGGCAAGAACATCTATCTGTGGCCAGTATGGCAGTTTTGGGCATACGCGCAGACATCTGGCAACCAATCAGTCGAAAACACATTCAAGACGCTGGCAGGTGAGATGAAATTCACGGATCTAGAGCACGTCGCAGCGCTTGAGGCACTTCACGACTACGCTATGGATGGAATGTTCATAGATTCAGTGAACAGTCTTGAAGGAGACACTGCGTGGGTGCCCTTTACGCAGGGGAACGCAGCTATCTATTACATGCACACATCGCGCATTGCGGCCTACCGTGCAGGCGACTTTCCAGAGTTAGACATGTCACTGATTGCCCCTTTGCGACACAGTGGCATTGGCGACGCGGTAGTGAGGCAAATGCCTGGCGGCACAGGTAACGCACTGGGCATTTATGCCAGAATCGCTTCTGAGCGGGAGACCCTTGCACGCAGCGTCATTGACCTAATGACAAGCGATACATGGGTGAGATGGGTCAACGAGTTAAGACGCGATCCGGTTTCCTGTAACGCTAACGTGCAAGCCAGCGACGATGAGTTGGCACTCAAGTATGCGCGGGATTGCTCACCCCACCAAACGACTTATTTGGACTGGTTCTGGCCTCCTGAGGTCACGCGGGCGTTCCAAGAGAATCAACAAGCGATCGTTGCGCTGACCAAGAAGCCTAATGAGGCTGCTCAATCGATTCAGAAGGTCCTTGACGATCTTTACAAGGACGGATATCAGTTCCAAACCTGATGGCAAGCAGTTTGTCGGTAGAGGCGAAACACCTGGCCAAAAGCAAGACGGGCTTTGTGCGCTGGTGGCACTCCTCTGCGCCCTTTCTGTGGGTGCTACCAGCGCTCATTCTATATGTGGTCTTCAAGCTCATGCCAATGATCGGTGGGGTGGGCTTGTCTCTCGTTCGCTGGAACGGGATAGATCCTCCGCGATTCGTAGGGTTGCAAAACTTCGAGCGAATGCTTCAGGATGAAATCCTCGGCATAGCTCTCTGGAATAACGCTCAATATGCGCTCGGAACCGTCGTCATCAAGAACGTTTTGGGGCTATTTTTGGCCTTATTGATAAACCAATCCCTTAGAGGAAGGGGGATATACCGAACTGCACTATTCATGCCCGTCGTGATGTCTTTCGTAGTCGTAGGTATTCTGTGGGCTTGGCTCTACAATAATCAATTTGGTTTGATCAACAATTTGCTTCGAAGTGTGGGGCTAGGTTTTGTCGCTCCGGACTGGCTCGGCGATCCCCGCTCAGCTATGGCCTCGCTTATCGTTGTGGACGTATGGAAGTGGTACGGCTTCCACATGGTCATCTATCTTGCCGGTTTACAGACGATTCCCACAGAGTTGTATGACGCTGGGCTAGTTGACGGCGCAGGTCGCTGGCGCAGGTTCTGGCATATTACGCTTCCCCTCATTAGACCTGTCGTAGTCGTAAACTTCACGTTATCTCTGATGGGGGCATTGAATGTCTTTGAGATACCGTATATCATGACTGAGGGTGGGCCTGCAAATGCAACTAACGTGCTCGCTCTACACATTTATATCCAATCCTTCAAGTTCTATCGCATGGGCTATGGTGCTGCGCTGTCCTATGCGTTGTTTGTGTTGGTTTCAATCGTTGCCCTGATACAGATCAAGCTGATGACTCGCCAGGGCTATAGCGCTGAAGAATGAGTGCTGCGATGCAGAGGTCCTTGATACATCAGCCGCCAGCTTCTCTGAGATTTCAGAACCTGGTTATCAGATCGCTTAGCCATGTCATGCTTCTTCTATTCAGTGTCATCATCGTTTATCCCGTGGTCTGGATGGTTTTCGCCTCTCTTAAAACAGATGGAGAAATCGTTACCAATATATGGGGGCCTCCACAACGACTAGTTTTTGAAAACTACTTGCAGGCTTGGCAGACGGCAGGATTAGGATTCGCCCTCGTAAATAGCGTGATTGTTTCCGTCACGGTTGTCGCACTTATTATGGTCTTGGCATCCCTAGCAGGCTATGCTTTAGCTCGCTTTCGATTCCGATTTGCAACGTTCATTCTAATGGTCTTTGTGCTCACTATGCAGGCACCTGTACCTATCATTCCACTATATGCCATGCTTGTTCAACTCGGGCTTACGAATTCCTACCCTGCGCTTATTTTGCCAATGGTGGCAGGAGGACTACCACTTTCAATTTTTATCTTCCAAGCCTACTTCAGGACTTTGCCCAGAGAGCTGGTCGAAGCCGCGATCGTAGATGGATGCACACCCGTTTTAGCATTCCTGCGGGTGGTCGTTCCAATCTCGATGCCTGTTTTCGCTACCGTCGCAATTCTCGAGTTTCTAGGAGCGTGGAATCAATATTTTCTGCCGCTCATCCTCATACGATCGCCTGAGATGCGCACGTTACCCCTAGCAATACAGGTGTTCTTCTACGATTGGGGACGAACGGAGTGGGCACAGGTTTTTGCTGCGTTGACTATCGGTTCCGTGCCGATGATCATCGTGTATTTGCTTATGCAGCGGCAGTTCATCCAAGGCCTTACCTCAGGGGCGCTCAAGGGTTGAGCTTGTGCGTGAAATCTGATAACACCATGCCACTTCGTTTCACAAAGCGCTTACTCGTCTCCGAAGCTTATGAGGCTGTTGGCGTGTTCGATGTCAATCGAGACGGCCATCTCGATATCGTGACCGGTGGGTTCTGGCTCGAAGGACCGGAGTTCCTTAAACGTCATGAGATTGGTGAAACCAAAAGATTCGGTGACTACTACGATGAATTTTCAGTCATCCCCCTAGATGTAAACGAGGATGGCTGGATTGATTTCATCACTGGTGGTTGGTGGGGCAGTGCGTTGCGCTGGCGTGAAAACCCTGCTGGTGATCAAATCTGGCCGGAGCACATCATTGATGTGTGTGGGAACATCGAAACCACGCGCGCATGGGATGTTGATGGCGATGGTCAATTGGAAATCGTCCCGAACACCCCTAACGGCTCTCTCAGTATTTATAAGCTGATCAGCAGTGAGCAATGCGGGAGCGTGGCAAACTTTGCTAAATACGAAATATGGACGGGTCAGCAAGGACATGGCCTTGGATTTGGAGATATCAACGGTGATGGCCGAGGGGACTTCGTGTTGACGCATGGTTGGCTGGAGCAGCCGAGCGATGGGCTGGCCGGTAGATGGACCTTTCATGCTGAGTTCGATTTACGATTCCCCGACGGTCCGCCAAGCGTGCCTATCCTCATCGTGGACGTGAACGGTGATGGCTTGAACGATCTCATCGTCGGCAATGCGCACGGGTATGGCCTCGACTGGTTGGAACAGACGAGAGATGTCTCCGGCAAACGCATCTGGACACGTCATCCGATCGATCCTTTCAACGCCCAATACCACGATCTGCAGTGGGCTGATCTAGACGGCGACGGACAGCCGGAGTTGATCACCGGCAAACGTTTTCGCGCACACCCACTCAAGGATGCAGGCGATCTGGATGACCTGGGCATTTACTACTTCAAATGGAACGGTGAGTCATTCAGCAAGCAGGTCATCTCCTATGGCCCACTCGGAATCGGCATCGGCTGTGGTATCCAGTTCGCCTTAGCAGATCTGCGCAACAGCGGACGCTTGGATGTGATCGCGCCTGGCAAAGATGGCCTGTATATCTTCTTCAACGAAGGGCTCTGATCTGTGAACAACAAGAAGTTGCGTCTTGGCTTCATCGGCGTCGGCAAGATGGGCCAAGCTGCGCATCTGCGGAACTTTGCAGCGCTCGAAGAGTGCGAAGTCGTCGCGATCGCCGAGCTGCGTGAAGAGATGGCTTGCCGGGTAGCGCGGCGATACGGCGTGCCGCGCGTCTACCGCTATCACCGCGAGATGTTGGCGCACGAACAGCTCGACGGCCTCGTCTGCATCCAGCCCTTCGACCGTCACGGCATACTGCTTGGAGAGTTGTTGCAATTGGGGCTACCCATTCTCACCGAGAAGCCACTAGCGGCGTCGGTGGAAGTGGGCGAGCGATTGGTGAAAGCAGCGCAAGAGGCCGGCACCTGGCACATGGTTGCCTATCATAAGCGCAGCGATCCGGCTGCGGTGTGTGCCCGCGAATACGTCCGGCAGTTCCAACTGAGTGACGAGTTGGGCCGGCTACGCTACGTGCGCATCACTATGCCGCCCGGTGAATGGATTGCAGGTGGCTTCAACGATGTGATCATCGGCAGCGACCCGGCGCCGGCACTGGAGTTCGACCCGCCGGCGTCCGATCTTTCAGCCGAGGATTACGCCGACTATGTGCGCTTCGTGAATTACTACATTCACCAGGTCAACCTGCTGCGCTTCTTACTGGGCGAGCCGTATCGCGTGACCTACGCCGACCCGCACCAGGTTCTGCTGATCGGTGAGAGCGCGAGTGGCGCGACATGCTCTATCGAGATGGCGCCCTATCAGACCACGCTGGACTGGCAGGAGAGCGCGCTGGTCTGCTTTGAGCGGGGCTACGTACGACTGGATTTACCGCCGCCGTTGGCGCTGAACCGTGCCGGCCGCGTCGAGGTATTCCGAGATCCCGGCCAGGGCGCAACGCCGCAGCGCATCGAGCCGATCTTGCCGCCCGTGCATGCCCATCGTCAGCAGGCGATCAACTTCGTGCGGGCTATCCGCGGCGAATGTCGGCCGCCTTGCGATTCTGTCGAGGCGCTGGAAGACCTGCGCCTGGCCCGCGACTACTTCCGCTTGCTCCGGGGGCGCTGAACGGCTATATTCTGCCTCTGGGTTCTACTTTCTCAGTTCTGACTTCCATTCCATGCAATTCGGCATCAACACCTTCCTGTTTACCTTCCCTTTTACTAACAAGAGCGCTAAGCTCTTCCCGCAGTTCAAGGCCTGGGGATTCGACGCAGTGGAGATCGCGATTGACGATCCAGCCGGCTACGACCCGCACCTCATCCGCGATGCGCTCGACCGGAGCGGGCTGGTCTGCAATACCGTGTGCGGTGCGTTCGGCCCCGACCGTGACCTGCGCGGCGCGCCGGAGCATCAGCAGAACAGCCTGCACTACATGATGTCCATGCTGGATCAGATGGTGGTGCTGGGCGCGAAGATCCTGGCCGGGCCGGTGTATTCGGCCGTAGGCCGCGCCGAAGCCACGCCGCCGCGCGAGCGCGCCCGCCAGTGGAAGACGGTGGTCAAGCATCTCAAGCGGCTGTGCGACTACGCCGGCGAGAGGGGCATGCGCATCGCCGTTGAGCCGCTCAACCGCTTCGAGACGGATTTCCTGAACACCGTGGATGATGCCCTGGCGCTGATCGCCGATGTGGACAGCCCGGCCATCGGCCTGCACTACGATACCTTCCACATGAACATCGAGGAGAAATTCCAGGGCGACGCCATCCGGCGTGCAGGCGACCAGTTGATCCACTTTCACGCTTGCGGCTGCGACCGTGGCACGCCTGGCAGCGATCACATTGACTGGAAGGGCATCGCCGCAGCGTTGCGTGTGGTGAAGTACGACGGCGATGTGACCATCGAGTCGTTCACCCAGGATGTGAAGGTGATCGCGCGCGCAGCGGCGATCTGGCGGCAGATTGAGCCCAGCCGCGAGGACATCGCCGTGAAGGGCCTGGCCTTCCTCAAACAGCGATTGAGGCGATAAACGCGCGCCCGCCGTATCGCCTCGTCCTCGGATCGAATGCTTACACCGGCGCCGATTCGACCGGCGCAGGATATGGCCGTCGGTATGGATCCGGCTGCTATACCGCCTCGATCCAGATTACTTCGGAGCCGAACTCGTCCAGCGCCAGCGTTAGCCCGTCGCGCATGAGCGCCGCGCCAGCGATCGTCCCCATGTCGCCGCGATCCTCGGCGCGCACGCGATAAGCGGCCGCCGCGTTCAGCCCGCGCGGGCGGATCGCGCGCTGCGCCGGCCCGCCCATGGCGCGGAAGATCATGACGACGCTGCGCGCCCGGTCGGGCGAGACAGCCTGGATCGCGTCCCAGCCCCAGCCCCGTCCTTCGACGTTGTAACGCGGCGCGATGAGGTGAATGATTTTGGCGTCGCGCGTCAGCGCGCGCAGCGCCTTGTACTGGGCGATGGCCTGGCGCGTCTCGGCGACCTGCTGCGGCGTCCACTCCGTGATGCGCTGCATCAGGATCAGCGGCCCGCCGAAGATGGCGCTGCGCAGCGTGTAGCGGTTTGGATCGTCCTGCATATAGCGCACGCTGTAGCGCAGCGAAAACGGATACGACGCGCCGTAGATGCCCTGCCGGGTCGCGTAGGTGGCGATGTTGTCCACGGTGATGCTGGTGTGATACAGGCGCGCCATCTTGTAGGTGAGCATACAGCCGCCATCCTCGCAATTCTCCAGCGTCACGTGCGGCCGTCGTTGGCGGATTGCGGCGATCACGCGATCCAGGCCGTGCTCGGCGTTGGCGTAGTTGCTGTCGCCCGGCGCATGGGTGTGGTCGTCGCGCCAGCACATCTTAACCATGTCCTCGCCGTCCTGAATGATGTAGTTCACGCCTTCTTCGTCAATCAGCCGCATGATCTCGCCGATCAGCCACTCGCGACACGGCGCATGGCTTAGGCATAGGGGTGCTGCGCCGAAGTAATCGTCGCCGGTGTGGATCAGCCATTCGGGATGCGCCTGGGCCGCCGGCGCGTTCGGGTTCATCTGCGCCAGCGCCATGTGGACGCCGAAGCGCATGCCCAGCTCGGCGCAACGCTCGCTCAGCGGGCGCAGGCCGCGCGGGAACTTGGCCGGATCGGGTCGCCAGTCGCCGATGCCGCACGCCCAGCCCAGGTCCATCACCACCGCCTCGATGCCCAATTCGGCGCAGCGCGCGATGGCCGCCAGTTGCTGCGCCTCGTTGATGTCTTGTCCGTAGCCCCATGAGTTGTATTGCGCCCAGGGATAGCGCGCGTCCGGCATGGGCGGATGCATGTGCGCTTCGGCAAAGCGCTGGGTGACGTAGCCGGCTTCGTCCCAATCGCCCAAGAAGCGCCCGACGAAGCCGGCGGGGACATCGAACGTCTGCCCCGGCGCAAGCGCGTGCGCCAGGTCGTCAATCGCGCTGCGCAGGCAGGTGTAGCCGTCGCGCGCCCAGGCCAACAACCGGCTCTTGCCGTTGAACTCGATGCTCAGCACTAGCCCGGCGTCGCTGAGCGCCGCGTCGGGGTCATCCGGCGGATCGAGGCGGGCGCGCAGCGCAGCCCAGGCGCAACTGCTCGGCGCCCAGTAATGCGCGCCGAACGACCCCATGCGAATTTCGTGCGCGGCGCGGCCCGGGACGATCTGCGCCTTGTGCAGCGCGAACTTGTCCGGCCGGTAGTTCCAACTGAACTGCTCGACGTGGAAGAGGGTGTTGCGCCCATCCAACGGCGCGCGCAGGTTGAGGATGTCGCAGCCGGTGACGCGCACCGGCGCATCGCTCAGGTTGACCAGCTCGGCCCAGGTGCGCACGAATGGATGCGCGGCGAAGGCTTGCGCGCGCTGGACGAGCTGTAAGCGGCCATCGGCGCTTGGTATGCGCAAGGTCAAGGTGCGCGCGCCGTCGGCGAGTTCGCCGAATTCAGCGTCGGCGACGTCGCCCAGGCGAAGCGGCTGGCCCTCGACCGTCATGCGGCTGAGCGGGGATGGCGATATGTCGAGGCCGGGATGCGTCGCGCTCGTCATCTGCCAGGTGAGCGCGCCGTCGGCCAGCGCGATGCGGCATGTGACGGCGGGAGTTTCGAGCGTCCAATCAGACATTGGTTGGGTCTTTGATTCTGTGGCCGGAATCCGAGTTGCTTCAGGAACTGGGGGGTTCTAGGGACTGGATGTGCACCAGCGCGGAGTCGCGCTCGCGCAGGTCGTCGAAGCGCAGGCCGGCGCGCATCAGTTGCGCGCCGGTGCAGCGCTCGCTGCGGTCATGCGAGTGCCATCGAAGCAGGTAGTTGCGGTCGGGCTGCAGCGCGCGCAAGCGCAGAGTGCGCGCCGGCTCTCCACCCGGCAGTCGAAAGACGAAGAGCAAGTGCTCGTCTGCGTCGGGCAGGGCGTATTGAAAGGCCGCCCAGCGGTCGCCGCCGCCATCGCGATGGGGCTGATCGGTGAGGCGATAGAGGTCGGCCTGGCGCACGAAGCGCCGGACGAGCGATTTGTACAGCCCGATGTGCGCGGCGTAGCGCTCGCGCACCCAGGCCGGCAATTCCGGCAACTTCTGCGATAGCCCCATCACGCCCAACATGCCGATGCGGATGAAATAGTCCAGCTCGTGCGGCTGTAAGTTTGGGTCGCGCGGGTTGAACTGCTGGGGCGGATAGCCGTTGATCCACTCGCTATACGTCCAGCGCAACAGCGCATCCGGGCTGAGCATGGTCGTCGCGCCCCAGAAAAGCTGCAGCGAATGCTCCGGCCAATCCGGATCGCTGAGGAAGGTGAAGTGCGTGTGGCGCAACATGCCCAGGTCTACGCGCAGGCCGCCCGAGGAGCAGTTCTCCCAGATCACCTCCGGGTAACGTTCGCGCAGGCGCCGCAGCAGGCGATAGTAACCCTGGTAGTGCGCGTAGAGTCCGTCGCCGGCGGCGTGGCCGTGGTCGGTTCGATTGCAGCCGGCGCCGGGGTCAAGGTTGAAGTCCAGCTTCACCCAGTCCAGCGCGTAATCGTCCACCAGTCGGCTCAGCGTCTCGAACGCCCATGCTTGGGCTGCCGGATTGCCCAGGCAGACGTAGCCCAGTCGTTCGCCGTCGCGCATGGCGACAAACTCGGGATGATCCTCGGCCAGGCGCGCCAACCGGCCCAGCCCCTCGATCTCGCACCACAAGCCGAACTTCAACCCTTTGGCATGCGCATAGTCGGCCAGGGCGCGGATGCCGCCGGGGAAGCGCGTGGTGTTCACCAGATGCCAGTCGCCGCGATAGTCGTACCAGTGCGTCGCCGGGTCGGACAGGCCGAACCAGCCGGCGTCCAGCGTGCACACCTCGATGCCCATCTCGGCGGCGACTGCGACGTTGGCGCGGAAGGTCGCCTCGTCAATGGCCTTGTCCTCGTAGCTCCACCAGTGATTCCACTCCACGGGGAGCTGGCGCGCCAGCGCGTTGCGCGGATACCAGCGCCGGCGGCCAACGCGGGCGTAGGGGATCGAGATGTCATTGAGGTCGGCGCCCTCGGCGAGCACGAGGGCGACCGGCGGCGCAGCAATCGTCTGGCCAGGCTGCAACACGGCGGCGAACTCCCAGTCGTTCAGTCCGCCGCTCACCTGCCAGCCGGCGTCGCGCGGGTCGAAGCGGAAGCACCAGTTGCCCGACCATGCGACCGACATGGAGAGCATGCCGCTCCCTTCGGCGCGAAAGAGGGTGAACCAGGGGTGGTGCTGATTGGACGAGCGGCCGGCGCGCGTCTCCAATCGGAAGGCTTCGCACAGCGTCTGCCGGACGCCGCCGAATTCGTCGCCCCAGGCCGCCGTGTAGTACATCAGCTCGCACGCTGCCGGCTTCAGCGCCAGCGCCAGCGAGTCCAATCGCGTGAGCGTGATCGGGCGATCGCCCGCGTTGTGCACATCGAGTCCGCTCTCGATCAGCCCTTCGACGTGCACGAGGAAGCGATGGGTGATCTCCAATCCGGCCGGCGCGACGCGCAGCCGGGTGACACAGCCGGTCGAGGCCGGCCCATCCTCGATGCGCGCGTCCAGCGTTTGCAGGCCATCGCTGTGCGCGTGAATGCGTGTGCCGTCGGCGACGACGCCAAAGAGCGGGCTGGCAGCGGCGTCCACCCAGTCGTTGCCGGGCAGGCTGAGTTGTTCGAGGCGCAGGCCGGCATGGTGTGACAGGCGGCACGCCAGGTCGCGCGTGGAGAGGTCAACGATCATGGTTCAGGGTTGTGGCGTCTGCGCAGCGCGCATCGCGTCGTAGCGCTTCAGGGCGCGGCAGGCGATGGAGTCGGGGCATGGCGTGGGCTGTGCGGTGTCGCGCGCGAAGTCATCGAGCCAGGCAAAAGCGATCAAGATGAGCGCCAGCGCGACCAGCGCGGCCAGGATGATCGGCGTGAATAGCCGCCGGCTGAGTGCAAAATCGTCGCTCATCCCTTTAGGCCGGTGGTGACGATGCCCTGGATGATGAAGCGCTGCGCCAGGAAGTAGAGGATGATGCACGGCGCGACGAACATGATCGCGCCGGCCATCTGCAACGCCAGCTCGCCGCCGCCGCGCATGTTGCGCAGGAAGTTGATGCCCAGCGCCAGGGTGTACAGGTTGCGGTCGCTCAGGTAGATCAGCGGCGTAAGGAAATCGTTCCAATTGGCCATGAACGCGAAGATGGCGATGGTGGCCAGCGCCGGCTTGGCCAGCGGAAGGATGATCTGCCAGTAAATGCGGAACTCGCTGGCGCCGTCAATTTTGGCCGCCTCGTCCAGCTCGGTGTTGATCGTCATGAAGAACTGGCGCAACAGGAAGATGGAGAACGCCGGGCCGAAGAACGGCGGCAGCACCAGCGGGCCGAACGTGTTGGCCATCCCCAGCCCGCGCACCCACAGGATGAAGCTGGGGATCATGGTGACCGGGTAGGGGATCATCATCGTGCTGAGCAGGACGATGAACAACAGGTTGCGCCCTGGGAAGCGCAGCCGCGCGAACCCGAATGCCACCAGCGAGGCCGAGAGCAGCTCGCCGAACACCGCGATCGTAGTGACGATCACGCTGTTGCGAAAGAACGTGGCGAAAGGGATCATCTCGAACACGCGCACGTAGTTTCGCCAGTTGAACTGGGTGGGTAGAAACTGCGGCGGGAAGCTGAGCGGCGCGCCGGTCTCGCGCAGCGATGACGTGACCGACCACAGGAAAGGTAGGATAAAAATGGCGCCCAGTCCGATCAACAAGCCGTAAATGACGACGCTGCGCGCGATCTGGCGCACATACCACTGCGCCGAGTGACGCCTCAGGGTGATCGCTGCCATTTACTTCCTCCCCAGCCCTTCGTAATGCACCCACAGGTCGGAGGTGCGTAGCAAGATCGCCGTGCAGATCAGGATGATGAGGAACAGGAACCACGCCAGCGCCGAGGCGTAGCCCATCTCGAACCAGGTGAAGGCGTTGCGGTACAAGTAGAGCAGGTAGAACAAGCTGGCGTTGGCCGGCCCGCCGCCGGTCATGATGTACGACACGGCGAAGGTCTGAAAGGTGCCGATGATGCCGGTGATCAGCGAGAACAGGATGACCGGCGAGATCATCGGCAGCGTGATGTGCTGGAAGCGCTTCCAGCTTCCGGCGCCGTCCAACTCAGCGGCTTCGTAAAGCTCTAACGGCACGCCCTGCAGTGCGGCAATGAAGATCACCACCGTGCCGCCCACGCCCCACAGGCTCATTAGGATGAAGGCCGGCATGGTCCATGCTGGGTCGCCCAGCCAGTTCGGGCCCGGCAGGCCGAGCAGTGAGAGGAAATAGTTGACGATGCCGAAGCGCGCGTTGAAGATCCAGGCGAACACGATCGCCACGGCCACGCCGGAGATGAGTGAGGGCAGGTAGAAGATGGTGCGGAAGACGCGCTGGCCGATCACCTTTTGGTTGAGCAACACCGCCAGCCCCAGTGCGGTGATCAGCCCCAACGGCACGCTGAACAGCGTGTAGATCGTGGTGACGCGCAACGAGTGATAGAACAGGTCATCGCCGAACATGCGCGTGTAGTTGCTCAGGCCGAGCCAGACCGGATCGCGGCCAGGGCTGTAGCGCGTGAAGCTTAGCGCGAACGAGGCGACGATCGGCCCGGCCAGGAAGACCACAAATCCGATCAGCCATGGGCTAATAAACAGGTAGCCCATGATTGCCTCGCGGCGGGTGAGCGGCGAACCGAAAACGCCGCGTTTGCGCGGCGCGACGACTGGAGCTGCAACTGCTTGTGCCATGTGAATCGGCGCAGGGCGGCGCCGAGCGGGAGCCGCCCTGCGATGTGATCTGTGCCGGTTCGCCCTATGCCCGTCGGGCGAGTTCCTCGTCCACCTTGGGCGCGGCAGCGGCCATCGCCTCGGCGACGCTCTTCTTGCCGGTGAAGGCCAGATCGAGTTCGGCCTGGATCAAGCCCTGGATCTTGTCGAACCTTTCGCCGGCGCCGGGGATGCGCAGCACGCCCGGTTGTGCGACGATCTCCGGCAGTGCGCCGTAGCCGAGCTGCTCGTGATCCGGCCCGGTGAAGGTGGACATCAGCGACTTGAGCGGCGGGATGTAGGGCGTCACACTATCAATCGGCCGCTGTAACACGAAGTCGCGCGTATAGGCCCATGCTGCCGGCGCCATCTTCGAGTTTGAGCCGATAGACCAACAGCCGAGGTGCATATACCAGACGCGCTGGCCGATGTTCGATTTGGGCGAGAGCACGGCGCGCCAATTAGCGCCTTGCGTCTCCTTCAGCTCGCCCAGGTCCCAGTAGTTGCCCAGTCGCATGGCGATCATGCCGCTGGCGAACACCTTGGCCATGCTGCCGCCCAGCATCTGGTAGGCCGTTTCATCTACAGCGACTTTGTCCTTGTTCACCATGTCGTACCAGAACTGCACGGCCTCGATCGCTGCCGGCTCGGTGATGGTGGCCTTGGTCTCGTCGGCGTTGAAGATGTCGCCGCCGTTCGACCAGATCATGTATTGCCAGGTCACGAACCAATTGTCGAAGCTCAGGCCATAGCGCTCGACTTTGTCGCCTTGTGCAACATACAGCTTGAGGGCGGCTTCTCGTGCGTCGTTCCACGTCCAATCCGGCGTGGGTGGCTGCAGGCCGGCCTGCTCGAAGTGATCCACGTTGTAGTACAACGACACCGGGCCGGGCATGAAGCCGTAGACGAACGCATAGGACTTGCCTTGCCAACTTTGCGCCGGGATGATCACGGGCAGGATGTCGTCGCGCTTGATTTGGTCATCGCTGTCAATCAGGTCGTCCAGCGGGCGCAGCGCGCCGTTAGCGGCGTAGGGCTGCACGTAGCCTTCCCACATGTCGAACACGTCCGGCAGCGTGTTGGCTGCCATCATCGTCTGCAGCTTCTCGAAGTAGCCCTGGCCGGCGGGCAAGATCTCCGGTACGATCTTCACGCCGGGATAGCGGGCTTCGAAGTCGGTGTTGAACTTGTTGCGCAACGGCTCTTCGGATGGCGTAGCGCAGCACACCATCACCCGCAGATCACCGGCCATGCCCTCGGCGGCGGGCTGCGCGGCAGGTGCTGGCCCTTGTCCGCCTGCTGGCGCAGCAGGGGCAGCGGGCGCAGCGCAGGCAGCCAACGCAGCCGTTGCACCGCCCAAACCGACCAGCTTCAACATCTGCCGGCGACTGATCGTGCGAACGGACGTCTTGGTTGTTTGCATGTCTATTCACCTCCAAAAACTCTCTTTCTGACGGATCGGATGAACCGTGTCGCTCGAGCGCCTCGCATGCGGCGCGTCACTGTGCTTTAGCGGGCGATAGCTTGCGCTTCGCGCGCTCGCCATACACCGTTTCTCCGTTGGCGGTGGCCGGCGCATGCCCGTTCAAGCGTATCTGGCACATGCGCTGTTTCAGGTAGGCGATGGATTGTTCGTCTACACAGAACTGCACCACCACGTCGGGTTGCCGGTGTGCGATCCGGGCGAATTGCTCGGCTGCGGTGTGGGTGACGATCACATGGTCGCAAACGCGTGCCAATCGTCGCACGTCTGCAGCAACGTCCACCAAGGCCGTATCCACAGCGCGGTCAGGATGGTAGCTCTTGATGACGTGGTGCAGCGATCGGGCAGTGTTCTCCAGAGTGCACACCAGCCCGATGCACGGGCCGGTGAGGCGAGCGATGCGTAGCAACGTGTCCGGCGATGGGCGCGTATCCACGCCGACCACGCGATCGGCGCACTCGCCGAAGACTTGGCTGACCTCGGCCAGGTGGTGAAAGGTGGTGATGATCAGGTCGTGCCGGCGCGCCAGGGCACGCGCACGTCGCACGGCGTCTCGCAGCACGCAAGCCTCGACGGGTTCACCCACCAGCTCGCTCAACTCGCGCGCCATCTCGATGCTGTCATGCGCGTTGCATTCGATGAAGAGCATGCGCAGGCGGTGCGCAGCATACACGTTGGCCACGGCCGCCAACAGGTCTTGCGTGATTTGCTCGCGCGGAATGCCAGCGACCATCGCCCGCCAGATCATCTCCCGCGCGCATCGCTGCAGGTCATCCGCTGCTGCGATCAGCGACCCTTCGTCTTTGACGAGAAAACCGCGGTTGCGTGGGCTGAGCGCAATCACGCCTGCCTCGCAAAGCTGGCGATAGGCTTTATTGACCGTGTTGCGATTGGCGCCGAGCTCGCGCGCCAGGTCGCGCACCGACGGCAACCGGCTGCTGGCCGGGTGTATGCCGGTTTGGATGCGCCAGGTGATGGCTTGTTTAACGTCTTCGACGGTGATGCGGGCCGAAGTGCGCTGCACGCTCATCTGGAAACCCATGCAATCGAGCGAATCGGGATTTTGTCCCTTGTCATAGGACAAGGGACATGCAGGAAGTATGGGGGCGACTTCGCCGATTGTCAACCGGCCACGGCGTGCGTTTTAGCTTCGTCTCACGCCATCCTCAGAAAGGCGTGCTAAAGATGCAGGGACTTAGAAACGATCGCGATTTCAACTTGGCACTGAGCAACACCTCGCGTCGAAACGGGTTCTGGCGTATGAACGAGCGAAGCACGCGTGAGCGCGACGATTCTCCCTCCGGAAAGCAGTTGATGCGCCTGAGCGCTTCGTCCGACCGTCTGCGCGCGCCGATGTTGTTCATTGCCGGTGTGTTTGCTGCGCTCGTCGCGCTCGTCCTTTACAACGCGCTCACACCCGATCCGCCGCAACTGACCCAGCGCGACGTCAACGATGCGGTCGTTCGGGCGATGGCCTCGGCTACGCCGCGCCCTCCAGTCTCCGTCGGCGCCTTTCAGGCAGTCGCCCCCGCGCTCGTGCTCATCCAGACCGAGCGCCCCGCACAGAACAGCAATGGCGAACAGAGCCGGGGATTGGGCAGCGGCATTGTCGTCAACGACCAGGGTCTGATTCTCACCAGCCTGCACGTGGTGGAAGACGCGGAGGAAATTCGACTGACGTTCGCTGATGGCACCGAAGCCTACGCCTGGGTGATCGCCGAGCGACCGGAGAACGATATCGCTGTGTTGCAGCCCAGCCAATTGCCGGGTGTGCTTGTGCCTGCGCCGCTGGGCAATCCCAACGCGCTGCGCGTGGGCGACGAGGCGTTCGTCGTCGGCAACCCGCTCGGCCTATATGGCTCGCTGAGCGCCGGCGTGATCTCCGGCTTGAAGCGCTCGTTCACGCCACCGGGCCGCGGCCGGCGGATGGAAAACCTCATCCAGTTCGATGCAGCTGTGAATCCCGGCAACTCGGGCGGGCCGTTGCTCAATCGCTACGGCCAGGTGGTCGGCATCGTGACCGGGCTGGCCAACCCTAGCGGCCAGGAGGCCTTCAGTGGGATCGGCTTCGCCGTGCCGATAGACATCGCGGGCGGCGCGGCGGGGATGCCGTCGTATTGAAATCATGTGCTGCGCCGCGCCTCTGCGCGAGCGCGGAGGCTAATCTTTGCAAGGAGCGTTGATGATGGATTCGAATAGGCCGGTTGAGACACGGACGACGATCGAGCGTTTGCTCTACGAAGTGAAGAAGGTGATCGTCGGCCAGGATCATCTGCTGGAACGCCTGGCGGTTGCGCTGCTGGCGCGCGGACACATCCTCGTCGAAGGCGTGCCGGGGCTGGCCAAGACCATGACGATCAAGACGCTGGCCGATGCCATCGGCGGATCGTTCAAGCGCATTCAATTCACACCCGACTTGGTTCCCGCCGACTTGGTAGGCACGCGCATCTACAACCAGAAGACCGGCGAGTTCAACGTGGCGCTTGGCCCGGTCTTCACCAACCTGCTGCTGGCCGACGAGATCAACCGCGCGCCGGCCAAGGTGCAGAGCGCCCTGCTCGAGGTGATGCAAGAACGCCAGGTGACCATCGGCGGCGAAACATTCAAAGTGCCCAATCCCTTCCTGGTCATGGCGACCCAAAACCCGATTGAGTCCGAGGGCACCTACGACCTGCCGGAGGCGCAGGTGGATCGCTTCATGATGAAGGTGATCGTGGGCTATCCCACGCCGACCGAGGAGTTCGTCATCGTCGAGCGCATGACCGGCTACCTGGACGCGGTGCAAAAGGTGCTGACTACCGAGCAGTTGCTCGACTTGCAAAAGCGCGCGTATCAGGTGTATGTGGATCCGGCGCTGATCGAATACGCCATTCGCGTGGTCAACGCGACGCGGCAGCCCAAGGATGTCGGCTTGAAGGAGCTGGAGCGCTATATCATGTTCGGCGCCAGCCCGCGCGCCTCGATCAACCTCATCCTCACGGCAAAGGCGCTCGCCTTCGTGCGCGGCCGCACCTACGCGCTGCCTGATGATGTGGTGGACATGGCGCTGGATGTGTTGCGCCATCGCATCGTCCTGTCGTATGAGGCGCTCTCCGACAACGTCACCAGCGACGAATTGATCAAGCGCATCCTTGACCGCATTCCGATCCCGGTGGTGCCTTTGCATGAGCATGCCAACGTTCGCCTCAACGCCTGAGCGCATCTTGCAGCGCCTGGACTGGCACGTCGTGCGTCGGCTGGACGGCCTGTTGCAGGGCGACTATCGCAGCCTGATGCGTGGCTACGGCTTGGACCTCGCCGATCTGCGCGAATATCAGCACGGCGACGACATTCGCTACATTGACTGGAACGTCACCGCGCGCATGGACGCGCCTTACATCCGCGAGTATCACGAGGATCGTGACCTGACGGCCTGGTTCCTCCTCGACCTCAGCCCGTCGGTGGACTTCGGCACCGCCGCTGCACAGCGCCAGAAGCGCATGGTGTTGATTGACTTCGTCGCCACGCTGGCGCGCGTGCTGAACCGCAACGGCAACCGGGTGGGCGCGTTGCTGTACGACGGTCGCGCCCAACGCGCGATCCCCGTTGGCAGCGGGCGCATCCACGTGCTGCGCATCATCCACGATCTGCTCCATTACTCGCACCTGCCGCGCGCCCCGTTCACCGATCTGACGCCGCTGCTCGAATCAGCCCTGAGCACGTTCAAGCGCCGGTCGCTCGTCTTCATTGTCTCCGACTTCATCAGCGCCCCTGGTTGGGAACGCACCCTGCATCAGCTCAACCGACGTCACGAAGTTTTGGCCGTGCGGCTGTGGGATCCGCGCGAGGTTGAGCTGCCCGACATCGGCCTGGTGGTGATGGAAGACGCCGAGACGGGCGAGCAAATCTATGTGGATACGAGCGACAAGCGTTTTCGCCGGCGCTTCGAGGAGGCGGCGCGCCGTCGCGAAGCCGCGCTGAGCGAGGCTTTCAAGCGTGCAGGGGTGGATGCGATGTCGCTCTCCACCGAAGAAGACTTGGTGGGCGCGGTGATGCGCTTTGCAATGCGGCGCAAGCGCCGTCGGAGGTGACGCCGCATGTCCTTCATCTGGCCCGCGATGTTGCTATCTCTCCTGGCGCTGCTGCCGATGGCAGCGCTGTATGCGCGCGCGCAGGCGCGCCGGCGGCAGATGATGGCGCGCTATGGCAGCATGGGGTTCGCGCAACAGCCCGGCGGCCGCCGGCTCGGCGCGCGGCGGCACATCCCGGCGGCTTTCACGTTCGCCGGCCTGGCGACGCTGGCGGTCGCCCTCGCCCGTCCGCAAGCCGTGCTCAGCCTGCCCCGCGCCCAGGGCGCGGTGGTGCTTGCCTTCGATGTGTCGGGCAGCATGGCCGCTGATGACATCCAACCCACGCGCATGGAAGCGGCCAAGGCGGCGGCGCGCGAATTCGTACAGCGCCAGCCGCGCACGGTTCAAATCGGCGTGGTGGCCTTCAGCGACAGCGGCATGGCCGTGTTGCCGCCGACCGACGACCAACAAGCCATCCTGGCCGCCATCAATCGCCTGTCGCCGACGCGCGGCACGTCGCTGGCCAACGGCATCTTCGCCGCGCTGACTACGATTGACGACCTGGGGAAGAAAGAGGCGACGAATTACTACAGCAACCGCGAGCCGCAGCCGACGCCTACGCCAACGCAGATGCCACCGGGGGTGTATCAGCCTGCTGTCATCGTGCTCCTCACCGACGGCGAGAACACCACGTCGCCCGATCCGCTCGCGGCGACCGAAGCGGCAGTCTATCGCGGCGTGCGCATCCACACCGTCGGCGTGGGCAGCCCGGAGGGCGCGCTGCTGAAGATCGAAGGGTTCACCGTGCACACCCGACTCGACGAGTCCCTGCTGCGATACATCTCGGAGCGCACCGGCGGCGTCTATTACAACGCGCAGACCGGGGACGACTTGCGCGCAATCTACGATAGCATCGGCGCGCAACTGGTGGTCGAGCCGGAGGAAACCGAGATCACGGCCATCTTCGCCGGACTGGGCGTGATGCTGTTGCTGATCGGCGGGACGCTGTCGCTGGCGTGGTTCAATCGCCTGCCGTGATGCCTGAAGACGTGGGAGGTCAACCGTGAGCTTGCTCTGGCCGGTATTCCTTGTTCTGTTGGCGACGATTCCTCTGCTGGTCGCGCTCTACTTGTGGGTGCAGCGACGACGGCGACGCTTTGCCGTGCGTTTCTCCAGCCTGTCATTGGTGCGCGAGGCGCAGCCGAATCATTCGCGCTGGCGGCGATATTTGCCGCCGGCCCTGTTCCTCGCGGCGCTGGCGAGCCTGGTGCTTGCGCTTGCGCGGCCGGTGACCGTGTTCGCCGTGCCCAGTAGCAAGACCACCATTATCATGGCGATGGACGTATCGCGCAGCATGTGCTCGACCGATATACCGCCCAACCGGTTGACGGCGGCGCAGAACGCCGCGCTGACGTTTATCGAGGGCCAGCGGCCTGACCTGCCGATCGGTATCGTGGCCTTTGCCGGCTTTGCCGAGCTGATCCAGGCGCCTACCACCGATCGGCAAGCCCTGCGCGAGGCCATCCTGAGCTTGACGACCGGCCGTCGGACGGCGATCGGCAGCGCCATCGTCAAGTCGCTGGAGGTGATTGCAGAGATGGACGCCGACGTTCCACCGCCAGTCACAGATCGCGCGGCAGCCGTCCCGCCGGCGTCGGTCGCCCCTGGCCAGTTCGCGCCGCACATCATCGTGCTGCTCACCGATGGCGCGAGCAACACCGGCCCGCTGCCCGAAGAAGCGGCGCAGCAGGCTGCCGATCGTGGCATCCGCGTGTACACGATCGGCTTTGGCACCGAACAGGGCGGCGAGATGCCTAACTGCAACCCCCGCTACGTGGGCAGCGAACCTTATAGCGGCTACGGCATGGGGAGCGGCGCGTTCGGGGGAGGATTCATGGGGCAATTCCGGCGCGGCATTGACGAGGAGACGCTCAAGCGGGTCGCGACCATGACCTCGGCGGAGTATTACCCGGCGGAGAGCGCCGAGGAGTTGGTGAACATCTTCCGTGAGCTGCCGACACACCTCATCGCCAAATACGAGACGCAGGAGATCAGCTTCGCCTTCGCGGCGTTGGGCGCGATGCTAGCGGCGCTGGCTTTCGCCCTCTCGCTGTGGTGGCATCCGCTGCTATAGCGCGGCAGGGATGGCAATCGTCAATTGACGCTCTGGATCATCGCCTTCCAAGTGAGTGTCCTTCTGTAAAGAAGCGCTGCTTACACGTTGACTCAGGCGTTCGATGCAAGAAATCGTTCGTCTGCCTGGATGAAGCGACAAGCAGTGTTCAAAGAAACTTGACCGTTGACGCGCAGCTTCCCCGCTGCGCTACTCTACGCCCGGCTGCCTTGAAGCGGCGTCGAAGACTCGGACATCGCACCGGTGGGCAAACGCTGGGACGCGCACCGTATGCGTTGGCTATGCTGCGTGGCGTGGGTTGGAGGGCGTCTGTTGTCGTTGCATTGGCAAGGTGGTCAATCGCTGCCTGTATGCGCTGCAGGAGCAGTGATAGTACGTTTGTCTACCCATAGGCCTAGCTTGGAGGGTGCCGCAGATGGAGGTAAGACGAACAGGACCGGGGAAGATGAAGCTTATCCGTCGCATGCTGCGCACTATGATCCTCGTTGTCTTGGGCGCAGTGCTGGGCATGCTGCTGGGCGTACTGATGCTGCAGATCGCCTCCGCTGCAACCGGCCATAGCGCTGGCAACACCAACGTCGCCATCGCCGGCTTCGCCTATTCGCCCAGGCAGGTCACCGTGCGCGTGGGCGACACGGTAACCTGGACCAACAACGATAGCGCGCCGCACACCGTGACGGCCAACGACGCCTCGTTCGACTCCGGCACGCTGGGTCAGGGCGGGGTGTATTCGCGCACGTTCGGCGTGACCGGCGTATTCAGCTACTTCTGCGCTATCCATCCGAGCATGACGGGGAGCGTGCGGGTGATCAGCGAGACGCTGGTGTACCTGCCACTCGTGCAGAAGGCAGGCCAGGCGAGCGTACCGCCCGGCCCGCCGGCTGTTGGTGCGGGCGGACAATAGAGCGCCCGGCGCGCCGCTTCGCGCCAGCAATGGTGTGCACGCAAAGGGGCAAGCGCTGAGCTATGATGCCGAGCAAATCAACCATGCGTACTGCCAGAATGCTGCAGTCGCAACGGAGGCAAAGCAATGAACGCTCGTAGACTCATCGTTGTGCCCGTAATATTCGCTATCGCGGCAATGCTGTGGTAATACTTTCACGTCGGGCGGATCAGTTCCTTTTGCCCGCCAGGTGAGCGGGTGCGTAAACCAGATGCCTCAAGGCGTTCCGTTCTCCGCGCCGGTGCATTTACCGCAAGGCTCACGGGTTGTGTCAATCACACTCTATACGTACGACTCGGTGGTCACGACCACCGTCAGCACGGCTTATTTCATTTTGAACGATGGCAAGGGCAACGGTGGCTATACGGTGTCGGCCAACAGCTCAGCCAACACGAGCGGCTACGTCCTGGCGCGGGTCAATCGTTTCCTGCTGGCCAGTGTCGGCCAACAGCTCAGCCAACACGAGCGGCTACCGGCAGAATAACAGCACGGAGAATAACCCTCTCACGATTGACAATGAGAACTACAACTACCTGGTCGAGTGGCGCAAACAGTTTGGCACGCCTGACTCGCCCTTGTTGAGTTTATGCGGGGTGCGAGTGGCTTACTACGCGCCGCTCAGCGCAGTGTCATACCTGCCGGTCACCAAGAGGTAGACGATCACCGCGCACCGTCACTTTGCGCACTAAAGTGTCGGGCTCCGGCCCTGCCATCCGAACGCAGACCGTCACACACCCGCCTCATCACAACCCTCGTCAGATCGCCGAACGGTTCCATGTCGCAGACATGATGCTACACCGCTGCCTCCGGCGCAGAGAGAATGCTGCCGGCAGACTGCGTCCTGGCTGCCGGCGCGCATGAGTACAGGAGGTGTAGCCGGCGTTGGAATACACCAGCGGCCCCGTACCTAGCTCCCAGATGGCGTAGAAGACGGTGACGAACTGGGGCGAGCGCACATCGGCCAGATCATCTCGTTGAGGTGCGTCAGCATCAATTCAGCAACGTGAAGATTCAGAGTTGGCCAAAGTGATGCCGGGCTGCATACAATCCCCGCCGGGCTTACGACTATGGCGACATCACCTTCTTCACCCGGCATCCAGACGCGCATGATTCAGGGCGCGCGCCCGTTCAACGACACAGCGGCGGTCATGCCGCCGATCTACCAGACTACGACGTATGAGTTGCCCTCGCCGGAGATCGGCGCGGAGATGGCCGCCGAGGTTGCGCCAGCGCAATTCTACGCCCGCTATGGCTCGCCGAACAACAAGCAGGTCGAGGCGTTGCTCGCCGCGCTCGAGGGCAGCGAGGCAGCGCTGGTGGTAGGTAGCGGCATGGCCGCGGTCAGCACGGTGCTGCTGTCGAACCTCGAGGCCGGTGACCACGTCGTGGCGCAGCGCACGCACTACACCGCCACGCTTTCGCTGCTGACCGATGTGCTGCCGCGTTTTGGCGTCGAAGTGACCCAGGTGGATCAGCGCGACGTCGAGGCCTTCGCGCGGGCGATGCGTCCGAACACGCGGATCGTTTACACCGAGACGCCGACCAACCCGACGATGGACCTGACCGACCTGCGCGCCACCGCCGAGATCGCCCATGTGGGCGGCGCGCTGGCCATCACCGACAACACCTTCGCCTCGGCCTACAACCAGCGCCCCCTCGCATTGGGCTACGACCTGGTCGTTCACAGCGCGACGAAGCACTTGAACGGTCATAGCGACGTGACCGCCGGCGTGATCTGCGGCTCGCGGGCGCTGATCGAGAAGGCGTGGGCGCACATGCGCATCCATGGGCCGGTGCTGCACCCGTTCGAGGCGTGGTTGCTGCGGCGCGGCCTGCTGACTTACGGGCTGCGCATGGCGCGGCACAATGCCAACGGCCTGGCCGTGGCGCGCTTTCTCGAATCACACCCGGCTGTGAGCAAGGTGTATTACCCCGGCCTCGAATCACACCCGCAGCACGCGCTGGCGAGGCAGCAGATGCCCAGCGGCTTCGGCGGGATGATCGCGTTCGAGATGAGGGGCGGCTACGATGCGGCCTATCGGGTCATCGGGCGGACGAAGCTGTGCATCCTGGCCGTCAGCCTGGGCGGTGTGGAGACGCTGATCACGCACCCGGCCTCGATGGTGCACTCGCAGCAAACGGACGAGCAGCGTGCTCAGGCCGGGATCGCACCCGGGCTGATCCGGCTGTCGGTCGGCTGTGAGGACGCCGATGACATTATCGCGGATCTGGCGCAGGCGCTTGCATAGAGGGGCGACCTTCGGTGGTCGCTCACGTCAGTGTCCCGATTCGCCTAGATAGGCCGCCTTGACTTGTGGATTGTCGAGCAAACTCTTCCCCTCGCCGGAGAGTGTGATCCGGCCGGTCTCCAAGACGTAGCCACGATGCGCGATACCCAGCGCCAGGCGCGCGTTCTGCTCCACCAGCAGGATGGTGGTGCCTTGCTGATTGATCTCCTGGATGATGTCGAAGATTTGTTCCACCAACACCGGCGCCAGGCCCATCGAAGGTTCATCCAACAACAGCACGCGCGGCCGACCCATGAGCGCCCGGCCGATGGCGAGCATCTGTTGCTCGCCGCCGGAGAGCGTGCCGCCGCGCTGGTTGATGCGTTCGCGCAGGCGCGGAAAGAGCGTGAACACGCGCTCCATATCCTGCCGAACGCCGTCGGCGTCGCGACGCTGATAGGCGCCCATCTCCAGGTTTTCGCGCACCGTTAGCCGAGGAAAGATGCGCCGCCCTTCGGGGGATTGCAATACGCCGCGCGTGACGATCTCGTGCGCCGGCAGGTGGTCAATCCGCTGCCCCTCTAGGAGAACTTCGCCGTGGCGCGGCGTCAGCAGTCCGGAGATCGTCCGCAGCGTGGTGCTCTTTCCGGCGCCGTTCGACCCAATCAACGTGACGATCTCGCCCTTCTCGACCGATAGCGAGATGCCTTTGAGGGCGTGGATGTTGCCGTAGTAGGTGTGGACGTCTTTCAGCTCGAGTAGTGTCATGCTGCGATCGATAAATGGTTAAGTTGTGTAAGTCCTCACGGTCATATCGGAGTGGGCGAAGGCACCGCCTTCGCCTACCCAAAGATAAGCGCTCAATGGCCGGCCGCCGCGCCGCGCCCCAGATAAGCCTCAACGACGCGCGCGTTGGCGCGAATCTCCTCCGGCTTGCCCTCGGCGATCTTCTCGCCGTAGTCCAGCACCGAGATGCGCTCGGAGATAGTCATAACCACGCGCATATCATGCTCGATCAGGATCACCGTCAGCCCCAATTCGTCGCGCAGGCGCTGGATCAGCCGCGTCGCTTCGAGCGTCTCTTGGGGATTCATGCCGGCGGTCGGCTCGTCCAACAAGATCAGCTTCGGCTCGGTGGCCAACGCGCGGGCGATCTCCAACCGGCGCTGGTCGCCGTAGGGCAGGTTCTTGGCCAGCTCGTCATACCGGCCTTCGAGGCCGACGAACTTCAGCAGCTCGCGGGCGCGCGCGCGGGCGCGTGGCTCCTCGGTGCGCACGCTTGGGCTTTGGAAGATGATCTGCCACATCTTGGCGTTCAAGCGCGCGTGCATCCCCACCAGCACGTTCTCGATCGCGGTCATGTTGTTGAATAGCCGGATGTTCTGGAAGGTGCGGGCGATGCCCTGCTGGGTGATCTGGTCGGGGCGCTGGCCGGCGATGGATGCGCCATCGAAGATGATGCTGCCGTGATCGGGCTTGTAGATGCCGGTGAGCACGTTGAAGAACGTGGTCTTGCCGGCGCCGTTCGGACCGATTACGCTGACGATGCTGCCGCGTTCTACGGCGAGCGACACGTTGTTCACTGCGGTCAGGCCGCCAAAGGACTTGGTGACGTTTTGTGCTTCGAGTAGCGCCATGGTCGTCCTCTATGCCGGTTTTGCTTCGCCGGTTTCAGTTTTGGCCGATGCCTCCTGATCCTCAGTCGCGTGCGCTTCTTCACGCCGGCGCTGGTCGGGCAAGATGCCCTCCGGCCGGAAGATCATCATGATGATCAGCAGCAATCCGAACAGCGCGCGCTGATATTGCGCCGGGTCGAACCAGTCCGGGATGACGACGCCTTGGCGCTTGAGCGCGCTCAGCTCGGTCGCGATGCGCGGCAGAATTTGCAAGTCGAGCAGCGTGACGAGCACCCCGCCCAGAATCACGCCGGGGATGCTGCCCATGCCGCCCAGGATCACCATGGCCAGGATGCCGATCGAGCGGATCAGGTCGAAGGTCGGCGGGTTGATGAACTGCTGCTTAGCTGCGAACAACACGCCCATCACGCCGGCGAACGACGCGCCCACGGCGAAAGCCATCAGCTTCATCCGCACCAGCGGGATGCCCATGGCGATCGCGGCTGTCTCATCCTCGCGAATGGCCTCCCAGGCTCGCCCAATGCGCGAGTTCTTCAGTCGGAAGACGGTCAACACGGTGATGCCGACGATCAGGAGCGCGAGCGCGTAGATGAAGAGCTGATAGAGCTGAGGGTCGTTTAGCCCCGGGAACAGGGCGCGCAGAAAGTCGGGCAAGGGCGGGCGGGCGATGGACTTGATGCCCTGTGAGCCATTGGTGATGTTGATCGGCCGGTCCAGGTTCACGGCCAGCACGCGGATCACCTCGCCCAGGCCGAGCGTGACGATGGCCAGGTAGTCGCCGCGCAAGCGCAGCACGGGCAAGCCGAGTAACACGCCGAAGAATGCGCCGACGAACAATCCCAGCGCCATGAACAGATAAAAAAGCTGCGGCGAGACGGGCGAAGCGCCCGGCGAGATTTGCGTGATCTGATCGGTGCTGAAGATGCCCCACAAATACGCGCCGACGGCGAAGAAGGCCACATAGCCAAGGTCGAGCAGGCCGGCGAAGCCCACCACCACGTTCAGCCCAAGCGCCAGCGCGACGAAGATCCCGGCCTGAATGGCCAGCTCGATGTAATAGGCGTTCATCGTGCCGAAATAGGGTACGACGCCGATCAGCATGACTGCGCCAAGCGCCAGTTTGTAGCCGTTCGACACCTTGGCGCGGTAGATCAGCAGGAAGCCCAACAAGAACAGGATGAACAACACGTCTGTGCCGAGGCTGGTGCGCGTGTTCATCAACATCAGCGCGCTGGTCACGACGACGTAGGCCGTCAGCGCGATGTAAGCCGGCAGCCCGCGGTTCAGCGCGGCGAACGGGGAGTTCGGCAGGGAAGTCGTGCTCATGGTCTATACCTTCTGCGCGACCGCTTCGCCCAACAGGCCGGATGGGCGGAAGATCAAGATCAGGATCAGGATGGCGAACGCGACGATGTCGGCGTAGCTGGCGCCGGAGAGTGCGCCGCCGGTGAGCAGCGACAGATAAGAGGCCACGAACGCCTCCAGGAAGCCGAGCACGATCCCGCCGACCATGGCGCCGGGGATGTTGCCGATGCCGCCGAGCACTGCGGCGGTGAACGCTTTCAGGCCGGGCAGAAAGCCGATATACGGGTTGACCGTGCCCACGCGGATGCCGAACAGCACCCCCGCTGCGCCGCCCAGCGCGCCGCCGATCAGGAAGGTGAGCGCGATGATCTGGTTGACGTTGATCCCCATCAGGCTGGCGGTGGGGCGATCCTGCGCGACGGCGCGGATGGCCGTGCCTAGCTTGGTGGCGTTCACCAGATAGTTCAGCCCGATCAGCATCAGCGTGGCGGCGACGATGAAGATCAGCGCGCGCACGTCGAGGATGAGCGGGATGGTGCGCCCATCGGCGGCGGGGATCTGCGCCAGTTGCAAGGGCGGGCCAAAGTTCGGCGTTGGGAAGCGCGCATTGAAGCCCAGGCCGGTGACGTTGGCGATCAGGCGCATGCCGTCTTGCAACAACAGCGAAACGCCGATTGCCGAAATCAGCGGCACCAGGCGCGGCGCGTTGCGCAGCGGCCGGTAGGCCACGCGTTCGATCGTCATGGCCAGCGTGCCGCTGACGGTCATGCCCACCGCCACGGCGATCAGGACGAACAACAAAGGCGGGATGGCTTTCAGTACTCCCGACGCCGCCAGCGCTGCGCCCAGCGCGGCGCCGGAGAAGGCGCCGACCATGAAAATCTCGCCGTGCGCGAAGTTGATGAACTCCAGCACGCCGTACACCATGGTGTAACCCAGCGCGATGGTGGCAAACAGGAAGCCGCGCACCAGCCCGTCAACGATCACCTGCGGCAGGATAGTGAGCGTCGCCTGGACGAGGTCCACGTTGGCGCGCGTGCCGCGCAGCAGAAAAGCAGCCAGCACGGTGATCGCGCTGAGCACGATGGCGCTGCTGAGGACGAAGATGAACACTTGGCCCAGCGGCCCGAACACGCCGGCCAAGGTCATGCGCAGCGTGCGGCGGCTGGAAGGGGCGGGAAGAGCATCTGCTGCAATCGCCATAGGGAGGTGGATTGATCTGCTTTGTTTCGGCTCTTTCGATCTTCGCGTGCGCAGGCGCATCTGCGCAGCTTGGCCACACAGTCTAATATAAAACGGGCAGGGGAGGGTAGAAACTCCCCCGCCCGTTTTATGCGGCAGTAGTGATCAGGTGGGCGCTCTACGGCGCTGGAATGTCCAGCTTCTTGACCACGGCGTTCGCATTCCACACCTCGCCGGGTTCGCCATCCTTGTCGCTCACCTGCAACACGAAGTAGGTGGAGGCGACGGGATCGCCCTTCGCGTTGAAGGTATAGGCGCCGGTGATGCCTTTGTATTCGCCCGCATCGCGAATGGCCTGGACGACCTGCCCACGGGAGGGCTTGCCGCCGGCCTTCTCCGCCGCCTGCGCAATCGCGCGGATGCAGATGCCCATCGCGTCATAGGCCTGCGCGGAGAACGGCGGCGCGTCCTCGTTGAACTTGGCCTTGTAGTCATCGGCGAACTTCGCCGCGTCGGGGAACTGGCTGACCGGCGCAGCCACCGACGTGTAGTACATGCTCTTCACCGCGTCCCCGGCCAGCTTCAACAGTTCGGGCGAATCCAGGCCGTCGGGGCCGAGGAACTGCGCCGTGATGCCTCGGTCGCGCGCCTGGCGGAACATCGGGCCGGCTTGGTCATAGATGCCCCCAAAGTAGATCAGGTCGGGGTTGGCAGCCTGGATCGGCGTGAGGATGGACTCGAAGTTCGATTTCTCCTCCGTGCCTTCGAAGCCAAGCACCTGGATGCCGTTCTTCTCAGCCTGCTGGCGGAAGAACTCGGCCACGCCCTGACCATAGTCGGTCTTGTCGTGGATGATGTAGACGCTCTTAGTCTTTAGCTCGGTGCGGGCGAACTCTTCGCCCACTGCGCCCTGCACGTCGTCGCGACCGACGATGCGGAAGGCGTTCTCGTAACCGCTCTCGGTGATCTTCGGGTTGGTGTTGGCCGGCGAGACCATCGCCAGGTTGTTGTCCTTATAAGTGGGCAACGAAGCCAGCGCGACGCCGGAGTTCAGGTGGCCGACGATGCACAGGATGTCCGGATCGGAGGCAATGTTCTTGGCGTTTGCTGCGCCGACTTCGGGCTTGGCCTGGTCGTCGAAGGGCGCGAGCTCGACCTCGAAGCCCATGTCAGTCAGCATCTTGCCCATGTCCTGCAGGCCGAGGTCGGCGCCGTTGCGGATGCCGGTGCCGAGCGCAGCTTGCGGGCCGGAGAGCGGGCTTTGCGTGGCAATCTTGATCTTGCCGCCCATGGTTGGCGCAGCCGGGGCAGCTGTTGGTTCAGCCGGGGCCGCCGTCGGTTCGGCCGGTGCAGCCGTTGGCTGGGCTGGCGCCGCAGGAGCAGCCGTAGGCTGGGCCGGCGCCGGGGCGCAAGCAGCGAGTGCGCCGATCAAGAACGTTGTGAGCAACAGTTTACTGGCTTGATATTTCATGGCTCTTTCTCACTCCTTTGAAAGAATTCGGTTGACTCTAGAACCCAAACACAAGGGCACAACGAGGTTGACGTGTTGACACGCAAGCAGCTATTGAGTTCTCAAGAACGCCTGGCTCAGCATGGCCACGTAGCGCAGACAATAATCTACTCAAGGTAAAATCCTTTGTCAAGCGCAAGAATTTTTGGTTTTGCAAACCAGTTCACTTGCCAGCGCTATAATTCGGTGTGCCGCAAAATCCAGGACCTCTCAATCAGCGCTTTTTGCGCGCATCATCTACCCCAGATCCATTATCAGTAGGGAGCATGCCCGTGCTCCCTACTGTGCTTTCTATGCCTACGTGCGAGAGAATGACGAAAAGGTCAAATCAATCAGTTCAGGATTTATAAGACCCTGTTCGAGGAGAGCAATCATGCCTAAGTTCATTTTTTGTACGGGCGGCGTCGTCAGCTCGGTGGGCAAAGGAGTGACGGCGGCTGCCATCGGTCGCGTGCTAAAAGCGCGCGGGTTGCGCGTCGCGATCCAGAAGCTCGACCCATATCTGAACGTGGATCCGGGCACGATGTCGCCCTACCAGCATGGCGAAGTCTTCGTGACCGAAGATGGCGCAGAGACCGACCTCGATCTGGGCCACTATGAGCGCTTCATTGATGAGAACCTGACGCGCGCATGCAACGTGACCACCGGCCAGGTCTACAACGAGGTCATCAGCAAGGAGCGCCGAGGCGACTATCTGGGCAAGACGATCCAAGTGGTGCCGCACGTGACGAACGAGATCAAGCGACGGATCTCGCTGGTGGCCAAGAGCAGCACCGCCGATGTGGTGATTGTCGAGGTGGGTGGCACGGTCGGTGACATTGAGGCTATGCCGTTTATCGAGGCCATTCGCCAGATGCGTCGCGACGTGGGGCGCGACAGTACGTTTTACGTGCATGTCACTTTCTTACCCAAGGTTGGCGCTACCGGCGAATTGAAGACCAAGCCCACGCAGCACAGCGTGCGCGATCTGCGCAGCGCCGGCATCCAACCCGATGCCATCATTGCGCGCAGCGACGAACCGGTGGATGATGCGCTGCGCGAGAAGATCGCCTTGTTCTGCGATGTCGAGCCGCGTGCAGTGTTGCCCATGGTGACCACGAACTACCTCTACGAAGTGCCGCTGATGCTAGAGGATATGGGCTTTGGCGATTACTTGTGTGAGCGGTTGCAATTGGGCTGCCCGGTGGCCGATCTGAGTGCGTGGCGGGCAATGTGTGCGGAGATGCGTCGGCCCAAGCCGCCGCTGCACATCGCTATCGTGGGCAAGTATGTCGAGCTACACGATGCCTACATGAGCGTGCGCGAATCGCTCTATCACGCCGGTGTAGCCTGTGGACGCGATGTGCAGTTAGCCTGGCTCAATAGCGAGGCGCTCGAACGCGGTGAGGGGCTGGATCGCCTGGAACGCGTGGCGGGTGTCGTGGTGCCGGGTGGGTTCGGCTATCGCGGCATCGAGGGCAAGATCATCGCTGCCCAATATGCGCGCGAAAATGCGGTGCCATACCTGGGGCTATGCCTGGGCATGCAGGTGATGTGCATCGAGTTCGCCCGCTTTGTGCTGAACAGCCGCGAGCCGAACAGCACCGAATTCAACCATACCACCCCCTATCCGGTGATTGACTTGATGCCCGACCAGCGCGACATCAGTGACATGGGGGGGACGATGCGCTTAGGCGTGTATCCGTGCCAGCTCGTGCCCGGCACCCGCGCGCATCGCGCCTACGTGAGCGCGTTGGACAAGAGCGAGTCGTCCGGCGCGAACCTTGTCAACGGCATGCGCGGCGGCTCCGCCGTCGGCGCCGTCACCGTGCAGGAACGCCATCGCCATCGCTTCGAGTTCAACAACGAGTTCCGTAAGTCGCTGGGTGCCGCCGGCCTGGTATTCAGCGGCCTCTCGCCAGACGGCCGGCTGGTGGAGATCTGCGAGCTGCGCGATCACCCGTTCATGTTGGGCAGCCAGTTCCACCCGGAATTCAAGAGCCGGCCCAATCGCCCGCATCCGCTGTTCAAGGCGTTCATCGAGGCGGCCATCGAGTACGACAAGGGCGCGCCGCTGATCAAACCGGTGGTCGTCGAACCTCAGACGCAGACGGCCTAAAAAGTCGCAGAAATCAGGCCTCTCCGAAAGCCTCGTTTCTTTCTTGTTCTCGGTTTCTCTCAGGCTGACTGCCGGACGTGCACCGCGTCCAGCTTGCCGTCCTTCAGCTCGAAAACCTGATCGGCGTATTCGAGGCTGAGCGGGTCGTGTGTAGCCATGATGACTGTGACGTTCTGTTGGTGGGAGAGGTCGCGCAGCAGACCCAGCACCTGGCGGGCGGTGTGGCTGTCCAGCTCGCCGGTCGGCTCGTCGGCTAGGATGAGCCTGGGGGAATTCGCCAGCGCGCGGGCGATGGCCACGCGCTGTTGCTGACCGCCGCTCAGCTCGAACGGCATGTGTCTGGCCCACTTGCCCACGCCCACGAGATCGAGGCATTCCTGCGCGCGCCGGGCGCGCTCTTTGGCCGGCGCGCCGGCCAGCCGCAACGACAGTTCCACGTTCTCGAATGCGGTGAACGTCGGCACCAGCGAGAAAGATTGAAAGACGAAGCCGATCTTGTGCCGGCGCAGCTCGGTCATCTGCGCTTCGTCATAGTCGTTGATCGGTTGGCCGAACAGATACACCTTGCCGCTCGTCGGCTTGTCCAATCCGCCGATGCAATTGATGAGCGTGGTCTTGCCGCTGCCGCTGCGCCCCTTGAGCGCGATGAAGGCGCCGCCGGGCGCTTCGAAGCTGACGCCGCGCAGAGCATACACGCTGTTCTCGCCGCTGCCGTAGACGCGCTCCACATTCTCCGCACGCACCACTATCTCGACCGGGGCGTCGTTCATGGTTGGACTGGATTGTAAAGGCTTGGAGTCTATCCGAACAGAGTGGGTCCGTTCACAGAAGCTTCTTCAACTCATAGAGCGCCGTCAGCGCTTCCAGCGGGCTGAGCGCGTTGGGATCGAGTTGCTTGAGCTTCTCTAGCGCTGGCGATGGCTCGGCGAAGAGTGACATCTGCGCCGGGCGATCCTCAGCCGGGGGTTGGCTCTCGTGCGCCAATTGCCCGCCCTCCAGTTCCTTCAACACGTCCTGTGCACGGTGCACCACGGCTGGCGGCAGTCCGGCCAACTGCGCCACATGGATGCCATACGACCGGTCGGCTCCGCCGGCGATCACCTTGTGCAGAAACACGATTTGTCCACCTTCCTCGCTGACCGCGACGTTGTAGTTGCGCACGTGCGGCAGCACATCGGCCAGTTGGATCAGCTCGTGATAGTGTGTGGCAAACAGCGTCAGTGGGCGGTGCTCGGGGTGGTTGTGCAGATACTCGATGACCGCCCAGGCGATGGCCAGGCCGTCGTAGGTGCTGGTGCCGCGACCGATCTCGTCGAGGATGACCAGGCTGCGCGATGTGCAATGGTGCAGGATGTTGGCCGTCTCCACCATCTCGACCATGAAGGTGCTTTGGCCGGCGGTCAGCTCGTCCTGCGCGCCGATGCGGGTGAAGATGCGGTCCACGATGCACAGGTTGGCCTCGCGCGCCGGCACGTAGCTGCCGATTTGCGCCATCAACGCTATCAACGCCACCTGGCGCATGTAGCTGCTCTTGCCGCTCATGTTGGGGCCGGTGATGACGAGGATGCGCGCATCACGGTCGAGATGGGCGTCATTTGGTGTGAATGGCGTTTCGCGCAGTAGATGCTCGATGACCGGATGCCGGCCGTCTTTGATCGTGATGCGGCCTTCGTCGTTGAAGCGCGGGCGACAATAGTTGTTGCGCGCGGCCACCTCGGCCAGCGCCGCGGCGACATCCAAACGGGCGATGGCGTGCGCCGCCTCCAGCAGTGCCCCGGCATGCGCGGCGATGGCCTGGTTGATCTCGATGAGCAGGCGCCGTTCGATCTCGGCGATGCGTTCGTCGGCGTTCAGGATGAGCGTCTCGTACTCCTTCAACTGCGGCGTGATGTAGCGCTCGGCATTGGTCAGCGTTTGTTTACGGATGTAGTCGCTGGGGATGGCGTCGCGGTGCGCGTGTGTCACCTCGATGTAGTAGCCAAAAACTTTGTTGTAGCCGACCTTGAGCGACTTGATGCCGGTGCGTTCCCGCTCGACCCGCTCGAGGTTGGCCACCCAGCTCTTGGCGTCGCGCGCGGCCAGATGTACGCCGTCCAGCTCGGCGCTGAAGCCGGGCTTGATGAAGCCGTCATCGTCCGGCTCGTCCTTGATGGCGGCGGCGACCAAGTCAGCGACGGCGCGCAGGCTGGAAGTCAATGGGTGGAGATCGGAGATGAGCGATGGGGGATTCGCGCCCGCAATCTCTGATCTCCAATCTGCGATTCCCGCGGCGCATGCGCACGCCGTCTTCAAATTTAACAAGTCGCGCGGCGTGGCAATGCCACTGAGCGCGCGCGTCGTCAGCCGCTCCAGGTCGGGTATGTGCTTCAGCGCGTCGCGCAGCTTGGCCCGCAACAGCGTATCGCCGAACAGCGCATCCACCTGCGACAGGCGAGCTTCGATAGCCGCTTGGTCGAGCAACGGCTGGGCGATCCACGCGCGCAGCAGACGTGTGCCCATTGGCGAGAGCGTCCTGTCGAGCACGCCCAGTAACGTCGGCGAGGTCTTGCCTCCGCTGGCAGCCGGCCGGAGCGGCTCTAGCAGCTCCAGGTTGCGGCGCGTCACGGCGTCCAACCCCATGAACTGCGACACGGCATAGGTGCGCAACGCGCGCAGTTGGTTCAGCGCCGCCGGCTGCGTCTCGCGCAGGTAGGCGATGATGGCGCCGGCGGCGCGCAGGGCATACGGCTTCTCCTCCAACCCGAAACCCTGCAGTGTGCTGACCTTGAAATGGTCGAGCAACGCCTGGCGCGCGTGGCTCAACTCGAAACGATAGGCGGGGAGAGCGGTGATGGGACGTAGCTCATCGTCCTGGCCGGCTTGCGTCTTGCGTCTTCCATCATCCGGCGCGAGCAGTTCGCGCGGCTGGATGCGCGCCAGCTCGCGCTCTAACTCGACCACGCTCTCCAGTTGCGCAGCGCGAAACTCGCCGGTTGTAATGTCGCAGTAGGCCAGGCCGATCGGCGATTGCGCTGTGGTCTGTCGCCCGTCGTTCGCCGCTGCGCCGATAATGGCGGCTAGATAGCTGGGGCGTGCCGCGTCCAGCATGCCCGGCTCGACGACGGTGCCGGGCGTGATGACGCGGCGCACCTCGCGCGGCACCAGGCCGTTGATCGCCTCGCTGCCGATCTGGTCGGCAATTGCGACGCGATAGCCGCGCGCGATCAGCCGGGCGATGTAGCCCTCGGCGGCATGATGGGGCACGCCGGCCATTGGAATGCGCACGTCTCTGGCCACCGGACGCGAGGTCAGCACCACGTCCAACTCGCGTGCCACCAGCTCGGCGTCGGCGTCGAAGGTCTCGTAGAAATCGCCTAGCCGGAAGAACAGGATGCAATCGGCATATTTGCGCTTGAGTTCGAGGTACTGACGGCGGATCGGCGTCACGCTTGCTTCGGACATCACCACAATGATGATAGCATTTGGGCATGACAACGCGCTCTCGTGAAGTCACCTTGCGCTTCTTCGCCCAGCCCACGGAGCAGAACGTGCTTGGCAAGGTGCACGGCGGAGCGGTGATGAAGTGGATTGACGAGGCCGGCGCGGCTGTCGCCATCGGTTGGAGCGGCCAGACCTGCGTCACGGTCTACGTCGGCGGCATTCGCTTCGTCAAGCCGATCCTCATCGGCAGCCTGGTGGAGGTACACGCCCGGCTGATCCACACCGGCCGCACTAGTATGCACGTCGCGGTGGATGTGCGCGCCAGCGATCCGCGCGACGGCGTCTACACCCAGACCACACACTGCATCATCGGCTATGTGGCGATAGACGGAGAAGGCCGGCCGATGGTGGTGCCCCAGTGGGAACCGCAGACGCCGGAGGACGTCGCCCTGCAACAGCACGCCATCAACGCCATGGCGCTCAGCAAGCGCATCGAGGAAGAGATGCGGCGGTTTATGCGGGAATAGAGGGCCGGCGCCGCGATGCTAGCCGGTTGTGCCCGGATCTGCGCTAACGCGCGTAATCCTACTTGAGGATGTAGTAGGTCCCGCGTTTGTCTCCGATGCGCAGGATGAGGCCGCGCTCGACCATGTCCACGAAGTCGCGCCGGAGCGTCTCCGGGTTTACATCCGGGCACAGCTCCTGGTAATCGCGGTTGGTAATGCGGCCGTTGGCCTTCAGATGGGCCAGCATTTTCTGCCAGCGTTGTTGCTGCGCCGTCTGCGATGTGGGGAGCGCGTCTGGCTCGGCGGACTTGGCGTAGAGCGTCACGGCGAAACCGGCATCGGTCTCTTCGAACGCCGGCAGGGGTTGATCGGCTTCCTTCATGGCGCGCACCATGCGGTCTATGCCATAGCCCAGCCGCTCGATGAAGCCCATATCGGCCAACACTTGGACAATCGCCTCGTTGCGCGAATAGCGCTCGCGCAGCAGGTTTTTCAAGGTGATGTGGCCGGGCAACCGGCCGGGGCTGCGCACCTCCACGCGGTCGCTGAACATCAGCACGTGAATCTGGTTGCCGGCCAGGCGGTAATCGCGGTGAGCAACGGCATTGACCACGGCCTCGCGCAACACGCCGGGCGGGTAGAGCGGCTCGTCGCTGCGTTGCCAGGCGCGCAGCCGCGCGCGGTGTGGCATGTTCTCGGCCAGGAAGGCCTCGGCGCGGCGGATCTGATCCGGCAAGGTCCCGCCGATGGTCTGCCGGGCGAAGACGTCATCCATCTCGACGCCACCAAAGCGCGCGCAGAGGATCTCCGCGCCGCGCACCCAGCGCTGGGGCTGCCGGCCGAACAACAACAACCCGGCGAAGGTGGGCTTGATCTGCCGGCCGCGCTTGACCAGGCATCCGCGCCGCAACAGCACGTTCTCCACATCCTCATCGCCGACCGTCGCCTGCTGTGCGTAGTCCTCTACCCTCGACCAGTCCAGGTCGTCACGGCCCGCGCCGCTTGGCGTAGCCGACTCCCACGTGCTCTCGCCGCGCACAAGCATCAGCTCGCGCAGCGCCCGCGCGCCCAGGATGACGTTGCGTCCGTTCTCGCGGGTCAGGTAGCGCCCGTCGAGGCTATAGACGTTGGGCAGGCCTTCGGGCACTTCGACGATCATGGCTTCCGGCGCGCCTGGATCGCCGCCGACAAAATAGGGTAGCGGCGCGATCAAGCGCGGCTCGCTCATGAGCATTGCCTGCAGCGCGCGATCGCGCGCCGCGTCGGGTGAGACTTTGTCCTTTGCGCCGAAAGGGACGACGATCACGCCGCCGCGCGTATTGGCCAGCGCGACTAGTGAGCGCGCCATGCGTTCTGGCGCAGCGACGTTGGGCGAGAGCACCTCGATGCGCGCGCTGGGGCCGGCAGCGAGCAGCTTCTTCAAATCGGCGCTGGTCAGCATCGTGTGGGGCGAGTGTCGGACGAGAGGCGACGAATGTCAAGATCGCGTGAACGCGCCGGCATCATCGCACGATGTAAGTCGCGATCACTTCATCGCCTCGACGCAGCACCACTTCGTCGCCTATGCGCCACACGGCCTCCGGCTGATTCCAGAACAGATCGGTCGGCACGTCCGCGCCGCTGGTCGTGTGCAGGTTGATGAAGCTCTCCCTGAACAGCACCACGTTGCCGAAGGTGTAGGCTTTGCCGCGAGGGGTCGAGAGCGTCCAGCCGGTCAGGTCCACTTCGTCGCCTTGGTTCACGATCACCACGGCTTCGCGCGTGCGCTGGCCGGGATAGACGACGGCGCTGATGCGCACGTTGGGAATTGTGTCTCCGGTGGATCGCGCAATCGTCCGGGGCGTCGCGGTGGGCTGTGGTAGTGGCGTGGCTGCTTCGGTAGCGGTGGCCTCCTGAGCAGCAGTGAGCGGCTCGCCAGCTGGTGTAACGTTCGTGTCCTCCGCGACAGGCGGAGCAACATCTGCGGCAGCGACCGGCTGAGTAGCGGCGACGGCCATCGGAGTCGTTGCCGGGCGTCTCGCGGCCTGCGTGAACGCTTGCACGACGAGGAACGCAGTGACCGCCGAGACGAGCACGTTGATCAGCAGAAAGATGATCCAGTTACGAGCTCGAAACGGTGACTGCATGCGCGGAATATAGCACGCGCAGTGCGCTGATTGTCACGATGCGCACGTTTCCGGCGAGCGGCGGGCACAACATGGGAAAAGCTGGCAGGGTAGGCGCAGGCATTGCCTGCGCCTACCCTGCCAGCTTCGATAGAAAGCGCACCTGTCACAGGCAGAACATCTGTGCTACACTGTCGGTATGGCGACGGTAACCCGATTGGACGAGGCGTTGCTGGCCTATGCGCAGCATCTCAAACGCCGGCCGATCAGCGACAACACGCGCAAAGCCTTCTGGGGCGATGTGAATCGGTTCGCCCGCTTTGTCATGGTTGAGGGCCGTTCTGCCCCGCCGCTGGCTTCCATTACCAGCGACCGCATTCGCGCCTTCATTGCTCATGAGGAGCGCCGCAAGAATGCCAACAGCCCCAAGTCCGTCGAGCGCCGCCTGACGTCGGTCAAAGTCTTCTTCCGCTGGTTGCGCGAGTGTGGCTACATCGCGGTGGATCCTGCCGACAGCGTGCCCTACAAGCCGCTGGTGGACCCACTGCCGGAGTACCTGACCGAGGCGCAGGCGGCAGCGGTGTTGCAGGCCGCTCGCCAGGTCGCCGCTGGCGCGCGCCCCGACACGCGACCGCTGGCCATCATCCACCTCGTGCTGGAGACCGGCATCAAGAAGAGCGAGTGTTTGCGGCTGACGCGGGACGATCTCGACCGCGACGCGCGCCAGGTGTGGGTCCGCTACGACAAGAAGCACTTGAAGTTCAAAGAGCGGCAGTTGCCCATCTCTGCCGAATGCTTGCAGGCGCTGGATGAGCATCTGCGACGCCGACAACCGCGCGGCCGGTTGTTCGACTGTACCGGCCGCAACCTGGAATACATCTTCAACCGCAAAATCGCGCCGCAGGCGGGTCTGGATTCGCTCACCTTCGAGATGCTGCGCTGGACGTGTGCGCTGCGCGACTACCGTGCCGGGACGATGGACGAGGAGCAGCTCCAATATAAATACGGCCTGTCGCCGCTCGCCTGGAAGGAGATGGAAGCAAAGCTTGCCCGCATCGTCCGGGGTGAGGCCGGCCGCGCTTCAAACGCGCGCTTGGGCAGCAGCGCGGCGGATGAACATCAGGCCGACGACTGACCCAGTCACAGCTCCTACAACCAGCGCCGGCAACAGCGCCCGACGCAGTGCGAACTCTAGCCCAAGCACGATTGTTGGCAGGATGTCCAGGCCGGCGCGCGGGATCTGTGCCAGCATCGCAATCGCCGGCGTCAGCAAATGGCCGAGCATCACCCACCCAGCGCTCGTTGCCATCACGCGCAGCACGAACAGCGGCCGAGCGGTCGGCCATAGGCCATGCCGCGCGAAAAGCGTCTCCTCGACCGAAATCGCCGTGTCGCCGGCGATTGCGCCGAAGACGGGGGTGATGGCAATGGGGAGTAGATTGCGCAGCAGGTCAGTGTGGCCAGCAAAAGCGAGGTCGCTCCAAACGCCTACGACGAGCACCCCCAGGGCATAGAGCGCAACGAGCAAGGGGCCTGGAATCATGCACTTATCTTACACACCCGCTTATCAGGCAACTGTAATGCACTCTTAAATTATCGATAACGTCGAATGGATAGTTTTGGGCGCGAAGGAGGTGGGTTAGATGGTGGGGAAGACGATACGTCAAATCATCCTTGCTGCGTGTGTGTATGGACTGCTCGGGCACGTAACATCGGCCGCAGCGACAACATCTCAAGCCCGTCCTCAAACGTCTCTACAAAACTTGGTGCAAAACGCCGGCTTCGAGCAACTTAACGACAACAGTTGGGAGAGTTGCGGCAACGTACGGTTGGTGGACGCGCAATCCGCCGGCGCCGAATTCGTCCATACTGGACGCTATGCGACGTTCATGGGCGCCGGCGCGGATGGCGACGGGTGCCCGACATTGCCCGACAACACCACGCCGAAGCAGATCCTGACCCAGCAGATCAACATCCCCGCCAACGCCCCTGCGGTCACGGTCTCCTTCTGGTTTCGTGCCTTCGCCGGCACGGCCGTTGACGTCTTCTTGGCTCGTGGTTTCTACCTGTTCGATCCCGACCTTGGCGGGGTGAAGCTAGGCACGTTCTCGACGGATCAGCCGCCGGGTTGGCAACTGTATCGCACGGTGCTGCAGGGTGAGCGCTTGGAGCGCGTGCGCGGGCAAACGTTGCGCATCTCCATCGTCATCCAAGGCAACACCGGCGTCGAACCGGACGCCGTCCTGCTAATTGATGACGTGCAGGTGATCGCCGCCGATGGTCGCACGACGGCGTCGCCGTTGCCGGCTGCGTTGCGCGGCGATGGCAGCCGGCCACTGGCAGTGACGCGGATTGACAATAATCAGAGGCGCTGGCTCTACCGGATGGACACCGATGGTGGGAACGTCCAATTGATCTACCGCGGCCTCCTTGACGATGTGCGCTCGCCGGCTTGGTCGCCCAACGGCCAGCGCATCGCTGTGGTGGACAACAACCTTTGGCCTTGGCCTACGCCCGATCCCGATCCACAGAACAACCTGAGAGCTTCTGCGCTGACGGTGCTGAACGCCGACGGCAGCGCTGTGCAGCAAATCTATCAGACGCAGAGCACCAAAGGATCGCCTTGTCCATTTATCCCCGGCCCCGGCGAGACGGAGAGGCCGTCGCTGATCCTACGCGCCTCCGACGTGCAGTGGATGCCTGACAACGCGCGTGTCGCGTTCACGCTGGTCGCGTTCACGCAGTTTTGCGACGGCAGAACCTCTGGCGGCTTGGCCGATATCTTGCTCTTGGCGCCGCCTTCGCTAACGACGACGCCGGTGGCTCAATTCGCCACCCGGCCGAGCATCAACCGCGACGGACGCGTGCTGTTCGACGGCTTCGACCTGTCTTTGTCGCGCAGCAATCGCGCGGACGGCGTATGGGAACGTGACCCAGGCGGCAGCGAGATGCGCCTGATTGCCAGCAATGCCGATCGCGCGCCGGCCTGGGCGCCGGACGGGCGTCGCTTTGCAGTTGTGCGCGTGACCACCAGCCCGTCGTCAGATGTCAGCGATCGCACCTTCGCGATTATGATCTACGACCGCTACAACCTCGACAACCCGCGGATGGTGCTGTTCGCCGACCATGGGCGGACGATCGGCAACTTGAGCTGGTCGCCCAACGGGGCGTATCTGGTCTATTCGCTGGAGCGATTCGACGATAGGACGGATATCTGGTGGCTGGACATAGGCACCGGCGCGACCGGGCCGGTGACCACAGACGGCAATGCGCTCGAAGCGAGCTGGCGGCCTGGGGTGCAGCAGCAACGTGTCTATGTGCCGCTGGCCGTCCGGTAAGCGCGGCTTGGTGCACAAAAGCATCCCGGCGCTGAACTGCCGAACTGGGAAGGTGGCGCGGACTTCGATAAGCTCAGCCTGTGCTCGCGCCCTGCGCCGCCTCTTCAGCCCGGCGCAAGTCCGACCAGCGCAGGCCCTCGCGCAGCATGAAGAACGCGCCTAGCAGCGTTACCGGCAGCCACAACACCACGTGCAACGTGAGCACATAGGCCGCTGCCAGTGAGTCGTCCACGCCCAGCGCGCGCATGCCCAACATCCCGCCGGCGTCGAACGTGCCCACTGCGCCAGGCGCGCCAGGGATGATCGTGAAAAGGTTCGACAGACCGTTGATCAGCATCAGGCCGCTGAACGGCAGCTCCAGGTCGAACGCCCGTGCCACGCTTCCGTATTTCATCGTCTCCAGTAGCCAGACCACAACCGTGCTGAGGAAAATCGCCAACACGTCGCGCGGGCTGCGCAGGCTCTGCGCGCCCTGAACGAAGCGATGGATCACGCCCAACAGCGGCGCCTGGAAGCAATGCGGGACGAGTCGGGTGATGGCTGCCTCGGCCAGCCGATTGGTGCGTGCCGGCGCCAGCGCCATCCAGAAGAACGCTGCGCTGGCGAGCGCGAAGAGTGCAATGGCGATGGCGATCACCTGGCCGGCCCGCGCGCTCACGTTCGACGCAGATTGCAGGCCGATCAGGGCGAAGCCGATCATTACGATGCCGTCCATCATGCGCTCGATCAACACCGTGGCCAGGCTGGAGGCAATCGGCACGCCCTCGTCGCGCCGCAGCACGTAGGCGCGCAGCAGTTCGCCAATTCGCGCCGGGTAGATATTGTTGCCCATGTAGCCGATCACGACGATGGGAAAGAGCTGGCCTACGCTCAATGTCCTCAAAGGCCGCAGCAGATACGACCAACGCCATGCGCGCACGGCAACGGCGAGGAAATAGAACGCAATACCCGGCAACAGCCACAGCGGGTTAGCTCGTTGCACTGCAAGCGCGAATTCGTCGAAGTGGATCCCGCGCAGCGCCAGGAAGAGGAGGACGATGCTGATGGTGACGCCGATCCAGATGAGCCAGCGTCGCATGTCAGGGATTGGCTGCCCGATCGAGCAGCCTGGCGCGTGGGGCGCGCGGCCACGATGCCGAGTAGAACGCCAGATAGTCCGGCACGCGCGACGTCCAGTAGCTGTCCTCATGGCCGCCTTCACCGACCTCGGCATAATACGGCACGCCGGCGTCGTCCAGGTCGCCCATCAGCTTTTGCATGTCCACCTTCGCCCAGTCTGCGTCGCCGGCGTCCAACCAAATGCGCAGGTTGTGTAGCGCGTCAATCGAGCGTGCTATGCTGAGCATGCTGAAGTTGGGCGGCACGCCGACCAGTTGAGTGAACACCGATGGACTGTGGCCGCCGACGGCGCTGAACAAGTCAGGATGGGCGAAGGCGATCTCGATGGACCAATAACCGCCGCGCGAGATGCCGCCGATGGCGCGCCCTTCGCGGTCGGCCCACGTGCTGTAGTTCTGGTCAATGTAGGGGAGCAGCTCGTTGACCACGAAGTCGTCGTATGACCCTGGACCAGTATTCGTCCACGAGTATTTGCTGGCCTCGCCGGCGCGCATGTCCGCGCCGGGCATCACGATGATGAACGGCGGCAACATGCCCAGGCTCATCTGCACGTCGGCCACGCGCGGCACGCCGTCGTAGAGCCAGCCCCCTTGCTCGAAGGCCGTGCCGTGGATCAGGTAGAGCGTCGGATAGGCGTAGCGCTCCGGGTCATAGCACGGCGGCAGGTATATGTGCACGGTGATCGGTACGACGGTGACGTTGCTATCCAGTGTCTCGGTGATGAGCTGTCCGGCCGGTTGTGAGCATGACGACGTGGATGTGTCCAGTCGCAGCGCAGCTTCGGCGCGCAGTGCGCCCCGTGCGTCCGGTGTGGCAGTGGGTGAAGGCGTCACCGTCGGTGGGACGCGCGTGGGCACGATGGGACGCGCTGCCGACTCCACCCACTCGCGCCGGGGCTGAGGGATGATGGATGATGCGCCTATGCCGGTCTCGAGCGCCGATGCGACGGCTGCTGGTGAATTGCCGATCAGGAGCTGCGTCGGGGTAGGCTGGACATAGATAACCTGGATGATGCCTGGGTCGCCGGCAGATGCCTCGCGTAAGGCCGAGGCATAGATTGCGACGAACGCGACGCCGGCAATTAGCACAATAGCCAGTAGCACGACGCCCAGCGCCGCCTTGCCCTTGGAGCGCGCAGGCACGTTGCTGATGCTTTGCGAGTTTCTTCGGGCGTACATGATTCGTGTCGGTCGACAGGCGTGAACGTGTTCGGCTGGTTCGGCTTTTGCCAGGCGGCGCAGCCAGATCAGGCAGCCGGCGTTGTCTTGGCGTCACGCCAGCGCCTGGAGAGCGCGCGAGCCTGGAACTCAGCGCGGAACGAGCTGCGCACCAGCGGCCCGCTCTCTATCCATTTGAATCCCATCTCGTAGCCGATGCGCCGGAATTCGCCGAATTCCGGCGGTGTGTAGTAGCGCTCGATGGGCAAGTGTCGCTTGCTGGGCTGTAGATACTGGCCGAGCGTCAGGATGTCCACATCAATGGCGCGCAGGTCGCGCATCACATCCAGCACCTCATCGGGCGTCTCGCCCAGGCCGAGCATGATGCCGGTCTTGGTGACCGCGTCGGGCTGGATCGTCTTGGCGTTGCGCAGCGTCTCCAGCGCCCACTCGTAGCGATCCTGAGGCTGCACTTTCTTGAACAGGCGTGGCACCGTCTCAACGTTGTGGTTGAGGATGTCTGGCTCCTCACGCATGACGATTTCGAGCGCAGCGCGATTGCCCTTGAAATCTGGGACGAGTACCTCGACGGTGCAGTTCGGCTGCAGTTCGCGCACCTTGCGGATGGTCAGGGCGAAGATCGGCGCGCCGCCGTCTCGGCGTTCATCGCGGTTGACCGACGTGATCACGACGTGCTTGAGGTCCATCGCTTTAACGGCTTGCGCCACGCGGAGCGGCTCGGCCCAGTCCAGCGGGCTGGGCATGCCGGTCTTCACGTCGCAAAAACCGCACGAGCGAGTGCACACATCGCCCATGATGAGGAAGGTGGCCGTGCCGCGCCCCCAGCACTCGGCGATGTTCGGGCAATTGGCCTCTTCGCAAATAGTGTGCAGCGACTTGCTGCGCATTAACTGCTTGAGGTTGTGGTAAGTCTCGCCAGATGGCATGCGCACTTTCAGCCACTCTGGCCGACGCATCGGCGCCGAGCGCGCGTCGGTCGCCACAGGAATCTCCGCCGTTGGGATCACGTCTGGAGTGAGCGTCATGATGAGGAAGATTCTAGCAGAAGGGAATTCCTCACCACAAAGGTGCGAGGGCACGCGGCAGACCGCCTTCGTGCACTTCGCGCCCTTCGTAGTGATTGGCTTCAACGTGCCGCTATGCGCGTCGCCAGATCAGCGGGTTCTGCTGCTCGTTGTCCAGAACATCGCCGATCTTTAGTGAGCGAAAGTAGTCGTCGGGCAGCACGTTCCGCTGTCCGTTGAAGATGCTGCCGTCCGGCATGTAGGCGCAGGTCATAGCACGGCGCGGGCGCGGCGTCATGTTCGCACCGGCAGCATGCGCGATCAGCCCGTTGTGGAACACGGCGCTGCCGGCTCTGGTCGGCGCGGGCACGGCTTCGATCTCTGCCCATTCCGGATACACCTTGAACAGGTCGCGCTGGTTGTGGCCAATGCCGACGTTATCGTAGCGCGCCGTCTTGTGCGTGCCGGGCAGGTACCACAAGCAACCATTGGCCAGTGTTGCGTCGTCCAGCGCCACCCAGATCGAGAGGGCGTCGCGAGAGTAGAACGACCAGTAGGGGTTGTCCAGGTGCCAAGCCGTGGGGTTGCCGTAGGGTGGCTTGATCAGCGCCTGATCGTGCCAGATGCGAATGCCATCCACACCGGCCAGCTTGCCGGCTACCTCGCCCAGGCGCTCATCCAGCATCAGCTCGGCCATGCCGGCGTGGGTATTGGCCAGTCGCACGCACTGTGTGAACACCTGCGCGTAGTAAGCGTCGGGGTTCGATTGGTTGGTCAGGCCATTGCGTTCGATCAGGCGCTGGCGCACGGCGTCGTCGGTGATCGCACGCCACTTAGCCAGTTCCTTTGCGTTCAAGAAGTTCTCGATGATGACGAAGCCGTCGTTGCGGTACTGCTCGATTTGCTTTTTGGTGAGTCGGGTCTTCATGGCCTGGATTTTGTGCGAAGCGCGGTGCAGAGAAAACACGGCGCTCACCGACGCAACACGACGCGCGCCGGTCCGGCGTCACCGCCCGCGATCTTCAGCGGCAGCGCGAGCAGCTCATACTCGCCATCCGGCACACCCTGCAGGCGCAAGTTCTCGATGATGACGACGCCATGTCGTAGGAAAGCGTGGTGCGCGGGCAAGGCCTGGCTCGTCGCCGGATCCACCGATGGCGCGTCGGTGCCGATCAGCCGCAAGCCGTTCGCGCCGAGCCAGTCGGCCGCCCGCGGATCGAAGTAAGCGAAAGCGTCGTCCCAGACGTCGTCTGGAACGTCGCTGGCGCGAGTGCGGATGAGCAAGCGCGGCGCGTCACGTATGGCGTGGGACGCATCACGAATGGCGTTTTGCAGGTCGGTGACGGTGATCGCGCCGGCGACATCCAATGTCATCACGCGGGCTGGGCCGATCAGCACATCTAGCGATATGGCGTCTATGCCAGCGCCGTCGTCGCTGTAGTGGCGCGGCGCGTCCACGTGCGTGCCGGCGTGCGCGCTCATCGTGATGGCCGTGACGTTGCATGAGTTGCCACTGTGCATTTGCAGCATGGGCGTGATGGACACTGGCGTATCGCCGGGGAAGACGGCGGTACGCGGGGTGAGGATGCGGGTAACGTCGTACAGCATCGCTTGTGAAGTATAAGGACGCCGTTCACAATAGCCAGCGATGTTGAACGATCAACCTGCGTCCCCCTTCGATGCGCTTTGCGCCCAGGTCGAACGCGAGATGGAAAGGCTGCGTGTGCCCGGCGTCGCGCTCGCCGTGCTGTATCAGGGCGAAACGCGCGCTGCGGCATTCGGTGTGACAAACATCGCGCATCCGTTGCCGGTCACGGCCGATACGCTCTTTCAGATCGGTTCGATCACCAAGACGTTCGTCGCCACAGCGGCTATGCGGCTGGCAGAAGCAGGCCAGCTCGACCTGGATGCGCCGGTGCGGCAATACCTGCCCGAGCTGCGACTACGAGATGAGACAGCGACAGCGCGAGTAACCATGCGCCATCTGCTGACGCACACCGGCGGCTGGCTGGGCGATTACTTCGACGACTTCGGTTGGGGCGATGATGCGTTGGCGCGTTACGTGGCTGCGATGGCCAAGCTGCCCCAGCTCACGCCGGTCGGGTCACTCTTCCACTATAACAACGCTGGCTTCAATCTGGCCGGTCGTGTGATCGAGGCGATTACCGGCCAGACGTTCGAATCGGCGATGGTGGAGCTGGTCCTCGCGCCGTTGGGCCTGGAGATGACCTTCTTCTATCCCTGGGATGCCATGCTGCACCGCTTCGTGGTCGGACACACCTCACCATACGATGCCGACGAACCGGTAAGCTTGGCTCGGCCTTGGCCGATCGGCCGGTCCAGCCATCCGGCGGGGGGCATCATCTCCACAGTGGATGCGCTAATGCGTTATGCACAGTTTCATTTGACGGCAGGGGGCGTCATTCATGAGATGCAAGCGCCGTTGGTGCAAACAACGCTGGCGGGTGATTGGCGCGGTCTAAGCTGGATGGTTCGCCAAGTCGGCGAGATGCGCATCATCGGGCACGGTGGAGCAACGAAGGGCCAGCAGGCGACATTGCAGCTCTGTCCCGCTGCTGGCTTCGCCATTGCCGTGCTCACCAACTCCGACCGTGGCAGCGAGTTACACGGCACAGTGACGACGGCAGCGTTCAATGCATATCTGGGCGCGGTTGCTGAAGCGCCCGTCTACCTAGCCTTGTCATCCGACGCATTGATCGAATACGCCGGCCGTTACACCGCGCCGCTGAACGACGTGACGTTAGACGTCGGAGACGGCGCGCTGAAGTTACAACTGATACCGAAGGGTGGCTTCCCCAGGCCGGACTCACCGCCAGGGCCGACGCCGCCGCCGGCGTGTCTGGCGTTTGCCTCACGCGATCTGGCCTACGTTGCCGATGGGCCAGGCAAGGACAGCACTGTGGAGTTCCTGCGAGATAGCGACGGGCGAATCATCTGGCTGCGCATGGGCGGACGAGTGCATCGAAGGGTTGAAGGGTAAAAGCGTCAGGTTTTACGTTGCGCGTCACGCGTCCTCAGGCGCGGTGATTGCCTTGATTGGAGCCGGCGCTGCAGGTCAGCAAAGTCGCGGATGGTGGCGATCTCGCGCAGAAAGGCGCCAAGCGACGGGCTGCGCTGACGCAGCTCCTGCACCGCCGGGCCGATGGGATCTTTGCCGGCAGCAGGGGAGCCGCCCGGATCGGCGTTGTATGCGCCGTGAAAGGCGAAGTAGGCCTGATTGAGCTTGCGTATCAAGTAGCCGTTCTGGATGAATAGGACGCGGCGCTGCTCCATATAGGCTTCGGCTTCCTCGATCCTGCCTTGCGCCAACAGCTCGTCCACGCGCTCGCGCGTCTTGCGCATCTCGGCGCGGAAGTCGAATCCTTGAGCATTGCCAGAAGCCGCGCTGGACTGCACATCGCTCACCAGTGCCGCGTATAGTTGCGGGTAGTAGCGTTGCGCGACACGCTCGCGAATTTCGCGCTCCACGATCACTGCGGCAGTTTCATTGATGGTGCGCGCCTCTGCGCTGGAGAGGAAATTCAGGCCGACCGGGCTAAGTGTAAAGATCAGGTGGTTGTGCACCCACTCGTGGGCGATGACGCCCAGCACCCAGCGGAGCGCCGAAGTCTCTGGCAGCATGGTCGGGTAAGCGCCCAGCCCGCCGATGGGTGTGACCAACGACGATACGTCGAACCGGCGATCCACCGCTTCCTCGATGCGCGCCTTCTCTTCCAGCGTCAGGCCGGTGGCCAGTTCGCGCGAGGCAATGCGCTCGATCTTGTCGCGGCGCGAAACGACCAGCAGATCGGGTAGCTCGGTAAAGCGGAAGCGCAGCGGCGGCATTACCTGGCCGGCGACGGCGAAGCCCTCTTCGCGCAGTACGCTCTGCACCTGGTCTTGCAGGATCGCCTCGGCGATGTCTTGCCGGATGTTCAGACTGGTGCGTAGGGCGTCGCGTTGGGCGCGCAGCCCCGCGCTGGCCGCGGCCGCGTCCCCCACGTTGGGGTCACTGTAGATCGCCTCGATCTGACCGACCAGGCGCTTGAACACAGCTACATCGCGCATGTAATCCTGCACAAAAGCGGCCTGATCCACGTCGCTCATGCTATCGTGTGGCAGGATCAACTCGTAGCCGAGCTTGGCTGCCATCGCTCCGATCCACCAGCCTGCCAGGTCGAAGTGTTTGCCGGCCAGCATGCGATCCAGATGCGCCTCGCGGTCGCCGTAGGGAGGCACTTCGAACCGCAGCAGGGTGAGAAGCAGGCCAGCCGCCAATGCCAAGCGTATGGCCCGCCGTAACTGCGCGCAGATTGCGCGCCAGTTCGCGCAGCTCAATATCCACAAATCTTTCACAACGCGCTCACAGGCGGCGAGCATGGCTGCTGGCTATATATTGGGTTTAGACGCGCTGCGTCCCCCATACACAGTGTTTGCTTTGCGCCCAGTCAAAGTTATCTCCGCTTTAAAAAAAGCAAACAAGCATCATAAAAGGTCAGAAATGTGGACAAACCCTGAGCGTGCTGGGGATAAGTGAGAGTGTTTGGGGATAAACCGGAGCCCAACCATGCTCTAAATATAGCCGCGCAGGATTAAATTTTACTTTGAAGGTTGCCATTATTGCCTGAGCATGATTCAAAATATTGCGCTGTTATGGTCGTCACCGTACACGCCGTGCAGCGCATCCTCTACGCGCGCTGGCGGCGCGGATCGCGCAAAGGCCACGGCTTCCTCGATGAGTGCCAGCACCCGGCCTTCGACTTCTTCGATCTCCTCCTCTTCGACCCCGCGCTCGACGAGCACGCGACGGAAGTGAGGAATGGGATCGCACGCTTGCCAGCGTTCAACCTCCTCGCGTGAGCGATAGACCTGTGGGTCGCCCTCGTAATGGCCGCGATAGCGATAGGTGACACCCTCGATGAACGATGGGCCATCCCCTCGCCGAGCGCGTGCGACCGCCTGCCGCGTGGCCTCGTATACTGCCAGCACATCGTTGCCGTCCACCGTGACGCCGGGTATGGCGTAGCTCTCGGCGCGCTTGCTGAGCTGGGTGATCGGCGCCTGCTTGTGCTGCGGCGTGCCTTCGCCATACTGGTTGTTCTCGCAAAAAAACACCACCGGCAGTCGCCACAAGCCGGCCAGGTTGAGCGCTTCATGGAACGCGCCCTCGTTGGTCGCGCCGTCGCCGAAGAATGTCAGGGCGACGCGCAGCCCTGCTTTGTTGGGTGCAGCCTGCATCTTGAAGGCCAGCGCCGCACCGACGGCCATGGGAATGCCGCCAGCGACGATGCCGTTCGCGCCCAAGATGCCGAGGTCGAAGTCGGTCATGTGCAACGAGCCTCCCTTGCCGTGGCAATAACCGGCCTCGCGCGCGGCCAGCTCGGCCATCATGTAGCGCACGTCGCCCCCCTTAGCGATCAAGTGGCCGTGGCCGCGATGTGTGCTGGTGATCACGTCGTCGCGGTTCAACGCCGCACATGCGCCCACAGCGCACGCTTCTTCGCCGATGTAGGGGTGGATGAAGCCGGGAATCAATCCCTGGCGTCGCTCGTCGATCGCGCGCAGCTCGAACTGGCGGATCAACACGAGCTGGCGATACAGCTCGAGCAAACGATCGGTTGATAAAGTCACGCGATGATTATAAAGTTGAGGTGTGTATCAAGCTGCGCTCGACACCCCGATCGGGCGGTTGATGATCGAGGGCACGCGCGACGCTATTACAGCGGTGCGCTGGATTGCGCCCGATGCGCCGGTCGGCCGAGGATGCAGGGTTGTCATTCAGGCGCGCAAGCAGTTGCGCGAGTATTTCAAAGGCAGGCGCCGGACGTTCGATGTGCCGATCGCACTCGACCGGCTCACCGACTTCCAGCGCGCGGTGCTGGCCGAGGTGCGCTCGGTCGGCTACGGCGAAACGATCACTTATGCCGAGATCGCTCGCCGGCTGAAGAAAGCCACTGCGCCACGGGCGGTCGGCCAGGCCAATGCCTGCAATCCGATCAACATCATCATCCCGTGTCACCGCGTGCTCTCCAGCAACGGCAAGTTGACGGGCTATACTGGCGGCGTGCAGGCGAAGGCATGGCTGCTCAAACATGAGCAGGCCGTGCTCGTCTGATCGGCGGCTGCGACTGTCGAGAGAGCAACGATGTCGAGCGTCGCCGACCGCAGGCCCTGTTCAGTCCTTGTGGACTGCCGGCTGATGTATTACCGCAAGGCGGGCGTGTCATACTACGCGCGGCGGCTGGTGCGTGCCCTGGCAGGGCTGCAAGCGCCGCGGTTCACGCTGCGCATCTTGTTGGACCGGCGCGACGCCGACACCGGCTGGGTGCCTTCGAACGTCGGCGTCGTCCGAGTGGCCACGCCGGCGCATCACCGCTATGAACACCTGACCTTGCCCGCCGAGCTGGCCGGCTTGGGGCTGCGCCGCGCGCCGCGCGCTGTGCTCCATTCCCCAGACTTCATCACATGCCGGGGGCGATTCCGCAAAGTGATCACCATCCATGACCTGTACTTCATGGAGCATCCGGAGGTGATGAGCGCCGATGGCATGCGCTATTACAGCCGCATCCGCTGGTCGGCGTCGGTGGCCGATCGCATCATCGCCGTGTCGCACTTCACGCGCCAGGACATCCTGCGTTTGATCCCGGAAGCCGCGCCCGAGAAAGTGGTCGTGGTGCACGAAGCCGCCGACCGGGAATCGAAAATCGAGTCCGATGCGGTTCTTCATTCTGCGCTACCAGTTCTGAATACTCGATTCATCCTGTTTGTTGGCACGTTGGAGCCGCGGAAGAACCTGAGCACGCTGTTGCGCGCACTGGCGCGCTTGCCAGGCGAGGTACGCCTCGTCGTTGTGGGCGCAGTAGGTTGGCGTGATGAGGCGCTGGGCGACGTGGCCTGCGAGCTGGGCGTGGCCGATCGCGTCGAGTTCGTGGGCTGGGTGAGCGAGGAGGAACTGGACGCCTTGTATCGCCGGGCGCGGCTTCTGGTCATGCCGTCGCTCTCGGAGGGTTTCGGCTTGCCGGTGCTCGAAGCGATGTCGCGCGGCACGCCGGTAGTGTGCAGCGGCGCCGGCTCTTTGCCCGAGATCGCCGCCGACGCCGCCTTGCTTCACGAGCCGACGGACGACTTCGAATTAGCATGTCACATAATCGCCCTGTGGACGGACGATGCCTTGCATGCCGAGTATGCGCGTCGTGGCCTGGCGCGCGTGCAGCGCTTCTCTTGGGCGCGTGCTGCACAGGAAACTCTCGCCGTCTACCGCGCAGCGCTCGGCTGATCTCATTTACCGATCACAGCTTGTCAGTCGTAACTCGTAAACCGCAAGTCTCTCATGCGTCTGCTCTTTCTCACACCGCAGTTGCCGTATCCGCCCCAGCAAGGGACGGCGTTGCGCAATTGGGGGCTGATCTCGCATCTGGCAGCCCGACATGAGATTTGGCTTCTCTCGTTCGACGAACGGCCCGAAGATGCGCGCAGTGAGCTACCTGAGCCGTTGCGTCAAGTGTGCCGGAGTGTTGCCGTTGCGCCCGTGCCGGCGCGTACACTGGGCGCCCGCCTGCGCACGCTGGCCGCCTCGACGCTGCCCGACATGGCATGGCGGCTGTGGTCGCCGGTGTTCGAGCAGATGTTGCACGCGCACCTGCGCGATCATCACTTCGACGTTGTGCAATTCGAAGGGATCGAGTTGGCGCGCTACATGATCGGCGCTGCGCGACTGCCGCACAGTGCGCGTTTCGTCTTTGACGAGCACAACGCGGAGTATGTGTTGCAAAAGCGCACCTTCGAGGCCGATGCGCGCAACCTCGGACGCTGGCACGGCGCAGGCTATTCGTTTGTGCAATGGCAGCGGCTGCGCACTTTTGAGCGCCGGGCGCTGAGTGTCGCCGATGCGGTGTTGTGCGTCTCGCCGGAGGATGCGGCATCGTTACAGTGCCTCGCGCCATCCGTCCGACCCATTGTGATCCACAACGGCATTGATGTTGCCCGCTACGCAAATTTCGACTCTCCCCTGCCTGCTTCTCGCTCCCTAACCATCGTCTTCACCGGCAAGATGGACTTCCGGCCGAACGTGGATGCAGCGTTGTGGTTTGCCCGGCGCGTGTGGCCGGTGGTGAAGCAGGTGCATCCGAGCGCGCGCCTGCTGATCGTCGGCCAAAAGCCCAGCCCGCGCCTCGACCCGTTGCGCGCCGATCCGGACATCGTGCTCACCGGGCAGGTGGACGATGTGCGCCTCTACATCGCGCAGGCTGACGTTTACGTTGCGCCGTTGCTGGCCGGCGGCGGCACGCGCTTCAAGTTACTCGAAGCGATGGCCATGCACCGCGCCATCGTCAGCACGTCGCTCGGTTGCGAGGGATTCCCGGTGACGTCGGGGCGCGAGTTGATCGTGGCCGACCGACCGGAGGAATTTGCCGGCGCCGTGACCGAGCTTCTGCGTAGCCCGTCGCGCCGCGTTGCACTGGGCGAAAGCGCCTATCGCTTCGTCTCGGCGACCTACGACTGGCGGGCGATCATGCCCAAGTTGGAGCAGGTCTACGAGCGGCTTACTGCCCGTTAGTCCGCTCGCGCATTGCCCAGGCGCGCTCGGCGCGCGACTTGATGCCCAGCAGCATCTGCCGTTCCATGATGAAAGCACCTGGCTCCAGCAGAGCGCGGATGACGAGGGTGTTCGAGAACGTCGGCTCCCAGTCGGCGCGCCAGCGTTCGATGAGCCGGGTGTTCGTCGCGTCAATCGGTTCCAGGTGGAATGTCCAGGTCACGCGCCGGTAGTAGCCGGCTTGCATCACAGCAATCCGCGCCTGGATCGGCGCGTCGGCATGCATCACGATCGTGCGGTTGGGCACGACGATGTCCACCGGCAGCCCGGCGCCATCCGGCGCGAGTGGCACGGCGTCGGCGGCATGCAACTCCTGCAGCGATGGGATGATGTGGTTGGCGTTGCTGGGATACAGGCCGAGCAGGCGTTCAATCCACTCGTAACTATAGAAGCCGCCGCGTCCCTGGCCCATCTGCACCAGCCATGGCCAGATTGCCTCTGGCGGAGCATGGATCGAAACGGCGTGCGTGGCCTCCAACTTTGCGTTTTCGATTAGCGAGTCGCCGAGCAGCGGCCGCTTGGCCTCTTCCTCGGTGGCGCCCCAGCGCAGATGCCATGGTCGAATGAAGGCCACGTAAGCGCCGATCGCGCCCGCGCCGGCCAACGTCAGCGTGGTCAGAAACGACGAAAGGAACGACGAGCGCTTGGGCGAATCAGACAAGGCAGTCCTCCATCTTTTATCTGTTCATGTATTCGGTGTGAGATTGCTGAGACCCAGAAGTCATGGGCAACCTTAGCATCCGCAGGTGTTTAACGACGGTTAAATTATCGTGCAGAACGCAAAAAGCGGCCATCTTTCGAGTCCTTGGCTCTCACCGGGTAGGGGAAGGCAGTGCCTTTGTATACCCCGATGCAATGCTCATGGACATCGCCGCGTATAATCCGACCTAGAACAAACGTCCTATGGCCAGAAAGCAATCTACGTCCACGCGCAACGGCAACGATGGCCGCGTCCCCGTCCAGGCCGTGATTGAACTCGAAGACAATCGCTTCGGTCGCATCCGGCGCACCGACATCAATCAGGAGATGCAGACCAGCTATCTCTCCTACGCCATGTCGGTCATCGTCAGCCGCGCCTTGCCCGACGCGCGCGACGGCTTGAAGCCCGTGCAGCGCCGTATTCTCTACGTCATGCACGACACCGGCCTGCGCCCCGACGTACCCTACCGTAAGAGCGCGCGCATCGTCGGTGATGTGCTGGGCAAGTACCACCCGCATGGCGACCAGTCGGTCTATGACGCGATGGCGCGTATGGCGCAGGACTTCTCGATGCGTTACCCGCTGGTGGACGGCCAGGGCAACTTCGGCAGTGTAGATGGCGACCCACCGGCAGCTATGCGCTACACCGAGGCTCGCCTCAGCCGGCCGGCCATGGACCTGCTGAGCGACCTGGAGAAGAACACTGTTGACTTCACCGATAACTACGACGGCACCACGCGCGAGCCGACTGTCCTGCCGGCGGCGCTGCCCAACCTGATCTTGAACGGCGCGACCGGCATCGCCGTCGGTATGGCCACCAATATCCCGCCGCACAACCTGAACGAGATCGTGGACGCGATCGCGTTCATGATTGATCGCATCGCCGAGAAGCGCGGCGCAGCCAAACAGTTGCAGCAATGGGTGTTGCCCGAGGCCGAGGCAGATGTGGACGAGCTGATGAAGTTCGTCAAAGGCCCCGACTTCCCTACCGGCGGCATCGCCTTCCGCTACGATGAGCGCGCCGAAGGCGGCGACGCCATCAAATCGGCCTACGCCACCGGCCGCGGCAAGATCACCGTGCAGGCCAAAGTGCACTTTGAAGAGGGCACACGTGGGCGCAACCACATCGTCGTCACCGAGCTGCCCTACGCGGTGAACAAGAGCGCGCTGATCGAACGCATCGCCGACCTGGTGCGCGACGGCAAAATCACCGGCATTACCGACATCCACGACGAGAGCGACCGGCGCGGCATGCGCATCGTGGTGGACATCAACAAAAACGATGACCCACGACAAGTGCTGAGTGCGCTCTACAAGCACACCGCCATGCGCACCTCGTTTGGTGTGATCATGCTGGCGCTGGTTAACGGCGAGCCGCGCATTCTGCCGCTGCGCCGCATGTTGCAAGTGTTCATCGAGCACCGGCTGATCGTCATCAAGCGGCGCAGCGAGTTTGACCTGGACGAAGCGAAGCGGCGCGCCCATATCCTCGAGGGTCTGGTCAAAGCGCTCGATATGATTGACAGAATCATCAAGCTGATCCGCACCTCTCGCGATACCGACGCCGCGCGCCGAGGGCTGATCCAGCAGTTCAAGTTCAGCGAGGCGCAGGCGCAAGCGATCCTCGACATGCCGTTGCGCCGGCTCACTCAACTCGATCGCAAACGGTTGGAGGAGGAGCTGGCCGAGAAGCGCAAGCTAATCAAATATCTCGAAGACTTGCTCAAGAACCCCATCAAGATCCTGGGCGTGATCAAAGAGGAGTTGCAGGCGCTGAAGGACAAATATGGCGACAGCCGGCGCACGACGATCGTGGGCCGGATGGAGGAAGGGTCAAAGGTCAAGGGGCAAGGGTCAGGGGGCAAGGGCCAGAGGTCAGAAGGCAGCAGGCAGAAGGCAGAGGCCGGAACGAACAGCAAAGCGGCTCCCGGCGACCGCCAACCGGCGACCGGCGACTTCCCGCTTACTGCCCATGAGCTGATCGGCAACGAGGCGGTCTACGTGATCATCGGGCAGAACGGCAAGATCGGACGTGTGAGCGAGCCGCCGCGGGTGACCAGCGCTGCCGAAGTGGCACCGGCTGCCATCGTCAGGGCGTACACCAAGGAGATGGTATACGTGATCGGGTCGTCGGGCAGGGGTGTGGCGCTCAGCGTGGGCACGCTGCCGCAAGAGGACGTGACCCGCGGGCAGGGCGCGCTGCTCAGCGCCATTAGCGCTTTCCCGCCGGATGACGAGGTGGCCGGCGCGTTCGCAGTGGATCGCGCGGCGGTGAAGAAGGGCGACGACGAATCCGGCCCCTACATGGTATGCGCCACAGCCAACGGGATGGTCAAGCGCAGCGCAGCCAGCATCCTGCCTGGCGTGCCTGGCCAGGTCTTCACCGCTATCGGCGTGGCCGAGGACGACAGCATGATCGGTGCGCAGCTGGTTCAGGGCTACGAAGACCTGATGCTGTTCACCCAACAGGGCATGGCCATCCGCTTCAGGCAGGACGAGGTGCGGCCGATGGGCCTGCCTGCTGCCGGCGTCGTCGGCATCAAGCTCGAAGCCGGCGACATGGTTATGAGCCTGGGGATCGTGGACGAGGCAAACAAGGAGCTGGACGCGGTGATCGGCACGACCGACGGACGCGCCAAGCGTGTGTCTCTCAAGGAATATCCGGTTCAGGGCCGCGCCGGTAAGGGCGTGATCACGGCCAAGCTGGTGCACGACGCGACGGTGGCCGACGCGGTGATCGCCACGCCAGAGGACAGCATCGTCTACGTCACTTTCAAGAACAACGCCAAATCGTTGAAAGCGAAGAATCTGGCGCGGCGCGGTCGCCCCGCCGGCGGCGACGAGGCCATCGCCCTGAGCGGCAGCGATTACCTGATGCGGATGGTGGTGCAGGGGTAGTGCAGGGGCAACGCGATCGGCTGGATCGCGGATGGTTAGGTGAAGGTATCGCCTCCGCCTAGCCCCAACACACTCACGCAGGTTGCCTGCCAAACTCCCGCAGCGATTGCCAGTGGTTCTTCAACGCGGCGCGGAAGGTGGGATAGCACTGATAGGTCAGGCCGAACTCCTCGCATGTCGCCTTTACGATCGGCGCGATCTTCGGATAAACCAGATGGCACATGTGCGGGAAGAGGTGGTGCTCGATCTGGTAGTTCAAGCCCCCCACATACCAGTTCAAGATAGGATTGTTCGGCGCAAAGTTGCTCGTAGTCTGCACTTCGTGGATCGCCCACTCGTTCTCGATCTTGAGCGGGTCGCCTGTCGGTTCGGGGAATTCCACGTCGTCCATCACGTGCGCCATCTGCAAGATGACGGCCATGACGAAGCCGGTGACGATAGACGTAACGGCAAAGATGACCAGCGCCCCGCCAATGCCGAAGACCAGCGCCGGCAATACCAGATACACCATCAGGTTGATGAAGCGGCCGATCCAGAACACGGTTTTATCGTTGCGCGACATGGGTGGGTATTGAAAGGTGTCGCCCGACCTTCCGGTGAAATACACCTGGAAGTTGCGACCGATCAGTAACCCGACGCCGGCCAGCGCATACACAATCGGCGCATACAGATGCTGGAAGCGGTGAATCGGCTTCCAGATATCGCGTGGACTGTTACGCACCCAGCCGTCCATCTCCAACCCCTCGTCCAGGCCGGCGATGTTGGTGTAGGTGTGATGCCAGATGTTGTGTTGTTGCCGCCAGATGAAGTTGCTCAGCCCAACCAGCTCGACGGTGAGACCAAGCAACCGGTTCACCCATGGCCGATTGGAGTAGCCGTTGTGGTTGGCGTCGTGCATGATGTTGAAACCAATGCTGCCGGTTGCCAGGCCGAACGAGAGGGCGAAGACCAGCGTCACCAGAAAGTGCCAGCCGGCAATGCCGCTATAGAGCATCAGCCCATAGCTGATCACCCACCAGCTCAGGCAGATGGCTGACTTGACGTACATGGCCGGCAAGTCACGCGTGCGCAGATTGTTCTCCTTCAGGAAAGTTTCGACGCGCTGCACCACCGTTCGGCGAAAGCCGTACTGCTTGGTAAAGGGCACGGATCGGACAGGGTTTTGCTTGACTGCTGGGATGACCGGAGATTCGAATGTCGTCTTCGAGATGGTTGAAGCGGATTGAGTGAGTGACACGGCGACCTGATTTACCTGCCTTTCATTGTTGCTCCTCAGTGACTCAACATGCGCTGTCGTAGGGCCGTCGGTCAGGAGGTTTATATCTGGGCCAAAACGTTACCACAGGTCGGTGTGACGATGCTGAGCGCATCCGCTGTGTGCGTGTAGCAGCTACGAAGGCGCTGTGTCCGCGCAGCGTGTTTTGCGGTCGTCAAGCCATCTGGCGCTTCGCCAGCGCGCCCCCCACGATGCCCAGGATCCAACCGAACAGCAGGGCGAAGAGCAAATAGCCGAAGATGTAGCTGACGTCCTGCCCGCGGAAGAACTCCGCGCCGAGCACGACGTTGAATTGTTCCATCATCGCGATCTGATCCGGCGTGAGTTCGGCGGCGCGCTCGGCTACGGTCTGACCGTTCACGCTGAGGTAACGGGCGAAGTTGTAGATCATGAACGGTAGGGCGTAGCCTAGCGCGGCATAGATGCCGCCGGTAGCGCCGGCAGAGCGGAAGGACTGTTGCTCAATCGGGATGGCTGCGCGCGCTGCGGCGATGCCGCCCGACAAAGCGACGGCTGCCGCAACGACGCAATGCAGCGCCAGGAACGTGCTCGACAACAGCAGCATGATGACGCCAACAGCGGCTGCGATCGCCGCAACGAACAGCGCGCGCTTGCGAGCTGCTGTAGCCGCCTCGACCTGCGATGGAGTGCGAACCTTCTTCATGATTGCTTTACGCTTGAGAGCGATGGTTTTGCGTTGCGCCGCTTGCGCCGCCCAATGCGCCCAGCGTCAAGCCGGCAATCGGGAAGCCCAAACCGCAGCAGGCGACGCTCAGCGCCAGCGAGAACTGCGTGAGGGTGCGCAGGTCAATGTTCGCCGCTTCCATCTGTTGGAACTGCAGCGGGGAGAGCTGCTGCGCGACTTCGGCTTGTAATCGCTCGACGTTCGCCGGGTCGAATGACTGGAGCAACGAAGCCGCGACGAAGGCGCAAGAGACACACAGGCCGGCGATCAGCCCGCTGAGCGCGCCGACGCTGTAGCCCATGTTGCGGTGCAGCACGCCGCTGCGACGAGCGGCGAAATAGCCTGCAATGCCGAACCCCATCATGATGATGAACGTGCCCAGCGTGCGCATACCGGGCGACGAAGGCGCTTGCTGCGCGACAGCGGCCAGCGCTAGGGTAAGGCCGGCAATCAATCCCACGCGCAACGCCGGCCGGAGATCGTGCGGCGATGTCTGCGATGAGCCGGTCACCGGTTTTGGAACAAATCGTCAATCGCGTCGGCCAATTGCTTGAGCGTCGCCACCTGGTGCACGGCGTGGCATAGCGGCGCGTAAGCCAGCATGTCGCTGTCGCCGTGCCCCCACTGGTAGGGCGGCTCCGGGTTGAACCAGATCACCTTGCGCGCGCGCATGCGCAGCATCTGCACCAGATCGGTGCGCGGGTCGTTGTAGTTGTTGCGTCCATCGCCCACGAAGATCACCGTGGTGCGGTTGTCCACCGAATCGGAGAACTTCTCGCAGAACGTGCTCAGGCTGTGGCCCAGGTCGGTGTTGTAGTAGCCGGGCGGCAGCTCGCGCAGGACGATCTCGACCGCATCCTGTGGCCGGTTCTCGGCGAAGGTCATGCTGATCTCGTGCATGTCGCTGATGAAGGCGAACGAGCGCGCCTTGCTGATCTGGTCTTGCATCTCGTAGACCATGCGCAGCATGAACTCGGCCACCGGCCGCATTGAGGTCGAGACGTCCACGATGACCGTAAGCTTGGGCTTGAGGTGGCGGCGTTTCATCTTCAGCTCGATCGGCACGCCCATGTTACGCTGGTTGTAGCGGATGGTGCCCTTCGCGTCGAAGTGGCCTTGTTTGCCGCGACGCATACGCAGCGCGGCCCGCGAGCGCAGCCGGGCCACCAGCCGGCGCACGTGGTTGCGCAACTCGTCTGCTTCGGCCTCGCTCAGCGAGGCCAGCGGCCGGTTCATCAGGTCGTCAATGCGCTGTCGGCGCGGGTTGTCGTCCGGCTGGTTGAGCAGGCTCTGCCCGACGAAGCGCGCCACCTGCTCGCGCAGCGCCTCGGCGTTGCCTTCCACCGTCTCGCGCACTTCCTGTCGGCCCTCGGCGCTCATGCCCTGCTGTTTGAGCTGCTTCATCAGCGCTTCGAGCGCGTCCTTGACCTGTTCGGGCGTCAGGCCCATCTCGCGGAGCATCCGCTCGGTCAGCCATTCCTGCACTTGCCGGTTGCCGCGCATGCCGCGATTGATGCCGGCTTTCTGGGCGAACTGCTGCATCTGTTCGCGCGTGGGCTGCTGCCCCTGGGCCAGCATCTGCATCAGTTGGCGGAGCTGCTCGCGTAATTGCTCGATGGCGCGGCGGAGCTGCTCCTGTTGCTCTTTGCTCAGGCCCTGCGGCGGTTGCATGGGTGGGCCTTCGTGGCCAAAGTAAAGCGGGAAGATCTGCTCGAACGACGGCACGTCGGCGGGCTCTTTGACCAGCGTAGCCTTCAACGCGTTCTTGAACGTCTCGCGATCTATCACCCCGACGGCGGCGATGGCCTTCATCGCATCGGCCGATTCGGCCAGCGACACGCGCACGCCGCTCGAGCGCAGCGCGCTGATGAATTCAACGATTCTCTGGTCCATGAGCGAATGTCACAACGGGGTCGTTGGTGTCAATTGTGTCATTGGTGTCAGTGGTGTCGTGTGCGTCGAATGACACCGACGACACTAACGACACCGATGACCCGAGTGACACGAATAACACCAACCACGCCAAACTCTACCTAACTCCGAAATCCGGTCCGCGCTTGCCGCCGCTCAGGGCGCGCCGGGCGCGTTGAATATCGCTTTCATGCTTCAAGATGACCGTCAGTGTGTCGTTCAGCGTCTTTTCGTCGAGGTGCCGGGCGTTGATGGCGACGAGCGCTTTGGCCCAGTCCACCGTCTCGGCGACGCTGGGCGCCTTCTTCAAATCCAGTCCGCGCAGGCGCTGCACGATCTCCACGCACTGCCGGGCCACCTGCGGCGCTAGGTTCGGCGCGCGCATCTGCACGATCCGCAACTCCGACTCGAACGAAGGGTAATCCACGAAGAGATACAACGCGCGGCGCTTGAGCGCTTCGCTCAGCTCGCGCGTGTTGTTGCTGGTCAGCACGACCATCGGCTGGTGGTTGGCTTTGATCGTGCCCAGCTCCGGCACGCTCACCTGGAAGTCGCTGAGGATCTCCAGCAGGAAGGCCTCGAACTCCGCGTCGGCGCGGTCAATTTCGTCAATCAGCAACACCACCGGCTTATCGTTCATCAGCGCGCGCAACAGCGGGCGGGGCAACAGGAAGCGCTGGGAGAAGAACACGTTTTCCTCTTTGCCCAGCGCGTCGGCGGCTTCGGCAAGTGTGGAGGCTCCCCCCATGATCTGGCTGAGCTTGTCGCGCAGCAGTTGGGTGTAGAGCATCTGTTTGGAGTACTCCCACTCGTAGAGCGCCTTGGATTCGTCCAGGCCCTCGTAGCATTGCAGGCGGATCAACTCGCGTCCGCTGGCCGCAGCCCAGGCTTTGGCCAGTTCGGTCTTGCCCACGCCGGCCGGCCCTTCGGCCAGGATCGGCTTGCCCATCTGCTCGGCCAAAAAGACTACCGTTGCGATTTCGTCTGACGCGATGTACTGCTGCTCCAACAACCCCTGTTTCACATCTGAGATCTGTTTGAACATGGAAGGAAAGGCCTCCGCAGGGGATGTTACCAGAAAAGAAACTTCCGAAGTCGCAAGGGCTTCGGAAGTTCGATCGTTCGTCAGGACGACTCAGCAGTCAAGCTTGCACGTGCGCCTCCAGGAACCACAGCCACTTGTCCAGGTCGCGCGAAACCTCGGTGAACAAATCGGCGGTGTCCTGGTCGCCAGCGTCGGTAGCCGTATCTATCGCCTTGCGGGTGCTGGAAGCCAACGCGGCGTAACGCTCGGCCAACGCATGCACGTGGTCCATAGCTGCGATCACGTTGGTCGGGCAGTCGGGCAGGGTGGATGTTTTGGCTGCCATGCGCACTGTGCCGGCTGCGTAACCGCCCAGCGCCGTGACGCGCTCGGCGATCTCGTCCACATGGCCTTCCAGGCCCTCGGCGAAGTCATCGAACATCTCGTGCAACGCGATGAACTATGGGCCTTTTACATTCCAGTGCGCTTGCTTGGTCTGGCTCATCAGGTCGAACGTGTCGGCCAATTGCTGGTTGAGCAGCGCAATCATCCTGCTGCGCACCGCAGCCGGCAGGTCGTGGCGCGTGTCAAAGGTCTCCGACGTGCCGTTTCTGCTGTTCGATCGCTTGGTCTTCGTCTCTAGCTTGGCCATCGCTTTATTTCTCCTTCATGTCGGTGACGTGACCGTCGCCCGACATTCCATCGCTGACGACGAGTTCGGGCGTCCGTTCCTCCTCGCGAGTCGGCTCGTCCGAGCAACCGTCGCGCATGAATTCCAAACCGTCGCCGCCGGCCTTGACGTCCACGACGATGCAGTCGCCGGCCTTGAACTTGCCCTGCAGCAACTGCACGCTCAGCGGCCCTTCGACGTACTTCTGCATGGCGCGGCGCAGCGGTCGCGCCCCGAAGTTGGGGTCGTAGCCCTGACGCGCCAGCCACTTGCGGGCGCCCTCCTTCAGCTCGATCTGGATGCCGCGCTCCATCAGCCGCTCGCGCACTTCGCGCAGTTGCAGCTCGACGATTTGCTCCACGTTCTCGAGCGACAGCGGCGAGAAGACGATGATCTCGTCCACGCGGTTGAGGAACTCCGGTCGGAAGGTGCGCTTGAGCGCATCTTCGATCTTCTTGTGGTCGCCGACCATCTTCATCTCGTCTGCGCTGGTCGGTTTGATGAAGCCGAGCGCGCCGCCCTTGCGCACGTATTCTGTGCCCAGGTTGCTGGTCATGATGATGACGGTGTTGTTGAAGTACACCACGCGCCCCTGGCCGTCGGTCAGCCGGCCGTCGTCCAAGATCTGCAGCAGGGCATTCCACACATCGGGGTGCGCTTTCTCGATCTCATCGAACAGCACCACCTGATACGGCCGCCGGCGGATGCGCTCGGTGAGCTGGCCGCCCTCCTCGTAGCCCACGTAGCCTGGCGGTGCGCCGAACAATCGGCTGACGGTGTGCCCCTCGCGATACTCACTCATGTCTACGCGCACCAGCGCGTTTTCGTCGTCGAACAGGAACCAGGCCAGCGCCTTGGCCAGCTCGGTTTTGCCCACGCCCGACGAGCCGAGGAAGATGAACGAACCGATCGGCCGATTGGGATCCTTCAGGCCGCTGCGCGCGCGTCGGATGGCGTCGCTGATGGCCCGGATGGCCTCGTCCTGGCCGACGATGCGCTCGTGCAGCCGCTCCTCCATCTTCAACAGCTTCTCGCTCTCTGCCTCCATCATCTGGTTGACCGGGATGCCGGTCCACTGGGCGACCACACTGGCGATGTCATCCTCGTCCACGACCTCGTCCAGGTTCTTTTCGGTCGCCCACTTCTCGCGCTGCTGTTCGAACTCCTGCTGCAGGCGCAAGCGGTGTGTCTTCACCTCGGCGGCCTTCTGGTAGTCCTGCGCTGCAGCGGCGGCTTCCTCCTCGGCGCGCAACCGTTCCAGCTCTTTGTTCTTGGCCTTCAGGTCAGGCGGCAGGGTGAACAGCGCCACGCGCAGCTTGGCTGCGGCTTCGTCTATCAGGTCAATGGCTTTGTCGGGCAATTTGCGGTCGGTGACGTAGCGCGCCGACAACCTGGCTGCAGCGACGATTGCGGCGTCGGAGATGCTGACTTTGTGATGCGCTTCGTAGCGGTCGCGCAGCACACGCAGCATCTCGATAGTCTCGTCCACGCTCGGTTCGTCCACGAACACCGGCGCGAAGCGGCGCTCTAGCGCGCTGTCCTTCTCGATGTAGCGGCGGTATTCGTCCAGCGTGGTCGCGCCGATGGCTTGTAGCTCGCCGCGGGCGAGGGCCGGCTTGAGCATGTTGCTAGCGTCCATCGCGCCGGCGCCGTTGCCGGCGCCCACCACGTTGTGCAGCTCGTCAATGAACAGGATGATCTCGCCTTCGCTGCGCACCACTTCTTCCATGGCGGCCTTCAGGCGCTCCTCGAAATCGCCGCGGAAGCGCGAGCCGGCCACCATCGCGGCCAGGTCGAGCGCCACCACGCGCTTGCCCAGCAGGATTTCCGGCACATCGCCGCTGACGATCTTTTGCGCCAGGCCCTCGACGATGGCCGTCTTGCCGACGCCGGCTTCGCCGATCAACACCGGATTGTTCTTGGTGCGGCGGCTGAGCACTTGGATCACGCGCAGGATCTCCTCGTCGCGGCCGATGACTGGGTCGAGCTTGCCCTCCTTGGCCATCTGGGTCAGGTCGCGCGAGTATTTCTCCAGGGTGCGGTATTTGCTCTCTGCCTTGGGGTCGGTTACCCGCTGGCCGTGGCGCAGGTCTTTGATCGCGTCGCTGATCTTGTCGCGGGTGACGCCCATCTCGCGCAGGATGCGCTCGGCCGGCGTGTTGCGCTCGGTGCTGATGGCGAGGAAGAGATGCTCGGTGCTGATGTACTCATCCTTGAAGCGATTGGCCTCCTCATTCGCCACATCCAAGATGCGCTTGACGCGCGGCGTGATGAAAATCTGCGCCGAGGCGCCGCCGTAGATCGTGGCCTTGGGCGACTTGCGCAGCTCCTCGTCCACTTTGCCGATCATCACGTCCACATCCACGCCCAGCGTCTCCAGAATTTGCGACACGACGCCCTCGGGCTGTTCGAGCAGTGCCAACAGCAGATGCTCGGTATCTATCTGGCTGTGTCCGTAACGGCTCAGCACTTCATAAGCGCGCGCAGCAGCGTCCTGCGCGCGTTCGGTAAATCGGTCAAATCTCATCATGCTCGATCAATCTCAAGGGGATCAGAGGTCAGGGATCGGAGCCGTTTGACAGCCGAGGATCGGTGACCGGTGATCCAACTTCTCTAAATACCACTCAATCGAACCACACACGAACCACACAACCCAGGCAATCACATCCCCGCTTTCACGCACGCCGCTCTGGCGCCATTATCGGTCGTCCAATCGCAAGCATCCGAGGTCAGCGACGATGTGTGCTTCGTTGCAGTCATGAGGATTATAGCGACCGGTATTAATGAAACGTCAGAGGTTGGTTGGCGCGATATTAGCGATGCTCAGCCCTCGCCCCAGCCGATGTTGCGCAGCACGCAGAGAAAGTGGTCGGGGTCGTCGCCGGCGAGGAATGAGTAGGTGAGGTGGTAGCCGTTGCCGAACGGCAGGTCCCACACGTCGCACTCGGTCTTGCGGGGGTCGGGATCGCTGACGATGCGCACGTCGTGCGAGGGTTGGCGAGGCGACTGCTCGAAGCCGCGCAGGGCCAGCAGCGCCTGTGCCTGCGTCCGCGCGTCGAGCGCGTCGAAGGCCTGCAAAAAGCGGGCGGTGACGCGGAAGATCATCGGCGCCTCCTGAACCGGCGCAGCGCCGTTGCCAGCCGATCGGCCTGATCCAACTGCGCGGTAGGGTCGTTCTGTTTCAGGATGGCGATCAGGCCGTCTATGCTCGCGAAGTCCTCATAGCGGCCGGTCTTCAGGTCGTCTTCGGCATCGCGCTCGGCGCGACGCCACTCGGCGGTGTAGAACCAGGCATCCCTGGGGTTGATGCGGCGCGGACGCGGCGGCTGCAGCGCGAACTCAATCGCGTCTATCAAGCCAATCAAATCCCACAGCGGGTTGCCGAACCGGTCGAACATCGCTTCACCCCGAAGTATCGCCGAATTCGCCGGCCTGGGTCAATCCAATGTCTGGTCGCTGAGCCACGCGTCACCCAAGATTCACCAATGCAGCCACTTCTCCGGTGTGATCTCGATCAGCGCGTCGTAGCTGCCGTCGGTCGCGATGTCCCAACCATATTTCTGCTTGAACTCGGCCACCACGTCGTCGGGATAGGGGCGTGACAAAACAGCGGCGTAGCCTTCGGCGATGATCGGCTGGTTGCCGTCTTCGAGCGCTGCCGAGGCGCGCGGGTTGGCAGCGATGTTCTTGACCTTCACCGACCGGCCTGCGGTGCAGATGTAGAAGCGTTGGCGCACCCACACGAACCAGATCGGCACGAGATGTGGGCGGCCGTCCGGGCGGACGGTGGCCAGCCAAACGTTGCGTTCGGTAAACAGGCGAGCATCAGTCATGGGATTCAGGATTCTAGGCAGCAGGGTATCGAGGGTCAATCGCTAATCCGCGATCGCTCGTCCCCGACATTCACTTGAGCCAGCGATCCAGCCAGGCGAACGCTTCCTCCTGCATCTCGGCGTTGAACTGGTGCGGCGCGTCGTAGAAGCGATAGGCGAAACGCTCGCGCAGGCCGGCTTTGTCGTAGAGCGCGGCGAGCCGGTCGCACGTGTGCTGCATGCCCGCCAGCGGAAAGAGCGCGTCCTGGGCGCATTGTTGCACCATCAGCGCGCCGGGCATGCCCATTGCGGCTACATCGCTCAGCTCCAGCCAGCCGGTCAAGCCGGGCACGTATTGTGCCCAGGAGTGCCGCGCGATGTGCTCCGGCATCAGCTCGCGCCAGTCGGTCATCCAGCCGGCCGAGACGGCAACCTTGATGCGCAGGTCGGTGCCGAACAGCCAATTTGTGCGCATGGCGCCCATCGAGAGGCCGACGCAGCCGATGCGTTCGTGGTCCACCTCCGGGCGTGATATCAAATAGTCCACGCTGGCGCGGTCGTCGTGGGCCAGGATGCCCATCCACGTCGCCCCGGCAGCGACGATGTGCCGCATCACCAGCTCTTCCAGCAAACTGTAGGTTTCGTTCACGCCGGCTACGCCGGTCTTGAATTGCGCGCGGCGCTGCATCTCTTTCACCAGCTCCGGCGGCGCCTGTTGCAAATCCAGCCGGCGTTCGCCCCAGTAGAACGCATCAATGACGATCACGACGTAGCCACGTCGGACCAGCGCGTCGGCGAACGCGCGCCCGCCGTAACCGCTCTGGCGATAGGCGACCAGGTGCGGCGACTCCCGCTCGGTCTCCACCAGCTTCTCTTTGCCGTGCACGTAGTAGCCGCCGTGGTCGTGCAACGCGACGATGGCGGGCGCGGGCGCGCCCAGCCCTTTGGGGATCAGCACATAGGCCGGCACGCGCGCCCAGGGCGCGCTGGCGAAGGACACCTTTTCGCGTACGTAGTCGCCCTTGTCCACCACTTCGGTCACCTGAGGATCAGGCTGGACGGGCGGCGGCGCATAGCGCAACAGCTCCAGCGCCTTGGCACGCGCTGCCTCGCGCCAGACATACAGGTCAGTGAACTGTGGGTTGAGGAAGGACAATGTCGGCGGATGGTGCTCGGCGATGGCCGAGATAAAAGTGTGCAGGTTGCCGAGGGGAGGATGGGACATTGTGCCTTCGACGTAGATTATCAACCATTTCGCCGACGATCATGTCCGTTCTGGGCAGCCCTGTTGCTTTCGGTTAGGCCGGCCGGAAAGCAACGCAGGCCCCGCTAACACATCGGCAGGACATACGCTGCGTTGCTACTTCCGCAGCGGGCTAATCCGTGCCTTAGCCGACCTGGTCGCAATGGGCGCGCGGTCATGAGCGCTAGGCTGTGAACAAAACCCGCCTGCTAGGCTTCCTCAGCTACTGAGCCTCGGCGAGTACCGAGCTTGCCTCACGAAACCACTCCGGCGGGAGCACCACATCTCGCATCAACAGCGGAGTGTCAGCTCCGCTGTGGGCTTTCGTGCGCGTTGAGTACCTAATTTCTACACAATTTCCGTCAGGCAGCACGCAACGCCATTCTTATCATAGTTCCGGTAAGTGTGCCAAATTCTCGTTTGACTCTGCGCACGCTCGCGACATACGAGATTCGTGTGCCGGGCCGGTTGAGCGCAGTGTGGTGGGCCGACTATGTCGGCGCAAGCGCGATCAGTGACGCCGACGATGATCGGGAAGGCCCGTTGACCATCGTCACGTTGCACAGCGTAGATCAATCGGCGCTGATC
>CALGMA010000021.1 GCA_937959265.1 uncultured Anaerolineae bacterium | reverse complement strand
CGCACAACCCGATGTCTGAAGTGAAAGCACCGTCATGCGAATCCTGGCTATGATCCTCGCCGGCGGACGCGGCAGTCGCCTGAGCGTGCTGGCAAACAAACGCGCAAAGCCCGCCGTGCCTTTCGCGGGCAAATACCGCATCATTGACTTTCCACTCTCCAACTGCGTCAACAGCGGCATCTACACCGTGGGCGTGGTTACCCAGTATCGCCCCCGCTCGCTGCAAGATCACATCCGCAACGGCGCACCATGGGACCTCGACCGGCTGAACGGCGGCGTGTGGATGCTGCAGCCGTATCAGGGCCGTCTGGATTCCGACTGGTACGAAGGCACCGCCGACGCCATCTACCAAAACCTGGACTTTGTGCGCAACGCCCGCGCCGACTATGTGCTCATCCTCTCCGGCGATCACGTCTATAAGATGGACTACAGCATCCTGATCGGCTTTCACCAGGAGAAGCGCGCCGACGTAACCGTCGCCACGCTCAAGGTGACGCCGGAGGAGGCCAGCCGGTTCGGCATCGTGCAGACGGACGCGAACTACCGCGTCACCAACTTCGAGGAGAAACCGAAGCAGCCCAAGGGCACGCTGGCTTCGATGGGCATCTACGTGTTCAACTACGACACGCTGGTCAAGGTGCTGCACGAGGACGCGAAAAATCCGGACTCGACGCGCGACTTCGGCAAGGACATCTTCCCGAAGATGGTGACCGAGAATTACCGCGTCTTCGCCTTCCCTTACACCGACTACTGGGTGGACGTCGGAACGATCCAATCCTACTGGGAGGCGCACATGGACCTGCTGGCCGATACGCCGCCGATCGACCTGCTCGACCGCGAGTGGGTGATCCACACGCGCTCCGAGGAACGCCCGCCGGTCAACATCCGCACCGGCGCCACCGTCAACCATTCGCTCATCACCGACGGCTGCGTCGTCGAGGGGTCGGTCGAGTATTCCGTGCTCTCGCCCGGCGTGCGCGTCAAGCGCGGCGCCGTGGTGCGCTATTCCATCGTCATGACCGATGCGGTGATCGAACCGGGTGCGATGGTGGACCGCTGCATCATTGACAAGAACGTGATCGTCGGACGCGGGGCGTGCGTGGGCTACGGCTCAGACTACACCGAGAACCCCGAGCTGCACCTCAACACCGGCATCAGCGTAGTCGGCAAAAACACCATCATCCCGCCGGATTTTCGCATCGGCCGCAACGTCGTGGTGGGCAGCGATCTGAACGACGACGCCTTCAGCGGCGACTTCCTGCCCAGCGGCCAGAACTTCATGGTCGAGGCCACCGATTGACATGCAGCTCGATCATCTCGCCATCGCCGTCGCCGACCTCGACGCTGCGCTCACCTTTTACCGCGATGCGCTCGGCCTGGAACTGGAAGGGATCGAAGCGGTCGAGCAGGAGGGGGTGCGGGTCGCCTTTCTGCCGCTCGGCGACGGCGAATCCCGCATCGAACTCGTGCAGCCGACGCGCGAGGATACCGGCATCGTCAAATGGATGGCCAAGCACGGCCCCGGCATGCACCACGTGTGCCTGAGCGTGCCCAATCTTGAGTCCGCCCTGGCGCGGCTGGCCGCCCATGGCTGCGAGCTGATCAACCCACAGCCTGTCACGCGCGAAGACGGCACGCGCTACGCCTTCATCCATCCGCGCAGCACATTCGGTGTGCTGGTGGAGCTATACGAGAAGCCAGAGTAAAAAAAGCCGGACTGGGCAGGTCCGGCTTTTTTTGCGCGCCGAAGAAGCGTCAGCCGATCTTCTTGCCGATCTCCTCGATCAGCCGGTTGCGCGTCTCTTCCAGGGGGATGCGCTCGATGACCGGCGCAAAGAAGCCCTCGACGATCAGCCGGCGTGCCTCGTTGGTTGGGATGCCGCGGCTGCGCAGGTAGAACATCGGCTCGTCCTCGATGGTGCCGACCGTACTGCCGTGCGTGCAGCGCACATCGTCAGCCTCGATCTCCAGGCCAGGGATCGAGTCGGCGCGGCTGCGCGTGGAGAGCTGCAAATTGCGGTTGGCCTGATAGGCGTCGGTCTTCTGGGCGCCGGGGAAGACGCGAATGTTGCCGCGCCACACCGTGCGCGCCTCATCGCGCAACGCCGCCTTGTAGAGCAGGTCGCTCTTGCAAGCCGCAGCGATGTGATTCTGCTGCGTGTCGTAGTGCAACTGCTGCCGCGTGTCGGCAAAGTACACCCCGCTTAATAGCGCGGTGCCATGCGGGCCGACCAGGTCGGCCTCGATCAAGCTCTTGGTGAACTTGCTGCCCACGCCGCCGATCACCCAGTGCAGCGTGGCTTCCTCGCCCACCTTGGCGCGCTCGGTGGAGAAGTTATACACGTTGCGCCCCCAGTCCTGGATGCTGACGTAGTCCAATGCTGCGCCCTTGCCGAGCATGATCTCGACTACGCCGCTGTACATCGCCTGGTGCGCGCCGGTGGGCGAAGCGAAATCCTCGATCAGCGTGGCCGCGGCGCCCTCCTCCAGCACGACCAGGGTGTGGTTGAAGCCGGCGAGCTGATCGGCGGCCATGCGCGTCGTCACGCGCAGCGGCTTGTCCAGGCGGATGCCGGCCGGCACATACAAGACCGTGCCATAGCGCACAAAGACGCCGTGCAGCGCAGCGTAGTAGGCATCGTTGAGCTTGACGCACTGCGTCATCATCCACTCATCAAGCAGGCGCGGGTGCTTCTTGATCGCGCTCTCGAGGCTGGTGAAGATCACGCCCTGCTGCGCCATGCCGGCGGGCAAACGCGAGCGCTTCACGTCGAGCATGGTGTTGGCCGGCGTGATGCCGGATAGGATCAGGTCTAGCTTGAAAGCGCTGAGGTCCACGCGCCGCCAAAGCTCGTCGTGTCGGTTAGGCGCCGGCGTGTCGCGGAACACGCGCAGCGCCTCCAAGCGCCGCGCCAGCATCCACGCAGGATCGCCCAGCGCAGCCGAATAGGCTTCGACAAACTCGCGGTTCAGTTCGCCGGCTTTGACCACCGGCGCCGGTTTCAATACAGGTTGAACGACTGCCATGATTAACCGACCGTGCCCTCCATCTGCAACGCGATCAAGCGATTCATCTCGACGGCATACTCCATCGGCAGCTCCTTCACCAACGGCTCGATGAAGCCGGAGACGACCATCGTGCTGGCATCCTCTTCGCTCACGCCGCGACTCATCGCATAGAAGAGCTGCTCCTCACCGATCTTGCTCACGCTCGCTTCGTGGCCGATGACTACATTATCGGTATCCACCTCGATGTAGGGATACGTGTCGCTGCGGCTGTGTTCGTCGAGCAACAGCGCGTCGCACACGACGTTGCTGCGGCTGTGCTCGGCGTCGCGATAGACCTTGAGCAAACCGCGATAGCTGGTGCGCCCGCCGTCCTTGCTGATGGACTTGCTGACGATTTTGCTGGTGGTGTTGGGCGCGGCGTGCACGACTTTGCCGCCGGCGTCCTGGTGTTGCCCGCGCCCGGCAAAGGCAATCGAGAGGATTTCACCGTGCGCGCCTGGCTCCATCAGATAGACGGCCGGGTACTTCATGGTCAGTTTGCTGCCCAGATTGCCGTCCACCCACTCCATCGTCGCGCCTTCGTAGGCCGCAGCGCGCTTGGTTACCAGGTTGTAAACGTTAGTAGACCAGTTCTGAATAGTGGTGTAGCGGCAGCGCGCGCCTTTCTTGACGATGATCTCCACTACGGCGCTGTGCAGCGAATCGCTGGAGTACACGGGGGCCGTGCAGCCCTCGACATAGTGCACCTGCGCGCCTTCGTCTACGATGATCAGCGTGCGCTCGAACTGGCCGACGTTCTTGGCGTTGATGCGGAAGTAAGCCTGCAGCGGCATCTCGATCTTCACGCCCGGCGGGACGTAGATGAACGAGCCGCCCGACCACACCGCGCTGTTCAGCGCCGCGAACTTGTTGTCGGTGTAGGGAATGATGGTGCCAAAGTACTGGCGGAAGAGCTCCGGATGCTCGCGCAGGCCGGTGTCGGTGTCGAGGAAGATCACGCCTTGCGCCTCCAACTCCTTGGCCAGGTTGTGATAGATCACCTCCGACTCGTACTGCGCGCCCACGCCGGCCAGGTATTTCTTCTCCGCCTCGGGAATGCCCAAGCGGTCGTAGGTGTCCTTGATCTCCTTCGGCAGCTCCTCCCAGGAACCGGCCTGTTTGTCGGTGGGCTTGATGTAGTAGTAGATGTCGTTGAAATCAATCTCTTTGAGCGCTTCGCCGCCCCAGTTGGGCATCGGTTTGCTATTGAAAGCCGCCAGGGCCGCCAGACGGAAGCGCGTCATCCACTCCGGCTCGCCCTTCATCCACGAAATCTCTTTGACGATCTCTTCGTCCAGGCCCTTGCGGCTCTTGAATGCGTAGTTCTCAGGCTCGGAGAAACCGTACTTCTCCAGGTACTCTTCGTTCACCGAAACCTGTGACTTTTCCTCGGCCATTGTTTACGCCTCCTGCACAGAGACCAGAAATCATGACTCCCGGTTCTCGGTTCTCAATCCACCAATTCTGGCTCCTTCAGCCAGTCGTAGCCTTTTTCTTCCAAATGCAACGCCAGCTCTGGCCCGCCGCTTTCCACGATTCGGCCATCCATCAGCACATGCACGAACTGCGGCTTGATGTAGTTCAGCAGGCGTTGGTAATGCGTGATCACCAGCACGCCCATCTGCGGATTGCTGCGGTGCAGCATGTTCACGCCCTCACTCACGATGCGCAACGCGTCAATATCCAGGCCGGAGTCGGTTTCATCTAGGATGGCCAGCTCAGGCTTGAGCATCGCCATCTGCAGGATCTCGGCGCGCTTCTTTTCGCCGCCGCTAAAGCCGTCGTTCAGGTAACGCCCGGCGAACGAGTTATCTACCTTGAGCATTTGCAGCGCCTCGCGCAGTTGCTTGGTGAAGACCGGGATCGGCACGCCTTTCACGTCCGGCGGCAATACGCCGCCGTTCTTCGCCGCAGCTTCAGCCTTGATGCGCGCGTTGATCGCCGTGCGCAGAAAGTTGGCTACGGTCACGCCGGGAATGGCGACCGGATACTGGAAGGCCAGGAAGACGCCGGCGCGGCTGCGCTCGTCGGCCTCCATCTCCAGGATGTTCTGGCCTTTGAAGATCACCTCGCCGCCGGTCACCTCGTAGCCGGGATGACCCATCAGCGCATAGGCCAACGTGCTTTTGCCGCTGCCGTTCGGCCCCATAATGGCGTGGATCTCGCCTGGGTTGATCTTCAGGCTCAGCCCCTTAAGGATCTCGCGATCCGTATCGGCGATTTTGACGTGCAAGTCCCTGATCTCGAACCATGTGTCCATAGGTATTCGCTCCGGTAAAGTCGTGTTGCGTTTTTCTGTCGCGACTCGGCGCGACGGTATCAACTTCTCATAAACTTAATTTTGACAGTAGTATAACTTAAAGTGAAGCGGTATGTCAACAGTTTTCAACCAGAGTGTATCAGCCCCAGCTAAGCGTAAGCTGAGAGGGTCATTCACCGCTTGAGGACACGGCCGGGATAGCCCGCTGCGACTCACGCATCGTTGATAGGCGCGCCATGACGGCGATCACGCCGACGAACAGCGCCATAAGCGTGATCAGCTTGGCGAGCGGCGAGAGCGGCAACAACGCTGCCCCGCCCAACAGCGCGCAAGCGCCGGCGTAGAGCGCAACAATGCGCGCGGCCGGCCAGCCCTGGTCAATCAAGCGCAGGTGCAGGTGGCCGCGGTCCGAGGCGGCCGGGCTGTGTCCCCGCCGCGCGCGATCGAGGATCTGCCACAGCACGTCGGCAATCGGCAGACCCATCACCAACAGCAACAGCGCAATCTTCGCGCCGCCGATGATGCCGATGCAGGCCAACACATAGCCCAGATAAATCGCGCCGCCGCCGAGGAAGATCCGGGCCGGCGGCCGGTTGAAGACAAGGAATCCGAGCAACGTCCCGATCAGCGCGATGGGCAACAACGCCACGCTGTACTGCCCCTCGCGCCACATGTGAACGGCCACCACGCCCGCGGCGATGACCCCGACGGTTGAAGCCAATCCATCCACGCCATCGAGAAAGTTCACCGTGTTCATCATCCCCAGAAACCAGAACAGCGAGAGGCCGACGATCACAACATAGCCGGCGATCGGCCCGAAGACCTCCGGCGCAGTCAGCGCCACTTCGCGGCGCGTGAACGGGTTGGTGAAGCGTTCGATGAAGATTTGGCTGGTGATGGCGACCAAAGCGGCGAACGCCTGCAGCCCCAACTGCATCCGAGGCGACAAATTGAACTTGTCGTCGGCGATGGCCAACGCGAACATCACACCACCGCCGGCAATCAATCCGGCGAAGCGCAGCCCTTCCTTGGGGTCGAGCGACGGCACGCCGAACGACCGGCCGGCTAACGCAGCCAGCGTGAACGCGCCGAACAGCGGGATCACCCCCAAGCGCGAGGTGCGCCGGGCATGCCTGCGCCGGCCGCCCGGCTCATCGGCAATACCGAGGTACAACCCCAACCGAATCGCCAGCGCAGTGAGGGCCAGCGACGCGATGAAGGCGATCAGCCACGTAACAAGCGAGGCAGCGAGCGGCACATCAGCATTGTAAATCGTCGCTACAACGCAGCCAGCACCAGCAACAATGTGACCACGCTGGCCAGGTTGGAGAAGAGCACCGTCGCCGTGACGAATTCGGGCAGGACGTCGTTCTCCAGCGCAATGATGGAGACCAGCACTGCTGCCGGCATGCTGGCCTGCAAAATGCCGACGTTGCGCTCCAGGGCCGGCAAATCGAATAACCCCACCAGCGCGAATGCCAGCAGCGGCCCGGAGATCAGGCGAATGCCCGCCGCCATGAGCAGATCGAAGCTGACGCGCGGGATGCCAGCGTTCGCAAATTGCGCGCCGAGCGCGATCAGCATGATCGCGATCATGGCCACTGCCAACAGCTCGACCGTCCGCGCTGCGAAGGTCGGCAATTGCAGACCGGCGGCGTTGACGAGCAGCGCCGGCACCAGCGCAACCAGCGACGGCGTGCGCACCACTTGGGCAAACGCCTGAACAGGGTTACGGTGACCGGAATTCGCCAGCAGCACACACAGCACAAAGGCGAACACCAGGTTGGCCAGGAAGTACACCGTCGCCGGCAGTAACGCCTCCTTGCCCTGGGCGAACTGGGAGATGGGCAGCCCGAAGTTGCCCACGTTGCCAAAGGCGGCGATCATCATGTAGGCAATAGTCATCTTGCGGCTACGCCGCAGCAGGCGAGCCACCAGGAAGGCAATGGCGACCGATCCGACATAGACCAGGGTGATAAAGGCCACCATGCGCGTCGCCAGTGCAGCCTCGATGCGCGCCGTGCTGATCAGGTTGAACACAAAGGCCGGCGTAAGCACGTAGTAGGCGAGGCGCGACAGGGTCCGGCCTTCCAGTTGCAATTGCCGCGTCGCGACATAGGCAATGCTCAGGATGATGAAGACCGGCGCAAGGACGTTCACGAAGATAGAGAACAACGGCAACATGCGAGGAAAGGACATGAAGAAGCCCGGCCTCCACATCGGGAAACCGGGCTTCCGAACGACTGGGACGGCGCGCCGGCCTAGGCCATCGCCGACTCGAACAGCGGGCCGTCGCCACCGGGCTGGATGGGTTGTGCGCCGATCGGTTGAATCTCGACATCGGTGGAACCGACCATCTGCTCCATCGGAGTGAAAGTAAGCTTACCATCCGCCAGGTCAATCAGGATACGGGTGTTGTCCACGAAGCGGCCGGAGAGCAGGCCATCCGACAGCACGTCTTCCACCTCGTTCTGGATGACGCGGCGCAGTGGGCGCGCGCCGTAGTCAGGGTCGTAACCCTTCTGCGACAGGTACGACTTCGCCTCGTCGGTCACTGCAAGCGCAATGTTGTGCTCGCCGAGGCGCTTCTGCACCTTGTTCAGCTCCAGCGTGACGATCTGGCCAATCTGCTCTTTGGTCAGCGGACGGAATACGACCGTTGCGTCCACGCGGTTGAGGAACTCCGGCCGGAACAAGCGCTTGAGCTGGCTCAGCAGCTTCTCCTTCACTTCAGCAAACTGTTCTTCCGCCGCTTTTTGCTCGTCGCGCTTGACGTTGAAGCCGAGTTTGCTTTCGCGTTTGATCAATTCGGCGCCGACGTTGCTGGTCATGATGATGCAGGTGTTGCGGAAGTCCACCTTACGGCCGCGCGCGTCGCTCAGCCGGCCTTCCTCCATGATTTGCAGGAGCATGTTGAAGACGTCAGGATGCGCCTTTTCGATCTCATCAAACACCACAATGGTATATGGCCGGCGACGGACAGCCTCGGTCAACTGTCCGGCGTCGTCGTAGCCCACGTAGCCGGGCGGCGCGCCGACCAGGCGCGAGACCGTATGGCGCTCCATGAACTCGCTCATGTCGAGCACGAGCAGGGCATCCTCGCTGCCGAAGAGCTGTTCGGCCAGCGCCTTGGTCAATTCCGTCTTGCCGACGCCGGTCGGGCCTAGGAAGATGAACGAGCCCATGGGGCGCTTGGGGTCTTTCAGCCCCACGCGCGCGCGGCGCACGGCCCGCGCGATCGTCTCAATGGCCTCGTCTTGGCCGACGATGCGCTTGTGCAGCTCCTCCTCCAGGTGCACCAGCCGTTCGCTCTCCGTGGTCGCGATGCGCTTGACTGGGATACCGGTCCACATGGAGACTACTTCGGCGATGTCATCCGCGCTGACTTCCGGCCCCTCGGCCTCATGATCGAAGTTCGAGCGCAATTGCTCAATCTGCTCTTGTAGCTCACGCTCACGTTCGCGCAGGGCGGTGGCTTCTTCGTAGCGCGCCTCGGCATAGAGGTCTTCGCGTTCCTTCTGGATCTGGCGCAACTCTCGGAAGGCGCGTTGCAGGTTGATGGACTGCGGCGACTTGTACATGCGGACGCGCGAAGCCGATTCGTCAATGAGGTCAATGGCTTTGTCTGGCAAGTAGCGATCGGGCACATATCGCGACGAGAATTGCACGGCAGCACGCACGGCTTCGTCGCTGATGCGCAGCTTATGATGCGCTTCATAGGCACCCTTCACGCCCTGCAGGATTTCGATCGCCATCTCCGGTGTTGGCTCTTCCACGTAGACCGGCTGGAAGCGCCGTTCCAGGGCTGCATCGCTCTCGATGTACTTGCGGTATTCGTTCAGAGTCGTGGCGCCAATGCACTGGAACTCGCCGCGGGCCAGGGCCGGTTTCAGGATATTTGCAGCGTCCACGCTGCTGCCGGCCGAACCGGCGCCGACGAGCATATGCACTTCGTCAATGAAGAGGATCGTATCGCTGATCTTCACCTCTTCAATCACGCGCTTGAGGCGCTCTTCGAACTGGCCGCGATACATGGTGCCGGCGACGAGCGAGCCGACGTCGAGTTGCATCACGCGCTTGCCGAGCAGCGGTTCCGGCGTCTGGCCGTTCACGATCCGCTGCGCCAGCCCCTCGACGATTGCCGTCTTGCCCACACCGGGTTCACCGATGAGGGAGGGGTTGTTCTTCGTGCGCCGCGCCAGGATTTGGATCACGCGCTCGATCTCAGTTTCTCGACCAATCACCGGATCGAGCTTGCCCTGTTCAGCTAGGGCCGTCAGGTCAGTCGCCAGTTGATCGAGCGCCGGCGTCTTGGGACGTTCCTTCTTCTGGCTGGGCAAAGTCGAAGCTACCTTCGTGCTCTCGGGCTGTTCCTGCTGGATGGCCCGCATGGTCTCGCGGCGAATGCGATCCGGCGTGAGGCCGAGCTGGCGCAGCACGTCAATCGCCACGCCGTCGCCGTGGCGAATCAGCCCCAGCAGCAGGTGCTCAGTGCCGATGTAGGAGTGGCTCAGCTTGCGCGCTTCCTCTACGGCGAATTCCAACACCTGCTTGGTGCGTGGTGTAAGTTCCGGCTTGCTGGACGGGGCGCGGCGTCCGGCGCCCGTCATCCGCTCGACCATCTCGGCGACGCGCTCAGGCTTCGCGCCCAATTCGCGCAGCACACGACCGGCGATGCCATTCTCCTCTTTGACGATTCCCAACAGCAGATGTTCGGTGCCGATGTAGTTGTGGGACAAGCGCTCGGCTTCGTCGTTTGCGATTTGCAGGACGCGCCGTGCACGTTGATTGAAGCGGTCTATTTTGCTTGCCACAGATTCACCTCTCCTGAAATCTTAACCCATGCTATTTAGAGCGACCTTAACACGACGTAATGAGACGGAACGACGCCGAACGAAGACGGGGCAGTGAAAAAGCGCAAGGGCGCAATCTAGTTGCGCCCTTGCTGTTCAATCTGCATCCGCAGGCGATGGTTCGACGAGAGACTCACTACTGTCGCCGACCGCGTCATCCACGACATCCTGGACAGCTACTTGGTCTTCGTCATCTAATGCCTCCGCCTGCCAATCGGCATCAGCGTATTCCGGCCGGTTCACCCGCCGCAGACTGAGTGCGATGCGGCGTTGCTCTGGCTCCACGCGCAACACGCGCAGCGTGAGCATCTGGCCTTCCTTCACCACCTCGCGTGGGCTGTTGATTGGCTTTTCACTCAATTCGCTGAGCGGGATCAACCCTTCAATAGCTTCGTCATCCTTCAGACGCGCAAAGACGCCATGCTTGGGATGCACCTTGATCACCTCAGCTTCGAGCAGCTGTCCGGGCTTGTACTTCTTGCCGATCGCCTGCCACGGATCCGGCGCAAGCGCTTTCAGGCTCAAGCCGATGCGGCCGGTTTCCCGCTCGACGTTGATCACCTTGACGCTGACCTTGTCGCCCTCCTTCACTACCTCGCTCGGATGCTTGATACGCGTATGGGAGAGTTCGGTCAGATGGATCATGCCATCAGCGCCACCCAAATCCACGAACACGCCAAAGTCCTTGACACTGCTGACGATGCCTTCCAACGTCTGGCCGACCTCGATGCTGCTGAGCAGCTTCTCTTTCTGAGCTTGTCGCGCTTCTTTGCTGGCGGCGCGCTCGCTCAAGATCAGGCGATTGCGATCGCGATCCAGCTCGATAACCTTGATCAGCGCTTTCTGGCCGACCAGCTTTTGGAAGCGTTGCTCCGGAGGCAGACTCTCATCGCCCAGCATACGCTGATGCGTCAAGCTGAGTTGAGACGCCGGAACGAAGCCGCGCAAGCGGCCCACCTTGATGATGACCCCACCTTTGTTGAACCCAGCAATCAGGGCCTCGATCGCCTCTTGCTTCTCGAACAGCTCCTCGGCATAGCGCCAATCTTTCTCCGAGATCGCCTTGCTCATCGAGAGCACGACGTTGCCGTTCTGATCTTCCGGCTGCACGACGTAGGCGAAGACTTCGTCACCCACCTTCAGGCTGCTGCGCACATCTTTGGGGAGCGCCTCGACATCTTTACTGGATACGATGCCCTCAGACTTCGCACCCAATTCGACCAGGATCTCACGATCGGTGATCGCGATGATGCGTCCCGATACGAGCTGATCCTTTTCGAAGTTGCTCACTTTGGCCTGGAACTGGTCGAGCAACTGCGAAAAGTCATCTTCCCCCTGCTTCGGGTTATTCGCCTGTTGGGGGGTTCCTTGATTCTCCATACTTCCGGTGTCTTTCCTTCGGCGTAAATTTGCAAAATTATACCTGAGCGCAGGATGAGAGAAACTCAAGCTTACACTTTCCTGGCCAACATCGCCGGCGATGCACAGACCGAGTCGCGGCTTACAATGATGATCGCAAAGCATCACTATGATGGACCTTCCCACTCCGTTCGTGCAGAGCGATCTGCCGATCGGTCCACGACATGCCGGCAAGGTGCGCGACTGGTACGACTTGCCCGGCGGGCGACGCGTGCTGGTGGCCACCGATCGCATCTCGGCCTTCGACCGCATCCTCGGCGCGATCCCCTACAAAGGACAGGTGCTCAACCAATTGTCCGCATTCTGGTTCGAGCGCACGCGCGACATCGTGCCGAATCACTTGCTCAGCGTGCCCGACCCGAACGTGAGCATCGTCAAGACTTGCGCGCCCTGGCCGGTGGAGATCGTCGTGCGCGGCTACATCACCGGCGTGACCGGCACATCGCTGTGGACGCTCTACGCGCGCGGCGAGCGAGAACTCTACGGCGTCCGGCTGCCGGATGGCCTGCAAAAGAACGACCGCCTGCCTCACCCCATCATCACTCCGACGACCAAGGCCGGTCCCGGCGCACATGACGAGCGCATCACCCGTGAGGAGATCATCGCGCGCGGCCTGGTGCCGGCGGGTGTGTATGCGCAGATCGAGCGCGCCGCGCTGGCGCTCTACGCGCGCGGCAGCGCGATCTGTTCCCAGGGCGGCCTGACGTTGGTGGACACCAAGTACGAATTCGGCGACTGCGACGGCGCGTTGACCTTGATTGACGAAGTGCACACGCCGGATTCGTCTCGCTTCTGGCAGATGTCCCCGCAGGGCGAACCCATTCACTTCGATAAGGAATTCATCCGGCTGTGGTATGCCGAACACGGCTATCGCGGCAAAGGTGAGCCGCCTGCAATGAGCGACGCGCTGATCGCCACGGCCTGCCAGCGCTACATTCGAGCCTATGAGCTGATCACCGGCCGGCCGTTCATCCCCGGCGCGTATCCGGTGAACGAGCGGATTCTGCGGGGGATGGGTGATTGGTCATCAGAGGCCGAAAGGAGATCGGGAAGGTGATAACGCGAATCCTGCCGGTGAGCGACGCGGGATCGGCGGAGGGACGCGCGGCCATTCGCGAAGCGGCCCGGGTGATCCGCGACGGCGGGCTAGTCGCCTTCCCAACTGAGACCGTGTACGGCCTGGGCGCCAATGCGCTGGATGGGCGGGCTGTCGCCCGCATCTTCGAGGCCAAGCAACGCCCATTGAACGACCCGCTCATCCTGCACGTCGCCAACCTGGCTGACTTGACCAACCTGACCGACCTAACTGCTGCGAGCGACGCGACCAACCTCAAGCCGCTCGTCGCGGTATTGACGCGCGCGTTCTGGCCTGGCCCGCTCACGTTGGTGCTGCCGCGCGGCCAAAACGTGCCTCCTATCGTCTCAGCCGGCCTCGACACAGTCGCCGTGCGTATGCCAAATCATCCCGTGGCGCAGGCGCTGATTCGCGCCGGCGGCGTCCCCATTGCCGCCCCCAGCGCCAATCGCTTCGGCCACGTCAGCCCGACCACGGCACAGCATGTGCTCGACGATCTAGACGGCCGGATTGACCTGGTGCTGGACGGCGGCGCTACTCCCATAGGCGTCGAGTCCACCGTGCTGGATTTGACTGCCGACCCACCGCGCATCCTGCGGCCCGGCGGCGTGACGCGAGAGCAGATCGAACGCGCACTGGCCAAGATAGAGGAGAGGCTGGCGGTGAGCGATTGGAGATCGCTCACCGCTCAATCGCCGCACACCATGCCCCTACCCTCCCCCGGCATGTTGCCTTCGCACTATGCGCCACGGGCGAAGTTGGTGTTGTGTCGCGACACCGACAACCTGCTCACCCGGCGCGACAACTTCGCAACACACGGCCTGAAAACCGGCCTGCTGATCCTGGAAAGCCAGCGCGAAGCGTGCGACAATCTGCATCCGCAGTTCGTGCTCGGCGAAACATTGAGCGACGTAGCACGCAACTTGTATGCCGGCCTGCGTGCGCTGGACAGCGCCGGCGTGGATGTGATCCTGGCCACCGAGGTGCCGCGCAGCGGTTTGGGCGAAGCCATCGCCGACCGTCTGGCACGCGCAGCGGCCAAGGCAGTTGAAACAGAGGGCAACTGCGACCATGATTGACTTGGACAAACCGCGCCATGAGTGTGGCGTATTTGGCGCTTACACGCCGGGCGAACAGGCAGCGCGCGTGACGTTCTTTGCGCTGCACGCCCTACAACATCGCGGACAGGAATCGGCCGGCATTTGCTCGTCCGATGGCCGCACCGCCCACATCCACAAAGCGATGGGGCTGGTCAGCAACGTCTTCAACGAAGAGAACCTCGCGCCGCTGAAGGGCGAATTGGCCATCGGCCACACGCGCTATAGCACCACCGGTGGCGCGCACTTGCGCAACGCGCAACCTTATCTGATCGAGACCCTGCATGGGCCGCTGGGCGTGGCGCACAACGGCAACCTGATCAACGCGCCACAGTTGCGCCGCGATTTGCTGCAGCGCGGCATCGGCCTCACGTCGTCGTCCGATAGCGAAGTGATGACGTTGATGCTGGCCGGCGCGCCCGGCGAGACCATGGAGCAGCGCATCACCGCATGCATGCGCCAGTGGCGCGGCGCCTATTCGATTGTCGTTCTCACCCCTCGGGCGATTTACGCTGCGCGCGACCCGTGGGGCTTCCGACCGCTGGTATGGGGTCGGCTGCCGGCTGCGCACGATGGGGATGGCGCCGGCGGCTTGGCCGTGGCCTCGGAGTCGTGCGCGCTCAGCACCATCGGCGCAACGCACGAAGGCGAGGTACACCAGGGCGAAATCGTGCGGCTGGACGCCAGTGGCTTCCACCGCACACAGGCCGTCGCGCCGGAGCGGGGCGCGTTGTGCACCTTCGAGCACATCTACTTCGCGCGCCCGGACAGCATCTGGGATGGCCACGTCATCCACCATGTGCGCCAGCAACTCGGCGTGCAGTTGGCGCGCGAAAGCCATGTGGATGCCGACGTCGTATGCGGCGTGCCCGACAGCGCCACGCCGGCCGCGATGGGCTACTCGCGCGAGTCCGGCGTGCCGATCAGCGAGGTGCTGATCAAGAATCGCTACATCGGCCGCACGTTCATCCAACCCAGCGATCGGCTGCGTAAGAGCGGAGTGCGGCTCAAATTCAACGTGCTGGCCGAAAACGTGCAAGGCAAGCGCGTCATCCTGATTGATGACAGCATCGTGCGCGGCAACACCAGCGGGCCGCTGGTGAAAATGGTGCGCGAAGCCGGCGCGCGCGAAATCCACCTGCGCATCACCTGCCCGCCCATCGCCCACCCATGCTACATGGGCGTGGACATGGCCACCCACGATGAGCTGATTGCCCATCGCATGAGCGTGGCGCAGATGCGCGCGCACATCGGCTGCGACACGCTCGCCTTCCTCAGCATGGAAGGCATGATGCGTGCCATCGGCCGCGCAGGCGGCTATTGCAACGCTTGCTTTACCGGGCGCTATCCACTGCCGCTCGAAGACATCCCAGATAAACAAGTGTTCGAAGGCGTGTTCGGTTAAACGGCCCCGACGCGCCAACGCACTCACACACAACCCTTACCGATGCGCATTGCCATCATCGGCGCCGGCGGGCGCGAACATGCGTTGAAATGGAAGCTGGAGCAGGACGGTCACAGCGCCGAACTGATCCCTTACGATCCGGCTCGCAACACATCGCTCACCGCCCGAGACGCGCAACTCGTCATCGTCGGGCCAGAAGCGCCGCTGGCCGATGGCTTGGTGGATGCCCTGGCAAACACAGGAGTACCCGCCTTTGGCCCCAGCCAGGCCGCAGCGCAGCTTGAATCCTCGAAAGCGTTCGCCAAAGCGTTCATGGCTCGGCATGGCATTCCAACGGCGCGCTTCGCCGTCTTTGATGACCTCGCGCAAGCGGAACGCCATCTTCGGCAGGTGGACTATCCGGTGGTCATCAAAGCCAGCGGCCTGGCGCAGGGCAAAGGGGTAATCGTGCCGCGCGACGCCGGCGAAGCGCAAGCTGCGCTGCGCGCTATTATGGCAGAACGCATCTTCGGCCCCGCCGGCGATCAGGTGGTAATCGAAGAACGCCTCGAAGGCCCCGAGATCTCGCTGATGGCCTTCTGCGACGGCGAGACGGTGGTCCCAATGCTGCCGGCGCAAGACCACAAGCGCGCCTTCGACGGCGACCAAGGCCCGAACACCGGCGGCATGGGCGCGTTTTGTCCTTCGCCGCTCATGAATCGCGAAGCCGTGGCGCATTGCCTAACGCACATCCTGCAGCCGGCGGTGCGCGGCATGGCGCAGGAAGGCGCACCCTATCGCGGGGTGCTTTACGCCGGCCTGATGTTGACGCGCGACGGCCCCAAAGTGCTGGAGTTCAACTGTCGTTTCGGCGACCCAGAGACGCAAGCTGTGCTGCCGCTGCTCAAGACCGATCTCGCCGAGATCGCCCTGGCATGTATCGAAGGCCGATTGAACGCGCAGCCGGTCGAGTGGCATGCCGGCGCGTGCGCATGCATCGTGCTTACCTCGGGCGGCTACCCCGGGGCATACCGCAGGGGGCTGCCCATACACGGCTTAGACGCCGTGCCCGACGACGTGATGATCTTCCACGCCGGCGCCCGTCGAATTGAGGGCGGATGGATCACCGACGGCGGGCGGGTGTTGGGCGTAGCGGCGCGGGGCGAAAGCCTCGGCGATGCGCTGCGGCGCGCCTACGCCGGCGTCGCGCGCATCTCCTTCGAGGGCATGCACTACCGCCGCGATGTCGGCGCTAGGTGGCTTCAGCGCGACTGAGACCCGGCGGCTGCCTCGCCGCCCGGCTTCTCACGAACAACTCAGCCTGCCCTAGTGGGCTACTCCACTTCTCTTTAGCGCTTCCTTAGTCGAGCATCACAAGGCTTTCACGATAGCTATGCATAGTTTAGGCAGAGTAGTGATGCGCTTGTCGCACGTGCACAAGCGAGACAAATGCTCACAAACAATAGACAATTTGATCATTGGAGGAGAACGAATGTTGAAGAAAAGAGTGCTTTTGATGGGTGTAGCGAGTGCGATGGTTTTGGCAGCATGCGCGATGCCGACTCAGATGCCTGCGCCTACACAGGCGCCTGCCCCTACCGCAGCCCCTCAGCCCACCGAAGCGCCGGCAATGGAGCTGAAGGACATCGTGGACACAGCCCTGGCCGCCGGCTCATTCAACACGCTGGCCACCGCCCTGCAGGCCGCCGGCCTGGTGGATACGCTCAAGGGCGAAGGGCCGTTCACCGTCTTCGCCCCCACCGATGAGGCCTTCGCCAAGCTCGACAAGGCCCTGCTCGAGGACCTGCTCAAGCCGGAGAACAAGGACAAGTT
>CALGMA010000020.1 GCA_937959265.1 uncultured Anaerolineae bacterium | reverse complement strand
CCCCGCCTTATGCATCGCTTTGATCTTCACAAAGTCCTCCCTGCTGATCATCTCGTCCTCCTCTGCGGAGGACATTCTTACCGGCAAAAAGTGGACTTTTTAACACGGCACTTTCTGGACATTCTCGCCCGTTCCTGACAGCCAGGCGTCGTTTGAGCCGATCTGGGTGCCCAAGCACAAACGCTGGCTGGGGAAGTTCGATGACCTGATCATCTCACTGTATGCGCGCGGACTGACGCAAGACCAGATCCGCGAACCTCTCCAGTCCATCTACGGCGTTGAGGTGTCAGTCGAGCTGATTTCATCCATCACCGATATCGTCACCGACGAGGTGCGTGCCTGGCAGAGCCGGCGGCTGGATGAGGTGTATCCAATCGTGTATCTGGACGGCTTGCGCCTCAAAGCACGCACGGGTGCGCAAGTGACAACACGTGTGATCTATGTCGTGATCGGTGTGAACCTGTCCGGCAAAAAGGCAGTGTTGGGCTTCTGGGCGTGCGAATCCGCGGGGGCGAAGTTCTGGCTGGGGGGTGCTGAATGACCTCAAGAACCGTGGTGTGCGCGACATTCGGATTGCCTGCGTGGATGGATTGAAAGGCTTTCCGGAAGCGATTCAATCGGTGCTTCCGCACACAGAAGTTCAGTTGTGCATTGTGCACTTCATCCGTTCGTCAACCCGTCCAGTGGCCTACAGTGAAATAAAGGCGGAACGTCCGCACCTGCGGGAGGGGGCTGCCGACCTCAAGCCGATCTCCACCGCGCCCAACGCCTAGGAAGCTGACAGACAGCTCGATGATTTCGACAAACAGTAGGGCGCCCAATATCCGAAAGTGGCCCGAAGGGGCCATGATTGCCAAATCCGGGCGCAACGTGTGGTCAAACGTGGTGCCGTTCTTCAAGTTTCCCGACGACATTCGCCGGACGATCTACACCACCCACGCCATTGAATCGGTGAATGCCTCGATTCGACCTATCACGAAAAATCGCACCTTGTTCCCCAACGATGAGGCGATTTTTAAGTTGTTGTATCTGGCGCTGGACAACGCCAGCCAAAAATGGACAATGCCGATCAAGCATTGGAAGCAGGCATTGCAGCAATTCGCCATCTACTTTCCAGATCGTGTGCCTGTCGATCAACCGTGAATCATCAATCGCCATTTACACGGTTATTCTGATACTCCTTGTCGGTCGAGCGTCGGCTGGCGCACGGCTGTATGCAGACTGCCGAGTCCATTATGCACATGACGCAAGTCGGATTGGGCGTGATCAACACCGTCTACGTTGAGCGGTCGAACGCAACCCTTCGCACCAGGATGCCAGCCTTGTTTCGTCGCTCGCGTTGTCCCACTCGCATGGCAGCGTGCGTCGAAGCGGCTATGTTCTGGATGGGCGCGGTCTACAACTTCTGTGCTGTGCTGCCACCCTGGATGCAACTCCGGCTATGGCTGCCGACTTGACCGATCATGTGTGGACTATTGATGAGCTATTGCGCTTTAGCATTCGGTGCAGATAGCTCCACGTTAGCTTGTGGTGCTACCCTTTCATCCCGCTTGGCTACAATTTTCGGCTCAGGTCACCAGGGTGCTCACGCCCCATCCAGGTCACGATCCACCAGCACCAACTTCGCGCCGTGTTCGGCAAACAAGAGCGCCGCGCTGCGCCCGATGCTCGAGCCGGCGCCGGTGATGATGCAGACTTTGTCTTGGAGCCTCATATCTTCGACCTTTGCGAGGCATGTTTATGCGTAGATGTGGGCGACCATGCGTGGTCGCCCACATTATCCCCAAACGATGCCGGGTAAGTATATGGGCCTATCCCTACGAGAAATGCGCTCCTTGTGGCAGGCAATTTCAGAGTAACTCGCGACGAATCGTCTCCACCCAACGCTTGCTAAAATGAAGCGCATCATTCACGCGGACTTCCAGATCAATCGTCACATGGAAGTGTGTCTGTGAGGCTTGCACAACAACATCGCTTGTACCACGTATCGTCTGATTCGAACGCACAATGCCAAGCATCGTCTGACCGTGCGCACTAGCATTAGCAGGATTGCGCGGATCAACCTCGCATCTCACAGACAGCTTGCGTTGCATCACCGTATATTCGTTCAAACGGCTTTCGCCCTCGTTGACGATTGTGACAGCGATATACCCGTTGAGCATGTTCATCGTCGTTTGCCACACAGGAGGACACACTGAATCGGCATGTCGCATCCTCGTTTGCCGAGACGGCAGGAACTCAGGCGGCTTAGCACTCCCCTGCGCAGGTACGGTTGGCAGTATGAGCCTCGAAGGCGTCACTCCGCCAAAATGTACTTTGTTCGTCGCCAGATCCGGCGTGGGCCAAACATTTGGCCAGTCACCGCTCGCTACACTCAGGCGGATTCTATGCCCTTTTTGAAACTTCCAAGCGGTGCAGTCGATCTGGATATCTAGCTTGTAAACTTCGCCTGGTACTAAAGGTTCAGGTTCACGCATAGACTTGCGACGTGTTGCGTTCAACATACCTTTGGCGACCAAGTGCGAAGTACCATCGGGTGCTACATCACAGAGGCTCGCCACAAAGCCAATCACAGATGATGTAGACGAAACGAACAATACAGCGTGTGGATTGCCCACGATGTAGACATCTTCTTCGAGTGGCTCAGTTGTGTATACCAGGGAGTATGCCTCGTCTAATCGTTGATCACCAGGCAGACCAAAAGGCAGACCGCCCGACCAAAGGCCACCCATAATGCCTACGGTTGGGTTGTAATCAAATGCATGATGGCCTGATGAATGAGGAGCTGAGTCCACCAAGGAGCCACTGGCAGACATGTAGAGTGTTTTTTGAGCAAAACCCGGAGGTGGCCAACTCACCTCGGCGCGCCACTCGCCCTGACTTTCCAAACGATCCACAATCGGCTCTTGGTAATGCTGCATGTAGAAGACCAATGGTGGCTCGTCCATCACACCATTTTGTTCTCCTTTGCACCAGTAATCCAACCATCGCACAACCTCGTGCAAATAGTCAATACGCGGACCGGGAACTCCGACGTCCGGCATGGCGTGATTCCAAGGGCCAATCAGCACCTTACACGGCACCTTTAGAGCCTGCATCAGACGGAGAGGCGGATTCGTATAGCCATCCTTCCAACCACCGATCATAAATACCGGACACTTGATTTGCTCTGGGAAGTCACGTACGGATCCCGGTCGCCAGTAATCGCCATCGGTCTGGTGTTTGAACCACTTGAGAATATAAGGCTCGTTCTGGCTCAGGTGCTGTTCCCACAGCTCTGCCCATCGTTCCCCGGCCCATTCCATGTGCGGCGGCATGGCGTTATAGACGATCATCATGTTTCCGTAATGACCGATGTCGTAATACTTGCGCATGAGGCCACCACGATAGTGACAATCGTCGGTATACCGATCATCAGTGAAATCTACCGGAATGATGCTGGTTAAGTGAGGCGGCGCGTGTGAGGCAACCTGCAAGCATGTGAAACCACCGTAGCTGATGCCCATCATGTTGACGTGACCATCACACCATGGCTGGACAGCCAACCACTCGATAGCATCGTAGCCATCTAGCTGTTCTTGCAGGGTATATTCGTCTACATTCACCCCCTCTGATGCCCCAGTGCCACGAATATCTACGCGCGCCACAACATAGCCATGTCTTGGTAGAAAGGAATAGTAGTCATAGCTAGGATTCACTTCATCCTTTCGATAAGGGATGTAATCCATGACCACCGGGAACTTATTCTTCCCCTGTGTTGCTGCGTCACCGTGCGGCATGTAGAGATCTGCTGCCAGGTGTATACCGTCACGCATCGGGATCATGACGTTCTTAACGAGCCTTACGCCTTCTACGGGATACAGAAAGTGGAGCTCTTCCATAAGTTCAGTTATCCAACTGCACGCGTGGATCCAGGCGTGCGACGAGTAAATCAGCAACCAAGTTGCCCAATCCAATAAACAGTCCTCCCAGCAAGACAGCTGCCATGATGACAGGAATGTCACGACTCAAAGCGGCCCGCACTGCCATCCAACCGACACCCGGCCAATTGAAGACATATTCGACGATAGCCAGACCAGTAAGCAGTGCAGCGAGATCCATGCTTACCATCGTTAACACCGGCGCAAGTGCATTGGGCAACGCGTGACGCAAGATGACGGCCCACTTTTGCAACCCTTTGGCATGGGCAGTGCGCACAAAGTCACTGTGGGCAAGGCTGAGCAGATTCGTCCGCAAGATATTCGCGTACCACACCGACCACGGTATGGCGACAGTCAACGTCGGAAGAACCAGGTGATTGACAGAACCATATCCCCCGATCGGAAACCAGCGCAAGCTGTATCCCAGTACGTAGATTAGCAGCAACCCGAACACGAATGCAGGAATCGAAATCGTCATGAGTCCGACGATGTTTACCGCCTGACCGATTGTGGATTGACTACGCTGAGCTGTGAATATCCCCAACGGAATGCCTATCAGCATCGCGACGACGACGATCGAAAGCGCTAGCAACGCGGTAGGACGCAGCTTTTCAAAAAGCTCTTCTGCAACAGGACGATTGTAAGCATACGAATAGCCCAAGTCTCCAACCAGCAGACGCCTCATATAGCGCACATACTGGATATAGATTGGCTGGTCTAATCCGTATTGTTCGCGCACCTGGCTCAACGCCAAGTCATCGGCTCGGGAACCCGCCAACGCTCGTGCTGGGTCTCCAGGGGCCGAGAGCACTAAAGTAAAAGTGATGACCGAAACGCACAGCAGGGTTATCAGCACCCAGAGAATCCTACGCGTGAGATATCGGATCATCTTTCTCTCCTGACAGGATCTATGGCCTCACGTAAGCCGTTACCGACAAGGTTGAAACACACGCCGGTGAGCATAATGGCCAGACCAGGGAACAGCACCAACCATGGCGCGACGCGATAATAGGGTTGTCCATCAAGCACCATTGACCCCCACGTTGGAGTGGGCGGTGGCACTCCAAGACCAAGGTAGCTCAAAGTCGTCTCGGTGAAAATAGCTCCCGGGATGCTGAGAGACAGATAGACGATTAGTAATGGAAGCACGTGTGGGAGGAGATGACGAACGAAGATCATGCTCGTGGGAGCACCCAAGCTTTGGGCTGCCAAAATGAAGTCGCGGCGTCGCACTGAAAGCACCTCTGAGCGAAACACGCGCGTAGGGTACGGCCAGCCAAATAGCACGATGACGAATATCACGGCGAGTGGACTAGGTCTAAGCAAAGCAACCAACAACAAGATCACAAAGAACGATGGAATGCTCATCATCAGATCAACCAGACGCATGATGAGATAATCCACTCGACTACCAAGGAATCCTGCCAATCCACCCACGAGCACTGCTACGGACAACGCCACCGTACTAGCCGTGATTCCAACTACTAATGAGATGCGACCGCCCCACAATAGACGACTCAGCAGGTCACGTCCACGGCCATCCGTGCCGAGCCAAAACATCTCATTCGGTGGGAGCGGATTCCCTAGACCCTCAGGGAATATCCGTTCGGGATCGTAGGGCGCAATCACAGGCGCAAGCAGCGTACTCAGTAAGATCACGAGCAATACGACTCCGGCTAACACAGCCATTCGCTGCTGTAGGAATCGACGCCCGACTCCACTTAGCCACGTGTGCGACGCCGGAATGGACTCCTCAATTCTGGGCAAAGCTGCTTGCGCCTGCATTTCATCGGCTACCCTTCGATCCAAGCATCTTCTAGCACGGGTAAACTGTAAATTGGATGCAAGAAGTCGTTGCGCACCCGCCTAGAACTCAATTGAAAGGCCTGACGATTGAACAACGGCACTGACTGAACATCCTGATTGACCAGGATATTGTTCATCTCGCGGTAGGCAGCGATCCGCTCAGGAGACGTTAACGGCAAACCCTCCGCCTTATCCAGCAATTCATCAATTCTCGGGTTGCAGTAATCACTTCGGTTGAAGGCTTCACGAGCTCTACAAGTGAACAGTGGTGCCGCGTAGTCATAACCATCTGGATAGCTCGCAACCCAGCTCAAAATGTGAAGTGTGATGTCACCACTCTTAAGTCGATCGGTCACCTCGGGCGAATTATAGAGACCAAGCACAATCTCCGATTCGATGCCCACAGCCTTCAGTTGCGCATGAATAACCTCTATTTCTGGCGAAGCCTTGGTTGATCCCCCCAGGATCTTGCCAACGCTAACGCCGCCTTCATAGCCTGCCTCCCTTAGCAACGCTTTGGCTCTTTCAGGGTCATACTGATATTCACTCTTGAAGTTAGGATCAAACTGAGGCATCGCTCTTGCAAACACACTGTCCGTCACCACATGCGGCGCACCCGTTGCTTTGACAACTGCGTTTTTGTCAATCGCACATGCAATTGCCTGCCGCACTTTCAGATTGTCCAACGGCTTCGCCGTCATGTGGATATTGAAACGATGAACGGCCATCGTTGGTGTCGTACGTACTACATCTTTCAAGCTCTCGTCAGCAAGGATACGCGGTAACTCGGCAGGTGGAATACCGATAAGGAAGTCTGCTTCGCCGCTCTCCCATCGTAGCAACCTAACTGATTCCTCAATATTCAAGTTCAGCTCAACACGATCAAGATACGGCTTTCCCGGCTTGAAGTAGACAGGACTGCGTTCGAATACAGCGCGTTGTTGCGGTTGCCATTCAACGAATTTGAACGGTCCAGTCCCAATCACAACTTTCGTGCCCCAGTCTTGGCCAGCTTCCAAAACCTCTTGCTTTGGCACAACGCCAAATATCGTGATGGACATCAAGGCCGCAAAGACTGCTTGGGGACGATCCAAGGTTATCTCAACTGTATAAGGATCTGTAACTTTGACCCCTACCAGATCTTTCGTCTTGCCATCGAGCACGTCCTGGGCACCGACGATTGTATTTAGATAGGACTTACCCCAGCTATACACCTCCGGCCAGAGCTGACGCTCAAACGTAAATTTGACATCCTCAGCAGTCATCTCTCGGCCATTGTGAAACTTTACGCCCTTACGCAGTGGGATGGTATACACTTTGCCATCATCACTGATTTTAGGCAGATCGGCTGCCAAATCGGGATAGAAATTCCCCTCACGATCAAAGGCATAAGGCATGTTGAACAGTAGCTGGCCCACGCTCCACCAATCCTCAAAGGCCTCTGCTGACCCGGGATCTAGGGTTTTCACAAAATCACCACCCGCGACGATGCGGTAGGTACCACCTACACGAGGCCCGCTATCCACCACTGCTTGAGAAGTCGCGTCTAGCTCTCCACCGACAGACGCTGCCGGTACCTGAGCTCCTTCGCCAGGCGCTGTTGGCGCCGTACATGCAACCAAAGCGCCAACAGCAGAAGATCCGGCCAGTAGCTTTAAAAACTGGCGACGACTTGTAGTCTTGTTCATGTTTGCGTCCTCCTTCATCTGAGAGCTGCATTTCGCAACTGGACACTCTGCGACGCAGCCCTGTGAAACCGAGTTACGCTGCCAACTCCCGCAACACCTCCCTCGCCGCTTCCAACGTGCGGTCAATATCGGCTGGCGTGTGCGCGGCACTGATGTGGTTGCGTTTGAGCGGCACCGGCAGCATGAAGATGCCCCGCGCGCACATTTGCGATCTAAACCACCTGTCGCGCGCGTCGTCGTTGCGCAGCAGGTCGGTGTAGCTCACGATCGGCCCCTCCATGAAATATGGCACGAACACCGAACCAAAGCGCGCCACCGTCATCGGGATGCCCAACTCATCGGCAATTTGCTGAATGCCGTTCGCCGCCCGCACGGCCAGGGCGAAGCAGTGTGCATGCACGCTGCCATCTTCTAGCTCGGCGATCGTGGCCAGTGCCGCGGCCACGCTGTGCGGGTGACCGTTGTAGGTGCCGGCAAAGAATACGCCACCACCCGGCTCATAGCGTTGCATGTACTCGGCTTTGCCAACCAGCGCGGCGATGGGATAGCCGTTCGCCATGGCCTTGGCGAACGTGCTCAGGTCGGGCGTGACGCCGCTGATCTTCTGATAGCCGCCCAGATCGTGTCGAAAGCCGGTGATGACCTCATCGAAGATCAACAGGCAACCGAACTTGTCACACAGGTCGCGCAGCGCTTGCAGGAAACCCGGTCTCGGCAACACGCAGCCGATGTTGTGCGGGATCACCTCGACCAGCACCGCGGCAATGTCTTCACCGCGCCGTTCCAGGAAGTCGGCGATCGCTTCGACGTCGTTGAACGGCAAGATATGCGTGTGCTCCACTACACCGGGCAACATACCGACCGAAAGTAAGTCCCGCTGCCCCTTGCCGACTTTGTCAGCTGCGCTGATCACGTTCATGGCCACTGCATCGTGCCAGCCGTGATATGTGCCCTGAAACTTGACGATGCCCTTGCGGCCGGTGGCAGCGCGCGCCAGCCGCAACGCCTGATACGTCGCCTCGCTGCCGCTGTTGGCCAGCAGCACGCGTTCCGCGCTGGGTACGTATTGCGCGATTTTCTCGGCCAGCGCGATCTCCATCTCGGTCACGCCCACGCCGATCAAGTCAATCTGCTCGCTGGCTTTGCACACCGCCGCGCGCACGCGCGGATGATTGTGGCCGAGGATGATCGGCCCGAATGCGGCGTGGTAGTCGAGATAGCGCTTACCCTCGACATCGGTGAAATAGGCGCCGTGCGCTGCGCAAATCACCAGCGGCATGTCCGCGATGACGCGGTTGACGCTGTTCACACCGCCGGGAATCACACGCCGGGCCCGTTGGGCCAGGCCGGCATTTGTCATTACATCCATCGCCGTTGTGTCAATGAGCGCCTTCATCCTCTTCTAACTTGAAGACGCGGAGGGTATGGCTTCTTCCATCTATCTGTAAACTCATCTATAGTGTGCACGCATATCGGCGTGATAGGGCAGCGCCAGAATCTCCTCCAGCAGCGCACACGCCTGCTCCATGCTGCGCGTCCACGGATCCATCATGATCAGCTCCAGCAATAGTCTTCGACTGCCTGTGTTGAACGCCTCCAGTTCGAGGTTGACTTGCGCCACGCAATCGCGCAACAGATAAGCAAGCGGCGCAGGGGGCAAACCATGCGTCTGCGTTGGGTGCAGGCCGCTGCCATTGATGAAGATCGGCACCTCGACGGCAAAGTCGCGCGGCACGCCGGGCACATAGTCACCACGGTTGACGACATTGCCGATCAGCACGCGCGGCACATCACACAGCAGGCTCTCGATCACCGGCACGATCACCTCATGCGAATGCACCGGCTCGAAATGGTCGGTAACTTTGATTGTTCTGTCGTCGCTGATACGCTTGATCTCGGCTACTTCTTTCTCGCCCTCCGTAAAGAAGCTGTACCAGAAGCGACCGGGGTTCTGCCGCCAACGCCGCTCGGTGGCGTCGTCAAAGTGATACCACCAGCCCCACGAGCCACCCCCATCACCGGCTGTGTCTCCGATGGGAAACGCGCCCATGCGTTGGTAGAGATCCACCTTCTTCGGGTTGAGCTCGCCGTGCCGATCGGTCGAAGCCCAGAACGCTGGGCTCTGCTCGGCGATCCACTCGTCGAGCAGCGGCATGACGTCTTGTCCGTCGTAGCGTAACTGCGTCAGCCAAACGAAGTGGTTGACGCCGGGGATCTCGTAGCTCAGTTTGTCGCGGTCGGTCAGGCGGAGGCGATGCGCAATGTCATACACGCCGCCAAAGCCGTGGCACAGGCCGATGACTTTGGCCTCGGGGTACTTGCGCGCTAGATGCGTGACGCCGGCCATGACCGGATTGGCGACTTTGATGTAGTGCGCGCCCGGCGCGAGTTCGAGCATGTCCTCGATCACGCCCTCGAACAGCCTGAGCTGGTAGAAGTTAATCCAGAACGCCTCATCGTGCATGACGTGCAGGCTGCCACCCCAGCGATAGCCGTGTCGGCGCGCGACATCCCAGCCGGCGCGCAAGCGTTGGTGGCCGGCAGCCAGTGCCGAGTTCACCACTACATCGGCGTCCCGAATCGCCTCGCGCCGGTCGGCCGTCTTCTCCAGCTTCAGGTCAATGCCAACTTCAGCGGCGTAGCGCGCGCACAATTCATGGATTGCGTCCAGCCGCTCCAGATTGATATCCATCAGCGCGACCGCGCAGCCGTGCAAGCTCGGCGTCAGGCAAATGTCGCGAATCATGCTCAGCGAGAATACCGCGCTGCCTGCTCCTATTATGGAAATTCTTTTATTCATTTACAACGTTTCAATTTGAAACGAGAGTGTATTGAAACGTTTTTAAATGTCAATAGGGGAATTGCAGATTTGCTGTAACCACCAGATAATTCCACCCTGTGGTGACGATTTGGGATGTAGCAAGAGAAGCAGGGGTATCTCCTTCGACGGTGTCGAACGTCGTTCACAACCGGCCGGTGGTCAAGCCGGACACCCGCCAACGCGTACTAGAAGCTATCGCGAAGCTCGATTACCACCCCAGCCGTGTCGCGCAGGGGCTTCGCCAGCAGGCCAGCCGAGCGATCGGCTTCCTAGTGCTCGACCCGAACCCACGCTGGCCAGCTGATCCGTTGCACGCTGAGGTATTGGCCGGGATGTCAGAGACGGCGACCAAACATGACTACAGCTTGTTGCTCGACCGGCCGCCCGGCAACGGCCACCTCACGGCGCGCGAATTACTGCAACCCTTCCGCTCCGGACAAATAGATGCTGCGATCGTGGCACTCGCCGGCACGAGCGATAGCCACCAACACGCACTGGATGCGCTCAACCAGGCCGGTGTGCTCTTCGCCGTGCTGGAGCGGGAAATCGAGGGTGAATGCGCTTATAGCGTTATGGGTGCGAACGAGGACGGCGCCTATGCGGCAACACAGAAACTCCTCCGCGATGGGCGCAGGCAAATTGCCTTCCTGGATAGCACGCAGATGTGGCCAGCGATCGAGTTGCGGCTGAACGGCTATCGCCGCGCGATGCGCGAGGCCGGCCTGGAGGCCAACATTCTGATCTCGCCTAGCCCAGACTGGACTTCCGCCGGCGGCGCCGTTGCGATGCACGGCTTACTCGAGCGATGCGAGCGCAAGGGACTGCCCTACCCCGACGCCGTTCTGGCCGGCAACGACGTGTTGGCCGTCGGCGCGATGCACGTGTTGCGCGAGCGCGGTCTACACGTGCCGGGTGATGTGGCCGTGATCGGCTTCGACGACTTCGAATTCGCCCGCTACGTGGATCCACCGTTGACCACGGTGCGGCTGCCAGCCTATGAGATGGGCAAACGCGCCGCCGAGTTGCTCATTGCCCATCTGGAGGGCCGTCCGACATCGCAGCGCCGTCACATACTACCCACCGAATTGATCGTGCGGCAGTCGGGCTGAACAGGTGTGAGTACACTTCACTCCACATGACTGAGATCGCTCACGCCCAACGCACCCGTGCCGACTGGGAGCGCGAGACGCTCCATCCCTCGTTGAAACGCGCGCCGGAGCGCAAAGCACGCTTCGAGACGCCTTCCGGCATCCCGCTCGATGTCGTTCACGGCGACCCGGTGACCGGCGCAGGCTGCCACGACGAGTTCCCCGGCGAGCATCCGTTTACGCGGGGCATCCATCCAACCATGTATCGCTCGCGCCACTGGACGATGCGGCAATATGCCGGCTTCTCCACCGCGAAGGAGAGCAACGCGCGCTATCGCTATTTGCTTTCGCAGGGACAGACCGGCCTCTCGGTGGCCTTCGACCTGCCGACACAATTGTGCATGGACGCCGACGATCCGCTGGCCGCTGGTGAGGTCGGCAAAGTCGGCGTGAGCATCAGCACGCTGGGCGATATGCGCGAGCTGTTCGATGGCATCCCACTTGACAAAGTGAGCACCAGCATGACCATCAACGCGCCGGCGGCCGTGTTGCTGGCGCTCTATATCGCGGTGGCTAAAGAGCAAACCGGCAGCTCGCCCGAGATCATGCGCAAGCTACGCGGCACCACGCAAAATGACATCTTGAAAGAATATGCCGCGCGCGGCTTGTATGTCTTTCCCCCTCGACATTCCATGCGGCTGGTGACGGACATCTTCGCTTTCTGCAAAGATCACCTGCCCCACTGGAACACGATCAGCATCAGCGGTTACCACATCCGCGAAGCCGGTAGCACCGCCGTGCAAGAGATAGCCTTCACGCTGGCCAACGCCATCGCCTATACCCAAGCGGCCATCGAAGCCGGCCTGGACGTGGACGAGTTTGCCGGCCAGCTTGCCTTCTTCTTCAATGCGCACAACGACTTCCTCGAAGAGATCGCCAAGTTTCGCGCAGCACGACGGCTGTGGGCCAAAATTATGCGCGAGCGATTCGGCGCGAAGGATCCACGCAGTTGCATGCTGCGCTTCCACACCCAAACCGGCGGCAGCACGCTCACGGCACAGCAACCTATCAACAACGTCGTTCGCGTGACCATTCAGGCGCTGGCGGCGGTTCTCGGCGGCACACAGAGCCTGCATACCAACGGCTGGGACGAGGCGTTGCAGCTCCCCACTGCTGAAGCGGCGCGCACCGCGCTGCGCACGCAGCAAATCATCGCCCATGAGAGCGGCGTGACCGACACGGTTGACCCGCTTGGCGGCTCATACGTCATCGAATACTTGACCGACGAGATCGAGAAACGCGCCAGCGACTTAATTTCGAAGATTGACGCAATGGGCGGCGCCATCAGAGCGATTGAGAGCGGTTGGATGCAGGCACAGATCGCCGAGTCGGCTTATCGCTACCAGCGCGAGGCAGAGAACAAAGAGCGCATCATCGTCGGCGTCAACGCGTTCGAGGACAGGGATCAGGGACCAGGCGCCGGGGAGCGGTTCAAAGTGGATCCGGCAATCGAGGCCGAACAACGCCGGCGGTTGGCAGAGTGGCGCGCCAACCGCGACAACGAGCGCGTCGGCGCGCTGATCACCCAACTGGAACAGACGGCGCGCAGCAGCGAGAACATCATGCCGCGCCTGATCGCGTGCGTCGAGGGCGGCGTCACCGTCGGCGAGATCGGCAAAGCGCTGCGCCGCGTCTTTGGCGAGTATCACCCGCCGACGGTGATCTGAGTGGTTGTCTGAAGAGGCCCACCGGCCGAGCCTTCAGACATGCACAATGACCCGGCGATGGCCGATGAGGCATCACCGATCATCCATCATGATTCATCAGTACAGGAACATCGGCTTGTTCTCGACATTGCGCACGCGTGGCCGGTAATGTTCGGCATCATAGAGTTCGGCGACATCGAGCGGACGTGGTCCACCACCCACTTCGGTCAGCGGGACACTGGTGTACTTGCCGCCCTGCAGCGCAGCCATCCGGCCGCAGCGCCCTTGCAGGATCAAATCGGCCGCCAACGTGCCAAAGTTGCTGGACACCATCACATCCAGCGCGTCCGGCGCTCCGGAGCGCATCAGATACGCCACGTTCTGATACATCGTGTGCTCGCCAGTGAGACGCTTGATCTGCTCGCTGATGTAATCGCCGATGCCACCCAGCTTGCGGTGCCCATAGGCGTCGACCTCGCCATGCTCGACCATCGCGCCGTTCTTCGGCCGCGCACCCTCCGAAACGACCAACATCGCATAGTTGCTCGGATTGGCGCGCTTGTCGTGCAACAGATAGTCACATAGCTTCTCGATGTCGAACGGCACCTCGGCAATCAGGCAGCGATCCACATTGCCCAGATAGGAGGACATGAGCGCAGTCTCGCCGCTATAGCGCCCAAACAGCTCGATCACGGCAATGCGTTCGTGGCTTCCGGTGCAGGTGCGCATGTTGTGGATGAAGTCGAGCGCGCGGGTGACAGCCGTGCTGAAACCGATGCAGTAATCTGTGCCGCGCACGTCGTTGTCCATGGTCTTGGGGATGGCAACGATGGGGAAGCCCTCGTTGTGCAGTCGCAACGAATAGCTGAGCGTGTCGTCGCCGCCGATGGTAATGAGCGCATCTATGCCCAAGAAACGCAGCACACTCAACACGTGCTGAGTGAAGTCGTAGCGGTCGGCCAGGCCGCTGGCAAACACCGTCGTGTGTTTGAGGAACTCCGGCACGTCTTTGGCTTTCACATTGGCCGGGTTGGTGCGGCTGGTGTGCAGAAAGGTGCCGCCGGTGCGATCCACCGTGCGCACGGCGTTACGGTCGAGCCGCACTGTGAACTGCTGGGCGCTCGTCTCGTCGTCCATGTTGAAGTGCAGCAGACCATACCAGCCACGCCGGATACCGACCATCTCGTGGCCGGCGTCGATCAATCGGATAGTCGCCGCTTTGATGGCCGCGTTCAAACCGGGCACATCGCCGCCGCCTGTCAAAATTCCAATTCGCATAACATCTCTCCTGCCATTTCGAGAATGAGTTTCTCGTGGGTTTCGACCATCTCCATTTCTAAAACGGTTTAGTGAGCTGAGCGGGTCTTACTAAACAGAACGCGGACATGGGGACAAACGCTTCGGGGGATCAGCGCAGGGCAGACTTACGCGCTCAGCAGTCGTTCGAGGTGCGCTTTAACCACCGGCCACTCGTCGTCAATCACGCTATATATCACCGACGAACGCTGGTAGCCATCCGGCATGATCATGTGCTTGCGCAGCACGCCTTCGCGCACGGCGCCCAAGCGCTCAATCGCGCGCTGGCTACGTTCGTTGCGCAGATCGGTCTTGAGTTGCACACGGACGCACCCCAACACTTCGAAGGCATGCCTCAGCAGAAGGTATTTGCACTCCGTGTTCATCGCGGTACGGCGGTAAGCCTTGCCATACCAAGTGCCGCCGATCTCCAGACTCCGGTTGGGCCGGTCAATCGTCATGTAGCGCGTCATGCCGGCTGCCGTGTCCGTCACACAATTGAACACCGCAAAGCACAAATCGGTTCCACGGGCCTGGCGCCCAAGCAAGTCCTCGATCACCGCACGCAGTTTGGCCGGCGAATTCACCTCGCCATAGGGCATATAGCGCCAGATCTCGGGCTCATCGGCCTGCGGCCACAATGCTTCGGCGTGCTCCACCCGCAGTGGCTCCAGCCTCACCCAGCGCCCGATGAGCGTGACCGGCTGGACGTCCATGGCCACTGAAAGTGCTTTCAGCATGAATCCGGATTATAGTTAATTTGACACGAAGTTGTCGTGATCGAGTCGCCGGAATTCCCTCCGTGAGCGCTACCATGCCCAGACCACCGGCGAATTCGTCGCGTCGTCCAAAGGATTCATGGATCCAGATCAAGGTGATGGTCGCTGCGCGCGCCGAAGTATGAGACCCCGAATTACCGGTATCCTTCCGCTTGCATATTGAACAGTCGAGCGTATACGCCGTCCCGCTCCAGCAACTCGTGATGCGTGCCTAGCTCGACCAACTCGCCATTTTCCAGCACGGCGATGCGGTCGGCCATGCGCACGGTGCTGAAGCGATGGCTGATCAGGATGGCGATACGGCCCTCGGTTAGCTGGCGGAAGCGCTGGAAGATCTCGTACTCACGTGCGGCGTCAAGCGCAGACGTTGGCTCGTCGAGCACCAACACTTCGGCATCGCGCATGAAGGCGCGGCTCAGCGCGATCTTCTGCCACTGACCACCGCTGAGTTCGCGCCCGCGCTCGAACCACGCACCCAGCATCGTGTCATAGCCCTGCGGCAAGGTAGCGATGACCTCATCTGCCCCACCCTTCTCGGCTGCACGGGCGATACGCGGCCGGTCATCCAGCGCTTCGATCTGTCCAAAGCCGATGTTCTCGCCAGCCGTCATCATATAGCGCACGAAGTCCTGAAAGATCACGCCGATGCGCAAGCGCAAGTCGTCAATGTCATATTCGCGCAAGTCCACGCCATCGAGCAAGATCTGCCCTTCGGTCGGGTCATAGAGCCGCGTGAGCAGCTTGATGAAGGTGGTCTTGCCGGCGCCATTCGCCCCGACCAGCGCCAGCTTCTCGCCAGGGCTGATGGTCACCGAGACGTTGCACAACGCCCATTCGACTCGGCCCGGATACCTGAAGGATACGTTGCGAAACTCGACGCCGCGGGCAATCGGGCGCGGGACTTTCAAAGGCGCACCGGACGTCTTCATCTGCGGCTCCAGGCCGAGGAAGCCATACAAATTACTCATGAATAACGCGCTTTCGTAGAGCGCGTTCATGCTCTGCAGCATGCCCTGAAACGTGCCTTGGCTCTGGCGGAAGACCGTCAAGTAGAGCGCCATGCTCCCCAAGGTGATGACGCCGGTGACGGTGCGAAAGACGATCCACGCGTAGGCCGCGTAGTATGACAGGCTGGTGAGCACACCAAAACCAACGCTGATCGCGCTGCGCCGCTTGGCCAGCGCGGTGTCCTCGGCATAGAACTTCCAGAACAGGTCGTGGTAGCGCTTGAGCAAAGGCTCGCCCAGGCCAAACAGTTTGACCTCTTTGGCGCTCTCGTTGTTGGTCAGCAAGCGCTCCAGATACATCATGCGCCGCGCTTCGGGCGCGCGCCAGGTAAGCAGTCGGAAGCGCAGCTCGCTGAAGCGCGTCTGAGCGACGAAAAGCGGGATCGTCGCGCTCAACAGCAACAGCGCCAGCAGCGGGCTGAAGGCAAGCAGCAATGCGACGAACGACGCCAGGGTAATCGCGTTTTGCACGAGCGAGAAGCCATCGTTCAGGATGCTCAGCGCCCGGCGGTCGGCCTCGCGCCGCGCATTCTCCAGTTTGTCGTAATACTCCGCGTTCTCGAAGAAATATAAATCCAGCGTGAGCGACTTACGAATAATAGCGGTGTTGATGGCATGCGCCAGGCGCGCGTGCAACACGTGCTCGAATAGGCTGCGCAGTTGGTTCAAGACCGCACCGGCAGTCACCAGAACGAACTCCAAGATCAGAAACGGCAGCGCCGGCTGCAGCGCCGTCCAGAAGTCGGCGGCGGATGGAGCGCGCCCGATGGCATCCACCACGCCGTCTATGATGAGCTTGCCGGCCCACGCCTGCGCCGCCGGCAGGGCTGCGCGCAACAGTGTCACACCGGCCATGCCCAATGTGCTGGGCGGGTGTGCCTGCCAGATCAGATCGAATGCCCTGACAACGTTCGATGCAGCAGAACGGATCTCCCGTAGGCGAAAGCTCTTCTGGGGCGGTTCTCGGATGGGTCGGGCCATACGCTTATGAAGTCAAGCCGTGCTGTCGCACGGCAAACTCAACTCTAAGCCTATTTACGACGGAGAACCAGCTATACCTTTGGAGAGGGATGCAGTGAGGAACGCCCCCGGCGAGACTCGAACTCACAACCTCGGCATTAGAAGTGCCCTGCTCTATCCTATTGAGCTACGGGGGCTAATTCATGATCGGCCGAATACCATTATAAACAGCGCGACCGCCAAGCTGAGCGAGGATCTCGGAAGGTTTACGCCCGATGCGCGCCGCCAGTTCGACCGGCGTCAGCGGATGATTGTCGTTCAGCAAGAAGACGCGGAAGACGGACTCGGCCAAAGGCAAACGCGCGCTGATGAACGTCGGGTCGTCGGCGCGCTCGGTACGAATCATCTGCATCGCGCGCGTCACGCGCCGCACTTCACCGGTGACTTCGTCCACAAAGTCGAATGCTTCGTCTGCCAGCGATCCGGCCAGTCGTTCCTGCTGCTCGGACGTCAGGCATTTGTAGATCAGCACGTTCACATCCTGGCCGTTCTTCTCAAACCAGGAATAGTCAATGTGAAAGGGCGTGTTCTCGGTCGGTCGAAGAAGCTTCATCGTTCGTATTGCTCAAAGCCAGCCAAATCAACGCTCGCCCAGGTGCCAGTAGTTGTCTCCCACCGGCACATATGTGCCGATCGCCGTCAATGCCGCGAACACATCGGTCGGCGCACTACGCGTGATCACGTTCACCACGGCGTAGAGCGTTCGGGCGTGCACGTTGCCTTGCGGACTCAGTTTGGCGATCTCGGGGAAGGCCTCGCGCACGGCTTGCATCACGTCACGCCGGCGCTCGTTGCGCAGTGCATCGAGCATGCGCGGATCATCCACGAACACTGACATCAGCTCATCCACTTCGCAAGCCACGGCGCGCTGCGCCGTCTCCAAGTGCAACCGACCATCGCGCATGCTGGCGACACGCACCCACTCACGCTTCGGTCTGCGCCGGCGGTAGTCTATCCACACGACGTTTTCGGCGTCGCTGCGCGCCAGTTCGATATAAGCGCCGGCGGGTAGATCGTTGGCTTTGAACCAATCACCCAGCCCCCAAATGTAGCGCCCTTCGCGCACCAACCATACGATCATCTCTTTCTGCGTCAGCCGGTCTTTGAAACGCATCGGAATTCGCGGCTTGTGCGATTGCGGCAAAACGGACGCTGCCGCACGCGACCACCCGAGCGTGCCGGCGCGGCGATGCGGATAGGTTAGGATGAACGTTGCGCTCTGCGCCGGCGACACTGGCGTCGCTTCGTCGAACTCCAGCTCATCATCCAGCTCGTAGGCCAGCGCGGCGAGTTCAGGACTAATCGTGGTTCGTCCCGACAAACGTTCGGCGCGCAGCGGCTCGGGCATCTCTCGCACCTCCACCGGCTCCAATCGCCGAAGGAACCAGGCCGGTGTGTCGTTCAAGCTGACTTCATCGAAGCGCGGATCCATGGCCAGCGCGTTATTCAGCGAGGCTTCTTGCACATTTGCGCCCACGTCTGGCGGCAACCCCAAATCACGCAGGATGACGTCCGTCGTCAGTGGCCCCCCGTTCGCCATATCGAGCACCGCTTCAGCCAGGTTCAGGTGACCGATATTCACCTCGGCCATCATGGCGCGCAGGAACCACTCATCGCCAATGCGAATGAATTCGTTGTTGCTCTCGAACGCAGCTTCCAGCGCGGCGACTACGCGTTGGCCATGCACTTCATACAATTCCTCGGGCGATTTGAGCGGTGCCGCATCGAATAGCGCCGTCGCATCTTCATCGTTCAGACGATGCGGGCGATGGTAGTTGGCCGCGAATTCACGGCGCCGGCCATCATCGAACTGCACGGCGATGACTTCGAATGCGCCCAAGTCGGGGTTGTTGCCCGGACGCACATCAACAACCTGGCCCGAGGCAAATTTCAGCGCAGGGAAGACGAGCCTTTCACCGATTGTGTAGCGCTTCTTCGGCTGGTAGATGTTGTTGTCGGCCCACTGGCGGCGCAGCGCAGCGTTCTCTTGGTCAACACGGTGGCGGATAAGCGCCCGTGCCAAATCGGCGATGCGCTGAGGTCTGCCCGCTTCAAGAATGAAACCATAAAGAAACTCAGCATCGTCCGCAGCGATTGAGAGGGCGGACCAATAATCTGAGGTTTGGGTTGGGCGATGTATCACGCGATCGAGGACCTTCTCCACGAGTTAGCATGAAGATTATACCCGACGCGCGATCACGAATGGAGCCTCTTCGGACTTCCGGCACATCCGTCGTTGGACAATTCGTGCAACACCTCGTCACTTTGCACCCAACATCACAGCGCCGATCAACCGCGCATGTGCACGAGCCAGAATGTCCTTTGCTTGCTGCGCGCGATCGAGCCGCGTCTTGCCGGCTTCCACGACGAGCAATACCCCATCCACACGCGAAGCCAGCACGGCAGCATCACTGACCTGGTGGCCGAGTGGCGGCGCACTAAACAAGACCAGGTCGGTCATGCCGGCAAGTCGCTCAACAGCGTAGACCATACGATCCGAGCTGATGAGATCGGCGGGGATGGCCGGCAGCGTCCCACTCGTCAACAGGCTTAGGTTGGGCAGCGACGTCGGGTGCAATGGCAGCTCGCCCGAGCCGTTCACGCTGCCTTCGAGCCAATCGGCCAGGCCGGTTGTATTCGGCACGTCGAAGGCGAGGTGCAGTGCCGGCTCACGCAGATCGGCATCCACGGCGATGACACGCTTCCCGCCTTGCGCCAACGTGACGGCCAGGTTCGCCAGCACCTTCGCCGCGTTCTGGCCGGAATCCGGCGAGGCGACGAGCAATGTCCGCAGCGGCGCGTCGAGCATCGCGAAGTGCAGATTCGTGCGCAGCGTACGATACGCCTCAGCAGCAGGGGATTTCGGTTCGGTGAGCGTGATCAGGTTCATAGCGGATCAGTTGGCCGGGATGGCACCGACGACGGGCAGCGACAGATTACGCTCGACGTCCTTCGGTGTGCGGAGCAGCACAGATTGCCGCCATTCGAGCAACGCCGCAATTGCTGTGCCGGCAACCAGGCCCAGGAGCAAGCCTGCTGCTGTGTTCACGCTGGTGCGTGGGTAATCCTGCACGTAGCGTGGGTCATCACCCAAGATCGCTTCGACACGATCTTCACGACGCTGCTTGGCGTTGTCGCGGTTGCGAAACTCGACGAACAATTGCGCCCACTCCCGTGCGATGCGATTGGCCGTTTCGCCGTCGTAATCGCGCACTTCGATCTCCACCCCATAGCTGGCAGCATCGTCAGCCATGCGCGTCTGGCCGTAGATGTAGGCTGGTGAGTAGTCCAACTGCAAGCGCTTGCCGACCTCCGCTGCGTTGCGCTCGGTGCGAATGATGCTAATGTAGGAAGATAGCAACTGCTTGGCAGCCTGGGTTTGGCCGAAGTCGGTGCGCGCCGGCTGAATCGTCAGCTTCATGGACGATTTGTAGATCGGCGTCTGCAGCCGGCTGAAGACAAACGCGCTGGCCACTGCGATCAGCGCCGTCAGCACGACGATCCACCAGCGCCGCTTGACGATTTGAATGTAATCTTGTAGCTCCATCTTTTGCGAGCAACCTCTAGAACCGCTCAGGGATTTCGCCGATGACACTCAGCCCCATGTGCTCAATTTCGCGGCGCTCCCTGATCACCGGGTCAAAATGATGCCACAACAAGACCAGCACCGCACCGGCGAGCAAGCCAATCACAAGGCGCATCGGCAAATCGAAGCGGTCGCGCAGGGGCGCCGCCGTCGGCACAGGCACAATAGGGTCCATCAGCCGCACTGGCGAAGCGCCCACGCCTTTCAGTTGTGGCCAGTAGGCTTCGTAGTTCTCGTCCAGTTCGTCCACCACCGCTTGAGCGATTTGCGCCGCTTGCTCGGGATCGGGCCACGACACATAGACGACCATCACGCTCGAACGATACTCTGAACGAATCGCGCCTGCCAGCGGCGCAGGCAGCGACACATCCCGACGCGCCAGCCGCTTGGCGACGTTGTCGGCAAACGCACCCTTGCTGATGATCAACGAAAAGCCCTGCGTGACATATTCCGACGCCAACCAGTTGTAATGCCGGTCGTAGTTGTATGCTTGCTCGCGCAGCGGCTCTGGCAGTAGGCCGACTGCGAACGACATCGTCACCACGTATGTCGGCGGCGCGGGCCGCGTCGTCAGCAGCGTGACCGCCAAGATTAGTGCAGCCGGCAACAGCACCAACCACCAGCGTCGCAACAGAATTCGAGCGTAATCTGCAAGCATGCGTTCAGAGCAGATCGTCGCGCCGATCTTGGCGCAGCCGCTCTACGATCTGCTTAAGATCGGATACGCGGTCCAACGAGCATACCAGCAATGCATCGGGCGTGTCCACGATGACAACGTCCTTCAAGCCCATGACGGCGACGAAACGATCGCTGGTGCGCACGAGGGTATTGCTGGTCTCAATTGCCAGAACCTGGTCGCCGAAGAAAGCGTTACCCTGCGCATCTTTTGGCAAGATGTCCAACAACGAAGCCCAACTGCCGATATCGCTCCAGTCAATATCTACGGGAATGACGGCGACGCGTTCGGCACCCTCCATGATGGCATAGTCTATGGACTTCTTCGGTGCGACATCCCAGGCTGCCCGCAGCGCGTCGTCATAGGCCGAGCTACCGATCGTCGTTCCAAGCCGGGCCAGGGCTGCGGCGAATTCCGGCTGCTGGCGCCGGAACTCGTGCAAACCAACTTGGCACTTCATGATGAACATGCCGCTATTCCAGGAGTGCCGGCCATCGGCCAGATAAGCCTCTGCGACCTCTTGTTTCGGCTTCTCGGTGAAGCGGCGGGCGTGAAAAATGTCGAGGCCATGTCGCGTCTCCATCGCGTCACCGCGCTCGATGTAACCGAAGCCAGTCGAGGGATACGTCGGCATGATGCCGAGGGTGACGATATAGTCATCCTGGGCAACTTCGTAAGCAGCTTGCAACGCCCTGTGGAATTCCGCCGTCTTGCCGATATGATGGTCGGCGGTCAGGATCGCCACCGTGGCGTCCGAGTCGGCGTGCGCGATATGCGTGAGCGCCAGACCAACTGCTGGGCCGTTATCCTTCGCGCTGGGCTCGATGATGTAGTTGGCCGCCGGGATACCCGGCACTTGCTCCTTGAAGATCGCGGCCATCTGGGCATTGGTGACCACGTGTACACGCTCCAGCGGGATGAGCGGCTGCAACCGATAGGCGGTCACTTGAAACATCGTCCGCTCTTCGACGAGCGCCAATGACTGCTTGGGACGATCTTTGCGGCTGAGCGGCCAGAGTCGTGTGCCGCTTCCGCCAGCCATGATGAGTGCGTGATACATGTCTCGAATAGATGGTGATTGCTGATTGACGAGCAATGATTGACGGTGGACCAACCGTTGTGACTAATAAGGGTCAGGGCTAACTGGCATTCCCCCTTCTCAGTATCTGGTCCTTGCTTCAAGCCTTGACCTTTGCCCCCTCATCTCCGATTTCTGTCCCCTGACTTTCAATCCACCCGATACACTGCACGCGCTTCGCGCGCCAGCACGTAGCTGGTGCCGGTCGCCTGGCGCACCAGCCCTTTCAATTCCATGAGCGCCAGCGTGGCTGCAACATCAGCGGCAGACATCGCCAGCGCGCGCACCAACTCGTTCACCTGCGTCGGTTCGTGAGAGAGACGCGCCAGAATCTCTCGCTCGGTGTCGTTTTCCGGCACTGCCGCTTCGACCTCCACGCGATCCGCCACCATATTGAGGTTCAGCTCCTCCAGGATGCTCTGCACATCGAGCACGATGTGCGCGCCCTGTTGAATCAGCCGGTTGGTTCCGCGGCTGGTGCGGTTGAAGATGTTACCCGGCACGGCGAACACGTCGCGACCCTGGTCGGCAGCAAACTCAGCGGTGATCAGCGCGCCGCTGCGCTCGTCGGCCTCGACCACCACCACCCCCAGGCTCAGTCCGCTGATGATGCGATTGCGCGGCGGGAAGTTCAACGCATCCGGCGACGTGCCAAGGGGATAGTCGCTGACCAGTGCACCGTTCTCAGCAATCTGTTGCGCCAGCTTGCGATGTTCGGGCGGATACACCACATCCACACCACAGCCCAGCACAGCCAGGGTGCGGCCGCCGGCCTTCAGCGCCGCCTCATGGGCGATCGCGTCAATTCCACGCGCCATACCACTGACGATAGTGATGTTGTTACGTGCCAATTCGCCGGCCAGCATCTCCGTCACCTCTCGGCCATACACCGTCGCGCGGCGCGTGCCGACGATGCCCACCGCCCACGCATCGGACTCGCTCAGTGTGCCCTTCACGAACAACACGGGCGGCGGGTCGGCCACTTCCCGCAGCAGCTTAGGATAGCCAGCATCTTCCCAGGTGGTCGCCGTCGCACCGACACTTGCTAAGCGTTCGACCTCTTGTTCTGGGATGATGCTCCGACGCGCGCGCGCCAGTGTTTCGATCGCTTTGGCATCCAGGCCGGCCGCCGCAAGGTCGCATTCGCCAGCAGACCAAGCGAGCTGCAGCGAGCCAAAGTGCGCCTTCAGCTTTCGAATACGCGCAGCGCCGATGCCCTTCACGCGGGCGAAGGCCAGGTAATACGGCAGTTCGGCATTCATCCGTCGTCGTTATTAGTCGCACCCGGTCGGCCAGAGCACACACCGAATTGCGCACCCAACCGGCTGCGCGATCAGCGCCCCACACCCAAACGCACTACATGGCGCTTATCACCGTCCACCGCCACGGTCGCGTTGCAACAATCTACCACTGACGGTGCGGTGCGCACTACGAACCCGTAATCCACTGCGCGGTGGCCGGTAACGATCACAGCACAGTGCGTTTTGCGCAAATTCGACTCGCTCAAGGGCTGAGACAACAGCGCGACCGGCTCATGATAGAAAACGTTGCCGCCGACGTGGAAGCGCGGCACATACGGATCGTGATACATGACTTTGGCACCGCGCCGCAGCAACAACTCGATCACGCGCCCGGCCGGTGAGTTGCGCGGATCGTCCACGTCGCGCTTGAAGGCTACACCTAGCACCATCACCGTTGCATCACGCAGAGCAATGTGCAACCGGTCCAGCGCTTGCTCGATCAAATCTACGACGTGGAAGGGCATGCTCTGGTTCATCTCGGCAGCCAGCTCGATGAACTTGGTGTAGAAGTCATACTCGCGCGCTTTCCAGGACAGGTAGTAGGGATCTACGCCGATGCAGTGTCCGCCTACCCCCGCTCCTGGCGTGAAGGGCATGAAACCGAAAGGCTTGGTCTTGGCCGCTTCGATCACTTCCCAGATATCAATGCCCATGCGCTCGCTCAGCAACGCCAACTCGTTCACCAGCGCGATGTTGACCGAACGAAAGATGTTCTCCAGCAGTTTGGTCATCTCGGCTGTTCGCGGCGACGACACACAATATACCGGCGCGCCCAGTGCGCCTAGCACAACGGCCGCGCGCTGCGTGCTCTCGTGCGTCACCCCGCCGACTACCTTGGGTGTATTCGCCACAGTCCAATCGGTGCGGCCGGGGTCAATGCGTTCGGGGCAGAAAGCCAGGTCGAAGTCCACGCCTGCTCTTAGGCCGCTGCGCTCAAGTATGGGTTGTACGATCTCCTGGGTCGTGCCGGGATAGGTCGTACTCTGCAGGATAACCAGTTGCCCCTTGGAGAGGCGGGACTGGATGCCTTCGGCTGCACCGACCACGTATGAGAGATCCGGCGCACGCATAGCGTCGAAGGGGGTCGGCACGCAAATGAAGATCACGTCGCAGTCGCGCAAGATGTCGTAGCTGCTCGAGGCAGTGAATGTGCTGGTCTGCACGACCTGCGCGATGTCTTCGCCAGGCACATCGGCGATGTAGCTCTTGCCGGCGTTGAGTTGCGCCACCTTGCGCGCATCCACGTCTACACCGATGACGCTCCGGCCAGCCTTGGCAAACGCTATTGCCAAAGGCAGGCCGACGTAGCCCAACCCTAGGACTGCGATGCGCTGATCGGTTCGGTAGGCGACGGAACGGGCCGCAGCACGCCGGAGGGCACTCCCGGCTCCGGACGTTCCCAGTCGATCGTTGTCAGCTTCCAAGGTCCAAACTCCATGAACCACAGCATATATCCCCCCACGACCAACAGTGCAGCGGCGATGATCAGGTTGGCCCAGACGTTGGCGACCGAAGCGATGACCGCCGTGATGCCGAGCGCGCCACACACCAGATAGAGGATCATCACCGCTTCGCGCCGGCTGAAGCCGTGATTGGCGATGCGGTGCGAAGTGTGATCTTTGCCCGGTGACGTGAGGGGGTTTTTGCCGCGTCTCAGCCGCGAGAGGGTCGCCAGCGTCATATCGAAGATCGGCAAGCCCATCAGGATCACTGGCACCATCCAAGAAACGATCGGGCTTTGACCCAGGAAGCGCAGCTTGACGGCGACGCATGCCAACAGGAAACCAAGGAACATGCTGCCCGAATCGCCCATGAACACGCTCGCCGGGTTGAAGTTCCACACCAAAAATCCGACGCATGCGCCCAGGACCGCCGCGCTGAGCAGGCCGACCAGGTATTGCCCGTTGATGATGGCCAACACCAAGAAGAAGGACGAAATCACGGCGCTGACGCCAGCCAGCAGACCGTCCATGTTGTCCAGAAAGTTCATGGCATTGGTAATGCCGACGATCCAGACCACGGTGAGAAACGCATCCAGAAATGGGTTGCTGAACATCATGACGCGCACGCCGAACAGATAGACCATCACCGCAGCGCACACCTGGATGACCAGTTTGATGTAGGCGTTGAGGTTGAAGCGATCGTCCACAAGTCCCATGAACGACATCAGCGCTGCCGCCACGACGATGGCCGCAAATTGCTGGAACTCCAGCCAGCGGCCTAAGATCAGCGCTGCCATCAGCACGCTGAGCAGGATGGCCAGCCCACCCAGCTTTGGCACTGGCCTGGTGTGGATGTCGCGCGCGCGCGGCTGGGCGACCATACCGACGCGCGGCGCGAGCCACTTGCTTACCGGCGTGGCGGCAATGGTGATCACCAGCGCGCCGAAGAAGAGGAGAAGGAGTTCGACCATCGTGTTTAGGCTGTGGGCTTCAAACTATGAGCTGTGAGCTGGCTGCTCAGGGTGAGCCGAGCTGCCGAATAAACGATTCCAGCACAAGTTGCTGATCTGCCGGCGCTAGTGCGAGCGCACGCCGGGCATATTCAACCGCCAGCGTGATCTGGCTCGTGTCACTATAGAGCACGGCTAGGTTCTTGAGCGTGTTCCAGTCGTTCGGGTTACGCGCCAACAAAGCCTGCATCGCGCTGATCGCAGCCGGCGTGTCGCCCAAATCCAGCGCCGTGCGCGCCAGCTCCTGATATGCCTGGAGTGCATTCGGGTCCACGGTCACCGCCTGGTTCAGCTCTTTGCGGGCGTTCTCCAATTCGGCGCGCCATTCGGTCGGGTTCACCTGCCGGTCGAGCGTGCGCGCCTTCTCCAGATGCCACGCAGCGCGCAGCAGATACGTCTGGCTGAATTTCTTGTCGAGCATGAGCGATCGGTCGAGCCGGATCTTCGCTTCCTCCAGGTTGCCCAGCCGGGAGAGATACAGGCTCGCCCACTCGTTCCACAACTGTGCGTTGTTCGGGCTCAGGCGAGTGGCCGTCGCATACTCCTGCGAAGCATTCTCGTAGCGACGCTGCGCATCAGCCTCCAGTTCGGCGATGTATGCCGGATCCGGGTTCGCCTGCATGCGCGCTACATCCAGCTCCGCCCGGACGATGTCGCCCGACTGCTGCCACATGCGGGCCAGGTTGGCGCTGTGATCGGTGTTGAACGGGTTGATGATGCGCGCTTCCTCCAAGATGATGCGTGCCGCCGTAAGCAGGTCCTGGCGGCTCAGGCTGGCGGAGGGCAACTCGTTGGAGCCATAGGGGCGATTCCAGTTCTGGGGCTCATCCCCGATGATACGCGTGAACGGCGCATCTTCAGGGATGGTTTTGGCCTGCGATGGGTTCGGCGTGGTTTTCGCCTTTTCCAACAACGCTCGGCCCAGCCACAGATAGTAGAAGTCCTCGTTCGGCGCAAGCTGGATCGAACGGCGGTAATGCTCGATAGCCAGATCCCAGCCCTGAATGCCGCTGCCTTGCACCAACTCGCTCGCGCCTTGTTGATCCCAGGGGTTGGCCTGCTTGTAGACGATGTCGGCAGCAATCGGCTGCAGGTTGCTGTAGGCGATGGCAATGGGCACAGCAATCATACCGACGAACAGCCCGGTCAGGCCGGCGTAGGAAGCGCCTCGCGGTGGCAAAACCGACTCTTCGCTGCGCAACAAGAAGGCGCTGCCGATCATCACCGCGACGATCAACAGATACACGTAGGCCGGGAAAGCAGCCAACTGATCGGCAATGCCAAGCACGCTGCTGACCGAGTTTTGCTGAGTGGTGAAGAATGCCACCAGGCGGCCAGCGATGAACGTGCCGAACGCCACCCACACGAACGCAGCAATCGAAGCAATGAGCGCGCCGGCGGCCACCGTGTGTTCGTTGTCGCGCAGTACGCCACCCGACCGCAGCTCGGCCAGAACAATCGCGATGCCGACGATGAGCGTGATGAGGAACATCGCCAGCACACCGAGGCTGGGTTGCCCCTTCACACGGGTCAGCGCATTGATGAAGACCTGGCCGGCAGCAGTGCTGCGTTCGATATTGTTGGTGAAATCAAAGGCCATGATGCCAAGGATCAGGCCCAGGAACAACCCATAGGCAGCGACGGTAGCGAACCATCCAGGCAGCACGAAGCCGCGTCCGGCCGACACTGTTGTGCGCCGTGCTGCAGCCGCGCGCTGTGCAGCAGCGCGACGTTGTCGCCGCGTGCCGCCTGCACCCTGACGACTATCCCCCAAACCAGCGTTCACCGATGCGGCAGGTTTCACCACAACGGCTTCAGCTTCCGGCTTACTATCCGCCACCTCCGGTGCGTCGCTCCGCAGCAAGCCGGCACCCACCACGACCATCACGCCGATCAATGCCCAGAAATATGTCCGGGTCGCCGCGATGGCGATGCCGGTGTGAATCTCGACGAAGTGGGCGATGACAGTGGAAACAAGGGCGATGAGCAACAACTGATCGCGCAGCGAAAGCCGAATGGGCAACGCCTCGTCATCACCGCGGCGCGCGTTGATGATCGCGCTGACGAACAGGAAGATGGTCAGGCCGAACACCACGCCGGCGCCTACGGCGATGCCGAACAGCTCTCGATGACCGGCTGCGATCGCGCCCAAGCCGAACACCGCCGCGCCAGCGATCCATGTCACGACGAATAGCCGCGCCTCGAATCGCGACGCGATCAGCCCGATCCAGCGGAAACCATAGTAGAGCACGCTGCCGAACAGGAACATGTAGGCGAGCAGGCCGAAAACGCCGGTGATGACCAACGCATCCCACGTCTCGTTGTGGCTGCGATCCGGTGAGGCGTTGCGCGCTTCGAAGTTCGCCAGTGCCGGCGGGTAGAAGCGGTTATAGGCGACGTACATAGATTCCGGTCCATAGCCGACGAGCGGCCGGATCGCGTTGAAAGCATCCGGCGTGCCATCCGGCCGGGCAATCGGGTCGTGTGGCGCAACTAAGTTGGCTGCGCCTTCCCAAATCAACACGCGCACGGCGTTAGTGCCCTCTTGCGTCGTGAATACAGTGCTCAGGCGGCGAAAGAGCGGAAACTGGCGCAGCCATTCGTAGTTCGGGTCGTTGCGCGTAACGTTGATGAAATACAGAAAAGCCAACCCGGCGATGCCGAGGCCAATCAACCCCACAGTGAGCTGCAGCCGGGCCTTTTGACGGCGAACGAGTTGCGCCAGCAGCAGCACGACGAACAACACGCCGACCAGCCAGCCGAGCTGTGGCCCGCGGCTGCCCGCCAGGATCAGCACGACGATTGCGTTGAACAGCGCGATTAAGATGTAACACGCAGCACGCCCGGCATCCGACCACCGTGGCTGCTCACTTTGCAGGATGGACGCGAAGCTGTCGGCGATGCGGTAGAAGGTAATGAAGAACGCCATCACCAGGTAGGCGGCGATGAAGATCGAGTTACCCATGTTGCCGGCCACCCGCTCCACTGTGTCGCCACCCCACGGTAGCGGGTCGAGCTGTAAGCGCTGTAGGAGGCCGTAGATCGCGACCGGCAGCGAGGTGACGATCATAAGCGTGAGCAACCGATCCAGTTGCGCGCGCCGGCGCATCCCCTGTAGGATCATCAGGAAGATCACGATGTAAGCGAAGGTGGTGTAAGTGCCCTGCAGGCGCTGATACGACCCCAGCAGACTCGTGCGGGGCGCGATCGAGAGCGCAGTACTGATCATATACACGACGACGATGATCAGCGTGGGCAACACGAGCGGTGTGCGCCAGGTCACGCTACGGTCACGATCCGGGTTACGGAGCTCCTCGATCCACTTCACCACCCAGGCCATAGCCATGACCAGGGCGATCGAGCGCAGGGTGGTCAACTTGTCGGGTTCGAACACCCGGCTGGAGTAGATATTGAAGAACAACGGCACGACGATGATCGCCGCTAACCAGCCAGCTTCGATCAGCCGGTCACACCAGACGCTCAGGCGGCTGGCGAAGGCGACTGGCGCAGCCGTCGCACTGCGTTCGACGTCCGATACTACGCTGGCGGTCTGCGCCGCTGCAAGCACACTCGACATGCAATGTCACCTCGGAACTGACGGGAAGTTACAGATGCCCCATCCTACCCTCGACAACAAGAGCAACTTGAACCTCACTCAAAGTAGCTGTGAAACTCTAGCACAGCCGTAGCGCTTTGGTATCATTCACGAGGGGAAGGCATCATAACATGCAAGCCTATGCATCATAGCGCCAACCCACAGGACGACCTCGAACTTTACAGAGAGAAACGACATGGCATCCAAAATTGATCTATCCGCGCGCTATCTAAAAACCCACGAATGGGCACGCATCGAAGGTGATGAGATCGTGTGCGGCATCAGCGACCACGCGCAATCGGCGATGAACGATTTGGTTTACGTGGAACTGCCGAGCGTCGGCGCAACGTACAAGGCCGGCGAGGCGTTCGGCGTGGTGGAGTCGGTCAAAGCAGCCTCCGACGTCTACATGCCCATCAGCGGCACGATCACCGCTGTGAACACCCAACTCGAGAGCAAGCCGGAGATCATCAACCAGGATCCCTACCAGGGTGGCTGGATGATCCGCATCAAGCCCGACGACATCGCCGAGTTCGACAATCTGCTCGACGCAGACGCCTACGCGCAACTGCTGAAAGAAACCGAAAATTAGGACATGAACTATATCCCGCACACGGACGACGAGCGCCGTGAAATGCTCGCGCGTATCGGCGTCGAACGCATCGAAGACCTGTTCGAGGCGATCCCCGAGAAATTCCGCTTCCCCCGGCTAAACTTACCCGACGCCGTGACCGAGATGGAGGCGATGTGGGAGCTGGGAGCGCTGGCCGACGCGAACGCCGACGTGAACCATCACGCTTGCTTCCTCGGCGCCGGCGCCTACAACCATTACATCCCCAGCCTAGTGGACCACATCATCCGGCGCGGCGAGTTCTTCACCGCCTATACGCCCTATCAACCGGAGGTCAGCCAGGGCACGCTGCAGGCCATCTTCGAGTTCCAGAGCATGATGAGCGCGCTGACCGGCATGGAGATCAGCACCGCTTCTCACTACGACGGCGCGACAGCGTTTGCCGAAGCCGTGTTGATGAGCATGGCCATCACGCAGCGTCGCAAAGTGATCATCTCGCGCGCTGTTCACCCGCATTACCGCCGGGTGCTCCGAACCTACACGCAGTTTCACCCTAACATCGAGATCATCGAGGGCGACCCGACAACCCTGACCGACCCGATTGACCTGAACACTGCCTGCGTTTGCATTCAGAATCCGAATTTCTTCGGCCAGTTCGAGGAGGTCACCGGCCTGGCCGATCGCATCCACGCCGCCGGCGCGATATTCGTCGTCGTGGTAAATCCGATCTCCCTCGGCCTGTTCAAACCGCCGGCAGAGTATGGCGCAGATGTCGTCACCGGAGAAGGCCAGCCGCTTGGCATCCCGCTGAACTTCGGCGGACCGTATCTCGGCTTCTTCTGCACCCGCCGCGAATTCATGCGCCGCATCCCCGGCCGGATCGTCGGCGAGACGGTAGATCGCGAGGGCAAGCGCGGCTATGTGCTCACCCTCAAGACGCGCGAGCAAGACATTCGCCGAGAGAAAGCCACCAGCAACATCTGCACCAACCAGGGGTTGATGGCACTGGCCGCTTGCGTCTACATGAGCGTGATGGGCAAGCAGGGCTTGCGCCAGGCCGCGAACCTGTGCTACCAGAAAGCGCACTATGCCGCCGACCAAATCGGCAAGCTGGACGGCTGGCGCGTCTGGACGGACAAACCCTTCTTCAACGAGTTCGTCGTCGCCTGTCCCGCGCCGGTGAAGGAGATCAACGACTATCTGCTCGATGAGCATGACATCATCGGCGGCTACGACTTGGGTCAGGACTACCCCGAACTGCAAGATCACATGCTGCTGTGCTGCACCGAGACGAACACGCGCGAGGAGATTGACGCGCTGGTAGAAGCCCTGGCAGAATTGACGTGAGCTTAGACGCACCGACTTCTCGCTCCCAAAGCCCCTATTACTACAGGGGGGAAGTCGAGAGCCAAATGCAGAACACGTAACTATGACGCCTTCATCGAAACTCCGTGCCGCAGTAATCGGCGTAGGCGTGGGTTGGAACCACATCGAGGGCTATCAAACCCACCCGAACTGTGAACTGGCCGCAATCTGCGACATCAACCCGGCCATCCTGAAGGAACGCGGCGATCGGTTTAACGTCCCTGAGTCGCGCCGCTTCACCGACTATCGCGAGGTGTTGAAGTCGAGCGAAATAGACGCCATCAGCATCGCCCTGCCCAACTGGCTGCACGAGCCGGTCGCCTTGGAAGCGTTCGCCCACGGCAAGCATGTGCTGTGCGAGAAGCCGCTCGCCGTGTCGGTCGAGTCCGGCCGGCGCATGATCGAGGCCGCGCGCGCCGCAAACAAAACGCTGATGGTGTGCTACAACCATCGCTATCGCCCGGAGATCGTCTGGCTGAAAGGCGAGATCCGCGCCGGCGACTTCGGCCACATCTACGCGGCCAAGGCGGGCTGGCTGCGCGAGGGTTGGATCCCGACGCATGGCCAATGGTTCACGCAGAAGGCGCGCGCCGGCGGCGGCGCGTTGATTGACCTGGGCGTGCACGTGCTCGACCTAGCGCTGTGGCTGATGGGCTACCCGCAGCCGGTCGCGGTGAGCGGCGCGGCGTTCGCCGAGTTCGGCCCACGCGGGCAGAAGACCAAACCGCGCGATGTCAAGCCGGCCCACTTTGACGTGGACGACATGGGCCTCGGCTTCGTGCGCTTCGCCGACGGCGCCGTGCTGCAGTTCGAGTCGGCCTGGGCATCGCATCGCGAGCCACTGCAAGACGGCTTTTACGTGAGGCTGTTCGGCAGCGAAGCCGGCGCAAATTTCTACACCGGCGCGCCGAACGGCGAGACCGTGGTGATGTACAAACTCGTCAACGATCAGCCGGCGGCGATCGTGCCGCGCCTGCCGGCCGGCGTCAGCGGCCATCGCATCGCCGTGCATCACTTCGTGGACTGCGCACTGAGCGGCGCCACGCCGGAATCGCCCGGCGAGCACGGCCTGATCGGCTTGCAGATCATTGACGCCATCTACCGCTCATCCCAAGAGGGGCGGGAAGTGGCTATCCAGCCAAGCGCCGACTAGCGCCCTTCAAGCATCAATAATCAATCAAAAAATCAAGCAAAATGCGCATCGTCTCCCTCCTGCCCAGCGCAACGGAAATCGTGTGCTTGCTCGGCCTGCGCGATTCGCTGGTCGGCCGCAGCCACGAGTGCGACTACCCATCCGACGTCGCCGATGTGCCGGTGATGACCTACAGCAGCATTGGCGTCACCGGCGACGACGGCGCGATCAACCCCGAGCTGACCAGCGCAGAGATAGATGCGCGCGTATCGCAACAACTGCGCGACGGCCTTAGCCTCTACGGCCTGCACACCGATCGGCTCGACGCCGCCAAGCCCGACTTCATCCTGACCCAGGAGTTGTGCGACGTGTGCGCCGTGTCATACGCCACGGTGCGCGCCGCAGTGCGCGACCTCAGCCACAAGTGGGAAGGCCCGGCGCAAGTCGTCTCGCTGGAGCCAACCGACATCGAGGGCATCTTCCAGACCATTCTCACCGTCGGCGAGCTGACGGGGACAAACGCTGTAGCCAGGACGCGCGTGCAAGCGTTGCGTGACCGGCTGGAGCGCGTGCGCGAAGCGCTGGCCGGCATCGCCCATCGCCCGACCGTCGCCGCGCTGGAATGGCTAGACCCGCCGTTCGCCCCCGGCCATTGGGTGCCGGAGCAGATCGAAATCGCCGGCGGCAACCCGGTGCTCGGCCGCAAAGGCAAGCCTAGCTTCCGCTGCGCCTGGGATGATGTCGCGCGCACACAAGCTGAGTGCGTGATCGCCATGCCTTGTGGTTTTGACCTGGCTGGCAGCGCGCGGGAGTTTCAGAACGTCGCCGCGCGCGAGATCTGGCGCGATCTGCCGGCGACCTACCTTTGGCAGCTCTACGCCGTGGATGCAACGTCATACTTCAGTCGGCCCGGCCCGCGCGTCGTGGACGGCGTGGAAATCCTGGCCGGCCTGCTGCACCCTAACCGCTGGCCGGCGCCCGGTCCGGATCGCGCGCTGCGCGTGAACGACTTTGTTCCAAGTTGGCATCCGACGCGCTAACGCATCTCCATCTGCGCTTGCCCTTTCTGGCCGCCCGCCTATCATTCCGCATCGGATGAACGACCTGCTTTTGATCACCGGCGCCAACAGCCTCCTGGCGCATCATGCCATTGAAGCCCTGCGCCACACGCGGCGCATCCGCGCAGTGGACATACAGCTCGACCGCGCGCTTCCCGAAGGGATCGAGGCGCGCGCGGGCGACTTGCGCGACTTGGCATTCACGCAGGCCATTTGCGACGGCGTCGCCGACGTGATTCATCTCGCGCCGCTCTACACCCGTCTGGCAAGCGATGAGGCGTCGCTTGACCATGCCACGCGCGGCACATTCCAGTTGATGGACGCTGCGGCGAAGTCCGGCGCCAGGCGCGTCGTGCTGGGCAGCGCACTGGCGCTGTTTGCCGATACACCGGCTCAGTTTCGCGTGGACGAGGGATGGCGACCGCGCCCCACCCCGCGCCTCGATGACCTATGCGCCTGGTTGGCCGAGTTGGGCGCGCGCGAGATGGCCCGCTCCACGCGCCTCTCAGCCGTCTGCCTGCGCCTCGGTCAGGTAGCGGACGACGCTGCCACCGCCGGCCAACCGTTCGACCCGATGTGGGTACATGCCGACGACGCCGCCGCCGCAATTCAGGCGGCGTTGGAACACCCGACGGATGGATGGTTCATCGTCCACGTGCCCTCTGCCGACTCCCGCGCGCGCTTTCAGTTCACGCGGACGCCGGAGGAATTCGCTTTCGCCCCCCGGCGAGGCTTCGCCGGACATGCCGAGTCGCGCGCAAGCGCGCCGCCCGCACGCCCATCGCCGATCTCGTCGCGGCCGGCCATCCACAGGGTGGCGCTGCTCGGCGCAGGCGGGCCGCTGGCCGCAGCGACGGCGCGCGAGCTGGCGCCCGACTACATCCTGTGCCTTGCCGACATCAAGCCGGTCGAGGAGATTTTGGCGACGGGTCAGCCGCAGTCTCCCGGCGCGCCGATGCCGGAAGCGCCCCGGCCGCCCCACACCTGGCGCGTGATGGATGTGCGCGATCCCGCTCAGGTCATGTCAGCCTGCAAAGGCGTGGATGCGATCATCAACTGCACCGTGCTGCGCAACGATCCGACGGATGCCTTCTTGGTGAACACCATCGGCGCGTATAACGTGATGCGCGCCGCCGTCGCGCATGGCATCCGGCGCGTCGTGCACACCGGCCCGTTCATGCTCGGCGCGCACGACCGCACCGGCTACGACTGGGATCACGACATCGTGGACGACGTGCCGCCTCGCCCCGGCAAGGACTGGGTGTACTTGATGAGCAAGTACTTTGGCCAGGAGATCTGCCGCATCTTCGCGGAGCACTATGGGCTGGTCGCGCCGACGCTCACCTTCTGCCAATTCGTTGAACCCACTACGCTCTACGGCTCACGCATTCATCCGTTGGCCATTTCTTGGGGGGACGCCGCGCGGGCGATCCGCTGCGCGCTCGAAGTGGCCGAGCTGCCGGCGCCGTTCGAGTACTTTCACATCGGCGCCGACCTACCCCATGGCGTGTTCCGCAACGACAAGGCTAAGCGGCTGTTAGGCTGGCAACCACGCGATACGCTGGAAGCGCACTACGCCGCCAGGCGCGAGACGGAGTGAAAGTGCAACCGTCATGAGCAAATTGTTCGATCTTGTGCTGGTGCTGGCCGCCAATTTGTTCTGATCAGACGGCGCACCCTTTGGCCCTCAGCGCCTATATAGGGCCAGGAGTTCACCCATGCCACACACGATCCACGCCACGCAATGCCAGGCAACCGAATGGAGCTACACCTCGGGCAAGTCCTATCGCGATCCCTTCAATGAGATCGAACTCGACGCCATTGTGCAACACGAACATGGCAAGCGCTGGCGCGTGCCAGCATATTGGGCCGGCGAGCAAGATTGGCGCGTACGCTTCGCGCCACCCAGGCCCGGCCACTACACAATTGAGACGGCTTGCACCGATGCAACCAACGTCGACCTCCATGGCCGGCGCGCGACGCTCATCGCCGAGCCGTATATCGGCGACAACCCGCTTCTACGCCACGGCCCACTGCACGTCGCCCGATCCAAACGCACCTTTGAGTATGCCGACGGCACGCCGTTCTTCTGGCTCGGCGACACGTGGTGGATGGGATTGTGTAAACGGCTCTCCTGGCCGGACGACTTCCAGCGGTTGGCCGCCGACCGGGCTGCCAAAGGGTTCACCATTATCCAAATCGTGGCCGGGCTATACCCGGATATGCCGGCGTTCGACCCACGCGGCGCCAACGAAGCCGGCTTTCCCTGGGAAGCCAGCTTTGCACGCATCAACCCGGCCTACTTCGACATGGCCGACCTGCGCATCGCATGGCTGGTGCGATCCGGACTAATGCCGTGCATCTTGTCGTGCTGGGGCTATTACCTGCCCTGGCTCGGCATGGACAAGATGAAGCAGCACTGGCGTTACCTCATCGCGCGCTGGTCGGCTTATCAGGTGGTATGGTGCCTGGCCGGCGAGACTGCCATGCCCTATTACCTATCGGAAGACAAGACCGGCGACATGCGCAGGCAGATCACCGGCTGGACCGAAATTGCCCGCTACGTGCGTACCACCGATCCCTACCGGCGGCTCATCACCACCCACCCCACCCACATCGGACGCGACCAGGTGGAAGATGACGCCGTGCTCGACTTCGACATGCTGCAGACGGGGCACAGCGGCCACAGCAGCGTACCCAACACCGTCCGCACCGTGATAGCCGAGCACAAGCGCAAGCCGACCATGCCGGTCGTGGTAGGCGAAGCCAACTACGAAGGCATCATCCACAGCACACAGGACGAGGTACAACGATTGACATTCTGGTCATCCATCCTCTCCGGTGCCGCCGGCTACACCTACGGTGCAAACGGCATCTGGCAAGTCAACACCCAAGCGCAACCATTCGGCCCATCGCCGCACGGCGGTACGTGGGGCAATACGCCGTGGGACGAGGCCTATCGCCTACCCGGCTCGACCCAGCTCGGTCTGGCGAGACGCTTACTCGAACGTTACCCATGGCAACAATTCGAAGCGCATCCCGAGTGGACCGATCCGAGCGGCGATGCGGAGCACATCGGCGCGCCCTTCGCTGCCGGCATCCCTGGCCAGATACGCGTGATCTACTTTTATGATCCCGTCTTCCCCTGGACGAAAGACCGCATCGTGATCAAGCGGCTGGAGCGAGATCGCCAGCATCATGCTTTCTTCTGGGACCCGCGCACCGGCGCCGAGCACCCAGTCGGCCAGATACAACCCGACTCGAAAGGCAACTGGATGCTGCCACAACCGCCGACCTTCCAAGATTGGGTCGTGGTGATCGAGAGTCGGTGACATCGCTTATTGCCGGGCGTCACGATACAGAACGACCATCGCGGCCAGCAACAGCAGCGCGCCTAGCCCGCCGGTCGGCCCCAATCGCTCGTCGAAGAGCAGCCACGCCAGAAAGGTTGAAGTGAGCGGCTCGACCAGCGTGACGAGGGTAGCGACCGTCGCCGGCGTCGTGCGCATGCCGGCCAAGAAGACGAAGTAGCCGAACGCCGTTGGCACAAGGCCAAGGTAGAGCAAGTGCAGCCAGCCGACAGCCGGGTAGCTCACAACCAGGCCGCCCGGCGAGGCAATGGCAAACGCAGCCAGCGCCAGCGCGCCCAAGGTAAACCCGATAGCGATCGGCTGCAGCGGATGATAACGGCCGGCCAGGCGCCGGCTGCACAACGTCAGCACGGCGTACGCCGTAGCCGAGCCGAGCGCGAGCAGCACGCCGCTCGGCGCATCTGCCTGCACCGACGACGCGCCGGGCGCGAAGCCGACCAGCAGCGCCACGCCGGCTAACGCGCAGGCCATCGCCCCGCCAATCGCCCGCGTAAACCGCTCACCCAGGAAAAGCGCCGACGACGCCGCGACGATCACCGGCGCGGTGCACAGGGTGACCAGCGTCGCAATGGCGACGCCTACGCGCGGAATCGCAGCGAAGTAGCACGCCTGATACAGCGCCATCATCGCGCCGATCACGACCACTGCGATTGCGTCGCGCCGGGCGATGGCAAACATCCGCGCGCCGACCGCCAGCCCGCACGCCGCCAGCAGCGCCGGCGCCGAGAGCGCCAGCCGAAAGAACCCCACCGAGAGCGGATTGGTCGGCGATAAGGCGTAGAGCGATTTCGTCGTCACCCCTACCGTGCCCCAGAGCACGGCGGCAAGCATCACCCACAGCAACCCGCGCCGCGACTCAGCGCGGGCGACTTCGATCGAGGGTGAGGCAGCCTCTTGCGGCTGCACATGCAGGCGGCGTCTCGTCCTCAAACGGCGGACTTCGCCACCATCGGCCGTGGCTGCGGCGCGCCCATGGTCGCCAGTTGGAAGCCGATGAACAAGAAAACTACGCCCAGGAAGATGCCCAGGTATTTCAGCACCGAGCCGACCTCACTCAGCATCGGCGACGTCTCAGCCAGCTTGATGATCGCGCCGCCCAGCGCCGGCAACAAACCACCCATGGCGATGAAAATGTTGCCGATCACCCGATTGGGCAGGATTTGCTTGCGCAGGAAGAGATAGGCCGAATAGACGGCGCCACCCACCAGCAAGATCGTGCCATAGGCGTTCAACACCGGCGGCAGGATGCGCCGCACCGGCGTATCCGGCAAGATGGCGCGATAGCTCTCGGTGAGGAACTTGCCCACGTCGGCCCCCGGTGTGAACTTCGACGCATCGAGCGGCAGCGAGAGCATCCACACCAAGCTGACGAACGCGACGATGCCGACGACGATGGAAAGGATGTCGGCGATATAGGGCTTTCGTGCAAGCAAGTGCAGCGTGCCCTGCCCCAGCACCGGCGCTACCATCAACGCGCCAGACCAGTACCACAGCCGGAAGGCGAGCGCATTCCAGCCGAAGTTCAACCAGGTCTCGGTCAGGCCGCCGATGAAATACAGCACCAGGCCCAACCCCCACACCAACAGATGCGTCCCACCGCGTAGGCGGTAACGGTTCAGCACCAGATACGCGAAGACGCCGGAAACGATTGCCGTTAAAAAACCGATGATGAAATTCAAACTCATAGCAACAGAATCCATGCCGCTATCGCAGAGCCGACGTGACGGTAGCGTAGATCACCAAACCAACGACGGCGATCATCACCACCAGCAAGCCGATGATCGCCGCCGGCACGATGGCCCGATACTCAAACGTCTGCGGCACGCGCGCCACCGGCGGGCGCTTAGCCGCCGGCGCGCTCGATGGCCGGATCGCGGGCTGAGGCTGAACGGCAGCGTGCTGCGGGAGCCGCCCGGCGACGAGACCGCGCCCAAAGATAGCGATCATGAAGAAGCCTATGACGGTAATGGGCGCAAAGCCAAGCATGATGACGAAGCGCTCGTCCGCCGTTGTTGCGCCAAGCGTGAACGGTGCCAGCATCCCAAGCAACACGAACGCCGCGCCGAGGGCGATTCCCCATCCGGCTTTCATCGGCGTCCGGCGTTTGGCGGACAAGCGAAGCCGCGCGGCCGCAGCCTGCTCTTTCATCGCCGCCGATGCAGACAGCCTGCGCGCCGGCGCCGCATCCGCAAACGCCGCTTGCCGCCCCTGACCAGGCAACATCGCCGTGAACAACAACAGGGCGCCGGTCAACCCAAACAGGATGGTCATGATCAACACCTCGCGGCGCTGATCGGGCGGGACAACAGCCGGCACCAGCACGGCCAGCGCAAGCAACAATCCGCCCAGGCCGAGGTTGATCCGCGCGCGATAGCGTTGCATCTGGCCCACGAGCGGCGACGGGGGCGGACCGGCCGAGGCATCGGCATGCGGCGCGCGCGCCCCATCGGCAGTTTTGTTCCGCGAAGCATCGGTGATGGCGGCGGACGCCGGCGCCTCCGGCGCGACTTGCGCGGCTAACCCCATGGCGGGCTGCGCCAATCGGGATGCCGCGTCGCCCTCGGGCGCGGTGGAATCGGTCGGCTTATCTACTGCGGCCAGCACGGCGGCAATCGCCGCAGACAGCTCAGCCGCAGCGCGGCGCGCATGTTCCCCTTCCCCTTGCACTTGCGCGCTGATGACCAGCGGTTGATCGTTGACCTCGATGCGAAGTTCTACCTTCAGAACGTCGGGCAGCGGCGCCATGGCGAAGAATATAGCACCGCCCCGGCGCGCGGCGCAGTACAAAATGACACGGGTTAACGGCGCAGAATGACACTGCCGGCCGCCCTACCCTTCCGCGCCCACGACGCGCGTGCCGCAGAAGAAGCGGAAGGTCTCGATCGTGCCTTCTTCGGCGAAACCGCTCCAGCCCCAGGCCGGCCGCGGGGCAAACAAGTTCAGGCTGAGCATGCTGCTGCCGTTCACCTTCACCCCGCCGGCATGGATGCGTCGTCCCATGGCCAACCCGCGCGCCTCGTCGCGGGTGAACACATAGGCCTCCAGGCCATAGGGCGTGCCGTTCGCCAGCGCCAGCGCTTCTTCTTCGGCGGCGAAAGTGTGAACGGTGGCAACCGGGCCAAAGATCTCCTCGGTCGCATCCTCGGCGCGCACACCGGTCACCAGCGTCGGCGCCAGGAAGTGGCCGGGGAGGTCGGGCAAGGGCGTGCTGTGATGGGCTTGCCCACCCTTCTCAATCAGCGCATGGAGCTGCGACGCGACCTTCGCCTTGTGCTGCGAGTGAATCAGCGGCCCCATGTCGCTTTCCGGCGAGAGCGAATCGCCCAAGCGGACGCGGCTGAGTCGGTCGAGCGCTCGGCTCAGCAGGTCGTCGGCGATGCGCTCATGGACGATCAAGCGTCCGAGCGCGCGGCACCACTGGCCGTTCAGCGAGATGAGCAGGTTCACAACGCCCTGAGCGGCCAAGTCCAAATCGGCATCTTCCAGCACCACCATCGGGTTGTTGCCGCCCAGCTCAAGTTGCGCAGGCTTAAAGTCCTCGGCGCAAGCGTGCGCGATCGCCCGCCCGCTGGCGACGCCGCCGGTATAGCTCACCGCGCGGATGCGCCGGTCTTTGACGAGGGCGCCGCCCACGGCCGGCCCGCCGTGCACCACCTGGAATACGCCCGGCGGCAACTTGGCAGCCTGGGCCGCCTCAACGAACACGTCGCAGCCGTGCGGCGCCCATTCGCTCGGCTTGAGGATGGTTGGGCATCCGGCGGCAAGGGCATTAGCGACTTTGTGCGCGGCCATCGGCGCAGGCGCGTTCCACGGCACCAGCGCCAGCGCCGGCCCCCATGGCAAACGGTGGATCTCAACCGTGCGCCCGTTCGGGCCGTCCATGAAACTGGTCGCGCCGGTGGTTTTCATCTGTTCGATGGCCAGCAGCCACGCGCCGGTCGTGATGACGCTGAGCATGGTGGTCAGGCGGATCACCGCGCCGGTGGTGAGCGCTTCAAGCTGGGCGATGTGCGCTTTGCGCTTGTCCAGCTCGGCGCTCATCGCGGCCAGATAGCCGGCGCGCTCATCGGCCGGCAAGCGCGCCCAACTGCCCTCCTGATGCACGCGCCACGCGGCGGCCAGCGCGCGCTCAAGCTGAGCCGCGCTCGTCGCCATCTGCGCTTGCAGGCGTTCGCCGGTGTTGGGGTCTTCGAGCCAGGCGCCCAGCGCCACATCCGGCGCGCCGGTCTGGCCGTCAATCAGATCAACGAGAGGTGGAAGTTGTCTCATCGCTTCACGTCCAGTCCACGATACCCGCTTCCCTCGACGATCATCCTGGCCACTTCCAAGCGGCCGCGCTCGGCGGGGAAGGCCTGCACCAGACCCATGCTGAGATCGCGCAGCGCCCGGGCCACCACGCCGCTGTTGGCGCTGCCGCTGGTGCCGCTCGCTTTGAAGGCGCTGACGGCCACGCGGAAAGCCGCCTCGCACACTTGACCCTTGCACATGCGCCACTGCTTGGCTACTTCGGCTTTCGGCTTGAGCGGCGGTTCGGCGGTCTCCAGCTCCAACTGTCGGCGCAACCAGAGGTAGCCGGTCTCTAGGTCCACCGCCATGTGGCTGATCAGTTCCTGGTGCATCGGGCTGGCGGCGATGCTGCGACCGGTGTCCTGAAATTTGAAGTCAAGCAACGCCTGAATGGTGTGGTCGTAGCAAGCCTGCGCGATCCCCAGATAGACCGCCGCGATGGCGACCTGGTTGCCTACCCACGTGCCGCGCGACATCTGCGTAGCGCGGGCAAACGCGCCGGGGATGGTCAACGCCTCATCCGCCGGCACGAACACATCCTTGAGGACGATGCCATCGGTGGCGGTGGCGCGCATGCCGATGGGCTGCCACGGCGCGCGGGGCGAAACGCCCTCGGCGTCGCGCGGGACGAAGAACAGCGCCAAGCCGTCCACGTCGGCGCTGCCGGCCAACTTCGCCGTGACCAGGTACTCGTCGGCCACGCCGGTGGCGCAACCGAACGACTTGACGCCGTTCAGCCGCCAGCCGCCCGCTGCCGGCGTCGCCTCGGTCGAAATGGTGACGTTGGCGCCTTCGGTCTTGCCGCTCTCGCTGGCGAAATTGGCCAGCCACATGCGCCGCTCGCCCATCTTGCGCAGCAGCTTTTCGGCGAACGCGCGCACGACCGGCGCTTCCTCAGGCGTGTATAGGCCGGCTTCGATGGCCTCCAGCGGCAACAGCCCGCGCGAGGCGCTGGTGCAGTGAAAGAAATAGGCCAGCGCAGTCGAGGGGCAGGCAGTGCCCATGGCGAAGGTAGCAGCGCACAGGTCGCGCAGCGTGCCGCCCAACCCGCCGTAACGCTCCGGCACGATCAGGCCGAGCAAGCCGGCGTTGCGAATGGCGCGCAGGTTATCCATCTGGAAGCGCGCGTCGCGGTCGGCCTGCTCGGCGTTGGCGCGCAGCACCGGCAGCACCTGCTCCACGCGGCGCGCGTTCTCGCGCTCGCGCTCGGTCATGCGCTCGACCAACCGCGCGCCGGTCAAGAGATCGGATATATCAGCCATAGGCGCAACGGCTACGCGGCCGCGGTCGAAGCGCGCTGCAACGCGCGCGCGCGGGCCGCCTCGGGAATACGGCCGTCCATGGCGATCAGCGTGGCGACGAGCGCCGCGCTCAAGAACACCTCGCCCAGATTGGCGACGGTGATCGCGCGCGCGCCGGCGCCGGCCAGGATGAGCATGGCCAACGCGCCCGCAAACAGCCAGGGCCAGCGCGCCCGAACCCACACCATCACGCCCACCACCACCAGCACGATCATCGCCGTGAACGACGGCAGGGGCGGGCCTTTCAGCAGCGAGAATTCGTTGGAATAGCGCAGCGTGTCCTGAAAGCGCGCCGGCTCCAGCCGCAGGTTGATCACATCCACATATGCGCTATAGGCCACCAGCGCCGTGGCCAGGATGCAAAACGCCGCATGCACTCCCCTGCCCTGTGACCAGCGCAGGTCGGCGCGCCGCGCCACGCCGCAAGCAAAGATGATCAGCAGCGGCGTGAGCAGAGAGTGAAAGATGTAGCGCGGCGTGTTGACGGCCTTCAGCGCGTCCCCTTCGCCCAGCAAGGCCCCGGCGGCGATGGCGAAGTTGTCGTACACCAGCGCGGCGATCACCAAGACGGCGATCAGGCCATACGACGAACGATGGGCCAGCCAGTGCCGCGCGCCAACGACGGCCAGCGCAAGTTGCGCCACGCCAAACACAATGTGGATGAGTGTGAACATGCTTTCCTCCTATTTACATGGGTCGTCGGACATAGCGACCAACCGGCTGCCCGACGACCCGACCCTCACTGAACACACGCCGGCCGCGCACGAAGGTATGCTTCACGCGGCCCTGCACCCGAATCCCCTCGAACGGCGTATAGCCCTGCGCCGAGAGCGAGTCGGCGGCGCGAATCGTCCATGCCTCATTCGGATCGAGCAATGCAATATCCGCGTCGAAGCCCTCGGCGATGTCGCCCTTGCGCAATAGGCCAAAGCGACGCGACGGATTCCAACTCACCAACGCAGCCACGCGGTTAGGCGAGAGGCCGCGCTTCGTCCCCTCGCTGAAGATGCCCGGCAGGAGATATTCCGCGCCGCCAAAACCGGCTTTTGCCTTCCAGATGTCTTCGGGATCGGTCGGGTCCACCTTCATCGCGCGCGGGCAGTTGGCGTGATCGGTCACCAGCCACTCGATGGCGCCGTTCAGCACGTGCGCCCACAGGCACTCAACGTCTTCGCGCGAGCGCAGGGGCGGATTGACCTTGCCCCACACGCCGCATGGCGAGCAGTCGTCCAGGAGCAGATGGCCGGCGGTCGCCTCCAGGCCGAACGTCACCTCTGGATAGCTATCGCGGACGCGCAGCGCGGCCTCCATGGCTTGGCGCGACGTGATGTGCAAGATGTTGACCTGGCTCAAGCCGGCGGCGTGGGCCAAGGCGCCCACGATGCTGATGGCGATGGCCTCACTGTGCGGCGGCCGGGCAGCGCTGTATTGCTGCAGGGGGGTGCGCTGCTGCATATCGGCGTCGCGTTGAACGCGAGCCTCATACGCGCGCAGCAGCTCCGGCGTCTCGCAATGAAAGCTGACCTGGATGTAAGGCGCCCAATCAGGATATGCGCGCTGCAACCGCGCCGCCTCGCGACAGATGAAATCAAAATGGGCCAGGTCGTAATGGTCGCCTTCGCCGAGCATGAGCCATTGAGCCTGCGCATCGCTGCGGCCGTGTAGGCCGTGCAGGCCGTAGAACATGAACACCTCGCCGAAGTTGGGCGCGCCGCCCTCGCACAACATGTATTCCATCTCGGCGATCTGCCGGCCCTCGATGGGCGACATGTGGTAGCCATAGTCGGTGTAGTAGCGCCCTTCGCTTTGGCGCAGCAGCTCCGGGTAAAACTCGCGCCACGACCCGCCGCGATTCAGATAGAGGCTGCCGGTGCGCGCATAGGTGATCAACGTGGTCACGCCGCCGCTGACGGCAGCCGCCGATTCGGTGAGCGCGTCCTCGTGGGGAGGGACGTAGATGCCGATGTGGGTATGCGCATCAATGGCCCCAGGGAAGGCCAGCAAACCGGCCGCGTCGAAGGTCTGCGCGGCCTCCGCAGCAAGGGTCGGCGCTAGCGCGACGATCCGGCCGTCGGCGATGCCAATGTCCATGGGATGGATGTCGCTCGCGTTCGGGCGAACCACGCGCGCATGCTTGATGATCAAATCGAGCTGTGCCATGCTGCCTTGCTCCGTGCGTCTGCGATTATTCGCACCCGCCTATCACGCCCTCGCGTTTCAACTGCGCGATCTCGGCATCGGTGTATCCCAGCGCGCGCAGCACCTCGGCGCTGTGTTCGCCGACCCTGGGCGGTTGCAGGCGCAGCTCCAACTTGCCGCTGCTGAAAGCCAGCGGCAGCGTCGGCAGGTTGCAGCTCACCGCTTCGCCGACTTGCACGCGCCACAACGCGCCGGCCGCCAACAGGTGCGGGTCTTCGAGCAAATCCTCGGGGCGCGCGACCGGCGCGAACGGAATCTCGGCGCGCTCGCAGCCGGCCAGCACCTCGGCCGTGCTCATCCGCTTGAACATGGCGGTCAGATCGGCAGTCAAGCGCTCGAAGGCGTGGTAACGCTGGTTGTTGGTGGCCAGCGATTCGTCGGCCAGCAGGTCAGGGCGATTGAAGACTTCGCAGAAGCGCTGCCAGTGCTTGTCGCTGGTGACGCCGACGAAGACAAGGTCGCCGTCGCGCGTCTCGAAAGGCTGGTAGATAGCCCACGAGCGGGGTTTGCCCGGCATGGGCGGGATGGGTTCGCCGAGGAGGGGCTGATACACCATGTGCTGGCCGACGAGATAAGCCGCCGACTCGAACAGGCCGCCGCGCACGAGTTGCCCGCGTCCGGTGCGGTCGCGCTCGCGCAACGCGGCCAACACCCCCAACGCGCTGAACGCGCCGGCCAGGACATCCACTACCGAGACGCCCGCCCGCAAGGGTTGGCCCACCGGCCCGGTCATGTAGGCGATGCCGCTCTGCATCTGCACAACCTCGTCCAACGCCACGCGCTTCTCGTAGGGGCCGGGCAAATAGCCCTTGAGCGCGCAGTAAATCAGGCGCGGGTTAAGCTGCGACAGCGTCTCGTAGCCCAGCCCCAGGCGGTCCATCGTCCCCGGCGCGTAGTTCTCCAGCAGCACGTCGGCCTGCTCGGCTAATTTCAGCACAATCGCCCGGCCGGCGTCGCTCTTCAGGTTCAACGCCAGGCTCTTCTTGTTGCGATTGAACATGGGGAAGTAGCCCACCCCGAAGCCTTTGAGCACGCGCGTCGGATCGCCCTCGACCGGCTCGATCTTGAGCACGTCCATGCCGAGGTCGGCCAAGATCAGGCCGCACGACGGCCCGAGGATGGCATGGCTGAATTCGATGACCTTGAGATTGGCGAAAGATGGGAGAGACATAGTGCTATTGGGTCTTCTTTCAACTTTCACGGATCACGTAGTCCCCATGTTGCTTCAGGTAGTTGACCAGCCCGCCGGCGCGCAGGATGTCCACCATCACCGCCGGCATGGGCGCAGCGCGGAAGGCGCGGCCGGTCGCGCAGTTGGTCACTTCCCCGCGTTGCAGCTCGACGCGCACCGTGTGGCCATTGGCGATGTCATGCGCCTCGGCCAGCTCAATCAGCGGCAGGCCGATGTTGATGGCGTTGCGATAGAAGATGCGCGCAAACGAACGGGCGACGACGCAGGCGACGCCGGCCGCCTTGATCGCCGCCGGGGCCTGCTCGCGCGAGGAGCCGCAGCCGAAATTGTTGCCGACGACCAGCACGTCGCCAGGGCGCACGCGGCCGGCGAACGTCGGGTCAAGGTCCTCTAGGACGTGTCCGGCCAGTTCGCGCATGTCCAGCGTCTTGGTGTATTTGCCGGGGATGATCCGGTCGGTATCTACATCATCCACGCCGTAGACGTGGGCCAAGCCAAGTATCGTGTTCATAGGATCGGAATCGCGTCAGTCGGCGCCTCTGACATCAAAGAGAGACTGTTTGAAGCGTCGGAGACGACATCGGCGGGTTCGCAGATTTCGCCGGCCAGCACGCTGGCGGCCACCACGGCCGGCGAGGCGAGATAAATCTGCGCGCGCGGGTTGCCCATGCGCCCCTGAAAGTTGCGGTTGGTCGAGGAGATGACCACCTCGCCGTCGCCCGGCACGCCCTCGTGCGTGCCGACGCACGGGCCACAACCGGCGCCGATGAACGTCGCGCCGGCTTCGCTCAGCGCAGCAATCGTGCCATCGCGCAGCGCCGCGTTGAAGACGGCGCGCGACGCCGGCGCAATCACCAAGCGCACGCCGGGCGCAAGCCTGCGGCCGCGCAGCACAGCCGCAGCCTGCTGGAGATCGTCCAGGCGCGCATTGGTGCAACTGCCGATGAAGCCGGCGTTGACCTTGACGCCCTTGACCTGCGCAATCGGCGCCACGTTGTCCGGCGAATGCGGCAGCGCCACGTGCGGCGTCAGGCGCGACACATCGAAGCGCAGCGCGCGCGCGTATGCCGCGCCGGGGTCGGCGCTGACCGGCGCGAAGTCATACGGCAAGCGCAAGCCTGCCGGCGCGACGATGCCGGCCTTAGCGCCCATTTCGCTGGCCATGTTCGCCAGAGTCATGCGCTGGCTCAAGCGCAGCGGCTCAATGGCCTCGCCGGTGAACTCGACGCAGTGGTAGTTCGCGCCCTCCAGGCCGATGCGCCCGACCAGGAAGAGCGCCAGGTCTTTGGCGGTCACGCCGAGCGGCCATGCGCCGACCAGCTCGATCTTGATGCTGTGAGGCACGCGGAGCCAGGTCTTGCCGGTGAGCAAGACGCCGGCCAGGTCGGTGGAGCCGACGCCGGCGCCAAAAGCGTTTAGCGCGCCGTAGGTCGGCGTGTGCGAGTCTGCGCCGAGGAACAGGTCGCCGGGGCGCACATGGCCGCGCTCGACCATGAGCTGATGGCAAATGCCCTCGCCCACATCGTAGAAATGGCAACCTTGCTCGCGCGCGAATCGGCGCATCATCGCGTGCAGGTTAGCGATGCGCTCGTTGGGCGCGGGCGCAGCATGGTCGAGGACGAACGCCACACGATGCGCATCCCACACGCGCCGCCCGCCCATCTCGCGGAAGGCCTGAATGGCCAGCGGGGCGGTCGCGTCGGTCGCCATCGCGCCGTCCACATGCACAATGGCGATCTCGCCGGCGCGCACGCGCCGCCGCGCCGCGCGCGAAAGGATCTTCTCGGCAATCGTTTGTTGCGTCATTGACATTGTTTGGGTTTTGCGCCTCACCTCATGCGTCCGCATAGCGAACTAGGCGCGAGCGATAGGCGAATCAACATGGCTGACTTGCGCCGGCGAACAACATGCGGCGCGTGCCGGCGGCCAGGACATGGCTGGGCAGCGGCCGGCCGAGGAACTCCTGCATACGACGCGAGGCCTCGCGGATGATCTCAACGTCCACGCCGGTTTCGATGCCCATCTCATCGCACAGGTTCACCAAGTCCTCGGTGCTGATGTTGCCTGTGGACACCTTAGTTGTCGGGCAACCGCCCAACCCGCCGAGCGACGACTCGAAGGTCGTCACACCGATGTCCATCGCCGCCAGCGCGTTAGCCAGCCCCAGGCCGCGTGTGTCGTGCAGGTGTAATGCAAAGGTGCAATCCGGCAAACGCGCGCGCAGCTCGCCCAGCAGTCGGCGGACGGCGCGCGGATTGGCCAAGCCGACCGTGTCGGCGATACAAATGTCGCGCAGCCCCAACGCCGCATACGCCTCGGCCAGGGCGATGACGCGCGATTCCGGCACTTCGCCCTCAAAGGGGCAACCGAACGCCACAGAGACGGCCGGCTCGACGTGGATGCCGTTCGGCGCGCACATCGCAACCACTTCGCGCAGCGCGTCCAGCGATTGGGCCACGCTCATGTTCATGTTCTTTTGGTTGTAGGTCTCGCTGGCGCAGACCACGAAGCGCACCGCATCCACACCGGCGGCAATCGCGCGCTGCGCGCCCTTCACGTTCAGGATCAGCGCGCTGTAGCGCACGCCGGGGCGCCGCCGGATGCGCTGCATCACGGCGTCGCTGTCGGCCATCTGCGGAACGACTTTGGGATTGACAAAGGACGTGGCTTCGATAGCCGGCAAACCGGATGACGAGAGCAAATCAATGATCTCGACTTTGAAATCGGTCGGGATGAACTCCCGCTCCATCTGAAACCCGTCGCGGGGGCCGACTTCCACTATGGTGACGCGCGTTGGGATGTTCATGGGATTAAAACGGTCGGGGCGTCTCGCCCAGCTCGATGCTCATCCATTTCAGCTCGGTGAAATGCTCGACGGAGTATTTGCCGCCGCTGCGGCCAATGCCACTCATGCCGTAGCCGCCAATCGGCGCGAGCGCATCGCTCCAAAATGAGTGCGTGCCGACGTGAACCGAACCGGCGCGAATGCGCCGCGCCGCCGTGAGGCCGCGCCGCAGGTCGTTTGTGAGCACGCCGGCGCTCAAGCCGTATGCGCTGTCGTTGGCGAGGGCAATCGCTTCGTCCAGATCGGCAGCGCCGACGACGCTCACCACCGGCCCAAATGTCTCCTCACACCAGGCCGGGCCGGCGCGCGGCGGCTCGAAGAGCACAGTCGGGCGGTAGGTGTTGCCGTGATGGATGCTCCCCCCACACAGCAGCGTCGCGCCGCGCGCCAGGGCGTCTTGCACGTGCGCATGCACCTTTTGAACGGCGCGCGCGTGGATCAGCGGGCCGTAGGCCGTGCGCGCGTCGCGCAGGTCGCCCAAGTGCAAGGTTTCGGCCTTGCGCGCCAACGTCTCGGCGAACGACCGGGCAATGGGTTGCTCGACGATCACGCGCGCGCTGCTCATGCAAATCTGGCCGGCGTGATAGAACGCGCCGACGGCAGCGACCTCGGCAGCCTGCGTCACGTCCACATCGCGCAGCGCGATCAAGGGATTCTTGCCGCCCAGTTCGAGCTGCAGGCGCTTCATGTGCGGCGCCGCCAGCGCGGCGATGCGCGCGCCGACGGCGGTGGAGCCGGTGAAGGCAACGCCGCGCACGTCGGGATGTTTCACCAACGGCTCACCGCATTCTTCGCCGTAGCCGGTGATCACGTTGAAGACGCCCGCCGGCAACCCGGCCTCGTGCAACGCGCGCGCCAGCTCAATCGCCACCAGCGGCGTCTCCTCGCTCGGCTTGGCGACGACCGTGTTGCCGGCGGCCAACGGGAAGGCGATCATCTTCACCAGCAGCGCCAACGGCGCGTTGAACGGCGAGATGACGGCTACGACGCCCAGCGGTTCGCGCACCACCAACGACAGACGATGCGGGCGGTCGTTGGGGAAGGTGTCGCCGTAGAGGCGGCGCGCTTCGCCGGCCGCGGCGCGCAGCAAAGCCGCGCTGTATTGCACTTCGTAACGCGCCTTGGCGATCGTCGAGCCGCTCTCGTCAATCACCAGCTCGAGCAGGCGCGGCGCAGCCATCTCGATGGCATCGGCGCAGCGCAGCAGAATGCGCTCGCGCTCGCCGGGAGGCAAACCGGCCCAAGCAGCGAACGCCGCGCGCGCGGCCTCAACCGCCGCGTTCACGTCGTCCAAACCGGCGCGGGCGGCATAGCCCAGCACGTCGCCGGTCTCCGGCGCGACGCTGGGGAACACCTCGCCCGTCCCTGCGGCGACTTCGCGGCCGCCGATGAACAACCCGTAGCGACTCATCGGTGATTACTGCTCCGTCCAATGCAAGACGCCGAACATGACGTAGGCCAGCCGATTGCTCTGATGCACCATCCACACGTTGGCTAACGTGTAACGCTCATCCAGCAGGAACTCGCGCCCCTCAATGCGCAGCGGCGCGCCGGCGAAATGCTGCGAGATGAAAAGCGCGCGCCCGTAAGCCAGCCCGTTGCCGAACACATCGGGGCCGTGAAAGGTGTGCCGATTGACCTCGCGGGCGCGATGGAAGGCGTAACGCCGGCTCAGGCCGGTCTCGGCCGGCGCTTCGACCTCGACGGTCTGCGCGGCCGTCAGCAGGCTGGTGGGCGCGTATGTGATGCGCACATGGGCAGCGCCGGCGCGCGTCTGATCGGCGCGATAGATGTGCATGTCCCCTTCAAACATGCCGCTGCGCTTGGCGGGCAGCGCATGCGGCTGCGGGCCGTTGACGCGCTCGCGCTCGCAAAATGCGTCTATCTCGACGCGCGTGGCTGGGTTGGTGCGGTAATCATGCGCCACGCGATACAGCCCGTTGAAGACATATTTGAGCGTCGGCCCTTCGTAAAGCAACGAGGAATACACCTGCGTCTGGCCATCGTCCAGCACCCAGTTCAGCGTATTCAGGTCGCAGCACCAAAACGGGGAGTAGTAGCGCGAATTGACCAGGCTGCCGTATGGCTGGCCGCTGCCGTAGAAATCCGGCCCCAAGTAAACACGGTCTCGGTCGCCGTCGCTCACGCCGAACTTGAAGCCGTCGGGCGTGGCCAGGCGATGGAAGTCCACCGACGGCAAATCGTGGAAGCGCGTGTGCATGATGTAAGTCGTCGCGCCGGTCGCCGGATCGAAGATGCTTTGGCGATCCACTTTGTTGTAACCGAGATGATTGCCTTCGCGGTCGAACGTGCTCGGATAACCGTGCCACTCGCCGCTGATGCGCTTTTGGAACTCGCTGGGCTGAGACATGGCAAGCAGTGGCGTCGTCAGGATTCGACTTGCGGGTTGCGCAGCACTTCGATGAGCCGCAGGTTCATCGCTCTGCCGAGCAGCCGTTCGATCTGGCTCCACACCGGATCCACTTCGTAGCTGAAGATGGCGTGACGATTCGCGCGGTCGCGTTCGGCCAACTGCGCCGGCGTCATGGCTATCGGCGCGCGAATGCCATTTTCGACCAGGCTAAACCAGTGGCGCAGATATGCTTCGATGTGCGGCGCGCATTGGGCGTAGGCTTCCTCCGTCGCGCGGTAGGCCAACATCCACGGCGACATCAGGGCATACTGCCGCGGCGAGAGGCTGGCCGGCGCCAACCCCGCGATTTGCTTCGCCTGGTCGAAGCTCGCCGTCAGCGGGATGAAGACTTCGTTCATGTAAGCCAGATTCGCCCCCAAGTCCACGCGGGGGATCAGGTCCAGGTGAAAGGCGAAGCTCGGCCCGGCCAGCACGCTATCCAGCGTGAAATGCGGCACAGCGCTCTCCGGCGGCGTAAAGGCGAAGAACATGTGCGAGTCCAGGCCGATGGGCGGCACGGTGATGCCGATGTACACCACCTTGCGCACGCGCTCCGAACCATCGGCTGCGCTCTCCGGCGGCGAGGCAAACAGTCGGCATGCGCCGACCGGCTGCGGCGCCATCGGGCTGGTCAGCGAGATGAACGGATCGCCGATCTCGCGCAGGGCGAACCGCCGGACGATCTTGTCCAGCGTCTCGTGGCTGAGTCGTTGGGCGAGTGACATGGGTGGCGTTTACAGGGTTGCAGGTTTGCAGGTTTGAACGTTTGCGCGTTTGCACGTTTACACGTTTGAACGTTTGAACGTTTGCACGTTTGTCTGTGTTCTGCGTCTTGTGTTCTAGGCGTCGCGCGGCTTGATGGTGGGCGCTTCCTTCATCACCCATGCAGCGGCCAGCTCGGGCACCTCGCGCCGCGCCGGAGAAGGGATGACGACTGCTTTGATGTTGGCGTATTCCGCCTGGATGAGGTGGGCATCTATGCCCCAACCGCGCGCGATGGCTTCATCGCGCAGCCGGACGAAGGCCTGCGCAATCGGATGCTGCGGCGACGGTTGACCCTCGACCTGCGGTCGCATCCGCTCGAGCGCAGCCGTCATGCGCTGGTGGGCGATTGGGGGTTCGGTCTGGCCGGACTTACGAGCCACCATCCACTTCGTCACAGTCGTTTGAGCGTCCACAGGCAGGTGCGCCATCATCATGTGGTCATCACCGGCGCGGTAGAGCGTAATGCACGGCATGTGGAACGCGACCAGCGCCTCGCAAGGCGCGCAGGGCATGCGCTTCTTCATCAGCCCCAACAGGCTGCGCTCGACGCGATCCGGCGGGGTGAGCGTCGCCATAAGGCGCGCGCCCCAGTCGCTGAGGGCAGACGACACATCGCCGACCCGCGGCGCTTCGGCGACGAACTCGCCGTCCAGCGCAAGCGCGGCCACCGCCGGCTCGGCCAGATGTGCAATCACCTGTTCGTATGGCGCGCGCCAGGAGATCGCGCCGGTAACGATTGTCGCCGCGCCGGCATCCTGGAGCGTCGGCATCGGCGGACGCTCGGCGGCAGGGATGTCGCCGAGGAAAGCCCACACCCATCCCATCTGCTCGACCGTCGGATAGGCGTCCACGCGCGCCTTGCGCGGCACTGGCGCATCGGGCGGATTGGCCGGGATGCGCACACACGCGCCATCGGCGCGAAACTCCCAGCCATGATAGGGACACACGATGCGATCCTCTTGCGTCCAGCCATCGCTCAACGCGCCGCCGCGATGCACGCATAGGTCGCTCAGCACATTCGCGCGCCCATCCGGCAGCCGGTATGCGACGAACTCCTCTTGCAGGGCCGTGACGCGGATCGGCTTGCGACTCACCTCGGAGCTGAAGGCCAGCGGCCACCAAAAGTTCTTGAGCATCTCATCTCACCTTGATTACTTCGTGCGCCATTCCACAGACGCATCGTTGGATAACGCGCGCAGGCGCGCAGACGCGGCGGCATCGCCGCGGGCCGCCGACAGGATGAACGCGCCGATCACCTCGGCCATGCGCGCGCGCATGGCCGACTCATCGCCCTCCGGCGGCCAGTCGAGGAAGCTGCGCCCGGCCGTCTCGTCGAGCGGATGCGCCAGAGTAAAGTGATTGGCGCCATGCCAGATCACCAGATGGCGATCACCGCGCGCGCCGGCGATGCCTTCGTCAAACGTGCAGCGCACAGGCGCAACGGGATCACCCGCCTGGCCGTAGCGCGCTCCGCTGGCAGCGACTACGCCATCGCGCCCGCCGCACATCAGCAACAACGGCAGGTCGGACGCGCAGGCCAGCACCGTCCCCGGCGCAAAGCCCAGCATCGTCGCCGCCATGGTATGGCCGGCGTAGCTGAAGCCGGCGACCACTTGTGGGAAGTAGCGCGGGTTAGCGTTGTGCAGCGCGACCGTGCCGCCGGCCGAATGGCCGCCCAGCGTCACGCGATCGAGCGCCAATGCGCCTCGCAACGGCCCAGACCGATCCAGCCGTTCCAACTCGTCCAGCATCGGCGCGATAGCCGGCGCCGTCGGCGCGCTGCCGTAGGTTTGCGGCGTCACCCGCGTCAGGTCTAGCCCGTTCGTCAGGCCGATCACGCCGGGCAGGGTCTCGCCCACCCAGTTGAACAACACGACGACGATGCCCTGCCGCGCCAGCGCGATCGCCAACCAAGCATACGACTCGGCTCCCACGTTGATGCCGTTGAAGAAGATCACCACCGGCATCCGCCCGCGCGCCAGGTCAGCCGGGATGACGCCGGTCATGCGCTCCGTCTCGCCGCCGGTCGGCGCAGCCGGATAGAACACCTTGAGGTGCAAGGTGTCGAACGGCGCCGGCGCGCCTTCAGCTTTGACGGCCGTGTAGAGCGAACGAATCATCGGCGCAACATTCCTCAAGTAAGCCGGAAGGGGGCGAAGGCAGTGCCTTCGCCCACCCCCTGTCTTGCCTACCCCCTCAAGCAGTCACGCCCTCCAAACGCGCAGCATCCCGGCGCAACGCCAGCCGATAGGGCGAAGGGATTTCAATGTCGTCCTGCGCTTTGCCGCGCGGATACAGCCCCCAGCCCCGGTCGAAGAAATGCTGACGGGTCTTGCGGAACGCGATCTGAATCGCGTCGCTGCGCACGTGCAATTCGGCGCCCAAGTCGTAGGGCAGAATCTCCGGGCGCTGCGCCTCGACCACTTTCTGGTCTTGCTTAAAAATCTTGATCACGCGCTGGTGCATGTTGCTATCGGCCCAACTGCCCTTGAAGAAGGTGCGCAGGCCGATATATTTGCTCACCGTCTTCATGTCATCCACCGGCACATGGGCGTTGTAGATCATCAGCGTGCCCAACGGCAGATGCACTTCTAGGATGGAGATATTCGGCATCCACCAGCCGACGACCGTTTTCACCACCGTGTCGCGCTTCTTGCTGGTGTAGATGCGGCTCCACATTCCCTTGGCCGGCGTGGGCTTGAGATGGATCGTCGCCATGGCGCTGGTCTCAGTAGATTCGACTTGGTAATCCTCAATTTCTGGTTCGTCCGGGTTGCCGAACGAGCCACCATGCACAAACGGCGTGTGCGCAGCGTCCACGCCGTTCTCCAGCGCGCGGGCGTAGTGCACGTTCCACTCGAAGTTGCCATGCACGACCTTGTAAGTGGCGGTGTCCTCGATGTAAGGCAAGTTGGGGATGGGGATGCGTTCAGACTCCGGCAGGTCGCCGAAGAAGACGAAGCACCAGCCGTAGCGGTCTTGCGTCGGATAGGCCAGCGCATACGCTTCGCTTGCCGAACCATCCGGCGCGTAGCGCCGGCCGTCTTGGGCGATCAGGTCATCGCCTTCGACGCGCACCGCGCCGAGCGGCCGGCGCGCAGCCATATCCAGGTCGCGCATGATCACCGCTTGACCGTTCGTTTGGCGATAGGCCCAAAACGCTTTGCCCATCACGCGCAACTGCTTCGGTTCGCGCGTGATGGCTTCGCTGAATTCGATCGGCCACCAAAAGTTTTTCAGCATGTCACTCTCCCTCCACAACAGCGCCTAGCCGGATCACCGCCACGCGCTGCAAGCGTTCCGCTTCGATCACGCGATGGATGCCGGTCAGCGTCCGCGTCGTCGCATCCACGACCTCGAGCATAGAGACCTGGGCGCCGCTGGCCAGCGCGCCCTCCAGCTCGAACGACGGACCCACCCGCCGGGCCACAGCATCCAGGCCGAACCCAGCGACGCGCAGATAATCGCCGCAGGCCGTCCACTCCACCGGCCAATCGTCCTCGCGCCAACCGTTCGCGTGATAGCGGCGCGCTAACGGCTCCTCGCCCAGGCAATCACCCCCGGCGTCAAAGCGCGTCCGCGCGCCGCGCCATTCGCGCGCGAATGATTCCGGACGGGCCGCGAGATCGAGCGAGGGATAACCCGCCGACTCGTCTGTGGGCGCCAGCGCCTGCCCGACGCCGATGATGTGCGCCATGCACGCGCCGGCGCGGAAGAATCGCCCGCCGGTCAACTGCCGTCGCGGGGTCAGCATCACCGACCACGAAACGAAGTTGTGGCCGAAGCGCGGCCAAACGCCGCGGCCGGTCATCGCGTTGTTGCCCCAGCTCGCCGCGGCGCCCACTACGTCCGGCCCGAGATAGCGACGCGTCCGGCCTTCGAGCGCGAGATCGAAGACCCATTCGCCGGCGAAGGCCGCCATGGGATGCCGCGCCAACATAGCGTCCGGTTGACAGCGCTGCGTCACTCGGATACGCGATTCATCGAGGCGCTCCAGCTCGCGCTGCTGATAATTCACGCCGACAAGCGCGCCGAGGTCGTCAAAGACATACTCGGTCACCCGCCAGCAGCCAAGAAAGGCGTCGCCTGCCATCGCTCATCCTCCAGGGCTGAACGCGAGCACGCCGAACTCGCTGCCGATGCGCTCCCCGCCGCGATACCAATGCTGCAGCAACACCTTGCGCGTCCCGTCGAGCGTGACGACTTCGCGGCGCCAGACGCGCAACTGAACCGGCAGATGATGGAAATAGCCGTGAGAAGCGCGTCCGCCGGCCAGGCCGCAACTGCCGGCGACCTCACAATCAGGCGTCGTCCAGGCCTGCCAGCCGTTGGTTTTCAGGCAGAACTCACGGCGCGTCGGGTCGAAACGCCCACCCTCCATCACGACGCGGCCATCGGCGAAGAACGATTCACAATAGGCCACCCGTCCGGTCAGGCGACGCTGCGCATCCAATGCAATCAGCTCTCCCTGCCAAGCGCCTTGGCGATGCAGGAGCATCACCGAGCGGCCAGCCGTGGGGTCATCGGCCAGGTCAAGCGACGTGCCGCACACCAGCTCCGGCAATCCCGCCTCGCCAACCACGCGCCGGTTCTGGCCGACCACGACATAGACCAGTTGATCGCCGCGCGACATCAGGGCAAGGGACGCCTGGGTATCGCCGTCGGGCAACACGGCCAGCATGAAGCGCTGGCTCAGACCCAGCGCCGGCCAGTAGGCATGCGCATCCACCACGCCCTCACACAGCGTCTCGGCATAGCCGACGTTGACCGGCCCCTCGTAAATGCGATGATCGCCGCGGTCGCGGATGAAGTAGTGGCCGCTGACCTTAAACGGGCCGATGAACGCGACATCAATGCGCGCACGGCAATCGTCCACCTGCTGGACGCGACGCATGTCCATGCCGTTCCCAACGAAGCGGCCATCGCCGGCGAACACCTCGGCGTTGCCAATCCACTGGCCGAAGAGTGAAAGCGTCATCGGTTCAAGCGCTTAGCTTTGCGCTTCCTGCTTAGCTTCTTGTATCCTGCTTCACTGCGCGATCAATTTCACCGTTTCGCGCTCGCATGGCGTCTCGCGCATCACGGCACCCCAATCGGTCTCTTCGGCGCGTGGGCTGAGATAGCGCCCCTCGCACCAGAAGGTCATGCCGCTCTCGGCAAACGGAAAAGGCGAGAGCGCGTAGGCATCGCCGACGGGCGTGATCGTGATGTCTACGTCGTCATTCGGACCGGCCGGCACATGCGTCAGCGTCGCCGGTAATCGCTGGGTGACATGAGTCGTGTTGAAATAGAGGGCGAGCATGTCGAAGAACTGCAACAGCTTGTAGCAACGGAACAGGAATGCGTCGCTCGCCCACTTAGCCGTCTCGGGATGGCTGCGGAGTTGCGCCTTCAGCGATGCTTGGCGCTCCAGCTCACCCTGCAACATGCGCCGCGCGTCTGCTTGATATTCCGGCGGCACCATGTTGATAACGATTTTGTCGCTCAGGCCATATCGGCCGTGATATAGGCCGTAGGTATGCATCGAGGAGAGCAGCCCGCAGAAGGGATGATGACGCTGGTTGAAATCGGGCGAGCCGGCGCCGGTGCGCAGCAGGTCGGGCATCGGCGTTTGCGTCAGGTGATAAGGCAGACCGGTGCGCGGGTCGTGCTTCGGCGCAGCGTCCACCGCAGCCCACCCCTCGTCGTGATGCGCCGTCACATAGGCCATCAGTTCATGCGGCTGCGGCGCGGCGAATCGCGAATTGCCAAACGCGCGCGCAAATTGCCCGCTGAACCGCGCGTGATCCACCTGGGTGATCACGAAGTGCGGCGAACCGAGGGGAGCAGACTGGACGATCATGGCTTGCGTTGACAGACTTTGGCCTAGCCGACTCGGACGAAATCCTGTATCTGGAAGACGGTTGTCTTGCCGTCGCGCATTTTGTGCGTGATGATCCGGCGCGTGTTGGGGTCGAGGAAGTAATGGTTGTTGAAGACGATGGACTGGGTGACGGCGCTATCAATGATGAAGTTGTAGTTGTAGGGCGTAAGCTCGGTGCCGACGACTTTGATCAGATCGTTCTCCGCATAGCAGTTCTTGCCCACAACGCGGAAGTCGCTGTCATACACCTGCCGGCCGATGCCGTAGAGGTTCTCGAAATCCTCGTGCAGATGCCATGTGTCCTCGGCTGTCCAGTACACGTCCATGTGCACGGCGGTGGACTCGATGAACACGCCGTCCGGGCCGAAGGTCTTGCACAAGCCCTCCCAACGCCCCATGAAGCACTGATAGGGCTTGAGTTGCGGTGTGCCGTAGTCTCGCATGGTCATGTTTACAAGCTGCGCATTAGCCGTCCGATTCATGAGCAATTGATTTGGTATTTCATGCGGTCGCCGCGATAGCGCGCCCTCAAAAATTCAATCGGCATGCCATCGCGCGCCAAGATCAGCCGCTCGATGGACAGCATCGGCGTGCCGCGCTTGACGCGCAGCAGCTTGGACTCCGGCTCGCCAGCCGCGACTGCTTCGATGGAGCGCTCAACGCAGTAATCGCCCATCTGCGGCAGGCGCTTGAGGTAGTCGGTCGAGCCGCCTTTGTCCAGCGCGCTGCGGTCAATCGCCTCGGCCAGCGCCTCGGGCACATACGAGACCAGGTAACCGATCGGCTCTTCGCTGGCCAAGCGTAAGCGCTGCAAGCAGTACACGCGCGCGTTGCGCGGCAGGTAGAGCGAGGCGGCAATTTCAGCCGGCGCAGCGATGTGACGCTCGTCAAGCACCTTCCAGCCGGGCGTCAGCCCCTGCTCCAGCAAATACTGCCCAATCCCGCGATGGCGCAGCGGGTCGTGTTGGAACTTGGGCTGGGCGACGTAGGTGCCCCGCCCGCGCTGGCGGGTCAGCCGGCCCTCCATCACCATCTCGGCCAGCGCCTGACGCACGGTCGTCCGGCTGAGGTTGTAGCTCTGCTGTAGCTCCTGCTCGGTCGGCACGCTGTCGCCGGGCTTCCATTCGCCCTTCTCGATCTTCTCCAGCATCTGCTGCTTGAGCTGGTAGTAGAGCGGAACAGGGGAATTGCGATCGATCACCATGTCACTTTGTTGTAATGTCATGACAATACTACAATGACGAACTTGAGCTGTCAAGCGCCACTTCACGCTTTCAGCCGCATCATCGCCGGATCGAATTGCGGGTCGTCGCTCACCGTTGCCGGCAGCCGTTCGCCGAAGTACTCGATCGTGACCTTCGAGCCGATCGCCGCATGCGCTGCCGGCAAGTAGCCATAGGCGATGTGCTTGCCCACGCTGTAGCCATAGTTGGTGCTGGTCACGTAGCCAACGGCACGGCTGCCGGACAGCGCCGCGGAGGAGAAGATCGGCTCCATGCCCATCACCGCTGCCGATGGATCGTCCAAAGTCAAGCAGCGCAACATCCGGCCCGGCGCACCGTTCGCCTTGAACTTCAAGCACGCCTCGCGACCGACGAACGCCGGCTTGTCCAGCTTCACCGTCCAGCCCAGGCCGGCTTCGTATGGTATGCGCTCAGCATCTACATCGGCGCCCCACAGCCGGTAACCTTTCTCCAAGCGCAGCGAGTCAAACGCGCCCATACCCGCGCCGATGATGCCTTCGGACTGGCCGGCCTCCCACAGCGCATCCCAGACCTGCAGCGCTTGATCCACCGGCATGTGCAGCTCCCAACCTAGCTCGCCGGCATATGACACACGCAGCGCCAATACCGGCGCATAGCCGATCTCAATCCAACGGCCAGTGAAATATGGGAAGGCCGCATTACTCACGTCCGCGTGCGTCACCTTGCACAACACCTGGCGCGCGCTCGGACCCCACAGGCCGAGCGCAGCATAGACGTCCGAGAGGTCACTCAGCTCGACCGCGGCAAAGTCGCCCGACATCTCGCAGGCGCGTTCCCACTGTCGCACTACCCAGTCCCAGTCTTGCGGCCGCGTGCCCTCGCCCACGAACATCCAGAAACAGTCTTCGCGCAAGCGCACGACTGCCAAATCGCGCCGCACGCCGCCGACCGGCGTGAGCCAGCAGGTATAGACCACACGACCGGGCAACACATTCATCTGGTTGCTGCACAACCAATTCACGAACGCCAACGCACTCTTGCCGCTCACCTCGAAGATCGAAAGGCCGGTGAGGTCGAAGAGCGCCACCCCCTCACGCGTCGCCAGATGCTCAGCGCCCTGGATGCGCGACCAGTGCTCTGCAGCCCAACCCGTTCGCTCCGGAATACACGCGTCATACCTTTCCAGCAGGCGCGCATTCTCTTCGCACCAGTTCGGTAGCTCCAGGCCGGCGAACGGCGCGAAGACCGCGCCCAGTGCCTGCCAACGCGCATGAAAGGGAGATAGCCGGATATTGCGCGGCTTCGAGAGCGGCTGGCGTGGATGAACGATGTGGTACAACTCAGCATAGTTCTTGTTGCAAATCGCATCAATATAGGCACGTGTAGATTGGAAGCGATGGAAGCGGTGTAGATGCACCTGCCGCATATCCCATTCAGTCGCGCCTTCACCGTACGTCATCCACTCTGCGATGGACTTACCCACCCCGCCGGCGTGGGTGATCCACGAGCCAACCGCGGTCCACAGGCCACGCACGTTCGCCTCGCCCATGATCGGCATGCCATCCACAGGAAAGGCAAACATACCGTTGAACGCGCGCGAAAGTTGCGCTTTACACAACGCCGGCAGCAGCGTCGTCACCTGCGCCCACGCGTTCTTGAAATCCTCCGGCGTGAATGGACGCAGCGCGCTATCGCCCACATCTTGAGCACGCACCGGCCGGGGCGTGTGCCAATAGCTGCCCACGCCGTAGCAGTTCCAGTGCTGGCGGAAATAGATTGCCGAGTCTAGCTCGCGGGCCGTGGGGAAGACAATCTCGTGATCCTTGTTGTTTGGGTCGAACTGCGCCAGTGCGTCTACCGGCGTGGTCACCACATACTGGTGTTCAAACGCCAACAGCGGGAGCGGCACGCCGAGCTTGTCACCCAGCACGGGCCCCCAGATGTTGGTGCACAACAACACTGCCTCGCATGCGATGCGCGGCAGCTCAGGATTGTTGGTGCGGACGGCGACGACCCGGCCATCCATCACCTCGATGTCCAACACCTCGGTATGGCCGATGAACGTAGCGCCGCCAGTCGCAGCGGCATCGCGCTGCAGCGCGCCGTTTACGTGCGTGCCGGCGATGATGGCGCTCTTGGGCACGAACAATGCGCCGGCGATGCGTTGCGGGTCGAGCAGCGGCAGCTTTGCGGCGGCCTCGTGCGGCGAGAGCAAATGCGACTCGGCGCCAAAGCTCTTGCCCTCGGCGTGCAGCCGCTTCAGGTCGTTCAGGCGGCGCTGCGAGATCGCGATCTCCAGGCCGCCCACTGCGTTGAAGCTGTTGCGATTCGGGGACCAGGGTTTGAGGCGACGATACAGATCGCTCGAGTATTGCGCCATCTGGGTGAGCAGCCTGGAGTGGCTGAGCCCAACGACGCCGCCCGGCGCATGGGAGGTGGAACCGGGGTTTTCAAAAAAGTCACCTTTGTCCAAAATTAGGATGTCGTGCCAGCCCAGCCGGGTGAGATGGTATGCCGCGCTGCTGCCCACAATGCCGGCGCCAACGATGACGAGTCTTACTCGCGATGGATATTCCATGTGCGAGATTATTTTCCGAACACGAGGAGCAGTCAAAACATTCTCACTTCAAATCGCACCATGTCACTCGACCGTTTCATTCACCTCGACCCAGCCGAACATATCCCCGATCGCCCGTTCAGCGATCCCGAGCACAGTTGGCGCGACCTGGCCACGCTGGAATACATGTGCGGACGCCTGCATCGGATCATACAAGACAACGCCGGATTGGCCGCCGGCAGCCACCTCTACCTGCGCGAGCCGGACAGACGCCAGCACCGCATCATCGTCACCGATCGCACCACGCTCCTGGACGCCCAAGCACTGGCTGTGGTGGGCTTCTGTGGTCAGAAGCGCGCCGCCCTCGCTCCATCATTCGTGCAGGAGATGGAGGAAGTAGACGACGCGCTCATCGTCGAACTGACCGATCAGCCTTACCTGCTCAGCTACAGCTCTATGCAACTGCCCGATGGCAACTGGGCTAACCTGGTCATGATGCGCAGCATGGAGGGCATCGAGCATTGGCGAACCAGCCCACGCCATACAGCAGCAGTGAGCGAGCTATCACCGCATTACTATCGCTCGATCCGGCTGCACAATGCGTTGCTGACCGGTGGGCTGGCATCGTCGCGCCTGACCCTGCTGCGCACGAAGTACTACGACTACCGCGACGGACAATGCTGGATGGCCGTGCGCACCTTCCCACTCTCACCGGATTCTCATCCCGACTTGCTAAGCTAAGTAGAGCGGCCAAGCGTTCTCTCAGCAGACGTTCACAGGAACGTGCGAGTGTTTGGATGAAGATGAGCGAGGATCGCAAGCGAGTTACCAGAAAGCAACATCCGATCGAACAGCTCTTCGGCGAGCTGATGCGCGAGATCAAGCATCACACCGACCCGGCGAACCACCAGCCGATTTACATCACGCCGGTCACGCATCCCGTCAAGCGCACGCTGGTGGTCTTCGCCGGATTCGGTGCGCTGGGCCTGGCCGGCATCGGCGCGATTACGCCGATCATGCCGGTGTGGCCATTCGCGCTGGTCGCACTTTTCTGCTTCGCCCGCAGTTCGGCGCGTGTGCGGAACTGGGTAAGTCACAACCACGTCATCAGAAGCGTGATGAGTCTGCTAGGGGCACGTCAAGAGCGGCCATTCGTATGGGCACGCCGGTGCATCGAATGGCTGAGCGGCACCGGCGAGCAGCGCAGCAGATGAAGTGTGGGATGATGAAGGAGGATATCGCCACCGCGTTGATGCGCCGGCGAGGACGATGGATGAACTGAAAGAAAGTATCCGGGCGTGGTCGCGTCGGGCGCGCCTGCAACACAGCGTCGGCCTGGTCTTTTTCGGGCTGGCATGCGGCTTGGGCATCGCCCTGCTGATCGCCCTTGCTTCACGCGTGTTCCCACTCATGAGCACGGCGACGCTCATCGGGTTGTCCATCGCGCTGGCCGTCACCGGCCTGATGGGTGCGCTCGTCTATCCATGGCTGCGGCATGCGCGCACGCCACCGATGCAGTGGGCGCGCACCTTCGATCAACGCTTCGGCCTGCAGGAGCGGACTTCCACCGCACTCGAGATCAGCGAAGGCAACCTTAGCGTCAGGAACGATTTGATCCGCAACATACAGCGCCGGGACGCTGATCGCGTCATCGAAAGCGTGGACGCGCGCAAGCTCATGCCGCTGTGCGTCTCGCGACGCGACGCTATCGTCTCGCTCGTCTTCCTAATCGCCTTGGTCATCGCTATCCTCCTGCCCAACCCGCAACAGCAAGTGTTGGCTCAGCGTGAGCAACTGCGCCAGACGATCGCACAACAGATCGAGCAACTAGAGCAGGCCAAACAGATGATCGAGCACTCGGCGCTGAGCGATGCACAAAAGCAGGCTGCTATCCAGGCGCTAGACGAGGCGCGCCGCAAGCTGGAAGACCCAAACATCACCCCGGAGGAAGCACTGGCCGCGATCAACGAGGCACAGTCGCAGCTCGACGCGTTGAACGACCAAGCCGCCCAACAGCAGGCCGAAGATCTGCGGCGCGCCGGCGAGAGCCTCGCACCCGACGCGCTGACGAACGCGTTGTCCAACGCGTTGGCCAACGAGGATTTCAACCGCGCGGCCAACGAGATGCGCAACCTGACGAATTCAAACGAAACCGGCCAGCCGTTGAGCGAGGAGGAAATGCAGCGCGCTGCCAATCAACTGGATCAGCTCGCCCGCAGCGTGCAGAACAGCGATCCCGAACTGGCGCAGCGGCTGCGCGAAGCGGCCCAAAATATGCGCGAGGGCAACACCCCGGCGGCACAACAGCAGCTTGAACAGGCAGCGCAATCACTCGAACGTGCCCAGCAAACGCGCGAAGCTTCTCAAGCGTTAGACAGCGCTCAATCGCAGGCCGAAGCGGCTCGTCAAGCCATCGCCCAGCAGACGTCACAATCGCAACGCCGTGGTCAGAACCAGGCCGGTCAAGCCGGTGCGAACACCCCAGCCGGCGCGCAGGGCCAGCAACCCGGCCAGGGCCAGGCGCAAATGCCTGGCCAGGGAGAGGCCGGCAATCCGTCGGCGAGCGGCGCGATGGCCAACGACGGGTCGAGCAGCATGAGCCAATCGTACAAGAGCGACGATTTCGGCTCAGACAATACGGTGTACGCGCCACGGCGCATCGGTAGCGACGGCCGGCCGGTCGTGCTGCCCGAGGCGCAGAGCCAGGCTGCACCCGACCCCAGCGGACACACCTCCACCGCGCCGGGAGGCGGCAGCAGCGTGCCCTACGAACAGGTCTATGGCGACTACTCGAAGGCCGCCGACGAAGCGCTGCAGAGCAGCCGGGTGCCACCCGACATGCGCGACTACGTGCGCGACTACTTTAGCTCGCTTGACCCCAACCAGGATAACAGGTGACGCTTCGCATCCCTGCTCGAACCTTGCCCAAGCGTTGGGCATATAGCACATGATCGGCTATAACCGATGTTTGCAAAAGATGAACGCCTGTTCAAAACTTGTTAACATCCGACCCTGAGAATACGCCACGATTGCGTGCTTGAATGAAGTAGCCACGACAGCAAGGAGGAGAAAGCAAACATGGAACTCATCAAGGTATCTGCTACGTCTCGTTCAACGGCAGTCGCGGGTGCGATTGCCGGCGTGGTGCGCGAGCACGGACGGGCCGAAGTTCAGGCCATCGGCGCGGGCGCCGTCAATCAGGCCGTCAAGGCAGCCGCGATCGCGCGTGGTTATCTGTTGCTCGACGGCATTGACGTGGTGTTGATCCCTTCGTTCGGCGAAGTGGATATTGACGGCGCCGAGCGTACAGCGGTCAAGTTCACTATCGAACCACGCTGACCGGCGACGCAATCCGAAGGTCACTCGCGCCTACCGGCTGCTACAGGTGCTTAGGCGCAACCGGTATACGCAACCCACCTTCGCCTTCCCCCTCGCTTGAAGGTGAGAACGAACTTTTGAGTTCCGAATTACAAAGTTAGGGATCGCCACGAAGCGCGATCCCTGCACCGATTTGGGAACCATTCCTAGTGCGTCACTGCGCCGTCGCAGGCGCGGCCCACCAGTCGGGCATATTTGGCCAGTGCGCCGCTGGCATAATGCGGTGCGGGCTGCTTCCACTTCTTCAAGCGTCTGGCGATCTCCTCACGACTGAGCTTGACGTTGAGCTTGCCCTTGGCCGGGTTCGAGGCATCAATTTCGATGATGTCGCCGTCGCGCAGCGCGGCAATCGGCCCGCCGACGAACGCCTCCGGACCGATGTGCCCCACCATCAGGCCGGTCGTTGCGCCGGAGAAACGGCCATCGGTGAGCAGGGCGACATCGTAGCCCAACCCCTGCCCACGAATCGCGGCCGTGACCGACAGCATCTCCGGCATGCCAGGCGCACCCTTCGGGCCGACATAGCGGATCACCACCACGTCGCCCGGCTTAATCTCCCGCCGCGCCACTGCCTCGGCGCACGACTGTTCATCGTCGAACACGCGCGCCGGCCCGATGTGTCGCAGATTCTTCACACCGGCTACCTTCACCACACCACCCTCCGGCGCCAGGTTGCCCTTCACGATCACCATGCCGCCGCTCTCGCGCAGGGGTCGGCTCACCGGATACACGACATCCTGTTTGGTAAGCTGCTCGGCGTTCTTCACCTTCTTCAGGTTTTCGGCCACCGTCTTGCCGGTGACAGTCATGCAGTCGCCGTGCAACAAGCCCGCGTCGAGCAGCGTCTTCATCACCACCGGCACGCCGCCGATGCGATGCAAGTCTTCCATCACATACTTGCCGCCGGGGGTCATGTCGGCAATGTGGGGCGTCCGGCAGGTGACGCGTGTGAAGTCGTCGAAGGTGAGCTTGATGCCCAATTCGTGGGCGATAGCCGGCAGATGCAGCGCCACGTTGGTCGAGCCGCCCATCGCCAGCACGACCGCCAGCGCGTTCTCGAATGCCTCTTTGGTCATGATGTCGCTGGGCAAGATGCCGCGCTGCATCAGACGCATCAACGCCTTACCGCTCTCGTAGGCGATGACCTTGCGCGCCTCGTCCACCGCCGGCGGCGAGGCGTTGCCCGGCAGCGCCATACCCAACGCCTCGCTCACGCTGGACATGGTGTTCGCCGTGAACAAGCCACCGCACGAACCGATGCCGGGGCAGGCCACGCACTCTAGCTCATAGAGATCTTCATCGGTGATCTGGCCAGCTTCGCGTTGGCCGACCGCCTCATAGACCGTCTGGATGGTCACATCACGCCCGTGGAACTTGCCGGGCTTGATCGTGCCGCCATACACGAAGATGCTGGGCAAGTTCAGCCGCGCAATCGCCATCAGCGTGCCAGGCAGGCTCTTGTCGCATCCGGCCATGCCGTATAGCGCGTCGTAGCAATGCGCGCGCATCATCAACTCGATCGAGTCAGCAATGACCTCGCGGCTGCTGAGCGACGCTTTCATACCCTCGTGTCCCATGCCGATGCCGTCGCTGACGGCAATGCTGACGAACTCGCGCGGGGTGCCGCCCAGCTCGCGGATGCCGCGCTTGGCTTCCTGTGCCAGGAAGTTCATAGACATATTGCACGGGGTCGCTTCGTTCCAAGTATGCGCCACACCGACCAGCGGTTGTCGCAAATCCTGATCGGTCAAGCCCATCGCGCGCATGAACGCGCGATGCGGCGCACGGGCGATGCCTTCCAATTCTCGGCTACGGGTCTTGAGATGTTCGGTTGACTTTGCCATGAGTGAATCGTGCCTCTTCTTGTTGCTACGCAAATTCTATGCCTGGCGGCGGAGATTGCACATCGCATGCGCGTCACCTATACCGGCTGCGCCGGTGCTAAACTAGCGCGCGGCGTCATTCCGCCATCGAAGGAGCATCACCGCGTATGAGCACACATCCTCTGCGCGCCGGCGTCATCGGGGCCGGCGCGATCGGCCAACAAGGCCACATTCCCGGATTTCAGGCTGCAGGCGTCGAGATTGCCGCGATCTGCGATTCGAACTTCGCTCGTGCCCAGGAAGTCGCACACAAGTTCAACATCCCGAAGGTCTTCGCCGATTACCGCGAATTGCTCGCGCAGCCAGAGATTGACGTCGTCTCCATCGGGCTTCCCAACACATTGCATGCGCCAGTGACGATCGAGGCACTGAACGCCGGCAAGCACGTGTTGTGTGAGAAGCCGATGACGACATCAAGCGCGCTGGCCGCCGAGATGATTGCAGCCGCTAAGAAGAACGGCCGATTGCTGAGCGTCAACCAGCACATGCGCTTCGACCGCACGGCGCGCGCGATGCGTGACATCCTCGCCGCCGGCCGCCTGGGACGCGTATATCTGGCCGAGTCCAAGTGGATCCGTCAGCAGGGTATCCCTGGATTTGGCAGTTGGTTCACCAACAAGGATCTGGCCGGCGGCGGCGCCCTCTACGATATCGGCGTACACTTGCTTGACCTGATCTTGTACCTGTTGGACTTTCCAGAGGTCATCTCCGTGAAAGGCTTTCTGAGTGGGGAATTGGGCAAGCAAAAGATCGGGCTGGGCGGATGGGGCGCCGATCGCTTCACCGACGGTCGCTTCGACGTGGACGACACCGCCTTCGCCGTGCTGACGTTGAAGGACGGCGCACAAATCCGCCTGCTGGTAACATGGGCAGCTTTTGGCCCCGGTGAGGATCGCGTCACGCTCTACGGCACACAGGGCGGCTTGGACCGCAACGGCTTCTTCAGCGAGTCGCCCTCGCTCACATACTATTCGGCGCAGGATGGCAAGATCGTCGCCAATGAACCCGATCTTTCGCCCTACCCAAACGAGCGCGGCTGGCTGCAGTCTGTAGGCGCATTCGTCAGAGCAGTGCGCGGCGAAGCGCCCCTCGCCGTCTTGCCGGAGCAAGCATTGCAAGTCGTGCGCATCCTGGAAGCCATCGCAGCTTCGGCGGTGAGCGGGCGAGAGGTGCGCTTGTGAGACACGATACGTGATGCACAAAACACGAAGCGCGCGACGTTTCGCGCAGTGCGTTTTGCGCATGTGACCTAACGATGTTGAATCCCACACTTCCAAAAGGCTTTCGCGCAGCCGGCATCGCCGCCGGCATCAAGAAGAACGGCAAGCTAGACCTGGCGCTGATCGCCAGTGAGACCGACTGTGTGGCTGCAGCGGTCTTCACCCAGAACAAGGTGAAGGCAGCGCCGGTGATCTACGACCAACGGCTGATGGCGGAAGGCCATCTGCTGCGCGCCGTGGTGGTCAACTCTGGCTGCGCGAATGCCTGCACCGGCGAGCCAGGGCTGCGCGACTGCGAAGAAATGGCTCGCCTGACCGCCGAGGCGTTCTCGATTGCGCCGCATCAGGTTTTCGTCATGTCCACCGGCGTCATCGGCGTCCCGCTGCCGATGGACAAGCTGCGCGTCGGCATCCCCCTCGCGGCGCAGGTGCTGTCGGAAGGCGGCCTGGAGGCCGCCGCACACGCCATCATGACGACCGACACTGTCCCCAAGATGGCCGCCGACGATATCACCGTGGCCGGGGACGAGAAGCAAGGCGGCCCGCGCATGGCACACCTGGCCGGCATCGCAAAAGGTGCCGGCATGATCCACCCCAACATGGCCACCCTGCTGGCTATCGTGATGACCGATGCCATCGTCGCGCCGGAGGTGTTGAAGAAGGCATTGGCCAACGCTGTGCGCAAATCGTTCAACCGCATTAGCGTGGACGGCGACACCAGCACCAATGACACGCTGGTGGTGCTGGCCAACGGCGCCAGCGGTTTACAGCCCACACCGTTGGAGTTCGAGATTCTGCTCACCAGCATCTGCACCGACCTGGCCAAACAGATCGTGCGCGACGGCGAGGGCGCGACCAAGTTCATCACCATCGAGGTTGCCGGCGCACGCGACGAGCGCATGGCCGAGAACGTGGGGCGGACGATTGCCAGGTCGCCGCTGGTGAAGACAGCGTTCTACGGCGAAGACGCCAACTGGGGACGCATCATCGCCGCCGCCGGCTATAGCGGCGAGGACGTGCAGCCGGAGAAGATGTCGCTGTGGTTCGGCGGCGTGCACGTGTTCGCCAGAGGCGTCCCTACCCCATACGCCGAAGCGGCAGCGACCGCAGCGATGAAACCGCGCGACATCGTCGTGCGGCTTGACCTAGGGCTAGGCAACGCCGGCGCGACGATCTGGACGTGTGACTTCTCGCACGACTACGTGACGATCAACGGCAGGTACCGCACGTGAGCGATAATGCCAGTTCCATCCTCACAGGAGCATCGCAATCAGCCATGACCTACTCACTCATCAAAATTCCAGCCGGTGGCGAGAAGATCCGCATCGAAAACGGCAAGCTCGCCGTGCCAGATAATCCCATCACTCCCTTCATCCGCGGCGACGGCACCGGACCGGACATTTGGGCCGCCGCTGTGCGCGTGTTCGACGCGGCCGTAGAGAAGTGCTATGGCGAAAAGCGCAAGATTCACTGGATGGAGGTCTACGCCGGCGAATCGGCCTTCCGACAGTTCGGCAACTGGCTACCTCAGGAGACTGTGGACGCCTTCAGCGAATTTCTGGTCGGCATCAAAGGGCCACTCACCACGCCAATTGGCAAGGGCATCCGCTCGCTGAACGTCGCGCTGCGCCAGTTGCTCGACCTCTATGTGTGCCTGCGGCCGGTGAAGTATTTCAACGGCGTGCCTTCGCCGGTCAAACACCCGGAGAAGGTGGACATGGTGATCTTCCGCGAGAACACCGAGGACATCTACGCCGGCATTGACTTCGAGGCGGGCGGCCCCAAGGCGATGAAGCTGCTCAACTTCCTCAAGACCGAGATGCCCGAGGAATTCAAGAAAATCCGCTTCGGCAGCGAGGCCATGGAACAAGTCGGCGTGGGCATCAAGCCGATCTCGAAGCCGGGCACAGAACGCCTGACCCGCGCGGCGATTGACTATGCCCTGCGCTTCGGCCGCAGGAGCGTGACCTTCGTCCACAAGGGCAACATCATGAAGTTCACCTCCGGCGCCTTCCGCGACTGGGGCTATGCCTTAGCCCAACGCGAATACCGCGACCAGATTGTGACCCAGCGCGAGAGCTGGATCCTGGACAACGTCGAGCGCAGGCCGGGGATCAGCATCGAGGACAACGCGCGCGCCATAGACCCCGGCTACGACATGATGACCGAGGCGCAGCAGGCCGAGATCCGCGCCGAGGTCGAAGCCGCGCTCAAGCTGCTGCCCACGCACGGCGACGGCAAGTGGAAGAAGAAGCTGCTGATCAAAGACAGCATCGCCGACATCACGCTGCAGCAGGTGCTCACGCGGCCGGAGGAGTTCGACGTGATCGCCACGCCCAACCTGAACGGCGACTACCTGAGCGACGCGCTGGCCGCGCAAGTGGGCGGCATCGGCATCGCCCCCGGCGGCAACATCAACTACGTCACCGGCCACGCCATCTTCGAGGCCACCCACGGCACCGCGCCCAAATACGCCAACCTGGACAAAGTCAACCCAGGCTCGGTCATCCTGAGCGGGGAGATGATGCTGCGCTACATGGGCTGGACGGAGGCCGCCGACGCCATCCTCGCCGCGCTCGACAAGACCATCGGCCAGCGCATCGTCACCTACGACTTCGCCCGGCTGATGGAGGGGGCGAAAGAGGTGAAGTGCAGCGAGTTCGCCACGGCGGTCATCGGCAATCTGTGAATGAGCCAGCTCGCCATGCGCGCGCCCATCGCCGCCCCCTACGGCACTTGGCGATCGCCCATCACCGCCGACCTGATCGTCGGCCAGACCATCAGCCTGGGCCAGATCGCTTTGGACGGCGACGACGCCTACTGGATCGAGGGCCGGCCGTCCGAGGGCGGCCGCTACACCCTCATTCGCTTGCGGGATGGCGCCTACCAAGAGATCACCCCCGCGCCCTTCAACGTTCGCACGCGCGTGCACGAATACGGCGGCGGCGCCTATCTCGTTCATCGCGGGACGGTTTACTTCTCCAACTTCGACGACCAGCGGCTGTATCGCGTTGCCGAGAGCGGCACGCCCATGCCGATCACGCCCGAAACCGGCGCCAGGCTGCGCTATGCCGACGCGATGATGGACGCGCAGCGCCGCCGCTTGATCTGCGTGCGCGAAGACCATACCGGCAGCCGTGAGCCAGTCAATACCCTCGTCGCTGTTCACTACGACGGCGACGAATACGGCGGCACGACGCTCGCCGGCGGCTACGACTTTTACGCCGCGCCGCGCCTCAGCCCCGACGGGACGCGCTTAGCCTGGCTGGCCTGGAACCATCCCAACATGCCCTGGGACGGAACCGAGCTATGGCTGGCCGAGGTCGGCGCCGGTGGGACGTTGAGCAACCCACGCCGGGTCGCCGGCGGAGAGCGCGAATCCATCTTCCAGCCGGAATGGTCGCCTGACGGCGTGTTGCATTTCGTCTCCGACCGCAGCGGCTGGTGGAACCTCTACCGCTGGCGCGATGGCGAGATCCAGGCCCTGCATTCGATGGAGGCCGAGTTCGGCGAGCCGCAGTGGACCTTTGGCCAGCGCACCTACGCCTTCATCACACCGACGCTGATCGCATGTGCCTACGCGCAAGACGGCATCGAGCGCCTGGGCCTGCTGGACACCGAGACGGGCGCGTGGCGCGAGATCGCCTCGCCCTACACCGCCATCAGCGGCCTGTGCGCAGACGGAAAGCAGCTCATCTTCAACGCCGGCGCGCCGGATCAGTTCGCCGCCATCGTCCAGCTCGACATCGCCTCGGGCGCGTTCACCACGCTCAAGCGAGCGAGCGACCTGCAAATTGACCCCGGCTACATCTCCATCGGCCAACCGATCACCTTCCCCACCACCGGTGGCTTGAGCGCACACGCCTTCTTCTACCCACCGTACAATTGCGACTATGTCGCGCCCGAAGGCGAGCGCCCGCCGTTGCTGGTCATGAGCCATGGCGGGCCTACCGGCGCCACTACCAACGCACTCAACTTGAAGGTCCAATTCTGGACCAGCCGGGGGATTGCCGTGCTCGACGTGAACTACGGCGGCAGCACCGGCTACGGGCGTGCCTATCGGGAACGGCTCAATAGCCAGTGGGGCATCGTGGATGTGGACGATTGCGTGAACGGCGCGCGCTATCTGGTTCAGCAGGGCCTGGTGGACGGCGAACGGCTGATGATCAGCGGCGGCAGCGCCGGCGGCTACACCACGCTGTGCGCGTTGACCTTCCGCGACACCTTCAAGGCCGGCGCCAGCTACTACGGCGTGAGCGACGCCGAGGCGCTGGCGCGCGACACGCACAAGTTCGAGTCGCGCTACCTCGACCGGCTCATCGGCCCCTACCCCGAACAGCGCGAGCGCTACGTGCAGCGCTCGCCGGTGCACTTCGCCGATCGCATCAACGTGCCACTGATCTTGTTGCAAGGGCTGGAGGATGTGATCGTGCCGCCCAGCCAATCCGAAGCGATGTTCGCCGCCGCGCGCGCCAAAGGGCTGCCGACGGCCTATTTGACGTTCGAGGGCGAACAGCACGGCTTCCGCAAGGCCAAAAACATCAAGCGCGCGCTGGAGGCCGAACTGTATTTCTACGGGCGGGTGTTCGGCTTCACGCCGGCAGACCCCATCGCGCCGATCAAGATCGAGAACATGGACTGACCGGCTGCCGGCCGCAGGCGACGAACCGGATGAGAGGGGCGGAGGCGCGGATCTTGCAGCTTATAGGCACTCATGCTGAGCGCAAACTTGGTGCGCGAACGCGCCATCGAGTTGGGGTTCGACCTGGTCGGGTTTGCGCCGGCCGGGCCGACGCCGGGCGCCGAGCGATTCCTGGAATGGCTAAGCGCCGGCCACCACGGCCAAATGGCCTACCTGGCGCGCGATCCAGAACGCCGGCTGGACCCTCGGCGCGTGATGCCGGGCGCGCGCACCATCGTTGTCGTTGGACTGAGCTACGAGACGCTGGCCATGCCGGAGGAGATCCTGCGCGATCCCTCCCGCGGGCGCATCGCGCGCTATGCCTGGGGCGCCGATTATCACGACGTGATCACGCCGGTGCTGCGCGCCTTCGGCGCATGGCTGGCCAGGGAATCGCGCGCCTATGTGGATACCGGCCCGGTCCTAGAACGCGCTTGGGCCGCGCGCTGCGGCCTAGGCTTCATCGGCAAGAACACCTGCCTGATCCACCCCAGGCGCGGCAGCTACTTGTTCCTGGGCGCGGTGCTCTTGGGCGAAGAGATTGTTGAAGAGGAAGCGGACAATCGGCTTGCCGCCGCTACCGCGGCGCGCCGCAGCACAGGTGAAGATGCACGATTCAGCCATTGCGGCCGCTGCACGCGCTGCCTCGCCGCCTGCCCGACCAACGCCTTACCGGCGCCTGGCGTGCTCGATTCATCCCGCTGCATCTCCTACCTGACCATCGAGCTCAAAGGCAGCATCCCGGTCGAGCTGCGGCCGCTAATGGGCAACTGGGTGTTTGGCTGCGACATCTGCCAGGATGCATGCCCGTATGTCCGGCGCTTCTCGCGACCCTCGAACTCGCCGCTGGCGAAGGCGTTTTACCCGCCAGACGTCGAGCACATCGCGCCACAGCTATTAGACTTGCTGAACCTCGATCGGACGGCGTTTAACGCGCGCTTCAAAGGCACGGCTATCATGCGAGCAAAGCGGCGCGGCCTGGTGCGCAACGCGTGCGTTGCAGCCGGCAACTGGGGGAGCGACGAAGCACTGCCAGCGTTGCGCCGCTTACTCGATGATGAAGAGCCGTTGGTGCGCGAGCACGCTGCATGGGCCATTGCTACAATGCACATTCCCGTGCCGCACCCGCAAGCCACATTGCAGGTTCGATGTTAGTGAAGGAAATATATGAGAAAGAACTTTTGCCTCCCCGCGCTCATCGCAGCTGCATTGATCTGTTCGGCCAGAACGCCGATTCCAGTAGCCCTTGCCCAGGAAGGCGATGCCGCAATGCAACGGCGCACTGCAATTGCAGCACCCTCTCCTGCCGACGAGATCATCCTCAAATACAAGTCGCCGGAGAAGTTCCGCGCGCCGGACGCCACCGCTACGCAGATGGCCGCCCGCATCGCCGGCCGCGATGTGCCGCCTATGCACATCCTGACCACCGAGGCGATGCAAACGCTCAGCGCACAGGCCGGCGTCACACTGACCCATGCGCGCGAGATGTCCGGTGAGGCGCACGTCCTCCGGCTGCCGCAGCCTTTGCCCTATGACGAGGTTGAGCGCATCGCCAAGCAGCTCGAACAACTCGACGAGGTGGAGTACGCCTCGCCCTCCGGCCGGCGGTTCGTTGCGCTCACACCCAACGATTCGCTCTACAGCCAACAGTGGCACTACCTTGCACCGGCGCCCGGCAACTACGGCGCCAACCTGCCAGCGGCCTGGGACATCACCACTGGCGCGGCCAGCCTCGTCGTCTCCGTCATAGACACCGGCATCCTCTTCGATCACCCCGACCTGGCCGAGCGTACCGTGCCGGGCTACGATTTCATCAGCGACCCATTCATCGCTAACGACGGCAGCGGGCGCGACGCCGACGCCAGCGATCCGGGAGACTGGTCCACCTCCGGCCATCCGTGCGGCGCATCGCCCAGCTCATGGCACGGCACCCATGTAGCCGGCACAATCGGCGCGGCAACCAACAACAGCACCGGCGTGGCCGGGATCAACTGGGTCTCGAGGATCTTACCCGTGCGCGCTTTAGGCCGGTGCGGCGGCACCGACAGCGACATCATTGACGGCATGCGCTGGTCGGCCGGCTTGAGCGTGCCAGGCGTACCTGCCAATCTCAATCCTGCGCGGGTGATTAACATGAGCCTGGGCGGCTCCGGATCATGCACCTCCGCGCTGCAGAACGCCGTCAACACAGTCATCGATGCCGGCTCAGTGCTCGTAGTCGCCGCAGGCAACTCGAATATGCCGGCCAACGGCTTCGCACCGGGCAACTGCAACGGCGTAATCACCGTCGCCGCCACCAACCGCCAGGGCAACAAGGCGACCTACAGCAACTACGGCTCCATCGTCGAGATCAGCGCGCCAGGTGGCGAGAACGGCAGCGACGGCGTGCTCTCGACGCTGAACGCCGGCGCGACAACGCCGGCAGCGCACAACTACGTGTTCTACAAAGGCACGAGTATGGCGGCGCCGCACGTAGCCGGCATCGTTTCGCTCATGCTGTCGGTCAACGCGTTGCTCACGCCGGAACAAGTGCTCAGCCTGCTGCAGACCACAGCGACGCCCTTCCCATCCGGCAGCACGTGCAACACGACGATCTGCGGCGCTGGCATCGTGAACGCCGCAGCCGCCGTCCAGGCTGCGCAGGGGAGCGCGCGCGCCTACGCGCCCATTGCGACAAAGCAAACCGCACCACCTGCTGGAGGCAACCTGGTGAATGGCGACTTCGAGCAAGGGCCGAGCGTGGGCTGGACGAGTAGTTCGAATTACCCGGACGAGTGCTTGATCTGTAATCAGGCCGACTTGCCAGCGGTCGGTCCACACGGCGGTGACTGGGCGGCCTGGTTCGGCGGCATCAACAACGAGAATGCTTCGCTGAAGCAGACCGTCACCGTGCCTGCCGGCGCGCCGCATCTCGGCTTCTGGCAGGTCATTAGCTCGAACGACCTTTGCAACGACAACTACGATGTTGCCCGCATCAAGATCAATGACATCGAGGTAAAGAAGATCAACTTGTGCTCGACCACCCACAATCCCAACTGGACGAAGACCTCGGTCAACCTGAGCGCCTACGCCGGCCAGACCGTCATGCTCGAGCTGCACGTCAAGACCGACAACTCGATCGTCAGCAGTTGGCTGGTGGATGACTTGGCGTTCCAGGCAGGGCCGTAATACCGCAGTGCCACATGCAGAACCCAGGCTTCTCGGAGAAACCGGGGTTCTCTTCTCACACGCCCGACTGCAAGCGCGCGATGGCGCGATCGAGACGGATCAAGCAGGTCTCGCGGCCGAGGATGGCCATGGTGGCGAACAGCGGTGGCGTGACAGATTTGCCAGTCACTGCGTTGCGCACGATGGTGAACAGTTGGGTCGGCTTCAGTTGCAGCGCTTCGCACAACGCGCGCATGGTCTGCTCCAGCGATGCGTCCTCGAACGGCTCGATCGACGCGACCACCCGGCGCGTTTCGTGCAGCGCGTATAGCGAGAGGTGCTGCTCCATCTTCGGGCCGATCAGCATCTCGGCCGGCGGCGTCTGGATATCGTTGAAGAAAAAGTCCACCAGCGGCGCGGCATCGACCAGCTTCTTGGTGCGCTCCTGGATGTGCGGGACAATCCGCTGCAGCAGCGCGCGCTTCTCCGGCGTGTCCACAATCACGCCCGCCCGGGCAAGGAAGGGGACCAGCCGCTCGGCCAGGTCCTCAGGCGCCAGCCGCCGAATGTGCACCCCGTTCAACCAGTCGAGCTTGTTGTAGTCGAACACGGCTGGCGAGCTACCCACGCCCTCCATCGAGAACTTGGCGATCAGCTCCTCGCGGGTGAAGACGTTTTGCTCATCGCCGCCGCCGGGCGCCCAACCCAGCAGCGCGAGGAAGTTGATCAGCGCTTCGGGGATGTAGCCCTGGTCGCGAAACTCGAACACGCTCTGCGCGCCGTGGCGCTTGCTCAGCTTCTTGCCGTCGGTGCCCAGCACGTTGGGCACGTGCGCCCACTGCGGCTCCTGCCAGCCAAAGTAGCGATAGAGCAACACATGCTTGGGCGCGCTGGGCAGCCAGTCATCACCGCGCAGCACGTGCGTCACACCTTGCAGGTGATCGTCCACGACGACGGCCAGGTGATATGTCGGGAAGCCGTCCATCTTCAGCAACACCTGATCGTCCACCTGAGCGTTGTCGAAGCTCACACGCCCCTTGATCAGGTCGTCGAACTCGGTGCGGCCGTCGCGCGGCAAGACGCACATGCGGATGACGTGCGGCTCGTCCGGTCGCACATCGGGGCGCAGGCGCATCTCCTCACGGAAGATGAAGGTCTGCTTGCGCGCCTGCGTTTCCTCGCGCATGCGTTGCAGTTCCTCCGGCGTTTCGTTAGCGCGGTAGGCGTAGCCGTGCTCAACCAGCCATTCGGCCCACTGCTTGTAGAGGTGCAGGCGATGCGACTGGACGAACGGCCCCGGCACGCCCTTGTATTCGCCGTCCTCGAGCGCGCCAGGGTAATCCTCGTTCGTCTTCATCGTCCGCAGCTCTTCGTGATCCGGCCCGCCATCCAGTGCGATGCCCAGCCAGTCGAACGATTCTAGGATGCGCCGGGTGGATCCGGGGACGTAGCGATCCTGGTCGGTGTCCTCGATGCGCAGGTAGAACTCGCCGCCGGTGTGCCGGGCCAGCAGCCAACTGAAGATGGCGGTGCGCACACCGCCGATATGTAGCTCTCCCGTCGGCGAGGGTGCGAAGCGAGTGCGCGCCTTCAAGCTCACTCCTTCAACCAGACGTCGCCGGCGCGCCGATAGGAGATCAACTCCTCCGGCTTGAAGTAAAGCGCGATCTCCCGCGCGGCAGTCTCAGGGCCGTCGCTGCCGTGCACGATGTTGCGAGAAACGTCCAGGCCGAAGTCGGCGCGAATGCTGCCCGGCGCCGCCTCGTTGGGACGCGTTGCGCCCATGGTCTGGCGCGCGGCAGCGATGGCGTTCGGCCCTTCCAGGCACATCACCACGACCGGCGCCGAGGTGATGAACTGCACCGTGCCCTCGAAGAATGGCTTGCCCTTGTGTTCGGCATAATGTTCCTCGGCCAGCTCGCGCGAGATTTGCATCAGCTTCAGGCCAGCGATGCGGAGGCCACGGGCCTCGAATCGTTTGATGACTTCACCGACCAGCGCGCGCTGCACGCCGTCGGGTTTGATGATGATCAGTGTGCGTTCCATGGATTGTGTGGTCCTATTACGTTTTTTAATGAGATGTGTCGTGATGGATCAAGCGTCTGCTGCCAGCGCCATAGCACGATGGTAGGCGTCTAGCGCAGCGTCCACGTCGCCTTTGCGAGCGTAGGCTATGCCGAGCAGCTCGTGCACAGCGCGCGTCGCAGGCTGCGCCGCGCGCACGGTCTCCAGGTCGGCGATGATCTCATCCAGCGCCTTCCCTCGACTCGACGTGATGGCTTTCTCATAGAGGTTGACCGCCTCTTGCCAGCGGCTCTGTTTGATCGCCTCGCGCGCGGCCGCGGCTTTGCTGATTACTGTCGGGACAGTTGGCGGCGCACCAGGCACACGCGGCCTGGGCTCAGCAACCGGCGCAGGGGCTTCTGCTTCGCCCACAGGTTTCTCGCCTACCTCCCATTCGAGCGACTCGATGTGCGCAGGCACGCCACCGGTTGTATCCGGCGTCAAGCGTTGCGGGCGCGCTGGGGCAAAGCTACCCGGCTCGGCACCCGCCACATCTGTCAGCCATGCCGGCGCCGCTTCGCCGCCTTCGTCAGACAAGTCCTCAGCTTCCTCCCACTCTAACGGGATGAGCGACTCGGCAGGGATCGCTTCGTCGCTCGCGCCTGCAGCATCGTCGAGGTGAACGACATCATCGCTGGCGACAGCCACCGTCTCGACCTCACTGCTCGAAGCGGTGGCAATCAGCGCGTCGTCACGCTCCAGGGGATGTGCCATATCGGCAGGCAAAATCTGCAGCGCGATGCGCTCCAACGGCTTCGGTGCGGATGAAGCCGCAGCAACCAAATCGTCTACCCAGTCCGCGCGATCCAGCGCTTCAGCTTCCTCCGCCGCCGGCTGGACGGAAGGCAGACGAATCGCCGGGGCACTCACCACTTCGAGCGGTGAAGCATCGCCAAGCAACGCCTTGACGTGGCTATGATCGGGATCGAGGCGCTCGATGGCGCTGAGATGCGCCTGCTCCAAGCCAGAGGGGCCGATCTGCCGCCAAAGCGCCAACAGCAATGCATGCGCGTTCAGACAATCAGGCTGGATATCCAGGATGGACTGGCACACCTCGGCGGCAGCGACGCGCGATCCGGCCTGCCAAAGCGCATGCGCTAGTGCCACCAGCACATCGGCGCGGTCCGGACGCTGCGCAGCGACGTAGTTCAGCCGCGCGATGCCGCGGTCGAGTAAGCCGGCACGCACATCGTTCAGGCCTTCGCGCAAATGTGCGCCCACATCCGGCCAATTGGCATCTTCGGCGCCGGGGGATGCAACGATGCGCAGGAGCGCCTCATCCTCGGGCTCGTAATCGAGCGCTTGCCGGGCAGCGTGTTTCGCCTCGGCGTATTTGCCGGAGGCGCTCAGCTCCAGCGCCAAGTGCGTCGTCGCGCTCATATCGGCCGGTGCAACGTCGAGCACGCGCTGGTATGCCTCCGACGCCTGGAACGGCCGTCCCGATGCGCTGAACGCTTGGGCCCGCGCGCGCCAGACGCTGATTGCATCGGGATAGGACAGCAGCAAATCGTCGGTAAGCGCGATCGCGCGATCATGATCCCCGGCAGCAATCGCGGCTTCGACCTCCGACAGCGCATCGCCGAGCGTGGACTCGCTGGTCATAGATGCGATTTTAACTGCTGGAAAAGCGAGGGAGCGGCCCGAAAGCCGCTCCTCATGGGTCGGGTGATGCGTCTAGAAGTCGTCGTAGTCGTCTCGCCGGCGATCGCGGTCGCGGTCGCGCCCACGATCCGAGTCGCGGCGATCGCGATTGCCACGGGCATTGCCACGATTCCCACCGCCGCTGTTGTGACGGTTTGCCCGCTCCTGCACATAGCCACCCACGCTGCGCGGCCGCTCCTCCTTGGGTTTGGCAAAGTCTATGCGGATTGGGCGTTGATCGAGCAATTTGCCATTGAGCGTGTTGATTGCGTTCTGCGCGCCCTCGTCGGTGGCCATCTCGACGAAGCCGAAGCCCTTCGAACGTCCGCTGCCGCGTTCGAGCACGATCTCTGCAGATTTCACCTCGCCGGCAGCCGCAAAGAAGTTGCGCAGCCCTTCGTCGGTCGTGGAGTACGCGAGGTTACCCACATACAGTCTGCTAGTCATAGCTTGTTTGTCTGTTTCTCCTATTCAAAAGAACTCGTAACCAACTGAACGAACGATGGAACGCTCCGCATCGGAGCCGAAAAGTAGATGGGATGGCAGATGGTCAGGTCGAATGTTCTTTCTTTCGCGTAGCTTTCTCCTGCTGAGCGCGACGGACGCGCGCACACTAGGGTGTGGATCGTATATGCACCGATGAGTCCTCAACGCGCAATGCGTCAAAGACAGAGGGCTAAGTACAGATGAGCAGAGGCGGAAAAGACGAAGGGCGCCCTGTGGGGAGAAGGTTCTGAGCGAATCATGCGGTGAAACGATGCCTGCACCTTACTAAACCTCGTCCGGCTTCAGCGCCGGGTGCTAAAAATATAGCACGTCGCTGGAAGTTTGCAAATTGCTCTCATGTCCGGCCGGGCCGCTTGCCGGCATCGCGCACCGGTAGGCGTCTTGTGCTTCGGGCATCTCCGGCAGCGCCAAACACTTGGAGCAGTTCCGAGACGACGCGTTCACGCTCGCGTGGATCGTCGCTGCGGATCGCGGTGGCGACACACGTGTTCAAATGTTCCGAGAGCAGCACCGCGTTGAAGCGCTCCAACGCCTGTTGAATGGCTTTCACCTGGTGGATGACGTCAATGCAATATGCGTCGTCTTCAACCATGCGCTGTATGCCGCGCACATGTCCTTCGATCGTCCTCAGACGGGCGAGCAGGTCTTTCTTGGTCGTCTCGCTGGCCATGGTGTATAATCCTTTTTACTTCCCCCCCCCGTAGGGGAGGGGGTATGTGCAAAGTATATCACCGACGGACAGAAGAACCATGAACGCCAAGACCTTTCGCGTCCCCAACATCGGGTGCGATGGCTGCGTACGCACCATCCAGAATGAACTGAAGGCGATGCCCGGCATGACCTCGGTTCAAGCCGACCCGGCGACCAAGATGGTCACCGTGACGTGGAGCGAACCGGCGCGCTGGGACGCCATCCGCGAGAAGCTGATCGCGATCAACTACCCGCCTGAGGAGCTGATCGCACTTTAGATGAGCGCGATCGAACTGCCTATCACGGGCATGACGTGCGCCAACTGCGCCAACACTATCGAGCGCGTCCTGCGCAAAACGCCCGGCGTGACCGGCGCGACGGTGAACTTGGCCGGCGAACGCGCCTCGGTGACGTTCGACCCGGCACAAGTCTCGGCATCGCAGATCATCGAGCGGGTGCGCGCCGCGGGCTACGACGTGCCGTTGGCGCGCGTCGAGCTGCCGGTCGTGGGCATGACGTGCGCCAACTGCGCCAACACGATTGAGCGCGTCGTGAAGCGGCTGCCCGGCGTCGCCGAGGCTGGCGTCAACCTCGCCAACGAGCGCCTGTCTGTGGCCTATCTGCCCGGCGCAGCGAGCATCGCCGAGGTCGTTACCGCGATCCGCAAGGCCGGTTATGACGTGCCGACGCAGGCCACCGCAGCAGATCGAGCGTCGCCGCTGGAGGTCGAGCGCGCCGCGCGCCGTGCCGAGATCGCCGACCGCAAGCGGCGTATGGTCGTCGGCTTGATCTTCGCCCTGCCGGCCTTCGCACTCAGCATGAGCCGCGACCTAGGGCTGCTGGCGACGCTGTTCGGGCCGAACTTCGCCCCGATGGCCGGGCATCGCATGTCAGAGCACATCATGATCAGTTGGATCCTGTTCGCGCTCGCCCTGCCAGTGCAGGTCTATACGGGCTGGCCGTATTATCGGCACGGCTATCAGGCGTTGCGCAACGGCGCGCCCAACATGGATGTGCTGGTCGCACTCGGCTCCGGCGTCGCGTTCGGATACTCCGTTCTTGTCCTGCTTGGTGGGAGCGACGAGCACGTCTATTTCGAGACCGCAGCGGTGATCCTGGCATTGATCAGTATGGGCAAGTATCTGGAAGCGCGCGCCAAAGGGCGCACCGGTGCAGCCATCGAGCGCCTGATCGGCCTGGCGCCGAAGACGGCGCGCGTGTTGCGCCGCAGGGATTCCGCCCAGGACGACGCCTACGAAGAGATCGAAACGCCGATTGAGCAAATCGCCGTCGGCGACGTGATCATGGCCAGGCCGGGCGAGCGCATCGCGGCGGACGGCGTGGTCATCGCCGGCCGCTCTGCGGTGGACGAGAGTATGATCACCGGCGAGAGCGTGCCGCGCGACAAACAGCCGGGCGACCCGGTGACCGCCGGCACGCTGAACAAGGAAGGTGTGCTACGCTACGAGGTAGCGCGCATCGGCAAGGACACCACGCTGGCGCAGGTCATCCGGCTGGTCGAACAGGCACAAGGCAGCAAAGCGCCCATCCAAACGCTGGCCGACCGCATCTCGGCCGTCTTCGTGCCGGCGGTGCTGGCGATCGCCGTCCTCACCTTCGCGGCATGGCTGTTGCTGGGCGATGACTTCCAGCGCGCCATGATCAACGCCGTGGCCGTGCTGGTCATCGCCTGCCCCTGCGCGCTCGGCCTAGCGACGCCCACCGCGATCATGGTCGGTATGGGCAAGGGCGCAGAACTCGGCATTTTGTTCAAGAACGGCGCGGCACTAGAGCAGGCAGCTCAGGTCCGCGTCGTCGTGCTCGACAAAACCGGCACGCTCACCCAGGGCAAGCCAGCAGTGACCGAGGTGATTAGCTTCGGCGGCGCGGCGGCCGAATCCGTGCTGGCGCTGGCCGCGAGCGCCGAGCGGAACAGCGAGCACCCTCTGGCGCAGGCCGTGGTCGAGGCCGCCGAGGGACGCCGGCTCCCCATCGCGCCGGTGGATCGCTTCCAGGCGTTGCCCGGCCGCGGCGTCACAGCGATCACGACGAATGGTTCGGCACCGGGCGCAGCACAGCATCTCGTTGCCGTGGGCAACCTCAAGTTGATGCAGGCGCAGGGCGTCACCGTGGATGCGCAAGCCGGCCATGACATCGCGCGGTTGCAGGCGGAGGGCCGAACAGTGATGCTGGTAGCGACAGACGGCAGGCTGATTGGCGTGATCGGGCTGATGGATACACCGCGACCGGAAGCCCGGGCCGGCGTCGCCGAACTCAAGCGGCGCGGTATCTTCACCCTCATGCTGACCGGCGACAACGCACGAGCGGCCCAGGCGGTGGCACACGACGTCGGCGTGGATGAGGTAGTCGCCGAAGTGCTCCCGGCCGACAAAGCCGCCCAGGTCATGGCGTTGCAGGCAGCCGAGCGCAGCAAAGTGGCGATGGTCGGCGATGGGATCAACGACGCCCCGGCACTGGCGCAGGCCGACGTCGGCATCGCCATCGGCGCCGGCGCAGACGTGGCAATCGAGGCCGCCGACGTCACCCTCATGCGCAGCAACCTGCGCAGCGTGGCCCAGGCGATTGATCTCGCCCGACTGACCGTGCGCGGTATTCGCCAAAATCTGTTCTGGGCTTTCTTCTACAACGTGTTGCTCATCCCGGCGGCAGCGTTCGGCGTCTTCCAGCAATACGGGCCGATCCTAGCCGCCGGCGCCATGGCCTTTAGCTCGCTCTTCGTGATCGGCAACAGCCTGCGCCTGCGCCGGGCGCAGATGTAAAAGCCCTCGCGCCCCCGAATCATGCAAAACAAGCACACTTCAGCCCACACTTGAGATAACGCTTGCAAGACGGGCAACTAACGAAATACCAACGCTACCCCCTATACGGAACCCGCATTGATGAAAGCAAGCTGTCGTCATGGATCGTTCGTCGCGGGTCAAGCATGACCTTCTGCTCACACTTAATCTTGACTTCCGTTTTAGCAAATTCGTCAAGTGAGTTAAGAGATAATCATTCTCGCAATGCGTACATCACTTAGGTTCGCACTCACTGGAGTGACTGCGTGCACATCACTAGTGCTCATACATTTGCAAACGCCTCCATCTGAGCTATCAGACCAACCAGCACCTCCCAGGCCTGCCGTGTCCAGTTCAGCAGTTTATTTACCGCTAACTGCACGTGCCGTTGAATCCGCTCCAGGTCCGCTGCGCGTCAGCTCAGCTAACCCACGCTACTTCGCAGAGCCATCGGGGCGAATAGTCTATCTGACGGGCTCACACGTCTGGGCTAGCATGCAAGATTTCGGAAATACCAACCCACCTATGCCCTTCGACTATTCGGGATACCTCGACTTTCTCAAGAAGCACAATCACAACTTTTTTCGCCTTTGGGTATGGGAACAAGCGCGTTGGACGCCAGATCAAACCGCAGACGATTTCTGGTTTTCACCGACTATTTACCGGCGCACTGGCCCCGGGAATGCTCTAGATGGTGAACCGAAATTTGATCTGACGAAGTTCAATCAAGCGTATTTTAACCGCCTCAGAAACCGCGTTGCACAAGCAGGCAGGCGAGGCATCTACGTCTCAGTGATGTTCTTCCAAGGATGGAGCATTCAGAAGCCGAATATCACACTGCGCAACAACGCCTGGAGAGGACATCCCTTCAATGCGGCGAACAATGTCAACAGCATTGACGGTGACACAAAGAAAGACAATAGCGGCACTGGCATCTTCACATTAGCAAACCCATCAGTCACTGCGTTGCAGAAAGCATATGTCCGCAAATTGATAGATACGTTAAACGATCTCGACAACGTACTATGGGATATTTGCAACGAATGCCCACCTAATTCTATTGATTGGCAGAATCATTTTATTGATTTCGTCAAGCAATACGAAGCTAACAAACCCAAACAACACCCGGTTGGCTTCACTGGTGACTGGTGGTATAGCAACGACGCACTCTTTATGAGCAACGCAGACTGGATTTCACCAGGTGCCGGTCCCACAAACGGAGACGCTTACCTGAACGACCCACCTGCAAGCGATGGCAACAAAGTAATCATACTCGACTCTGATCACATTTGGGGCTCGACTTCCACCGCGCCCACACAAGGGGCCGATCGGAGTTGGGTATGGAAGAGCTTTGTACGCGGCCTGAATCCTATCTTTATGGACGGTGAGGATCATGATGGTAGTTATTGGTCCTTTAACCCAGACGATGCTAAGTGGGATGACCTCCGAGTCAATATGGGATACACATTACGATATGCCAATAGGATGAACCTTGCGCATATGGAACCGCGACCTGAGTTAGCATCCAGTACATACTGCTTGGCCAACGTGTCCAACGATAACCCCGAGTTCCTCGTGTATATTCCTGCAGGTGGCGTGGTAACGGTGGACTTGCGCAACATCTCAGGCTCATTGCGTGTGGAATGGTTCAATCCCGCCAACGGTCAAGCTATTACTGGGTCAAACATAACCGCAAACGCATTCCACAAGCTAAGTGCCCCATTCAGTGGCGATGCAGTCCTCTATCTGCGACGATAAAGTTCAGCGGTATAACCAACACTGACCAGATCCGGATGGCTGCTTCCAGATGAAAGTATGAGCGACTCACGATGGCTCAGCTACTTGAGCAGCAGCGGGAGATGGCACCTCACCGAGCATCGGCCGGCGGCGCTCCTCACGATACAAAAAGATGATCGCAAACGCGATGAGCAGGAGCACTAGCGGCACAGCGCTCATCAGGAAGCGGAACGCGCCTTCCGGGTTGGGGCCGGGGTTTTGCCCGCTTTCATAGCCGAAGATTCGTCCACCCCCCAGAAAGCCAGCGCCGAGATGAACGCGCTGGAGCGCGTGATGAAGCCGCCGACCGCGCCGTAGATCGCCTCACGTCGCCGGCCGGTGCGTTCCGCGTCCGGGTCAATGATGTGCGCACTGACCACGCTGGGCGTGACCAGAAAACCGGATAGGCCGAAGCTGACCAGCAAGCCACCGATCACGCCGCCGGCTGCGCCTTGCACGAAAGCCATCGGGATTACCGAGAGCGCATAGGTAACGATGGCAATCTGCCAGGCCCGCTTCGCCCCCACCCGGCGGATCAGCCATGCCCACACCGAGACCAGCGGCACGACCGGGATAAAGATCGCCGCCAGCAGGAGCGAAACCTGCGCCTCAGGGATCTGCAGCGCGTATTTGGCGTAGAAAGGCACGATCGAGCCAAGCAAGCCGTTGACCGTCTGGCCGAACGAGTTGGCGAGGTTGAAGGTCCAGAACGGGCGGTTGCTCAGCGTCTCTCGAAACGCCTCGGCGAAGCGCAGCGGGGACTTTTGCTGTTCTTCAGCGCTTTCACGCACCGTGAGGATCATAATCACCATCAATACGGCATAGATCACTGCGAACAGCAGCGCCATGCGCTGAAAGCCCAGGGCGGCGAACACGACCGGCGTCGCCGCCGTGCCGATCAAGATGCCGACGATCTGATAGCCCTGCTGGATGGCAGCGGCATGGGCACGTCGTGCGTCACCACGGAAGATCTCCGGGAAGAGCGCGCCGAAATTCGTCCACTGGATTGCCGCAGTGGTCTCATACAGGATGAGCGCCAGCGTGAACCAGACGAACAGGCTTTGGCCTTCGAATGCTGCCGGCGGCGAAAAGACGATTACGAAGAACAGCGCATACAACGGCAACGTCGCCATCAACCACGGCCGCCGGCGACCCCAGCGCGAGCGCGTGCCGTCCGACCAGTAGCCGAAGACCGGATCGTTGATCGCGTCCCAGGCCATGTAGATTGTGCGGGCAACGGTCGCCAGCCCCACGGCTAGCCCCAGCGTATCTACGTAGAAGTAGGCGTAGTAGGTGCTGAAGGCCTGTCCGGGGATCATCAGCGCCAGCATGCCCAGCGCATACGTCCAAGGCGAATTGATAAGGCGGGGTTTCATGCATTATCCTTCGATGAAGTTGGCGTACCTGCAAGTTGGACGAAGTGTATACAGAGTAGCACAGATGGGGCAAAGGCGGCCTGCGCGCTGTCTTACCCTATTCTTTGTCGCAGCGTCGAAAGCGTTGCGCCGGAGGTAATCCACGCCAGCTTTGGCATAGCGCGGATTATGGAGCGATTGTAAACTTCCATCAGCCATGATAGCCAGACATGCTTCCCTGCTCGACACACTCGGGCTGCGCGAGGTGAACTTCGGCGCATGCGGCGACGGCCATTGGATCAACGACCGCGACGGCAGCGAGTTAATCTCCTACGACCCGACCACCAACGAGCCGATCGCCCGCGTGCTCCAGGCCACGCCGGCCAGCTACGACGTGATCGTCCGGCAGGCGCAAAACGCCTTCCTGGAATGGCGGCTGCGCCCGGCCCCCAAGCGCGGCGAGCTGATCCGCGACCTGGGCAACGCGCTGCGCGAGCTGAAGGAGCCGTTAGGCGACCTGGTCTCGCTGGAGATGGGCAAGATTCGCGTCGAAGGGCACGGCGAGGTACAAGAGATGATTGACATCTGCGACTTCGCCGTCGGCCTCTCACGTCAGCTCTACGGCCTGACGATGCACTCGGAGCGGCCGGCGCACCGCATGTACGAGCAGTGGCACCCGCTCGGGCCGGTCGGCGTGATCACCGCGTTTAACTTCCCCGTGGCGGTGTGGTCGTGGAACGCTGCCATCGCCGCAGTCTGCGGCGACCCGGTGGTGTGGAAGCCGTCGTTGCTCACGCCGCTGTGCGCCATCGCCGTGCAACACATCTGCAACCGTGTGGCCGCCGATCACAACGCCCACGGCGTCTTCAACCTGGTCATCGGGCCGAACGAAACGATCGGCGAGGCGATGCTCCACGACGCGCGGCTGCCGCTGATCTCGTTCACCGGCTCCACCGAGGTCGGCCGACACGTGGCGGAGGCCGTAGCGCGCCGCCTGGGGCGCACCATCCTGGAGCTGGGCGGCAACAACGCCATCATCGTGACCGAGGACGCCGACCTAGACCTGGCCACGCGGGCGATCGTGTTCGGCGCGATTGGCACGGCCGGCCAGCGCTGCACGACCACCCGCCGATTGATCGTCCACAAGTCCATTGCGCCGGAGCTGATCCGCCGTCTGCAGAGCGCCTATGCGCAGGCAGCCCAGCGACTAGGCGACCCGCTCGCACCGGGCACGCTGGTCGGCCCGCTGGTCACGCCGCAGGCTGTGGGGCGCTACTGCGAGGCGCTGCAAGAGGCGCTGAACCAGGGCGGCGAAGTTTTGGCCGGCGGGCGGGCGAGGCCGGACATCGGCCCCAACTTCGTCGAGCCAACCCTCATCAAGATGCCCTGGCAGACGCCGGTCGTGCGGCGCGAGACCTTTGCGCCCATCCTGTATCTGATCGAGTACGAGACGCTCGACCACGCGATTCACCTGAACAACGAAGTGCCGCAGGGGTTATCGTCGGCCATCTTCACCAACAGCCTGCGCGCCGGCGAGCAATTCCTCTCGGCTGCCGGATCGGACTGCGGCATCGCCAACGTCAACATCGGCACGTCGGGCGCCGAGATCGGCGGGGCATTCGGCGGCGAGAAGGACACCGGCGGCGGGCGCGAATCCGGCTCAGACGCCTGGAAGGCCTACATGCGCCGGCAGACCACCACCATTAACTACTCGCGCGAGCTGCCGCTGGCGCAGGGCATCCAGTTCGAGATATAGCGCATGACGCAACCCATTAGCATCGGCATTGTCGGCCTGGGCCAATTCGGCGTGCACTTCGTCGAGTTGTTTCAGAAGCATCCGCTCGTGAAGCGCGTCGCGCTGTGCGACCTCGCGCCGGACAAACTGGCGCGCGCCGCCCGGCGATTCGGCATCCGCGAGACCTACGCCAGTTTGGACGAGATTTGCAAAAGCAACCTCGACGCGCTCGCCATCATCACGCAGCCATGGTTGCACGCGCCACAGGCGATCCAGGCAATGGAAGCCGGCAAACACGTCTATACCGCCGTGCCGATCATCATGCCGCTCAGCGGCGACGGCGACGAGATCCTCGCGTGGTGCGACAAGCTCATCGCCTGTTGCCGGCGCACCGGCCAGCACTATATGATGGGCGAGACGACCTACTACCGACCCGAAACGGTGATGTGCCGGAAGCGCGCCGCCGAATTCGGCCAGTTCATCCACTTGGAGGCGGAGTACCTGCACGACACCTGGCTGCCGGCGTGCAACCTCATCGCGGTGCAGATGGCGCGCACCGGCCTGAGCGAAGCCGAGGTGATCCGGCTCGGCGGCGATGCGCCAATGCACTACCCCACCCACTCCACTGCCGCGCCGATTTCGATCACAGGCGCGCATGCCGTAGAAGTCTCGGCCTTTGGCTACACCTATCCCGATGATCCCTACTTCCGCGCCGATTCGAAGACCGGCAACGTCTTCAGCCACGAAGTGGGGATGTTCCGCATGAGCAACGGCGCCCTGGCCATCATCACCGAGTCGCGGCGGAACGGCCATACCGGCCACGAGGGCATCGTCCGGATCATCGGCAGCGAAGCGTCGTACGTGCACGACGCCCGCGATGAGTACCGCGGGATGTGGTTCACCAAGACGGCTGCGCAGCCAATTGACCCATGCGCGTATCGCGACCCGTTGCCGAATGCGCTGATGGACGACCTGGGCGGACACGGCGGGTCGCACGCCTACCTGGTGCACGAGTTCGTCAGCGCCTGCGCCGAAGGACGCCTCCCGAAGATCAACGCATGGGAGGCGGTGCGCTACATGGCGGCCGGCGTGACCGCGCACCGCTCCGCGCTGCGCGGCGGCGAGCTGTTGAAAGTGCCGGACTGGGGCGACCCGCCGTGACATTGGCCGCGCATGGCCGATAATGGCCGAATGGAATACCGCAAACTCGGCAGAACCGGCCTCAAAGTAAGTGAACTGTGCCTGGGCACGATGACCTTTCTGTGGACTTCGGACGAGCAGACCTCGTTCGATGTGCTCTCGGCCTTTCGCGACGCCGGCGGCAACTTCCTCGACACCGCCGACATCTACTCGCGCTGGGCGCCCGGCAACCCCGGCGGCACGGCCGAAATGGTGATCGGCAAGTGGATCAAGTCCAACAACATCCCGCGCGACCAAGTCATCATCGCCACGAAGGGCCGCTCGCCCATGGGCAACGCGCCGAACGACCAGGGCGCATCGCGCGCGCACCTGACCAGGGCGCTCGAAGACAGCCTGATTCGCCTGCAGACCGACTACGTGGACCTGTATCAGATTCACTGGCCGGACTACGACACGCCGCACGAAGAGACGCTGCGCGCGCTGGATGACTTCGTGTCGGCGGGCAAGGTGCGTTACATCGGCGCGAGCAACTACCCGGCCTGGTGGCTGATGAAGTCGTTGTGGGTCAGCGACGTCCGCAACCTAGTGCGCTTCGAGTCGCTCCAGCCCCATTACAACCTGATGCACCGCGCCGAGTTCGAGCGCGAGTTGATGCCGCTGTGCAAAGACCAGCAGATCGGCGTGATCCCGTATAGCCCGCTGGCCGGCGGCTTCCTCACCGGCAAGTATCGCAAGGGGCAGCCCATCCCTGCCGGCTCGCGCGGCGAGGGCAGCGAGCGCATCCGCCAATACGCCGAGAGCGAGATGGGGCAGCGCGTGCTCGAAAAGCTGGAGGCGATCGGCCAAGCGCGCGGCAAGACCATCGCGCAGACCGCGTTGGCCTGGCTGCTGAGCAACCCGGTCATCACCGCGCCCATCATCGGCGCAAACACCGTGCAACAACTCCATGAGGCGCTCGGCGCAGCCGGCTACCGCCTGAGCGCCGAAGAGATGCGCGCGCTGAACGATGCGACGGCCTGGGAATAAGCGAGGCGTTGCAGTCCGATCAAGCGCCGGGCCGACCGGTGGGGCCCTCGATGATGCGCCAGCCGCGCTTGACCGCCTCGGCGCGCAACGCCGCATCGGGAAAGACGGCGACCGGCTGCTGGGCAAGGCGCAGCATCGGGATATCGCCTTCGGTGTCGCCATAGGCGGCCAGCAGCACATCGTCGCCCAGCCAGGCGCGCACGCGCGCCGCCTTCACTTCGCCGGTGGAGACGACGCCATCCAGCCGGCCGGTGGCGCGGCCCGCGTCGTCGAACTGGATCGGCGTGCCGATGGCCTGGGCCCCAATGCGGTTGGCGAAGGCTTCGGCAGCCTGGCTATACGTGCCCGACGCGATGAGCAGGCGCGCGCCAGCAGCGCGGTGTTCCTCCAGCTCGGCGACGACATCAGCGCGCCGCGCACGCCATAGTTCATCGGCAATCACGCGCGCCAGGTCTTCGACCTGTGCACGGGAGAGGCCGGCCAGCAGCCGCGTCATATCCTCGAACCAGCGCTCGCGATAGCGCTGCGCGTTGATCAGCCCGGCGCGCGCCGCCATCGCGCCCGGCAGATGCGAATAAAAGAACAGGCGGTAGCGCCCACCGCGCCCGTGCGCTTTGAGATACTCGCCCACGACCCGCCAGGTTTCCCCGGTCGTCAGCGTGCCTTCCAGGTCTGATACGACAACCCCCATCTTCAGCCGCCTTTCATGATGTGATGGCGCGCTTCGGGCAATAGCGGGAGCAGGTCGCCGGCCAACATGCCGGCGTCGCCGTGCGCCCTGCGCCAACGCTCGCCCGCCGCGCCGTGCAAGTAAGCGCCGCACACCGCGGCGTCGAACGGAGCCAGGCCCTGCGCCAGCAGGCCAGCGATGCAGCCGGCCAACACGTCGCCCGTCCCTGCCGTGGCCATGGCCGGGTTAGCAAACGGCAACACGACGCCGCGATGCCCCGGCGCAGCGATCACGGTGTGCGCCCCCTTCAGCACAACGATGTGCCCCCAGGCATCGGCATAGTTCAGCGCATTGCCAATCCGATCGGACTGAATCGCGTCAATCGTCGTCCCGGCTAGGCGCGCCATCTCGCCGGCGTGCGGCGTGAGGATAGCCGGCGCCGGCAGGCGCGCTGGCCAATCAGGCATCCGCGCCAGCAGGTTGAGCGCGTCGGCGTCGCACACCATCCCTCTCGATTCGACGCGGCGCGACGACAGCGCGTCAAGCAGATCGGCGACGAACGCCGCCGTCTCCGGCGCCTGACCGATACCCGGCCCAAGCACCAATGCCGCGCCGCTCTTGACCGCGGCGAGCCATGCGACGAGATGTGGCAACCCCGCCGGCGCGTGCCGTTCCTGCGTTCCGGGCAACGAGATGAAAGTCGCCTCGCTGCACGCGACGGCTAGGCTCGGCTTGATCGCCTCCGGCGCGGCCAGCGCGACCAGCCCCGCGCCGGCCCGGTAGGCGGCGCGCGCAGCCAACCCCGGCGCACCGAGGTAATCGCCACACCCGCCGATGACGGCCACCCGCCCAAACGTGCCTTTGTTCGCGTCGGGGCTGCGCGCGGGCAGCAGCGGGCGAATCAGCGCGTCATCGGCGAGTTGAAGATGGGCAATCGGAGGTTGAAGATCGCTCATCAACCTCCAATCTTTCATCCCCAAGTGCTCGATGCCGATCAGCACAACTTCCAACTCGCCGCGCGCGCCCGCCGCCGGGAAGCAATAGTGCCCGCGCTTCGGCGCATGGAAGGTAATGGTCAGATCAACGGGCACGGTCGCCGGGTCGAGCGCGCCGGTGTCGTAGTTCATGCCGGTCGGTCCGTCGAGCGCGATCAAGAACGGACGCGGGTGCCGCGCACCCACCAGGCGCAACATCTCGCGTAGGACGCCCTCGATCGGCCGCGAGACACCAGTGCCGAGCAGGGCGTCCACGATCACGTCGGCCTGCGCGACCATCTGGCGCAGGGCGCGCAAGCGCATGTCGTTCTGCGCGTCGACCATGAAGATGCCCGCCGCACGGGCAGCGGCATAGACCAGGTCGTCATCGCCGCGCGGCCTGAGCAGGTAACACTGCGCCGTCACGCCGGCCTTCGCCAGCGCCGTCGCACACACCAGGCCATCGCCGCCGTTGTTTCCTGGGCCAACCAGCACCAGCACGCGCGGCTGAGCCATCGGCAACGCACCCAGGCGTTGCACGATGGTTGCCGCTGCGCCGTTGCCGGCGTTCTGCATCATCTGCGCATAGCTCAACCCATGCGCGTCGGCGAGGCGCTCAACCTCGCGCATCTCGGCGACCGAGAGGATCTCCATACACGGAGAGCTTGCATGTCCCTCGAGCGCAGGCGCGTCAGCTCAACAGCTTTATGGCTTCTTCCACGACGCGTTCGACGGTGAAGCCGAGGTGCTTGTAAACGTCTTTGAAAGGCGCCGACGCGCCGAAGCGATTGTCGAGCGCGACGAAACGCACAATCGGGCCGGTGTAGCGCTCCCATCCCTGCGACACGCCCGCCTCGACCACGACCTTCGGCAGGTCAAAGGGCAGCACCGACTGACGATAGGCGTCATCCTGTCGGTCGAACAGCTCCCAGGATGGGAAGGACACCACGCGGGCGCGTATGCCCTTCTCGGCCAGCGCCTTCGCGGCGTCAAGCGCCAGGCTCACCTCGGATCCGCTGGCCACCAGCGCGATCTGTGGGTCGTCCACATCGTGCACCACGTATGCGCCGCGCTCGAAACCGGCTTTCTTTGGCAGGATCGGCACGGCCTGACGGGTGAGCAGCAAAGCCACCGGCCCGTGCTTCCACTCGATGGCTACCTTCCATGCGGCGACCGTCTCGTTGGCGTCGGCCGGGCGCAGGGTGAGCAAGTTCGGCATGGCGCGCAGGCTGGCCAGTTGCTCGACCGGCTGGTGCGTCGGCCCATCCTCGCCCAGGCCGATGCTGTCGTGCGTGAAGACGAAGATCACATGCGCTTCGCTCAACGCCGCCAGGCGGATAGCCGGGCGCATGAAGTCGCTAAAGCAGAAGAACGTGCCGCCGTAGGGGATGATCGCGCCGTGCAGCGCCATGCCGTTCATGATGCCGGCCATGCCGTGCTCGCGCACGCCGTAGCGAATGTAACGGCCGCTGAAGTCGCCCTTGCGAAGGGACGCCGCGTCCTTGGGCAGCGTATTGTTCGACGGCGTGAGGTCGGCCGAGCCGCCAAGCAACGTCGGCAGCTTGCTGACGAGCGCATTGATCACAGCGCCGCTGGCGGCGCGCGTCGCCATCGGTTTGGCCGTCGAGTCGAACTCTGGCATAGCATCGGCCCAGCCGTCGGGCAGCCGGCCGGCGATGGCGTCCTCCAACTCACGGGCGCAGTCGGGATATGCGCGACGATAGGCCTCGAAGGTCGCCCGCCATTCGGCCTCGGCCCGCGCGGCGCGTTCGCCGATCGCGCGCCACGCCTGCAGCACGTCGTCGGGGACGTAGAACGTCTTGTCGGGGTCGGCGCCGTAGGCCAGCTTGGCCGCCCGCACTTCCTCCCAGCCCGGCGCGTCGCTGTGCGCCTCGCGCGTGCCCTGGCGATGCAGCATCCCTTTGCCGATGATGCTCTTGCACGAGATCAGCGTCGGCTTGTCGGTCACTGCCTGTGCCTCGTGAATAGCCGCTTCGACTTCGGCCATGTTGTGCGCGTCAATCGTGATGGTATGCCAGCCGTAAGCCTCGAACCGCTTCGGCACATCGTCGCTGTAGGTCAGCGAAGTCGGTCCGTCAATGGTGATGGCGTTGTCGTCGTAGAACCAGATCAGCTTGCCCAGGCCGAGATGGCCGGCCAGCGAGGCTGCCTCATGGCTCACCCCTTCCATCAAGTCGCCGTCGCTGACAATGGCATAGGTGTAGTGATCGATGACGTTGAAGCCGTCGCGGTTGTACTTTGCCGCCAGCCACGCCTCGGCCAGCGCCATGCCGACGCTGTTGGCCGTGCCGCTGCCGAGTGGGCCGGTGGTCACTTCAATGCCCGGCGTGAGATGGTTCTCCGGATGACCGGGCGTGATGCTGCCATACTGCCGGAAGCGCTTGATCTCGTCCAGCGTCATTGCCTCGTAGCCGGTCAGGTGCAGGATGGCATAGGGCAACATCGAGCCATGGCCGGCGGAGACGATGAAGCGGTCGCGGTTGAACCATTTCGGGTTGCGCGGGCTGAAGCGCATGAATTTGGCGTATAGCACGTAGGCCACATCGGCCATGCCCAGCGGCATACCGGGATGGCCGGAATTCGCCGTCTGCACGGCATCAAGCGTCAGCGTGCGGATAACGTTGGCGCAGGCTTGATCGAAGGATGTGTAATTGCTCATAGCGAGGTTCTAGTTCGTGGATCTCGTAGGTTGTGCTGGCGCGATGTTCAAACTACGAGATTATAGCCAGCGCGCACCGAGCAAACGTGAAGACGACGACCGACTCACGCCGGCGAATGTATGCCGGTCGTCGGGCGGGGGCCTGGTGCATCCCTATAATCCAGCACGCTTCGATATCACACTAAGAAGCCTATCCGGAGATGCCCATCGGGCAGGCAAAGCAATGCCTTCACCTACCCGAACGCACTTTGTGCTGCGCCTTTCGGATAGACTCAAGCACGCCGTAACCTTGATTCAAGGAGATCACGTTTGTCAGTTTATCACCCTCTAGCGAAGCGCTTTACGCGCAAACCGTCCTCACCGATCACAGTCGCCTTGGCCGTTTGCGCGCTCGTCCTTTACACAACGCTGCCCCGCGCTGCCGCAGCGCTCGGCCGTGCGGACGCATCGCCCTTGGTCATCCCGTCCAACTCGCCGAGCGTAAGCGTGGATTTCGAGGAGGTGGCGAGCGGCTTAAACCGGCCGGTGTTCGTCACCCATGCTGGCGACGCGCGCTTGTTCGTCGTCGAGCAAAACGGCGTCATCAAGATCATCAAGAACGGCGCCGTGCTCAGCACACCATTCTTGAGCCTGACGACGCTGGTGCAGTGCTGTGGCGAGGAAGGGTTGCTCGGTTTGGCTTTCGAGCCGAACTACGCAACGACCGACCGCTTTTACGTGTACTACACCAACAAATCGGGTGACCAAGTGATCGCGCGTTATCAGGTCTCCGGTAACCCGGATGTTGCCGATCCCAGCAGCGGACAAATTCTGCTGACCATTCCCCATCCCAACTATGGCAACCACAACGGCGGCTGGTTGGGCTTCGGTCCAGACAACAACCTATATGCCGGCGTCGGTGACGGCGGAGGGGGCGGCGATCCATTTTGCGCAGCGCAGGACCCTGCCGACCTGCGCGGCAAAATCCTGCGCCTAAACGTCGTTGGTCAAGTGACCTACACCATCCCCGCCGGCAATGTCTTTACAACGACACAGCGGCCGGAGGTGTGGGCGATTGGGTTGCGCAACCCGTGGCGCAATTCGTTCGACCGGCAAACCGGCGACCTCTACATCGCCGACGTCGGGCAAAATGCGCGCGAAGAGGTCAACTTCGCGCCGGCCAACTCGCCTGCTGACCTGAACTTCGGCTGGAGTCAGTACGAAGGGAGCATCCCCTACAGCGATGGATCGAGCAACGCCGGGCCGTTCGACTGTCCGCCCAGCGGCATTACGCCTACCGTGCCAATCACAGACTATGGTCGCAGCCTGGGCAGCTCGATCACCGGCGGCTACGTGTATCGCGGTCAGCGCTTTCCCTGGCTGAACGGCGTCTACTTCTACGCCGACTTTGGCTCCGGCAAGCTATTCGCCGCGTGGAAGTCATCGTCTGGTTCATCGTTCGCCACGGCGTTCATCCGAGACACCGGCTACAACGTGTCATCGTTCGGCGAGGACGTAAACGGCGAGCTCTACGTAGTGGACTACACGAACAATACCATCTACCGGCTTAAATTTCGAGGCCGGTCGGTCTACGCGCCCATCGCGTTGCGTTGAACGCAACACAGACAAAGCCGCGTGGCGATTGGAAATCGCATGCTACACCAGGCACGGTCTTCAAAATGCGGCTGGGGCAGTCGCGTTCGTCAACTTTGCCGAGCACAGTTTGCGGCCCGGCTCATGGCGTTTGCCGACCGGTGCCGGCATCCGGATCGTCAGCGCGCCTGATCGGCGATGCGGCGCAAGCGCAGCCGGGCCACGCGCAGCTTGTCCATCTCTTCCACAGAGAGCACCACGCCCTGCGACTTGAGCTCGACGAAGTCACCTACCACAGGGATGCGGCCGAGCTGACCCATCACGAAGCCGCCGATCGTGTCGTAGTTGGGATCTTCCAGGTTCAACCCAAAAGCGTCGTTGACGTCGCCGATCGTCATCAGGCCGTTGATCAGCACGCTGCCATCGCTGGTGTGTTGAATATCCGGCAACGCAGGCGCGACGGTATCCCCGATCTCGCCGATGATGCGCGCGACCAGGTCGCTGAGCGTAACCAGGCCGGCCGTGCCGCCGTATTCATCCAAGACGACGGCCATGTATTCGCGCCGGGCGCGGAACTGCTGCAACAGTTCATCGGCGCGCTGCGTGTCGGGCACAAAGAACGGCTCACGCATGAGCTGGCGAATGGAAGGCATGCGCGTGGACGACAGCAGCGCGCGCAACAGGTCTTTGATATGCAAGACCCCGACGATGTGGTCGAGCGATTCTTCGTACACCGGCAGCCGGCTATAGGCATGGGTGGAGAAAAGATGGCCGACCTCTTGCAACGATGCCTCGACGTTGACGCAGATCATCTCGGTGCGCGGGATCATCACTTCACGCACGGTGGTGTCACCAAACGTGAACACCTTGCTGAGCATCTCACCCTGCTCGGACTCGATCGCGCCGCCACGTCCGCTGGCCTCGATGAGCATGCGCAGCTCCTCGATTGTGTGCAGCCGTTCGGCCTCGGTATCGGGCCGAAAGCCCAGCGCGCGCAACACCCCCCGCGACGATCCCTTGAGCAGCCAGACGAAGGGGCGAAAGAGCATCGTCAGCGCATTCATCGGCGGGACGACGATGAGCGCAACGCGCTCAGCCGCGCGCAGCGTGATCGAACGCGGCACGAGTTCGGCCAACACGATCTGGAAGTATGAGGCGATCAGCAAGCCGCTGACCGCACCCAGAAAGGCCGCCGCACCGCGCATGAACGGAACGGCTACCCCCAACGCGGCAAAAAAGCCGCCTAGCAGGCGGCTAAACGCCGGCTCGCTCAACGCGCCGACGGCCAGCGATGTAATCGTTACACCCACCTGCGTCGCGGCGAAGAATCGGTCTGGATCCTGCATCACGCTCAGGACCAGCTTCGCCTGCGTGTGACCTTTATCCGCCCACTCGGCGACGCGCGTCTTGCGCGAGACCGCCACGCTGTATTCCGCAAAGACGAAGAAAGCGTTGACCAGGATCAGCACGAACAGGCTGGCGACGCCGACGACGATACCCACATCCATCTATAATGCGTAATGTGCCGCGCACATATTGTAGCTTTCATTGTGCATTGCTCGACGGCGGCGTTCGCCATCTCGCACCCGCCATCCTATGCTAAGCACCAAACGCAAAGGCATTTACCAGGCTTTCGCACCATCCGGTGATGTGATCGCGGATGAGCGATGGCAGGCCATCTACCTGCCCGACGGCGCAGTCCAGATAGACAACGAGACCGTGCGCGTTGCGCCGTTCGACGAGCCGCGCAGCGATTCGATGACAATCTTGCTCGACTCGCAACTCCGATTGATCGAGTTCACGATTCATGGACTGTTCGGCACGCGTGAAAGTCGCATCTGCGTGCTAGGCGAGCACCGCGACCAGGCAACGATCTGCTGGCGGCACAAAGCCGAAATCCACGAGAAGCGCGTCGCCTGGCGAGAAGACATCGAGATCGGCTGGACGACGCCGCTGTGCATCATGGTCGGCATCTGGCATAGCCGGCTGCAGCCAGGCGAGGCGCGGACGTGCGACGCCTTCCTGCTTGACGCAGTGACGTTCAAACCGACTGCCGTTCGACAGACCTACCGCCGCTGGCCGGACGCAAGCCACGTGACACGCTTCGGGGAAGTACCCCTGCAACATTATGAGATCACGACCGAACGCGATGGGCAAACAAACCACGTCGCGCAATTCTGGTGCGACAGCGACGGCGTGATCTACGACTTCATCGCTGCCGATCACTCCCGCTTCCAGTTGACGGCGATGAACGTATGACCATCTTGAGCATCTCACATGCTCGAGCACTGCCCTTTTTGACAAAGAGGCTACAATTCGACGTGTTGTCAACACCACACTATGTCCGCTAACGACTTGATCGCAGTCCTTCCCTTCCTCATCGTTACTGTGGGCGGCATCGCGCTGCTGCTGATTGATCTGGCGCTGCCGGCCGCGCAGAAATCTGTGACGGCCTGGCTATCCGCCGGCACATTGGGCATCGCCGGCCTAGCCGCGCTTCTCCTGATGGGCATCGCGCCGTTCAACGCGTTTCAAGATATGGTACGGGCCGACGGCTACGCATTCTTCCTGGACGCGCTGCTCGGTGTCATCGGTGTCCTGGCGGTGCTGATGGCGCTGCGCTATAACGAAGCGCGCGGCATCATGCGCAGCGAGTTCTATGCGCTGATGTTGTTCTCCATCGGCGGCATGATGCTGATGGGCCACGCCATGAACCTGCTGATGGTGTTTTTGGCGGTCGAGCTGCTCTCGATCCCGCTCTACATCCTGTGCGGCATCGCCCGGCCGCGCCTGGAGAGCGAGGAGTCGGCGATGAAATACTTTCTGATGGGCGCGTTCGCTTCGGGTTTTTTAGTGTATGGCATCGCGTTGGTATATGGCGCCGCCGGCACGACGTCGCTGCCGGCATTGTCGGCCATCCTGAGCGCGGCCGGCGCCGGCGCGCGCCCTGAGTACGATCCGGCGCTGCTCTTCGCAGGGGCCGCGCTCATCCTGGTCGGGTTGGGCTTTAAGGTCGCCGCTGCGCCGTTCCACATGTGGACGCCCGACGTCTATGAGGGCGCGCCGACGACCGTGACCGCGTTCATGGCCACGGCCACCAAGGCAGCCGGCTTCGCTGCCGTGCTACGCGTATTCATGTTCGGCTTCCAGCCGTTGCTGCCGGAGTGGCAACCGATTGTCGCCCTGATCACGGCGCTGACCATGATCGTGGGCAACGTTGCCGCGCTGGTGCAAAATAACGTCAAGCGCATGCTAGCCTACTCCAGCATTGCCCATGCCGGCTATGCACTGGCCGGTGTCGCAGCCGGAAGCGAGGCTGGCGCTGCCGGCGTGCTGTTCTATCTGGCCGCCTATGCGTTCACCACGCTGGCGGCGTTTGCCGTGATGACCGCTATGGGCAGCGGCACAGAAGAGAACCAGACCTTCGACGCCTATGCCGGCCTCGGCCGTCGCCGGCCAGTGCTGGGCATCGTGATGGCCGTTGCGATGTTCTCGCTGATCGGCATCCCGCCGACGGCCGGCTTCGTCGGCAAATACTTCCTGTTCGGCGCAGCGGTCGCAGCCGGGCTCACCTGGCTGGCCGTGATCGGCGTGCTGACCAGCGTGATATCGTCGTATTTCTACCTGCGGCTGGTCATGACGATGTTCATGCGCGAGCCGCAAACCGAGGGTGAGCCGATTCCCGCCAACGCACCGCGGTCGCTAGCGGCCGCTATCAGCGTCGCCGCAGTGTTCATCTTCGGTTTGTTGCCGGCACCCTTACTCAGTATGATCACCGCCAGCGTGCAGAGCGCCGTCCGGTGATCGCATGCAGAGGTTCGAGCCTTGCGCAAAGTGCACGGCTGCTGGAGGTTCAGATATGTTGACCCCGGAACAGCGATCTTTCTATGACGAACAGGGCTATCTAATCGTCCGCCAACTCTTCTCCACAGAGGAGGTAGCCCTCTACAAGGCACATTACATGCGTCTGCGCGCACAGGGTGCCTACCCAGGCGACCTAGCTGGCGTGGATACCACCAGCACCGACCCCTTGAAGAAATATCCGCGCATGATTCATATGCACCGCTGGGACGAGATCAGCCTGAAATGGATGATAGATCCGCGCCTCAACGCCTATCTAACAGCGCTGACCGGCCGCGAACCGTATGCTGTGCAGACAATGCTGTATTTCAAGCCGCCGGGCGCGCGCGGTCAGGCACTGCATCAGGATCAATACTATCTGCGCGCCCAGCCGGGCACCTGCATCGCCGCGTGGATGGCGCTGGACGACTGCGACGAAGAGAATGGGTGCTTGCAGCTCGTACCGGGCAGCCAGCATTGGCCGGTGTTGTGCACCATCCCGGCCGACACGACGCAGAGCTTCACCGAAGTCACTGTGCCCCTACCGGCAGGGACGCCGGTTGTCCCAGCCATCATGAAAGCCGGCGACGTGCTCTTCTTCAACGGTCAGATCGTGCATGGCAGCCTGCCCAACCGGTCGCGGGATCGCTTCCGGCGCGCGCTGATCGGCCACTACATCGAAGGGCATGCCGAGACCGTCGCGCGTTTCTATCACCCGGTGCTGAAGATGGATGGCACATTGCTGGAACTCGGCCGCAGCCCGGATGGCAGCGAATGTGGCGTGTGGGTAGAGCGCGACGGACGCAGGACGATCGAACTGGCCGCGATTCAGGCCGGGCCGGACGGAGTGAGCTAGGTCTCCTGGCTCACCCACTGATAGCTTACTAACTCACATCCATGCGTCTCTTTGCCAAGCAGCACATCTTGCTTAATGACTACGCCGTACTGGTCGGCCCAAATGGTCGTAAAAGGCGCATCGTTTTTGCCATCGCCAGCGATATGCTCCTCGATGGTGTACCGCCGAGTGATCATGAACGGCTGCACCAAAGACGTGATCTGCTCGTCGCGCACGTAACAGTATGTCTGCGATAGCGCCAACGGTTCGAGCAAAGGCTGAGTTACCACAACCGCCTCGATCTGCACCTGCGCGCCCGGCTTCAGAGGCAAGCGTCGCAGGTGAGCAAAGTTGAGCAGCGTTGAGCCGTAGTCGAGGAAGGTGTGCGGCCCGTAAGACATCTTTGCAGCATAGACGCGTTTGGCCTTCGCCATCACCGAGAGCTGTAATGGCTGCTCGCGCGGCGCGCGGTTGGGGTCGCCGTAACGCAGCGGCTCTTCATAGACGGCAATCTCCAACTCGCCATCGCCCGGCACGTAATGCGCAACACGCCGCTTGCCCTCGAGGTCCAACTGCACCCACAACTTACGAGTCAGCCAGGCGGAATCCAGGTCGAGCTGCGCCCGTTGCTGATTCGGGACCGGCCACTTCAAGTCAATCTCGGTCATCAACCGATAACCACCGCTGAGCAGACCAAAGACGCCCCATAGCTCCTCGCCTACGACCTTGCGGTTGTGGAGGATGCGATAGACGCCGTGCGCAATCCTGCGGGTGATGCGATCGGACTTATCGAGATCGAGCTTGTCGAGATCGAAATCTTCCATCGCCTGCTGTGCGATTACGTCAAATCCTTTGTCAACGAGGTCAGAAACTCTTCGTTGTTCTTGGTCTTGGAGAATCGCTGCAGGAAGGCTTCCATCGCCGTGGTGATGTCGTAGCCGGCGCCTTGCGGCTGAGGTGCCATGAGCTGGCTGAGCATGCGGCGCATCAGGTAGGTACGCTGGGTAGTCTTCTCGCCCAATAACAATTCTTCGCGGCGCGTGCCACTGGCGAGGATATCGAAGGCAGGGAAGATACGGCGCTCGGCCAGGCGGCGCGAGAGATGGATCTCCATATTGCCGGTGCCTTTGAATTCCTCGTAGATGAAGTCGTCCATGCGGCTGCCAGTATCCACCAGCACGGTGGCGATAATGGTCAGGCTGCCGCCTTCTTCGATGTTGCGCGCCGCACCGAAGAATTCCTTGGGCGGATAGAGCGCCGCCGGATCCACGCCGCCGGAGAGCGTCCGGCCTGAGGAAGGAACGGTGAGGTTATAGGCGCGGCTGAGGCGCGTCAGCGAGTCCAGCAGGATCACCACATCGCGGCCGCATTCGACGAGGCGCTTGGCGCGATTGAGCACCATCTCCGCCACGCGCACGTGGCTTTGCACCGGCTCGTCGAATGTGGATGAGATCACCTCCGCGTCCACAGAGCGATCGAAGTCGGTCGCTTCTTCCGGCCGCTCAGCGATCAGGGCTACCATCAGATGGACATCACGATAGCCCTTGCTGATGGCGTTGGCGATGTCTTTGAGCAGTGTGGTCTTGCCCACCTTAGGTGGCGCAACGATCAAGCCACGCTGGCCTTTGCCGATGGGTGCAACGATATTGAGCAAGCGCATGCTGAGTTTACCGCTTGCCTCGAGGTTGTAGATCTCGTTGGGGAAGATCGGTGTCAGCTTTTCGAAGTGCGGGCGGTTCTTAGCCTGCTCGGGATCCTGGCCATTGACAGCTTCGACGCGCAGCAAGCTGAAGTATTTCTCGCTTTCCTTTGGCGGGCGCACCTGTCCGACGACCATGTCGCCGGTGCGCAACCCAAAGCGCTTGATCTGCGACGGCGACACATAGATGTCCTCTGGTCCTGGCAAGTAGTGCTCGGCCCGTAGAAAACCTATGTTGTCGTCCACGATGTCAATGACGCCACCACGCAGTTCGAGGCCGTTCTTCTCGGCCTGGGCGCGCAGGAGTTGAATGATCAGATCATCCTTCTTCAACCGGCTATAACCGGAGATACCCAGTTCTTTGGCGCGCTCCCGCAGCTCGCTCAGCGTCTCGTGTTCCAGACGCGCCATGTCGAACATGTTGCGCCGTTGCTGGCGCCCGCCTTGCGGCGGCGGAGCCGGCGATGGCGTTACAGCCACCGCTTCCTCGACGACCGCCGGCAACACCTCGGCGCCGTTGCCATTCATCGCTTCGGGCGAGGGGCTCTGGGTGGATTCTTCTTGTGGTTGTGTTTGTCTCTTCATGACTACTCACGTGCGGTTGCGACGCTCTGCCAGTGCCGCAACCGCGCCTCATACCAATGCAACCTTTTCTGGTTGGCCTCTCCAGCCCAATCCTCTATCTCTCCTCGGAGTTCTTCGAACGCAGTTAAAGCAGCGGGGCGCGCCAATGACGCATCAATCAACGTAGGTGACTTGACTGTAGGTGCGTAGCTTATCTAAACGATGGCGTGATTCGATGTAGCGAACTGTACCAGATTTCGACCGCATCACCAGGGAGAACGTGCGAGCGATGTTACCACTATAGTGTACACCCTCCAGCAATTCGCCCGTCGTAATGCCCGTAGCAGCGAAGAAGACGTTGTCGCCCCCACACAATTTCTCCGTGGTTAGTATCTCGTCTAGATTGCACTGCGACTGTGCCTTCTCGCGCTCGGCGTCGTCGCGCGGCCACAGCTTGCCTTGAATTTCGCCGCCCAGGCAACGCATCGCTGCAGCAGTAATCACGCCCTCTGGTGTGCCGCCGATGCCCATGAGGACGTCGACACCAGAGTCGGGGATGGCGGTCTGCAGCGCGCCGGAGATATCACCATCGGTGATGAGTTTAATGCGCGCGCCGGCGGCGCGCACTTTCTCGATGAGCTTTTGATGGCGCGGGCGATCCAATATGCACACCGTGACAGCGCTGATCGGCATCCCTTTGGCGCGCGCAACGGCGCGGATGTTCGCCGCCGGCGGCGCTTCGATATCTATGACGCCGGCGCATTCCGGACCAACCACGATCTTATCCATGTAGAACGTGCACGGCTTGAACATTTTGCCGCGCTCGGCCAGTCCAACGACCGAAATTGAGCCGGCACCGCCGACGCTGAGCAGGCGTGTACCATCTATTGGATCTACGGCGATGTCCACTTGCAATCCCAAGCCATTGCCCAGTCTTTCACCGTTGTAGAGCATTGGCGCCTCGTCCTTTTCGCCCTCTCCAATGACGACAACACCATCCATGTCCACTTCGCTCAGAATCAGCCGCATTGCCTCGACAGCGGCCTGGTCGCCGGCGTTTTTATCGCCGCGCCCCATCCACTTGCTGGCTGCAAGCGCCGCTGCCTCGGTCGCGCGTACCAATTCCAAGGCCAGGTTGCGATCTGGCTTGCTGCTGTCGCCGGTGTCGTGTGCCATGTGTTGATCAGCCATACGGGTTCGGTTTACCACTGTGGGCAATTTCAGAAATCGAGAACGGTTGATAAAACGTCAGATGCGGAGGCTCGCTCAGAAACACATGAGAACTCCACTGGGTTAACGGAGGTAATGCCTTCGCCTAACCAATGAGCATTCCCAGATAGGCTCTTAGAGACGATACATGCAATGACCTACCAATCGCGTCGCGCATACGGACTCGCGCACTTCACTCGAGAAACGGATACATTTTGCAAACTTGGACTCGAGGGATCCTAATTTCAGAAAAGATCGGGGAACCGGGATTTGAACCCGGGACCTCACGGTCCCAAACCGTGCGCGCTGCCATCTGCGCCATTCCCCGGGGGCAGCAACATTATACACAGAGTTGGTCTTCGTGTGTACGGTAACACGCTTCCAACATCACATTTGCTATAATGATTTGTGCAGGTGTTCCCATGAGTGAAAATTCGCGACTGCGAGAGCAAAACTTCGGGACGCCAGCAGAGTCGGACGGTAAGACAGCAACGCAGACTTCTCCCGTGACGCTACCGCCGCCGGCTTATGACGATCCCGGAGTCAAGCAAGCGAATCGCAAGGCCGCCTTTGTCGGCGCAGCGATCGGCGTGCTTATACTTGCTGCGCTGATCCTGGTAGTCTATCTTTTGCTACAAAATCCGGCGCTCACGGCGAACATCCGCGACATCGTGGTCATTCTGACTGCCATCGTGCTGATCGTCATGAGCTTAGTGATCAGCGTGCTGCTCGTGATCCTGCTTTACCGCTTGCAAGAACTGATGCACTTTCTGCGCGCCGAACTGGTGCCGATCCTGACGGAAACTCAGAAGGCTGCTAAAGCCGTGTACGGGACGACGCTATTCATGAGTGACAGCGTCGCTAAACCGGCCATCAAAGCCGCCGGCTTCGTCTCGAGAATGCAAAGGATGGCCCAGGCAGTCAATACGAAGGCAAAAGGCAGCGCGGGGCACCGATAATGCAGCGGTTCACGAGCGCTACCGACCAAGAAGAGGTGATGACTTATGGCTAATAACGATTCAGGCGCCGAAATGGGTTCCTTCTTCGCAGGGGTGCTGATCGGCGGATTGATCGGCGCTGCGACAGCGCTGCTGATGGCGCCGCAAAGCGGCGAAGAGACGCGCAAGCAAATCAGCCGCACCAGCAACGAAGTCCGCGACCGCGCCCAGGACTCGCTCGAAGACGCCCGCGAACGCGCCGAGGCAACCATTGCCGATGCCCGCCGCCGGGCCGAGCGCATCGTCGAAGAAGCGCGTGAGCGCGCCGAGCGCATTATTCAGGAGGCGCGCGCGTCTGTCGAGCATACCGCGCAAGACGCTAAAGAAGCAGCCGACCGCGCCGCAGCGTCGGGCGAGGGCTGACGACGCGTCCAAACCCTCAGCCTGTCCGCGGACGCTGGCCTCGTGCGAAACGCCGCGCTGGGTGCTGATGCTAATGGACGCTTGATTTGAGTGATGAACGTTAAGTCGAGCTGAATCGGCTCTTGGTGTGAGTGTGAGTAACGTGCCATCTCGCGCGGCGGGATGGCACGTTAGTTTTTCCGCGCTGCCGCGAAAGGAGCGCGGATGTGAAGGAGAACCATGTTTAGAGACAAATACCCAACCGACTTACCGATGGAATCTTTAGTGAAGCCTGCCGCGGGCTCTATGGCGGCCGACTCGGTCGCTATGGCACCAGCAGGCGAAGCTCCGCGCGTTGAATCCGCCGGCATTCGACCGGCCACGCAACGCGATCTGTGGTATGCACGCGCGCGCGCCGTCATGCCGTGGGGCGTCTCGTCCAACTTCCGCTATTGGAGCGACACGGACACCCCAGTAATTGCGGGCGGCAAAGGTGCATACATCTGGGATGTAGACGGCAAGAGATACATTGACTACCGCCTCGGCTTCGGGCCGGTCATCCTCGGCCACGCCTGTGACACCGTCACACAAGCGGTCTTCGAAGCCATGCAGAATGGCAACACATTTGCCCTCACGAACGTATACGAAGTGCGCGCAGCGGAGCGCATCTGCCGTATGACCGGCGTAGACAAGGTGCGTTTCACCAACAGCGGCAGCGAGAGCACCATGCACGCGCTGCGCATCGCCAGGGCGCACACCAACCGCGAGCGATTCATCAAGTTCGAGGGGTGCTACCACGGCGCGCACGACAATGTGATGTGGAGTACGCCCAACAGCCCGGTCAGCGCGATGGGCTCGCGCCGCAGCCCAATCCCCGTGCCGACCAGCAGCGGCATCCCCAACGATGTGCGCAAGTGGGTGATTCCCCTGCCCTTCAACGACTTCGCGATGTTAGAGCGCACAGTGCGCGATCATGGCCACGACATCGCGGCCATCTTGGTCGAGCCGATGATGGGCAACATGGCCGGGATCATGCCTGCCAAGGGTTGGCTGGAATTCATTCGAAAATTGTGTGATGACTACGGAATCGTGATGATTATGGACGAGGTGAAGACGGGTTTCCGCATCGCACCCGGCGGCGCACAGCAATTCTTCGGCGTGCGCGCCGACCTCGTCACCTATGCCAAGGCGATGGGCAATGGCTTCCCGGTCGGCGCCATCGCCGGCAAGGAAGAATTCATGATGACCATCGAGCCGGGCGCAGTGGGCCACGGCGGCACATATTGCGGCAACGTGGTCTCGGCTGCAGCTTGCGACGCCGTGCTGCGCGTGATGGAGGAAGAGCCGGTGTTCGAGACCATCAACGCGCGTGGGCTGCGACTGATGACCGGCATCCACGAGATTCTCGACCGCTTCGGTATCCCCCATTCGGTGATGGGTGTGCCGGCGATGTTCGGCGTGATCATCGGCGATGGCGATACCACTGGCAAACCATACGACTACCGCTCTGCAGAACGGTTTGCCGATGAAGCGCTGATGGAGGCAATCTTCGAAGGCCTGTATGAGCGTGGGATCATGCCCGACCCGGACTACGGCGAACCATGGTTCCTGTGCTACGCGCTCTCGGAAGCAGATGTGGATGAGACGCTTCAGGCTTATGAGGATACTGTGAAGGCGGCGCTGCGATAAACGGACGCGAAGAAGGAAGAAGAGCGGGCCGCAGTGTGATGCGTGCCCGCTCTTTCCGTTTACGCCGGCGGCTCGCCTCCCAACCGAGCGATGACCGCCTCGGGCAGCAAATGGCCGACGAGCTGACCGCCCAGCTTTTCTAATTCAGCCGCAACGATCGGGTACTCCTCGGGCCTGACCAGGGTGATCAGCGCGGATTGGCCAGCATCCATGCGTTCCCCGATGCCACGCAGCGCGTCGTTGGGGAAGCCGACGTCGGGCGCAATGGACTCGACCATGGCCTTGGTCTCTTGCCCCGCCAGCGGCCCGGCTACCGGCCCCAGCATGCCGGCAATGTTGTAAAGCAGCCACGTCACGCCCTTGACAGCGACGCCCGCCGCCGTGCTGACTGCCTCTACACGCCGCTCGGCGGTCTCGTGAAAGACGATTCGGCCGTCTTCGTCCTTCTTGACCACGGCGATGTTGCCGAGCTTGATCGCGTCGAGCCGTGCATCGAGCGCCTCGATTGCCTCACGTACAACCTCGGCTTTCTCCGCACCGTCGAACGTGCAGATGATGAGTTGAAGGGATTGTGGATTCGACATAGGTCACCTAAGTAGCACTCACAAGGATAGAAGCCTCCGCGACAGAGCACCGTCCTTCCCTGCTTGACAAGCTACACAAAAAGTTTACAACTTAGAACGTATTATCATATGGTATACCATGTTTCAGAAAATCGAACGCGAAGCGACACTATCTGAACTCGTCAGACGGCAAATTCAGGACTTGATCACGGAACGGCAGCTTAAGCCCAACGACCGCTTGCCCGCCGAGCGCGACCTGGCCGAACAGTTCGGCGTCAGTCGGACGGTGGTGCGTGAGGCAGTGCGCGGGCTGGTGGCCAAAGGTCTCCTGGAGGTGACGCCCGGTCGCAGCGGCACGATCGTGCGCCTGCCCACTGCCGAGACGATGAGCGAGATGATGGCGCTCTTTCTGCGCGGCGACGCGCGCACGCTGGACTACGAGAACCTGATCGAAGTGCGGCGCGTGCTGGAAGTCGCCATCGCCGGCTTCGCTGCCCAACGTCGCACGTCGGAAGACCTGCAGGAGATGGCACACATCCTCGAAGAAACGCTAAAGGTCGGCGACAACCGTGACCGCTATGTGAAATGGGATTTGGCGTTCCACCAGGCGCTCGCCCAAGCTACGCACAACCGGCTCTTCCCACTACTGCTCGAATCGGTCAACGAGCTGATGATCGAAGTGCGTCAGCTCGCCTTCCGCACGCTGGGCGCGCCGGCGCGTTCGTACCGCTATCACAAGGCTATCTTCGACCAGGTGCAGGCCGGTGACGTTGAAGGTGCGCGCGAAGCGATGCGCGACCACCTGATCGAGGCGGAGGACACGCTGCGCAAGGCACTGGCGATGCAAGACGAGAAGTCAAAATCGCGTCGCGCTGCAAAGTCGTTACGAGTGAAGGCCGCGCGCACACCCCGATGACATCATGTCCCACCTGAAATTCGCCGTCTTCGGCGCCGGGTTCTGGGCGCAGTTCCAACTGGCCGGCTGGTATGAGGTTGGCGGTGTGGAATGTGTCGCCATCTACAACCGCACCCGGTCAAAGGCCGAGAAGCTGGCGCAACGCTTCGGCGTGCCGCGCGTCTACGACGACGCCGAGGCACTACTGGACGCCGAGCGGCTCGACTTCGTTGACATCATCACCGACGTAGACACGCACGCCAAGTTCACCCTGCTGGCAACACAGCGCCGTATCCCGGTGATCTGCCAGAAGCCGATGGCCTCTTCCCTCACCGTTGCGGAAGAGATGGTGCGAGCGTGTCGCGAGGCCGGTGTGCCGCTTTTCATCCACGAGAACTGGCGCTGGCAAACGCCGATCCGCGCGCTAAAGGCCGCGCTGGACGAAGGGCGCATCGGCCGACCGTTCCGGGCACGCATCGACATGATCTCCGGCTTCCCAGTGTTCAAGAACCAGCCGTTCCTGGCCGAGCTGGAACAGTTCATCATCACCGACCTGGGCAGCCACACACTCGACGTGGCACGCTTCCTATTCGGCGAGGCGCGCAGCATGTACTGCCAGACGCGCCGGGTTCACCCGGACATCAAAGGCGAGGACGTGGCAACGATGATCATGGCGATGGGCGAGGCAAACACTATCGTCGCCGTGAACATGGCCTACGCCGAGAACTACCTGGAGCACGACCGCTTCCCGGAGACCTATTTCTTCATCGAAGGTGAACGCGGCTCGATCGAAGTCGGGCCGGATTTCTGGCTGCGGGTGACGACGGCAGATGGCACACTCGCACGCCGCGTGCCGCCACCGCACTATGCCTGGGCCGATCCGGCGTACGACATTGTGCACAGCAGCATCGTGCCGTGCAATGCCAACTTACGGCGCGCGCTGCGCGGCGAAGGCGCAGCAGAGACGACCGGCGAGGACAACTTGAACACGGTCCGGCTGGTGTTTACAGCTTACGACGCTGCAGCAGACAACCGCGTTATTCAACTGGTATAGCCGGGACGCGCACAGGAATAGCGCCGAATCACAGACAAACGAAGCTATGGATAGCCGAATCCTGTTTGGCAGCGAACGACCCGTGCCGGAGCGTATTCCGCTGCGCGCCGGGCCATTGACGATGATCTATGAGAACGGCGACCTGCGCTACGTCCGCTACGGTGAGCGCGAGGTCGTGCGGCGCATCTATGTCGCCACACGCGACCGCGCCTGGGGCACAGCGCCGAATGTCCTCAGCGACGTCCATGTGGACACGGGCGAAGAGGTGTTCGAGGCGCGCTACATATGCGAGAACCGGCTGAACGACATTGACTTCGTCTGGGAAGGGCATCTAACCGGCGACACGAACGGGACGATCGCGTTCACCTTCGACGGCGTCGCGCGCTGCACTTTCCGGCGCAACAGGCTGGGCCTGTGCGTACTGCATCCGACGCGTCTGGCCGGCGCGCGGGCGCGCATCGAGAAGGTGGACGGGACGATCGCCGAGGCCACCTTTCCCCGTCGTATTGCGCCGCAGATGGTGATTGACGGCGTCATCAAGCCGGTCTCACCGTTCGACGAGATGCGCGCGCTGAGCCACGAGATCGCACCAGGCGCGTGGCTGCGCATCACGTTTGAAGGAGAGGTCTTCGAGATGGAAGACCAGCGCAACTGGACCGATGGCTCGTACAAGACCTACTGCACGCCGCTGCGACTGCCCTTCCCCATCGAAGTGAAAGCCGGCGAGCGGTTGCGGCAGAAGATCACGCTGACGTTGGAAGTTGATAGAAGCAAGAACCAAGAGTCAAGAATCAAGATACGACCGTGCGGGGGGACTACTTTCTCAATTCTCAATTCTCAATTCTCAATTCCAAAGGTAGGCATGTGCGTCTCCGCCGATGGCAAGACGCTCACGGCGAGGCAGATCGAGCGGTTACGTGCGTTGAAACTGGCACATCTACGTGTGGACCTACCGATGTGGGCGCAGGACTGGCTGGCCAGGCTGAAGCGTGCGGCGAAGCAGGCCAAGGCACTCGGCGCAGCGTTGGAGATCGGTCTGTTCGTATCGGACGACGCGGAAGGAGAATTGACAGCTTTTGAAGAGGCACGCCACAGCACGTCTGCGCCTATCGCCCGTTATCTCGTCTTCCATCGCAGCGAGAACCGCACCGGCGAACGCTGGCTGGCGCTCGCGCGGCGCTGCTTGGGTAAACGCGCCGTCATCTACAGCGGCACCAACAAGTTCTTCACCGAGCTGAATTGCAACCGCCCAAGCCGTGCGATGCGGGATCTGGTGGACGGCTTGTGTTACTCGTTCAACCCGCAGGTGCACGCGTTCGACCACGCTTCGCTTGCCGAATCACCCGAAGCACAAGGGGAGACGATTCGCACCTACAAGGCCTTCGCCAAAGGCGCCCCACTCGCCATCACACCGATCACGCTCAAGCCGCGCTGGACGCTGGGCGACCCCGGGCCGGAACCGGACGACCGACGCGGCGAGTTCGATCCTCGGCAGATGTCGCTGTTCGGCGCAGGCTGGACGGTCGCCAGCTTGAAGCACATTGCACAGGCCGGCGGTGCGAGCAGCATCACGATCTACGAGACGACCGGCAAGCGCGGCGTGATGAATGGGCGCATCGTCTTTCCAACGTATCACATCTTTGCCGATGTGGCCGAGTTCGGCGGCCGGGTCGTTGCATCTCGGTCGAGCGACCCTCTGGCTGTAGAGGGTTTGGTGTTATGCAGGGGGAAGCGCCTGCGCATCTTGCTGGCCAACCTGACCGACAGGCCGCAGACAGTGACGCTGCACGGCCTGCCGTCGAATTCGCGAATCAAGCTGCTTGATGAGGCATCAGCAAATCGCGCCATGCAACGACCGGAAGCCTGGCGCGCCGACACAGGTACGCCATTTGGCGATCGGACGATCACACTGCCCCCCTGTGCCATCGCAAGGATTGACGCATGAGCAACAACGATATCGCATCCACATTTCATGTTTTGCGTTTCGCGCCTTACGTCTTGTGTCAATGCGCACACCGACGAAATACGCGATACGACATACGACTCGCATGAGGTTTGCATCGAGCCATGGCAGACACAGTTTTGATCATCGGCGGATCCGGTTTTATCGGAACGCACCTGACCAAGCAAGTCGTCGAGCGCGGCGACCGCGTAATCAACTATGACATGCGCCCTTGGGGTCCACAGCTCGACTGGCTGATTACCCCCTACAAGGGCAGCGTCGCCTTCGAACCGGGTGGCATCGAAAGCTGGCCGCAGTTGATGGCGGTGATCAAAAAGCACAAGCCGAACAAGATTGCGCATCTCGCCGCGCCGATTGACTTGCTGAGCCTGAACCGCAACCCGAAGATGGCGTTCGACGTGATGGTCGTGGGCACGATCAACGTGCTCGAGGCATGCCGGCTTTCTGACATCGAGCGGCTGGTGTTCTTCAGCTCAATCGGCGTATTGCCGGCGATCCAATATCAGCCGATAGATGCGAACCATCCGGTGCTGATGGCAGATCAGGGACCGGGCAGTGGTGCATATGGCGCAGCCAAAGTAGCCGGCGAGGCGTTTTGCTGGACGTATCACGGCAGCTACGGGCTGGATTTCGTCATCATCCGGCCTTCGGCGGCGTATGGCTTCTACACCACCAACCCGACCATCTTCATCAACACGATGGTAGACGCGGCTGTGCGCGGCGAGCCGGTGCATTTCACCAGCGGCCGCGAGTTCCCGCGTGACTACACGCACGTGCACGATATCGCCGGCATCGCTGCGGCAGCACTCAACGCGCCGGCTGACCGGCTCAAACACCGCGTGTTCTACGCCGCAACCGGCCAAAAGCTGGCTACTGCCGGCCAGGTAGCAGAGATCATCCGAGAGTTCATTCCCGAAGCACAGATCGAGATAGATAGCGGGTTGTCAGAGCAAGATAAGCTGGGCATCAAATATCGTGGCGTGCACGACATGAAGCCGGCGGAGGAGCAACTGAACTACAGGGTGAAGTTCAGCGACATCCGCGAAGGGATCAGGGAGTATATCGAGACGACGCAGCGATATCACAGCGCGGCTAACGGTTAAACCACGAAGACATGAACGCGCTATTCCCAAACTCCCCTGCGTCTTCATCACTTCGTGATGAAAAGCGTTGTTGTGAGCGAGGAAGCGACATGAAAATTACAGTATTGGGCGGCGCTGGCGCGATGGGCGCTGTGTTCGGTGGACGGTTGGCCCACGCCGGCTATGACGTGACGCTGGTGGATGTGAACGCGGCTGCAGTCGCTCACATCAATGCGCAAGGCTTGATCATCGAAGACAAGTCGGGCGACCGAATCCTCACCAGGCCGCGCGCGACAACCGACCCGGCGAGCACCGGCGAGCAGGACTACGTGCTGGTGTTCACCAAGTGCTACCACACCGAGGACGCTGTGAGGGCAGCGCTACCGATGATTGGGCCGAACACAGCCGTGGTGTCGCTGCAGAACGGCTGGGGGAACGCGTCCAGGATTCAAGCCATCGCCGGCGACGACAAAGTCTTCTGCGGTGTGACCTACAACAGCGGCGCACTCCGAGGCCTCGGCCATGTGCTGCAAGGCGGTGCCGGCATGACGTATGTCGGCGAGCTGCCCGCCGGCGCAAGCGCACGCGTGCATACCTTCGCCAAGGCGCTCAGCACGGCAGGCTTCGAGGTGACCGAATCGGACAGTGTGATGAAAGAGATCTGGTCGAAGCTGGCGCTGAACGCCTGCACATTGCCCACGGCAGCGATCTTCGCCTGGGAGGCGTGCAAGCTGATCGAACATCAAGGCATGAAAGACTTGATGGCCGCGCTGCTCAGGGAGACGGTCACAGTGGCCCACGCTCAGGGCATTCCGATGGATTACGACGAGCGATGGTATGCGATCACGGGCTTGCTGGAGCGCATCGCGCCGACCCTCAAGGGTTCAATGCCGACCGACATCGAGCACAAGCGTCGCACCGAGATTGATGTGATCAACGGCGCGATCGTCGAAGCCGGCCGGCGCTTCGGCATTCCCACACCCTACAACGACACAATGGTGTGGTTGATCAAGTCGTTGGAGGAGACGTTTGGAATTGAGAATTGAGAATTGAGAATTGAGAATTGAGAATTGAGAGTTGAGAATTGAGGGTTGAGAGTTGAGAACGGAGAATGGCGATCGGTTATCTGACGTCTGACTTCTGGTTCTCTGAGGAGGTGATGCACTGCAAACGATCTGCGACATGACTCGATGAAAGTATGCTCGGCCCGAGAACCTTCCTCGCAGGTTCAGTTGCCGGGCAATCACAAACGTTCATTTGCGCAAGGCGGGCAACACAAACCTCATGCAGGTCGTTGAACTCGTCGCCTGCGTGAGCAGTGATGTCTGCGTCTCGTATTCCGTCTACAGAAAGAAGAGGAGAAAGCGATATGAACATGAACGCCCTGAAGCATATGTTCGCCATTTCGATCGCTAGCGCGATCGTTGCGACAGCATGCGCCGCGCCGCCCGCTGCCCCGCCACCGGCTGCCGAGGCAACTCGCCCGGCAGATCCGGTCGGCAAAATCGAAGGCCAGGCCGAACAAGTGGCTGCTGCAGCCGTGATGACCGCCATGCCGCCCAAAACGGGAGGCTCTGCAGCGCGAGCCATCGAGCTAGCCAAGAAGTACGCCGGCGTGACGCTCAATGTGACTTGGGAGGCCGGGTTGCAGTCTCAGGACCCGCTGTTGTTCAGCGCGCCGGAGTTCGAACGGCTGACCGGCGTGAAGGTCAACGTGATCGAGACACCATTCACTGAGCTGTTCTCTAAAGCAGTAGCCGATCACCAAGCCGGCGGCGGCGCCTACGATGTGCTCAACTTCGCACCCACCTGGCTAGCGGATCTGGCCGACGGCGGCGTGCTCGAACCGCTCGACGCCTACATCGAGCAGTATATGGACAAGAACGACCTGAGCGACTTGCACTCCACCTACGCCAAGTATCAGCAGTGGAAAGGCAAAACCTACGGCTTGTGGGACGATGGCGACGTCTTCGTCATGTACTACCGCCGCGACTGGTTCGAGGACGACAAGAACAAGGCGGACTTCAAGGCCAAGTACAACCGTGAGCTTGCTCCACCGAAGACCTGGCAGGCGTGGGACGAAGTGTGCAGCTTCTTCACCGAGCGCAGCAAGGCCAATAACGAATACGGATGCGCCATCCAACGCACCGCCGGCAACACCTATCTGTGGTTCTACGAGCAGTTCCGCAGCAACGGCGGTCGCTTCTTCGACGCCGACATGAAGGCGGCCATCAACAGCGACATCGGCGTGAAGACGCTGACCGACATGGTGAACGCCAACAAGCACATGCCGCCGGGCATCGAGAAGTGGGGCTTCGTCGAGGTGCTGCAAGCCTGGATGGACGGCAAACTGGGCATGATCATCACTTGGCCGCCGATCGGCCGCTGGAGTGAGGGATACGGCTTAGAGAGCAAACAATTGGAATGGGTACCCAAGACCAACGTCGCAGGCAAGGTGGGCTACGCCGTGTCGCCGGGCGGTCATTCTGAATTGGCAGTCGGCTTCATGCTCGGCATTTCATCGAACAGCAAGAACAAAGAAGCCGCCTACGCGTTCATCCAGTGGCTGACCAGCCCGGAGATCAGCGGACAGCGCGTGAAGATCCCGTTCGCGCTGCGCGACCCCTATCGCATGAGCCATTTCAACGATCCAGAGTATGCCAAGCTATGGCCGAACGCCTCAGAGTATCTGAAGGTGCTCCAGGAAGGCGCCGCCAACGGCCTGGCTGATTTGGGCATCCCTGGCGCACGTGAATACGAGGAAGCGCTGGACCGCGCCATCACTGCAGCTTACGCCGGCAGCGACCCGAAGGCAGCGCTGGACAAAGCCGCCGAGGAGTGGAACGCCATCACCGAGCGCATCGGCGCAGGAAGCCAGAAAGCGGCTTACGAAGACTGGCAAAAGCAACTGGGCACAAACGCATATCCGTAAGTCACCGTTACAGGTTGCAGGTGATCCTGTAACGCGCAACCTGCAACCTGTAACCCGTAACCTGTAACCGACCATGACCCTCCAGCCCTGCACCTGGCACAGACGACTCAGCGGCAAATACGCGCTCGTCGCGCCAGCGACGATCATGATCTTGTGCATCGCGCTATTCCCGCTGCTCTATTCGGTCGTCGTCAGCTTCCAGAACATTGACGTTCGCACTCCGGTCGGTACGTTCGTCGGCCCTAAGAACTATCTCGACGTGCTGCGCGACGCGCGCTTTTGGAACGCGCTGGGCAACACCGCGTTGATCATGGTCGTGTGCGTGACTGCCGAATTGTTGCTGGGCTTCATCCTGGCGCAGACGCTGGTGGGGCATTTGCCGGGCAAGCGCTTCATCACGCCTCTCTTGATCCTTCCGGTCGTGATCGCGCCGCTGATCGTCGGCTACACCTGGCGGATGCTGTGGGATACGCAGTACGGCCCGATCAACCAGGTGCTGGGCTGGATCGCCGACCGGCCGGTCGAAATCGTCTGGCTAGCTAACCCAATCACGGTATGGCCGGCGATCTTCATGACCGAGATCTGGCAGTGGACGCCGTTCATGTTCTTGGCACTGCTGGCCGGGCTAGCGGCGATCAACCCAGAGTATCGTGAAGCAGCGGAGATGGACGGCGCATCGAACTGGCAAACGCTGCGCTTCGTCACGCTGCCGCTGGTATGGCCGGTGATGGCAGTGGCGATTCTCTTCCGGGCACTGGACGCCTTCAAGGTGTTCGACATCGTCTTCGCACTGACGAACGGCGGTCCGGGAACGATGACCGAGACGGTCTCGCTCTACGCCTACTCGGTAGGCTTTCGCAACTTCCGCATCAGCTACATGGCTGCGCTGACATTGATCCTCATCGTTATCGTATCGGTCGCCATCACCATGCTATGGCGGCGCATGTCGGCAAATCAGGAGCGCATAGCATGACGACAAGCGCCGTCAAACCACTCACGCCGGCCGCAGCACATCGCCGCCAGCTCATAGTGCGCAACTATGCCTGGCGCTATGCGCTGCTCGCCGCAGCGCTGATCTTCTTCAGCTTCCCGGCGTTCTGGATCGCCACGATCGCCTTCAAAAGCTCCAGCGAGTACTTCCGCAATCCACCGGTTTGGATCCCAGCCAACCCGAACATCGTGCAAAACCTGGATAAGGTGATTCGCACCGGTGGGCTCACCGCGATTGGCAACAGCTTAATTGTGACTACCGGCGCGACCGCGATCGCCCTCATCGTCGGCACGCTAGCAGCATACAGCCTGGCGCGCTTCAACACCGGCGGCAACAATTTCGCATTCTGGATCCTCTCCCAGCGCTTTCTGCCGCCGGTGTCGGTGGTGTTTCCGGTCTTTCTGCTCTTCCGTGCTTTGCGCTGGGTGGACACTTTCCACGGGCTGATCATCCTCTATGCCACGTTCAGCCTACCGTTCGTTGTTTGGATGATGCGCTCGTATATCCGCGAAGTGCCGGTCGAAGTCGAAGAAAGCGCGCAGGTAGACGGGGCATCGCGCTTGCGCACGATTGTCTCGATCACGTTGCCGCTGGCGTCTCCGGGACTGATCGCCACTGGCATCTTCACCTTCATCTTCAACTGGAACGAATTCCTGTTCGCGCTAGTGCTCTCGCGCACGAACGTGATTACCTATCCGGTCAAACTCACATCCTACTTTGGGCCGGAGGCGGCTTTCTGGGGCGAGGCGGCGACCGTGTCGCTCATCGCTACGCTACCGGTTGTGATCGCCACATTGCTCATGCAGCGCTACCTGGCGACCGGCCTGACGCTGGGAGCAGTGAAATGAGCAACTCGTTGCGTCTTGCGTCCTGCGTCTTACGTCTTACGGTTTACGTTTCACGCTTCGCGCTTTACGATTGGCTACACCAACACAAAACGTAAACGTGAAACGTGAAGGATCATGACGAACGACGAACTCTTTTCGCTGAAGGACAAAGTGGCTCTGATCACCGGCGGCAGCGGCGACATCGGCATGGCCATCGCTACAGCATATGCACAGGCCGGCGCGCACATCGCGCTGAACGGCAAGCACGCCGACAAGCTCGAAGCGCGGCGCGCGGTGTTCGCGGGATTGCCTGTGCGCGTCGAGGTCTTCCCCGCCGACGTGAGCGAAGTGACAGCGGCGCGCAAGCTGGCGCACGATGTGGTCACAGCGTTCGGACGAGTGGACATCTTGGTGAACTGCGCGGGCATCAACTATCGCAAGCCGATCCTGGAATTCACCGAGGCCGAATACGAAGAGATCATGGCCGTGCATGTGCGCGGGGCGTTCTTCCTCAGCCAAGCGATCGCGCCATTCATGATCGCGCAGGGCGGCGGCAAGATTATCCACATCGGCTCGGCAACCATCCGCACCGGTCTGGCCAATGTATCGGTGTACGGTATCGCCAAGGCCGGCCTGGACGCGCTCACCCGCTCGATGGCGGTGGAATGGGCCGAGTACAACATCCAAGTCAACTGTCTGGCGCCGGGTTTTCTGATGACCGAACTCACGCGCGAGGGCTTGTGGGGCCACGAGCGCCGCAGCAAGTGGTTGCTGGACCGCATCCCCATGCGACGGCCCGGCTTGCCCGAAGAGATGGCCGGCGTGGCGCTGTTGCTGGCTTCGCGCGCCTCCAGCTACCTCACCGGCCAGACGATCTATGTAGATGGCGGGTTCTTCGCCGGAAGCAAATGGTGACAAGGTCATGTCTCCATGTCTGGTATTCCTAGCCACGAGTCAAATTCGCACATGAAACTGACATTGATGGGCGCAGGCGGCAAAATGGGCTGCCGCATTGCCGACAACCTGTTGAAATGTGACGACTTCGACGTGCGCTACGTCGAGGTAAGCCCGGCCGGGATTGAACGGCTGGCACAGCGCGGCCTATCGCCGACGCTGCAAGCCGAGGCGCTTGCACACGCGGAAGCAGTCATCCTCGCCGTGCCAGATGCGCTGCTCGGCGAAATCACACACGACATCGTCCCTTTGCTGGCGCCTGGTGCGCTGGTCCTCACCCTCGATCCGGCCGCGGCCTATGCCGGCGCACTGGCCATCCGCGATGACCTCGACCATTTCATCGCGCATCCATGCCATCCGCCGCTGTTCAACGACGAAGTAGAAGAAGCGGCGCGCATGGATTGGTTCGGTGGCGTAAAGGCCAAACAACACATCGTGTGCGCACTGCACCACGGACGCGAAGAAGCCTATGCGACCGGTGAACACATTGCGCGCGCTATCTACGCACCGGTGATGAACGCCTATCGCGTCACCACCGAGCAAATGGCGCTGTTGGAGCCAGCCCTCGTCGAGACGACCGCCGGCACGTGCATCGCCGTAATGAAGGAAGCCTACGACGCTGTCGTCACGATGGGTGTGCCGGCCGGAGCAGCCTACGAATTCTTGAGCGGCCATGTGCGCACCATCTTCGCCAGCATCTTCGGCGTGAGCGGCTTCCCACTCAGCGACGGCGCGAATTACGCCATCGCCCAGGCGAAACACGCCATGCTGCAACCAGACTGGAAGGCGAAAGTGCTGAGCATCGAGAGTGTAAGGCACAGCGTCGCCGAGATCGCGCACACAGTGAGGGAGACGTGAAACTTGGTATCGGCTCGTATACCTATGGATGGGGCGTGGGTATCACCGGCTTTCCTCCGCCCAATCCGCTCGATTGGCGCACGTTGCTACAGCGCGCTGCAGATTTTGGTGTGCGCGTGGTGCAGATCGCCAACAACATACTGCTACATGAAATCGATCTGGATGCATTGACAGCAGAGGCCGGACGGCTGGACATCGCGCTGGAGGCCGGCACGCGCGGCATCGGTCACAATCATCTGCAACAGTATGCCCGCATCGCGCAACGCATCGGTTCGCCAATCCTTCGCTGTGTGATTGATACGCCCGATCACCAACCGGACTTCAAAGAGATCATCACCTCGCTGAAGGCCGCACTGCCGGAGTTCGAGCGCTGCGGCGTGACGCTGGCCATCGAGAACCACGACCGGTTTCGCGCCAAGACGCTCGCCAACCTGATGCACGTGATGCGCGGCGCGCCGATCGGCATCTGCTTGGACGTAGCGAATTCGCTCGGCTGCGAAGAGCCAATGACGCACGTCGCCGAAGTGCTTGGTCCTTATACAGTGAACCTGCATATCAAAGAATATGTGATCAAACGCCTACCGAGCCATCACGGATTCATCATTCACGGCGCGCCGTTCGGCCAGGGCATGTGCGATCTCGACTGGCTGCTGCCGAAGCTGAGGAAGTTGGCCGGCCACGACTTCAACGCGATCCTCGAACAGTGGGTGCCACAGCAGGCAACGATCGAAGAGACAATTGCACTAGAGGAGCAATGGGCCGCTGTAAGCATAGCGTATTTGCGATCACGCTACTTCTCTGACTAGCAGGGCATCGCCGCGCCTCTGAACTACATGGACGAGGTCACGACCACCGCGCCAGCAAAGGCGATCTTGTTCGGCGAACACGCCGTCAATCGTGGGCAGGCCGCGATCGCTGTCGGCGTTGGCTTGCACATGCGCTGCACCGTGCGGCGCGGCGGTTACCCATACCACCTGCAGACTGCCGGCCATGCGCGGACCTTCACACGTGACGAAGTAATCAGCTTGGGTGAGCAGGTGGATCGCTGGCGCGAAGCGGCACATTACGAGGCGATCCGCGAACTGGCTGCGCGAGATTACTTCGCACCGGCGAAATACATCATCGCGCACGCGCTGCGCAACATCCCGACGATCAAAGACGGGTTGGACATCACCTTCCAGAGCGCAATCCCGAAGTCCGGCGGGCTGGGATCAGGTGGCGCGGCCAACACAGCATTGGCGATGGCGCTCGCAGCTTTCGCTTCCGACTTCGACATGAACAGCTCCGCACAGCGCCGGACGATCGGAGAGTGGGCGTATGCTGGCGATGTGATCGCACACGGCGGCGTCGCCTCGGCGCTGGACACACAGACATCGCTGCTCGGCGGCGTCGTTCGCTACACCCGCGAGGCATGGGGCGAGCGCATCCCAGTTGCGCCGGGCCTCCAACTCGTGATCGGCGACACCGGCGTGCGCGCACAGACCAGCGAAGTGAACGCACACGTGCGCGCGTGGCTCGCAGTAGATGTAGCACGCATGCGCTACTTTGAGATGATCGGAGCCTTGAGCGACATAGCGCAAGAGAAGTTGGAGATCGGCGATTGGAGATTGTTGGGTAGGTTGATGAACATGAATCAGCTTGTGTTGGATAAGATCGGCGTGAGCTGCCCGGAGCTAGAGCGCCTGATTGACGCAGCCATCGGCGCCGGTGCACTAGGTGCGAAGCTAAGCGGCAGCGGCGGCGGTGGCATCATGACTGCGCTGGTCACCGATGAGGCGCGCGAAGCCGTAGCAGTTGCATTGCGCAATGCCGGCGCACACGCGGTGTATATGCCAGATATCGCCGTGCCCGGCGCGCGGATTGAGGCGCGCCAGTAATGGGAGATTGGAGATAGGCAAGTCGCGCAGAACTACCGAAGACAAAAGGCGAAGGAAAAATGAGATGGTAAACGGAAATATCACATACAAACTGATTGACCTCACGCACACCCTGATCCCTGGGGAGGAACAATACACCGTCGAGATCAAACAGCGCGGGACGCCGCGCACGACGCCGACCGGCGACATCATGCACGACATATACATGTGGTCACACAGTGGCACACATATCGAGGTGGCGCGTCACTTCTACGCCGATGGGCGCGATACCGCCAACTACCCGCTCGACACGTTCCTCGGCCCGGCCATCCGGCTGGACTTCCGGCACAAGCAGGTGAACGAGCCGATTACGCTGGCCGACATCCGAGCGGCAGGCGATGTGCGCGAGCGCGACATCGTCATCCTGTGGGAAGGCCGCGATGGGCAGTATCGCACGTCGGCCTCGCACCAGCGGCCGTATCTTGCCGAGGATGCAGCCGAGTGGCTGGCGCTCGAGAAGCGGATCAAGCTACTCGGCACCGACTCGTCGGGCTTCGAGGTGCGCAGTCAACGCGGCAGCGAACATCCCAACCATCACCTGTTCTTTCGCGCCGACGTGGACATCCCCGTGGTCGAATGTCTGCGCAACCTGGACGCGATATCGTCGCAGCGCTTCTTCTTCATCGGCGCACCCATCCCGTGCGTCGGCTTGGACGCATCGCCCATTCGCGCGTTCGCAATCGAGGGTTTGTTGTGAGACAGAATGGTTTTGCAGGGCCGTGTCGAAGGTGAAACTCTTATAGATTCTGTTCATTCTGTCCTAACCTGAATCAACATGTACCGAGCATTAGTCGCGTCGCGCTCATTCGGGCCGAATTGCCCGGACGCAGTGCAACGTTTGACATCCGCCGGTGTCGAGCTGGTCGCCAACCCCTGGGGACGCGCGCCAAGCGAGGAAGAGCTAGCCGGCACCATCAGCGACTTTGACGCCTTGATCAGCGGCACCGAGCCGGTCACCGCGCGCGTGCTCGATGCGGCGCCCAGGCTGAAGATCATCGCCAAACACGGCGTTGGCTTCGATAACATTGACCTGGCCGCTGCCAAGGCGCGTGGCATCCCGGTGGCGATCGCCGGCAGCGCCATCATCGACAGCGTAGCCGATATGGCAATGGCGCTGTTGCTGGCGTGTGCACGCCAAGTTCCGCAGGGTGATCGCGCCGTGCGCGAAGGCCGGTGGCCGCGCATGGTCGGGGTCGAGCTGCGCGATAAGACGCTGGGCATCATTGGGCTGGGCCAGATCGGCCGCGCCGTCGTCGTGCGGGCAAAAGCGTTCGGCATGCGCCTCATCACCCACGATGTGCTTCGAGACGAGCATTTCGCCCAGGAACACGGTGTGCGCTATCTGCCGCTCGATGAGCTGCTCGCCGAGTCGGACTTTGTCACGCTTCACGCGCCAGTGACGGATGAGTCGCGCCATATGATCAACGCCAAGGCGCTCGCGCGCATGAAACCGACGGCCTACCTCATCAACACTGCACGCGGCGAACTGGTGGATGAGGCTGCGCTGGCGCAAGCGCTGCACGAACGGCGCATCGCCGGCGCAGCGTGCGACGTCTTCGAGAAAGAACCGCCTGGGAATCATCCGTTGCTGGCACTGGATAACTTCATCGCTGCGCCGCACAGCGCCGGCCAGACGCACGACGGCCTGCGCAAGCTAGGCGAAGTGACGGTGGACAACATCCTGCGCGTGCTCAACGGCCAAGCACCGTTGCACCGCGTTGCTTAAGGAGATTCACCACGAAAGTGCGAAGACGCGAGGTCTTCTTAAACAACTGTCTTCGTGCCTTTATCTCTTCTCTTCGTGGTCAGATCAGATTACATGGGAACACGCATTCGCTTCTTTGGCGTGGCTGCGTATGAGATTGTCACCGGCGACGGCAAGCACATCCTGATTGACCCATTTCTCGACGACGATCCAGCCAGCCCGATCAAACACGACGAACTGGAACGAGTGGATCTCATCTTGGTATCACACGCTGCCTGGGATCACTTCGGCGACACGGAGCAGATCGCCAAACGCTACGACGCGCCGGTGGTCTGCGGCGGCGAGATCAAGAACTACCTGATCGCCAAAGGTATCCCCACCGGGCAGGTGCGCGCTACGACGTGGAGCATTGCAGTGCGCGTCGCCGGCATCAAGGTATATCCGGTCGAGTGTCATCACTGGTCGCAGCTCCAAATGCCGGACGGCAGCTTCGCCAGCGGCGTACCCATGTCGTTCGTCGTCTATCTGGACGATTGCCGCTTCTATCACTACGGCGATACGGCGATCTTCAGCGACCTGAAGCTGATTGCTGAACTACACCGGCCGACCATCGGTTGTATAGGCGTCACCGAGCCTTGGGAAGTCGCGTCGCGCGTGCCGGGCGCAGGAGAATTTCTGACCGGCGAGATGAGCCCGTACGAAGCGGCGCTGGCAGCGCAATGGCTGGGGCTGGCGACGGTGCTCCCCTGTCACTACTGCGATCCGAACCACCCCGACGCAGCACGCGACCTTGCCGAGTTCCACACTGCACTGGCCGAAGCGAGAAAGCGCGGCGAAAGCACACCCACAGCACACGTGTTGAAGCCCGGGGAATGGTTCGACGTCAAGTAATCTATCGAGAAGATGAAAATCCTCATCATCGGCGGCACAGGGCTCATCAGCACACAGATCACCGAGCAACTCCCTGCACGCGGCGACGACGTGTGGCACTTCAATCGCGGCCAGCCCACGGTTGAGGAATTCCTCACCTGGAACCAGCACCACCAAACCGCAGCGTGGGCCATCGGCGCGCCGGAGCCGACGCCGGTGCACATCCCTACGGCGATATTGGCGCAACTGCTGCCCAGCCAAAACCTCGCCGATCCCGCACACTGGACGCTCACCCACTTCCAGTTCAACAATATCTTTGACAACACGGCTGCGCGACGTGACCTGAGCTTCCGCTACACAATCAGATGGGAAGAGGGCACAAAGCGGATGGCCGACTGGCCCGACACACAGGGAAGCGTGGCGAACAGCGACAATGATCCACTCGACGACCGGCTGATCGCCGCCTGGGAACGCACCTGGGCGCATCTGCAGCGTGACGACGTAGCAGCGAATGACCGTATGTGAAAGGCTGAGATGATCGTCAGCAAAAGTGACCTACTCGCCCGCTTGCCGCCGGAATGGCCGCGCGACGTGTTGCCGGAGATCCAACGCCGGCTGCGTGAGTCGGGACAAAAAGTCGTCGTGCTGGACGACGACCCCACCGGCACGCAAACCGTGCATGACATCCCTGTGCTGACCGAGTGGTCAGTGGAATCGCTGCGCGCCGAGCTGTCGAACGATCTACCCGTCTTCTACATCCTCACCAACTCGCGCGCGCTGCCCCTGCCAGAGGCGCAAGCGCTGAATGCGGAGATCGGGCGGAACCTGTGCGATGCTAGCCACGCCGTAGGGCGTGTGTTCACGGTCATTAGCCGGAGCGACAGCACGCTGCGCGGTCACTTCCCCGGCGAAGTAGATGCGTTCGTGAATGCCATGCGCGATGCAAACTGCGCAACAAGCAATCCCCCTTACCTCATCATTCCCGCCTTCCTGACCGGTGGTCGTTACACGATCAACGACGTGCACTATGTAGCCTATGGCGACGATCTGACGCCGGCAGGCGAGACCGAATTCGCCCACGATGCGGCATTCGGCTATCGCGCTTCGAACCTGCGCACATGGGTGGAAGAGAAGACACATGGCGCGATCCGCGCAGACGATGTCATGAGCATCTCCATCGCCGAGGTTCGCCTGGGCGGGCCGGAGCGCATGCGTGATCGGCTGATAGCAGTTCGACCCGGTAGCGCATGCATCGTCAATGCCACGAGCGAGCGCGACCTCGAAGTGACGGCGTTGGCCTGCATGATGGCCGAGGCCGAAGGCAGCCGTTTCTCATATCGCACCGCTGCGTCATTCGCACGGGCACGCGCCGGCATTGCGCCCAAGCCGCTGTTGTCCGCACAAGATCTGAGCAGCCTCACGAGCTTTCGAAACCCACGCGCAGGTGGGCTGATCATCGTCGGCTCATATGTGCCCAGGACATCCGAGCAGCTTGACGCGCTGCTGCGACGCGGCATGAACGCCATCGAGGCGAACGTCGAGGCACTGCTCGATGACACCACCAGATCGGGCGAAATTGCACGCTGCACGCAGACCGCCGAAGCGTTGCTCGCATCAGGTCACGACGTCGTGATCTATACCAGTCGCCGGCTCATCAGTGGGTCGGACGCAACGACCAGCCTGGCCATCGGCCGGCGCGTGTCCGATAGCTTGGTCGCCATCGTACGCAGCATCGCTGTCCAGCCGCGCTACCTGCTGGCCAAAGGCGGCATCACTTCGAGTGATATTGCGACGAAGGGGCTGAACGTCGGGCGCGCAATGGTGCTCGGCCAACTGCTACCCGGCGTGCCGGTATGGCGTCTTGGCACCGAAGGCCGTTACCCCGGCGCGATCTACATCGTCTTCCCTGGCAACGTGGGTGGGCCAGACGCGCTGGCGCAGGCATATGACCTGCTCCAGCACAACGCATCATCCGCGTAGGAATAGCCCTTGGATACGGCGTCGAAGACCTTAGCAACGTCATTGTCGTCCCCAGTGGGAGGGGCAGCGCGCAGCACAGTGAGCAGGCCTTCGCCCAAGATGAACTGCTCGGGAAAGTCCTTAGTGCCGATCTTGATTATCGGTCTAGGTGCAAATGTATGAGGCGCCAAAGGCACGGCGCAGGCGGCGAGTATGAGAGTCACTACCGTGACAAAGGTCGCAAAAACAGGCAAACGAAAGAGAGCTGCTCGTTTTGTCATGACATGAAGTTTGACTGCATCATCTCGCCCGCCGCTGAGGTCTGAACGTTTAAGCATGCGCCCACGCCCAACGCTGTTCACTCATAGCCCATGTTTACATTCGCGCGCATTTGGTTTACAACAGGCGCAGTCGAAAGCTTTGCCCGAAGTCAAAAACCGCACCCGATGAGCAGCCTGATCGCCGTCCACCCCACCTTCGATGCCGTATGGCCTTTCGCCGCTGACCATCTCGGCGCGCTCTGGCAGAAACAAGGGCCGCTGCGCTTCGTGCGCCTGCAACACGGCGACGACCGGCCGCTGCACGAAGTCGTGCTCGATCTGGCCACTGTCGAGCGCTTGATCGCGTTGAACGTGCGCGTCACGCCCGAGACCATACGGCGCATGCCGATGCTACGCGAGGCAGCGATCCTGCGCGAATACGGCGCCGAAGAAGATGTCGAACTGAAAGCGATCCTGGCTGCGCATGGCGTGCGGACCTATGCACAGCGGAGCGAGGGTTTTTGGGGTCAGAGCGTCGCCGAGTTTGCGCTGGCACTCACGTTGTGCGCGCTACGGCGCATCCCACAAACCTACGCCGAGATGATGCGCAGCCACGACGTATGGAACTACCAGCCGCCCGGTGGGCAGGGCGTGCCCGGTCAGCGCGGCCATCAGTATGGCGACGATGCGCACTTCGCTAACGGCGTCGTTGCTGGCAAGCGCGTACGCATCGTCGGCGTTGGCAATATCGGCAGCCGCTATGCCAGCTTCGTCAAGATGCTCGGTGCCGATGTGGCTGCCTGGGATCCATACGCCGACGAGCCCTGTTTCCACCGCAGCGGCGCACGACGCGTCTTTCACCTCAACCAACTGATGCACGACGCTGAGATCTTCGCGCCCATGCTGCCGCTCACCGACCGCACGCGGGGGTTGATCGCGCGCCAGCACATCTATTCACTCCCGCGTGGCTGTTTGATCGTGTTGGTAACGCGCGCTGCGATCTGCGACATGGTCGCCATTCGCACACGGGTGCTGAACGACGAAGTTGCACTGGCTGCCGACGTATTCGACGTCGAGCCGTTGCCGCTGGACGATCCGCTGCTGGGCCGGCACAACGTGGTGCACACACCACACAACGCCGGCCGTACCCGGCACGCCAACGAGCAATGGGCGCAAATGTTGGCCGACCAGTTCCTGCCACTGTCCTCGCCGGCATGACGAATGGCACTACGCGTTTGCCAATCCTGCCTAATTCGAGCGCTTAGAACGATGCACTTTGACTTCTAAGCCAAGTTAGGCAAAATATCAACGTTTGCGCCGCTGACCATACTGCACATATGTGCAGCGGCCGCATGCATCGAAAACCAGGCTCCGTTCGCTGCATTTGGCTTGTGTGTTTGCGTTGGGGGGAAGCAGGCCGATGAGAGCGAACACAGAAATCTTGTAGACTTTTGTGCGCGTGGCGACAATCAAAAGATGGCACAGTGGACTTACCGAATGAAATACCTGACCGCGTGCGCCACAACGGTAGCCGCGCTAGGCCTAACTGCGACGCTGGCCCCAACGAACCATGGCGTTGCCGCACCGCCGGCGACATCAGTTGACTTCGCCTTCGAGCTGCCTACACAGTCGGGTAATGCCAAAGCGTTCGAATTCAAAGTGACCACGCCAGGATGCATCCAGGCATACATCCGGCCATGGACGAGTTCGACAGGGGGCGGTCCCAAAGCCGACAAGTTACAGCTTGCCCTGAGCGGATCTGACCGTGCTACGCCGTACGTCTCCATCACCGGATCTGCGAGCAACGCCGTTCCGCTGTGGGTGAGCTATGCAGCATTTCCATCCGACGTCAATCGCGTCAGCGGGTGGAAAATCACAGTGAACACGGTGAATGGACGGGGTTCGGCGCGTGGGGTCGTGCGGGTGGACTATCCCCCTACTCAAATGCCATGCGCCCTACGCGCGACGACCAGCACGCTCACCGATACGCGTTCGGTGAGTCTGAGTTGGCTGTTTACCGACATACGTTTCGATGGGGCGTTTCTCGTGGAGCGATCGAGTAACAACGGTGCAGCGTGGCGCATGGTGCGCACCTGCTCGCTGCCCATCACCAGTCGTACCCTCTACGTGTGCACTGATGCGAACGTAAACGCCGGTGATTACCTCTACCGCGTGTGCACTGTGAGCGGCGACGGCACAGACACTGGTTGCTCCGCATCAAACGTCACACCTCCGGTTCGGGTGAGCATCAAATGAGGGGCGGCAAGCACTCATACCTTCAACCCGCTCAGCACCACGCCGGACACGAAGTGACGTTGCGCAACAGCGAATAGGATCAACACTGGGATAGTCATGATCGCGGCACCGGCCATCAGCAGATGGTCGCGTGGGTCGGTAGTCTCTAGCGCCATGTTTTGGAAGGTGCGTAAGCCCAAGGCTGCTGTATAGCGCGTCATAGTGTTGAGATAGATGAACGGCCCAAAGAAGTCATTCCAGTCTGTTAGAAACTGCAAGATAGCGACGGTAGTCAACGCTGGCTTCATGAGCGGCACCAGTACGCTCCACAAGATTCGGAATGGACCGGCTCCGTCTATCGTGGCAGCTTCGTCCAGATCTCTCGGGATGCTCATGATGAACTGACGGAGAAGAAAGATCATGAAAGCACCGCCACCCAGCCATGCACCGATCGTCAACGGAACGTAAGTGTCTATCAGCTTCAGGTTGAAGAACAGCAGATACTGGGGAATAAATGTGACAATCGCCGGGATCATCATCGTGCTCAACAGAAGAATGAACCAAACATTTTTGGCAAAGAAGTTGAAACGGGCAAAAGCGTAAGCGGTCATTGTGGCGGTGAAAATCGTCCCCGGTATGGTAATGAACACAATGGTGAAACTATTCAGCATCCAGCGGGCGAATGGCACCAGCCTGAAGACGTCGGCGTAGTTAGACCACTGGGGAACCTCCGGCAAAAGGTGCGGTGTATAGGAGCGCAACTCCTGCCAGGTCTGCAATGAACTCGACGCTGTCCAGAAAAGTGGAAAAGCGAAGAACAGACCAAAGACGGTGAGAACGACATAGGTGAGGAACTTCCTGATGCGATGGGATCGCCTTGCACGCGCCGAGACACGATCAGCAGAAACAGCCGGTGTAGAAGATCGAGTCGAAGCTGTTGTCATCGCTTATGCTCATTCACCGTAATAGAAAACGAGACGCTTAGACAAGCGCATTTGGATCAAGGTCAAAATCACGATGATGACCGCGAGCACCCAGGCCAGCGCTGCTCCATACCCCATGTTGAAGTAATCGAACGCCTGCTTCCAAATGTGCAGCGCAAAGAACCAAGTGGCAAATCCCGGACCGCCTTCGGTAGCGACAAATGCAGCCGCAAACGTCTGCATAGCGCCGATGATGCCCAGCACTGTGTTGAAGAAAATTGTAGGCGTTAACATCGGTATAGTCACATGCCGGGTGGACTGCCAAGAATTGGCTCCATCAATAGCAGCCGCATCGTAGAGCTCGCTGGGCACACCCTGCAGACCGGCCAGGAAGATGATCATCTGCGTCCCGCCAATGGCCCCCCACAAGCGTAGTAATACCAGCGAAGGAATCGCCCATTGACTGTCCGAGAACCAGCCCGGCGGACGCTCGACGCCCATATCTCGCAACGCCTGATTGACGATGCCGAAGTCGCTGTTCAACAGCCATTTGAACAGCAAGACCGATGCAACCAAAGGCACGAGGGAGGGCATGAAGAACAATGTGCGATAGACGGTGACGCCGCGCAGCTTGGAATTCAGCAAAATGGCTAGAAACATTGAACCAATGACGCTCAGCGGCACGCTCAGCAATGTGTAATAGGCCGTGCGTCCCAGGGATGGCCAAAACAGATTATCCTTGGTGAACATGTTCACATAGTTCCTGAGACCGATAAACTCAGGAGGGCTCAACACATCGTACTTTGTGAAACTCAAGTAGAAAGAATAGAGTCCGGGGCCGATAAATAGGCCAAAAAATCCAAGCAGCCAGGGCAGCATGAAAAGATAGCCATACAAGTTTTGGCGGTGCTGCGCAGCCAAAGCACGTCTCCCCAATCTTATTTTCTTCTTAGCAACGGGCACAATCGTCATGCGCGCCTCCTGATATGCGCATGTCGCGTGCAGGGATTCTTCTGCACGCGACATGAGCCATGTTCATACAGGCATCGCAGCAGTCGCTTGCTGGTTATGCCGGCTCCATATCCAAGACCTTTTGGATGTTGTTATACAGATCCTGCAGGCCCTGTTCGAAGGGGATGTTCTCACTGGGATCCATCATCCGCGTGGCCCACTGCTGACAGGCATCGGTGTACTCTCGGCCTCGCGAATTAGCCGGAGCATGCGCAGGGATCCCGTTCTCCAGGTTCGGAATGAACCACTCATGAACTGAATCCCGTTTAACCAGCTCTTGCAGAACATCCGGCCTCACAAATGCACCCTGACCGGCGACCAGGTTGAAGCCCATCGTGCCCTCAAAGCCAGCGATATGCTTGATGAACTGAAATGCCTCCTGTGGATACTTTGAGTTCTTGAGGATGTTCCAAGTACCGCCGCGTATCTGAGACGGCGGTCTACCATCAGTGCGCGTGGGCAACAACCCTTGCGTCGCTTCGGCAACTGACGGATCCTTGATATCGCGCTTGAAGTTGCGCACATTAAGCGAGCCACCCCAATACATGGACAACTTGCCATCGAGCAGAGCAGAGGCCATATTCTGCATATCGGCTGGCCGTGGCAGAATCTTCTCCTCCACCGCCAACTTATACGCCCAGCGCAGCGCCTCCTGCGCGTTCTTGTCATCCATCAACAGACACTTTTTGCCTTCCACATCAATGAGGTCTCCGTTAAATGCGCGAGTCAGCGTCACCAAATGCCCTTCGTCATAAACGATGCCCAGACCGAAGCGTTCGTCCTTTTTGTGGAGCTGACGTGCCCACGCGGCATAGGTCTCCATAGACGTGTCATGGCTCACTGGATCAGGTGGCGTGATACCTGCTTCCTTCAAGTGTAAGGCGTTGATGACGACGGTGTCCTGCCCCGCCCATCCCCAGCTCGGCAGTCCATACAATTTTCCTTTGTGGTACTGCAAGCTGATGAACTGATCGAACCACTGCTTTAGATCGGTCTTGTCAGCAGCGACCAAGTCGTCTATCGGGCGGATGATGCCTTTGTCAATTGCACGCCAAAAATGAAAGTGCGATGGGTCGAATGCGATCACATCACCCAGGTCACCCGCAGCGAACTGAGCATACATCTTTCCATAGTTATCCTGCTGGCTGGCACCTGTGAGTGGACGAAATTCGATCTCGACGTTTGGATTCTGTTCTTGAAAGGTCTTGATGCGTTCTTCATTCCACCCGGTACCAGGACCGCGAAAGGTATCCCACTTCAAGAGCACTTTCTCACCTTTGGCTGTCGTGGGTTCGGAGACCGTGGACGGCTCTGACGCTGACGGCTGTTGCTCTGCGCTGGTCATCGGCGGTGCAGCAGGTGTAGCGCATGCAGCCAATGCGCCGGCGGCCACAGTGCCACCCACTATACGGAGAAACTGGCGACGCGAGGTTGTCTTCGACATGGAATTTATCCTCCTGGAATCGAGATAGATCGCTGGGACGGCCACCCTTTCTCGATGAGAGAAAGTTGCTAGGACGACGGCAGAGGGGAGAATACACATCACGGCTGACTATGTCAAACGATGCAAGCGTGCACTTCTTCTTGCACGGCACATGAGCAGTCTATACTTCGCGCGCGATGGAACTCGACCATATCGTCATCTTGGTTGAAGACCTCGATGCCGCTCAACAGCAGTGGCACGACGCCGGCTTCAACATCACCCCAGGCGGTGTGCATGCCGACGGCCTCACTCACAACGCCCTGATCTGCTTCGCCGACGGCAGCTACATCGAGCTGCTTGCCTTTCGCACCCAGACCAGCACGGCACATCGCTGGGATCGCTTCCGCGCCTTCCCCGGGCCGATTGATTACGCCATCACTGTGCACGATCTGCCAGCATTCGTGCAGCAGGTCAACGGTCGCGGCCTCGACTACACACAAGCCATCGAAGGCGGGCGACAACGCCCCGATGGCGTCACCATCCGCTGGCGAACGAGTTGGCCGCCACAAAACACCGAGGGATTGCCTTTCCTCATCGAGGACTTGACGCCGCGCGAACTGCGCGTCCCTGAAGGCGAGCGACGCAGCCATCCCAACGGCGCGCGAGGGATCACCGACTTCACTATCACCGTCAACGATCCCGACCGCGCCGCGCGCGACCTGACGATACTACTCAGCAGCGCGGTAATTAGCACTGATGAGCCGCACACATTCACTGTAGGCGGCACCATGCTGCGCATGCGCCGGCTGTCGGAATATCCGGCGCTGACTTGGCGCGGGCCAGGGCCGGCCTCGCTCACCGTTGCGCTCGCCGGTGGCGGCTTGTGGCAGTATCCGGTGAGACCACAAAACGCAAAAGACTAACGCTATGATCGAAATCATCTTCCTTGGCGTGGGGGCAGCGATCCCCATGCGCAACAGCACCAATACCGCCTATCTCATCTGTATTGGCAACGAACGCATCCTGATTGACTGCGGGCCGGCCATCCTGCAACAACTCGACGCGGTGGGCGTCTCGCCGGCAGAAATCACGCACATCTTCTTCACCCATCGCCACGGCGATCATGCGCTAGGCTATCCAATGCTGATGCTGTGGTATGAAATCAGCGCGGATGCACAGCTACAAGTGCCTACGCTCATTGCCAGCGCGCAGACGTTCGATGCCCTCGACACATTGATGGGCGTGAGCTATGGGCCGATGGATGGCGTGGCCGAGAGCGCACCACGCATCATTGTGCCGCAGGAGCGCATCGGCCAGACGCAAATTCATCCCAACATCATGCTGACAACCGTGCCGATGGCGCATTCGGACTTCGCGCCTTCGCTCGGCCTGCGCATCGAAACGCGCCATCAGTTCGGGAACCACATCATCGCCTTCACCGGCGACACCGGCCCCAACGATCACATTGCGTTACTGGCGCGCGACGCCGAGCTGCTCGTCCACGAAGCGGCCTACAGCGCCACGCTCAATCCGGAGTACGCCGCAGGCATCTACGGCCACAGCACCGCGCAAATCGCCGGGCGCAACGCCAAAGCCGCCGGGGCCAAGCGCCTAGCGCTCGTGCACATTGACGCGATGTACGAAGGCCAAGAACGCGTGCTCATCGAAGAAGCGCAGCGCGAGTTCGACGGCCACGTGTTCGCGCCGGTCCCCGGCCTCAGCCTCACGCTGGACGACAAATGAACCGCAACGCACCCACGTGCTAACATCTCAGCTCACAGGAGCCTTACATGAAGACCCTCTTCCCTACCTTCGAAGAGATGTTGCATCCACAACAGGTGGATCCCGTCATCCGCGAACGCGCGGCTCACGCGCGCGCCGAAGCGCCGCTCGACCCGATTAACTTGTTCAACATCAACTGGCTCAAGCCGGACGCCGATCCACGGGATGGCAAGCATCCGATCAACTACCTGGTCATGCCCCGCGCGCTGACCAACGTGGATGCCGAAATCATAGTGTTGATCGCGAAGGACTTTCCTACCGGCAGCCACAAGGTCGGGCCGGCTTATTCGGTGCTCATCGAGAAGTACGTCAACGGAGAGATCGCGCCGGATAAGCACACGCTCGTATTTCCCAGCACCGGCAACTACGGCATCGGCGGCTCATGGGTTGGGCCGCGCGCCGGCTTCAGGAGCATGGTGATCTTGCCCGAGGGCATGAGCCGAGAGCGGTTCGAGAAAATCGAGAGCTACGGCGCAAGCTACATCAAAACCTACGGCAGCGAAAGCAACGTCAAAGAGATCTACGACGAGTGCAAGCGACTGATACGCGAACATCCCGACACGGTGCGCATCATGAACCAGTTCAGCGAGATGGGGAACTATCGCTTTCACTACTACGTCACCGGCAACACCATCGTCGAACTCAAGGAAGCGCTCGGCGCGCATCGCATCGCCGCATTCTGCTCGGCGATGGGCAGCGCCGGCACCATCGCCGCCGGCGACCGGCTGAAGCAGGTCTTCCCCGATTGCAAAGTCATTGGCCTGGAGCCAGTTCAGTGCCCCACCCTCTACAACAACGGCTACGGCAGCCACGAGATCCAAGGCATCGGCGACAAACACGTGACCTGGATCCACCACGTCACCAACATGGACGGGCTAGCCTGCATTGACGACATCGAATGCCTGCGCGTGTTACAAGTCTTCACCCATCCGATCGGCGGCGAAGCGATGATGCGCTGCGGCGTGGATGGCGAGACGGCCTGCCAAATCGCCGGCACGTTCGGCATCAGCGGCGTGTGCAACCTGATCGGCGCGATCAAGACGGCCAAACACTTCGGCCTGGGCAAGCGCGACGTCATCGTGACCGTGGCCACCGACGGGCCAGATCGCTACCGCTCCGTGATGCAAGCCTGGGAGGCGCAACACCCGTTGACACCGGCAGCAGCCGAAGCCTGCATGGGCGAGGTGCTTCATCGCCAAAAGACCGATTGGATCAGAGACGGCACGCCCGACAATCGCCGCCAGTGGCACAACTTGAAGTACTACACCTGGGTCGAACAGCAGGGCAAGACGGTCGAGGAACTCAACGCCCAGCTCGACCCTGAGTGGTGGTTGGCCGAACAAGCCAAGATCCCTGAACTCAACCGGAAGATTGCAGCGCTGCGCGGTTGAGCAGCGCAGTGGCAGTGAGCAGAAGACCCGAATTTGCTCAAACCATCCTTTACCATAGAATCGGGGGCGAGATGAGCGCAGATGCGCAAATCCGCGCATCCATCGCCCGCCGGAAGACTCTAACGAACGAAGGAGAGAAGAGACTATGAGAAAGGCATTGAGTACAGCACCTGTGTTGGCTGCGCTGCTTCTGGCTGCCTGCGGCACTACGCCACCGACACCCGCCGCGCCAGCTCAACCGCCCGCCGCACCGACGGAGGCACCCGCTGCACCGACCGAGGCACCTGCTGCACCGACCGAGGCACCCGCTGCCGGCAAGCTCGGTAAGGTCTGCCAGGTGACCGACGTCGGCGGCATTGACGACAAAAGTTTCAACCAAACTGCCTGGGCCGGCGCACAACAAGTCACCAAGGAGTTTGGCGCCGAAGCGCGCTACCTCGAGTCGCAACAGCAAACCGACTACGAGAAGAACATCAATGAATTCCTGGCCTCCAACTGCGACCTGATCGTGACCGTCGGCTTCCTGCTGGGCGACGCAACGAAGGCCGCGGCGACGGCAAACCCTAATCAGAAGTTCCAGATCCTCGACTTCACCTACGATCCGGCGATTCCCAATGTGTGGGGCCAGGTATACGCCACCGATCAAGGCGCATTCCTCGCCGGCTACGTCGCTGCATCCGTGTCGAAGACCGGCAAAGTCGGCACCTTTGGCGGTATCAACATCCCACCCGTCGCCGACTTCATGATCGGCTTCGAGCAAGGCGTCAAGTACTACAACGAGAAGAACAACGCCAACGTCCAAGTGTTGGGTTGGGACAGCGCCAAAGGCGACGGCCTGTTCACCGGCAACTTCGAAAGCACTGACGACGGACGCCGCCTGGGCGAGACGCTCATGGACGAAGGCGCCGACGTGATCATGCCGGTTGCCGGCCCGGTGGGTCTGGGCACCGCTGCCGCGATCCTGGAACGCGGCAACGCCTACCTGATCGGCGTGGACAGCGACTGGTATGAGTCTGCCGCCGAATACAAGAGCATCGTGCTCACCAGCGTGCTCAAACGGCTGGACGTGAGCGTGGTCGAGGCAGCCCGCGCCATCGCCGACGGCACATTCAGCGGCGGCACCAAAGTCGCCACGTTAGCAAATAACGGCGTCGGCATCGCGCCGTTCCATGATCTCGACTCGATCGTCCCGCAGAAAGTCAAGGATGATCTCCCCGGCATTATCCAGGGAATCATTGACGGCACGATCAAAACCAAGCCGTAACACAGGCGTTGCCGGGTGGGCGAAGGTATATTGCCCTCGCCCATCCGGCAATGCTTTCGGCTACCCAACGGTATCAAAGGGAACCCGATCTCCCCATCTACCGATCGCCTCATGGCCCCCGTCCTCGAGCTGCGTAACATCACAAAGCGCTTCCCCGGCGTCCTGGCCAATGATCACATCTCGTTCACGCTGGAGCGGAACGAGATTCATGCCCTGCTGGGTGAAAACGGCGCCGGCAAGTCCACGCTCATGAACATCCTATACGGGCTGTATCAGCCGGACGAGGGCGAGATCATCGTGCGCGGTCAGCCAGTCAAGATTCATAGCCCCAGCGACGCCATCCGCGCCGGCATCGGTATGGTGCATCAGCACTTCATGCTCGTGCCGGTGCTCACCGTTACCGAGAACGTCATGCTGGGCGACGAGATGCTCACCGGCGGCGTCTTCCTCGACCGCCGTGCTGCGGCGCAGCGCATTCGTAACCTCTCGAAGCAGTACGGGTTGGAAGTGGATCCCGACGCATATATCAAGGACTTGCCCGTCGGCATACAGCAGCGCGTGGAGATCATTAAACTGCTCTTCCGCAACGCCGACATCCTGATTCTCGACGAGCCAACGGCAGTGCTGACGCCGCAAGAAGTAAACGATTTGTTCAGGGTGATTCGCTCGCTGGTGGATCAGGGCAAATCGCTCATCTTCATCACGCACAAGTTGAAGGAAGTGCTGGCGACAGCGGATCGCATCACCGTGTTGCGAGCCGGCAGAGTAGTCGGCAGCACAACGCCGACGCAAGCGACCGAAGCCTCACTCGCGGCCATGATGGTGGGGCGCGAGGTGTCCCTCGAAGTGGACAAAGCCAAAGCGAAGCCCGGCGACGTTGTGCTCAGCCTGGAACATCTCGAGGTGTTGGATGACCGGCTCAATATCGCTGTGGACGATGTGACGCTGGATGTACGCGCCGGCGAGATCCTGGGCGTGGCCGGCGTGCAGGGCAACGGCCAGACTGAGCTGGTCGAGGTGATCACCGGCCTACGCCAGCCGGTCAGTGGGCGAATCCGCATCCTCGACCACGACGTGACCGGAGCAGCACCTCGCCGAATTACCGAACTGGGCGTCGCTCACGTGCCCGAAGACCGCCAGCGCGATGGGCTGGTGCTGAGCTATCCTGTCGCCGACAATATCGCACTTCAGGAGTATTACAAGCCGCCTTTCGCCAAGGGCGTAGTGATTGACGAGCGGGCAATTCAACAGGAAGCTGCGCAATTGGTGCAGCAGTTCGATATCCGCACACCCAGCGTGCAGACACCGGCCGGCTCACTCTCTGGCGGCAACCAACAGAAGGTGATCGTCGCGCGCGAGCTATCGCGCCCGATCAGACTGCTGGTCGCCTCACAGCCAACACGCGGTCTGGACGTCGGCTCGATCGAGTACATTCACAAACAAATCGTGCGCAAGCGAGACGAAGGGGCAGCGGTGTTGCTGGTCTCACCCGAACTCGATGAGATTCTCGCCTTGTCCGACCGCATCGCAGTCATGTATCGCGGCCGCGTCGTTGCGATCGTGTCCGCCGACATTGCGACGAAAGAATATCTCGGGTTGCTGATGGCCGGCGCCGATCCGGCGACGACGCCGATCCCGGAGCGACGTCACGAACGCGTCGAGGTAGTCACCTGAAAGGAATTCGATACGACGGAGAACGACTGATGGCGGAGTCCATCCTGAAAGAGATCATCCCACCAGTCACCGAGGCGCAGCATCAGTCGTGGTGGCGTCGTGTCTGGGAAGCGATCCAGTTGCCGGCATTGGCGCTCTTTACGGCGTTCATCGTCGGCGGGTTCATCATTGCGCTGAGCGACTTCCAGGTGCTCGAAGCACTGGCCGACACAGTTAGCCGGTTGAATCCGATCGGCTATGCCCTCTTAATCCTGACGGCCATCGTGCTCATCGGCGGCGTCGCCCTCAGTCGCCGGCCGGAGATCATCCTCAGCCGACTGGGATTCGCGGCCACCGGCCGCCAGGCGCGCTGGTTCAACCTCATCGCCGTCGCGCTGACCATCGTTGCAGTGATCGGGTTACTGGTGATCATCGGCTTCGGGCATGTGCTAGAACTGGCATGGAGCGCAGTCATCGCTGCGTATGGCGCATTGCTCGAAGGCTCGCTCGGCAATCCGGCGCAAATCGTGATTGCCCTACAAAGCGGCGACGCACGCGCAATCGCGCTGGCGTTCTATCCGATCTCCGAGTCGCTGGTCGCGTCCACGCCGTATATCTTTGCTGGGCTGGCCGTGGCACTCGGCTTTCGCTGCGGTTTGTTCAACATTGGCGCAGAAGGACAGTTGTTCATCGGCGCGCTGACTTCGGTCTTCGTCGGCTACACGTTCACCGGCCTACCAGCGATCGTGCACATCCCACTGGCGCTAGGCGCAGGAGCACTGGGCGGCGCGCTGTGGGGCTTCGTGCCCGGCTTCCTCAAGGCGCGAGTGGGGGCGCACGAGGTGATCAACACGATCATGATGAACTACATCGCCTTCCGGCTGAGCGAATGGTTATTAACCGGGCCGATGAAGCGACCCGGCGCGGTGCCGGTCAGTCCGTTCATTGCCGAGTCGGCACAGTTACCGCGCTTCTTCCCCGACCCGATCCGCTTCCATTTGGGGTTCTTCATCGCGCTCGGCATGGCGGTTTTCGTTTGGTGGTTTCTTTTCAAATCACGGTGGGGCTTCGAGATCCGCACCGTGGGCGCAAACCCGAATGCCGCGCGCTACGCCGGCATGAACATCGCGTTCAACATCATCCTGGCCATGTGCATGTCGGGTGCGTTGGCAGGGATGGCCGGCGCGAACGAGGTGCTTGGCGTAAACTACAACCTGGCCAATGCATTTTCGTCGGGCTATGGCTTCGACAGCATCGCGTTGGCGCTACTGGGGCGAAGCCATCCGTTTGGCGTGGTACTGGCGGCACTGTTGTTCGGCACGTTGCGCAGCGGCGGCACACGCATGCAGAACGTCGCCCAAATACCGATAGACATCATTATTGTGGTGCAAGCACTGGTGATTGCCTTCATCGCTGCGCCGGGCATCATCCGAGCAATCTACCGCATCGCCAAGCCGCGCGAAGGTGAGATAGTGTTCACGCGCGGCTGGGGACGGTAGAAAACTGATCATTCAGAAATCAAATGACGGCGACAACGGTGCAAACCCCGCGCTACACACAAGCGCAACTAGCCGCAATGGCCGAGCGCCGGCGACATCGCATCATCGGTGGCATTATGGCACTGCTCGGCTTCGCTGGCTTTGCGCTATTCGCCACTAACGCCGATCCAGCCGCGGTGAGCACTTTTGGTTTGAACACCGGCCGCACCGCAGTAATTCGGTTAGGTGACCTGATCGTACCTACGCAGGCAACGATCACCATTCTGTCGTCGTTGTGCCTCTTCATCGGCGGCTATCAAATCGTCCGTGGCTTCGGCAAATCCACCAATACCATCTTGGGGTTGATCATTCTGTGCTTCATCGCCTCATTTCTGGTTTGGGCGACGAGCGATAAATCCATCAACCTAGCGGCAATGGTCAACAGCACGTTGCTACGGGCTGTACCGCTCACACTCGGCGCGCTATCCGGCGTGATGTCAGAGCGATCGGGCGTGGTTAACATCGCCATCGAGGGCATGATGCTATCCGGCGCACTCGTCGCCACGATCGCCGGCAGTGCGACCGGCAGCTTGTGGGCCGGCGTAGCTGCTGCCATACTCACCGGGGTATTGCTCTCACTCTTCCACGGTGTGTTGTCCATCCGCTACAAGGTGGATCAAATCATCAGTGGCACGGTGATCAACATCTTTTCGGTTGGCATCACCAGCTTCATCTCGGCGAAGTTCCTGAGCGAGTTCCCGCGACTGAACAACCCAGGCACCTTCCGGTCGGAGCCAATTCCTGTGTTGTCGGCGATACCGATCGTCGGCCCGATCCTCTTCGACAACAATTTCTTCACCTATGCGATGTTCGTGCTGCTGATCGTAATCCACATCGCACTCTTCTACACGCGCTGGGGCCTGCGCACCCGCGCAGTTGGCGAACATCCCAAAGCAGCAGACACCCTCGGCATCAACGTCTTTCGCACGCGCTACACTGCCGTGCTACTAAGCGGCGCGCTGGCCGGCTTCGCCGGTGCTTATTTCACCCTAGGCTCGGTCGGTCGCTTCGACGAAGGCATGACTGCCGGGCGCGGCTTCATCGCGTTGGCAGCGATGATCTTCGGCAACTGGACACCGTTCGGCGCGTTCGGTGCGGCGCTGATCTTCGGTTTCGCCGACTCGCTGCAAAGCCGGTTGGCGATCCTCAACGTGCCCATTCCATCCCAGTTCCTGCTGATGGCACCCTACATTGCGACGATGATCGCACTGGCCGGCTTGATCGGCCGCACCACGCCGCCGGCAGCAGATGGGAAACCGTATGAGAAGCCATGATCGCCCCTGATGCGCGCGTGCTCGTCTGCCTGATCAATAACCCGCGCGACCTGGAGATCGCGCGCTGGGATCACTGGTATCGCATCCCGGTCAAGCATGCGCCGAGTGAGTATCTGGCCGACTACCTAGCGTTCTACCTCACCGAGCGCTTCGGCGATGAAAAGTGGGCCATTCACGAGTACGCCGAAGTGCGTGGCCACGAGCTGGTGCGGCGAGTGGACTTGTTCCCCGATGAGCCGGATCATCCCCGCGCCAACGAGCTGTATTACAAAATGCAACTCGGCCCGCTGCGGCGACTCCCCCGCCCGATTCCATCGCTGCGCTGGCGCCGCATCACCTTCATCTAGACCACCGGCGATCGCTTGATGCACGCCCTCGAAATCGGCGACCTCACGTCACACAGCGATCGCTTCGTGAAACTGATGGAAGACCTGGACGATGCAGACTGACAGCGCGTTGGCGACTTTCTCTTTCGACTGCATACTTGGCACAGATTCGCTTTCGACAAGGGAACCGTATGCTCATCATAAACGGAACGATGATCACGATGACCGAACCGAACGTCGTGATCGAAAATGGCGCCCTGCTCGTGTTGGATGGCATGATCACCGACATCGGCCCGACCGACAAGCTGCAACTGCGGCACGCCGACCTGTTGCGCACCCGGCCGGTTCTAGACGCGGAAGGCAAGTTGATTTTGCCGGCCAACATTTGCGCGCACACGCACTTCTACGGCGCATTCGCGCGCGGCATGGCTATCCCCGGGGATCCGCCGCGCAACTTTATGGAAGTGCTGCGAAAGCTGTGGTGGAGACTTGATCGGGCGCTCGACCTGGAGGGCGTGAAATATTCGGCGCTGGTGTGTCTGGTGGACGCCATCAAGCATGGCACGACGACGCTCATTGACCACCACGCCAGCCCGAACGCGATCGAAGGCTCTCTGGACGCCATCGCCGAAGCCGTGAAGCAGTCCGGCCTACGCGCTGCGCTGTGCTACGAAGTCACCGATCGCAACGGCCTTGACGGCGCCCAACGCGGCATCGAAGAGAACGTCCGGTTCGCCCTCTCAGCCTCGCAGGCCCGGTCGCCCTACCTCGCCGCGGCCATGGGCATCCACGCTTCGTTCACCGTCGGCAACGATACGCTCAATGCCTGTGCCGAGAAAGCCCGGCAACTCGGCATCCCAATCCATCTGCACGTGGCCGAGGACATCGCCGACGAAGACGACAGTTACCGTCGCTACCGCGTATCGGTGGTCGAGCGGCTGGCCATCCACCGCGCGCTGAGCGAGAAGACCATCTGCGCGCATTGCGTCCACATCAGCGAGCGCGAGATGGAGGTGCTAGCCAACTACCAAGCAAAGGTCACCCATCAGCCGCGCAGCAACATGAACAACGGTGTGGGCGTCGCGCGTGTGGATGCGATGCTCGAACGCGGGATCTGCGTTGGCCTGGGCAACGACGGGTTCTCCAACGATGCCTTTGCCGAAATGAAGGTGTGCGACCTGCTGCACAAGGTGCACGCGCTCGACCCGCGCGCGATGGGCGCAGACAAGGTCGCTCGAATGACTTACCAGAACAACGCCAAAATCGCACAGTGCTTCTGGCCAGAAATGCGCGGCACATTGGAGGTCGGCGCGCCGGCCGACATCATCTTCGTGGACTACAAGCCGTTTACGGAGCTGAACGAAGCGAACGCAGCGTGGCATTTGCTCTTCGGCGTCCATGGCGGCATGGTCACCCATACCATTTGCAACGGCCAGGTCATCATGGCCAATCGCACCCTGCTCACGCTGGACGAGGCAGAAATCGTGGCCAGAGCTGGCGAAGCCGCCGACCGCGCCTGGAAGCGAGTCGCAAGCATGTGAACGCGCCGCCGCCGTGTTGCTGCTATGTGGTTGCGCCTACTCAGAACCGTTTCTTTCCTCGGCTTGACGGCCGCCGAGTTCGGCGCGCTGTTTCTATGCTGGAGCCTGACCCTCCAGGCGCGTGACACATCCTGCCTTGCGCGAAGATTGTCAACCTGCCGCTTTCCTCAGTGCTAACTCGAACAATCCTTGAGCGATCGCATCGAAGTCGTAATCTGGATTGGCTAAGCGCAGCGTTTCGCGCATCTCCTCGGGGATAGCTTCGACGCCCCGCCAAGCTCCGCATATCGCGCACGCCATCGCGCCGATCGTGTCCGCATCGCCGGAGAGTTCAGCCGCCAACATTGCCGCGCGCACCGGGTCGCCGTCGGCCAGAGCGACGACGCCCATCGCCGCCGGTGCTGCTTCGCTGGCCGGCAGCCCTGTGCCGATCAGGTCATAGATCGCTTGAATTCGGCTGGCATCGTCGCCTAACTCATCGCGCGCCAGGCTGACGGCCAGCTCGATCCGTCGAGCCACCGAAGCGCCCAAGGACGGCGCGCCGAGCGCCTCGCCGATCTCGGCTGCCTCAACGGCGGCCGCCAAGATGTCGCGCAGGTCAGCACTTGGATCAAGCGCGCGCGCCACGGCGCCAGCGACGGCGGCCGCCGCCGCGCAGGCTACGCCGGTGTTGTGAGTGGGTATGGCAGTCAGAGCGGCATCATGCGCAGCGCCTTCGACATCCCCAGGGTGAATGAGGCCCACGACCGAAGCCCGCATGGCCGATCCGTTGGTATCGCCGCCCAGGCCGGTCTGCCGCAGATCCAGGCCGGAGCGGATCTTCGCCACGCCGCGGCGCGTGCTAGGGCCAACAAAGATGCAACTATCCCCGCCAATGGCGTCATACCAGCCGAGGATGGCGCGCGCCGTCCCTTCGAGCGTCACGCCTCCCTCGCGGATGATTTCGCGGGCCAGCCAAATGGCTTGCTCGGTGTCGTCCGTGATGCGGCCGGCGGGCAACCCGGCATGCACGGGATGGTCGTCGGGCGCGGCAATCAGGCCGGTGATGCGGCCAAAGCGCGCGCGGGTTTGCGCCGGCGAGAGCAGCGCCGGCATACCAAAGGCATCCCCCAACGCCTGGCCATACACGCCGCCGTAGATTTTGGAACGCAGTGAGGACATCGGGTGAATGTAGTGCATAGGGAATGGCAAAATGGTCGGTGGCGGCTGCGCCTAGGTCGCTTGCGCCTGCCGGAACTTGCGCTGGCGGGCGATGGCGCGCTGGCGCTGCGCGAGCGCATAAACGACCAGCGCGACCAATGTGGCGACGTAAGGGATCATCTGCACGAGCTGGTTCGGCACGCGCAAGTTGCCGAGTTGCACGGAGAGCGCCTCAGCCGCGCCGAACACCAGCGCGGCGATCATCGTGCCCAGCGGCGTTTTGCCGCCTAGGAAGATGGCCGCCAGCGCGATGAACCCGCGGCCGGCAGTCATGTCGCGGGCGAAGAACTTGACGTAGCCCATGCTCAGATACACCCCGCCGAGCGCGGCCAGCAACCCGCTTAACGCCAGCGCCAGATACTGCTGCGCGCGCACGTTGATGCCCACCGAGCGCGCCGCCTCTGGATTCTCGCCGACCGCCCGCAGATGAATGCCGGCGCGAGTGCGATAGAGGAACACCGCCACCAGCGCCACAGCGATGAACGCGACGTAGGTCAGCAGATTCTGGCCGCTCACGATCGGCCCAAGCAGCGGGATGTCCCTGATGAGCGGGATCTCCACGAATGGCATCTGCTTGCTCACCAGGGCGCTGGTGCTGCCCTTGTCGCCGGTGAGCAGAAAGACCACGAAGATCGTGCCGCCCGACGCCAGGATGTTAATGGCGATGGCCGCCAGAATGACATCGGCTTTCAGGTTCAGATGAAAGAAAGCCAGCACAAGCGCCATCAGCACGCCCATGGCTACGCCGGCCAACAAACCCAACCATTCACTTTGCGTCGCCACGCTGATGAGCACGCCGGCGCACGCTGCGGTCAGCATGATCCCTTCGAGCGCGATGTTGGCCACGCCGCCCAGCTCGGCGACCAAGCCGCCCAACGCCGGCAGCAAAATCGGCGTCGTCACGCGGAGCACCGCCGCGATGAACGTCGCACTAAAGATGACTTGAAGCGCTTGTTCCATAGCTGACGTTAGCTTGTTAGCACGTTGGAAGATTCGGATTTAGGCCGCGCAGCTCACGCTTCGCGCGCGCCGGCTCCTGGCTTTCACATAGTCCACCAATACTTGCGCCGTCAACAGCAAAATAATCACGGCTTGAATCACCTGCACAATCTCGGCGCCGACGGCTGCCTCTTGTTCCATGATGTCACCGCCCACGCGCAGATATGAGTAGAACACGCCGGTGATCGGAATGAACAGCGGGTTGTTACGCGCCAGCAAAGCCACGACAATGCCTTCAAAACCCAGCCCAGCCGCGATGCCCGGGATCAGGCGCTGATGCACGCCCAGGACGAGATGCGCGCCCGCCACCGCAGCGATAGCGCCGCCAATGGCGAACGACAACGCGATCGTCCGCCGCGTGTTGATGCCGCCATAGCGCGCAAATTTCTCATTCGCGCCGATGGTGCGAATCTCGTAACCGAACGGGGTGCGATTCAGCAAAGCCCACACCGCGATCACCAGGATCGCCACAAATAACACCGCCAGATTTGCGCGGCCCAGGTTCACGCCGAAGATCGCTGTGAGCCGCAGCAACATGCTGTTGGGTTGAATCAATTCTGAACGCAGCGACTGCGACCCGGGCGGCGTAAACACATTGGTCAACAAGAAGTCATACAACAACACGATGACGGCGTTCAGCATCAGCGTGGAGACGATCTCGTTGGCGTTGAGATACGCTTTCATCAAGCCGGGCAGCAGGCCCACCAGAAACCCAACCACCATCGCTGCCGCCAACGGCAACAGGACGGCCACGACCGGCGGCATCGGCAGGTAAATGGCGACGACTGCCGCAATCATCGCCGCTATGAACATCTGCCCTTGCGCGCCCAGGCTGAACTGCCGCGCGCGGAACGGGATGGACACCGACAGCCCCAGGATGATGAGCGTCGTCGCGTCCTCGATCCACCGGCCGGTGCGGTTGCTCCGGCTGAGCGGCCCGCTGAGCAGCGACGAGTAGGCCAGCAGCGGATCCTTGCCGACGATCAGCATCACCAGAAAGCCGACCAACAGCGCCAGCGCAATGGTG
>CALGMA010000019.1 GCA_937959265.1 uncultured Anaerolineae bacterium | reverse complement strand
GACTTGAGCGTGAGCGTGAGGGTCGCCGTCGGCCGGTCGAGGCCATACTCCGGCTTGGCCGTCTTGCCCAGCGGGCGCACCATGTAGAGCGATGAGACGCGGCTGAGGATTGTCTCCAGGCGGCTGGGGTTGAAGCGCTCCCCGGCTGCCAGCCCTTTGAACTCCCAGGCGTCGCTCACGTTGCGCTGGAACTGGAGCGTGCCGCTGATGTTGGCGAGCGCGACCTGACCCACCGCCGCCTCGGTGGCGGTGAAGTAGGTGGTGTTGATCCAGCTCCCCAGGTCGCTCGGCACGTCGAAGGTGGCCAGCTTGGGGGTGAGGAAGACCTCATCCGAGCCGCCTAGGCGCACGTGCGAGCTGCCGCCGCGCGCCGAGCCGAGGAACAGCGTCCGTTCGCCGGCGTTCGTGGTCAGGTCCACGCGCCGCGCGAAGTTCTCCTCGCTCACCTGCAAGCGCGCGTGACTGGTCGCCGTCGTCGCCACCGGCTGGCCCACTTGAATGCCGGCCAGCTTGTCCAACAGCTCGGTGACTTTTGTCGCATTCACCGGAAAGTCCTCGATCTCCGGCAGCACCCAGGCGTCGCCCTGTTTGGCGATGCGCACCCGGCGATCGGGCCGTTCCTGGATGGTCAAGGCCGTCACGTCGGCTGCAGCGACCTGAGACATCAGCAGCTTCAGCGTCCGGTTGGACGCCTGGGCCGGGAGCACGAGCGCGATGGCCGCCGCGACGATTTGGACGGCCAGCAAGATGGCGAGAATCTGGTTGCGGCGATTCATCGTTTATCTCACCTCCTTTTGCGGCGCGCGAACGTCGCCGGCGCGGACTGGGACGGTCGCCGGCGCAAGCTGCATCGGCGGCTCGGCGCGCTGGCGCAACTGCCAGATCAGGCCGATCGCAAACAACGCGGCCACGACCACCGCGTAATTGGCGATCTCCCACGCGCGGCGTTCGCCTTCGGTCAACGGGCGCAGCGCGCGCGCCACCGTGCCGCGCGTGCGGATGTCCAGCAAGTCCAGCTCTTCCACCGTCCAGTCGGCCACGTTTTGCATGAATTGCAGGCTGTTCAAATAGCGTTCTTGGCCGAGCCGCGCCGAGAGGTTCAACAGCGCATCGTTCAAGAAGTCGGCGCTGCCGATGACCACCAGGCGCGCCGTGTCGGGCGATTGTTCGATGGTGGCGCCGACCGGCCGCACCGGCGCCGGCGTCGGCGTCGGCTCGGGCGTTGCGCCCGGCGCAGGCGTAGGCGCGGGCGTCGGCGTGGCCTGCAAGGGCGATGGCTTGCCTTTGAAGAAGCTCTCGAAGCTGCCTTGGATCGCCACTGCAAGCGCGCGCGCTTTGCGCTCGCCTTCCACCGGGAAGCCGAACTCAGGATGGGCCTGAAAGTCGGGCTGCACGTTGGCGTTGTTGCGCACCCAGGATTGATCGGTGGAGCGGAGCAGCGTCGTCACCTTGCGATTCGCGTTCTTCTGCTCATCCACCTCGACCGGCGAGACGAAATTCATCGTCACGGCCGGCAGCCGCGACACGATCGGGCTGGCGCGATCCATGCCGTTGGGGCGCACGTCCACGAAGAACGGATAATTCACCGCCTGTATCTCGCGCACGATCAAGCCGCCGATGTCGCGGTTGACCTCCACCGGGAACGGCTCGTTCTGCGGATCCATCACCAGGCCGCCGCCAATCTTCACCCCATAGTGCTCCAGCATCTCGGCCAGCCCGCTCTGCACCGGCTCGAGGATGGGCGAACCGAAGCCGAGCATCAGCGCGTAATTGCCGCCGGCGATGACCACCGCGCCGCCTTGCATCAGATATTGGTCAATCGCATAGCGCGCTTTGTCGTCCAGGTTGCGCGGGCCGATGACGAGAAGCGCGTTCACGTCGGGCGGCGCCTGGCCGGTGGAGAGGTCCACGTCGCGCACGGTGTATTCGCGGCTCAGTTGCTCGCGAATGAGCTGCCATTGGCTTGGGTTCGGCGCGCCGAACATGCTGGGCGGCGCGGGAGGCGTCCACAGGCCGATGACGTTGAGGAAACCGCCGACGTTACGCTTCAACGCCGACTCCAGCGCGGCGCGAACCGATGACTCGGTGAACTCGCCTTCGGGATAGATGGGTTGCGTCTTGCCGTCCATCTCCAACAGCATGTTCAGGTAAAACGACTCCAAGCCGAAGAGCGAGACCGGCGTCGGGCGCAAGCCGTAGCGTTCCACCAGCATCTGGCGGGTGAAGATCACGTTGGGCTGATCGGGATCCACCACTTGGTACTCGAACTTGCCGCCGGATTTTTGCTGCAGCTCCTGGGCCACCTTCTCAATCAGCGCCGGCGCGTCTTTGAACGCTTCGGGCAGCGTCTGACGGGTGACGAGGATGGTGAGGCGGGCCGGCTGCTGGAGCGCAGCGAAGACCGACTCGATGCCGCGGAAGCCGCTGGTCACCTTCTTGATGGCGCGGGTGAGGTCGTATTCGAGGTTGCGCAAGCGCACGTCCACCGTGCCGTCACGGCGCTGCTCCACCTCGATCAGGTCGCGGAAGTTCAGCACGGTGTTTTGGTCGCCGTAGCGCACCAGGATGTCGAAGTAGGTGTTGATGATGGACGCCTCGTAACGGCCGGCCACTTGCACCGGCGTCGGCTGAATGCCGTATGTGCGCGCGGCCTCGGCCTCAAGGTTCGGATCGGTGATCGGGTCCACCACCTCGGCGGTGACGCGCCCCCGCCCGGCGATTTGGTACTCCCGAAGCAGGTCGCGCACGCGCGGCGTCAGCGGGGCCAGCAACGGGTGCGTCTTCTCGCTGATGTAGGCGCGGACGAGCAGCGGCTCTTGCAGGTCGGCTAGCAAATTGAGCGTGGCCGTCGAGAGGCTGAACTCGCGCTGGGCGGTCAGGTCGGCGCGCAGGGCCTGCAGCGGCCCCATCCACACGTTGACGGCGATCAAGTTCAGCGCCACCAGGCCGCTGGTCAGGTTGGCGGCGCGGCGGTATTCGGCCGAGCGCGGGCCAGCGCTCCAGCGCTTGCGGTCCAACGACCAGGCGTTCAGCGTGAGGAAGATCAGCGCCAGCGTGACGTAGTAAACCAGGTCGCGCAGGTCAATGACGCCGCGCTCGATGCTCTCGAAGCGGCTGCCGGTGCCCAGCGCGCGAAAGAACTCGGCCGTGCTGCCGCTCACGAAATCCACCACCAGCGGGCTGCCGACCAGGTAGAACGCCCCGCCCACCAAGGCGGTGAGAATCAGGGCGACGATCTGGTTATCGGTGCGCGAGGAGACGAACAGGCCGATCGCGGCGTAGGCCGAAGCCATCAACATCGCCGCGACGTAGCCGCCGATCACCGGACCCCAGTCCAGGTTGCCCAGCAGCGCCACGGTGAGCGTGAGCGGCAGGGTGAGCGCCAGCGCCAACGCCACCAGACCCATCACTGCCAGGAACTTGCCGGCCACCAGTTGCCAGGTGGGCACCGGCAGGGTCAGCAGCATCTCCAGCGAGCCGCTGCGCTGCTCCTCGCTCCATTGGCGCATGGTGAGCGCCGCGACCAGGAAGATGAGCAGCAGCGGCATCCAACGGAACAAGGGGCGCATCTCGGCCACGCCCCGGGCGAAGAACGTCTCGACCCAGAAGAAGACGAGCAGGCTCGCCGCCAGGAAAACGCCGATGAAGATCAACGCCTGCGGCGAGCTGAAGTAGTTGTTCCATTCTTTGCGCGCAATTGCCAGGATGGTCTTCATACGCAACATCTCCACGTGATGCTCAACTCAGTTGAAGTGCTCCGCGCCTGATGCGCTGCGCGTCAACCGCGCGTGGCCAGCTCGTTGAACACGCTCTCCAGCGTGCGCGTGTCGGCGCGCAGTTCGCGCAGCGGCCAGCCCATCTGCGTCGCGGCTGCGTAGAGCGTCGGGCACAGGTCCACCTCGCCTTCGCCGTACACGCGGTATTGCGGCGCGCCGTTGGCCGCCGGCAGCGCTTCCACGCGCTTCACGCCGCGAATGCTGCGCAGCGCCTTGTCGAAGTCGGCCACCGGCCGCTGCAATGCGACGATGGCGTTGTGGGTGGCGGCCAAATCGGCCAGCCGTGCGTCGGCCTTGATCTCGCCATTCATGATGATGATCGCGCGGTGACAGACCGCCTCGACTTCCGGCAAGATGTGGCTGGAGAAGAGCACGGTGCTGTTTTGCGCCAACCGGCGGATGAGCTGCCGGATCTCCACCAGTTGCGTCGGGTCCAGGCCGATCGTCGGCTCGTCGAGGATGAGCAGGCGCGGCTTGTGCAAGATGGCCTGGGCCAGGCCGACGCGCTGGCGCATGCCTTTGCTCAGCTTGCCGATTGGCCGGTTGAGGAAGCCGGCGATGTCGGTGGCATATACCGCCTCGGAGATATATTCCAGTTGTTTATCTTCAGGGATGCAGCGCAGGTCGGCCACCATTTTGAGATACGCCTGAACCGTCATGTCGGGATACAGCGGCGTGTTCTCGGGCAGGTAGCCCAGGCGGGCCTGCGCTTCCAGCCGTTGGGTCAGCACATCCAGGCCATCCACCTCAACGATGCCCTCGTCCGGCTGTAGATAGCCGGTGAGGATTTTGATGATGGTGGACTTGCCGGCGCCGTTCGGGCCAAGCAGGCCGACGATCTCGCCGGCGGCCACCTGAAAGCTCACGCCGCGAAGCGCCTGGATGGCGCCGTAAGACTTCTTCAAGCCTTCGACACGGATCATCACTATCCTCCAGAATGCTCAGTGTCTCACATTTTGCGAACCGCCCGGCCCACTTCCCGACCGGACAAGCTATCCGAAGCGCCCGCAACGATGGGAAGCATGGCCGGGTGAGGTGAAGGAACACGTCTTCACCCGCCCGGCAGGGCTTTTTGGCTCGGCCCTGATCGGCCGCAACAGCTCAACTGCATATATAAGCGCGCGGCTAAAACCGCGCTGAGAGTCTTGTTACGTTTTCTTCATGCGCCAGCGCATGGCTAGGTTTTGCCCAAGCGCGGAAAGATGTTCGGGCAACATTAGACGCGCATTAGATTACAGATGGCACCCTTCGGGGCGACGGAAGGCCATGCCGCTTAGCGCAATCGGCGCATCGCAAGGCGTTGCCCTGCGAGGGCGAGACGCAGGGCGGGCGCAGGCAGTAATGTAGTGCGCCTGCGGTCATCCCCGCGACGGCGGGGACGTTCCGGCAAAGGCGGTCAACCGCTCGCCTGCCGGCCTACCAGCACGGCGCACATGCCGCCGCGCTGCGCCACGTTCACCACCTGCTTCTGCGAGGCGCGCCCTAAGACTCCCGTGCCGTATTGCGTCGGCGCGAAGCCGACCACCATGTAGAACGGCTGCACGCTGATCGTCCGGTCGGGATGGACGACCGGAAACTCGTAGGCGGTGATGCGCGCCAGGCGCTGCACCACCCAATCGCCCGGCTCAGTCAGCGCGTGGTCAATCGCATCGTGCCATTCGGCGTCGCTGGATGACGGGCCGATCAGCACCCGGTCGCCGCCATAGGAGCGGTTCGGCTTGATCACCAGCAGCTCGCGGTTGGCGCGCGTGTATTCAGGCAGGTCTATCGCTTCGCCGGTGGGGTCGGTCGTCTTGCGCTCGGTCAGCACGCGCGTCCACAACACATGTCGGCGCAAAAGCTGCCGCTCGCCGGGCGTGAAGCACTGGCTGAAGCGCGGATCGGTCAACAGCTCGAAGGTGCTCTTGTGGTCGAAGTCGCCGGCCATTGAAGAGACCACCTGGTTGCGCCTGAAGAGCAGCCGGATCGCCTCGACGTCGCCACCCTCCTCGCCGATGTATGGGAAGTCGGCCAGCGTGTAGTCACGATACAGCAAATCTACGCGCGTGTCCTCGTACCAAACCTCGTCGTCGCGCAGGTAGAGTTCGGCGGGGTCGGCGTAGAACACGTTGTAGCCGCGCTCGGTGTAGTATTCGCGCAGCGTCTCAAACTCGGCCGGGCCGTCGCCGGAGTATTTGGCATCAGCAAGCACGATGTTGCCCCCTGGCCGGCCGATCCGTTCGAGGTGATCCTGCAACTCGCGTATGAACAGCTCGCGCAGGTCTTCGTGCGGTTCCAGGTGCAAATCCGGCGCGACGCGCCGCAGCGCCGGCACAATCGCCTCCATCGCCACGGCCTCTGTTCCGGGGATGAGCGAGATGCCCCCCACACCCACCAGGTTCGGCTCGATGAACGACAGGGTGTCCTTCCAAGTCGGGCTGGTGAAGTCCACCATCGCATCGAGCCGGCCGAAGACGCAGTGGGCGTTGCGATGCGCCGGCGTCCACAGCTCGCGCAGCCAGGCGGCTTCCTCCGGCAGCAACGGCGTCACCTCGCGCACCGCAGCGTTCTCCAAGTATAAGTCGGGCACGCGCTTCAGCGCCTCCAAGAGCGCGATGGACACGGTGTGAAAGTAGTTCATCTGCTCGGCCAACACGCCGGTTGGGCGCAGGAAGATGTTGATCACCTCTTCCTTGCCGTCGCGCCAATAAGTCAGGCGATGGCGACGGGCATGTTGCGGCACGGCCTCGGCCAGCTCCCAAATTGTGCTGGCCGGCAGGTCGAAGAACGCGCGGCGCAGCCGGCTATCCAGCGAAAGCGCCTTCAACCCACGCTCATCGGCAGCGGAGAGGACGGAGTCCATCGGGATTTACGTATTGATGATCGACAATTGACGATTTGCACACCGCAATCTACGATTCACGGCATACGTCTAGTGCGCTTCCAGCAGGCGAATCGTAAATCCGCAATCGCAAATCCGCAATCCGAAGTATGACGCTCACACTCGACCAAGCTCGCATACGCTGCCCCAAGCACATGTCGAATGGACCTTGCGGCGGCGTGCGAGATGACGGCACATGCGAGGTCGGCCGGCATATCACCTGCCCTTACCCTTCCATCCTTGACCAGTTACCATGGCGGCTGGTGCAAGGCACGCACAAAGAGGACACCTCGCCACCAGCGCCGCACATCTCCGGACGGCTGGCGCGCAAGATGGCCGCCGGCGAATTCGTCGTCTTGGCTGAACTGTGGCCGCCGGCGGACGCCGATTTGAGCCAGATCGTCACCCGCTACCAAGCGCTCGGCCCCCTTGTGGACGCAGTGAACGTAGCCGATAGCCCGCTGGCGCAGCCGTTCATGTCATCACTGGCAGCCTGCGCCGCCTTCAGACACGCCGGCATGGACGCTATCATGAACCTGTCGTGCAAAGACCGCAGTCGGATTGCGCTACAAGCCGAGCTGATGGGCGCCGGCGCGCTCGGCATCAACGCTGTGCTGTGCATCACCGGCGACCACCCAGCCCTGGGTGATCATCGGGTGGCCCAGCCGGTCTACGACCTCGACTCATTCGGCCTGATCCGTCTGGCCAAGCAATTGCGCGACGACGGCCGGTTCGACAGCGGGCGTGCCGTCGCAAGCCGGCCCAGTTATCTGATCGGCGCGGCAGCCAGCCCCTTTACCCAGCCGGTCGAAATTCAGGCCGAACGCGCCGCGGCTAAAATCTTCGCCGGCGCGGACTTCATCGCCACACAGGCCGTCTTCGACCCGGCCCGCTTCGCGACCTTCACCCGGCAGATGGCCGACTTCGGCGCGCTGGCGCGCGGCCGGCTGATTGCCGGCGTCGCAGTGGTGACGACTCTGGAACAGGCGCACTGGTTGAACGACAATGTACCTGGCGCGCGTGTCCCATCAGCTTTCGTGGACATGCTGACACGGGAGCTACCCGGCCAAAGGCGCGCGGCCGCCCTGCGCTGGAATTCCGATTTCGTCATCCGTCTGCGGCGGGTGGAAGGCGTGAGCGGCATTCTGCTCTACGCGATGGAGCACGACGTCGAGTCGCTGGGTGAGCTGCTGGCGCTGGGCTTCTAAAAGGACACATGCGATGCATCTGACCTTCGTCATCGGCGGTGCGCGCAGCGGCAAGAGCGCTTTTGCGCAGGAATTGGCGCGACGCTACGGCGGGGACGCAGTTTGCTTCGTAGCGACGCTGCGCGAGGACGTCGCCGACGCAGAGATGAAACAGCGTCTCCGGCGGCATCGCGCCAATCGGCCGGAGACCTGGCCGACTGTGGCGCTGGACGACCGCTGGCGGGCACAATTGCGCGCCATTACCGGCGCACGGGTAATCTTGCTCGATTGCCTTTCGCTCTTCGTCAGCGGGGCACTCTTCATGGGCAATGATTTACCAGCAAACGCCGAGGACGAGACCGCTGCACTGATGGACGATTTGCTCGCGGCCATGCACGATTCAGGAGCCAACTGGATCGTGGTCAGCAACGAAGTCGGCATGGGCATTGTGCCCGAGCATCCGGCTGCGCGGCTATATCGCGACGCGCTCGGGCGGGCCAACCAGATGGTCATGCGTGCCGCAAACGAAGCCTATCTACTGATCGCCGGCGCGCCGCTGCGCGTGAAGTAAAGCGGGCAACACGCAAGACGAAGACGCACTACGCTCTAAGCATTGCATATCACGCACGACACCTCGCGCCCTGCATCCTACTTCTTCCGTCCCAACTGCACGCTGCGCTCATAGGCGGCCCACACTGCCTTGGAGAGTACCGTGCGGAAGGCGCCTTTCTCGAGCTGGTAGAGCGCGGCAGCAGTCGTGCCGCCTGGCGAAGTGACCTGGTTGCGTAGTTGCGCCGCATGCAGCTTAGAAGCGGCGGCGTACTCGATGCTCCCACGAATGGTCTGGATCACCAGCCGCTCGGCGATGGGCCGCGAGAAGCCCATATGGACGCCGGCATCTATCAACGCCTCCATGAACAAGAAGACGTAAGCCGGGCCGGTGCCGCTGAGCGCCGTCGCCATGTCCAGGTACTGTTCATCCTCGACGAAAACCTCGTCTCCCATCGCCTTAAGGATCTGGAGGGCTTGCTCGCGCTGCACATCGGTCACGGCATCGGTGCACGTCCAAACCGAGATGCCCTGGCCGATCTGCGCCGGCGTGTTGGGCATCACGCGCACGAGATACTGGTGACCGCCCAGCCCTTCGCGCAGCGTCGCAATGGAGATGCCGGCAGCGATCGAAAAGATCAGCGCCTTCGGCCGGATCGCGCTGCGCAGGTCTTCGAGCACCCGGTCCATCACCTGAGGCTTCACGGCGAGCACGACTACGTCGGCATGGCGCGCACAACTGGCATTGTCGGCGCAGGCATGCACATGATACTGATCGCTGACCAGTCCGCGCCGGTCGGTATTCGGCTCGGAGAGCGTGATTTGCTCGGGTCGCAATGCACCAGAGCGGAGTAGGCTTTTGATTATCGCCTCCCCCATCACACCACCACCTATGAATGCAACCTGTGAATCGAAGAGCATAATTTTGTGAATCTCCTGTGGATAACTTATCGTCCGGCATACACCCGAAGGGTGCCCGCCGGGAAGGTCTCGGTTTGGCAGAAGCCGCGTACAGGCAGGCCAACTATAATAGCCTAGGTTATACCGTGCATCCCGGCACCCGACGATGGATTTCCGAATGCGCATGCGCTTAGGGCCTTCTAATCGCCTTGCGCGCGTTGATCCTGATAGGGCATCGGAGTATTGCCTGGACAACCACTGGTTCATGAGGACTGAGACATGCCGAGCATCATAGACCGATTCCTCGGGTTGTTCTCGCTTGACCTGGGAATTGACCTGGGCACAGCCAACACCCTCGTTGCCGTTCGCGGGCAGGGCATTGTGATCAACGAGCCTTCATGGGTCGCGATCAATCGCAAAACGCGCCAGGTGCTTGCCGTCGGTGCCGAAGCCAAGGAGATGGTGGGCCGCACACCAGCCAAAATCGTCGCCATTCGTCCGCTGCGAGACGGCGTGATCTCCGACTTCGAGATCACCGAGGCGATGCTGGACTACTTCATTCGCAAGGCGCACAGTCGCAACCTGTTCAATGTGCCTCGGCCGCGCGTGGTGATCGGCATCCCCTCCGGCGTGACGGAAGTGGAGAAGCGCGCGGTGCACGACGCGGCGCTCTCCGCCGGCGCACGCGAGGTCTATCTGATCGAAGAGCCGATGGCCGCAGCGATTGGCGCCGGCCTGCCGGTGACCGAAGCGCATGGTTCGATGGTGGTGGACATCGGCGGCGGCACGACCGAGGTGGCCGTGTTCGCCCTTGGCGGCATCGTGGTCAGCCGCTCCATCCGCGTCGCCGGCGACGAGATGGACGAGGACATCATCAACTACGCACGCCAGAAATACAACTTGCTGATCGGCGAGCGCATGGCCGAGAAGATCAAGATCGCGATTGGGTCCGCCTTCTCGCTGCCCGAAGAGAAGACGATGACGCTACGCGGGCGCAACCTGGTGACGGGCCTGCCGGAATCGGTCGAGGTCTCCTCGATCGAGATTCGCGAGGCATTGTCGAACTCGGTCAACACCATCGTCGAGACGGTGCGCAGCACGCTGGACGAGACGCCGCCGGAGCTGGTGGCCGACTTGATGGAAACCGGCATTTCACTGGCCGGCGGCGGCGCGCTGCTGCAGGGGCTGGTCGAGCGCATCGCCGACGAGACCAACATCCACACCTGGGTCGCCGAGGACGCGCTCACCTGCGTCGCGCGCGGCGCCGAAGCGGTGCTGGCCAACCTGGACGAACTGCGCCAGGTGCTGGTCGGGTTGGAGCGCAACAGCACCTCGCGGTCAGCGATGACCAGCGCACGGCGCGTTGCCTGAATGCCGGCGCCGACTGCGACATTACGCGCATACGCTGCTGCGCTCTGAAGTGCCATGGGTCGTCCTCGTTCGCGCTCACCCATCCTGGCCATCGCGCTCCTAGCGATCAGCGCGATTTTGCTGCTTCTGGGCTTTCTCTCTCAGGTGCCAATCGCCCAGGGTCCCCTCTCGGTGGCGATCGGACCCATCCAGCAGGTGATGAGCAACGCCAGGCGCGTCATCAACGACTTCTTCCGCTCGACCGGCGAACTGGTAGATCTGCGCGCCCGCGCCGAAGCACTACAACGCGAGGTTACAGCGCTGCAAGCGGAGAACGTGCGCCTGCGCGAATTCCAGGCCGAGGTCAAACAATACCGCGACCTGTTGAAGTTTGCCAACGACAACCCTGCTTATGAGCTGGTGGGGGCCGATGTGATCGGCGTTGGCGACGCGATCCGCTGCAAGGATAAAGCGCCGACCGTGCCGGATGCGGGCAAGTGCGCCAACGTTATCGCCGGCGATGTCAGCCCATTCGTGCGCTACATCACCATAGACGTGGGCGAGCGCGACGGCATCCAAGTCGGCATGCCGGTGGTCGCCGGCGGATTAGCGCTGGTGGGCCGGGTGGGCGAAGTGAGCTACGCCACATCGCAGGTGCAACTGCTCACCGACCCGGCGTCGTTCATCAACGTCCGGCTGGTCGAATCGCGCGCCTCGGGTACCGTAGCCGGCACGAGCGAAGGGATACTGCTGTTGCAGAACGTGCCGCAGATCGAAGAGTTGAAGCCGGGTGACTTGATCGTGACCAGCGGGCTGGGCGGCACTTTGCCTCAAGCATTGCCGGTGGGCGTCGTCGAGCGCGTGATCAGCCAGGATGTCGAGACATCGCGCCAGGCGATTGTGCGCCCCGGTGTAGATTTCGACAAACTCGAGGCCGTACTGGTCATCACGCGGCCACTCGCATCGCAAGCCATCCCGCCGACCCCAACAGCGCCCGCACCATAGCTGAGCGCGGCCGAGAGCCACGCAAAAAAGAAGAACCGCCCCAGGCACGACCCGGACATGATCCACTGCCTGGAGCGGTGATGCAGGTGCGTTCAGCCCAAATGGGGGCGGATCTTTGCCATAAGCTGTTCTTTGGGGCGATAACCGACAAGGCGCTCCACCGGCTCGCCGTCCTTGAACAAGATCAAAGTCGGAATGCTCATCACGCCGAACTTCATCGCCGTCTCGCCATTCGCATCCACGTCGAGCTTGCCGACGGTAAGCTTGCCGTCGTTCTCCTCGGCGATCTGCTCGACGATCGGCGCAATCATCTTGCAAGGGCCGCACCACTCCGCCCAGAAATCCACGAGCGTCACACCCTTGCTCTTCTCCACCATTTCTTCGAAGGTGGCGTCGGTCAGAACGACTGGTTTTGCCATGATCCCTTTTCTCCTGAGTTCTGTGAACCTGAATATGTAGCTCGGGGCGCCCCGGGCTGTTGGTTTTAGATGCACGCTATCATACCGCGAGGAGATTACCGGAAGGTGAGAGGAGGCATTCCAAAATTGCTCGCGCTATAGTTGGTAGCCTGCAAACATGAACGCGAATACCATCACGCTGCGATGCGGCCAGTCACGCATCCACCTACTCAGCGATGGCACCTCCTACTGGGACGGCGGCGGCACCTTCGGGTTGGTGCCGCGTGTGCGATGGATGAAACTGTTGCCCCCGGACGACCTCAACCGCGTTCCACAAGAATTGCGCTGTGTGCTGATCGAGGCCGACGGCAAGCACATCCTGGTGGACTGCGGCGTCGGCAACAAGCCGAATGACCTGATCGCAACGCAATACGACGTCCGCCGGCCGCGCGGCACGCTCCTGGACGACCTCGCGCGGTGTGGCCTGCGTCCGGCAGACATTGACATTGTGATCTTCACTCACCTGCACGGCGACCATTCCGGCTGGGCGACGACGCTGGATGAGAAAACACAGTACACAGGCGAAGAAGCCGCGCCGGAGCGCAGCCCTGCGCCGACGTTCGCCAACGCGCGTTACTACGTGCAACGCCAGGAATATGAGGATGCGACCCATCCGAACGAGCGCACGCGCAACACCTACTTCGCCGAGAACTTCGTCCCGCTCATGCGCTTCGGCGTGTTGACGCTGCTGGACGGCGAGGCGCAGATCACGTCCTCGGTGCGCGTAGTGCCTACGCCCGGCCATACCGCTGGCCACCAAAGCGTGATCGTGGAATCCGCCTCCACAGATGAGCCGGCCCCGCCCGTGTTCCTCATCGGCGACATGGCCCCATTCATGATCCATTTCGAGCGCTTGCCCTGGGTCACGGCCTACGACGTGCTGCCCATGGTGACGATCGAGACCAAACGGCGCTGGCAGAGCTGGGCATTCGAGCGAGGCGCTGCGCTTGTCTCCTGCCACGACACGCGCCAACCGGTAGGCCGATTGGCGCGCAACGACAAGGGGTTGTTCTCGGTCATCCCGCTCGAAACGGGAGGCGCGGCCGAATGAGAATGGATGTCAAACGCCAGCCTGCACATGTACTGCTGGCGCTCAGCCTGCTCATGCTCACTGCATGCGCCAACGTCCAGCCACGTCGGGTGATCGTAGCGTGGCACACCCTGAGCGGCGCGCGCGAACGCGCCTTCTTGCGGCTCGTAGATCGGTGGAACCAGACCAGCAGCGAGGGCATCATCATCATGCCCGAGCGTCACGAGCCCGTCGCGCAGCATCGCGCGTTGCTAGAGGGCGCAACATCCGGGTTATTGCCCGACCTCGCGCTCGTCCAGCCGGCAGAAGCGGCGATCTACGCACAGCGCGGGCTGCTGGCTTCGCTTGATCCGTTCACCGACAGCGACGACGCAACAATGAACTGGGACGCCGCCGACCGGGCCGACCTGTTCCCATTCGCGCAACAGGCGGGGCGCGCGCCACAAGGACAATTGCTGGGCGCGCCGTTCGGCGGCGAGATGCAGGTGATGCTGACCAATCGAGACTGGATGGATTCGCTGGGGCAGGCCGAGATACCGGCGGATTGGGAGACGTTCGGCAAGGTCTGCGGCGGCGCGGCCGACCGCATTGCCGGCACGGCGTGCTTCGGCTTCGACCCGAACGACCCTTCGGCGGAGGACTGGCTGTATGCGCATGGCGCGCCGATCTACGACCCGGCGACCCAGCAAGTGCAAATCGCTTCACCCGGCGTAGCATCGGCGATCGAAGTGCTGCTCAACTATCTGCAGTCTGGACGGGCGTATCGCGCTATAACGCCGGAGCGCAGCCGCGACGAATTCGCCGCGGCGCGCGTGCTGCTCGCGTTCACTTCGACCGATCATCTGCGCGACTTTGCGCAGACGGTGCGCGAACGCAGCAACTTCGGCCTAGACATAGGAACATTGCCTTCGGCAACGAATTCACCCAGCGTTTCGATCCGCACGCCGTTGTGGGTAGTCCTGAGGAAGACCGATGACCGCCAGCGCGCCGCGTGGAAGTTCATCCGCTGGCTGTTGGAGACGGAACAGACCGCGCAGTGGGCGACGGAAGCCAAAGAGATTCCGGCGCGCATCTCCGCGCTCGCCGCGATGGATCTGAACCCCGAACAGCCGCTCGACGCGCTGCGCATCCAAGCGCTGCAGCAGATCGCGCCGGTCGCCCGGCCCGTGCCGTTGCTGAGCGGCTGGCCGTGTGTGCAGGCAGAGCTATCGAACGCGTTGCGTCAGATCATCGAGGGGCAGCCGATAGAAGACATGCTTCTGCTGGCACAGACACGCGCCCAGACCTTGCTCGATACCGACTGCACACTACGATGATGCGTCGCTCATCGGCTTTGCCAGCAGCCGCGTTTGTTCGATTGCTTGCACGATCAGATGGTCTGGCGCACAATCGAGCGCATGAATTTCGTGGTTTTTGCCGGTGGCGTAGGCGGTGCAAAGCTCGCAGACGGCATGGCGCACAGCGTGGATGGTGCGTCGCTCACGATCATCGTCAACACCGCCGACGACTTCGAACTCTACGGCCTGCATATCTCGCCGGATCTCGACACGGTGATGTACACGCTGGCCGGCATCGCCAATCCCGAGACCGGCTGGGGGATCAAGGGGGACACTTTCCACAACTTCGACATGCTCGCGCAATATGGCGCGTCGCCCTGGTTTCACATCGGCGATCGCGACATAGCCACCCATCTGCTGCGCACACAGATGCTGCGCGACGGTGCAACGCTGGCCGAGGCGACGCGGATACTGGCCGAACGCCTGGGCGTGACGGCGCGCATCCTGCCCATGACGAATGATCGCGTGCGCACGGTCGTAGACACCGAGGAGGGCCTGTATGCCTTCCAGGAATACTTTGTCAAGCTGCATTGGCAACCCGAGGTGCGCAGCTTGATTTATGAAGGTGCAGAGGAAGCGGAGCCGTTGCCCGACGCGTTGCGCGCGATCGAGACGGCCGACACGATCATCATCGCGCCATCCAACTTGTATCTCAGCATAGACCCGATCCTGGCAATTCCGGGCATACGCGATGCGCTGCTGAACGCCAGCGCGCCGATTATCGCTATTACGCCAATCATCGGCGGCGAGGCAGTGAAAGGGCCGGCTGCCAAACTGATGCGCGAGCTGGGCAACGAACCCTCGGCTGCCGCAGTCGCCAAGCACTACGCCGAGTTCCTCAATGGGTTCGTGCTCGACGAGCGAGACGCCGAGCTTCAATCGCGCATCGAGGCGATGGGTGTAGGCGTGCTTCTGGCCGACACGCTCATGCACGATGCCGACGACCGCGCACGGCTGGCATGCGAAGTCGTTACTTTCGCCGACCAGCTACGCCCGGAAAGACTGGGCGGCTGTAAACTCAACCCACCCTCGCTGGCGCAAGAACAACCCGCCCGACCTACGGATGCAAACCGGTGACGCCAACCGCCATCCAGCCGGCTGCCCCGTCACTGCGCTCATCCCGGTCAAGCCGCTCAACCGTGGCAAGTCACGCCTGAGCGGACAACTCGACTTGGCGCACCGAATCGAGTTGACACGCGGCTCGCTCCGACGCATCGTGCACACGTTGCAGTCCACTCCAGGCGTCGGCGATATCGTCATCATCAGTCGCGATGCGCAAGTAGCGGCATGGGCCGAACGCTGGCACGTGGGGCATATGCGCGAGCATCGGCATGGGTTGAACGCGGCGTTGCGCGAAGCGCGCGCGCACTACGCGCATGCTTCGGCCGTGCTGGTGTTGCCTTCCGACCTAGCAGCGTTGAGTATCACGGACGTACAAGGCATGCTCACGGCTGCACAGCAAGCCGGCGAGCGCTGCGTCGTCATTGCGCCGGATCGTCATGGCCGCGGCACTAACGCGCTTCTACTCAAGCCGCCCAACGCCATTGACTTCGACTTTGGGGCGAACAGCGCACTGCGCCACGCCCGGCGCGCTATCGCGCGCGGAATACAACCGATCTGGTTCCGCTCTGACTCGATCTGCCTCGACCTCGATTCGCCGGACGACCTGGACCTGTATCTGGAACAGTGGTAACCGCGTGGGGCGTTTGACGCCGACTTCTGTTCCCCACTCCCCACGCTCAATGCGCAATTCCCGAACGCTCCAGCGCCTGCTGATACGCCTCGGGCGTGTCCACATCGAGTAGCACCGCGTCGGTATTGACCAGGATGTGAGCGACGGCCTGTGGGTTGGCCTGCAGCAACACGCGCATCTGCGCGCCGTCCGGCAGCGCAAGGGCCATCGGCCACCATCGCCGCGCAACGAGCACGGGATGGCCGCGCATCGCGCCGAACTTGGGCGCGATGATTTCGGCGCAGCCCTGAGCAAACGCCTGTTGAATGCGCCGGAAGAGCCACGCCGGCAGCAACGGCTGATCGCCGGGCACGATGAACGCTGCCTCGACGTCCAATCCCTCCAGGTAAGCCAGGCCGACTTTGATCGAAGAGAGCATCTCACCTTCGCGATAGCGCGGGTTGTGCACGAACGTCACCGGTAGCGCTGCAAGCGCCGCTTCGATGCGCTCACGTTCATGACCGGTCACGACTACGAGGTGCACGATGCCGGCGTTGCGCACGGCCTGCACCGTGCTGCGAATCACCGTGCCGTCTCTAAACGGCAACAATAGCTTGTTGGCACCACGATAGCGCGATGAGGTTCCGGCGGCCAAGACGACTGCAGCGACCGGCCCGGCCTGAGCAGCCAACAGCGGTGAGTTTTCAGACATACGCCTACGCCTTGCATTGTGCCACCGCGAGGCCTTCCAGCACAGTGCGCGCGCAGGCATCCCAGGAGAAGCGCGCCAGATTACGGCGCCCGGCTTCGATCAGCCGCGCGCGCAATCCCTCATCGCCGAAGAGCGTCTCCAGCGCGCGCGCAATCGCCTCGACATCGAGCGGATCAAAGAGCAGCGCCGCTTCGCCGGCGACCTCCGGAAGCGATGAAGTATTGCTGCACGCGACCGGCACGCCGACCAATTGCGCCTCCAGCACCGGAAAGCCAAAACCTTCGTAGAGCGAAGGAAAGACATACGCCCGCGCATGGCGCAGCAACACTGCTTTCTCGGCCTCGCTCACGTAGCCTGTGAAGACGACCGAGGCCTGTAAACCGGCCGCTTCAACCTCGGCATGTAGATCTTCGCTGCCCCACCCGCGCCCGCCGGCCAGCACCAGGCGCATCTCAGACGAGTCTGATCTGGCAACAAAGCGCGCCCAGGCCTGGATTAGGCGGCGCAGGTTCTTGCGCGGCTGAAGCGTGCCGACGTGCAGCACATACGGCTGCCCACCATCCAGACCGAACTTCGTCAGCGCACGTCGCACCTCGTCCTCCTGCACCTCCGCCAGCAGCAACGGGCCGGGATGGGCAACGACGACGCGATCATCGGCACGGCCCCCACCGTAGAAGTGGATCACGTCGCGTCGGGTGACCTCAGAGTCGGCAATCACGACATCGGCGCAGCGCACCGATAGCCACGTGCCGAGGTCAAGGTACAAGCGCTGGACCGGCGGATGCGCATCCGGGAAGCGCCGATAGCCCACATCATGCACGGTGACCACGGTGTGGATACGTCGTCGCGCTGACGAGCGAATAAAGGACATAGGCAGCACATGCGCCGGCACGAACAGCGCATCCGGCGGGCGCGCCGCCAGCTCACGCGCCAGCCCAAGATGCGTCCATAGTCGGCGGCGGGAGATAATGACCGGCTGAACGCCGTCCGACCGGTGATGTGGAAGCAGGAAGTCGCGATCGAGCGCTTCACGCAGATAGAGGCGAAAGCAGTGCTGCGGCGCGATGCTCAGGAGTGCAGCGATGATTTCGCGCGAGTAACGCTCTGTTCCGGTCAGGCGCGCGCCGGTCGCGCGACTGGCGTCAATGCCGATCCACACACCACGATTATCGCGGATCGTGCCCGGCCGGATGGTTGTGCTAATATCCTAAAAAAGCCTTATGCCTGCGAAACGCGTCCCGGATATCGTCGTCGCCCGTTTGCCGCTTTACCTCCGTGCGCTGAGCGCCATGCAAAACGGCGGTAAGGAATTCACTTCCTCACAGGAGATGGCGCAATGGCTTGGGATCAGCTCGGCGCAAATTCGCAAGGACTTGTCGCATTTCGGCGAATTCGGCAAACAGGGTACTGGCTATTCCGTCGCCGGACTCCAAGAGAAGCTGCGCCAAATCCTCAACCTGGAGCGTGAATGGCCCATCGTCATCATTGGCGCAGGCAACATTGGCAGCGCTGTGGCGAACTACCCCGGCTTTGCACATCGTGGCTTCCGCGTGTGCGCCGTGTTCGACAACGACCCAAAGAAAATCGGCAGCATGGTTGGCATCTATGAGGTGTGCGACGTGCATCAGTTGCCGGAGTTCGTCCGCGAGCACGATATTCGGCTGGCGATGATCGCCGTGCCAGCCGAGTCGGCGCAGGAAGTCGCCGACCTGGCCATCGCCTCAGGGATCACAGCGATTCTCAATTACGCGCCGGTTAACCTCATCGTGCCCGAGCATGTGCGCGTGGAGAACATTGATCCCGTGCTCCACTTGCAGCACATGACCTACTACCTCTCCTGATCATCCAAGGCGAACGCGAATTCGTGTCACTTTGTCACAAACACTTGACAAACCTGCTGCAGCCATTAGGATTCGCAACAAGTTTCTACTTTCGCTTGAATTCGGGAGGATGATGATGGACAAGCGTATCGTCAGGGTGATCGCTGCCGGTATCGGCGCCGCTTTCGTGCTCACCGCTTGCGCAGTGAGCAATCGTCAAATCGTGACTGGCCCGAACGGCCTCGTCGTGGAGCCGCTCAACCTTACAACGGCCAATACACAACAAACCGCGCCTGTTGTCGCTCCGCCTGCGGAAGAGCGCACCCCATTGTCTGCGCCGGCCACAGAGAAAGCTCCCCAGCCATCCTCCGCACCTGAGCAGTCCAGCAAGGCCGTCACGACCACCGACGCCGCAAAGTCTGCCGAGCAGACCAAAGCCTCTGCTGCTAAATCCGCCAACTATATGTCGCACGGATGCGGCGGCTACGGCTACTCGGAAAGCTACAGCAGCACCGCCAGCGACGACTAGCCGGCGCACAGTCTTACCGAAAGACCTGAACCCCGAGCACCCCTCGGGGTTCATCCATTCCCTTGTCTCCTACCGATTAGGCGAAGGCAATACCCTCACCTGCCCGAACGCGCTTCATGCTGCGCGTTTTCGGATAGATTCTAATCAGCCGCTCCATACCACACCCCGCTGCCCGCCGTGCCGGCGACCAGCGCGCCGTCGTCGAGCAATGCCATACACACCACGTCGGGTTGGTCCGAGGCTTTGCGCCAACGTCCGCCTGCAGCAAAATACACGCCAGAAGTCGTCGCTGCCCACCCAGGCAAGACGAAATTGATCTCGTCGGCGCGCAACCCCTTGACTTGTTGCCATGTCTCGTAAGGGGCGACGGACGCCCACAGGCCGTTGCCCTCCGTGCCGGCGTAGAGCGTCGGGCCGCGCCGGGTCGTCGCGATGGTCAGCGACGTGAACGGGCCGGCCTCTATCGGCGCGAGCAGTTCCTGCCACGCCCGGCCGCCGTTGATGCTCGTGAACACCGCGTGGTCACTTGCAGCAAAGCATGTCGTGTCTTCCCCAAAATCCGGCGAAAACGCGATCGCGTTCATGCCCAGGTCGAGCAAGCCGTAGTTCCAGGCATGCCAGGTCACGCCGCGGTCGGCGCTGCGCAGCACACCATCTTCGGCAGTGGCGGCAAGTGCAATGCTGTCGCGTTCGAAATCGGGCGAAATGGCCAGGCCGAGCACCCGTGCTTTGACCGGTAGGTTAGCCAATTGCCAGTTTTGGCCGCCGTCGTGTGAGAAGGCGATGTCACCGTTCGAGCCGATCAACCATGTTGGGCCGCAAGCCGCAACTGCGGTGAGCGGCACGTGAGCAAATTGAGGCGCAATCGGTTGCCAGCCGCCGCCTCGGGGATCGAACTGCCACAAGCCCTGCTCCGTAGCAGCGAGACAGGCACCGCCTGGCTGGGGCGCGAGTGCGAAGATGGCAGCGGGTTCGTCGAAGTGCTTCCAGTTCATATGATGTAGCCAATTGTGCGCCAGGCGCACGCGGCTGATTTTAGTGGAAGCCCAGGTTCGGCCAATGGCGCAACGCACTCACCCTTTGATCGCGCCGGACATGACGCCTTCAACCAGCTTGCGCTGGAAGACAAAGAATAGGATAAGCAGCGGGATCGTTGCCATCACGCTGCCGGCAAACAGCAGGTCGTAGAGCGGCGCACGAATGGTCGCCTGCTTGAAGTTGGCCAGGAAGAGCTGTACCGTGCGCAGGTCGGGTTTGCTGATGATCAGGTTGGTGAGGATGTATTCGTTGTAGACGGCGACAAATGTCAGTATGCCCAGCACGACCATGCCGCCGGCCATGATTGGCATGACGATGCACGTGACGATCTGGAATTGTGACGCGCCGTCAATCGTCGCTGAGTCAATCAGCTCGTCCGGGATGGTAGAGGCAATGAACTGACGCATGAGGAAGATGCCGAACGCTGTCGCCAGGCTGGGGATCCAGAACGGCCAGTAGGTGTCTTTCCATCCGAACGTGCCGGCCACCAACAGGTAGAACGGCACAAAGTTGATGGCCGCCGGTAGCAACAACGTGGCCAGGATCACGCCGAACAACTGGTTCTTGAAGGGGAAATCACGCTTGGCGAAGGTGTAGCCGGCCAGCGTGTTGAAGAACACCTGCAGCGCAACCGCCACGCTGGCGATCAAGAGGGTGTTGAAGATGTAGCGGACGAAGTTGTAGTTGTTGATATTCTGCAAGCCGGATGCAGCGACTTCTTCCGGGGTTGCCACCTGCAACAGCAACCGGTAGGCGGTGAACTGCGGGCCGTTGGGCGGCCACAACTGTGGATACGAGCGGAAAAGTTCTTCCTTCGGCATCAGCGACCCGACCACCATCGAGTAGAAGGGGAATAGGAAGACGATCACCAGGATGGTCAGGAAGACATAGAGCAAGCCGTAGCCGATTGCCCGGCGCAGCGAACGCGATCGGCGCGATGGTTGAGCAGGTGAAGCAGGAGCGAGCGCAGTCATCCGAAATCACCCTTTGAGGTCGCCTTCCACGGTCCACCAACTGCGCAGCAAGCGGAGCTGGATAAAAGTGATCACCAAGATCACGGCGCCCATGATGAAACCGAGCGCCGCTCCTTCGCCGAAGCGGTTGCCGGCGATCAGATCCATCATGCGCATGAACATCGTGTAGGTGTTATTCTGCGGGCCGCCGTTCGTCAGCAGCTTCACCTGGGCGTACAGGTTGATCAAGCCGATGGTGGCGGTGATGATCATAAACAGCAGCACCGGTCGCAACATGGGCACGGTGATGCGGAAGAAGCTCTGCACGGGATTTGCGCCATCAATCTCGGCGGCCTCGTAAAGCTCACGATCAATCGCCTGCAGTGCGCCCAGGAAGATCAGGATGTTGGTGCCGCTGCCCATCCAGTGCAATAGCAGCGTTACCGAAATCTGGGCAGGGATCGCTTCGGTCAACCACGGCACCGGTGGGATGCCAACCTTGCTCAGCAGCAAGTTCACCCAGCCGTAGTTCTTGTCCAGGAACTGCGAGAACACGATGGCGACGATAACGCCGGAAGTGACGAAGGGCAGGAAGTAGATAGTGCGAAAGATGCCGCGGCCGCGCAGCCGGCGTGCGTTCAGCATTACTGCAACGACGAGAGCAAACGCCAGACCGGTTGGCAAAATCCAGCCCAGCAGCATCATCGTGTTCACAAAGGCTTTGCCAAGCAGCGGATCGCTGGTGAGCAGGCCGATGTAGTTGTTCAAGCCGACCCACTCCATCGGCTTTTGGCCGCCCGGCCAGCGCGACAGGCTGAGTCGCAGTCCCCATACCGTCGGGTAGACGCCAAACACCAGGAAGACGATGAAGAACGGAGAGATGAACAGATAGTCCACCCGATGCTTCCACATTTCCTTGAGCAACGCGCGCCACTTTGTGCTGCGCGTCGCCTGTGGAACCACGCTTGTCGTTCCGATCGCCTGCGCCATCGCTCCTAATCTGCGTCAGACACTCGCCCACCTGAGACACCAGGTTTCTCATAGAAACCTGGTGTCTGGCTGACGCGCCTGACGGCACTACCACTTACTTCAGGCTTTCCAGCAGCTTCTTGTTCTCGGTGCGCAGGTCATCCGCCCATTGCTTCACGCCCGCCTTGATGTCGAGTTCGCCCTTCATCATGGGGATGAAGTACTTATCGTAGAGCGGCCCGCCACCAGCGATGCCAGACAAACCATAGGCCGGCGTGCGATAGTAATCCTCGCGCATCAGCGTAAGCGCTTCGTTCAACGTGTCGGTCCAGGTTTGATCGCTAAACAGCGTCTGCTTAACGTCCTTCAACTTGGTCGTCAACCAGGGCAGATAGGGCGGGACGATGCCCCAGTCAGCCGTGACCTGTGCGCCCTCCATTGTAGCGAAGGTGAACTCCATGAACTTCTTCACCAGGTCGGGCACCTTGGTCTGGGTATAGGAGCACAACGTCGCGCCACCCCATACGTTGGTGCGATGCTTTTCGCCGCCTGAATAGATCGGCAGGAGCACGCTCTTCCACTTGCCCTGACCGGTCTCCGGCGTCTTCACCTCGGTCTCGAAGAAGCCGCGCATCCATGGCGGCGAATAGGTGCCGCCAAGCTTGCCTTCTTTGATCGCGGCCCAATACGGCGGCGAGAACCAGCCGGCATCCAGGCCTGCGCCGGCATCCCACGCCATCTTGGCGTATTCCACCGCGCGCACAGCAGCGTCGCCTTGGTCGAAGAGGATTTCTTCGCCGCTCTCATCCGAAACGTTGCCACCCAGCGCATAGAATGGGCACTGGAACATCAGACTGCTTTGGCCGCCGCCGTCCGCGCCGAAGACATATAAGCTGGAATCAGCTCTTTCCTTCACCGTCTTGGACGCGGTGAGGAAGTCTTCATAATTGACATCTTTCTCGAACATCGGCACACCGGCTTGCGCCAGGATATCCGGTCGCACCCACAGCGTGTTGGGCGTGATGTCACCGGGCATGCCGTAGTAACGGCCGCTCACGCGCGCTTCGGCCAGTTTGGCAGGCACGAGGTCCTTCTCATACTGCTTGACCACATCGGTTACATCGAGCAGCACGCCGCGCCGGCCATAGAGCTGCACCTCGTTCGCCTCCAGCCAGTTCAGGTCGGGCGCGCCCTCGCCGGCAGCCAGCGCCGCTTCGACTTTGGTGGTGCGCTCGTCGGTGATCTCGACCTGAGTGAACGTGACGCCGGGGTGCTTCTTCATGAAGGCCTGGCCAGCATCATAGATCGGGTGATCGGCATGGCCCCAGAAGATCAGCTCGCCCTTCAGCTCACCGTCGGTGGCCGCAGGCGCCTCCGCCGGCGCCCCCGGTTGAATGGGCTGCGCTGGCGGCGCAGCAGCGGGCGCAGCGCAAGCTGCCAGCGCACCGGTTACGCCGAAAGCTGCGGCTTTCAAGAAACGTCGCCGGGATATGGGTTGAGTTCGTTCGAACATCGGATCTACCTCCTTTTTGTTACGCTTGGGTTCGGCAGAGCGATGGCCGATCTCATTGCGGTCATCGCGATGCGCTCGATGACGGTTTGGCGGCGCTTCCGCGTATCGTTTCCCTGGCAGGGATGACGCTGGCACAACGACGATTGCGAAGCGGCGGCGACGAGGACAAAATGCGCATCAAACCTGCCAGCAGTAGAGAAGTGATAGCACAATCCTGCCGGTCGCTGCAATCGTTCCAGTTCACAATGTGTTCACAAATCGTTCACCTTGAGGTGACCTATGTGGTACTTGCTGACCGTGGCACGACGTAAAGACCCGGAGTTCGAGACGTCGGCCGAAGACCTGTTCCTGAGCACCACGCGCCTGCTCATTCTGGCCGTGATGTTGGCCTATTGCGCCTGGCACGTGGTGGCTACCCAGGTCTGGCCGGAGCGATTCGGCGGCGCGCTGTGGTTCGTTGCATTTTGTATCTTGCCGGCCAGCGGTTTGGCCCTGTGGCTCTCGCGACGGCGCATGCTGGCGTCGAGTGTGATCTGGCTGGTGGGGGTGGCTGCCAGCGTCACCGTGGCGCTCTACGTGTTCCAGGACGGGGACGCGGCGTTCCTCTACGCCTTCTTGCCCCTGCTTGCCGTGGTGATGATCGGCGCGCCCGCGGCTCTGCCTGCCGGCGTGCTGACGGCGGGGCTGGTAGCTGGGACGGCGCACTGGCCGGGCATGCCGGCGCTTTCGACCACGCAACAGTGGATTGCCATCCTAAGCGGGGGAATGGGTGCGCTAATCGGCTGGGCGTCATCTTCGGCGCTGACCACGACCACCGAATGGTCGCTCAGGCACTTCATGGAAGCGCGCGACGCGTTGAAAGAAACGCAGCGTCACCGTGCCCAGCTGGCCGATATGGTGAAGAGCCTGGATCAGGCCTACTATCGGCTGGAACGCGCCAACACCGCCTTGGTCGCCGCTCGCAAGCAGGCCGAGGACGCCGAACGGGCCAAGACCGAGTTTATCGCCAACATCAGCCACGAGTTGCGCACGCCGTTGAACCTGATCGTCGGGTTCAGCGAAGTGATGCTGACCGCGCCGGAGAGCTATGAGGGCGTCGTGTTGCCCAGCGCCTATCGCTCCGACCTGAGCGCCATCTATCAAGCCGCTCAACACCTGCTGGCGCTGGTGGACGACATCCTCGACATGTCGCGCATCGAGGCCGGTAAGCTGTCGCTGGTCCGTGAACAAACCGACCTAGCCGCGCTGATCGAGGAAGCTGCGAACACCATCCGCGACTACGTAAATCTGAAGGGCCTACAACTGCGTCTGGATATTGCACCGAACTTGCCGCCGGTGTGGGTCGATCGGCTGCGCATTCGTCAGGTAATCCTCAACCTGCTAGTGAACGCTGCGCGCTTCACCGATCGCGGTCAGATTACGATCCAGTGCAGGATGGCAGGCGAGGACGGACAGAAGCCCGACGACATGATCCGAATCGCAGTGAGCGATACCGGGCGCGGCATCGCCGAGTGCGACTTGCCGAAGATCTTCGAGGCCTTCCACACCGCAGAACAACCCGCCTCGACGTGGCATGGCGGCGCTGGCCTCGGCTTGCCCATCAGCCGGCAGTTCGTCGAATTGCACGGCGGGACGATGGGCGTGATCAGCACGGTGAACCAAGGCAGCACGTTCTGGTTCACGTTGCCATGCGCCCAGATGCCCACTGCCGCGACTCAGCCGTCGCGTTACCGCCCGCACGTCCCCCTAGGCCATACCGAGCGGCTGATCATCGTGGCAAACGAAGACCCACGAGTGAGTGACGCGATTCAGCGCCATCTCGGCGACTATCGTGTCCTGCACGCGAGCGGCCCAGAAGCAGGCGCGAAGTTGGCTGCCGAAGTCAAGGCGATTGCGTTGATCGCAAATGGCGATGCGCCGGTGCCACAGGTGCCCCCGGAGACGATCGTCGTGCGGTGCCCACTGCCCAACCAGCGAGAGATTGCGCTGGCCCTGGGCGTCCACGACTTCCTGGCCAAGCCGATCTTGCGCCAGGACCTCAGCCAAGCGCTGGCGCGGCTGCCGGCTGTGCCTCGCACCGCACTGATCGTGGATGACGACCCGAAGATGGTGCGGCTGCTGCAACGGATGTTGCGCGCGCAAGCCGATGTGCAGACGGTCATTGCGGCGTACACCGGCACCGAGGCGCTGTCGCAACTGGAACAACATCCTGTGGACCTGATGCTACTCGACCTGGTCATGCCGGACATGGACGGGATGCAGGTGTTGCAGCACGTGGCCCAGTGTGGCCGGGCAGCCATCCCGGTCATCGTCATCTCTGGCCATGCGGAAGACCACGCGCGCCTCCCGTTGTCTGGCGCGTTGACCATCTACCGTGATGCCGGTTTCCACCTAGGCGAGTTGACTCGTGCTATCGAGGCGGCGCTGCGCGCCCTCGCGCCGGGGTGGGAAAGGCTGGATGCGCCTACGACGCCAAAGACGCCAGCGCCTGCAACAACTGCGCCTGCGTCACCGGTTTCTTCAAATAGCCCACTGCACCCAATTGCGCCGCCAGTTCTGGCTGGTATATGACCGAGCAAATGATCACCGGCACGTGGCGGGTGTGCGCGTGAGATTTGAGCGTGCGCAGCGCTTCCCAGCCATCCTGTCCAGGCAGCATCACATCAAGGACTACAGCGTCCGGCGTAGATTCGGCGGCTACAGCCAGCGCTTCAGCCAAATTGCCTGCGCTGATCACCTGCCAAGCGTGCCCGGTGAGGTAACGGCGAAAGAGCTGGATCAGGCCGGCATTGTCGTCTATCACCAGCAGCGTTTTGATCGAAGCGCCCTTGGCAGGCCAACGCAGACGGATTTCGCCCGGCCGAGCGACGACCTCGCCGCCCATCAAGCGCATCAACTGCGCTGCTAGCGCCCACGTCGATTCCGGCACTGCCGCATGTGTGGGCTGCAGCGAGATGCGCACGCCGCGCGACCGAGCGTCGGCGAACCCCGCCAATGCCAGCACGGGCGCATCGGACACTTCGAGCATATGACCCACTACGTCCAAAATTGCCTGCCGGAGCAAGACGCGATCTGCCTGCACATATACACCGGCATCGGGAGCGCAGAACAACGTGCGTCCTTTGGCTTGTGCCAGCGGCAGCATCATCGCGCATAACTCATCCAGCACCTGACCGAGGTTCAACGGTTCGATTCGCGCCTGGATCGAAGCCAGCTCTTCGACACTGTCGCGGGCAGGCATTTCGGCTCGAGCTTCGTCGAGTGTGAACAGCTCAGCCCGTCGCTCCCATAGCATCTGCGTTAGTGCTTCGACCATGCGCGCCTTCTCTTTGAAATACAACGTGCGACCTAGCCCCAGCGCCTGCATCACCTGTCCCGGCGTTTGGCCCTCGATGAAGTGAAGCTCGAGGATACGGTAGGCACGCCAATCGGGTGACTGCGCAGGTGTGCCGGGCTCCGGCGACATGGACAAGATGGCGTTGATTAGCAGACGACGCAGGTTCTGGCCGCGCTGAACGCGGGTGGTTGCCTGTCCGGCCAGCAACCCGGCCAACGGATGATTCTGAAGGCGCGGCAAGTCATACAGGTGATTCAAAGCATCCTGCACCCAGTCCGCAAACTGCGCATAGGAGATCGGCGTCGAAGCGCTCACCCGTCGAAAATTTCTTCTATCACCCGGCCTTCCCACTGGGCGTGTGCCTTGACGTCGAGCAAGCGCGCCAAGACAGGCGCTGTGTCCAGCAGGCTGACCGATGACTGAATGGCATAGCCGGCTTTGATCTTCGGCCCAACAGCGATCCACGGAATCGTCATGTCCTCCGGCGCGTCGGTGCCGTGTGTGCGCTCATGGCCACCGTGGTCGCTCTGGACAATGAGCGCAGCATCGGCCGGCAGCGCATCTAACACCTTGGCCAGTTGTTGGTCTACACGCTCGAGTTGCGCCAAGTACTCCGAAGACATCCATCCGTAGGCATGACCGGCGGTGTCCACGGTGCCAAAGTAGATAAATGCAAAATCGAATGCCTCGCGCGCAATGGTGCGTGCCGCCGCTTCGGCCACCAGGTCGTCCCCGTGTTCGAGGTAGCTGGCATCCACGTAGAAGGCATACGACAGGCTGCCCGGCCGGCTCAAGTCGCGCAGCTCCTCCCAGTTGTAGAAGGACGCACAGCGCAATCCCAGTTGCTGTTTGGCCAGATCCACCAGGCCGGGCAATGGGCGCGCCATGGGCATCCACACGTTCGTTGTGATGCCATGTCGTTCCGGCGGCGCGCTATGGAAGATGGATGTGTGACACGGCAGCGTGATCGAAGGCATGACGCTGCGCGCGCGCATGGTATACACACCGCGCGCCATGAGTGCGTTCAACGTCGAGCAACGTGCGGCAGCGATGGCATCCGGTCGCACGCCGTCGAGCATGAAGAGATAGGCTGGCATGGGAAGAATGACAGGTTTACAGGTAGCAAGTTACAAGTAGCAAGTTGCAGGTTGCAGGTTGCGCATCACGTAACACGCAAATGAAAGACACACGACCAACTCAAGGATTCGTCGCCAGCGCCGGCTTGCGGTGGTGCACGACGGCATCGGTCGTGATGGCAGTCGCGGCCAGGCTGCCGGCCACGCGCACGGCCCGCTCGATTACCTCCGCCGAGTCCACGATGCCGGCGGCCAACATGTCGCCTACGCTGCCGTTGCGCACATCGAACCCATAGCATACCTGCGGATCCGCGCGCAGCGCCGCGCGCACTTGGCCGGCGACCTCAGAGGGATCGAAGCCGGCGTTTGCAGCGATCGTCATCAGCGGCGATTCGAGCGCGCGCACCAGGCAGCGCACGCCGAATGCCACATCGTCATGCTCGCGATCATCGCTACGCGCCGGGTCGCTCAATAGAGACTGGGCAACTTTGAACAGCGCCGCGCCGCCGCCGGCCACGTAGCCGCGCCCAACCGCCAGTTGCAACATCCGCGACAAGCGCACCGCCTCGTCCCGGCGGCTTTCCTGAATCTTGCTGGTCGTCCCGCCGACCCGCACGATCGCCAGCCCGCCACACAGCCGTCCCAGACGCATACGCAGTTCGGCGATCTCTTCGAGGTTCGCCGTCTCGTCAATCTTTCGGCGCACCGAAGCAATGCTGCTTCGCAACGCAACCGGGTCGCGCTTGCCGCCGATGATCCCGAACTGGCGCGCCGTCGCCCAGGCGCGGCGCACGCTGCCCACGTCCTCAGGGGTAACCCGAGCGAAAGCCGCGGCATCACCGAACAGGACGCGCGCGCTGGTGAGCACGGCCAGGTCTTGCAACGCCACGGCGCGCTTGGCGTCGAAGCCCGGCGCTTTGACCGGCAGGATACTCATCACACCACTCAGCTTGGCCTGGATCAGCACTGCTTTCGCCTCATCACTCAGGTCGCCGGCGATGATGAGCAAGCTGCGGTGACCGAAACTGTAGAGGCGCTTGAGCCCCTCCAGCACGTTCACAGCCGAATCGAGCTTGCCGTCGAGTAGGATCACGGCGGCATCAGAGATACGGGCGACGGATTGTGCGGCGTCGGTCGCGAAACCGGTCGTCAACCAGGGCGAGTCCCACATGGCCCCTTCAATGTACTCGCGATCCACGCGGCGCGCATCGTTGTTGACCACGTGAATTGCGCCGTCGGCACCGAGGATATCCACGATCTCCACCAGCACATCGCGCAGCTCCGCGTCGTGGCATACGGATCTGGCCAGGGGAACCAGCAATTCATGGCTGCGTCGCCCGCTGGTCGGGCGCACTGCGCCGGCGCGCAGAGCCATGGACGCTTGGGACATGCCTAACTCGATGCCCTTGCGCAGCAGGGCCGGATGCGCGCCGGCGGCAATGGCTTTTATCGCCTGCTGCACCAACGCCTGAGCAATGGTCGCCATGGTCGCCGAGCCGTCGCCACAGGTTTCATGCATACGCCAGAGCGCGTGACGCATCATCATCGCACCTACGTCCGCTGTGGGATCGGCGATCTGGACAATGCGGCGGGCGATGGTTGCAGCGTCATTCAGCAACTCCGGCGGCCGGTCGCGCGCCGTGCCTTCGACGCCGACGAAGCGCGGCAATGGTCCGAGCGTCGGCTTCACCGCGTCGGCGATCAAATTGATCCCATCGAACAAATTGGGATGAAAGACGACCGAGGGCCGGACGAGGTGATTCCGCCGCTGCGTCGTCGAAGCGTACGAATTAGGCCTGTGCGATTTGAGCATGACAAGTGCATTTTACAAATGCCGACCGGTACGCGCGACTACAATCCCCGACATGTACGACCCTCGCTTCAACAAGATGGCGCAAGTCATCGTCAACTACTCGATCGAAGTTCGGCCCGGCCAGACGGTATATGTCTGGAGCCAGACGCCGGCGGCGCCGCTGATGCTGGAAATCTATCGCGAGATCCTCAAGGCCGGCGGCAACGCCTTCCTGCGCGCCGATCTGCCCGGCGCCCAGGAGATCTTCTACGCCCACGCGCGCGATGCGCAGCTCGACTTCGTCTCACCGGTGGATCGCATTTCAGTCGAGGAAGGTCAGTTCGATGCCTACATCCGCATCGGCGCGGAGACCAACACTCGCCGGCTCTCCAACGCTGACCCGGCCAAGATACAGCGCCAGCAGGCCGCTATGAGCCCGATCTTGGCCCGACGCATGCAGCGCAGCGCCGAGGGTAACTACAACTGGTGTGTGACGCAGTTCCCCACCGAGGCCTATGCGATGGACGCCGACATGAGCCTGGCCGAGTACACCGAGTTCGTGTTCAGCGCGTGCCTGCTCAACGACCCCGACCCCATCGCCCGCTGGTGCGAGGTCGGGGCGAACCAGCAGCGCTACGTGGACTTCCTGCGCGACAAGAAGACGCTGCGCATACAAGGAGCGAATGCCGACCTGACCCTGCGCATCGAGGGGCGCACCTGGAAGAACAGCCAGGGCAAGCGCAACTTCCCAGACGGCGAGATCTTCACCGGCCCGCACGAAGACTCGGTCAATGGCTGGGTGCGCTACTCGTATCCGGCGATCTACCAGGGGCGGGAGGTGAGCGGCATCCAACTGTGGTTCGAAGATGGCCGCGTGGTGAAAGCGACTGCGGACAAGAACGAGGACTTCTTACATCAAGTGCTCGACACCGACCGCGGCGCGCGCTATGTGGGCGAATTCGCCATCGGCACGAACTACGGCATCACGCGCTTCTCGCGCAACATCCTGTTCGACGAGAAGATCGGCGGCACGTTCCACATCGCGGTCGGCGCCGGCTATCCCGACACCGGCTCGACCAATACCAGCGCCGTGCACTGGGACATGATCGCCAGCGCGCACGATGCCGAGATCAGCGCCGACGGCGAGGTGTTCTACCGCAACGGCCAGTTCTTGATCTGACCAACTGGATTGACCCGCTCGGTTCAACCGGCCCTAATCATGACCCTCATCGAACAATTCATCGGCCTCGCCTTTCTCTTTGCGGCCGCGTTCATCGGCGGCGCGATCAACTCGGTGGCCGGCGGCGGCAGCCTGATCGCCTTCCCGGCGCTGGTGGTGTTCGGCGTAGATAAGATCATCGCCAACGCGACGAACACCGCGGCGTTGTGGCCGGGCGCCATCGGCAGCGTGTGGGCCTACCGCGACGACCTCAAGCCGCTGGTCAATCTGCTGATCTTGCTGCTCGTGCCCAGCTTCGTCGGCGGCTTGCTCGGCGCGCTGCTGCTGACGCGCACCCCGCCGGAGCTATTCGGGCGCATCGTGCCGCTGCTGGTGTTGTTCGCTACGCTGATCTTCGCCGCGCGCGACGCCTTCAACCGCATCGCTGCGCGCAGCGTGGAGGCCATGCGCCGCGCGGACGCCGGCCACGTGTCGCTCGGCGCGCGCGTGTGGGGCATCCTATTTCAGCTCTTCGTGGCCACCTACGGCGGCTACTTCGGCGCCGGCATTGGCATCCTCATGCTGGCTTCGCTCAGCCTGATGGGCCTGCAGGACATTCACCGCATGAACGCGCTGAAGACCGCGCTGGCGTTCGTCATCAACGGCGTGGCGCTGGTCTTTTTTGCCCTCAGTGGCATCGTGAACTGGCCACTGGCGATCTTGATGGGCGTCGGCGGGCTGCTCGGCGGCTACTTCGGCGCGCGCTACGCCAAGCGCGTGAACCAGCGCTACCTGCGCGGGTTCGTCGTGGTCATGGGCTTGATTGCGACGGCCTACCTCTTCACGCGCTCGCTGTGACCAATCGTGCGATGAATCGCTCCGCGTTTGCCGCACGGCTGCTGCGCTGGTTCGACCGGCACAAACGAGACCTGCCTTGGCGTCGCGAGCCGCGCGACCCCTATCGGGTCTGGCTTTCGGAGGTCATGCTGCAACAGACGCAGGTCGCAACGGTGATCCCATACTTCGAGCGCTGGCTAGGACGCTTCCCTACACTCGAAGCGCTGGCTGCTGCGTCGCTGGACGACGTGTTGAAGCTGTGGGAAGGGCTGGGGTATTACGCGCGGGCACGCAACCTACATGCTGCGGCGCAGATCGTCGCGCGCGACTACGGAGGGCAGCTCCCGCACACAGTTGAGGGGCTGATGGCACTGCCGGGCATTGGGCGCTACACCGCAGGCGCCATCGCAAGCCTCGCGTTCGGCGTGCATGCACCGGCGCTGGACGGCAACGTGCGACGCGTGCTCAGCCGCGTCTTCGGGCTGAGCCGGCCTACCGCAGCCGAGTTGTGGGCGTTGGCCGAGTCATTGTTGCCACGTAGTCGAGCTGGCGCATTCAACGAGGCGCTCATGGAGCTTGGGGCGACGATCTGTACCCCGCACGCACCACAGTGCGCGGCCTGCCCGCTGCGCGCGATGTGCGAGGCACACGCCGGCGGAGACCCCGCAGCCTACCCGGCCAGGCCGGCGAAGCAAAAGACGCCACACTACGAAGTGCTCACCGCAGTGGTTGTAGACGGCGCCGGCCGCGCGCTCTTGGGCCAACGCCCACGTGATGGCCTGCTCGGCGGCCTCTGGGAATTCATCAGCACAGAGCTGCGCGCGCCCGACTCGGATGCACAGAGACGCCCAGGCGCCGCCCCCTGCTCCACCGACCTGACCGATCTCATCTTGCGCAGGAGCGGGCTGAAGGTGAAGCCAAGCCAAGCGCAGCCACTCGGCGTTGTGAAGCACGCCTTCACCCACTTCAAAATGACGCGACAGGTCTGGCTGGTCCGGCTGCCGACACCGGGGCGGGCGCTACCACGTCCACAGGGCTACGAGCAGCTGATCTGGGCGACGGCGGAGGAAGCCGAGCAGCTTGCCCTGACGCGCAGCGACCGGCGCATCTGGGAGATGTATCGTGCGCGACCGCCCTCGCTGTTCGATTAAAAGCCTATCCTCTCATGCCCACCGGGGTGGACGAAGGCAATGCCTTCGTCTACCCGAATTCCTTCCGTTATCGCCTCGGTATTTGTCTTCTCCGCAAACGAGGGAGCTACTCCTGCCGCACGGCGCGGGCGATCTCCATTTGCCCCAGGCGCAGCATCGGGTAGATCGCCGCGAGCAGCGCCGACACCACCGCCACCAGCATAGCTTGAGCGAATGTCTCCCACTGCAGATCGAGGCGAATCGTCCAGCCGAAGGAACGCAGATTGATGATATAGACCAGGATGAGCGCCAACAGGAAGCCGGTGGGCATGGAGAGCAAGCCGGCCGTCCCACCCATCAGACCGGTCTCCAGCAGCGTCATTCGCCAGAGCTGGCGCAGCGTCATGCCGTTGGCGCGCAGCACGCCCAGCTCACGCGTGCGCTCGATCTGCAGCGCCATCAGCGCGCTTAACACGCCAATGAAGGCAACGATCATGGCCAGCAGGTTCAACGCTCCCGTGATGGCGAAGGTGCGATCGAAGATGACGAGGGCGTTGGCGCGCAGCTCGCGATTGGCCGAGATGACCAACTCACGCCCGGCGAACTGCCGGCGCAACTGTTCGGCGAATGCGCCGACGTCGCGCACCTGCGCATCGTCCAAATAGAGCGCCAGCGAAGAGATTTTGTCGTCACGCCAGTAGCGCTGATAGGTATCCCGGCGCATCAGGATCACGCCGGCGTCGGAGGCGTAGTCGTAGTACACAGCGACGACGCGGAACTCGCGTTCTCCTTGCTCGGTGCGCAGGACCAGCCGGTTGTTTTGCGGGGTGATGTTATGCTTGTTGGCGAACGGCTCGGAAACTTGCACCTCATCTTTGCCAGCCATGCTGCGCCACAGCCCATCCGCCGGCCGCGCTGTCCACACAAACGTCTCGGCCGCACGCTCGCGATCGGAACGGATGGCGAGGAGTGCACCGGCCGAGTAGTCGGAGGGTTGCTGGGCGGACGGGTTGCCAGATGCGCCAAGCGGTGCAGCGGTGCGAAAGTCCACCAACGCACGCCGGAAGAGCGTCACATCGGTCACTGCGGGCAGCGCTTCGAACGCTTCGACGATATCGGGGGCGATGGTGGTGTAGTTCGCGTTCACGCCAGTGGTCGGAGGCGCAACATAGACATCCGCCGTCAACGACGCATCCAGCCACGATTCGACCGTGACGCGGAAGCTGCCGATCATGCTCTGCAGACCGATAATGACCGACACCGCCACCATGAGCGAGGCAATCGCAATTGCTGTGCGCGAGATTGCATTCACCACGTTGCGCGCCGACATACGCCCGATCAATCCCACAACACGGTCGAGGAACGGCGCGAGCAGGCGCATGAGCACGAGCGTCAGCAGCGGCGAGACCAGCGCCAGGCCGATCAGCACGAAGAAGATGCCGGCCAGGTTGACGACCAGCACGCGCGTGAGCAGCAACATCGCGCCGCCGACGGCGAACATCGCCACGCCGGCCAGTGCGATCCACGGCAACAGGCGCTGCACGCGCTGCTCGACGTTCGAGCGCTTGAGCGCAGTGATCGGCGGAATGCTAGTCGCTTCGTAGGCCGGCGGCAGCGCCGCCACTACCGAGGCAACCAGTCCCAACGCGAACCCCTTGAGCAGGGTCAACGGCTCAATGGCCACCGAGCGCACGTTGACCGTGTAATACAGATCGTTGATCGTCTGGCTGACCAAGCCGACCGCGCTGCGACCGAGCAAGACGCCCAGCCCGATCCCCAGCGCGCCGCCGATGACGCCCAATAGCAGCGTCTCCAACAGGATCTGCCGGAAGATTTCGCGCTGCGTGACGCCCAGGCAGCGCAGCGTGCCGATCACCGGCCGACGCTGCACGACCGAGAATGTGACCGTGTTGTAGATCAGGAACATGCCGACGACCAACGCCAGCAGGCTCAGCGCCGTCAAATTGAGGCGAAAGGCATCGGTCAAGCTCTCTACGCTCTGGCTGCGGGCGCGCGGCTTGACGATCTGCGCGCCTTCGGGCAGGACGCTGCGCACGCGTTCGAGCAACGTGCGGCCGGCTGCGGTGCGCTCATCGGCAATCAGGTCAATATGGCTGAGCCGGCCGGCCATGTCGAACAGCTCTTGGGCCGTGCTGATATCCACAATAGCCAGGCCATCGAGCGCGCGCCGACTGTTCTCATCAGCAGGCGTTAGAATGCCAGCTACGCGCATCGAATGACGCCGATCACCGGCGCGCAGCGTTACTGCGCTGCCGACGCTCAAGCCGTACTGTCGCGCCATCGCTTCCCCGATCAAGATGGCATCGGGTCGAACGAAGAAGTCGGTCAAGTCGCCTTGCTGAAGCGCCGCATTGCCGTCGCCCAAATAGCTGCGGAACGGCGCATCGGCGAAGGCGTCTATGCCCAGCACGCGCAGCGGCTGCTGATCCAGCTCGATAGCGGTAGCATACGACTCGATCACCGGCGCGGCTTCGCGGATGCCCAACTCGACCTTGATGCGGCGATACACATCCTCTCCCAGGCCGGCGCCGCTGCCAACGACCTGATGGGTGGCGCGGCCGGCGACGGTCTCGGTGCTCAACTCGAACGCGCGCGAGGCGCTGCCATTGGCCAGGTCAATGGCGACCACCATCGCCACGCCCAGCGCCACCCCTAGCACGCACAGGGTGGATTGGAACGGCCGGCGTAGCAGATAGCGCAGGCCGGTCTTGAACAAATTCATCAGCCATCAGCATAGACGGCGCGGCTAAGAGCAAGATGAGCCGGTGTATGCGCAGGCGCGCAGCGTTTCTATACAATCCAGGCACGTTGATGCGCTCAAACTTCTCCTTGCTCCTTGCATGTGCAATCCTGGCGACGGTTGCGAGCGTCGCCCGTCCGGCGCACGCTGCGCCGCAAGCACAAACGCCCATGCTCAGCGGCATCTGGAGCAGCACGGAATGCGAGCCGTGGCCGGGACGGCCGTTTGCTCGGCGCGAACTCACCCTCACTGGCGCAGACTACCGGCTCGACGTGACTTCGTTTGCCGATAACAAGTGCACCATTCCCACGCTGCGCACGCGCTACGAAGGACGATTCATCGCGCGCGGCCCGTCACCCACCATCCCCGGAACATGGAACGTGGAGTTCGCCATACAGCGCGCGTTGCTGACGCCATACGTGCTCAACACGGCAGATTTCCTAAACAGCGCGCCAAAAGGCACGTGCGGCAGCGATAGGTGGTTCGTCGGCATCGAGCAGGATCTGGCCATGACGGGAGGATGCTTTTTGATCGGCCTCAATCTGCGTGGGCGACCGGTGGAATACGACATCGCGACTGTGCAAGACAACCGGCTCTTTCTCGGTCAACGGCCGGCGGACGGCGGCTTGCTCTTCGCACCGGAGCGTCGCCCGACGGCCTTCGGACCGCCACTGTTGCGCACCGGCGAGGTTGTCATCCTGCTGCCACCGGTTGGCGGCGACCATGCGATGTCCGCTATGCTGATCGTGATAGGCGTTAGCCTACTGGCTGCGGGATGGGGCTGGCAGCGGGGCGTCGCGAGCCGTCGCTCCGTATTCGCGCTGTGGCCGGATCAATCTATTACTATGACGACCTGACCTTCCGAGTCTGCGAGGGCGACTATCTTGGCCCGGCCGCGCTCCACCAATTTGTGAATGGCGGCCTCGACCTCGACCGATTTCCAACCGAACAATCGCGTCAACTCCTTCGGCTGTGCAGCGACGACGTTGCGTAGATGGCGCGCAAGAATGGTTGCGCGCGCCTCGCTGCGTGTGATCGCCCTCGCCCGAGCCGGGAGATCGGGGAACCAGCGCGACACGATCTCGTAGATGAAGGCGTAGCGCCACGCGCCGGCTTCGGCTATGCCCACCGGCAATACTTTCAGACCCAATTGTAGTTCGGTCAGCGCTTTGTCGAATCTACCCTTCAGTGCATCGCCATACAGGTTGACCTTGCGCTTGATCTCGATGGCATGCAGCGGCCCATGCCGGAGCAACGCCTCGTAAATGTGCTTCGCGTCGGCGCTGAGCGTGCCGGCTTCATATTCGTGCAGATAGTCGTCTTCGTCGCCGAAGTTTTCGCTCAGCGCGTAGAAGTGCGGCAACAGGTCGAGCGAGACGAGCGTCGCCTTGCCCTTGATCAGCTTGCCGTAATACCACCAGCGCTGGTCGAGCGCGCGATCCTTCGTATTCCAAGTCAGCGCAATATGTGGGTCGTCGTGTCGCGCAGTCATCGGCTTCTGGAAGCCGGCGACAGCCTGATATACATTAGGCATCTCGATGCCCTGCACGGGGAAGAGCAGACACACGCCGGCTCGGTTCACGAACGCGCAGATGTCCTCGGCAGACACGAGGCGCCTGTCGCGCCGGCGGCAGTAATGCTCGTCGCGCAGCGCCGTGATCTGCGCGTGGAGCAAAGTTGCCTCGCCCACGCCAGGGAATCTTACCCATAGATGCCGGCACATACAGCATACGGCTGGCGCGCCAAAATCTGCTAGAATATGAACGTTTGCCCCAATAGCTCAGGTTGGATAGAGCGTTTGCTTGCGGAGCAAAAGGCCGGGAGTTCGAGTCTCTCTTGGGGCACTGGAGAGATTGGAGATTTAGCGATTGGAGATTGAGTGAGCACAATCTCCAATCCCAGATTTCCAATCTCTTTTCGTCTATGTCGCCGCAGATTCACGTTGCGCACCTCTCGAAACACTACCAGGTTCACGAGAAGGAGCCAGGGCTGGTGGGCAGCCTGCGCGCGTTCGTGGCGCGCAAGTACCGCACGGTCAGAGCGGTGGACGATGTGTCATTCGACATCGAAGCCGGAGAGATGGTCGGCTTCCTCGGCCCGAACGGCGCCGGCAAGACGACCACGCTCAAGGTGCTCTCCGGCCTGCTCTATCCCACCGGCGGCGTCGCAACGGTGTTGGGGTTCACGCCGCACAAGCGCGAGCCGGCCTACCTTAAGCAGTTCACGCTGGTCATGGGCCAGAAACAGCAGTTGCTCTGGGACCTGCCGGCGATCGAGACCTTTCTCGTCAACCAGGCCATCTACGAAATTCCGCGCGACCAATACACGGCGACGCTGAAGGAGCTCGACCAACTGCTCGACCTAGGGCCGCTGCTGAAGAAACAGGTGCGCAAGCTCTCGCTCGGCGAACGCATGAAGTGCGAGCTGGCCGCAGCGCTGCTGCACCGCCCCAAGGTGCTCTTCCTGGACGAGCCAACCATCGGCCTGGACGTGACGATGCAGGTGCGCATCCGCGACTTCATCGCGGAGTACAACCGCCGCCACGGCGCAACGGTCATCCTCACCAGCCACTACATGGCTGACGTGACTGCGCTATGTGACCGCATCATCGTCATTGATAAGGGCAAGGTGCTCTACGACGGCAACTTCCGCGCCCTGATCGAGCGCGTGGCGCCCTACAAAATTCTCAAGCTGCAATTCGAGCAGCCGGTGGGATGCGAACAATTGGCAACCTTCGGCGCCGTCGCGTCATGTGACGGATTGACTGCGGTGCTCCACGTGCCGCGCGACCAGGCAGCTGAGACGGCAGCACGTTTGCTGACCCGGATCGAGGTGGACGACGTCAACTTCGAAGACCCACCCGTCGAAGACATCATTCGAGAGGTATTTGCGGGAAGGGTCGTTGGGCTGGGGACGGCGAACGAGCGAACGCCGGCTGTGCTCCCCGCGAGCGCCGGCTGATCCACCGCGCGATCAGGTCGAACGAGAGCGCTGCGGTCACCGTCATCGCGATCGAGGCGGCGAACAAGGGGGAATAGCCAAACCCGCGCTGGATGAACCCGCTGACCGGCGGCGCAATGGCCGGCCCGACGTTCGCCGCAATGGCCATCACGACGCTGACGATGAAATACTCATCGCGCAGTGACACGTTCACCACGTAGACGCGGTAGAGCACGCGCGAGATCTGCGAGACGGCGACCTCAAGGAACACGGACAGCGCGCCGAAGAGCAAATTTGGACTGAGGGCAAACGCCGCCAGGCTGGCTGCCGTCGCGAACGATCCCCACACAATAGCCGGCCGGTAGCCCATCCGCTCCGCAACGCGCGGGGCGAACAGCGCCGCAACCGACCCAATCAACGCGTTCACACCAATCATCACGCCGATTTGTGCGTCACTCGCCCCGAACCGGTCGCGCATGAGCAAGTTGAAGAATGTGAATACCAGGGCTTCAGCCGCCAGCAGCAGCATGAACGGCGCACCGAGCGCGTACACCTGCGATCGCTGGCGCAACAGCACCCGTGGGTCCAGGTAACGCAACGCGCGCACCTCAGGCAGCGCCGCTGTGGGCTCATCGTGCACCGGACGACGACGGGCGATCAGTGCCAGAGGCGCTACGGCAAGTGTGCGCACGACGAACGCTGCGACCAGCGCCGCTCGATACGCTTCGGCGCTCTCACCGCCGACCTGAAGCAGCGGCGCGATCAGCGCCGGCAAGCCGCCGGCGGAGAAGCTGCCCAACAATATCGCCGCCGTACGCGTGAAATCACCGACGCCGAATAGCGCAGCGCGGTGATCCTCAGTGGAGGCATCGGCCAGCAGCGACACGCTGGCCAGGCCGAAGATCACCGTGCCAAAGCCGCTGAGCGCCTCGGCAGCCAAGATGACTTCGGGCGCAGTCGCCAGCACCGTGGGTAACCGCGCGAGGCTGGCGAACGCTGCGCCGAAGACCAGTGCCGCGCGCCGTCCGATTCGCTCGAAGCACAACAGCGCCGGCAGCGCCAGAATCAGCCCGCCGAACTGGCTGGCGCCGTGGAACAGGCCGATGAATGCGCGATCGAAGCCCAGCGCTTCGAGATAGAAGTTCATCAGCGTCGCCGGGAAGGCGAAAGTGACATAGTAGATCGCAACCCACACCAGATAGAGGCGGGCGATTTCACTGAAGCGGCGGACCACGGCGGCGAGTATAGTTGTGTTGCGTGGGCGTGTGACGTCCTGCGTCTTGCGCAGCACACGTCGCCCTCGCGTTGATAACCTATGCGCTTATGCCTTGCATCTCATATTTTGCGCGACCCCGACTGCTGAACGTCTGACTTACGATGTGGAGAAAATACCTAGCCCTCGGTAAAGCTGCATGGGCGTTGACCGTTGAGTATCGCGCGCAGATCGTCATCTGGATGATGAATAGCATCCTGATGGTGATCATGTTACTGGTGTGGCTCAGCATCAGCCGCGATGGTGAGGTGAATGGCTACAGCTCGGCAGACTTCGTGACCTACTTCATGATCGGCTGGGTTGTGCGCAACCTTACGGCGGTGTGGGCGTCCTGGGAGCTGGACTTCGCCATTCGTGAAGGCCGGCTATCGCCCATGCTGCTGAGGCCAATCCACCCGATTCACAATGAGATCGCCATCAACTGGGTGGAGAAGCTGCTGCGCATGCTCATCGTGGTGCCCATCGTCGCGGCCGTCCTGATCGCCACGCCGGGAGCGCGACTGGCCCTGACCCCGCTCAACCTGCCGGCGTTCGTCATATCGGTGGCCGGCGCGTGGCTGATCGCCTTCATGTCGGACTACCTCATCGGCATGCTGGCGTTTTGGACGACGCAGACCGGCGCGTTTATCCAGGGCTTCTACGGCATCCGGTTGGTGCTGTCGGGCGTCATCGCGCCACTCGCGATGTTCCCTCAGGCTGTTCAAGACGTGCTGCGTTGGCTGCCCTTCCCCTACATGCTCAACTTCAGTGTGTCCATCGCCATGGGTCGCGTGGAAGGCGAAGCGATGCTGCTGGGATTCATCGCTCAGTTTGCCTGGGCGGCATTCTTCGTCATAGCGGTATGGGTCGTATGGAAGATCGCGATTCGCAACTACAGTGCGGTAGGCGCGTAGATCGCCAACTGACCATGATCCTTGGTCAACGCGGCCGAACTCCTTGCGTCTACGACACTTCATCATTGTTCGGCTAGCCCGTATGCGTTACTTTCGACTCCTTGCCCTGTTCTTCAAGTCCAACTTGCTGATGGAGCTGGAGTACCGCGCTAACTTCGTCGCACAGGCGACGCTAGGCGTGCTGTGGGCCGGCGTCACTTTCGCCAGCGTGACCGTGTTCTTCACGCAAACCGACGCCTTGGGCGGATGGACGTACGAGCAGGCGCTCGTCATCGTCGCGCTATCCGTGCTGATCGAGGGCGCAATTCAACTGTTGCTGCAACCCAACGTCGCCAAGATCATCCAGATGGTGCGCGAAGGCACAATGGACTTCGTGCTCACCAAGCCGGTGAACAGCCAGTTCCTGGCAACGCTGCGCTACGCGCGCTACTCTGGCTTGGCCGATATGTCAGCCGGCGTGGCGATCATGCTGTTGGCGTTCAGCCGGCTGGGCTACGCACCCGAACCCACTGCCCTGGCGCAATTCGCCGTGATGCTGGCGGCGTCGTTCGTCATCGTCTATAGCATCTGGCTGTTGATGGCCACGCTGTCATTCTGGTTCGTGAAGATTGACAACCTGACCGAGCTGTTCCGCTCCTTGTTCGACACGGCACGCTTCCCGGTGACCACGTTCTCTGGCCTGGTGCGCATCGCCCTGACCTTCGTGTTGCCGATAGCGTTCATGACCACCTTCCCCGCCGAAGCCGTGCTGGGCAAGCTGGGCGGCGCGACGATGGCCGCTGCCGTCGCGCTCGCCGGGTTTCTTTTCGCGTTCAGCGCATGGTTTTGGCGGCGGGCGGTGCTGAGCTACAGCAGCGCCAGCTCTTGACGCGCGCGCGGCTGCGGCATAATCCGAACACGCATGCGAACCTTAACTTACAGCGAAGCGATCAACGAAGCATTGCGCGAGGAGATGGCGCGCGACCCCAGCGTGTTCATCATGGGCGAAGATGTCGGCGTGATGGGCGGCGTATTCGGCGTCACGCAGGGCCTCATCCAGCAATTCGGCGACGAGCGCGTGCGCGACACGCCGATCAGCGAAGCCGGCATCATCGGCGCGGCGCTGGGCGCGGCCATGATGGGCATGCGGCCGGTCGTCGAGATCATGTTCGGCGACTTCCTCGGCTGCGCGGGCGACCAGATCATCAACCAGGTCGCCAAAGCCCGCTACATGAGCGGCGGCAAAGCGCGCGTGCCGCTGACCATCCGCGTCACCACCGGCGCGCCCGGCGCAGCCGCGGCGCAACACTCGCAAAGCCCGGAGTCGTGGTTCATGAACATCCCCGGCGTCAAGATCGTCACGCCGGCCACGCCGGCCGACGCCAAAGGGCTGCTCAAGAGCGCCATTCGCGGGGAAGACCCGGTGCTGTTCTTCGAGCACAAGATGCTCTATGCGGCAAGAGGCGCAGTGCCCGAAGGGGACTATGTGGTGGAATTCGGCCGGGCGAATGTGCTGCGCGAGGGCCGCGACGTCACGATCATCGCCATCGGCGGCATGGTACAACATGCGCTGGCCGCAGCCGACGCGCTGGCCGCAGGCTCGCCCGCCGTCTCGTGCGAGGTGATTGACCCGCGCACCCTTGTGCCGCTGGACGCGCCGACGCTGATCGCCAGCGTCAAGAAGACCGGCCGCGCCGTGATCGCGCACGAGGCGCACAAGCGCAGCGGCCCCGGCGCGGAGATCGCCGCCGTGCTCGCCGAACATGCCTTGGATTACCTCGACGCGCCCATCCGGCGGGTGGCGGCCAAGAATGTGCCGCTGCCATACGCGCCGTCGCTGGAGCAGTTCGTCCTGCCCGGCAAGGATGATATAGTCGCCGCCGTCAAGGAGGCGCTGCGATGATCGCCGCGCCCGCAGCGCCGGCGCCCGTCGCTGCCCCCTAACCGTGCGCGTCATCGTCGTCCTGCCCACCTACAACGAGGCCGAAAACATCGCCCTGCTCATCCCGGAGCTGTTGGCGTTGCCGCTCGATATTTGCGTCGTGGACGATGCCTCGCCGGACGGCACAGGCCGCATCGCCGACGATTGGGCGGCGCGCGAGCCGCGCGCGCATGTGGTGCATCGCGCCGGCAAGCTCGGCTTAGGCACGGCCTACTTGACCGGCTTTCACTTCGCGTTGGATCACGGTTACGACGCCGTGCTGACCATGGACGCGGACTTCTCACACCACCCGCGCTACATCCCGGCTATGCTGCGCGCGATCGAACGCGCCGACTTGGTGATCGGCTCGCGCTACGTGGCCGACGGCGATGTGTTGTATCCCTTCCATCGGCGCTTCCTGAGCAAAACGGCCAACGCGGTTGCGCGCGCCGCGCTCGGCCTGCGACCGCGCGACTGCACCGCCGGCTTTCGCCTCTACCGCGCCGCCGTGCTCCAGACCGTGCCGATTGATTCGGTTTTCTCGAACGGCTACTCCTTTTTAATCGAGATGCTGAACCTGGTGCAGGGTTTCGGCTTCAGCATCGTCGAGGTGCCGATCATCTTTGCAGACCGAACGCGCGGCCAGTCGAAAATATCCTCTGCGGAGATCGCGCGCGCGGCTTATACCGTGTCACGGCTCACTTATCGTCGTCTGCGCGACCGGCTGATCGGCCCACCGGAGGCGCGACGTTCGCCGCACCGGCCATGAACGTCGTCTTCGACGCCCGCGTCATTCAGGATCACTTCCCTGGCATCGGTCGCTACGCCTTCAACCTGCTGACCGAGCTGGCCGGCGCGCTCGAAGCCGGCGACTGCTTAAGGGTGCTTTATTCCCCAGACGCCGCAAACACGCGCTATGACCTCGCCGCCCTGCGCGCGACGCATGGCGAGCGCGTCATCTGGCAGGCATATCGCTGCACAATTTTCGACCTGCGCAACGTGCTGCGCGCGCCGGTTGCGCCAGAGGCGCGGGACACCGTAGTGCACTACCCCTACTACGTCCGACCGCGCAGGGCGCGCCCGCCGTCGGTGATCACGCTCTTCGACGCCATCCCCTTCCTGTATCCGCAACACGCGCCGTCGCTGCGCGCCCGGCTCATGATTCGCCTGTTGCACCGAATCGCGGTCGGCGCCTCGCGACGCATCATCACTATCTCGCAGTCGGCGGCGCGCGAGCTGACGCGCTTCTTCCCCGCAATTGCGCCGCGCTTGACGGTGGTCCCGCTGGCCGCCGATTCAGCCTTCACGCCCCAGGCCGAGTCACACATCGCGCGCGTCCGCGCCCAGTTTGACCTTCCGCCGCGCTTCGCGCTCTACCTGGGCAGCAATAAGCCCCACAAAAACCTGGCGCGATTGATCGAAGCGTGGCAGGCGATCGTCAATCGCTGGGGAGCAGACGCGGGAAGGTCGTCGCTCACTCCCCAGCCGCATCCTCCCCTGCTCGTCATCGCCGGCCATCAGGACCCGCGCTATCCCGAGGCGCAGTCGCGCGCCCAGACGCTGGGCATCGCGCCGTGGGTGCGCTTCATCGGCAGCGTCAGCGACGCGCAAGCGGCGGCGCTCTATTCGGCCTGCGACCTGTTCGTCTACCCTTCGCTGCACGAGGGCTTTGGCCTGACCGTGCTGGAGGCGATGGCGTGCGGCGCGCCGGTCGCTTGTTCAAACCGCTCGTCGCTGCCGGAGGTCGCCGGCGAAGCGGCTCTGTTGTTCGACCCCAAGCAACCACTCGAAATTGCGGAAGCCTGCCTGCGCGCGCTGCGCGACGAATCTCTGCGCGCCCAACTCCGCGCGCGCAGCCTGGCGCGCGCGGCGCAGTTCAGTTGGCGCGAGACGGCCCGGCAGACGGTGAACGTGTACCGCAGCGCGCTCGAACGCGCGCGCTCGACTTGATGTCATGCTGCGCATCGTCCACATCTACAAGGACTACTTCCCAGTGCTAGGCGGCATCGAAAACCACATCCGCCAAGTGGCCGAGGCGCAAGCCCAGCATGGGCATCGCGTGGATGTGCTGGTGACCAGCCTGAACGCAACAGGCCGAACCGAACAGCTCAACGGCGTGCGCGTGACCAAGGCGCCGCGCCACCTGAACGTGCAATCGGCGCCGATCAGCGCGGCCTTCCCACGAGCGGTCGCCCGGCTCACGGACGGCGCAGATATCGCTCACCTACACGCGCCCTACCCGGTCGGCGAAGCGTGCAATTTGTGGTTTGGCCGGGCAAAGCGCACCGTGATCACCTGGCACAGCGACATCGTGCGGCAAAAGGCGCTGTTGCGCCTGTATGCGCCCGTGCTGCGCCGCGTCGTCGCTCAAGCCAACGTGATCGTACCCACCAGCGAAACATACGCGCGCACATCACCCTGGCTGCGCAATCATCTGGACAAATGCCGTGTGGTTCCATTAGGCATACACACAGATTGCTTCGACACGGGCGACGATGACAGAAGCCGCCGGCGCGCGGCGCTGCGTAGCCAGCTCCTCGCTGCCACTCATACTGCCTTAGGAGAGCCGCTGGTGCTGCTGAGCGTCGGGCGGCTGCGCTACTACAAAGGCCTGGATGATCTCATCCGCGCCATGCCCGATCTGCCGGGCGTCGTCGCCGTCATCGTCGGGGTCGGGCCGATGGAAGCGGCATGGAAGGCGCTGGCGCAGCGGCTAGGCGTGGCCGACCGGGTGATCTTTGTCGGCGAGGTGAGCGACGAGGCGTTGCCGGACTACTATCACGCCGCAGATATCTACGCCATCCCGGCCAATTCGCGCGCCGAAGCGTTCGGCATCGCCATCCTGGAAGCGATGGCCAGCGGCCTGCCGGTGATCTCGACAGAGGTCGGCACGGCGACGAGCTGGATCAACCAGCACGGCGCTACCGGCCTGGTCATCCCGCCGCGCGACCCACAGGCCATCGTGCAAGCCGTGAATGCGCTGCGCGACGCTGCGCTGCGCCGGACGATGGGCGAGGCGGCGCAGCAGCGCGTGCGGGCCGAGTTCACGTTGGATCGCATGATTGCGCGCATCGAGGCGGTGTATGACGAAGCGCTTGCGATGCCCAGCCCGTCAGCCCCCTTCTGCAATTCCGGCTAAACTAGCGCTTCCACATGAACAGCAATCTTCAAGTTGCCGGCCGTCGGCCGGCGAACGAACCGCTGCCCTTCTTCAAGGTCATGTTCACGCTGATGGAGCCCTACACGTGGTTCGCGCCGGCGTGGGCGTTCGTGGTGGGTTGTGTGGCCAGCCACAGCATCTACTTCGACCTTGGCGGCGACGTATGGCACAGCGTCCTCAGCGTCGGCAAGATCGCCATCGGCACGCTGATGGCCGGGCCGCTGCTGGTGGGGTTCTCGCAGGTGTGGAATGACTGGTGCGACCGCGACGTGGACGCGATCAACCAGCCCGAAAGGCTGATCCCATCGGGCAAGGCCACGCGCAACCAAGTGTTCGCGATCATCGCCATCTTGGGCGCAGCCGCGATGGCCATCGCGTTGTTCCTCGGCCCACCGGTGGCGCTCGTTGCTTTCATCGGCATCCTGATCGCGCTGGCCTACTCGGCGGAGCCGATCCGGCTCAAGAAGAACGGCTGGCTGGGCAACCTGGCTATCGGCCTGACCTACGAGACGTGCGCGTGGATCGCCGGCCATTTCACCTTTGATCCGCAGTTGCAATCCGCCGGCGCCGCGCAGAGCATGATCCTGGCGCTGATCTACGGCCTGGGCGTGACCGGCACGATGATCATCAACGACTTCAAGAGCGTCGCCGGCGACCGGCAGATGGGCATTCGCTCGATCCCGGCCATGTATGGCGAGTCCACTGCCGCGAAGGTCGCCGTCGTCATCATCAACGTCGCCCAGCTCGTCGCCATTGGCCTACAGTTTGCCTGGGGCAACACGATCGCAGCCGGCGTGTGCATTCTGTTGTTGCTGGCGCAGTTGCGGGTTCAGACGCAACTGGTGCGCGAGCCGACGCAGCCGATGGCCGTGCGCTACAACATCGTTGGCATTCCCCCTTACACATGGGCGATGCTCGTCGCGGCGATCGGGCTAGGATGAGGGAATGCGCTGCGCATTTCACATCTTGCACATTGCGCATCCGGCCATTCGTTCGCAAAATAGATGTGATTCGATGACACACGGAGGTGAGCCATGTCGAAAGTGCTGGTGGTCGGTTCGTCGGTGGGCGGCAGCACGGCAGCCAACACACTGCGCGATTTGGGCGTCGAGACGATCCTGCTCGAGCGCGACCTGAACTACGTCAAGCCATGCGGTGGTGCAGTGCCGCCGCGCGCGTTTAGCGATTGGGATTTGCCGCATGACCTGATTGATCGCAAAGTCACCATCGCCGTCGTGTGCTCGCCCAGACACTACAGCGAGTTCCCCGTCCTCAGCAGCCACCCGGCGCCGGAGACAGACTTCATCGCCATGGTGCGCCGCGAGAAGTTCGACCGCTACATCCGCGAGCGCGCCGTCAACAAAGGCGCTGTGTTGATCGAGGGCAAGCTCGAGCACATCGAGTTTGGGCCGCGCGGCGTCCGGGCCACCTACGAGGACAAGCGCAACAAGACGCACATCGTTGAGGCCGACGCGGTGATCGGCGCGGACGGCGCATATTCCACCGTCGCCAGGTCGCTCGGCCTGGAGCGGCTGCCCATGGCGGTGGCCTACCAGGAGCGCATCCGGTTGCCGGCGCGCGCGATGGAATATTGGGAGAAACGCGCGGCGCTCTACCTAGGCGACGACGTATCGCCCGACTTATACGCCTGGGTCTTTCCCAAATACGACCACGTGGCCGCCGGCATCGGCGCAGGCGCGGGCAAAACCAAAGAGGCGCGCCAGTTGCTGGCCAACCTCAAGCACAAGCTGCGCGATCAGCTTGGCGAAGGGCTGAGCGTAAAGTTCGAGGCGCACCATCTCCCAATGCACCCCCGCAAGCACCTTTCGTTCGACCGCGCCGCGCTGGTGGGCGACGCCGCCGGCCTAGTGCAGCAGACCAGCGGGGAGGGCATCTACTGGGCGATGAAGAGCGGCGAAATGGCCGCGCGCGCCATCGCCAAACACTTGGACGCGCCGACCGCTGCCAATCTCCGCCAGGACTACGACAAGCCATGGTGGAAAGCCTATCGCCCGACGTACTTCTTCCTTGCCTTCCTACAGCGCATCAGCTATAACAGCGACCTGCAACGCGAGATCTTTGCCAAGATGTGCGACGACCCCGATGTACAGCGCCTGACCTTCGATGGCTACCTGACCAAACATATCGAGCCTGCGCCCTGGACGGTGCAGATGCGCATTACCAGGCATTGGCTAAGCACAGCAGTGCACGAGTGGACGCATTGGCGGAAGGAGAAGGCGAGTTCATCGAGCGCATCTTCATGATGATTGCTCTGGATGATCGAGAGCCGGCAACGTGAACCAAAACACGCTGCCCTGCCCCTGCCGGCTCTCGACGCCGATCTGGCCGCCCATGTTCTCGACCAGCGACTTAGCGATGGCCAGGCCGAGGCCGGCCCCGCCCGTGCTGCGCGAACGCGAACGATCGCCGCGATAGAAGCGGTCAAAAACGCGCGGCAGGTCTTCTTCGGGAATACCTTCGCCGGTGTCGCGCACGCTCATGCGCACGGCGGCGGGCTGCGCCTCGGCGCTCAGCGTGATCCGGCCGCCCGGCGGCGTATGGCGAAAGGCGTTGCTCACCAGGTTGTGCAGCACTTGCGCCAGCCGATCCGGGTCGGCCTGGGCCGGCGGAAGCCCCTCCGGGACGGAGACTCCCAGCGCAACCTGGTGCGCATCCGCGGCAGCCGCAAAACGTTCGGCCATCGCTTGCAAGGCCGCCCCGACATCTACCGTCCGGATCGTCATCGGCAACTGGCGCGCTTCGGCCAGCGCCAGCTCGCGCACATCCTCCACCAACCGCGAGAGCAACCGCGTCTCGTCATAGACGGCGGCGATTTCCTTCATCTGCAGAGGATGCACGCCATCCAGCAAGGCGCGCAGCGAGCCTTGAATTACCGTCAGCGGCGTGCGCAACTCGTGCGCCACGTCGGCCATCAGGTTGCGCCGTTGCGCCTCCGCCTGCTGCAGCGAATCAGCCATGTGATTGAAGGCTTGCGCCACTTCAGCGACCTCGGCGATATGGGCTGTTTCTTTCAGCGGCACACGCTGCGACCAATCACGCCGGGCGAAGGCGTGCGCGGCCTGCGCTACGATCGCCAGCGGCCTGGATAGGCTGCGGCTGACAAAGAGACCCACTGCGATCCCTAAGCCGGCGCCGACCAGCGCGATGAGGATCACAGAGCGCTGCAAGTCGCCCAGGAAGCGACGCTCCAGCGGGCCAAGCGGGTCGAAGTCAGGCGAACCGGCGAGCAAGTAGCCTACGACGACATCGTTGACGACGACCGGCTGCGCGGAGGCCAGCGCGAACGGATCGAGCGTTTGGCCAATGCGTTCGCGGACGGCCTCGTCATAAACGATCTTGCCTTGGGCATCGGCCACGAGCAACAGGGGGCGACGTTCGGGAAACGCACCACGACGTAGGCGAGGGCGCGCCGCGCGGAGCGAATCCGCCACACCTGCCCAAGAGCCATGCGCTTCGTAATGCGCTTCTAGGACGTCGAGCGCGCCGCCGCGCGCAAATACACCCGGCTGCGCTAGGTAGCCGCGGAACTGCCGGCCGGCGCTCCACATGATGGCGCCGGCGACGAAGACAGCCATGAGCGAAGTCACCAGCAGAAACGCCAGCGTCAGGCGCACCCACAGGCGGTTCATAGTGCGTCTCCTGCACTAGCTGCGTCGCGCTGACGCCCTTCGCCGAGCGGCGATGCGCGCAGCCGGTAGCCCACGCCGACAACCGTCTCGATATACGAGGGGTTCGCCGGATCGGGTTCGATCTTGCGGCGGAGGTTCTTGATGTGGCTGTCAATCGTGCGTTCCAAGCCCTCGTAGTCGTAGCCAAGCGCTTGCTCGATCAGCTCGCCGCGGGTAAAGGCGTAGTCTGGGTTAGCCATCATCGCGCGCAACAGCGCAAATTCAGTCGGAGTGAGGTCAACCGGCCGACCATCCAGCGTGACGGTATGCTCGCCGGCGTTCAGCCGCAGGCCGCCAACTTGGAATATAGTCGGCGGCGTTTGCGCGCTCCACTGCGCTCGGCGCAGGATCGCCCGCACGCGCGCGACCACCTCTTGAGGATTAAAAGGCTTGGTGACGTAGTCGTCCGCGCCCAGCTCGAGGCCGATCAACTTATCGGTGTCGTCCACCCGCGCGGTCAGCATCAGGATCGGCGTCGCAGCGAGATGCGCATCGGCGCGCACCAGGCGCGTCAACTCCCAGCCGCTGCGCTTCGGCATCATCAAGTCGAGCACCACGCAATCTGGACGCTCCCGGCGCATGTAATGCAGCGCCTCCTCACCATCATAGGCTGTGAAGACGGTCATGCCGGCGCGCTCGAAGTATGACTGCAGCAGCCGGACGATCTGCCGGTCATCATCCACGATGAGCACACGCGCAGACATGGCTGAATTTTAGATGTGGCGCGCGCCGCTCATACTATCGTCACGCGCCGCCAAACATCACACGGCTGCCCACAACGTTCGGGCGAGCACACACGGAATAAGGCGAGCTGCACCAATTTGGCAGCCCGCCTTCGACCATGGGAAGTTAGAGCGATGTCTTGGTATCGGTAGGTTGCGGCGCGACGCCTGGCCGCAGCCACTTCCCCGGCCCGCGGCCAAAGCCGAAGCCAAAGGCGCCACCCTTCAGCGCGAGCAACTCCGGCAGGTTCTCCTTCAGATTGGCGATGGCGGCATCAGCCTGTTCCTGCGTAATGCGCCCCGCAGTGACGGCAGCGTTGAGACGCGTCGTTTGCTCCGTAACGATGGCGTTGATCACCGTGTCCAGCGCAATCCCCTTGGCGGCAGCCACATCAACGATGGACTTGCCCGATCGTAGTTCGGCGACCAACTCGGCAACGGTCATGTTCAGCGATGTGGCGGCCGTGTCAAGCGAAGCGCCGGCATGGATGCCAAAGCCACCTCTAGGCCCATGCGCGCGGCCCCACTTGCCAAAGCCGACGCCATAGCCTTTTAGCCCAACCACTGGCCGCACTTGCAAATGCGCGGGCAGCACAGTCTTGAGATTGGCCAGGATCGCGTCGGCTTGCGCCTGCGTCATCCGTCCGGCAGCCACTGCTTCGTTCAACGCTGTCGTCTGCTCGGCAATGACGGCATTCACGATGGTCTCCAGCGCCACGCCTTTGGCGGATGCGATGTCAGCAACTGACTTGCCGGCCTGCAACTCCGCGCGCAGCTCGGCCTCGGTCATGCTGAGGGCCTGGGCGATCGTGGTTAGCTTCGCGCTGCCCAGGCGCATCTCTACCCCGCCCCAACGCGGCGCGCCGGCCCGCGGCGGCGGGACTATCGGCGACCACGCTGCGGCCGGCGAAGCGAAGGCCAAACCCGCAGATACGATCAGGGCGGCTGCGCCCATCTTCAAACCCGTTTTGAACCCGTTGCGTGTGTTCATCACTTGTCATCTCCTTTTGCTGATGTTTTGCGGCCTAACCGCTTGCCGTCAGGCTATGGCAGCGCTGTGGAGAAGCCGTGGAGACAACCTGAGCGTTCGATGAGAGCCGCTTGGATTACGACACGCGCGGCACACGCGGCAGGATCGCCGAGATCACTTCGTAACTGATCGTGCCCAGGCGCGCCGCCACATCTTCGGCAGTGATGCACTGATCGCCCTGTTGTCCGATCAGCACCACCTCGTCGCCCAGCCGCGCGCCGGGGATGTGCGAGACGTCAATCATGGCCTGATCCATGCACACGGCCCCCACGATGGGCGCGCGACGGCCGCGCACCAGCACCTCGCCAAACGTGCCAGGGGCGCGGCGAAAGCCATCGGCGTAACCCACCGGGATGACGGCGATGGTCGTCTCGCGCTCACACACGAACCGCTTGCCGTACGACACCGGCGCGCCGGGCGGCAGCCGCTTCACCTGAGCGATGGTCGTCTTCCAAGAGAGCGCCGGCCGCAGCGAAAGGCCAGCCGGCTGGAGCGGCGCAGGGAAGAACGGGTTCAAGCCATACAACGCCAGGCCGATGCGCACCAGGTTAAAACGCGCCTCGGGATAGGCCAACGCAGCCGCCGAATTTGCCGCATGGATGTAAAGAGCAGGAGACACCTGCGCACCCAGCGCGTCCAGCACCTGGCGGAAGCGCGCGAGCTGGAGCCGCGTATAAGCCGGGTCGCAATCGGCGCAACTGAAGTGGGTAGAGATGCCCTCTAACTGCACCGAAGGCAAGTCAGCGACGGCGCGGATGAAGTCGGCCGCCGCGTCCGGCAGTACACCCAGGCGACCCATGCCGGTATCCACCTTCACATGCAGGCGAGCCACGCGGCCCAGCTCACGGGCAGCGCGCGAGTAGGCGCGCGCCACGTCGAGGTCATAGACTGTGAGGGCCAGATTGCGCAGCAGAGCCTCGCGCGCGTGCCAGGCCGGCGTGAAGCCCAGAATCAGGATGGGCGCATCTATCCCGGCGCTGCGCAAGGCAGCCGCTTCGTTCAGCGAAGCCACGCCACACCAGCTTGCGCCGTTGTTGAGCGCTGTGCGCGCCACCTTGACTGCGCCATGGCCGTAGCCATCGGCCTTGAGCACCGCCATCAGCGCGACCGCCTCGCCGACGATCGCCTTCACAGCGCGCGCGTTGTGGGCAATGGCATCCAGGTCCACATCCAGCCAAGTGGGGCGCGCGGGCTTGACCACGCGCACCGACTCCCACCCCGGTTCCTGTCGGGGCAAACGCGCAATGTCCGACCGGTCGGCCAGCAACTTGGCAACGACGCGCTCCATTCGCGCGCTCACGTCGCCCTTCACCAGCATCAGGTCGCCCGCCTGGGCATGATCCCGCACATAAGCCGCCGCATCGCGTGCCAAGTAAGTGACGACAACCGACGCAGGATCCATGCCGGCCTCGCGCGCGCCTGCGGCGATGTGATACGCCTGTTCGCCCAGCGTGATCAACGTCACGCACTCATCGGCGCGGCGGGCGATCAACGCGCCGACTTCGCGATGCAAGCGAGCGCTCTGGTCGCCAAGTTGATCCATGTCGCCGAGGACGAGGAAGCGCCGGGCATGAGACGCGCATCCGACGCGCGCGGGCAGGTCGCCAGTCGCCCACTCAACGGCCGCGCGCATCGAGGCCGGCGAAGCGTTGAACGAATCGTCCACCAAGATTGCGCCGTTCACACCGGCCAACACACTCATGCGCCCAGGCAGCGCCGGCAGGCGAGATAACGCCTCGCTCGCCTCGTGGGCGGGAATGCCGTAATGCCGCGCCACGACATGCGCGATCGCGCAGGACAGCGGATGCAGATGCGGGGGCGCATAGGGGCACGCCGCAGCGCTGACCGGCGCGACGGCAGCCGCAGTGAAATCGCGCATCGCCCAGGTGCGCGGGTCATCGCGGTTCAGGATGGCCAGGCCGTCGGCCGGCAGCGCCTCCACCAGCGCGCGCTTCTCGCGCGTGGTTTCGTCAAGCGAGCCGAAATAGGCCAGATGCGCCTCGCTCACGTTGGTGACGACGCCGACGCGCGGCGAAGCAATCTCGCACAGCTCGCGGATCTCGCCCAGCCGGTCGGCACCCATCTCCAGCACGATGATCTCGTGCTCCGCTTCGAGCGCGCCGAGCGCGATCGGCACACCGAGCCGCCCGTTGAAGTTGGCCGGATTCTGGAAGACGCGGAAGCGACGGCCCAACACAGCCGCAATCGCCGCGCGCGTGCTGCTCTTGCCCACGCTGCCGGTGATGGCAATGACGGGCAGATTGCGCCGACGGATGAGGTGGCGCGCATAGGCCGTCAGCGCCTCGTAAGTGTCTCGGACGGCGACGATCGCAGGCCCCGTTGCGCCCTCGCCGGCAATCGGTTCAGGGCAAACGAAGCGCTCGTCCTCGACCAGCGCGCCGGCAGCGCCTCTGCGAATGGCGTCGGCGATGAAGTCGTGTCCATCGCCGCGTTCGGTTCGGAGCGCGACGAATAGCTCACCTGGCTGCGCGCGGCGCGAGTCGAAGCAGAAGCCGGTGAATGCGCGCGCATCGGGCGCATCACCGAGCAGACGGCCGCGCGTCGCTTCGATCAGGTCGAGAAGGCGAATCAAGTCAATACACCGGCCTGGGCACGAACGTCAGGACAAACACCAGCACAGCAGCGACGATGAGCGCGTAATGATGCGATCGCAGCCGCACCGCTTCGTTGAGCGGCGGCGGATGCTGGCGGGCGAAGAAAAACAACAGCACCGCCCAAACCAACCAGGTCTGCGCAATCAACGCCAGGCCGAGCATGGCCAGGATCACGACGTAGGACAGATAGCGCGCCCGCGAGCCGAGCAGCGCGTATGCGATGTGACCGCCATCAAGCTGGCCAGCCGGGATCAGGTTGATGGCCGTGATCAACAGCCCGATCCAGGCGCCGAGCGCGATCGGATGCAGCATGATGTCATATCCATCGCTGGGATAGACCCGCCCGAAGCGCGCGACGCCGATCAGCCGCGTGAGGAGCGAATCGCCCAGGGTGATGTATTCGCCGGCCGGCGGCAGCGGCTCCACCTGCGACAGCCAGATGCCGAGCGCGAAGAGCGGCACAGCGAGGATGAAGCCGGCCAACGGGCCGGCGACGGCGATCTCCAGCAGCGTGCGGCGGTTCTCGAAAGGCTCGCGCTGGACGATCACGGCGCCCAGCGTGCCGACGAAGCTCAACGGCGCCGGCAGCGGGATGAAATACGGCAGCGACACACGCGCCCCGCGCAGTCGGCCTACGAGGTAATGGCCGGCTTCATGCGCGCCCAGGATGCCCAACAACGACGCGCCGAACATCAGCCCGTTGCCCAGGTCAAAGCCGTCCGCCTTTAGCCCACCTGTGAAGATCACCGAAACCACCGTGGCAATGAACAAAACCAGGTTGATCGCAGGGTTCGATTGCGTGCGCGGCACCACGCCCGGCACGGCCAGCACCTCGTAGCGCTCGCCGTTGGCGCGCAGATAGGGCGTGTAGCCCACGTCCTCTACGCGCGGCCGCATCCGGCGATAGGCCTCATCGGGCGGCAGCTTGAGTTGTCCGCGCAGGCTGATCTCGCCGCTGGGTTGCACCGTGTAGGCCTCGACGCTCATCGCATCTTCTACGGCCGAGCGCAGCCGGGCGATGAGTTCCAGGCGATCAAGCGACATGAGGCGTGGTGTAGCGCTGCGCCAGCCGCTTGACTACGGCGGCAATGCTGAGCAAGCCCTGCCCCTTACCCATCGAGATGTTCTTGCCGAACAGCGTCGGCACGATGTCCTCGATCGGCATGTTGGCGATCTCGTCGGCGGGCAACCCGCTGATCGTCGCGTCGAGGATGGCCGAAAGCGCGCGCGCGGAAACGCCGAACGGGTTCTCCACGGCAAAGTAGAACTTCAGCCGCGGCGAGCCGCCGGCACCCTCTTCGATCGGCTCAACGAACACGTAGGAGTCCGATTCGCAGTGCGGCACCTGATTGGACTGCGGATAAGGGCGCGTGGCGATGCGCTCCGGCACGCCCTGGAACTGATCGGAATACTCGATCAACATTTGATTGCGTTCGCCCGGATTCTCAGCAAAGATCTCCAGCACTTCGCGCAGTTTCTCCGGATAGCGGGAAAGGTCAGCCATAAACCGGTACTATAGCGCAGCGCCACAGGCACAGAACGGCGCCTGCGCTTGACTGTGTGATGTTTTGCTTCTACCGCGAAAGCACCCTGAGTCAGCCTGCGGTACAATTCAACTCTGCATGGTGCTATTCGGCGAGCGACTCCTGGACTTGGAGCGAATCAAACGAGACATCACAACCGGACCAATCGGCTTGTATGTTTCGATGTGCTTTGCCTACGCCATGCTCTGCGCCCTGATCGCTGCCAGCACGGTAAATGAACTGCTCGAAGACGGCCGGCACTTTCTGCAGGTGCCGCGGCTGGATCTACAGTTGGAGTTCAAGGCACTCATTGTGTTGTGTCATGAGCAGCTCGGCTGCCAGGCGCTGCCCTCGGCAGATTTCATTCCCGAAACGGCTAAGCTCGACCGCGTGATCGGCTTCATTCCTTCGTGCATGAAGAGCGCGTGGCCCGGGCCGGCTGCCGTCCCTCGTGCGCCCTGATCACTGTCTCGCTCCGCAACCTCATGCGGCGTCAGGTGTTTCCTTCGATAGCCTGATCACGCCGCACACGACCAGTTCGTGGACGGTCAAGCCCCCTGTGGGTCAGACCGTCGCCTTCGTGATTCCAACGGAATCTTCTCAGGCAACGCTAAATGGAGCAAGCAGTGATCAGCAACAACCATTATTCCCGGTCCATGCCGCGCGTCGTCATCACCGGCATGGGCGCAATCACACCTTTAGGGCACGACGTACGAACGACCTGGGACGCTATCGTGGCAGGCACGCCCGGCATCAGCTACATCACCCTGTTCGACCACAGCCAGATTGATGTGCACATCGCCGCCGAGGTCAAGAACTTCGATCCCGCCGCGCACTTCGGCGCCAAGGATGCGCGCCGGCTGGATCGCGTCTCGCAGCTTGCGCTCGTTGCGGCCAAGCAGGCGCTCGAGGATGCCAGGCTCACCATCACCGAAGATAACACCCACGACGTCGCCGTCGTCGTCGGCAGTGGCATCGGCGGCGTCACGACGCTGCTCAACGAGCATCAAGTCATGATGACGAAGGGCCACCGGCGCATCAGCCCGTTCGCCGTGCCGATGATGTTGCCCGACACGGCCACTGGCCAGATCGCCATTCACTTCGGCATTCGTGGCCCGAACTTGTGCATCGTGACGGCGTGCGCCAGCGGCGTCAACGCCCTGGGCGAGGCGTTCGAGATGATTCGCGCCGGCCGTGCTAAGGCGGCCGTCACGGGTGGTTGTGAGACGCCGATCAACCCGTTCTCGATGTCCGCCTTCAACAACATGGGCGCGCTTTCCTCGTACAATGATGAGCCGGAGCGCGCCAGCCGGCCATTCGACAAGACGCGCAACGGCTTCGTCACCGGCGAAGGCGCAGCCATGCTGGTGATCGAATCGCTCGACCATGCGCGGGCGCGCGGCGCGCACATCTATGCCGAAATACTCGGCTATGGCTGCACCGACGATGCCTTCCACATCACTGCGCCCGACACGCGTGGGCCGGCGATGGCGATGCGCATAGCGCTGAAACAGGCCAACTTGCAGCCCAGCCAGATTGACTATCTGAATGCGCACGGCACGAGCACACCGCTGAACGATGTGAATGAAACGCGCGCGATCAAAGATGTGTTCGGAGAGACAGCCTATGACCTGCACATCAGCTCTACCAAGTCCATGACCGGGCACTCGTTCGGCGCCGTCGGCGCGATTGAGTCGGTAATCTGCGTCAAGGCCATCAACGATGACATCGTTCCGCCCACCATCAACTACGTGCATCCCGACCCGGAATGCGACTTGAACTACACGCCGAACGCTGCTGTCCACAAACCCGTCCGAACTGCAATGTCGAACTCGTTCGGCTTCGGCGGCCACAACGGGTGCATCATCCTTTCCGAGTTCAACGATTGACGATCACTGCGCAGCCGGACGCCGCAACTCCGGCACGTCCAGCTGCCGATATCTAAGATGAGATATGCGCACATTACCGGCTGGGGCAGATATGTGCCCCAGCGCGTCCTGACCAATGATGAGCTCGCGCAGATGGTCGAGACGTCGGACGGCTGGATCCGCGACCGCACCGGCATCGCCGAGCGACGCATTGCCGGCCCAAACGAAACCACGGCCAGCATGGGCATCGCTGCAGCCATCGAGGCCCTGGACGTATCCGGCGTGAGCAGCAGCCAGCTCGACCTGATCATCGTGGCGACAACGACACCGGAACATCTCTTCCCGTCAACAGCCTGCCTCGTTCAAGATGCGCTCGGCGCGACCCGCGCTGGCGCATTCGACCTGAGCGCGGCCTGCTCCGGTTTCGTCTACGGCCTGAGCATGGGCGCCGACGCGATCAAGGCAGGTAGCGCGAACACGGTTCTGGTGATTGGCTCAGAGACGCTCTCGCGCATCGTGAACTGGAAGGATCGCAATACCTGCGTGCTGTTCGGCGACGGCGCCGGCGCAGTGGTGCTGCAAAGCAGCGACCAGCCCGGCGGCGTCCTCTCCACGCTGCTGCGCGCCGACGGTTCGGGGAGCGAGATGCTCATCGTCCCGGCCGGCGGCAGTAAACATCCGCTTACGGCCGAGGCGCTGGCATGCAACCTGCACACCATCCAGATGAACGGGCGGGAGGTCTTTCGCTTTGCCACCCGCGTGATGGACCGGGCCACGCGTGAGGTGATCTACAAAGCCGGATGGACGACCGATCAGGTGGACATCTTCGTGCCTCATCAGGCAAACTTGCGCATCATCGAGCTGGCGGCCAAGTCACTCGGCGTGCCGCTGGACAAGTTCTACTGCAATATCGCGCGCTACGGCAACACCAGCGCTGCCTCGATACCGATTGCGCTGGCCGAAGCGGCAGAGAGCGGCGTGCTGCGCCCTAAGGATCGCGTCGTCATGGTCGGATTCGGCGCAGGATTGACCTGGGCGGCAGCAGCTATGGAGTGGAGCGAACCACGTCCGTCGCGCCGCTCACAAAAGACGATTCACCGCATCGGCTACGGAGTAGCCGGCGTGCGCTCGCGCGCTCTGCGCCTGTTCCGGCGCGTCGAGGACCGCATCTTCGGCACACTAGATTCCACGCTCCATCCACCGCCGCGCGAACTGCCGGGCAAGGTCACGAATGGACGTGAACCCACACCTACCCCTGCCTCGAAGCCGGAAACGACCACAATGAACGGCTCGACTCAGGTCGAAACCAGCCCTGCGGGGAGCAACAACAGCGACTGACGCTTCGGAAAGATCGGACGCCGCTTCGCAATGAGCGGCGTCCGATCGTCACGAGAGGAGGGGAGGATGCTTGCTGGGCTGTAGTGTAGCCAGCCTCTTATCGCCCGGCACCCGGCGATGCGGGGAAATGGCGACTGGTCGAATGGCCAGTTCGCCAACTAACCAAGGGACAGACGCACCCAGACGTACACACGCCTAGACTACGTAGCGCAATGTCCGGTTTGGTCGCCGAACCCGTGCGCGTCTTGCTGGCGGATGACCAGGAGAAGGTCCGCTCCGCGCTGCGCCTGCTGATCGAGCAAGAGCTGGGCTTTTTTGTGGTGGGCGAGGCCGGTGCAGCCGACGAGCTGCTGCACAGCATCCTCAAGACCTATCCGCAGATCGTGTTGCTGGACTGGGAACTCCCCGGACTGCCCGAAGCCCACAAGCTCGCTGCGCTGCGCCTGCTGGACCCACATCTCAAGATCATCGCGCTGAGCGGCGCGCCGGAAGCGCGTAAATCCGCCCTGGCCGAGGGCGTGGATGGCTTTATCAGCAAGTCGGAGCCGCCGGACGGCATTTTGAGGGCTTTATACTTTGTGCACAACAAAGTATGACGCTCTCTTCCACAGCGCTGAACCTTGCCGACCTGTTCCACGTCATCGTAGATGCCGTTATTGCATTCGATGGCGAGCAGCGCATCCTGTTCTTCAACAAGGGTGCCGAGGCCATCTTCGGCTACACCCCCGAGGAGGTGCTCGGACAGCCGCTGGACATCTTGCTGCCCGACCGATTCGTCGCAGTTCACCGCCGGCACTTCGATGAATTTGCTGCTTCGCCAGTCGCGTCACGGCCGATGAGCGAACGGCGACCGATCTACGCGCGGCATAAGGAGGGCCGGGAGTTCCCTGCCGAGGCCGCCATCGCCAAGCTGAACCGCGATGGTGAGCAATTGTTCGTCGTCGTCATGCGTGACATCACGCAACGGCAACGCGCGGAAGACGAACTGCGCGTGCGTGCCCAGCAGGCGGCTGTTGCCGCAGAACGCAGCCGATTGGCGCGCGACCTGCACGACGCCGTTACCCAAACGCTGTTCTCGGTCAGCGTGATCGCCGATGTGCTGCCGCGCATCTGGGAACGCAACCCGGAAGAAGGGCGTCGCCGCTTGAACGAGCTGCGCCATCTCAGCCGAGGCGCGCTGGCTGAGATGCGCACGCTGCTGCTGGAGCTGCGCCCGTCCGCGCTGATGGAGGCCAACCTCGGCGACCTGTTGCGCCAGCTTGCCGCTTCGATCAACAGCCGCTCGGGCGTGGAGGTGGACGTGCAAATCGAGGGCAACCCCGAGCTGTCGCCCGATGTGAAAGTCTCGCTCTACCGCATCGCGCAGGAAGCGCTGAACAACGTCGCCAAACACAGCAACGCCGCTCATGCGCGCGTTGTGTTGCGCGTGCGGTCGAGCGACGGCGCCTCGAACAGCAAAGTGGCGCTTGTGATCGCCGACGACGGCTGCGGCTTCGATACGAAGATCAGCAAGCCCACCCATATCGGCCTGGACATCATGAACGAACGCGCTGCGGCGATCGGCGCGCGCCTGACAATCCACAGTGAAGTCGGCGCGGGGACGACCGTTCAGGTTGAACTGGGGAATTGAGCGTAAGTGTGCAAACTGCGGTAATCAGCAGTTTTCGTACAATATGAGCGTGAGTAGCGACGAGAAGATGATCCGAGTTTTGATCGTTGACGACCACCCGATGGTGCGCAGCGGGCTGAAAGCATTGTTGTCTGTCTACGACGACCTCGAACTTGCCGGCGAGGCATCCAACGGCACAGAAGCAGTGCGGATGTGTGCGCGCTTGAAGCCTGACGTGGTGTTGATGGATCTGGTGATGCCGGAGATGGATGGTGCTGCGGCGACACGAATTATCCGTGAGCAGAACCCGAACGTGCAGGTCGTCGTGCTCACCAGCTTCAAGGAAGATGAGTTAGTGCAAGGCGCGCTGCGCGCCGGCGCAATCGGTTACTTGCTCAAGAACGTCTCCGCAGACGAGCTGGCCAGCGCCATCCGCGCCGCGCATGCTGGCCGACCGACGCTCGCGCCGGAGGCGACTCAGGCACTCATTCACGCGACGACCCAACCGCCGGCCGTAGGCAGCGACTTGACCGAGCGCGAACGCGAGGTGCTCGCCTTGATGGTGCAAGGGCTGAGCAATCACGATATCGCTTCCAAACTCTACGTCAGCCAATCCACCGTCAAGTTCCACGTCAGCAGCATCCTCTCGAAGCTGTACGTGAACAACCGCACCGAGGCTGTCGCGTTGGCGGTCAAGCAGAAGCTGGTGTAGCTGCCAGGCACGCCGCAGAGCGCGTTCCCGACTCACAGCACGATCGTCGGCTGCGCTTGAAGCACCGTGCCTGTCAGATCGTATTCCAGTGCGCCGGTGATCTTGACAGGCACCATCTCGCCTGCGGGTAACGTACCCTCGATGATCACCAGCCCGTCTACTTCCGGCGCATCGCGGTAGGTGCGACCAACGCTGATTGCCTGTTCCGGGTCGTTGCCCTCGATCAGCGCGGTGAGCGTCGCGCCGACGAAACGCTGGTTTTTGACCAGCGAGATCTGCTGTTGCCGGCGCATCAGCGCATCGCGGCGCGCCTCGGCTACGTCGGCAGGCACCTGGTTGGGCATCCGGCCGCTGGGGGTGTTGGCTTCGAAGGAGTAGGTAAAGACGCCGACGCGGTCGAATTGCATCTCCTCGATAAATTGCACCAGCGCGTCGAACTCGGCGTCGGTCTCGCCGGGGAAGCCGACGATGAAGGTGGTGCGCACGGCCAGGCCAGGGATAGCGGCGCGCATCTTACCGATCGTCCGATAGACCCACTCGATGTTGCTCGGCCGGCGCATACGGCGCAGGGTGTCCGGATGTGCGTGCTGCAACGGGATGTCCAAGTACTTCACCACCTTGTCGTTCGTAGCCATCACTTCGATGAGGTGATCGGTGACGGCGCCGGGATAAGCGTACATCAGCCGCACCCAGTCGAGCTGTGGCGCGGCGCAGGTGATGTCGGTGATCAGGTGTGCCAGGCCATCGCGCAGGCCGATGTCGTTGCCGTAATCGGTCAGGTCTTGCGCGATCAAGATCAACTCGCGCACGCCGCGTTGTGCCAGATGACAGGCCTCGTCCACAATCAGCGCCGGCGGGCGGGACTTCATCGTGCCTTTGATCGCCGGGATGGTGCAGAAGGCGCAGGGGCGGCGACAACCATCGGCGATTTTGAGGTATGCGCTCGCGCCTTGCCGGGCCGCACGAAGCGCACCCCGCTCGTCGTCGCCGACAGTCATCGCCTCGTCCGGCAGGTGGAATAAGGGCTCGGGCCAGGCACGACCGCGCAGGCGTTCGATGAATGCGACGATGTCCATCCAGCGGCGCGTGCCGATCACGCCGTCCAGCCCCGGCACGGCTTCGGCCAACTTGGACCCCCACAACTGCGCCAGACAACCGGCGGCAATCAGCAGTTGGCCACGCCGTTTGCGTTCGGCGAGTTCGCGCAAGTGGCGAACCGACTCTTCGCGCGCAGGGCCGATGAAGCCGCAGGTGTTGACGATCAGCACATCTGCCCGGCGCGCGTCTTCGACGCCGCGATAGCCGGACGCATTGAGCAATTGGGCGATGCTGTCCGAGTCCACGGTGTTCTTGGCACAGCCGAGCGACAGCAGATAGTATGACTTCTTCACGTTGAGGATGCCTATTGGCCGCCTGCGCTCCACATCTTGACCACCGTCTCGTTGCGCGCGCCAAGAGGGCCGAGGCGAACGTTGTTGAGGATGATATCGAACGCGCCGGCATTGCCAGTCTCGACCTGGATATCCTGATTAGCGCTGAAGGGGATGCCAGGGCCGATGGGTGGGATGCCCTCGAACACGACATTGCCATCCACCTTCACCCGCACCCAGGCGCGCTCGCGCGCGTCGAGGGCGAGCTGCAAGCCGCCGATAGGGGCAGGTTGAGCCGACACGGGCGGCTCGACCGCTTCGTTGGCCGGCGGCGCAGCGGCAGGTGCGGGCTGATCGGCAGCCACAGGCGCACGCGTCGGTTGCGGCGCGAAGATCGTCACCTGTGGCACGAACTCTGGTTCGTCGGCTACCGCTGCTTGCGTCTGGGGCGGGAGGACCGAGTTGATCCATTCTCTCGTCGCCGGCGCGACGACAAGGACGAAGAAGGCGAGGACGCTAGCAATCGCAAGCGCACCAAGCCCGTAGGGCAAGTAGCGCTCGATCCACGACGGCCGGGGCATGGCACTGAACGGCTGCTTCGGCCCACGCGCACTCATCTTGTTCGGGTCGTACTCGGCAAACGGCCCGCGGATGTTCTTCAGACGAAACGAAGAACCACTGGCGCGCAGGGGACGAGTGACAGTCATAACCATAGCCTTGCCCGTAGTACCGTCACGGCGCACAACAGCTTGCTGCAACGAAGCATGAACGCCTTCCGCCAACGCGCTCTCGGATACGGCGTGGTCATTCGCTGCGTCGGCTGCCCGTGGCTCGGGCAACGCGACTTGAGTCAATCGAGATACCGGCTTATGACGCACCGGCGGGGGTGGCGCGGGGTCCCGCAACATCAGCACCGGCACGCCCACCTCTGCTTCGAAGAGCTTGATTGCAGCTTCGGGGTCGAGACCGAGATAGCGTGCATAGTTCTTGACGAAGCCTCGCCCTGGCGGGCCGTCGGGAAGCTGCGCAAAGTCACCCGCTTCGATCGCCTCCAGATACTTGCGCCGAATTTTGGTGGCGCGTTCGGCTTCATCGAGGGTGATCCCGCGGGTATTGCGCGCATCACAAATGCGCTGAGCCAACTCAGACGGCATTTATAAGATTCTAGCACGCCCGCTTTGACGACAGACTGTGGGGCATTTTGCCCTGGCAGGCGATACACTCCGAATATGCAAGCGCACATGCCCGCGTGCACATCAGGGCGTTTGTGATAGACTGCACGCTCAACATTAGGCCATGCATTGGCACCCCTCTCTGTCGAGGACCGTCCGATGCGCGCCAAATTTCACGATCAATTCTTCTACGAGGAGGTGGAATTAGCCCAGTCTTGACATCCCGTCGCTCCGCGCCTATCTCACGTTACGCACTTCATCGCAAGTCGCGATGATCTTGCATCATCTTGTGGAAGTTGAGTTTCTGTGACCAAGAGGAGAAAGTTACGAATGTCCAATCAACGTTTGATTCCTACCAAGAGAATCGCTGCATCGCTGGCGACTTTCGCCGCGCTATCTCTGCTGGTGGCCGCGTGCGCGCCCGCAGCACCGGCTGCACCCGCTGCGCCAGCGCAACCTGCCGCGCCTGCCGAACAGCCCGCCGCGCCGGCAGCCACCGAGGCACCTGCTGCGCCCACCGGAGAGGTGAAGGATTTCGTCACCTGGTATCAGTACGACGAGAAGAACGAAGACCCCAAGTCCGACGAGCGCGTGGGCAATGAATACCTGCGCAAGACCATCCCGCTGTTCAACGAAGCCTTCAAGGGCAAGTGGCGCTGGGTCAACCAGCCGCAACCGTTCGACAAGATGGCCACCAGCCTGGTTGCCGCAGTGCAGGCCGGCGGCGAAGTGCCTGACCTGATGCAGGCCGGCGACGCATCCATCATCCCGTTTATCAAGAACGGCACAGTGCAGGACATTACCGACTGGATCAAGGCACAGCCATGGTTCGCCGATCTCGACCCTTCGGCGGTGGCAGCTTGCACGGGACCCGACGGCCGGATCTACTGCGCGCCGGTGGCGATGACCCCGCAGATCGTATTTGCCTGGAAAGATCACTTCCCCGACGGTTATCCCAAGACGCCTGAGGAGTTCAAGCAAGCGGCCGAGGCGTTGAAGGCCAAGGGAGTTGCAGCGATCACCTATTTCGGCTCGACGGCGTTCGACGGCGAGGGCACCACGCGCTTCACCAACACGCTGATCAAGTCATTCGGCGGCACCTTCGACGATGGCCAGGGTAATATGAAGCTCGACACGCCTGAGAACATGGCGGCCATCGAGTTCCTGCGCGAGATCATCGCGGCCGGCTACGTGCATCCGCGCACATGGGACGGCACCACCACCCCCTTCATCGAGGAAGAGCCGATGAAGACGGCCGAGGCCGCCTCGTTCCCCACTGGCATCTTCGGTTACCGCTACGTGAATCCCCTGAAGGCGCCGAGCGGCAAGGAATACAACAAAGGCAACGAGGAAGACATGCTGGACGCCATCACTGCCGGCGACGTCATCGTAGCCCCGTTCTTTGCGCCCGCAGGTAAAAAGCCCGGCTGTGGCACGGGCGTGACGGGATTCGTCATCCCGACCGGTGCGAAGAACGTGGAAGCCGCCTATGACTACATCAACTGGGTCATGAGCAAGGAGCAAAACCCAGACTGGGTGCTTGGTCCAGGCGGTGGCTTCCCCGCGCTGCGCTCGATGTTGCCGGAGATCGAGGCACGCGCGCCGGTCGCCAAAGCTTTTTACGAACAGGCTGCGGCAGCCGTGGCGGCCAGCGAATGCCGGCCGTGGTATGGCACGCTCGAGCGCCGCGATGAGGCCAAAAAGATCATCCAGAGTGTGGTCTACAAGCTGACCAAGGAAGACCCGACAGCCGACATCTCCGCGACGCTAAAGGCGGCCGAAGAGGAATACAACAAGGGCAACTAGCCCTTTACTCCTTCTGAATCTGGTGCGCAGGGGCAGCAGCGCAGACTTGCTCCTGCGCACCGGCTCATGTGTACAATGGCAACACAGGCGCAGACCGCGAGCACATCCACCCGCACCGCAAGCAGGCGAATCCGACAAGGTGGCTTCTTCAACCAGACGCTCCCCTTCTGGCTGCTGCTACCGACGTTGCTCATCCTCGCGGCTATCCAGTTCTATCCCGGCTTCTACTCCATCTGGCTGAGCTTTCAAGAGCGCCAGGGGGCGGTCTGGAATTTCGTCGGGCTGCGTAATTTCGAGCGCGTGTTCGGCAGCGCTGCGTTCCGCGAGAGTATCGGCCACACGGTGGTGTTCCTCATCGGCTACATCGTGGTGACCATGGCCGCGTCGCTGGTCATCGCGCTGTTGCTCAATCGCAAGCTCAAGCTTGCAGGTGTTTACATCTCGCTGATCTTCATCCCGTGGGTGATCGCCGACGTGATTGCCGGCCTGGTATTCGGCCTACTTGTTGTGCCAGATTACGGCCTGCTCTCGCCCATTCTGTCGAACTCGACCCTGTTCCCGCCGAACGGCCTGTCCATCCCATCCGACCCCGCACCGCGACCGTGGATCCAGGGCTTTCCCTTCCCGCCGGCGCCGGCCATGTATTACCTGATCCTGGCCACATCATGGCGCGCCCTGCCGTTCGTCACGCTGCTGATCCTGGCCGCACTCAAAACCGTGCCGCAGGAGATCATCGAGAGCGCGCGCATTGACGGCGCGTCGGGCGCGCAGGCGCTGCGCTTCATCACGCTGCCGCTCATCTTGCCCACGCTGGTCGTCGCACTGTTCAGCCTGATCCTGGGCGGCATGAATGGCATCGGCCTAGTGTTCACCCTCACCCGCGGCGGCCCCGGCACGGCGACTGAGGTGCTCAGCTTCCTGCTCTACACCATTGGCTTCGGCCGACTCGAGTTTGGGCGCGCGGCTGCTCTGTCGGTGTTCATCGCCGTGATCAACCTGACGCTGATCATGCTTACGCTGCGCGTCTCGCGCACTGAGGAGCGCATCGCCTGATGCAAGCCAGCCTCCCTTCATCCCAAGACTACACAGCGCGCAAGCGGCTGCAGCCGTGGCTGACCAACAGCGCGATGATCATCATTGTTGCATTGCTGATGCTGCCGATCTTGCTCACGCTCAGCACATCGTTCAAGCGCGAGCAAGATGTGCTGCGCAAACCGCCGGTGCTCTTTCCATGCGACGGGCCAGACGGCCGTTTTAGCCTGTCGGAATGTCGCTTTGATATCGAAGGCTACGAGCGGGTGATCGCGCCGCGCCCCAATCCCGATTCGCCATTGGGCTTCAGCCTGACCGGCCGCATGTTCAGCACCTATGTGCCGAACACCTTGCTTTACGCTTTCGCATCCTCCGCGTTGGTGTTTGTGTGCTCCGGTCTGGCCGGCTACGCCTTCTCACGCTACCGTTTTCGCGGCCGACGTGCGCTGATGGTCGCCATCCTCGCCATCACCGGTATCCCGCTGCTGACGAACCTGCTGGCTCTATACCAGATGGCGGTGGATTTGCGCAAGGCCGGCATCCCTGGTTACGACGAGCGCATGTTCATCATCGCAGTCTACATCGGCTTCCAGTTGCCTTTCAGCGTGTGGATCGTCAAGGGCTTCTTCGACACCATCCCGCGCGAGCTGGAAGAAGCAGCGTTCATTGACGGCTGCACGCCGATTGGCGCGTTGTGGCGCATCGTCGTGCCGTTGGCCATGCCCGGCCTGCTGGCAGCCTTCTTGCTGTGCTTCGTCAACGTATGGAACGAGTTCATCGCCGGCTATTTGCTGATCACCAAGCGCGACCTGCGCACGGTGATGTTCGGCATGTACGACTTCCTCAGCCAGAACATCATCAATTACCAGGTGGTGGCTGCGGCCTGTGTGCTGATTGCCGCGCCGGTGGTGATCCTCTTCCTCTTCACGCGCAAGACGTTCTTCCAAGCGCTGACCGAGGGCGCAGTCAAAGGGTGAGGTATCGAGTTGCGAGATATGCCTCAAACCCGCACCCGAGATAGCCGACTCCGGATGTACCCAGCTATGTCAGGGCACGGGCTGGGCGTTTACAGAGATCACCGGTTCGCGCGCCGGTTGTGGTGAAATAGGCGGCTATGACCCGAGTAATCTTCATGGGTACGCCGGCTTTCGCCGTGCCGTCGCTGGCTGCCCTCATCGAGGCCAAATATGAGATCGCCGCTGTCGTCACCCAGCCGGATGCACCTGCTGGCCGGGGCCAGCAACTCAAGCCCTCGCCGGTCAAGATGCTGGCTCAACAGCACAGGCTCCACATCCTTCAGCCGGCCTCGCTCAAACCGTCGGACGTCGTCGAAGCGCTGGGCGCGCTCGCGCCGGATGTCATCGTCGTAGCAGCCTTCGGACAAATTCTGCGCCGGGATGTGCTCGATTTGCCCAAGCACCACTGCCTTAACGTGCACGCGTCGCTGTTGCCACGTTGGCGTGGCGCGTCGCCGGTCAGCGCCGCCATTGCCGCCGGCGACGCCATCACTGGCGTCACCATCATGCTGATGGAAGCCGGGCTGGACTCTGGGCCGATCCTCGCGCAGCGCGAAGAGCCCATCCTTCCGGAGGATACGACTGGCACGCTCACCGAACGCCTGGCACGGATCGGCGCGACGCTGCTGATCGAGACGCTACCGAAATGGCTGGCCGGCGAGATCACGCCCAGGAAACAAGACGAGTCGCTCGTCACACTGGCAGGCCGTTTGAAGAAGGAAGACGGCAAACTGGACTGGTCGCGCAGCGCAGTGGAACTCGAACGGCATGTGCGCGCGATGTCACCCTGGCCTTCAGCGTTCACCACATGGCAGGGACGGCAGTTGAAGGTGCTGCGCGCCGAGCTGGCTGTCGTCGGGCAGAAGAACAAGCTGCCCAACGGCGCTGTGCTCACCAACCGCAATCATGTATATGTGCAGTGTGGCGACGGCGAGATGCTGCGCTTAACCGAAGTACAGCTCGAGGGCAAACGCGCAATGGACGCCGAGGCCTTCGCACGCGGCCATCCGAATTTGGCCGGCAGCGTGCTGGGGGGGTAACGGGAAGTCAAACCGCTCGGAGCATTGTGACCTCTCAACTTCTTCGCACTACACCAGTTTTCACATTCATTTCACCGCGAACATTTATCGAACTCTCAGCCTCCGGCTCATGTAAACGCTCAACCGCATCGTTATATGGGTGTGCCGATCGTCTTGGTGTTTGGGTTGACGGCACAAACGGGACGATGGGTTGTAGTTTGGCGATCGCGTCGGTCAACCAGCATTGCTGACGTCGGCTTTGTAGGAAGCCGGCTTGCTTTGCAGCATGCAACTTTCAATCCGATGAGTGCACGCTGCAAAGCGGATCGCCGCCCGCAGCCAATCGTCCATACGAACGCGGTTGACTGCATCGCATCGAGCGGTGTTGCAACGAAGACTCTGAGAAAGTGATTTCGAAGAAGTTCGAGAGGAGAAATTTAGAGATGATGAACAGACGCCAGTTTCTCAAGGCAGCCCTCGCCGGCGCAATCGCCGTCGGCTCAATGGGCCTCCCAACTTTGCGTGCTTCCGCGCAGACGAAAGACATCGTTGACGTCGCAATCGGCGCAGGCAGCTTCAAGACGCTGGTCGCAGCAGTGCAGGCTGCCGGTCTAGTCGAGACACTGAAAGGTCCAGGCCCGTTTACGGTATTCGCACCGACCGACGAGGCATTTGCCAAGCTGCCAGCAGGCACGCTCGAAGAGCTGCTCAAGCCGGAGAACAAGCAGCAACTGATTGACATTCTGACCTTCCACGTCGTGGCCGGCGCGGTGAAAGCTGCCGACGTGGTGAAGCTCAGCGAAGTGACGACGGTGAACGGCGCGAAGGCAAAGATCAAGGTGATGGACGGCAAGGTGATGATCGAGAACGCCAACATCGTCACTACGGACATCGAGGCCAGCAACGGCGTGATCCATGTAATTGATTCGGTGATCTTGCCACCGGCCAAGCCTATGCTACCACCCACCGGCGCAGCGATGCAGCGCCTGCCGAACATCGTGGATACGGCAATCGGCGCAGGAAACTTCAAGACGCTCGCCGCGGCGCTGGAGGCCGCCGGCCTGGTCAACACGCTCAAGACCGGTAATTGGACGGTATTCGCGCCGACCGATGAGGCATTCGCCAAGCTGCCAGCGGGCACGGTCGAGGAACTGCTGAAGCCTGAGAACAAGCAGCAATTGCGCGACATTCTGCTCTACCATGTCGCGCGCGGCAGACTGCCTGCAGCACAGGTCGTCAAACACAGCGGAATTGGCATGGCTAACGGCGTGCGCACGCTGGTAAAGGTCACTGACGACGGCGTCACGATCAACGGCGCCAACATCGTTGCCACGGACATCGCGGCCAGCAACGGCGTGATCCACGTGATTGATTCGGTAATCCTGCCGCCCGGCAACATCGCGGCGGTGGCCGAGAACGCCGGCTCGTTTAGCACGCTGCTGGCCGCGGTGAAAGCCGCCGGCCTGGAGCGCGAACTTATCGGTCGCGGCCCACTCACGGTGTTCGCGCCGACCGATGAGGCGTTTGCTAAACTGCCGCCAGGCACGGTCGAAGAACTGCTGAAGCCGGAGAACAAGCAGAAACTGCGCAACATCCTCCTGTATCACATCGTGCGCGGCAGCAACGACAGCAGCGCAGTGGCCAAGCTCAAGTCCGCGCGCACGCTGGCCGGCAAGTCGCTGCCCATCATGATCGAGGATGGCAAAGTGATGGTCGGCAGCGCGACGGTGGCGACGGCTGACGTGCTTGCGCGCAACGGCGTGATTCACGTGATCGACACGGTGCTGATCCCCTAGAATTTGCCTCTGCACGAAGCAAAATGCACGGCAGGTGGAGTCACCTGCCGTGCATTCTTTTTCTTGTGGCGAGCGCGCAACCGAAACGGCATCCGCCAGAGTCCAAATCTCGCCGCACGATTTAAGGCTTTTTTAAGCCTTACGGTATATTAGGCTACAAGCTTGCTTGGGAAGTGAACATTGAGTTGCGATTACGCAACAAAAGGAGCATCTTGAGTGAAATCCTGATCCTTAACACCCAGGCCGAGTATGTCGAACAGTGCGCCGCCTTGCAGCCGCTGTGCTATCCCACCTTGGCCAAAGAAGAACAGTTCACGGCGGAGCACTTTGCCAACCATATTCGGCTGTTCCCAGAGGGCCAGTTCATGGCGATTGACCGCGAGACCGGCTATGTCGTTGGCACCACTGCAGGCTTCCTCACCTGCTACGACCATATAGACCAGGAACACTTCCGGCATCACAAATTCATTGACGCCATCGCCGGTGGATGGCTAACCAATCACAACCCACGCGGCAACTATTACTACGGCGTGGATATGTGCGTGCATCCAGACTACCGTGGGCGCGGTATTGCGCGCAAGCTGCACGATGCGCGCAAGATGTTGTGCAAACGGCTGAACCTGAAAGGTCAGGTTATCGGTGGCATGATTCCCGGCTTTGCCGATTACAGGCATGTGATGACAGCGCACGAGTATGTGCGCTACATACAGGCCGGGTTGATCTACGATAGCACACTGACCACCCAACTACGCAACGGCTTCGTGCTCCGCGGCATGTTACAAAACTACCTGGATGATCCCCCGACGGATGGGTGGTCCACGCTGCTGGAATGGCGCAATCCCGACTATGTCGAACTCGGCCTGCCTACGCCGCATATGCCACACGGCGCATCCCATACCGCGTCAGCAGCCGATCATCCGCCTGGAGTTTATCCGTAGGCTGGTGCTCAGGCGCGGATTCAAGAAGTGACTAAGATCAGATACACATGAGAGAAGAACCCCGTCGTCGAACTCGATGAGCGGTTCACCGTCACCGAGAGCAAAAGATGAAGCGTACGTCATCATGCAAGTCTACCGAGAAACACGCTGTTTCGTGAGTTAGTTCGCGGTGAACCAACGTGGTCATGACACGTTGCCACCTATCGTTGACGATGCACCGATAGCCTTGCGGCGTATGACACCGGCTTGCATCTAGTAGCACACGGCAAGTCGCAGACCTGTTCGGTCGAAGGCGGCAACACGCATGTGCATCTGGCTCGACTCGTCTAGAAGTCACGCGGCTTCTCCCGCTGCATTCAGGCACTCAAGCGCAACATCGCCATATTCGTCCAATGCTGGAATCATTGCCAACTGTTCAAACGCGCCGACCCCAGCTACAACCCGCCTGGCGTGATTTCGCTTGCTAAGAACCAGCGTGCCTGGTTTATCTGGTAGAAAGGCTGGCTCTGTCAGCCAGGTGGAGTTGCAACGCCCAAAGGGATTTTGCCCCGAAAAGCGTTTTCTACCTTCGGCTCTTTCCTGCTGAATCCCCCGCCCGCCGCTAACGCTCGCCGTTAGGCCTTGGACGATACAATTCCGCACATGAAGTCTTCCATTGAGGTTGTTGAGCTCGTCGGCCAGTCAATTGATCTGGCGGGCGTCGTGGTTATCGTTCTCGGACTATTCTTGGCAGCCGTTCGATTCCTAGTGGTCGGTCGCAAGTCACTCGACCCCTATCGAAAGCTCCGGCAAGACATTGGCCGTGGGATTCTGCTGGGACTAGAGATCTTGGTCGCGGCCGACATCATTCGAACCGTTGCGGTCACCCCAACACTGAGCGGCTTACTTATCTTGGGTCTGATTGTGCTGATTCGCACATTCCTAAGCGTGGCACTCGAAGTTGAGCTTGAAGGCCGCTGGCCTTGGCAGCCCAAACCATGGGAACACGACCATAAGCCGCAGTGACCGTCAGCCAAGGCCTAACAATTCGTACAAGCCGACACCGCTTCGCGGCGCAGGTGAAGCGCAGGCCGTCGAGCCGCCTACAGTTTGGCAGTCCGCATCGTGTACGAAGAGGAAGTAGATATGCCCATTCCAGATTACCAGTCCATCATGCTGCCCTTGCTCAGGTTCGCTGGTGATGGACAAGAACACTCGCTTCGAGAGACCATAGAGGCCCTCGCCGGCGAGTTCAATCTCACCGAAGAGGAACGCAGCGAGTTGTTGCCCAGCGGGCGGCAGGCAATCTTTGACAACCGCGTGGGATGGGCGCGCACCTACCTTAAAAAGGCCGGAATGCTGGAGATTACCCGGCGTGGCTATTATCAGATTACAGAGCGCAGTCAACAGATCCTCCGTCAGAACCCTTCCGAGATCAACACGGCTTTTCTCAGGCAGTTCCCTGAGTTCGTCGAGTTCCAGAGGACGACAAGGATCAGGTCTGACGAGGCCGAAGATGAGCGAAGCAATGAGACACAAACGCCCGAAGAGGCAATCGAAACAGCCTATCAAAAACTGCGTCAAGAATTGGCAACTGAGATTTTGCAGATGATCAAAGGTCGGCCGCCGGCATTCTTCGAGCGGCTGGTGATTGACTTGTTGGTTAAGATGGGGTATGGCGGCACACGCAAGGATGCCGGCGAGGCGATTGGCAAGAGCGGAGACGGCGGCATTGACGGCATCATCAGGGAGGATCGATTAGGGCTTGATGTCGTTTACGTTCAAGCCAAGAGATGGGAGAGCGTAGTAGGTCGTCCTGAGGTTCAGAAATTTGCCGGCGCGCTGCAAGGACAACGCGCCCGAAAAGGCATTTTCATCACAACTTCCACCTTCTCACAAGATGCGCTGGACTACGTTGCCCGGATAGATAGCAAGATGGTCTTGATTGATGGCGATAGGCTGACGCAGCTCATGATTGACTACAACGTTGGGGTGGCCTCGGTAGCTTCATACGAGTTAAAGCGTATTGATTCAGACTATTTCACGGAGGAGGAGTAAGCTGGACCAGCCCTGCCGCCTTAGCCAACGCGCTTCGCTTGCTGCGCTCGCCGCCGCGCGGATGATGCCTGAGCCATTGGCCGGCGCCTGAAACGCAGCTTAACTGCACAGCGGGCGCGCGATTGCATTCTTGCCACATGCGCTTCATCGCCCGCGCGCTCCCCCACAGCCTACGCGGGGACTTTCAACCAGCCGACGCGAATGAACGCGAAGACCAGCGCTGCCCACACGACGTAAGCGCCCAAGATGGATACCCACAGCGTCACGCCCAGCCGCAGCAGCCCATATACAACGATCACCCACACGATTGTGGCGAGCAAGCCGGGCACCAGCGCCCGCGCGAATGACGCGGCAGCGTCCTGGTCGTAATTGCCACCCCCGAACACCACCCACAAACCGAGCGGGATGTTGATCGGCATCGTCGCCAGGATAGCGGCAAGGGTCTTCGAGCGATCGCGCAGAATGGCGACGCCCAGGATGATGGCGATGGACGCGACGACGGGCAACGCTTTCTGAGTGTTCATCGGCTCCGCTCGGCTGCTCTGGTTAGACCAGGCGCTTGAGGTAAGCGAGGTTGTCGCGGATGCGCTGCGCGAGCGGCAGCTCGGTCGAGAAATCCTCGAAAGCGATCCAGCCGTCGTAGCCCACGGCGCGCAGCGCGTCAATCAACCGGCGCACATCCACGATGCCCTGTTTAAGCGAGGCGAACGTCGCGCGCCATTCGGCGCTGCCGTCCGCGCGCGAGCCGGCCACCTCCCACCGGGCGCTCTTGATGTGGACGTGCGCCAGATACGGGCCGAGCACCTCCAGGCCCAACCGATACTGTTCATAGCCCTCGAACACCATGTTGCCGCAATCGTGAATGATGCCAACGTAGCGCGGGTCGAAGCGCTGGACGAACGCGGCGCAAGCACTGGCGCTGGGCAGGATGTTGTTCATGTGCATCTCGATCAGCGCCTTGAGGCCGTATTGCCTGGCCAGCGCCTCCACCTCGCGATACTGACCCAGCGCACGGTCGCGCAACGCAAGATACGGCGATTCGCCATCGTAGCTGGGCACGCGCACGCGCAGCGCCGGCGCGCCGAGCGCCTTCACGCCTTTCATCGCGTGTTCCACCAGCTCCGGCTCTTCGCACGAGACGTAGGTGCCAACGCTGGGCATCGCCAGGCCGGCAGCTTCGGTCATCGCACGGATGCGCGGCGCGTCCTCGGCCAACGACGCAAGCGACAACGTGCAGCGGTTGCCCTGCCAGAAGCTCACATTGGCGCCATGGCCGGCGACGGTGCGGCCGCTGCCGCTCATCACCGGATCGTCGGTCACGCGCCACTCGATGCCATCGTAGCCAGCCGCTTTCAGCTCGACCACGGCTTCCTCCGGCGTCCATTCAGGGGTACTGACGGTGAAGATAGCGAATTTCATGACCAATAGCTGTGGTTATTCATCGCGCGCGGCAGCGGCCTGCAATCGCGCCAGCAGGGCCGCGTAAGCGTCGCGGTCGAGCGGCAACGTCACCAGCTGGCCTGTGTGAGCGGAGTAAGTAATCGCGTTGGCCAGCTCGAGCGACATACACGCTTCGCGGCCGTTTACGCGCGGCTGCCGGCCTTCGGCGATCGCTGCCTCCAGGTCGCGATAGACGGCCAGGTGGCCGCCGCCGTCACCCGGCAGTTCCAGCACGTCCCGGACTGTGTCGGGCATCGCGTATGGGCCGGGCTCTTGCGCGGCGAACTCCCGCACGTCGCACGCGAAGCGGGTCAGGATGATCCGTGCATCGGCGATCTCGATCGCGCCGCGCGTGCCGATGACCAGGATGCGCTGGCGCGGATCGCCGGTCATCTCGGCCGTGCTCGACGTGAAATAGCCCGGCGCGCCGTTGGGAAACTCCAACATCGCCTGAGCCGTATCTTCGCATTCGATCGCATGCAGACGGGTCTTCGTCCAACCCCAGACTTTGGCCGGCAGGCCGGCCAGGTGGCACAGCAGATCCAGTGTGTGAATCGCTTGGTTCATCAAGATCGCCCCACCCTCGCCGCGCCACGTGCCGCGCCAGGGTGCTTGTCTGTAATACGCGGCAGTGCGATACCAGCTCTCGCTGACCTGGACGCGCATCAGCTCGCCCAGCTCACTTTCGGCTATGAAGCGCGCCGCGCGCTCGATCACCGGCCGGAAGCGCTGTTGGAAGTTGACTGCCAGCAGCCGGCCGGCGGCATCGGCTGCGGCAATCATGCGGTCGGCGTCGGCGACTTGGATGGCAATCGGCTTCTCAGTCAGGACGTGCGCGCCGCGCGCAAAGGCATCGAGCGCGATGCACGGATGCGATGGATGCGGCGTGCAGATGACGACAACGTCGGGCTGCGTCGCTTCAATCATCGCAGCATGTTCGGTGAAGAACGGGCAGCCGGCTGCAGCCGCGCGCGGCTGGCCGCGTTCCGGGTTCAGATCAGCCATGCCGACGATGCGCGCCGACGGAAGCTGAGCCAGCGCGCGCAAGTGCGCCTCTGCAATGCCGGCGCCCGCGCCGACGAGGGCATAGCGGAGGGAATGGGTCATGGTAATGGTGTGCTGCATGCCACGCATCGCATGTGACAGGTCTTTTCGATGTGCGATGCCGACGTTCGATTGTAGCCGATGGCTATACTTCCACACGACGATGAACTCGGGGCAACGTGCACCTCTCCCCCCGCTAATGCTGGCATCTGCGGCCGGCGCAGCCATCGGGCTGGCGCTAGCGGCCGGCGGCTGGCTGTGGGGCATCATTCCACTGCTGCTCGGCGGCGCAGCGCTCATTGCGACGGCTACGGGTCAAACCTTGCGACTCCCTCGAATCACGCCGAACCGCTCTGGGACGGCTGAATCGCCGCATTCGCCGACGTCCGAACACGCGTCACAACGGCCCAGCCGGCTGGCCATTGCCTTCATGCTCGTGCTCGGATTCGCACTGGGCATGGTACTCGACCGCTTGCTGATGGCTGCCGTTGGCGCGAACGCCGATTTGCGATCGGTGCTGTCCTCGGCGATCGCCGAATCTCGACTGGTTGAAACAAGGGTCGAAGTCGGCGGAGAAGTCATCATCGTCAGGCATTCGGCACTAGATATTGGTCAACCGGCCGACCTCTTCGACGACAACTTCGCCACACTGATGCGCGGCAAGGGCGACAATCCCTTCATCTTCGAAGTGCGCTATTCCCGGCCACGCGAAGCACGCGCCGTGGCATTAGACCTGGCAACGATGGAGGATTACGAGATCACGCTGACTGTGAAGCGGGCAGACGGACGGTCATTCACCATGCGTGAGGAGGGCGTAACGCGCATCGTAGACCCCAGTATCGAGTTCTCCTTTCCGGCAGGCATGCAAGTCGTCCAGGCCGTGCGCATCGAGATTCTCGACCGCCGCCCGCCGCCGCAGGAGGGCTTTCACACCCACGTACGCGGCTTCTCGCTACGGTGAGCGGGCAATCCCGCGAGGTCATCTACATCATTCAGAGCCGGCGATGCAGGCAGGCACACCGGCCTGTGCTACGGGTTACGCGATCACTCCCCCACATCTTCCGGCGCACGCGCAGGCCGGCGCGAGGACGCCGCTTCATCTGCGTCGGGACGCCAGCGCAACACTCGGCGCGCATAGGTCGCGCCCAATAAGCCAGCGCTCAGCACGAGTGCTACGCCCTGCACCGCGTCCTGCGTCATCAACACCACGCCGACGACGGCCGCGACACAGATGAGGATCAGCGCGAGCGCGCGAGCAACACTTGCCGAATCCGACAGCATGCGCTGAATATAGCCGATTTTGACACCGCACAGCCCATTCCTTAAAATGCCTTAATCCGACAAGTGTAGAATTTCACGAGTAGTAGGTAGCAGGTTTTTGGAGTAAGGAGACGAGAAACCAGAAAGCGTAATCGTCTATCACAGTACAGCGCCGTCACTTCGCCGGGTCCTAGTGCTCAACGTCACGTACGAACCGCTCAGCGTGGTTCCCGTGCCCCGCGCCATCCACTTGTTGATGGTGCAGCGAGCGGAGTTGATCGAGGCGTCCGACACTGTGATCCGCAGCGAACGACTTCAACTGCCGGTGCCCCAGGTCATCCGGCTACTTCATTACGTCCGCGTGCCGCACAATCTGCCGCTGCCACTCTCGCGCCGCGCGCTGCTCTTGCGAGATGATTACACCTGCCAGTATTGTGGCGCGCAACCCGGCCGGGAGAATTTGACGATTGATCACGTCATTCCTCGTTCGCGTGGCGGGCGCACGGAGTGGGAGAACGTGGTCGCAGCCTGCGGCGCGTGCAACCGCAAGAAGGGTAACCGCACCCCGGAAGAGGCAGGGATGACGCTGCTGCATAAGCCGCATCGCCCACGCTTCTGGGCAATGGCGCTGCTGACGATGGCGACCAACGACGTGTGGCGCAAGTATCTCAACTTGAACGGGTCGAACGGATCGTGACCGGCTGCGCCGATCGTCTTACGCGATGCATCCTCGGTTGATCCCGTCACTGCTGATCACTGTGCTGGTCGTCAGCACAGGCGCGTGGTTGGCTTCCCCGGCAGCCGGTGAGCAGCTCTTTTACCTGACCGGCGAAGAGGCTCGCGTGGCCCAATTGCGCGCGCTGTGGAACCTGGCACTCGACCAGACACGCCCGCCCCTGCACCTCGCACCCGATGCAGCCATCCGGCATCTGCCCGACAACCCACTCGGCGTGAACACCTTCCTGGAGCAGGAAGTCGAGGAGGCCAAGCGAGCACGCAGCCTGCAAATGATCCGCGATGCCGGCTTCGCCTGGATCCGCCAGCCGTTCGTTTGGTCGGATATCGAAATTCATGGCAAGGGCGACTTCGAGGACCGACGTAACCAACCCTATCGCAGCGCGTGGGACAAATACGACAACATCGTCGCGCTGGCGGAGCGCCACGGCCTGAGAATCATTGCCCGGCTGGGTGCGCCGCCGGCGTGGGCACATGCCGGCTACGCCGACCTCGGCGAATTCGGCCCGCCGGCGCGCTTCGAGGACTTCGCCGACTTTGTCGAGATCGTCGCGCAACGCTACAAAGGCCGCGTCATGCACTGGCAGATCTGGAACGAGCCGAACATCTTCCCGGAGTGGGGCAACCAGCGCGCCAATCCGGAGGACTACGCCCGGCTGCTGTGCATGGCGCACGCGCGTCTGAAAGGCGTGGATCGGAACAACGTGGTGATCGCCGCAGCGCTGGCGCCGACCATCGCACAAGATGGTGGCGGCTACCCGGGCGGCGGCCTCGACGACCTGATCTTCTTCCAGCGCATGTATCAGGCCGGCGCGGGCCGTTGTTTCGACGTGGCAGCAGCGCAAGGCTACGGCCTATTCAGCGGGCCCTACGACCGGCGGTTGAATCCATTACAAACCAACGTAGCGCGACACGTGCTGATGCGCGACATCATGGTACGCAACGGCGACGGGCACAAACCGATCTGGCTGAGCGAAGTAAACTGGAATGCTGTGCCCAACGATCCGACCATCACTGATCTCAATCGCTTCGGCATGGTGACGCCGGAGCAGCAGGCGCGCTACGTGCCAATGCTCTTCGAGCGTGCACGGGCGGAATGGCCGTGGGTGGGCGTGATGAGCGTGTGGTTCTTCAAACGGCCGAGCGACGCCGAGAAAAACCAATCGTGGTATTACTTCCGCATGCTCGAGCCAGACTTCACGCCGACACCACTATGGGAGGCGATGAAGGCATATGCACAACAGCGCCGTCCGTGACGCCTACCGCGCATCGAGCCGCAGCAGCGTGATCGCATATGGCGCGACGGTGTAGCTGAGCCGTCCGGTCGCGCTGCCGGCGATCGGTTTGGGCGGTGCGTCGGAGAGGTCGTCCTTCGGATCAATCACGTCGTTGAACGCCGCTGTCGTCGCATCGGCGGATGAGGCGGCCAGCGTATCCACCAACCCGCCGGTGATGTGCTGCACGCCATTCAACACGATGCGCACATCGGCCGGGCGCTCGCTCTTGTTGATCACCAACACCGAGACCGTGTTAGTGCCGGCGCGGCCGGCATAGACGCTCAGCTCACGCGCGGGATCGGCGGAGGCAGTCAACGGCAGCGTGCGGTCGCCGAAACGCGCCCAGATCGGATAGACGTAGTATTTGGGCTGGCGGGTCATCTGCGGATCGCGTTCGGCATCGAACATCAGCCCGAACTCGTTGACCATCCGGCCGCCCAACTCCGGGCTGGGGCCGTTCATCACGTTCCAGTGCGCCGCCATGGCGTAGCCGTTCACGATCATCTGGCCAATCGAGTCGGCGATGAACAGGGCAGCGACGTGTTTGTTCATGTAGTTGCGGAAGTCCTCCTTGCCCCACTCCGGCACGATGCCGAACTCGTTGACGACGATGGGGATCTGCCGGCCACCCGCCGCGTCGCCGAACGCCATCTCCGCCTCGGACTTGATCTTCGGCCACAACTGCTGCGGGATGCCCAGGATATGCGCGATCTCGCGACTGGGATTGCCGTAGTTGTAATACTGAGGATAGGTGTGGACAACGTAGTAGTCCATGATTGAGCCGCCGTGCAGGAGCACGTTGTAGGCCCAGCCTCGTCCCAGCGACGACTCGTGGCCGACCGCGCCGACCTGGATCGCCGGATCAACGGCCAGCATGGCTGCACGCATCTTGATGAACCCATCGTGCTCGGCGTTGCCTTTGATGTATTCCTCGCCGCTGCACGTCCAGGTGTTCTCCCAGCCGTTCCGCGGGCAGCCTTTGACGGCGGGCTTGCCGCCATACACCTCGTTGCCGATCTCCCACAGCCGGATACCTAGCGGCGCGACGTTGCCGCCAGCGGCGCGCAATTGCGCCCAACGTCCGGCGGTATACCAATCGGTGCCGCGGATATCGGTGCCGATGCGCGTCGTGTCGGTGATGGCGCTGTTGAAGAAGGCAACCAACGCCGCAGCTTCCTGGGCCGTGTAGTTTACGTTGACGGTGTACATCGCCTCGATGCCGGTGACCTTGAGGAAGTTGACGAAGTCGGTGGGACGCGCTGCCCAGGGAAAGCGGCAGGGGAAAGCGCCGGGCTGATCCACTCCGGTCTCGCAGCTCAACCAGCCGTATTCGTCGCTCCAACTGCCGCCGGGGATGCGCAGCAGGCGGATGCCGGAAGCGGCAACGCGCGCGCGGAAGACGGGTTGCTCGAAGACCTGGCGCTTCAGCCAGGCCGGCAGATTGTTGCCCAACATGCGCGGGCTGAACGGCGCGCCGTCGGCTGCAGCATCAACGGTGATGATGGCACTGATGCGCGCCGGGGTGGGCGAAGGCGTCGGGCGTGGAGTGCGCGTGGGACGCGGCGTGGGTGTCGTTGGCTGAGCAGCGCCCGGCCGCGGCTGAAGCGTAAACAGGGTGAGCGCGACGAGGAATGCGCCCAAGGCGAGCAGGCCGACTCGGAAGTTCATCACCGGCAATCCGTACCTAGTTCTACGCGGACATCGCGTCGGGAATTCAACGACAGGCCTAAGCCTTAAACCGCGCCTGCGTCTGCCAGGCCCCACGCACTCAAGCAGCCAGGTCACCCAGCACAGCGCCGCACAGTTCCAGCTCCTCGGCAAAGTGACAGGCCACCTGTCGGCCGTCGCCGATGCCGCGCAAGGCCGGCGTCTCATGCCGGCAGCGTTCCTGCGCATAGCGGCAGCGCGGATGGAAGTAGCAACCGCTCGGTGGATTGGATGGATCGGCCACCTCGCCTTCCAGCCGGATGCGCGATTCCTTGTTGCGATGGCGGGGGTTCTGGATCGGCACCGACGACATCAACGCTTCGGTATAAGGGTGCCTGGGTTGGCGGAAGAGGTCATTGACCGGCGCGGCCTCCACGATCCGCCCTACGTACATGACCACCACGCGATCACAAATGTAGCGCACCACGCTCAAGTCGTGCGAGACGAAGAGATAGGTCAGGCTCAACTCCTGGCGTAGCCGTTCCAGCAAGTTGAGCACCTGGGCGCGAATGGACACGTCGAGCGCGGCGACAGCTTCGTCGCAAATGACCAGCTTGGGATTGGTGACCAGCGCGCGCGCGATGACGATGCGCTGTCGCTCGCCACCGGAGAAAGCATGGGGAAAGCGACGAATGTACTCAGGGCGCAAGCCAACCCGAACGATGGCTTCTTTCACGCGATCTTCCATCTCGCTGCCGCGGATGTCCGTCAGGTTCACCAGCGCTTCGCTCACATTCTCGAACACCGGCATACGCGGATTTAGCGACGAATACGGATCCTGGAAGATCATGCGGATGTCGCGCCGATAGGGCTTGAGCTGATCTTCGTTCAGGAGGGCCAGGTCCACCACCTGCCCATCGCTATTGCCGTAGTACAGCATCTGGCCGGAGGTAGGCTTGTAAGCGCGTACGATGCAGCGCCCGACGGTGGTCTTGCCACAACCGCTCTCGCCCACCAAGCCGAGCGTCTCTCCAACGTTGATATCGAAGGTCATGTCGTCCACGGCCCTCACATGACCCTTGACACCGCCGAAAACGCCCTTGGTGATGGCAAAGTGCATCTTCAGGTCGCGCACTTGCAACAGCACGTGGGGGCCCGCTGCAGCCGGCGCGAGGGGTTGGGGCGAATATCCATTGCTCGTCGTCATGTCATTCCATCCGGGTCATCACCGCGGCGCCGGCCCGGCCACGGCCAATGGTTCGGCTGTTATCATGGCTTCGCGCGCCGACTCATCGTAGAGCAGACAACGCACCTGTTGTCCACCATCCAAAGTGATCATGGCCGGCTCGACCGTCCGGCAAACGGGCATGACTTTGGCGCAGCGCGGGTGGAAGGTGCAGCCAGGCGGGCGCCGAAACGGGTTGGGCACCATCCCCTGAATCGGCTCGAGGGGTTGGCGCGTGGCCGTGATTTTCGGCACGGAGCTGAGCAACGCTTGCGTATAGGGATGCTTCGGGTTATTGAAGACGGTATCCGCATCTGCACTCTCGACTACCCGCCCCAGGTACATCACGGCGACGTAGTCGGCGATCTCGGCCACCACACCCAGGTCGTGGGTGATGAACATGATGCTCATGCCATATTCCTGCTGCAGCTCCAACATCAGGTCGAGGATTTGCGCTTGCGTGGTCACATCCAGCGCGGTGGTCGGTTCGTCAGCGATCAACAGGCTTGGGTTGCACGAGAGCGCCATCGCGATCATGGCGCGCTGGCGCATGCCGCCACTCAGCCGGAATGGATACTCATCCACCAGTCGCTCCGGGCGCGGGATGCGCACCTTGCGCAGCATCTCGATGGTGCGTGCGCGCGCTTCCTGTTTGGAGACGCCTTGGTGCAGCCGGATGGCCTCGCTGATCTGGTTGCCAATAGTGTAGAGGGCGCTGAGGCTGGTCATCGGCTCCTGGAAGATCATGGCGATCTCGGCGCCGCGGATCTTGCGAATCTCTTGTCCCTTTGGGTTGAGCTTGGCTAGGTCAACCACATCGCCGCTTTTGCTGTGCCAGAGGATTTGGCCGCTCACGATGCGGCCGGGCCTCTGCACGATGCGCAGGGCGGTGAGCGACATCACGCTCTTGCCGCAGCCGCTCTCGCCGACGATGCAGGTGGTCTTGCCGCGCGGCACGACCAGGTCTACACCGTCCACGGCCTTTACCACCCCCTCGTCGGTGAAGAAGTGCACGCGTAGATCTTTGAATTCGAGCTGCGTATCCGCTTTCATGATGTCGGCTTGCCCCTCAGTTCGCATACGGATCGGCTGCATCCCGCAAGCCGTTGCCCAGGAAGTTCATCGCCAGCACGAATATGACGACCGCCGCCGCCGGCAACAGCAGCCAGGGATAGTTGACCACGGTGGCAATCTGCTGTGAATCGCGCAGCATCACGCCCCAGCTCACTACTGGCGGACGCAGGCCAATGCCAAGGAAGCTCAGGCCAGTCTCGCTCAGGATCATGTAGGGTATCGAGATAGTGATCGAGGCGATGATGTGGCTGAGGAAGGAGGGCACCATGTGCCGGAAGATCAGCCGACCGCGGCCCGCGCCATCGAGTCGGGCTGCCAGGATGAAATCCTCCTCGCGCAGCGCCAGAAATCGCCCACGCACCACGCGCGCCATACCCGTCCAGCTCAGCAACGCCAGGATGATGGTCACGATCACGTAGACCTGTACCGGCGGCGTGCCGGGCGGCACCGTGGCCGCCAACGCCATCATCAGCGGCAGGCTGGGCACCGAGTTGACGATCTCGATGATGCGCTGGATGACCACATCTACCATGCCGCCGAACAAGCCGGAGATGCCACCAATCGTCACGCCGATGATCAGCGACAGGAATACACCCACCAGGCCGACTGTCAGCGAGATGCGCGAGGCATGGATGATGCGGCTGAGCATATCCCGGCCGCTTTTATCCGCCCCCATCAGATAGAAGGGGTCTTTGGGGTTCTTCGGGCCGAACAGGTGCGTGTCGCCCGGGATGATGCCGAGGATCTTGTATGGTTCACCCTTGACGAAGAAGCTCCACGGGATGCGCGTGTTGTAGTCTACGGACCACGTTTTCTTCAGCGAGATCGGGTCGCGCTCGAACTTCAGGCCATACACGAATGGATCCCAGCGACCATCGAGGAAGAAATACACCGGCTGCGGCGGCGCGAACACATACTGTGGATTGAAGAACTCCGGCGACTTCGGCGCGAAGAATTCCGCAAGGAGCGCCATGGTGTAGAAGAAGATCACAACGATGCTGCCGACGACCGCCAGCTTGTCCTTGCGAAACTTCCACCACATTAGCTTCCACTGCGAGGCAACTTCCGCGCTGCGCTGCGCTTCCTGCACCTCGGTGGGAGGGGTGGTCTCGAGACCGGGAGCGAGTGTGGCCATTTTTGAGCTGCGAGTTGTGAGCTAAGAGAGACGGATGCGTGGGTCGAGCCAGGCCAGCAACAAGTCGGAGATCAGCGTGCCGATCACCGTGAGCGTGCTGAGCAACAGGATGAACCCCGCTGCGACATACTGGTCTTGCTGGAGCAGCGCCGCGTAGAGCATCGAGCCGGCGGTAGGCAGGTTGAGCACGATGGAGATGATCACGTCGCCCGCCACTAGCGCCGGTAGCAACCAGCCGATGGTACTCACGAATGGGTTGAGCGCGTGTCGCACCGGGTATTTCCACAACAGCCGTGATTCCGATAGTCCCTTGGCGCGCGCCGTGTTAACGTAGGGCTTGTTCAGCTCATCCAGCAAATTCGCACGCATGGTCTGTGTGAGCGCGCCGATGCCCGTGACGGCTGCCAGCAGCGCCGGCACCCACATGTGTTTCAGCAAGTCGAGCAACTTGTTCAGGCTCCACGGCGCATCCACATACTCCGGGGAGAACAGACCAATCGTCGCCCGGCCGAAAGTGCGATAGGTGAAGTAGAGGACGATGATCGCCAGGATGAAGCTAGGCACCGCCAAGCCGAAGAACCCGATGAACCCTGCGCCGTAGTCCAGGATCGAGTACTTGTGTACGGCGGCATAGACGCCCAACGGCAATGCGATGGACCACGTGAGCATGACTGCGCCGAGCACCATCACCGCCGTCGTCGGCAAGCGCTCCATGATCATCTCGCTGGCGTCGCGCTTGTAGACGAATGAGTAGCCGAACTCGCCGCGTGTGATGATATTGCCCATCCACTTGGCATACTGCACGATCATCGGCTGGTTGAAGCCATACACATCGCGCATGCGCTGTTCGAACTCTGGATCGAGCTTACCACCAGTCAGGCGCACACGATTGATCATGTCAGTGACGTAGTCACCCGGTGGTAACTGGATCACCGCAAACGAGACGAGCGAGATGACGAAGATTGCGACGACAGCGTAGGTGAGACGGCGCAGCATGAACTTCCACATCGGCGTTCATCCTTGTCTACGGAATACGCAATGCGTAGGCCGTATTGCGTATTCCGTAGTTTACACGCGCTTCAGCTTAGCCTTCGGCGATGAACCACTGCTCGGGTCGCATAATCTTGTGCGTGCCGGGTAGCCAGCCATCCAGCGCACCGTCAGGCAAACCGACCAACCGCTTGCTCGTCGGTTGATAGCCAGGGCCGGGCCGCGAAACGCCGATCACCCAGAACTCCTCGGCAGAGGCATCCAGCACCTTCTTCATGGCCGCGATCTGCCCCTCGCGCATCGTCTTTTGCGTGGCTTCCTCGAACATCTTGCGATATTCGGCCATGCGCGGCGGCGGTTCGACGAAGTTGGCTTTCTCCTCGTCGGTCAGATCGGTTAACACAAGGAACGGAGACCAGCCGTGACTGAAGAAGCCCCAATATTCCCCAGGAATGTGCCAACGCGGGTCGAAGATCGCGCTCATGCCGGCGCCGCCTTCACCGCCGTGGAAGATGAACATGTCCACATCGTTCGTCCGACGGCGCTCGCCCAGCACCTGATCAGAGATGACGTCGAGCTTGACCTCCACGCCAACGGCCTTGAAGTAGCCAACCATCAGCTCAGCCGCTTGCAGCCAGGAGCGCACGTCGCCACCAGTGTAGTTTTGGTCGAGGCACGTCCAGATAATCGAGAACGGCTTGCCGTCCGATCCGAGGCGCATGCCATTGGCGTCCTTGTTCGGCAACACCTTGTCCAGATGCTCGTTCGCCTTCGCCACGTCGTACTCCAGGTACTGGTTGGCCAGCTTCTCGTGATACAGTGGTGAGCTTTCCAACGGGGCGACCTGAGCTGGCTTGCCCTGGCCCTTGAACACCACCTCGATGATCTCCTCGCGGTTGATGGCGTGCGACATCCCAATGCGGAAGTCCTTGTTCTGGAAGACCTCACGCAACACCGGGTTCTTGGAACCCTGGTTGAAGTGGATCGAGATGGTATTGCCGCCGTCGGGCGTGCGCGAGATGATGCTGATGGGCTTACCTTCATTCATCGCGTCGAAGTACAACTCGCGGTTGCCCTCACCTGGATCCTTGATGAAATCCAGATCGCCGTTCAGCATGGCCAGCGCGCGGGTCTCCGGATCCTGGTAAGCCGTAATAACCACCTCATCCATATAAGGCAACTGGTTGCCCTTGTCGTCCACCTTCCAGTAGTATGGGTTGCGCGTGAACTTGGCCGTCGTGCCAGAGCCGATCGGCTGCACGACTACCCATGGGCCGAGCGACGGGTATTCGGGCACGTCCATGAAGCGATCGGGATTGCCCCAGGTATCCGGCCCCTTGCGGAAGAAGAGCTGCACCCAGTTCTCCAGGCCCTCTTGCTTGGCCAACTCGTCGGCCTTCTCGTTATAAGCCTTGTGGAACTGCTGCAGGTAATGCTTGGGATATTGCGCGAACTGCCGGCCGCTCCAGGTAGCCAGGTTATAGAGCAGCGTGCCGTAGGGGTTCGGGAAGAGCAGCTTGAACGTGTAGTCATCCACCTTCTCGGCCTTGAACCCATCGCGCTGCGAGCTGGGAAGCCAATCTGCGCCAGGACCACCAGGGCTGAGTTCAGTGTTGAACATCACGTCGTTGATGTAGAACAGGATGTCGTCAGCAGTGAAGGGTTGGCCATCCGACCACTTGATGCCCTTGCGCAGGGTAAAGGTGTACTCGCGACCGTCCGGACTGATCTCGATCTTCTCGGCCAGGCTCGGTTCGGTATCGGAGAAGTCGGGCTTCCACTGCACCAGGTTCTCCCACTGGACGGTGTAGAGGCCGCCGCCCCAGGTGACGCTGGTGCCGACGATGCCCTGGCGCAGCGTGCCGCCATACTTGCCTTCGCGGACCAACGGCGTGACGACCTGCGGGTTCTCTGGCAAACGCTCGTCCACCGGCGGCAGCTTGCCGGCCTTGACCATCTCGGCCAGCATGGGCGACTCGTTGAACTTGCTCGGCGGCGCCGCGGGCTCGGGGGCCTTGGTCGGCTCGGCCGGCGCAGGTGCAGCGGTTGGTTCGGCGGGCTTGGGGGCTTCTGCCGGCGGCGCCGCGGGCGCTTCGGCAGGTGCCGGCGCAGATGTAGCGCAAGCTGCCAGACCCGCCGCGCCAGCTGCGAACGCCGCGGCCTTCAGAAACTTGCGTCGCGAAACGGTTTTCATGGTTCTTCTCTCCTTTTTAATCAGCATGGATCGGATATATGTCACCATCTCTCGTTTTCACGCGCGTAGCGCTCGTGACTCGGTGGCAGTCGTCTAGTGTGATTCGCTCGATAGCACCTCCTTCTGCGAAGATCTCGCGCTCGCTGTAGATTCGCGCTCGACCAGATGTGTTGAGACGGTAACCGAGAGCGTCGGCTGCTCGGGCATCTGTGCGCGCTCCAGCAAACGTCGCACGCCGAGTTTGCCCAGCCAGGCTTTGTGTACGTGTATAGTGGTCAAGGCCGGGCGGATCTCGCTAGCCAGGTCAATGTCGTCGAAGCCGACGATGGAGAGATCGTTCGGCACGCGCAAGCCCATATCATGGGCGGCGTGCATTACGCCGATCGCGGTGTCGTCGTTCGTGACGAAGACGGCCGTGATCTGCGGGGCACGCCTCAACAAGCGTTGTAACGCAGCATAGCCTTCCTCGCGGCGCATCAACCCATCCTCGATATATGTCTGTGTGATGCCTCGCACCGCCAGCGCGCGCCGATACCCCTCGCGTCGTTCGAGAATGTCGGGTGGAGATGCCGAGTTCGACCCGATCAGTCCAATATGACGGTGGCCGCAGTCAATCAGGTGATTCACCGCTTGCGCCGCGCCGCCGAGGTTGTCAATGAGCACACTGTCGAACGGCGCATCGGGGGCGTAGCTGTCCACCAACACGATCAACCGACCCAGTTTGTCCTGCAGCTCGTTGCGCGCTTCCTCCGTGAGGTAGATACCGATCAGGATCAGGCCATCAATGTGCTTGTCTTCGATCATGCGCGGCCACTCAATGGGATGGTTGCTTTCGTCCACCTCGACGCTGGCGAACATTAGGCTGATGCGGTGGGCGCGGCACTCCTGCTCGATGCCGGCCTGCACATGCGAGAAGAACACATTGAACGGTGCTGGCGGTCCGACATCATGCTTGGTCAGCATGCCGATGACAGAGAGGTGGTGGGCGTTGTTATTGACATTGCGGGGCGAATAACCAAGCGCACGGGCTGCATCCAGCACACGGTTGCGCGTCTCAGGGAGCACGTGAGGGCGATTGTTTAGGGCCTGCGATGCTGTGCCGAGGGACACTCCGGCAAGTTTCGCGACATCTCGCAGCGTAGCAGGCGCGGACATGGGACCTCCCGTCATCTGTTTGAACATTTGTTCACTAAAATAGGCATTCGATTCAGTGAACAATCATTAGTATAGGGTTAAGAAGGGCTGTGTCAAGCGTTTTATGGTCATAAATTGGGGAAATTCAGCAAAACTTTGCTTCCGAAAGCTCGCTACAGGTCAAACCGCCTGAAACACATTCATTTGCCGTTCAATTGACACGATCGGCAAACACAACGCCGGAACATGCCCTCACGCGCCGAACAGACCCGGCTGGGCAACCGGATCAACTCCTTCCCAGTCCGGCAACGGCGGCAGCGTATGTAATTGTTCACTGACGAGGCCGTAAAAGAGGCGGGCGAGCACAGGCGCATACGTGTCGTTAGGGTGATGGCAAAAGAAGTAGACATCCTCGCCGCCGGCGAGCCAATTCGCCACATGAGAGGCCCACCCGGCCAGCCAGGTCCGGTTTGCCGCTACGTTGGGATGTCCTACATAGCGCACAAAGGCGAACGCTGCTGTGCGCGCGGCGCGCGTGGGCAAGCGCGGCTTACGCGCCTGGGCCTCTACAACTTCTGGGCCGGACGCTTGTGCGCTGAATAAAGGCGCTGTGTCGAAGGTACAGCGGGCCACGCCATACTGCTGCAACAGCGCATCGAAATCGGCCTCGGCAATGCCGAAGAAGTCGGCGTGGCGCGGCTCGACAGCGAGGGGCAGATCGGCCGGCCAGGCAGCCAGCCAAGCGCCGAGCGCATCCAGATGTGTCGCGTCAAACGACGGCGGAAGTTGTAAGAAAGCTGGCCCGCATCGCTCGCCCAATAACCGCAGGTGGTCGGCGAATGCAGCGGTATCGGCCTCGCATTGGCGCAACCGCTTGTAATGGCTGATGGACTGAGGGACCTTCAGGCAGAACTTGAACCCGGATGGCGTGGCGTCACGCCAGCGAACGATGGTGTCCACATCCGGCAGCGCGTAGAAAGTGGTGTTGCCCTCGACCGTGTTCAGGCGCCGGCTATAGATCGCAAGGAAGTCCTTCGGCTTCGTGCCCTTCGGGAAAAGGTTACCTACCCACGTCTTCAACCCCCAAATCGGGCAGCCCAAGTAGAACGCCATGATTCACCTCGCATTGTAATGTTTGGTTCTCGACTCTCATTCGCGGCCCTTTGCCCACCGCGCAGGTACGATCTACAATCTCGGAATGGTCAAGCCGTCCCAGGCCGACGCAGACATCTACCAGCTCCGCATCGCCCTACGCAATGCGCACCCACCGATCTGGCGTCGCGTGCTGGTACCCGGCAGTTGGACGCTCGGCGCGTTGCACTACGTGATCCAGGTAGCAATGGGCTGGACGAATTCGCACTTGCACCAGTTCATCGTCGGCGACGACTACATCAGCTTGTATCCTATCGAGGGTATCACCTCGCAGCACTCAGCACGGGTGACGCTAGCCGAGGTCGCCTTGAGGCCAAAACAAAAGTTCTTCTACGAATATGACTTTGGCGACAGATGGGACCACGAAATCCTGGTCGAAAAGATCATGCTGCCAGAGCGGGGCATGCGCTACCCGATTTGCTTAGCGGGACGGCGCGCCTGTCCGCCGGAGGACTGCGGCGGCGTATATGGCTATGCCGACCTACTCGCGATCATCAACGATCCAGGTCACGCAGAGTACGAAAACCTGAGCGCCTGGTTGGAGGAGATGTGCCCGAACTTCGACCCGGACGCCTTCGACATTGACAAAGTCAACAGGCGGCTGGCTCAGATTCGCCCACACGTGCTGAACGCCGAACGCAACATCCACTTATTCGTGTGATGCGATGCACATACGTGCGGGGCGACCTAATGCGGTCGCCCACGAGATGCGTCCCATCACGGTTGGGCGCGGGCTATGCCACCACCGGAAGTTCGGTCTGCGCGCGTTCGATCTCGCTCTGCGGCAACTCGTAGTCCTCGATCTTGCCGGCCAAGTAACGCTCATAGGCCGACAGGTCGAAGTGGCCGTGGCCGCACAGGTTGAAAGCGATCACCCGGCTAACGCCTTCCTCACGGCAGCGGATCGCCTCGTCTATTGCGCCGCGAATGGCATGCGCAGCCTCCGGCGCTGGCAGGATTCCTTCCGTGCGCGCGAAGAGCACGCCAGCCTCGAACGTGGCGCGCTGCTGCACCGCACGCGCTTCGATCACCCCATGCCGGTACAGCTCGCATACACTCGATGCCATACCGTGATAGCGCAAGCCGCCGGCGTGGATCGGCGCGGGGATGAAGCCATGGCCAAGCGTATACATCTTCACCAGTGGAGTCATCATGCTGGTGTCGCCAAAATCATAGGCATACACGCCGCGGGTGAGCGAAGGCGCCGCCGCCGGCTCGATGGCCACCACGCGCAGGTTGGACGCTTGGCCGGTCAGCTTGTCGCCGATGAACGGATAAGTGAAGCCGGCGAAGTTGCTGCCGCCGCCGATGCAGCCAACTAACACGTCGGGATACACGCCGGCCATCTCCAGTTGCCGCTTGGCTTCCAGCCCGATCACGCTCTGATGCATCAACACGTGGTTGAGCACCGAACCGAGCGCGTATTTAGTCGGCGTCGGGTTGGTCACTGCATCTTCTACGGCTTCGCTGATGGCAATGCCGAGCGAGCCGGTGTTGTTCGGGTCCCTGGCCAGAATGGTGCGCCCAGCGTTGGTGTCCTCGCTGGGCGAGGCGACGACTTTCGCACCCCAGGTCTCCATCAACGCACGTCGGTAGGGCTTCTGCTCGTAGCTCACCTTGACCATATACACCTTCAGCTCGATACCAAAGAGTTGGCAGGCCAACGCCAGCGCGCTGCCCCACTGGCCGGCGCCGGTTTCGGTGGTGATGCGCTTAGTGCCGGCTTCCTTGTTGTAGAAAGCCTGGGCGACAGCCGTGTTGGGCTTGTGACTGCCGGCCGGGCTGACGCCTTCGTATTTGTAGAAGATCTTCGCCGGCGTCTGCAGCGCCTTCTCCAGACGATGCGCGCGATACAGCGGCGTCGGACGCCAGAGCTTGTATACGTCGCGCACCGGCTCGGGGATCTCCACCCACCGTTCACGCGATACCTCTTGCAGGATGAGCGCCATGGGGAAGAGCGGCGCGAGGTCGTCCGGGCCGACCAGCTGCTTGGTGCCAGGGTGCAGCACCGGAGGCAGCTCGAACGGCAGATCGGCTTGAATATTGTACCAGGCAGTTGGAATGTCGCTCTCAGCGAGGAGGAACTTCGTTTGATCGGCCATGCGCCGAGTTTTAGCAGAGAACGCAGTGCGCGCAACTCCGCTGCCAAACGAGAAACCGGGCTTCTGTGAGAAGCCCGGTTTCTTCCACCGAAAGCGCTATGTGTTGTCGGCCTTGGATTTGGGCTTGGCCGGCTCCTTCGACCCCGACTCGGCTTTGCCGTCGGTCGAGCTTGACTCGGTCTCGCTGTGCTTCGTCTCTACCGAATGCTTGGCCTTGTCGCTCTTGCTGTCGGTGATATACCAGCCGCTGCCCTTGAACGTGACGGCCACTTTGCTCACCACGCGATAGACGCTGCGTTTGCCGCACTTCGGGCAGCGCTTGATCGGATCATCGGTGAACTTCTGCTGCTTCTCGAATTCGAAGCCGCAATCGGGACAAGCGTACTGATACGTGGGCATGGCGCGCAGATTATAGCGAGTCAAACCGGTCAGGCCGCTTTGAATGGCTCGACTGGTTTGGATCCGTTGCGCTCACGCCCGCTTGAGCGTGACGAGCGTCGGCACCAGGTCAAACATCCAAAAGCCGAACGGCAGGCCGATGATGGTCATGCACAATGCATAGGCCACTACCATCCAGATTGCGCTCAGCCACCACCCGATCAACACGAAGTAGATGGCGCGGATGAAGAGGTTGATCTGCGGCGCGTTGCTCACGCTGCCATCGGGTGACACCTGCACCAGTCGCCGGCCACGTAGCGCCATCACCTGTGGCACCTTGTTCAACATCGCCGCGCCCAGCGGCAGGCCGATAATGGTTAGGCACAACACCCAGGCCACAACCACCCAGAGTGCACCCAGCCACCAGCCGATGAATGCGAACCAAAGAATTTGCAGCAAACAACCCGGTCGGTTGGTCTGCTCGTAAACGATTGGTCGAGTCACGTCGCTATCCTCCACTCACGATTACACATGTTTATGCCTCCGGTTGCATGACGCTACGCTGACAAGATGCCGTGCACGAATGAACTATATGGATCACTCTCGGTAGCGATCTCCGAACTCGCAGCGCGAAACAAAGCCCTCTCCCAACATCAGCCAGGAATCCGCGCTAGCGATTTACCGAGCTACCCTCGACGAATCGTCGGGCGCGCTGGATGGCCTGTGTCATCGCCTCCAGCGCTTCAGCGTAGCTGGTTGCATTCGTCCAGCGCAGCTCCAAGCCAGAGATCTGCTGACGAACGAGCCGCCATTCTTCCGCGAAGGCCGGCGTTGCCGCAACCCAGGCGTCGCCATCTGCCAGCGCCTGCGCGAGTTGTGCCTTGCGTTCGCGTATCTCGGCGACGCGCCGGGCGATATCGGCATGCGCAGCCGCTGCCTGCTCGCGCAAATCCTTCAACGCCGCTTCGATCTGCGCCATCTCTCGCTGTGCCTCCTCTGGGACGAATTTCTGCGCCGGTTGATCTAGCCGGCCCAGCCGAGCGAGCACATCGTCAAGCTGCTCACGGATCGGCGCCAGCATCGGCTGTCCCCAGCGCTCACCACCCATATCGGCCATCTCGTGTAAGCCGATCTGCGCCGAACTGAGCACGCCGTTCAACTCGGCCAGAGCCGCCCTAGTGGGGCTGAGCCTTTCGCCGATGAAATTCGCGACCGCCATCGCCGCCGATAACTGGGCGAGGGCATCGCGCTCTACGCCCTCGCCAGTGGCCAGCGCCTCGCGTGCAGCATCCAGCGGTGCTGCAGCGGCTGACGCATAGCCAGATAGCCATTCACGGATAGCTGCAGCTGCGGGTTCGATGAGCGCCGCGAAGTCAATACGTGGGTTTTCGCGCAGCTGGTTCAGGTTGTCTCGTACTTCCTCGAGGCGGTACTTCAACAGACCCAGCTGGTTGCGTAGCTGCTGCAATTGCTGGCGGTAGTTGGTTGCGAAGGATGCTGCCTCCTGGCGAAGTTGATCGGCATCTGTATAGATGCGCTGGTAATCCGGCGCCGGCGTTTGCAGCTCGCCACGCAACGCCTCGACGCGTTCCTGGACACGCGCCGGCAGTTCGGCCAAGGACGGCGACTCAACCGCGATCTGAGCGATCTCGGCTAGCAGCTTTGTCATCGCGTCGTCGGTCAGCATGGTCGAGGCTTGCAGCTTGTCGGCGTCGCGCTGCGCAAGCGCCTGCGTCGCCCGGTCGCATAGTGCAGTGGCGCGATCGAAAACCTCTGCGACGCCTTCCAAACGTATGAGCACCTCGCTCAGCGCGCTTTCTTTGATCGCGCCGAGCTGATCGCGAATGGCGCGCCACTGCGCCGTCGCTGACTCGGCCGCGGTCGTGATCGCTTCGGGGGTTAGATCACCCCAGTAGTTTCGATTCGTCTCACCCAACTCCGACACGATGCGCGCCGCCGATGATGCGAGTGACTGTACGTTCTCCTCGTTCAGCTTGCCGATCAACGCCTCGAAGCGCATGTGCGCTGCAATGAAGGCGTCGTTAGCCTGGCCGGCTTGGGTGAACGCATCCTCCACCTGCCGGTCGAGTTCGGTCGCCTCGGCCATACGCTCGATGTCCTCCAGCGGAACCAAGGTGCGCAACTGCTCGACCAACACCTGGAGCCGGTTGGCTGCTTCGCCGGCCACATCGCGTTCGAAGCGTGCCGGCGTCTCCGCGATCCATCCCTGGACGGTGCCAAGTCGCTGGGTCGCTTTGTCGGCCAGGCCGGCGACGCGCACCCTTTCCTGGTTTAGCGCTGCCAGCGCATCGTGCTGCACCGCCAGGTCTCTATCCACCTCGGCCAACGCACTTACAGCAGACGCATACTCGCCCTCTTCGACGAGCGCCTGAGCGGTTGCGATGCGTTCGGCGAGCCGGTCGGCTGCAGCAACAAAGTGCGAGCGCACATAGCCCGCCTGCTCGTCTGCCGCTATGGCCGACTTGAACGCGCTCAATTGCTCGCCAGACTTGGTGAGCGACGCCTCAGCGTCGGTGCGCTGCTCGACGACCGTCGCGATCATCTTATCGAGCGACTGCAGCTCTTCGCTCGCTCGCATGCGCAGCGGATAGGCAGCGGTGATAGCAGATTGGGATGGCTCGGGAGCGGCCAGCAACTTGTCCGCTTGCTCGACGCGCGCGCCGATCTCCCGCAGCAAGCTGCGTTCTTCGATGAGGGGTCGTTTGGGGCGAATCTCGCTCTCGATCATTGCAGCGGCTTCGGCGACGCGCTTTTGCAAATGCAGGAGAGCGTCCTTCTCTCGCTGGGGAATCGTGGCGATCTCCGCCTGGAGCTGCTTGATGCGCGACAGCGTATCGTTGACCTCGGTGAGATGCACCGACACGGTTTTGACACTTCGACGGGTTCGCCAGCGACGCACGATTTCGATGGTTATCGGCACCAATTTGAACGCCTCACCCCAAGGCTGCTCGGGAATCTCGCTTGCGGTGATCGCGGCCAATTGTTCGCGCACCTCGCTGACGTTGGCCACGCCACGCTTGAGCAACAGCCGGGCCTGGTCATAGAGTGGGCCAAAGGGCATCTCGCGCGGACCGCTGTTGATGGACGGGGCGATCGCTTCGAGTTTGCTGGCAGCGTCGGTGATCTCCCACTGGGTCTTCTGGATACTGGCGCGCATCGGTGCGGCTTGCCGACGCAACAACTTCGCCAAGACAATCTGGAGGACCACGGCGATCAAGTAAAGCGCGACCAGAACAGCTAGGACGATCGAGACGGTGCGAAGCCATTCAGGCATGAACTCCCTCCAATGAGACTGAACACGATACACCACCGGTGCGCACGCGCCGATGGCAGCAACATCTTACGAAACTGCTACGATTATCGCAAGGTGATTGCAGCGTCAGCGCCTGGCTGTCCTCGGCGCGGACGCAGTCTTCTTGCGCGATCGACGCGGCCTGGACGCGCCGTTTTGTCGCTGATCTGACGCGGGAGGTTGCGGCTGGCAAACAAGGGCCGCGCGCAGCACCTCGTCCATCGTCGCTGCCTGAATCAGCGTCATGTCGCGCTGAACCCGCCTGGGGACTTCCTCGAGATCTTTAGCGTTCTTCTTGGGCAGGATGAAAGTGCGGATGCCGGCCCGATGAGCAGCGAGCAGTTTCTCTTTAAGGCCGCCGATGGGCAACACGCGCCCACGCAGCGTGATCTCGCCGGTCATCGCCACGTCGCGTCGCGCCGGAATCTTCGTCAGCGCTGAAATGAGCGCCGTTGCCATGGCGATGCCGGCGCTTGGACCCTCTTTCGAGATCGCACCCTCCGGCACGTGGATATGGATGTCGTGTTTCTCGAACGTCTTCTTGGGGATACCGAATTCGCTGGCGCGCGCACGCGCGTAGCTGAGTGCAGCCTTGGCGCTCTCTTGCATCACTTCGCCGAGTTGGCCGGTTAGCGTCAGTTCGCCCTCGCCCTCCATCAGCGTCACCTCGATTTGCATCAAGTCGCCGCCGGCCTCATCCCACGCCACGCCATTCGCCACGCCGATCTGATCTTGCTCATCCACCTTGCCGAAGTCGAACTGAGGCGGTCCGAGGAAACGATGCAGCATGCTTGGCGTAATGCGGTGCACGTGCGGCTTACCCTCCGCGACGCGACGCGCAATCTTGCGGCAGATGGTGGCGATGGCGCGATCGAGGTTGCGCACGCCAGCCTCGTAGGTATATTCGCGAATGATGTGGCGCAGCACCTCGTCGCTGAACGTGACCGGCTTATGGCCATTGTCCCCCGCTGCAACATCGAGGCCGTTTTCAGCGATCTGTTTGGGCACCAAGAAGCGGCGCGCGATCTCCAGCTTCTCCTCCTCGACGTAGCCGGTGAACTCGATCACCTCCAGGCGGTCACGGAGCGCCGGCGGGATGTCATACAGGTAGTTGGCCGTCGTCACCCACATCACCTGGCTCAGGACATAGGGCATGTCGAGGTAGTGATCCTCGAACTCGAAGTTCTGCTCTGGGTCGAGCACCTCGAGCAAGGCAGCGCCGGGGTCGCCGCGAAAGTCGCTGCCCAACTTATCAATCTCATCCAGCACGAACAGCGGGTTGATCGTGCCGGCGCGACGCATGGTTTGCAGGATGCGCCCGGGCAACGCGCCGACGTAGGTGCGGCGATGTCCGCGTATCTCGGCTTCATCGTGCACGCCGCCCACGGACATCCGCACGAACCTGCGGCCGAGCGAATCGGCGATGCTGCGAGCGAGCGAGGTTTTGCCCGTGCCGGGCGGCCCAACGAAGCACAAAATTGGGCTGCGCGACAGGTCGCCCTTGAGTTTGCGCACGGCAATGTGTTCGAGGATGCGCTCCTTGGCCTTGGTCAGTCCGTAGTGGCGCTCGTCGAGGATGTGCGCAGCGCGCTTCACGTCCAGGATGTCTTCGGTGCGCTCCGTCCATGGCAGCTCGAGCAGCCACTCGACATAGTCACGTACCATGCTCACCTCGGGCGACATGCTGTGGAGCTGTTCGAGCTTGTTGATCTCGCGTTCGGCACGTTCGCGCACTGCGTCGGGCAAGGCCTTCTTTTTCAGGCGCTCGCGCAGCAGGTTGATCTCGCTCACGCCGGCATCTATCTCGCCCAACTCGGTCTGGATCGAGCGCAGTTGCTCGCGCAGATAGTACTCGCGTTGACTCTTGTCCACTTCGCTCTGCGCGCGCTCGTGAATGCGATCCTCCAGCTCCAGCACGTCCAGCTCGCGGGCGAGGATAGTGCTCAGCTTCTGCAAGCGGCTCATCGGATCCGCCGCTTCCAGGATGCTCTGGCGCGCAGCCACGTTGAGTGGCATGGTCTGCGCGATGAAGTCGGCCAACCAGCCCGGCTCGTGGATGTTCATCGCATAGACGAACGATTCCTCCGGGATGCGCTCGTTCAGCCCAACCACGTTGTCGAACAGGGTGAGCACCGCGCGCATGAGCGCCTCGGCGGCCGGCGACTGGGCCTGTGGTTCGTGCAGCACCTCGACGCGCGCCATCAGAAACGGCGTAGCCTGTAGCCACTCCATCACCTTCACCCGCGCGCGCCCTTGCACGATCAAGCTGGCCGACCCGTCCGGCAAATTCAACATGCGACCGATGGCCACGGCCGTGCCGATCTCATACAAGTCGGATGGGCGCGGGTCTTCGACATCTACCGACTTCTGTGCGATGGCAACGGCCAGGCCCAACGAGCGCGCCACTTCGAGCGCGCGCAGCGATCGCTCGCGCCCGATCGTCAGCGGCATGACCGAGCGCGGATACACAACCAGGTCGCGCAGCGGCAAGACCGGCGCCTCGAAGACATCCGGCAATTGCGCCTTGGCCTCGGCTGGTTGGGGCAGCCCGTTGCCAAAGCTGGCGCCGAGCAGCCAATCGTGCATTTGGGAAGTGAATGAACTTTTCATCGAAGCATCAATCGAAAACCGGCAGCGTTTCGGCGCCGGTCAACTGCGCCCACTTAACGCGCGCCTCGCCGACAAAAGCGACGCTGCCGAAAATGCAAACCGGTTCATCGCCCTTTATGGCGACCTCCAGCGCATCGGCCAAGCTGGGCAGCGCCACTGCGCGCGCGACTTTCGCCTGGGCAGCGATCGCCAACAGGCGTTCGGCCGGGACGGCGCGCGGCGAGTCGGACTGCTGCGAGAAAATCCATCGCGTCGCGCGCGGGTTGAGCGCCTTGATCATGCCTTCGGCGTCTTTATCCTTCAGCGTGCCGAAGATGAAGACCCAGCGCCGACCGGGGAAGACCTCGGCCAGCGTCGCCCCCAGCTTGTTGGCGCTGTCCAGGTTGTGCGCGCCATCGGCGATGAGCGGCGGGTCGGCCCGCAAGATCTCAAAGCGGCCCGGCCAGGTCGCCAGCCGCAATCCATCACGCACCGCGCGCGCGCCGAAGTCATGCGCGCCCGTGGCCAGCAGCGCATCGCGGATCACATCTATTGTGGCTATCACGGTCGTCGCGTTCTCGAGCTGGTGCTTGCCCAACAGGGCGATCTCATACCAGCCTTCCAGATCGTTGACGAACGGTTTCTCCTTGCTGCGGACCAGCGAGACCTTTTTGACCTCGAACGACTGCTTGACCAGCGAGAACGGCCCCGGCGTCCAACGCCAATGCCGCCCGACCACGGTGAGCGGCGCGCCGCGTTCTTGCGCCGCGCGCTCGATCACCGCCATCGCTGCCGCCGGCTGTGACTGGCTGATCACCGGCACACCTGGTTTGATGATGCCGGCCTTCTCCCCGGCAATCTCGCTCAGCGTGTCGCCGAGGATGTGCTGGTGGTCATAGCTGATCGAGGTGATCATCGTGGCTTGCGGCGTGATCACATTGGTCGCGTCGAGACGGCCGCCCAGGCCGACTTCGATCACCGCCCAATCCACATCTTGGCGCGAAAAGTGCAGAAAACCCATAGCGGTGATCGCCTCGAACGTAGTGAGGCCAGGCGCTGCTTCGGCAGCCTCTTTGACTTTCTGCGCCAACGCGCCGACCGCCTCCGGCGCGATCAGTTCCCCATTGACCTGGATGCGCTCGCGAAAGCTGCTCAGGTGCGGCGATGTGTATAGGCCGACCTTCAAGCCGAGCTGCTTGAGACAGGACGCCATGAGCGCGCACGTCGAGCCTTTGCCTTTCGTGCCGGCCACGTGGATGGTGCGATAGCGCTCCTGCGGGTTGCCCAGCCGGGCCAGCACGGCGCGCATCCGGTCGAGGTTCAGCGTCTCGGGCGCATATGCGTCAATCGGAATGCGTTCGTAATTGGCAAGCGAATACAAATACTCCAGGGCTTCGGTGTAAAGCATGGCATCGGCGCAATCGCCGCGCCCGGCGCGCGCCCATGAATCGCGCACAGCCGACAAGCGCCGAGCGATAGCCAACGTGAATCATATATCATTCGCGCATGTCGCCTTCCGCTTATGCCGCCGCTGGGGTAGACATTGACGCCGGCAACGCAGCCGTCGCGCTGATGGGAGCGGCGGTTCGATCTACCTACACGCCACAGGTGCTGGCGGGCATCGGCAGCTTCGGCGGCTTGTTCGACGCATCACCACTGCGCGATATGCGCGCGCCGGTGCTGGTGGCGAGCACAGACGGCGTCGGCACCAAGGTCAAACTGGCCGCAGCCTTTGGCCGATATGCGTCCATCGGCCACGATATCGTCAACCATTGCGTCAACGACATCCTAGTACAAGGCGCGCGCCCGATGTTCTTCCTCGACTACATTGCAGCGTCGAAGCTCGATCCGAGCCAGGTTGCCGCGGTGGTGAGCGGCATGGCCGAGGCATGCCGCGCAGCCGGCTGCGTGCTGCTGGGCGGCGAAACCGCCGAAATGCCCGGCGTGTATGCCGAGGGCGCGTTCGACGTGGCCGGGACGATCGTCGGCGTCGTCGAACGCGAGTCGCTCCTGCCTCGCCTGAGCGAGATTGCAGCGGGCGACGTGCTCATCGGTCTGGCGTCATCCGGGCCTCATACGAACGGCTACTCACTGATCCGCAAGGTATTGGCCGACCGGCTGGCCTCAGCTCAGCTGGACGATCCGATCGTGGAAGCCCTGCTCGCGCCGCACCGCAGCTATCTCGCCCTCGTCGAGCGGGCGCGCGCAGCGGCGCCGATCAAGGCGCTAGCGCACATCACCGGCGGCGGGTTCGTCGAGAACATCCCTCGCGTGTTGCCGTCCGGACTGCGCGCGGCGATTGACTATTCGGCATGGCCGATGCCGCCCATCTTCACGCTCATTCAGTCGGCAGGCCACATCAGCGACCAAGAGATGCGGCGGGTGTTCAACTGCGGCATCGGCATGGTCACGATCGTCGCGCCGGAGCATGCTGATACCATTCAAGCGGCGCTGGGCGAGCCGTCCTGGGTGATCGGAAGCGTAGCCCCCGCCGACAATTGACGGCTTGCGAGAAGCCATGCGCGTCACCCTCGTCTTCACGGTGCTCAACGAGGCCGATAGCCTGCCCGCGCTGCTCGATTCGATCGCTGCGCAGACGCGCCGACCGGATGAGATCGTCGTGTGCGACGGCGGCAGCCGCGACAACACCGTCGCCCTCCTGCGCGGCGACCGGCGCTTCGAGATTCGCGTGATCGAAGCGCCGGGGGCGAACATCTCGCGCGGGCGCAACCTGGCCATCGCTGCGGCCTCTCACGACGTGATCGCCTGCACCGACGCCGGCGTGCAACTCGACCCGCGCTGGCTCGAAGCCATCGTAGCGCCGCTGGCGGATGAGCGCCAGCACGTCGTCGCCGGCTTCTTCACGCCGGACCCGCGCACGACGTTCGAGGTGGCTATGGGCGCGACGGTGCTGCCCGAACTGCGCGACATCCGGCCTGAGACCTTCCTGCCGTCGTCGCGCTCAGTGGCCTTCCGCAAGTCGGCTTGGCAAACTGTGGGCGGCTACCCGGAGTGGCTGGACTACTGCGAAGACTTGATCTTCGATATGAAGCTGCGCGAGCGGTGCGGCGCATTCGCCTTCGCGCCGGAAGCCGTGGCGTACTTTCGCCCACGCGGCTCGCTGCGCGCGTTCTTCAAGCAGTACTACCGCTACGCGCGAGGCGACGGCAAAGCAAACCTCTTCCTCAAAAGGCACTTGGTGCGCTATGCAACGTATCTGATTGCGCTGCCGGCGTTGCTGGCCGGCTTGTTTTTTGGCGCACCGGCAGTCAAGCTGCTCGCCGCAGTTCTATTGCTGGCCGGCGCTGCCGCATATACGCGGACGCCCTACCGCCGGCTGCGGCGCTTGTGGCCGCGCCTGCCTTGGCCTGAGAGGTTGAAAGCCATCGCCCTCGTGCCGGTCATTCGCGTCGTGGGCGACGTTGCGAAGATACTCGGCTATCCGGCCGGCATCGCGTGGCGGTTGCAACACCGGCCGGACCACTAAATTACAGCGCCGGGCGAGACGGCTCGATCACCGCGTTCGCAGCAATCACATCGCGCAAGTAATAGCCGCTGTCCTTGATGGTGCGCTGCTGCGTGGCGTAGTCCACATGCACGATCCCGAAGAACTGCTGATAGCCAAATGACCATTCGAAGTTGTCCACCAGCGACCAGACAAAGAAGCCGCGCAGGTCGGTCCCGTCTCGGATCGCGCGGTGAGCCGCGGCGAAGTGCGCGCGTAGATAAGCGACGCGCCGCTCGTCATGCACGCGTCCATCGGCAACCTGGTCGTCGAATGATGCGCCGTTCTCGGTGACATAGAGCGGCGTGCGCCCGCGCGTCGCGCGGTGTAACCGCATCAGGATGGCATATAGCCCTTCCGGCCGCACCGCCCATCCCATGCGCGTGAATTCCGGATTATCGTCGTACACGACGCCACGTTCGGCGCTGACGCGCACGGCGGTGTAGCAGTTCACGCCGATGAAGTCGTTGCGCGCGGCGATCATCGCCATGTCGCCGGCGCGAATATCGGCAGCGCCAGCCATGCGGTCGAGCATGCGTTGGCTGTAACTGCCGGTCAGGATTGGCTCGGCGAATCCTTCGTACTGCCAATCGAAATCATCTTCAGCAGCCCGGCGATCGTCGTCGCTGTCGGTCGCCGGCAGATGAGGCTCGAAGTTCAGGGTGATGCCCACACGGGTTTTGGCGTCGCCGGCCGCGCGGATTGCTTGTAGGCCCAGCGCGTGCGCCAGCAGCAGGTTGTGGCCAGCGCGCGCGGCGAGGGCTTTGTCCTGGTAACCCGGCGCGTGCATCCCGAATTCGTAACCCAGGTAGGCGCCACACCACGGCTCGTTCAACGTGATCCAATCTTTCACGCGGTCGCCCAGGGCGTGCACGACGACCGTAGCGTAATCGGCGAACCATGCAGCGCTATCGCGCGTCGTCCAGCCGCCCTGCGCGTTGAGCACCGAGGGCAGGTCCCAGTGATACAGTGTGACGAACGGGCAGATGTTGGCAGCGAGTAACTCGTCCACCAGCCGGTCGTAGAACGCGACGCCTTTCGGATTGATCGCGCCGCGACCTTCTGGCAGGATGCGCGGCCAGGCGATGGAGAAGCGATAGGCTTTCAGGCCAAGTTGCTTCATCAGCGCGACGTCGTCTCGATAGCGATGATAGTGGTCGCAGGCGACGCTGCCGTCGCTCCCATCTACGATGGCATCTTTGTAGCGACAGAAGTCATCCCAGATGGATCGCCCGCGACCATCTTCGTTCGCTGCGCCCTCGATCTGATATGAGGATGTGGCTGTGCCCCACAAGAAACCAGGAGGGAAAGAGAGTGTGCTCATGATGTGCAACGGAGAGAAAGTTGTGGAGATGAGAAATTACAGATCGGTCATTTGAGCGAGTTGGTCGGCGGTGAAGGCAAAGGCGCGCCTAAAGCCGCCGATGAATCGCCCGCCGGTTAGCCGGATGCGGAACAGGTCGAAATCGGGCAAGCCAAACATGATTTCGCTGGACGGCAGGCGAGCTAGAAAACGCGCCTTAGACTGCGCATAGTCGTCGCTCGCTTTCTCGATCTTGGCTGCCATGCCTTGTAGCATCACGCGCGCGAGCGACATGACCTCAGCGCGACCGTCGTCGGCTTCGGCAATCAGCAGGCTGCATTTCGGGTTGGCCAGCAACATGCGCTTGTGCGGCGCGAGGTCGCTGAGGTGAATCAGCAGGCCGGCCACCCCCGGCTCGGCAACATACGACGTCATCGCGGTAAACGGCTCATCGTTGGCACAGACGGCGAGCGTCGCTTGCCGGCGCGCGAGGATGAAATCGCGAACTTCAGTTAGCTCGTTCATTTAGCCAAGTGTGGACAGAATATACGGAATCGACAGAATGTCCAGGCTAGACAGAATAGACAGAATAGGCCGAATGCACAGTAAGCGTTCTTGAGAGCTAACGGTGGGCAGAGGGAGGCAAAGATGCCGCAAGATCAGAGATACGACCTGGCTCGGTCTACCGCAACGCGCTGGTGATTGAGCTGCGGGAGGCTGGCGATCAAGTCGAGGTGGAGAAGCGCTTGCATGTGTTACCGGAAGCGCTTGGTGGGCGAATTTATCACTGACCTCATCGTGAATGGCAGGCTGATCGTCGAGTTAAAAGCTGTTCAGACACTAACCGCTATCCACGAGGTGCAACTGGTGAATTACCTCACCGCCACAAAGATGGATAAAGGACTCCTGCTCCATTTCGGCGCCGATCGGCTCGAATTCAAAAAGAAATTCCGCATCTACAAGCCTTGACAGACCTAACCCCCTCGTCACCTTACCACCCCGCTATTCTGTTCATTCTGTCCTGTTTATTCTGTCCCACTTAAGCAAACTGGGGCAGGTATTTGGCATGTGCCTTGAGCAGGTCATCAAGCAGATGCGTGGCCTGCGCGTAGCTGTGGATATGCGGGTCAAGCAGCAACGCCTGGAGCGCCGCATTGCGATCGCCTTTCACGCCAGCCTCCACCACCAGCTCCTGGATCTCGATTTCGCGACGCATGATGGCGGCCAGCCCTTTCGGCAGTTGGCCGACGTGGACACCGTGCACGCCATGTGCGTTCACGATCGCGGGCACTTCGACGATGGCATCGTCCGGCAAGTTGCTGATGCAGCCTTCGTTACGGATGTTGGCCGAAAGCTCGTACTGGTTCGCGTCGTGCAGCATGGCATGGATGATCGGCACGGCGCGTTCGCCGGAAGGACGAACGGCCCCCCGCAGCTCGCTCCAGCCTTCGGTTGAACCGGCGATGCGTTGGATGCGCGTCCACTGCTCGCGCCCATGCCGTTCATAGCGGTGAAAATCGTAGCCGGTCAGCGCCATCGTCTCCGCCGCGAAACCAATGTATTCGCCGGCGTGGATGTCGCCGGTAGCGCAAAACAGGCCAAAGACATCCATCAGCCGGCGGGACATCAACTCAAAGTCCGCCGGCATCTTAGCCAGTCGCTCGCGCAACAGAGGATACAGGTCTTCGCCCGTCTGAGCGTCGCGCAAATCGAGGATGAACGTGAAGTGGTTTAGGCCGGCAGCCGTGATATGAATGCGCTGCTGAATTGCATGCGTGTCAGCCCACCGATCGCCGGTCTCCGGCACCAAGCCCAGGGCGCGGTTGACGATGCGATATCCCTCACCGATTTGATGGCATAGCCCGACGAAGCGCACGCGCGTGTATCGGTCGAGCGCCATGCACAGCCGGCTCATTGGGTTGGTGAAATTGAGCAGCATCGCCTGCGGCACAAGCTGCTCTATGTCGCGGGCGATGTCCAGCAGCAACGGGATGTTGCGCAGCGCATGGCTCAGCCCGCCCGGCCCACCGTTCTCGCCCAGAATGTGGCGTACGCCGTGTTTGAGCGGAATCTGCCAGTCCAGCTTCCACGTCGCTAAGCGGTCCACAGCGACCGAAACGATGACGAAGCGAGCGCCGGGCAACGCCTCGCGGCGATCAGTCGCGGCATGCAACTTGAAGGGTTGTGCGAAGGTCGCATTCAGCTTCTCGGCGTATCGCGCCATCACATCGAGCGCCTCGGCGTTGGTGTCCACCAGCCAGATCTCACTGCCGTGCAGGTCGCCGGCAAAGGCGAAGAGATCGCTGAGGATAGCCGGCCCGAAGCTCACGCTGCCCGCGCCGATGACGACGATTCTCGTACGCATACCCAAGCGAGCACATTGTAAACTCGCTGCATGGCCCGATACACCGTCCTCTACCTCTGCCCTCTGGGCAAGCAGCACCAGGCCTGGAGACTGGCCGCTGCGCCTGCTGAGTTCGAAGTCGTCATGCGACGCAGCACCGAGATTTCGCGGGAGGAAGTGCTCATGTTGCTCCGCGAGGCTGATGCGCTGATCACCGAACGCGCCGGCAGCGTGGACCGCGCGATGATCGAAGCAGGCCCGCGCCTGAAGATCATTCAGCGCATCGGTTCGCTTTACCACGACATAGACCTGGACGCCGCCCGCGAGTTTCACGTGCCGGTGTGCGCGCGCCCTATCCGCGGCACGATCGCCGTAGCCGAGAACCTGGTGCTGCAGATGCTGGCTGTGCTGCGTCGAGCTATGCCTCTGCAAAAGGTGTTGCATATGCCACCGGAAGCTTTCCTGCCCGCCGGCTCGCGCCGCACCACCGAAGATGTGTTCGCTTTCAACTGGAGCGGTCAGGCGCGCATATGCCTGATCCATGGCAAGACCATCGGTATTCTGGGATTCGGCGAAATCGGCGCGGAGCTGGCACGCCGCCTGAGGCCGTGGAGCTGCCGACTGCTCTATGCCAAGCGCCATCCGTTGCCACGCTTCGTGGAGGAGGAACTGGGCATCACTCATCATGACGCCGAGCAGGTGTTGCGCGAGAGTGACATCGTCGTATGCCTGCTCCCCTACTTCCAAGAGACCGACCGCTGGCTGAACGCGGAACGAATCGCCATGATGAAGCCCGGTGCCTGGTTGGTAGAGGCCGGCAGCGGCAGCGTAGTGGACGAGAAAGCCGTTGCCGATGCTGTGCGATCCGGCCATCTCGCCGGCGCGTCGTTCGATACCTACGAGTGGGAGCCGATCCGGCCAGACAATCCACTGCTCACGTTGGCCGACAGCGACCCCGACGCGAACATCTTCATGCTGCCGCACATAGGCAGTTGCAACGACGGCGGATTCGTCAACGAGTTCGCCGAGTTCTACACCAACGTTCGGCATGCACTAAACGGCGAACCGATCGAAGGACGCGTGGCTTGAGCGTTAGCGCATCTCAACTTGTGAATTTGCAGACGGTCACTACAATTCGGTGAGCGTTGGGTCACTTCACGGGACGCGCTTGATGCGGGCTGCAAGGCCAGGCCGTTACGCACCCGTGCCTTTTCTCAAAGGAGCTACATCCATGATTGACGTCAAAAGGGCCGTACAACATCCCACAGAAGACCAAAACTGGCTTAGCAAACTCGGCATTGGCGCGTTGATTGCATTAGTGCCCATTCTCAACTTCGCCCTGAGCGGCTATGCCATCGAACACCTGAAGAACACATCGAACGGCATGGACGTTCCGCTGCCGCCGTGGGACAACCTCGGCGAAAAGTTCATGGATGGCCTGAAATTGTTCGTCGCCACCCTCATCCTGGGATTACCGATTATCCTGCTCACCTGCATCATTACGATTGCGAGCGGTGGCCTGGCAGCCATATCTGGAGGTGCTGAGGAGTTGGAGGGCGCAGCTGCAGCCGGCATTGGTGTGCTCACGCTCGCCTTGGCTTGTCTCTCGGCGCTCTACGGCCTGTTCCTGGCCTATCTGTTGCCGGCGATCTATATCCAATACACCAAGACAAGGGACATCGGCGCTTGTCTGCGCATCGGCGAGTTGTTGAACATCGCCCGCGCCAACACCGGCGACTACCTGATCATCTTCGTTGTCTTCATCGGCCTCACTTTCGTTTTTAGTCTCGTCGTCGGCGTGCTCAACATCATCCCGTGCCTGGGCCAGATCCTTTCCCTCGTCATCTCGTTGCTGGCCGCACCGTATTTCGGCGTGTTGCTGGGCCACCTGTGCGGCCAGTATGTGCGCAGCAACAACATCGTCGTCTAAGTAGCGCTTGCGGCAAACAGTGTGGGTGATCGCCATACGTGCCAGGAGCACATCGAGAAGGCGCTCCCGGCAGTTCAGCTCTTTCTTAACACAGACCGGATATCTTGTTCACGCAGACTTGTCAGGAGGTAATACACATGACATCTTCAGCTTCTTTGGTTGAACGCTTACAGGGCATCATTACGTTCAAAGCACCCGTCTATCGCGAGGTGGCGCATGATCCGAACGCGCTCCAGCCGGCAGCCATCATCGTCGTCGCCGTCACTCTGTTGATCGGCATCGTGAGCGGTCTGCTGGGCGGACCACTCGGTCTCGTCGGCGCGATCGCCCTCGCTATCATAGGCGCGCTGATCGGCTGGTTGCTGGGAAGCTGGCTGGCGGCCTTCGTCGCATCCAGATTCTTCCAGGGCCAGACGAACACGACAGAGATGCTGCGTATCCTGGGACATACCTACATCTTCCAGATCCCCGCCATCATCCCAGCAATCGGTTCGATCATTGCATTGGTGTTGGGCATCATCGCCACTGTGCTGGCCATTCGCGAGGCCGCCGGCCTGGACACACAAAAGGCCATCCTGACGGCCATCATCGTCAACGTGATTATCTTCGTGCTCTCATTGATCTTGGGCGGCGCCGTCGCCGGCATCATGTTCGCCGGCTCGTTCGTCGGCAATTGATCGGGAGTTGACAGGCCAGACCGTTTGGAGCGGTCTGGCCTGTCAGATGAACTGGTGGCTCTCCGGTTGCAGCACGATTTCGTTCAACACGCCATTCGGCGGCGCTTGTAGCGCGTAGAGGATCGCCTGCGCGGCGTCGTCCACGCTCAGCATCTTGTCGCGCTGCACCTTCATGTCAATGTCGTCCCAGAACGGCGAGTTCACGCCGCCGAGGTAGAGCAGCGTGACACCGATGCCGCTGCGTTGCCATTCCGTTGCCATCGCTTTGAGCGCGCCCACTGCACCCCATTTGCTGGCGCTATACGCGGCACTGCCGCGCATCACGTAGCGCCCCATCGTGCCCACCGGTGTGACGATCCGGCCGCCGGTCTTCAGCATCGCTGCTCCAACCGCCTGAGAGACCAGAATGACGCCCTTGGTGTTCACAGCGTAGGCGCGGTCAATGTCCTCTTCGGTCAATTGTTCGATTGGCCGGATGACGCCCACGCCAGCGCAGTTCACCAGGCCATCAATTCGTCCGAAGGTGGCCAGCACTTCACTCACCATGTCGGCCACCTGGTCTTTCTGCGTTACATCTGTGGGGATAGCAATGGCCTGCGTTCCAAGCTGACGGGCAGCATCGGCGACTTCCATCAGCGCATGATAGTTGCGCGCGGCCAATCCCAACTGAGCACCGGCTTTCGCCAACATGAGCGCAGCCGCGCGGCCGATGCCGCTACTGGCCCCGGTAATTACCACCACTTTATCCTTCATCATCACGTCACTACTCCAACATGGCGCAACCCTGAGCAACTCATTTCACCGACTGCTCCAAGCTGACCGGAGATGTGGCCCGCGAGGCTTGCGACTCCAACCACCGGCGTGTCGCTTTGGCGCGTGAGGCGAACATGCCACGCATGATGATGCCACCGATCAGCGCATCGCCGATTTTGCCCAGCCAGCCGAACGGCGGCTCATACTCCAAGCGGTCAATCACGCGGGTGCGTTGAGCGTCTATTGCCTCGAATGCGTGCGTGTGGCGCCACTTGTGAAAGGGGCCTTCGCCTTCGATCTGTTCGTCGGTGAAGAAGTGCGGCGCTTCTCTTGCGCGCAGCCGGACGTTCCAGCGGCGCCGAATCGGCCCAATCTGCATCGTCATCAAAATGCGGCTGCCCGGCTGCAGCGGACGATCCACATGATGCACGTACATCTTCACCGCGCCGGTCATCACCTTCGGCAACGCTGTCGGGTCATCGTGAAAGGCCCACACGGTGTCGAGCGGGGCATTCACGACAAAGGCATACTCGAAGTGGCGCATGGGTGTATTACGTCTCGCATCTTGTACCTAGCGATATTCGGCCCGACCGAAAGTGCGCGCCATCAACTTGCCAAATGACATCTCATGCACAAAGCCAATGCCCTCGCGCAGCTTGATCGGTTCGATGCCGAACACTTTGGTTGTGGCGTTGTCCGTGGCCACGTTGTCCACGCCCAGTTGCGCGAGCAGGCTGGGCGTCACCGGCGGCTTGGGCAGGAGCGCGTCCATGATGGCGACAGCCGGTTTCAACAGGAAGACCGGCATGTGCAGCTTAATGCGCTTCACGCGCAGCTCGGCCAGGATCGCGTCTATGATGCCTTCGAGCGTGATCACTTCGCTGCCGCAAATCTGCAAGCGACGATTGATCACTTCCGGCCTGGACAGCGACTGCACCAGGCAGGCCGCCACATCCTGCACGGCGATTGGCTGGAACTTGGTCCGGCCATCGCCGGGCACGATCATGAACGGCGGGAGGCGCGCCAGGCCGGCCAGTGTGTTGAGGAATTCATCGCCTGGACCGAAGATCACCGAGGCTTCCAAGATGGTGTATGGAATGCCGCTGGAGACGATCGCTTCCACACCGCGGCCCTGCGTGTAGGCCAGGGGGTAAGGTCGCTTCGGATCCGCACCCAAACCAACCAGGTTGATGATGTGTTGCACGCCGGCTTGCTTCGCCGCCTCAACCACGTTGATCGTGCCCTGAGCGTTCACACGTTCCATGGTCACCTCGCCCCGATCGCGATTGACGGCGGCCAGGTGGATCACCTTCTCCACGTCTATCATGGCTTTAGCAAGCGATGCCGGATCGGTGACATCCCCAACGACCGGTTCTGCGCCGAGTGCGCGTACCTTATCGGCACGCTGGAGGTTGCGAACCAGACCGCGCACACGAAGACTCGTTCCAGCGTTTTGTTGGGCGAGCGCTTGTAACTGCCGAAGTGTATGTCCAGCGACGTAGCCATTCGCACCAGTGACCAGAATCATGTCAATCGGCTCCCATGCTATGCATCTGCATCCGAGATGCCACGCTGCCGTGGTCTCGGATAGTCAGTCATGCGTAATCAGTTCGGATAAGCAAGGTTACTGGATATGCTGAGATTCCAGTTAACCACGCTTGATAAATTGCACAAAGTTTGTTTAGCCTGGACGGCGGTAGAAGTGCATCCGAGAGAGTCGCGGCAAGAAGAGATGAAACGGGCACGCCGAAGATTCTATGCGGCAGGTGCGCGCCAATCGAATGCCCCTTGTACTGCCTGGAAGTAAGGTTGGAGCCGATCCAATTGCAGCGACGGCAAGACAGTTTCAGCCCCTTCGGCCAAGGCTTGCGCGACCCGTTGCAATTGCGCACTCGAGACGCCGTTGGGGGGCAGTGCATCCCACAACCAGTTTGCCCGGTCACCCAAGACGACCGGTTCACCGAAGCGCAACGCCGATTCCACGATCTGCAGGAGGGTCTCGTTTGCATCCATAAGATGCTGCTGTTCCGACTCATGCCCGGCATGGTTCTGAATCAGGCGTGTGGCGACGGCGATGATCTCCGGATGATAGCGGCGCAAGGCGGCCAACGCCTCTAGAGTTTCAGCGTCTACCGGCGCGTAGTTCGCCTGCAGTGCCGCTGTAACGGCTTTATCGGCTATCAATTCGCCAATCCAGCGCGTGGCAGCCTGGGCGTCGTCGCCGACGTACACGCCGGGCACGCGTCGTCGCAACTCAGGCACCCGATTGAACAACCGCCCGCCGAACGCAATCGTCGCGCCGAGTTGAGCAGAGTGATGGCGCAGCTCCTCGACTACATCCAGCAGGTTCGCTGCTGCAATCAGCCCACTGGCCGAGAGCATCAGCAAGTCAGGCTGCGTTTTCATCAGCATCTCCTGGAAGCGTGCCGCGGCGATGTTCTGTCCTAAGTAAATAACCTCGTAACCGCGGCGGCGCAGGAAGAGCGAGATCATCAAGATACCCAGCTCGTGATACTCCCCCGGCGCGCATCCACTCACGATGCGCCCCTCGCGACTGAACGGCGGCGATGCGGACATCAGCGCCGATAGCTTCCGGCGCATGATATTGGTCACGAAGTGCTCGACGCCGATATTGATTTCACCGAGATGCCACTTCTCACCCAATGTCACCAGCACCGGCTGGATCAGGTGCAAGCACACTTCTTCCACCGGGAAGAGCGAGAACGCCTCTGCCAATGTGTACTCGATGTGCGCTTCGTCGAATTCAGCAGCACCGGCAATGATTTCGTCATGCAAGCGCTGATACGAAGCCGGCGCATCCGGTGAGGGTCGCTCGGTCAGCGGCTCGCTGATACGCCCATCGGCGGACTGCGCCTCGAGCGAACGCAGCAGATGCACGGCTTGACTGATGCTCATACCGTTTTCGATCTGAGATTTCAGCCAACGGATGATAGCCACATCGCGGGCGGAGTAAAGTCGGTAGCCGCTATCGGTGCGTGGGGGCGAGGGCACACCATAACGCCGTTCCCAGGCGCGCAGCGTCGCGGCAGCAATGCCGGTTTGGTGCGAAACGGCTTTGACGTTATAAACGGGCTCGTCACTGTATTGCGCGAACATCAAGCGAATCTTTAATGTAATCCCGCGTTCAATGTTTGTCAACAGAGGTTGTGATGCTTGCACAAAGTAGGCGGGAGCAGGTTGCCACGCGCCGGTTAGGCCATGGCTGAGACCACGCCGGCATACACCTGCAATGTCGTGGCATGGCGCACAAAGTCGCGATCGAAGCGCTGGATGTCGGTTGTGGTGACAATGGTCTGATGCGCGCCGCCGATCCGCTGCAACAGGCACCGGCGCCGGTGTGGATCGAGCTCGGCCAGCACTTCGTCCAGCAGCAACACCGGTTCCTCATGGGTGCGCTCGCGCATCCATGCGACTTGCGCTAGCTTGAGCGCCAGCACGGCCGTGCGCTGCTGCCCCCGCGAGCCGAAATCGCCCAGGTCCATGCCATTGGCGATGAAGCGCACCTCGTCGCGGTGCGGGCCAACCAGTGTCATACCGCGCACAACCTCTTCCCGCCGACGCTCGTCCAGCGCTCGGCGAAAAGCCGCCTGCAAGTCACGCTGATCTATGCCGGCCGGCGGCTGCGAGTCGTCTATGCTCACCTGATACGGCGCGTCGAGCGTGCCCGGCCGGGCTGGATCGAAGTTCGGCTGGTAGGTGATCTGCAGATACTCTAAGCCGTTGGATAGCTCCCGGTGGATTGGCATGGCCAGGCGGGCCAGATCGGCTACAGCCCGACGCCGGCGCACAGCGATCTCCACACCTGCCGGCACGAGTTGATCGTCCCAGATCGCCAATTCGTCGGGATCGAGCACGCGTTCCTGGGCTTGCTTGAGCAGCGCGTTGCGCTGGGTAAGCGCGCGCACATACCGGTCGAGCGCGCGCACGTAGTCCGCATCCACCTGCGACAGTGCCGCATCGAGGAAATCACGGCGCAGCGCCGGCGCGCCGGCCACCAGCTCCACATCACCCGGCAAGAAGAGCACCACGTTGAGCTGGCCGACCAGATCTATCCCGCGTCGGGCGATGCGGTCAATACGGATCTCTTTGCGCAACCGGTTCGATTCGCCACGTTGCAGCGACATTTCGATCAGGTGCAAACCGTCGTTGCGCTCGATGTTGGCTCTCAGCACGGCGTAGGGATACGGGCTTTCTTCCTCTGCCCCCCAGCGGATCACCTGCCGGTCGGCGTGTGTATGGGGGGAATGCGCGGTGGCGAGAAAGTAGATCGCTTCGAGCAGCGACGTCTTGCCCTGGGCATTATCGCCTTGCACGATCACCAGCCCACGCGGCAAGTCGAGTTCCAACCGCGCATAGAGCCGAAAGTTGGTGAGTGAAAGGTGACGCACGAGCATCTATACAAATTCCACCTTCACCAGGCGCCGGCCGCCCCTGAGCGGGTGCTCGATCGCAATGCTGCTCGGCCGGTCGCTCGTCAAGATCGCCTGGTTGATGCGCTCCTCGATCAACACCGGATAGACACCCGGCGCAGGCAACCATTGCCGCTCGTCCACACACAGCATGCGGTCACCGTCGTAGCTTCCGGTCACCCGGAATGGGCGTCCCAGGCACAAGTTGGCGTCGCTCACGTCACCACGGGCCAGCGCGTCACGAATGCGCGTGCTGGAGATGATGTTGGTGCCCATATTCAGCTCCGGCAGCACGTTCACAGTGAATCCGAACCGGCCTCCCAGTTCGGCGAGATAGGCGGCATTCCCCTGTCGTCCGCGGCCCAGCGCGAAATCCGGGCCGATCCACAGGCTGACCGGCGCGAGCGCGGCCACCATGTGCTCGACGAACTCGTGCGCCGTAAGTTGTGCTGTCTGCAATGTGAATCCCAGAGTCACCAACACATCCACGCCCAGCGCGTTGATCTGTTCGGCCTTGTCATCCGGTAGGGTGAGATAGCGATTCGGCGCCCTGCCCAACACCACGCGCGGATGAGGAAAGAATGTGATCACGGCCGACTGCGCACCTCGCTCATGCGCATCACTAACCATCGCGCGGATCAACTGCTGGTGACCCAGGTGTACGCCGTCGAATGCGCCGATCGTGCACGTAGATGGAACGGTGGCAGAGATTTCATCGAACGAGTGGAGGAGCTGCATCGAAGACCTTTGCCGGTTTGAGTTCTGTTCCGTCCCAGTGCGCGATGGCAATGAACGCGCGGCGGGAATCATACACGCGCACCCGTGGCGCGTCAGCCGCCTGCGGGAGAGCCGCCGATTGCAACGTAATCGCCTGACCCATCTGCAAGCGCCGGGCGTCATCATCGCTCAAATGCGCTGCGGGCCAATCGTCCACCGCGCGATCCATCGGCAGCAACAACGCTGCGGCTGTGCCCTCACCCGCTGCTGCTTCGACGCGATCGAGCGTGACGGCATCGGCCAATGTGAAGCGGCCAGCCTGTGTGCGGCGCAACGCAACAAGATGGCCACCGCAACCGAGCGCCTCGCCGATGTCGCGCGCCAGGGCGCGAATGTAAGTGCCGGCGGAACAGCGAACGACAATGTGCAGATGGCTGACTCCCGGCGCCGCGCTTCCGCCATGCGGCATGAGCCGCAGCTCATATACCGTGACTTGCCGCGGCTCAAGCTCAACCTGGCGACCCTGCCGGGCCAGGGCGTAGGCGCGTTGGCCGCCCTTTTGAATGGCGGAGAACTGAGGCGGGGTTTGCACGATTGCGCCGATGAATTGCGCTTCGAGCTGCCTCAGCATCTCTGAGGTTATCGGCGGCACCGGGCGCGCCTCGACGACCTCGCCTTCGGCGTCATCGGTCGTCGTACGCTGACCCAGCCTGATCATGCCTTCGTAGGCTTTGTCTTCACCGAGCAGATACTCACTCAGGCGGGTAGCCTGGCCAACGCACAACACCAACACGCCGGTCGCCAGCGGGTCGAGCGTACCAGCATGGCCGATGCGCTTCTCGCGCAATAGCCGGCGCACGCGCGCCACCACATCGTGCGATGACATGCCGCGCGGCTTGTCTACGATGAGCAAACCATCCATTGCGCGCTCGCTCTATACCGACTTCCTCGCCACCAGCACATCGCGCTGCTTGATGACGCGGTCCACTCGATGCGCCAGCCGGTCGTAGGGTGGCTCGTTCAACACACGTAGGCCGCTGAACGACTCGACCAGCTCGATCATCTCTGCACGTGGAAAGCGCGCCGACTCCCAGGCGAACGCCAGCGCGCCGCCTTCGAGCAACATCGCCGACCACGCCGGCAACCCCGCTTTTAGCAGATCCGTCAACTCGCCGCGATGTTGAATGCCATAGGGCAGATCGGCGACGATCAAATGTGGGCGCTTGACGCCTTCCATCAACATCACGGAATGCACCGTCTCGCCCCGTGCGAACACACACTGCGCCGGCAGTCCCTCCGCCGCGAAGGTGAACCGCCAGCGCCGGCCAAACTGCTTCAGGCGTTCCTCTTTCATGGTATGCGCGATGCCTTGCTCGCGGGCATATTGCGCCAGGAAGGTAACGGTAGATTCAACGTCATCCTTACACCGCTCGACGCCGGCGGCTTCTGCGCCAAGGACGAGGGCTGTGAAAAGCGTCGTCCCACCGCCGGCCAGCGGGTCGAACACGCGCAGCGCACGCCACGGCAAGCCAGCGAACGCGCTGCTGAAGCGTGCCACATTGCACATGAAATGCGTGAATAGCTCGTTGGTCTTGCCTTTATAGCGCCGGGCAACAGCCAGCTCCGGCGGGAAAGCCGGTCGAAAGCGCGTCTCGAGCGGTCGCAGCCACGGGCCGTCGCGTTCGCCCAGGCGTTCGACGCATTCGAAGAATGCGCTCATCGTTGCGAACGCACCGAGCTCGTCCAGGTCAGCGTCCGCCGGCGGAGCAGACAACGCGCACTTAAGATAAGACTGACCGCCGAGCGCCACCGCACTGATCGAAGCGACCCGCTCGCCGAGGGCGCTCAGCCGCAGCTCGTGCAGCGCCAACGCGCTGGCGAGTGCGCTGTACTGCGTGCTGCGTTGTGGGGCAATCTGGGCAAGCAGCGCAAACATAGGGCGCGCCATGCGCAAATCGGCAACTACGCTTCGCGGATCACCTGCTTCAGCCGCGGCAGCACCCGGTTGACCGCATCGCGCATCGGGCCAGGCAGCGTGCATCCGGCAGCAGCAGGGTGACCGCCCCCGCCCAGCTCAAGCGCCACCTGGGACACATCGAAGCCCGGCTGCGCGCGGAGACCGATCTCGATGTCGCCGTTCTGCAGTTCCACGAACACTACGGCCACGTCCACCTCATAGGCCGTGATCAAGGTGCCCACCAGGCCGGCGTCGCCGCGCTCCTCCTTCACATCCAGCTCTTTGCGAAGCTTGCGCGGGAGTGTTGCGTAAGCTAGGCGACCTTCCACTTTCGCGTTCATCAGTCCGGCACCCAACAAGCGCAGTGAGTCGAACGAGCGCATGATTAGCGCCTGGCGTGTGACTTCCTGTAGGTTGCCTCCACAGCGCATCAGCGCCATCGCCACGGCCAGCGTATCGGGCGTCGTGTTCGACGTGCGGAAGGCCAGCGTATCGGTAATCACGCCGGTCAGCAGCGCATTGGCGATGTCGGGGTTGATCGTCACGTCCATCCGCCGGAGCAGCGTGTAGATGATCTCGGACGTCGAAGACACACCCGGCTCGACGACGTTGACCAGGCCGAAGTTCAGGTTGGTGATGTGGTGGTCGAACACCACGACCGGCAGGCGGCTGTGTTGTGCTGGGATGAAGACCGACCCCAGGCGGGCCAGATCGCTCGAATCGAGCGAAACAATCAAGTCGAACTCGCCCTCACCCGATTGGCGAATGTCGTGCACGCCCTTGAGGTAATCGAAGCGTGGATGCGGCTGGTCCTGGCAGGCCGGCGTGACCAGCTTGCCTAGGCTACGCATCGCATGCGTGAACCCCAGCAAACTGCCAATGGCATCGCCGTCCGGTGAAACATGGGTGATGGCCAGGATGGACTGGGCACGGCGCAGATAGCCTTCGGCGTCCGCCCAAGCACGAGGGTCGGTCACTATCAAGATGCTTTTAACTCCTCGCCACCCTTCAACTCGTCCAGCAGCCGCGACAGACGGTCGCCGCGTTCAAACGATTCGTCAAACTCGAACGTCAACTGCGGCGTGTGGCGCGTGCGCAAGCGCTTGCCCAACTCGCGGCTGAGCCAGCCGGCAGCGCTCTCCAAACCGCGCGCAACCTCGGCTTTCTGCGCCTCGTCGCCGATGATGCTGTAGAACACCCGCGCATGCCGCACGTCGGGTGTGATCTCCACGTCGCTAATCGTCACCTGCGCGCCGTTCACGCGCGGGTCGTTCAACTCACGTTCCAACAAGTCGGTCAAATGCATGCGAATCAGTTCGTTGACGCGCTTCGCATACTTCTTGCTCATGGTCTAGGATCGGGTTTAGGGAACAGGGGCGAGGGCTACACCGGAGCTGCCCCCTGATCCCTTCTGCCCACGTCTAACTGGTCTGCTCTTCCTGCACAATGAATTCGATCACGTCGCCTGGCTTGAAGTTCTCGAAGCCCTCGATGCTGACGCCGCACTCGAAGCCCTGGCGCACTTCCTTCACATCTTCCGTCAACCGCTTGAGCGAGGCCACTGGCCCAGTATGCAACACCTGATCGCCGCGCAATATGCGCGCCTTGGCATTGCGCATGGCCACGCCGTTCGTCACACGCACGCCGGCAATGACGCCCACCTTGGGAATCTTGAAGGTTTGCCTTACTTCGGCTGCGCCGACCACCTTCTCGACGATCCTCGGCGCGAGCATGCCCTTCATGGCCAGCTCCACGTCTTCGAGCAGGTTGTAGATCACGTTATACAGGCGGATGTCCACGTGGTTGCTCTCGGCCTTACGCCGCGCGGCCGTGTCCACCTGCACCTCGTATCCGAGGATCACAGCGCCAGACGCGATCGCCAGGTTGACGTCGCTTTCGGTCACGTCGCCGGTGCCTTGATGGATGACTTCGAGCCGTACTTCCTCGCCCTTTTCACTGCCGATGGTGCTATTGAGCTTTTGCAACTGCTCGACGATCGGCTGGAGCGACCCCTGGTTGTCGGCCTTGATGATGAAGAACATCTTCTTGGTCTTGCTGGCCTTGGCCATTGCGAAGTATTGCTCCAGGCTGGTCGCTCGCTGAACGTTGCCCTCACGCTCGCGCTTGGCCTGATGCTGCGCCGCGAGCGCGCGCGCCGTGCGTTCGTCTTCGACGACCTCGAACACATCGCCGGCAATCGGCACCTCCGACATACCGGTGATGCTGACCGGCACTGACGGCCCAGCCTTCTTCACACTTTGACCACGAAAGTCGAACATGGCGCGCACGCGGCCATGCACGCCGCCGGCCACGAACGAATCGCCAACGTTGAGCGTGCCGTTCTGCACCAGCACCGTTGCCATCGCGCCCTTCGACTTGCTCAAGTGGCTTTCGATGATCGTGCCGACGGCTCTGCGGTTGGGGTTCGCTTTGATCGTGTCGAGCGATTCAGCCACCAACAGGATGCCTTCAATCAGGTCCTCGATGCCTTTGCGCTGCTTGGCCGAGACCGGGATGAACAGCGTATTACCACCCCATTCGTCAGGCACCAGGCCCAGCTCACTCAACTCCTTCTTCACCAACTCGGGGTTGGCATTCGGTTTGTCAATCTTGTTGATGGCGACGATGATCGGCACTTGTGCCGCTCGGGCATGGGCAATCGCTTCGCGCGTTTGAGGCATCACGCCGTCGTCGGCTGCGACCACCAGCACCGCGATATCGGTCACTTGCGCACCACGCGCGCGCATGGCTGTGAAGGCTTCGTGGCCCGGCGTGTCGATAAAGGTAACCTTCTTGCCCTGATGTTCCACCATGTAAGCGCCAATGTGCTGGGTGATCCCACCGGCCTCCGCGCTGGCCACGTCCGTCTTACGAATGGCGTCCAGCAGCGATGTCTTGCCATGATCCACGTGTCCCATCACGGTCACGATCGGCGGGCGGAGCTTCAGCGCGCTCTCGTTCTCGGCTTGCTCCTTGGCTAGCAAGCGCTGCTTGAGCGTCATGACTCTGCCGGCCGGTGCGGGTTTGCCGTCAGGCGTCACCGCGACCTCTTCCGGGATCTGCGATTCGACTACGATCGGGATCGGTCGCGCCTCCCAGCCGAACGCGCTCGCGACGATGGCGGCCGTGTCGAAGTCGAGCTGCTGGTTGATGGTCGCCATCACGCCGTTTTGCATCAGTTCGCGGATGACGTTAATCGGGCTGACGTTGATCTTGGTCGCCAAATCGCGCAACGAAATGGACTCCGGCAGTTCGATCACCTTAGGTTCGGCCGGCTTGGCCGGCTTTGGCTCGGCTGGCCTGGTCGGCCTCGGGTGTGATGGACTGCCGGACCGCGGCGCGTCGCGGCGCGGCTCGCCGCTGCGACCGCTGTTACGATTGCCCTGTGCCGGATTCTTTGCAGGAGTTTTCGTCTCTACCGCCATATGGATCACCTCTCTTTGCCGCGCTCTGCAGTGCGTTGGAGTGGAGGCTTGAGCCGGTCGTCAAGCCGATGATCGGCTCAAGCCTCTACTCCAGGCGTCGTTTGCGCACTGCTAAGCGCCGACAACAACAACGCAGGCTTATGGAAGCCTGCGTTGCTTCGAGTCTTGCTAAAAGCTTCAGCGTCCGACTTTTACCGGTCACACATTTCGACCTCAGTCGAACTGACTGAAGAACGCCAGGATGGCTTCCTCATCTTCCTTCGAGACTGGTTGGCCGAATTCGGCTTCCAGCCGCTTGTGTTTGATCGCTTGTTCAGCAGCGGCGCGACTCTTCGAAAGATACGCACCCCGACTGCCCGAACGCTTGCCGGTCAAATCAATCACGATACGGCCGTCTTCCGTCCGTATCAAACGAATCATATCCCGCTTTGGGTGCTGCGTGCGTGTGCCGATGCAAGTGCGCATGGGCACATGCTTGACACCCGAACGCGTATGCTTCGCCTTGCTCACCCGCGCCACGTTCAGATTTCGAGATCGTCCAGGTCGCCATAGCGACCCGGCTTGCGCAAGTGCTGAGTCACGACGCGGCCCAACTCTTCATCATAGACGAGCAAGCGGTCTTTGGTCGGCTTCTTGCCTTTGGCGTCTTTCTTCTTCGGCTTGGCCGGCTTGGTACTGGTGGCCTCACCTTCGCCCTCGTCCTCGTCCTCACCTTCGCTCATGGCTTCGATGAAGTATTGCTGCGCTTCCTCCGTCGTCTCCTCGACCCTGGGCGCCGCCGGTTCCGTCGCCAGTTTTGCTTCTGCCGATGCGCTGATACTGTCGCCAGCATCAGCCTGCGCGGACTCAGGCGCCACTTTCCATTGACCGACCGCCTTGTCCAGCGCCTGCTTGATCTCATTCAGCGCCTTGGGGCCGATGCCCTCAATAGCCAAAAAACCTTCATCGCCGCGCACGCTATGTTCGAGCAGTTGTCCCACCGAGACGATGCCGGCAGCGATGATGTGTTGTGCTACGCGAGGGGAAAGTCCCAGTTCCTCCAGCGGCATGGCATAGGCTGCCTGCGGGATGGCCGCAAGGGCCGCCTGACGCGCCTGCCGGCGCTCCTCGGCTTGCGTCTCGCGGATCACGGGCTTGATCTTATCGGCATTCGATCGGCGCGCGACCTCGTAGGCGTGAACGCTGTCCACCACACGCTTGACCAGCGTAAATTCCTCCGGGGTCAGCGCCGTTGGCAGGGCGCGCTGGCGCACGAGCAACTCGCGCAGCGCCGGCAGGGCCTGCATGACTTCATCACCTACCCAGACCTGCAGGTCGGGATTCTCCGAAATCTTGTTGAGCGCCTCGCTGAGCGCCTCGCTGCTGCTCTTGATGTCAATCCGCCAGCCGGTCAGCCGGGCAGCCAGGCGTGCGTTCTGGCCCTCGCGGCCGATGGCCAGCGAGAGCTGGTCGTTTGGCACGATCACCGAAGCGCTCTTGTCGTCAATCGGGTGTACGGCCATCACTTTGGCCGGGCCAAGCGCCTTGGCGATATACACCGTCGGGTCGGCACTCCACTCAATCACATCAATCTTCTCGCCATGCAGCTCGTTGATGATGTTCTGGATGCGCATCCCACGCTGGCCGACGCACGCGCCGACCGGGTCTACGTTAGGTTGCAGCGCTGCCACGGCGATCTTCGACCGCGAGCCTGGCTCTCGGATAATGGACTTGATCTCCACCAGGCCATTGGCGACCTCGGGCACCTCTGCTTCCAACAGCCGACGCAGGAAGTTCCTATGCGTGCGCGAGAGCGTCACTTGGGGGCCGCGGCCGGTACGTTTGACCTCGGTGACATAGGCGCGCACGTGTTGCTGAACCTCGTACTTCTCACCTGGGATTTGCTCTTTGCGTGGCAACGTGGCCTCGATGCGGCCCAGATTGACCACCACGGCGGCGTTGGTCACACTTTGCACCATACCCCTGACAATCTCGCCCTCGCGCTCGACGAACTGGTCATACTGGAAGTCGCGCTCGGCCTCGCGGAGCTTCTGCACGATGAGCTGTTTGGCGTTCTGCGCGGCGATGCGCCCGAAGTCCTTCGGAGTGACATCAACCATGATGCAGTCGCCCAGGACGGCGTCCGGCTTCTGCTTGAGGGCGTCCTCCAGCGAGACCTCGGTGCGGTCATCCATCACCTCCTCGACGACCTCCTTCTCGACGAAGACGCGCATATCGCCGCTGTCCATATCCACCACGGCGGCCACGTTCTGGCTGTTCATCACGTTGGCATATTTGCGATAGGACTGCACCAGCGCGCTTTCGATCACCTTGGTGATGATTTCGCGCGGCAGGCTTCGCTCGGCGCCAATCTGATTGAGAGCAAGTGCAAATTCGCTTTTCATGGCCCGTTACCTCATGCGTCTTAGAAAAGAGAAAGTGGGCTTTCTCGACCCACTTCCGTCCCGCGTCGCGTGAAGTTGTAGTGAGGCAAGTCTACCCAGATTTTTTAAGGTTGTCAACATGCCCTGAACGATTAAACTAGCTTCGGAAGGTTTCGCTTAAGCAGGAGGGAGGAGCGGCTATGGGAGGGAGAAGAAATCCGGCACACCCGGCGAGTACCAATTAGGGTCAAGGAATTTTTTGGCCGACGCCTTTAGCCTGGGATTAAAGCAGATGAGATTCGTTTAGGACGCTTAAACCTTTGTCAACAAGGGTTGAGCGGTGCAGGCGCGTCAACTTCAAGAAGAGCGGCGTGTCGTTCACACCGGCAGGTACTGATGAACCAACCGCAGCAGCCTCGACAGGACAAACTGTCTGGCTTTACGAGACGTCTCGCATCGGGCCATGTTATTGCTGTCGTAGCTGCCATGCTCGTCCTGGCTGCAGCCATCTTATGGCCCATACTCATCTCCATCGCGTCATCCGCTGAAGGTCAGATCATCAACGCGCTGCTCGGCGCGATATGCTTTGTCGCAGCGCTGCTTTTCGGCCTGGCAGTATTCACTGCGCTCAAAGTTGTGCCCCCTTCCACGCATCAGGTGCCCCAAGGACATGCCGCTGTGATCACAAAGCAGCGACGGCGCCTCGACATCGTATTTGGTCCTGGCGAGGTGCGACTGCCTCTTCGCGACGGTGAAGAGATCACACTTGAAGATCTGCGCGACCGGCACTCGGATCTTCAGGGGGAGTACACTACCTTGGACAATCAAAGAGTGAAATTGGGCTGGCAGTGGATTTGCCACATCTTTGACCTCGCACGCTACCTGGACCAAGCGGCCGAGCCAAGGGCAATCGTGGAAGGAATCTTACAAGCCAAAATGCTCTATCACGTTGCCAGGCACACCCGCAAAGACCTGACTGGGAAACTCGAAGAGATTGCCAAAGCCATTCTCATCGAGTCTCGTCAACAAGCGATCCACTATGGTATCGACGTTGTTGTAGTCAGTTTCACCCTCGTTGACATACCCGGCGACCCACCGAAGTCGCCCAGGCCAGGCGAGGCCAAAGCCGAGCGCATGCGCAACCTCGATGCAGTCGTCAAGGAAGCGAACCCGCGCACAGTGCTGCACATCGAGCGTCTGAGCAAGTTCGGCCCGTCACGGGAGCAATCGTCAAAGTAAGCCGGCTCGAGGTTACACTTAAGCATCAGCTATGGTCAAGCTCATCATCTTCTTCCGCCAGCCGGCGGATATCCAAGCTTTTGAGGATCACTTCGCACACCGCCACGTGCCGCTGATCGCCGCTATGCCGGGCGTCGCACGCACATCGGTCTCCCGCGCGCTGGGCGCGCCGCGCGGCGAGCCACCTTACTATCTCGTCCACGACGTGTATTTCGCCGACATGGCAGCGCTGAACTATGCGCTGAACTCGGCACAGGGTCGCGCCGCCGGCGCCGATTTGATGATATTCGCCCGCGACATCGTATCGCTGATGTTCGCCGAGGTATGGGGCGAGGACCCGTTCGAAACAGCGCGCACTGCGCAAACCACACCTCAAGCCGAACCTGCGCCCGACGTTTCAGCACCCATTGTCCAGCAAGCCCCATCTGAAGCAGGAACCAACGCGGGACCCGACCCGGTCGCGGTGGTCGAGGAACGCCCGAATCTCGCAGCCGAAGATCAGCCATCGTCGCCGGCAGCCGACACGACCACTCTGGGTTCCCCACCCGCCACCCCTATCCCCTCGCAAGAAGAGAACTCCACCTGAGCCAGCGGCAGGGAAATGCAACTTGCCGGCTGGCGCGTTATATTCAAAGCGAAACACGTCCCTACAAGCGAGGAGGCCCGCGCGTCGAGCCGGCGGCCGGTTAGCGTTGCAGACTTCGAAGTGGTTGGGGACGTAATCTTATTGTGTGTGGTTGTGTGCGATTGAACGAAATCGAATAATGTGGTTGAATCGGTGCCGGCGCACGAACGCGGATACCGATGGTACAGCAGCAACATAGCGACCGGGAACTCGTTGCGCACATCGCACAGGGGGAACGATGGGCGTTCGAACTCCTTTATGAGCGTTACGCTGCTCAGGCGCTTGGTCTCGCCATGCGCACGATGCAGGATCACGCAGCTGCCGAGGACATCGTGCAAGAAGCGTTCTGCCGCGTGTGGCAACGCGCGGCGCGCTTTGATGCCAGCACCAGCGGCAACGTTCGTGCCTGGCTGCTTACCATCGTGCACCGCCTGGCCATTGACTCGCAGCGCAAGCGCAAACCGGACGTGGAGATGGATGCCCATGATGATGCAGAGTGGGACTTCGAAGATCGCGAAGCCGATGTATTCGAGCACGCCTTCGCCAATATCGCGACCGACCGCGTGCGCGCCGCAGTATCACAATTGCCGGAACGCCACCGCAAGGTGATCGAGCTGTCGTTCTTTTGGGGATTGACGCACCGTGAGATCGCCGAGCAGCTCGGCGAACCGCTCGGCACCGTGCACAGTTGGGCATTGCAGGGAATGAACCGTCTGAAGTCGCTGCTGAGGCAGCAGTTGAGTTGAGTAGCGACATGACGCTGGACGAACAGATTGCGCTTTACGCGATCGGCGCGTTGGGCGAACAAGAACGCGCCGAATTCGAACGACAGCTTGCGGCTTCGCCGGAACTGCGCGCACGCGTAGCCGAGGAACGCGCTGCGGCGATGGCACTGATGCTGTCGGTCGAGCCGATCGCGCCTTCGCCCGCGCTCAAGCAGAAAGTCATGGCGCGCATCCCGACGCCTCCGTCAGCCGAATCGCCGAAGCCGAAATCATCCAGCTTATTCGACTGGCTGCGGTATCTGTTCGGCGGGGCGGCCGTTGCCTTCGCATCTCTCGCCCTTGTGCTCGGTGTGGGCTTGTTGAACACTCAGTCACAACTCGCCCAACAGCACGCGTATAGCGCCCAGCTCCAGGCGCAACTGCAGGATGTCAAGGCGCAACTGGCCCTTTCGCGCGAGCGCGCTGCGCAGCTCGAACGAGAACTGAGCGATGCCCAGAACCGCCTTGCACAGGCCCAGCAGCAGGCTCTGGCTGCTCAGGCCGATGCCGACCAGGCGCGATCCAAGCTGGCAACCGCGCAGGCCGAGGTCGCGCGCGCGCAGGAAGCGCTGGCTGTCGCCGAAAGCGAGTTGGACGTGCTCTCGCAGCGCGATGTACGCGTGGCGACGATCCCCGCCTTTAAGGACGATTTTAAGCAGGGGACGCTCTCCGTATTCTATGCCCCGAACGCTGAGACGGCGCTCATCACAGCGCATAACCTGCCGCCGCTTTCACCCGAGCGAACTTATCAGATATGGCTGATCAAGGGCGACCTGCGCCTGCCGTCAGAGATCTTCAATACGGGGCCCGATGGCACCAGCCGGCTGATCGTGAAGAGCGACGCGCCCTTCTCAACCTTCGACAAGATCGGGATCACCATCGAACCGGCCGGTGGCCGTCCGACCCCCAACCCCGATGGACCGATCTTCCTCGGACCGCTGGGATAAGCTCCATCAGTCTTGCCCGGCGCCGACAACATCTCGTGAGCCAGGGACTGGACGAAAAAACCTGGCGCAATCGAGGCAATTTGCGTTAGAATAACGCGCTTTTGTAACCAGACGAACGGGCGGCTGCCGCACACTCGACCTTGATGCGCCGCCTGATGTAGAAGGAGCTTTTCGAGACATGGGTCCACTACCAAAGCGAAAATTTTCATGGGGCCGGACACATCGGCGACGTGCGCATGACCATCTCACGCCCGTGCAACTGGTCGCCTGCGACAACTGCGGCGAGATGAAACCGCCGCATATCGTGTGTCCGTCCTGTGGCTATTACAAAGGCCGCATGGTCGTCCGCATCGGTGACGACACCAAAGACGACAAGAAGTAACCTCACTCCGGCACACCCTCAGTCGAACACGTGACGACCGCATACGTCTTTCCCGGCCAGGGGTCGCAATTCGTGGGTATGGGGCTGGAGCAGGCACAGCACCGACCGATTGTCAAAGGCATCTTTACGCGCGCCGACGCTGTGTTGAGCTTCCCACTCTCGCACCTGTGCTGGCACGGGCTGGAAGCCGAACTGAGCGACACGATCAATACCCAGCCCGCCATCTTGACCCACAGCATCGCGATGCACGAGATGGTGCGGCTATCCGGCGAGATCGAAGCGCCAGCCTTCATCGCCGGCCATAGCCTGGGCGAGCTGAGCGCGTTGTGCGCTGCAGGCGCATTGGCCTTCGAGGATGGCGTGAAGCTGGCGCGCGAGCGTGGCCGGCTGATGAAGGAAGCGGGCGAGCGCATGCCGGGCAGCATGGCTGCAGTCATCGGCATGGACGCCGACGCGCTACGCGCGGTGTGCCAGGAAGCCTCCCGACAGCACGTACCGGGCGTTGTCGTCGCGAATGACAACGCGCCGGGCCAAATCGTCATCTCAGGTGGCAAAGCGGCCGTCGCAGCCGCTTCTGACCTGGCCAAAGCCAAAGGGGCCAAACGCGTCGTGCCGCTCAACGTCAGCATTGCCTCGCACTCGCCGCTGATGGCTGGCATCGCGGACGATTTCGCGCGCATCGTCGAGGCGACGCCGATCGCGCCGGCAGCCGTGCCGGTCGTGGCCAACACCTCGGCGCAGCCGATCACCCATCCCGACGACATCCGCACCGAGCTGGCCGCGCAGCTCACCGCGCCTGTGCGCTGGGTGGAGAGTGTGCAATTCATGCACGGTCAGGGCGTGACGCACTTCGTTGAGCTAGGCCCGAAGGACGTTTTGTGCGGGCTGATCCGACGCATCGTTACAGACGCAGAGACGCGCGCGATCGGATAGCAGCGAGCGCGCAGGCCGCATCAATCGAGAAGCACACCATGGGACAACTGCAAGGTAAATCTGCCATCGTCACCGGCGCGTCGCGCGGCATCGGGCGCGCCATCGCCATCGAACTCGCCCGGCGCGGCGCATCGGTGGTCGTGAACTACAACACCAGCGAAGCCGCTGCGCACGAAGTGGTCAAAACCATCACCGAGGCCGGCAGCACAGCCATCGCCTTCAAGGCCGACGTGAGCAGACTGGACGAGGCCACCGCATTAGTGAAAGCCGCGCTGGACGCATTCGGCAAGCTCGACATTTTGGTGAACAACGCCGGCACCACCCGCGATACGCTGCTCATGACCATGAGCGAAGAAGACTGGGACGCCGTGATCAGCGCTGACTTGAAGAGCGTGTTCAACTGCTGCAAGGCAGCTATCCGGCCGATGATCCGTGCGCGCAGCGGGCGCGTCATCAACATCAGCTCGGTCGTCGGGTTAGCCGGCCAGGGCGGTCAGACCAATTATGCGGCAGCCAAGGCCGGGGTGATCGGCTTTACCAAGTCGCTGGCCAAAGAACTCGGCTCGCGCAACATCACCGTGAACGCGGTGGCACCGGGCTTCATCCCCACCGCGCTCACCGACGTGCTTACCGAGGAACAAAAACAAGCCATCCTCAAGGCCACGCCGCTGGGTCGGTTTGGTGCGCCCGAAGAAGTCGCCTATGCGGTATCATTCCTTGCAAGCGACGAGGCCGCTTTTATCACCGGTGCAGTCTTGAGCGTGGACGGCGGCCTGGTCATGCAATGACGCGATGGCCCGATCTTCGGTGACGATCTCGCCCGATGTCGTGCGCACGATCGTGCGCAACACCGTGCTCGCCATGCCGAGCGTGCGCGGGCTGGTAGATCACACACGCGCGCTACGCCCTCGTGACAGTTACAAAGGCGTCGAGGTCAGCGTGGACAACGACGAAGTGCGCGTGAAGCTGCACCTCACCGCAGCACAGGATGTCTCACTGGTCGAGCTGGGCCGGGCGATCCAGTCGGAAGTGCAACAGGCGGTTCAGGAAATCATCGGACTACGCGTATCGGCGGTGGACGTATATTTCGAGGATGTCACGGCATGACGCACGCGTGCTCGCCTTGCAGGTGCTCTACGAAGCGGACACGGCGCACCATCCCGCCGACGAGGTGCTGAATCGCCACCTCTGCGAGGTGGCGCGACCGGCGTCGGTGCGCCAATACGCCATCGAGCTGGTGAAGGGCGTGACGCACGAGGCGACATCCCTCGACCAGATGATCAGCGCACTGGCACCCGAATTCCCGGCCGAACAACTCTCGGCGATTGACCGCAACATCCTGCGCATTGCACTCTACGAGATGCGATGGGGCGAGGTGCCGCTGAAGGTGGCGATCAACGAAGCTGTGAACATCGCGAAGGAGTTTGGTAGCGAGACGAGCTCACGATTCGTGAACGGCGTACTGGGCGCCGCAGCAAACCTATGAACGGAACGATTCTCGGCGTCGGCCCGCTGGAGGTGCTGTTCATCTTGATCTTGATCCTCCTCGTGTTCGGGCCGGAGCGCTTGCCGGAGTTTACGCGCGGCCTGGGCACTGCCCTGCGCCGCCTGCGCGAGACGTATGTTGCCTTCACCCAGGAGTTCAAAGGCGAACTGCAACCCATCGCCCAGGACATTGATGAAGTAACCCGTGAAATCCGCCGCGAGGTGGAGGCCATCCGCGAAGCAGCCGACCTGCGCGCCATCCTGCAGCCTTACGCCGACGACATCAGCAGGGCCGCCAGCCTGAACCCGCCACCGAGCACACCGACCCTGCCGGCAGCGACGAACGGCCTGAACGGCGCCGCTGCGCCCTCGAACGCACCCGCTCCACTACCTGCGCCGACCCATTCTGCAACGCATTCTGCAACGCAGCCCCCAGCATCCCACGCCGACCCGGCCACCACGACCGAGCAGCCAGCCGATGTATCGAATGGCGCGCGCGTTGTGCTGCCGCCCCCGATCGCTCCCGAGAACCACATCGCGATCGAACTGCCAGATGACAACCCCTGGGCCTCGGTCGGCGCGACGATCCGCACCGATCGGCTGGATGACGACAACCCGTGGCGTGGGTGATCGTGTATAACTACAGCTCGAGGCAGGCGTATGGCGCAAAATGTTCAACCGATGGGTGAGTTACAAGAAGAAGAAGGCATGACCCTCCTCGAGCACGTGCGCGAACTGCGCGATCGGCTGCTCAAGGCGGTGATCGCGCTGGCCGTGGGCACGGCGGTCGGGCTGGCCTTTGCGGAGCAGATTTTGAAAGTCCTGCTCGCGCCCTACGGCCCAGCCAAGCAGCTTCTGGTGACGAGCCCGACTTCGCCGCTGACCAACGTTTTCACGGTGTCGGTAACCGCCGGCGCCATCCTGGCGCTGCCATTCATCTTATATCAGATCCTAGCTTTCATCTTCCCCGGCTTGCTGCCGCACGAGAAACGCTGGATCCTCATCGGCCTGCCGTTCGGATTTGGTCTGTTCATCTTGGGCGCGACGTTCGCGTTTTTCGTCATGCTGCCGGCGGCGGTGGGCTTCCTCACCGGCATCTTCCCCAGCGTCTTCAACGTCGCGTTGACGCCGGACGACTACATCCCCTTCGTCGCCGGCGTGATGTTCTGGATGGGCGTGGCGTTCGAGATGCCGTTGATCATCTTCATCTTGGCCAAGGCCAACGTGATCAACGCCAACGTGCTCAAGCGGCATTGGCGCTGGGCGGTGGTGATCGTCGCTGTGCTGGCCGCACTCATCACGCCGACGCCCGATCCCATCAACATGAGCATCGTCATGGTGCCGTTGCTGCTGCTCTACGGGTTCAGCATTGTGATGGCCCACATCGCCCGCCGCCGCGCCACCGTGCCGGCCATGCTCGACCCCGAAGAGAAGCTGAAGGACGCCGCATGATTCTGCACCTTACCCCGCGCGCCGACTGGGAAGCCACACCCGCCGACCAACCCTACCGCGCCGACAGCTTAGCGCGCGAGGGCTTCATTCATGCGACGCAAGGCGACGACCTTCTGCTGCGCATCGCCAACGCCTTCTACAAGGATCGGCCAGGTGAGTTCGTCGTCCTAGAAATTGATGAGGCGCGCCTGACCAGCGAGTTGCGCTGGGAAGCGCCGGCCCCACCCCAGAGCGGCGCTCCGCTTCCGCCGGAAGCAGCGGTCAGCGACACTGCGCCGGACGATGCGCCGCGCTTCCCACACATCTACGGGCCGATCAACCGCGATGCGATCATCGGCGCGCGCCTGGCCAAGCGCGACGCCGACGGCGCGTTCGTCGGTTTCGCCCCGCTGCCCGACCCCGCAAATCTGCTCAACCTCAAGTCGCCTAGCCAAATGGCCAACGAGCTGCTGGAGGCGACCGATGCGTTCTCCGAAGCGCTTGCCCGCTTCAAAGACAGCGTTGAAGGCCGTTTGGCCCAACTCGACGAAGAGATCAAGAAGCTACATTGACGCCGCGAGGTTAGTCGCCTTCTAGGCTCATTCTGACGGCTCAAGATGATGCGTCCGTTGCGCAGGGCGCGTTAGCAGCAGCGGATGCTCATCGTAGTCGGGCAGCTTCGCGGCATCGGTCGAAGCGCCTCGCCGGGTTGTGTCCTCCTGGGCCGCGCTGCGGGCGGCCTCGGGAAAGAGCCGTCTTGGCACCCACCACAGATACGTGACCATGCCGACCAGTTCCACCAGGGACTGGAAGACGATGGCGACGACCGCCAGGCCAAAAGCCGGGGGGAGCGCCAGCGCGAGCGGCAGCACCACGAACGAGTTGCGGGTGCCCAGGCTGAACGCCAGCACGCGGCCTTGAGCCGTCGGTAGGTGGAAGGCCCGCGCCAGGCCGCGGGCGATCAGCCCGGCAAGGATCAAATAGGCGACGAAGATGAGGAGCAACCGGCCGAGCGCCGCCAGCGATCCCGCCACCAGGTTCACCTGCGTTGCTGCGATGGTGAAAACGACCACGGCGAGGAGCGGCAACGGGAACCACGCCAGCCTGCCCAATATGCCGCGCCGCCGAGGCTCACCCTCGGCCCACCGCTCGGTGAGCCAGGCGCCCAACAACGGCAACAGGATCAAGCTGCCAAAGGCGATCAGCATCTCACGCCACACCATCGCCACCCCCAGCGCCTCGCCGAGGAAAAGCCAGAGATACAACGGCAGCAAGAGGCCTTGCAGCAGCAGGCTGACCGGGGCGAAAGCGATGGCGCGTCGGGTGTCTCCGCCGCCCAGATGGGTGAACGTGATAAACCAGTCGGTGCAGGGCACCAGCAGCACCATCAGCACCCCAAGGCGAATCGCCACGTCGCCTGGCAAAAATTGCGCCAGGCCGGCCACCAGCGCCGGCACGATGAGGAAGTTGCCCACCACGGCAGCGAGGATGAAGCGCCGGTCGGCGATGCTCTCGCGCAGATGGGCCAACGGCACCTGGGTGAAGGTGGTGTAAAGGAGCAAGGCGAGGACAGGCCGCAGCATAGCCTCCAGCGTCCCCAGCCACATCGGTTGGGCCATGCCGACGATCAGGCCGCTGCCGACGGCCACAAAATAGATCAAGACCTGATACTTTTCGAGCGTCTGCCGTGTCAAACGAATCATCTCTGTTCGGGTAAAGATTAACGTCCGGTTCGGCAACGAGTCGCCTGGCTTACCGTCCGCCGCACAGTGACACCACGACCGTCTCGCCCGGCGCGCGCTCGCGGCCCGAAGGAAAGTGGCGTGATGCTCCGCCTTCAACCTTACCATACCCCTTCGGCGCCCGGAGTCATCCCGTCCAACTTGCTACGACAGCATATTCTTTTTATGTAGCCCTATTGTCTAGGCCGGCACAAGCAACAGCCAGCGTAGTCCCGCGGTCATCACTCCTTGCGAAAGACCACGATGCGATTGGTGTTCGTGCCGCAGGCGTTGTTGGCCACGCCCCAGATGTGGGCAGTCTTGGTAAAGCGCTGCTGGTTGACCAGGATCGCGGCGCAGGTGAAGCCGGCCGATTCGCCTATCGGGGCGACATGTTCATCCAGGCGCACGCGCCCCCCGCGCACCTCTCCCACCTCGAACGCCACCCAGCCGCCCAGCCGCGTAACTCGATGCAGCTCGTCGAAGACCGCACGCATCACAGTTGACCAGGCTTCCAACGCGCGTGACAGCGTGATGCGCGGCGCGACCTCTTCGACCGCAATTCCGTTGAACCAACAGCGCAGCCAGTTGTCTGCGGCATATTGCACTACGTCCAAAAACGGCGGCGAAGTGACCGTGAGCTGCGCGCTGCCGTCCGGGATGGCCGGCGTGCTTCGCGCGTCGCAGGTCAGCAGCAGCGCCGATTCGGCTGCGGCGTGCAGGTTCTCGCGCTGCGCCTCGGTAAGCCCACGCAGCAGGCTCGCCGTCTTGCGCAAGATGATCGCCCGCGTGTCACGGTATTCGGGCTGCTGATTCAAGCGAGCGTTGATGCGGCGCTGGCGCTCGGGATTGGCCGCCTGGTTAGGCGGCAGGGTATAGACCGAGAAGAAGCCACGCGAGTGACCGGTCAGCCGGTTGGTCGCCACCATGCGGATCCAGGCGTCCACGTCGTCTTCCTCACCGGCCTGGCAGCGCGCCGCCAGGTAGCCGCGCAGGCCGACGATCTCGCGCTCGGTATCCGGATGGAAGAACATCGAGAGGTCAACCTCGGCGCGTTGCGAGGAGTCTGGAATGCGCGCCAGCCGGTCGGCCACCGCTTCGAGCGTCGGCGGGCGCAAACGCGGCGTGGTCAGGATGGCGCTGAGCGGGTTCACGTCGTTGGCGATGACGCGCCGGCCCAACAGCGCCGCCTCAACAGCCGTCGTCCCGCGCCCGCTGAACGGATCATACACAACGTCGCCGGGCTGAGTTAGCCGCTCGATGAAATAGCGCGGGAGCTGCGGCTTGAAGCAGGCGCGATACGAGATTTCATGGAGCGAACAGGCCTGTCGCTGCTGCGCCGTCCAGAATTCGCCGGCAATGCGCGGGATGGCGCGCCCGGCCAGGCTAAACACATCGCGCAATGGCGCGCCGTCGAGAACATCGAACACGCACCGCATAGCCAGATCACTTGTCCATCGCCTTCAGCGCTTCGTAGGCCGGGCGCACGCGCGTCTCCGGGTAGTAGGGATCCACGACGGCCCACCAATACTGCTCGTTCTGCGACGTCCAGTCGAACTGCGGGATGGAGAGCGCGATCATCGGGCCGATCCACGGCCGCCAATTCTGTCTGGCCCAGCGAAAGGCGCGCACCATGTAGTCCGCCTTCAACTGCTCGTCTATAGCGAACCAGGCGTAGTTAATGTTGACCGGATCGGTCGTCCAGCCGAACTCCAGCACGGCGACTTGCTTGTCGCCATCACCGAAGCGCTCCATGATCGCCCGCAAGTCCTCGACGTGGCGAAAGGCGAAGAAACGTTGCCCACCCAGTTCAGGGATGCTGACAGCCATGCCGGGCGGCGTCTCCGGCGCAGCGCGGAACCCGGGCGCGTGCACGCCCAACAGGTCGAAGTAGGGCGCTGCGCCGGCCTCGTACATCGCGATAAGGAATTGATCGTCCGGCATGGCCAACGGTGGGCCGGTGCCGGTGGGCGCCAGGCCGGCGCTGATCACCAACGCGTCGGGATCGGCTTGCTTAATTGCAAGGTAGCATCCCTTCAGCATCTCGACGTAGGCTCGCGGATCGGGGGGCATGCCGCCCCACTCGCGCGCCAGGTTCGGCTCGTTCCACACCTGGTACGCGGCGATCTTACCCTTGTAGCGCGCGGCAATGGTGGCGCAGAAGTCAAAGAAATGCTGAAGGTTGCGCGGCGGGCCGGCAGCGATGCCCTGGCCGAGTGGGTAGTCGCGGCGGTCCCAATATGGCTCGCGATCCAACCGCACGATCAAGTTGCGCGTGAAGACCTCCGTCGTCAGGAACACAACCTCATCGGCGCGGCTCCAGTCGTATTTGCCTTTCTCGATCTCGATGTCGCGCCAGGCGAAGGTCTGTTTGACCCACTTGAAGCCGGCCTCGCGAATGAGCCCCAAGTCGCGCGTGGCGATCTCCGGCTTCCACCACAGGTAGGCCTCGAATCCATAGCCGGGCGACTCGACCCGGCGCGGCGGGGGGAACTGCGGCGCGACAGGCCGCGCAGACTCGGCTTGCTGCGGCAGGCGCATGGCATTCGGCGCTGCGCATGCGGTCGCCAGCGCCACGACAGCCATCCAGGCAGCCCGGCGTGCTCGTCTCATCGTTGGTTGGGCTAGAGGCGAGCGACCGGGCTAGCGCGGCATGGCCCGCAGCGCCTCGAAGGCCGGGCGCGGCGACCCGTCGCGCCGGGTGATGCTATACGGCGCGACGTTCTCCTGATCTGGCTCACCGCCCACCTTCTGAATGTAATCCAGGTTGAAGACGATGGCAAACCTGACATAGCCGCTATCGCGCATGATCTGGAAGCCTTGCACGATCCAGTCGGCTTGTTCTTGCTCGGTATTGTCGAGCGCGAAGCCGAACCCGGGCGGCGCGCCCTGCACGGGCGACCCGTCTGAGCGCTTGAGGTTCTCCATCGAGGCCCAACCGAATTCGGTCACGCACAGCGGCTTTTGCGTCTTCTCGTAATACAAACGCATCGTGCTCTTGAATGACCACGAAGGGTGAGGCGAGTCGAACGGGCCGCGGAAGGTCGCCGTGGGATCGTTGTAGCCTTCGTTCCACTCTTTGTCGGGCGGCATGTTGTAACCGTTCAAGTGTACACCGATGCAGTCCACGCGAGCAGGGCCGCCGGCAGCGACGAACTGATCCATGTAGGTCAGGTCGTCCACCACCTGCATCACGCCGTCTTGAGTAATATTCGCGCCGGTCGGCGAGAGGGCGCCCATCAGCACGACGATGTTCGGGTCAATCGCGCGGATGGTGGGCACGACCGCGTCCAGGAAGGCCACGTAATCGGCGGCTTTGATCTGGCGGGAGGCGACCGTCCATTCGCGATCGAGGTTCATCTCGTTCCACACCTCGACGGCCTGCACGCAGCCCTTGTAGCGGGCGAGCAGCTTCTCGATGAAGATGCGTGCATCCTCGTAGTTATCGGGCGGGCCGAGCAGGTCCGGCCGCGCCGGGTTGGCATTTTGGGGTCGCGCCCAGACCGGCGCATCGAGCACACCGAACAAGATATTCAATCCCTTCTTGTTGGCATCGGCGGTGAAGGCATCCAGCAATTGCCACTTATACAGCTCGTATTGACCGCGCCCGTTGGGCTCGAAGTCCACCCATCGAACCTGCGCCTTCGTCCAATTCATCTTCAGTTGCTCGGCCATGATGGAGTTGAACAGGCCAATGTCGCCGACCGGCCAGTTGCTTTGGATGCCGTAACCGAAATGGGCCGGCGCCGGACGCGGGTTGGGGCACACGAAGTCGTCAATGCCTTCGATCTTCCCACGCGGGTCCATGGTCGCCGCCGTTGGAGGCGCTGCGCCAGCCGGTGCATTGCCCGAACCTTCGCCGGCCGGCGTCGCCGGGCCTTGACCCGGCGGTGGAACCTGCGGCGCAAAGATGGTCACCTCCGGTACGAACGGCGTTGGTTCCTCGGTTGCCCCCATACTGCCAACCGCGCACCCGCCCGTCAACAAGCAGATGCCGAAGCCGAGCAGTGCAAGGGCAGCCAATGCGGCTGCGCCCAATGCAATGGCGCTGATGAGCAAACGACGATTACGTTCCCGACTGGGATCGAGCTTGGGGTTGAAGGTGTATCGGCTCATTTCATCACGCTGCGCAAAGATTCGCAAGCCGGGCACGTGCCGTCGGGTCGAATCATGGCGTAGCCTGCCTGAGGATCACCTTCAAGGTTTTGGGAAGGATCATCCGCGATCCACTCCGTCGAGTCCACGTTCCACACGATCATCAAACGCACCTTGCCGCTTGCTTTGGAGAGCTTAGCCGCTTCGGCCAACCATGCTGAATGATCGGCCAGCGTCGTGCCTGCGGCAAACGAATACTTGGCCGGCATTCCTGAAGGGAAACCATCCGCTGTCACATAGCCCAGCGCTGTGAAGCACACCGGCTTGGCGCCGTTGAACGCGCCGTAATACGCGTTGCGTAACGGTTCATAATACTGAGAGTAATGGAGCGCACCTACGGCGCTGGGCGACTCAAAGCCAGACGTGTAATGGACGCCCACGCAATCCATGTAATCCTGGGCATGCTCGGTGGCCATCTGGTTGAGGAAGGCCAGCTCGTCACACCCATCCTCGGCACAGCCGCCAGAATATACGCCCGATGTTTGCGCTAAGCCGGCGCTGATCACCAATGTGTTGGGGTTAGCCTGTTTGATGGCAAAGTAAGCGCGCTTCAACAGGTCGGCATAAGACGCGCCGCTGATCTGGCCGGCCGGCCATTCTGCCTTATAGTTCGGCTCGCTCCACACCTCGATTGCATCCGCGCCGGCAGTCGCAATGTTGCCCAGGTATTGCGCCCACTGATCGCGGTAAGCGATATCCATGACGCGGTTGCGATCGCCGACGGCGGTGACGAGCACTTTCAATCCTTTGGCTTTGGCTTCGGCGATGAAGGCTTCGGGCAACACTTCACCACGCACTTCGGTGCGCGCCCAAGTCATGCCTGCAGTCTTCATCTGTGCGGCGTGAACCAGGTCGTTGACGTGTCCGCCGAGTTCGAACAGCTCGGCGTTCACGCCGGGTATGGGCGGCACGGCGCCCTGAGACGCTTGACCAGCAGCGACCGACGCAACGGACGCCGCGTTTGCGCCGCCTTCGGCAGTTGTCGCATCTTTGGACACCGCTACACGTGCCGGGTTCAACGGCACCGTCCGCGCGCTTTGAAACGTAGAAGCGATCTCGTACTCACCCTCGCCGCCGGGCGCCTGCACAACCATCGTGTCCGGGCTCTGGCTGAGGGGAAGGCTGAACGGCGTGCCGGCGCCGAACGATACCTTGATTACCGGTTCCGGCGCCTGCACCGACGCCAGATCGCCGCGCATGAACCCGTCCACGACCTGCATAACGCCGTCGTCGTTACCGGGGTGCGTTAACCCACGCAACGTGACGCCGCGAATGTTGTGTCGGCTGAGGCGCTCCAGCGTGCGCTTCAAGCTGGCAGCGGTGTTCAGCCACACCGTCTGCTGGATACCGCGTTCGTCCACGTAGCTATAGGAGTAGAACTGACCGGTCGCATCGTAGCGCACATCGGACGGTTCGACATCGCCACTCCACCAAACCCTGACGCTTGCCCCAGGCGCAACGGCGGGCGCTACAGTCTGCAGCCCGCGCAAACCGGCGAGCGACTCTTCCAGGCCAATCAGTCTCACACGCCCGTTGGCGTCTTTTTGAACGCCCAGGGTCGGGACGATCACCTGCAACTTGTGGCGATCAACGCGGCCAACCACCCAAGCCATCAGCGGGTCCAACTGACTGGTGCACCACGCCTCGGGGTTGGTACTCAAATCGAGCTGCACCGACGCGGCGGCCCGGCCAATCCGATACAGGTCGTAGCCCGATGAGTCGAACACACTGGCTGCGCCGGCAGCGTCGCCGGTCGCGCCGGTGAGCGAAGGTACGGGGACGGCGACGCTGAGGGTCTTGCCGCGTTCGGCCAAACGCGCGCCGAGCAGCTCGATGAATTGTGAGAAGGCGTCGCGCTGTATCCCTTCTACGCCGCGATAGTCTATCTGCACGCCTTCGAAGCCGCCGATCGCGACGAGGCCGAGTAGAGCGTTCACATGCGCGGCGCGGCTTGCTTCGCTGGCCAGCATCGCACGCAGCAGCGTGCGGTTGACTTCGCCCTGTGCACCCCAGTTGCGCACGACCGGGATAGCCCTCATGGGCGCGCCGCTCAGCCGCAGCAACTTGCTTGGATCGCCGACGATGCTGCCGCCGTCGCCCAGATAGAGGCCAGTGGCATGGACGGCGCCGGGTGGGAGGGACTGGACAATCGCCGACGGATCACGGGTCGCCGGCGGTAGTTCGATGCTGAGCAAAGGCGGAATGGGCGCAACTTTCATCAGCGCCACGAGCGAAGGCACGCGGCTCACATACGCCACGACTGCTCGAGACGCCGCATCTAACTCACCACCGAGCCATGTCCACGCGCGCGCTTGGCTGTCCCAGCCATACAAATCTAGACTCGCGTCCGCTTCCACGTCAGGCGGGATGCTCATGCGCAGCATCGCCAGTCTGGGGTTGGCGCTGCAGGTTTTGACCCTGACCGGGTCGCTCACGAGCGTTAACCCAGATGGCAAGCTGGAAGCGGCAGCCTGAAGCTCGGCATCACGGGACGCAGCGGTGAGGTCGGCCAACGACAAGACGCCCAGCTTCACACCGAAGCTGCCGGTCAAGTCGCTCGGCATCACCCGAATCTGAAAGCCTTCGGCGGCCACCGTCGTCCGCTCAGTGGTGAATTCGCTGCAGCCATTGGCGCTGATCAGGTGCAGGCCCACGAGCGCAGCGCCCACAGCCAGGACGGCGCCAAATGCAATGCCCGTCGCTTTGAGCCAACCCGCGCGCGTCGTCGGCAACAAGAACTGCGTGCGTGGGGTTTCACGGGTTGGGCGCGGCGGCTTGCGCTTTCTTCTGTTGGCTAGCCTGGGAATACGGTCAATGACCGGCGTCTCTGTAAAGCCTGATAAACCGGGATCTGAAGTGCCCGAAGCATTCGAATCAGATTCTCGATGCATAGAAGGCCCATTCATGTGTGCGCCTCGTGTTAAAGCGTTACCCTCTATGAACTCACAAGCGCCTGATGCGGCGCAGGCCATATGCTGGCGGAACGCGATCGGCCTGGGTGCAGTGGAATGAGTCGTCCTAGCCTTGGCGCGCGGCAGTAGCCGACCGGTTCATTTCATCGAATCCATCATTCCAGATTTCGATTCCAGGATAACGCAGCCGCGCATTCTAGCACGGCGTCTGCGCGCGTCATCCGTTCCAACGCGGGCGACTCCGGCTGCCGGACGTGCCATCCGGGATTGCCTGCGTTGCAAGCGCAGCATCCCCTGAAGTTTATAGCAAGATGCGCCGGAACGCTTCCGCAAAGAAGACGCGGCCGTCGGCGGTCATGCGCAACAGCCCCTGCTGGATGCGCGACTCGAGTTCGTCCGGCGCTTTCACCTGCGAAGCATGCATGCGGATCGCCTCGATCTTGGTCTGGATGAAATCAGTGACATCCACCAGCGTGTTCGGCCGGGCCGGGCCAGCAAAGTAGATCTCCTTCGGCGCATGAGGCTCGAAGCCATCCGCCAGCAGTTCGGGGAAGTACATTCGATTGCCCGCAGCAGGGAAGATCGCGTCGCAAACCGCCAGGCCAACGGCGCGGTGATCGTTGTGGTTGACGCGCATCGCGCCGTAGTGCAGGGTCTGCGGGTCAGTCGTCAGGACGATATCCGGGCGCGCCCGTCGGATCTCGCGCACCAGATCACGCTGGACGTCTAGCGTATTTAGCAGCTCGCCGTCCACGTGGCTGAGGAAGGTGACATCGCGCACGCCCAGAATGGCGGCGGCGTTGCGTTGCTCGTCGCGGCGGATAGCCACGAGCCGAGCCGGCGTCATATCGGGCTGGTCGCTGCCCTTGTCACCGCCAGTGACGACGACGTAGCGCACGTCATGGCCTTCATGGCACCAACGGGCAATCGTGCCGCCAGCGAAGAACTCAGGGTCATCAGGATGAGCGATGATGACGAGGATGTTCACGGGCCAAATTGGGATACAGAGGATAATGAGAGGCTATTTGCCTGGCTTGCGACGGAGCAGCGGTCGGCGTTTTCGCTGTGTGTCGCCTTCCCTGTCGGCATCCGCGGGGCGCGGCTGATGGCGCCCGATGTCAGTCGGCCGGCGTTCACCGTGTTGCCTGCGATCCTGCCGCTTTGTGCGGTCCGGGCGCGCGTGCTCTTTCTCGTGCCGCGCTTCGTTGGCCTCGATAAACGCCTTGGCTGCCGGCGGGAGTTCATCTGACTGGGTTTGTTGCGACGCCTCGGCTTTGCGCGGCTCGCCTTTGCCACAATCGCATTCGCCATTCTCATGACGATCACATGTCCCGCTGGCGGCCTTTTCCTGCAGCCGCTTCCATTCTTCCAGCGGGACGAGTTGCTCGCGATGGAACTCCATTTCGCGCGCCTCTGGCCCCTCGCCGATCTTCACGCGCACTGAATCGCGCAGATGCAAGATCTCAACCACCTTGCCCGGCCCCATCGGCGTGCCGACCATGGACTTGAGCTTGGGCAGGTAGCGGCGCGCCTCGACGTACTGCTCATACTCGTAGATGAGACAGCAGCGTAGCCGGCCGCATATGCCGGTGATGTCGTGCGGATTCAGGCTGAGGTTTTGCTCCTTAGCATGCTTGATCGAGATCGGGCTGAACTCGGTCAGGAAGCGCGAGCAGCAGCGTTCTTCGATGCCGCACGCGCCCATGCCGCCCAGGATCTTGGCCACTTCACGCGGGCTGATCTGGCGCGTCTCGATGCGCGCGCGATAGAGCCGGCTCATCGCCTCACGCAGCGCAGCCACCTCGACGCGCTCTTCCTGATCGGACGAATAGAGGAAGGTGAGCGTCTGACCGTCGAAGCTGTATTCGGCGCGCACGATTTTGATTGGCAAGTTGAGCGCGGCGCTCTCGGCGCGACAAGCGATCATCGCTTCGAGTTCTTTGCTCTCGTAGTAGTGGCGCATGGCCATATCACGGCCGGTGGCACGGCGTTCGATACGCTTGTAGGGGCCTCCTTTGTCCTTTGGCGGCTTGAGCGTGGCCACTTGCCCCATCTGCTTACCGCGCGCAGTGTCCACGATCACCCAATCGCCGACCTTCAAGTCATCGAAGCCCTCGGCGCTGTAGTGATAGACCTTGCCGACCCGCTGGAAGCGCACGCCGGCCAGGCGCGGCTTGGGTTCGGGTGGCTTCCCTTCTGGAGGATAGATGCCCGTCCATTCCGGCAGGTCGAACATCGAGGGCTCTTTGACCGTAGCTTCCATGTCAGACATTTAAGCGTTGATTCGCGAGAGGCGCCAGCGACGCGCGCGAGTCGGCGAACCAGCCGTTGGCCGGTCGTGCTGTCTCACCCAATGATCGAGATCGGGATGACGTTGTTTTGCTGGAAATTCAGCACGCTGACGCGCGCCGCGACCTGCTTGGCGATCTCAGTCAGGCGTTTAGCCGCTTCGCTCTCGGGATACGCCGCGACGATCGGTCGGCCGCTATCGCCGCCGACGCGGATGGCCGGGTCGAGCGGCACGCTGCCCAGGAAGGGCACTTGCTTCATCGCGGCCAGGCGCTCGCCGCCGCCCTCGCCGAACATCGCGACTTTTCTGCCGGTGGTCGGGTCGATATACGGTCCCATGTTCTCGACCACGCCGATGATTGGGATCTTGAGCTGTTCGAACGCTGCCAGGCCTTTGAGCGCGTCGCCCATGGAGACCGCTTGGGGCGTGGTGACGATGATGCCCATCACACCTTGCGCCGTCTGCGCCAATGAGAGCTGCGCGTCGCCCGTGCCGGGCGGCATATCCACGATCAGGTAGTCCAGGTCGCCCCAGTCCACGTCCTGAAGGAACTGGCGAATGGCGCTGTGTAGCATCGGCCCACGCCACACCAAGGGCGACTCAGCGGGATAGATAAACCCAATGCTGAAGATCTTGATCCCGAACTTCCCCTCAGGGACGAGCTTGCCGTTTTGCTGGGCCACGCTGGGCATGGCGCGCCCGTCCGGCAACAGCTCAGCCGTCGGTAGGCCGACCATCAGCGGCACATTCGGGCCGTATACGTCGTTGTCGAGCAGGCCAACCTTTGCGCCGGCCTGGCCGAGCGCGACCGCCAGGTTCACCGCGACGGTGGTCTTGCCCACGCCCCCTTTGCCGCTGGCGACGGCGATGATGTTCTTGATCGGCAGGTTGAGTGCGCTGCGCATCCGCGCGTTGGCAGCGACGTTGCTCGTCCAGCCAATCTCGATTTTGCCGATGCCGGGGATCTTGCCCAATTCAGCCCGCGCCGCCTTATCCATCACGTCCTTCAAGGGACAGGCCGGCGTAGTCAGCTCAATCTTGAATGAGATATCGTTCCCGCGGATCTGTAGATCCTTGATCATGTTTAGCGAGACCAGGTCTCGATGTAACTCGGGTTCGATCACGCGCGAAAGCGCAGACATCACTTCCTTTTCGGTGACAGCCATTTCATCTCCACAGGCAGCGCAAACGCAGTGTGCGGCATTGCGCACGCGCTAATATGCACAAACTGACAAGCGGATTCTAACAGGGGCGGGTGAGGCGCTGCTGAGCCAGATAGGGGACAGAAGTCGCACGCGAGCTAGCAGATCGGCGCACGGCGATACAACGAGCTACACGGTTCGCGCTTGCAACGCTGTGGCATCCTCGCGCCCCAGGGCGCGGCGCGTGAATTGCCATATGCCGATGACCAGTGCCAGCAATCCGGCCAGCATCACCCATGCGCTCACCGCGCCAAACGCCGACGCATCCATCACGAAGCCCATCAACGCCGGCAAGAAGAGCGCGCCGATCGCGCCAGTGCTGGTCAGCACGCTGGCGATCATCCGTGCAGCGAACGGGAAGCGCTGAATGCCGATGGCGATGAGCGTAGGATAGACCGGGCCAAAGCCGGCGCCGACCAAAAATGCCCCTACCCATGCTGCGGCGCTCATCTGCCCAGCCAGCAGCATCACCGCTAACCCGACGATGGCCAGCGCAAAGAGCAAACTGATCAACGCTGCGGACGGAATACGGCGCACGATGATATTGGTGAAATAACGACTGAGCGCCAGCGCTGCCCAGAAGATGCTTACCGCGACCGCAGCTTGCGCCGTACCTGCGCCCGTCGTGCGACTGGTGAACTCGGTCGCCCATCCGCTGAAGGCGACTTCACAGCCGACGTACAGCCCCATCACAACGCACAATCCCCACGCTGCCGGTGAGGTCAATAAGCGGCGTGCTGCGCCGCCGTCCGGTGATGTCGCGCGCGCAAGTGACGAATGGCGCAGCCCATCGCGCGCCCACAGCGCGCCCAGCATGAGCGGCAGCGCCATCACAGCCGCAATCCAGAACGCCAACGTCGCCTCGTTGATGAGCGTGTAGCTTGCTGCAACCAACAGCGGCCCGATGAGCGCGCCGACGCCGAAGAACGCGTTGAGCCGATTGAGCACTGCCGAGGCGCGTCCCCCTTCCGCCTGCAAGCCAAACATGGCGTTGTAAGCCACCTGCGTGCCGGATTGGCCCAGGCCGAGCAGATAGGTCGCCACGAAGAAGGCATTCAGATGCGCGCCGAGCGCCAGCAGCGCCATGCTGCCGATGACCACCAGCGGGCTGACGATGAGCATGGCGCGCGTGCCCATGCGCGCGCCTATCGTGTTGATGAGCGGCGCGGACGTGAGATAGCCCAGCGACATCGAGACGAAGATCAAGCCGATGCGGTCGAGACTGGTATTCGCTTTGGAAGCCAGTGTGGGTAGTGCCGGCCCAAGCAACGCCGCACTCACGCCGAGGCTGACGAAGGCATAGCATCCTAGGATGAAGAGTGGGGAAGTGGTGCGCATGGCGGGCTGCGCCATTGTAGCGGAGGCGCCTATGCGCGGACTTCTATCAACCGGATGACGTTGGTGTGGCCGGAGCCGCTGCCCAGCGGCAAGCCAGCCGTGACGACGATCGCATCGCCGGGCTTCGCACAGCCCAGCCATTGCGCCGCGTCACACGCCGCCTCGAACAACGTATCGGCATCCGTTTTGCGCGTCTCTGCGATCATCGCCTCCACGCCCCACATGAACGCCGCATAGCGCTTGGTGCGCTCATGCGGCGTCAGGCATACGATGGGCACTGCGGGGCGATGACGCGCGATCATGCGCGCCGTGAAACCAGACGCCGACGCGCACACGATGGCTTTCGCGCCGACCGTCTCAGCGATGCGCACCGCAGCGGTGGTGATGGCGTCGGTTTTATGGTCAGTGCTATCGTCGTCGGCCAGCGCCTCGCGCAACTCCGACGGAAGCGCGCCAGGCCGATAGATGATGCTGGCCTCGGCGCGCGCAGCAATGCGCGCCATGGCCTCCACCGCCTGCACAGGAAAAGCGCCCACCGCCGTCTCGCCGCTGAGCATCAGCGCGTCGGTGCCGTCGAGCACCGCGTTGGCAACGTCACTGGCTTCGGCGCGCGTGGGCTGCGGCGAAGTGATCATGCTTTGTAGCATCTGCGTAGCAGTAATGACCGGCTTGCCGGCGCGCAGACAGGTCAGAATGATGCGCTTCTGGTAGAACGGCACTTCCTCCGGCGCTGCTTCCACGCCCAGATCGCCGCGGGCCACCATGACGACATCGCTTGCGCGCACGATGTTGGGCAAGTCGTCGAGCGCTTCGGGCTTTTCGATCTTGGCGACGACGAGTTGGTCCCCACCGCAATCCTGGATGAGCCGGCGCAGCTCATACACATCTTCTGCGCTGCGCACGAACGACATCGCCAGCGCATCCATCCGCTGCGCGATGGCGAACTGCACATCGTCGTGATCTTTGGGTGTGAGCGCCGACGTAGCGATCTTCAGGCCGGGCACACTCACGCCCTTGTTCGACGTCACCACCCCGCCGTTGAGCACGCGGCACGCAATCGTGGTCGAGTCCATGCGATGCACGACGGTCAGCGCGATCGCACCATCATCAATCAGCACGCGCTGGCCCACCTGGATCGCGGCTAACAGGTCAGGGTGAGGTAGCGGGATAGCTTCGCCATCCGGGTGATCGCTGAAGACGACCTGCTGATCGCATTGCAACACGACACCCTGGTCGGTCAACCGGCCGATGCGAAACTTCGGCCCTTGCAAGTCGCCCATCAGGGTGATGCTGGCGCGTTCCTCGGCGGCTACCCGGCGCACCAAGCCGACGCGCCGCTCATGGTCGGCCCGGCTACCGTGCGAGAAGTTCAACCGCGCGATGTCCATGCCGGCGCGGATCATGCCGCGCAGGATCGTTTCGTCCTCACTTGCCGGTCCGAGGGTGCAAACGATTTTGGTGCGCATGTGTCCTCCTGTGTGCTGCGTGTGCCGGCCAACCCATCAGCGCCCGATCCGTTTCGATCGGCGGATAGGATACAAGCGATATGTATAATGTGTATGAAGGATTGCATTCGCTCACTCAGCGGCTGCTCATCTAGTTGGGGTCGAATGCGGTATAAGACTTCAGGCCCACCGGCAAATTTTGATTTTGGGTGGTATTCCCTCCGGAACAGTGCCGGCGCCTGTATTTTGAGTTGAATATTGTGACCGCTGTATATGGCCAGAAAGAAGAAAGAAGCCACCACTGTAGCGTCGGACGAATCGCAAAACGACAAGACGACCAAAACGACGGACGCGGAATCCGAGAAGTCGAAAGCCAAATCCACGCGAAGCCCATCATCGCGCCACAACAACCGCACGAACAAAGTTGCGGCAAGCGCATCCGAGGCGAAGACCCCGTTGTCCACATCGCCATCCGATGGTTCATGGAAACGCGTTGATTTGCACATTCACACACCAGCTTCGCACGACTACGAAGAACCGAACAGGACTTATCTCGACATCCTGAAGCAAGCCGAGCGGCGGGGCCTCAGCATCATTGCCTTCACCGATCACAACACGGTGAACGGATACCGCAACATGATGAATGAGATCGAGCACCTCGAATATCTCGAGAAGCTCGACCGTATCCGTCCGGACGAGCTGGCGCGCCTGAATGAGTACCGCCGCCTGCTGAAGAAGATCCTCGTATTGCCGGGGTTTGAATTCACGGCAACGTTTGGATTTCACATCCTGGGCATCTTCCCGCCGGACAAGCCGCTGCGCGACATCGAGCGCGTCTTGATGGACCTGCGCGTGCCGGGTCATGCGCTGGACAAGGGACTCACCGAAGCCGGCGCCACTAGCGATGTGCTGCAGGCCTACGAAGCGATTGACGAAGCCGGCGGCATCGCGATTGCGGCACACGCCAACTCGTCGAACGGCATTGCCATGCGCGGGCGAGATCTCGGCGGCCAGACGCGCATCGCTTTCACGCAAGACCCGCACTTGCACGCCATCGAGTTCACCGACCTCGACCGAGGGCGCTATTCGAGCGCACACCTGTTCACCGGTATCAAGCCGGAGTATCCGCGCCGTATGTTCGCCATCCAGGGCAGCGACGCTCACCGGCTGACCGTCTCGAAGGAGAACGCGAAGCGATTGGGCGTAGGCGAACGCGCTACGGAGATCCAACTCGACGAAGTCAGTTTCGAGGCGCTGCGCAACGTGTTCCTCAGTCAGGACTTCGGTCGTGTGCGGCCGGTCTTCGATGTGCTGGACCTGCCCGAGGACGAACTGGTGAGGGCACGTGAGCACGGCCCGAGCGCCGCAGTTGTCTTCCACGCGTCATTGCCCAAACGCGGTGACCGGTTCGAAGCCGTGCTGCGCGACATTTGCGCGATGGCCAATAGCGAGGGCGGCAACATCTTCATCGGCTGCGATGCCAAGCCCAACAAGAAAGCGCCCGGTGTATCCGATGCGCACGACATGATGCAAAAGTTGTCGCTCGAGATGGAGAAGCGCATTACGCCGCGACTCTTGGCCCCGGTGCAAGTTCGCACGCTGGACGGCGCTAACGTACTGCAAATCCAAGTGCCGCGCGGCGGGGATGCGCCCTACGTGCTGGACGGCGAGCGTTTCTTTGTGCGCTCAGACGCGGAGAGCCGCCCGGCAACGCGCGACGAGATCGTGGCCATCGCCCGGCGCGGCTATGAGAAGCCGAAGCCCCAGGAACAACGCCCGCCCGCTCAGCAATCGCAACCCGATCGTCGCCCACAACGGCCGTCGCAGCCGCAACCAGAGCGACGACAACATGAGCAGCGCAAACCCCAGCCGCAACCTCAACAGCAGCACAAACAGCGCCCGCCGCAGCAGAGCCAGCCAACGGCCAAGCCACAGCAGCCGCCGGCCCAGCGCGAGCGCCGAGACAAATCCCGGCCAATCGAGCTGGCAAGTGTGACGATTGCCACACAGCCGCTGCCGGCGGAGAACGGCGCATTAGCACTCCCCGGCACACCCAAGACCGGCGTCCAGGTGCTTTCTATGGAAGAGCGCAGCGGCGTGGTCTATTTCACCGTGCGCGACCTGCGCAACAATTCGGTCATTCGCAACGTGACGATGAAGAGTGCGCGCGACCTGTGGCACTATGCCATCACGCAGTTCGCCGATCATCCCAGCGGACCAGAGGAGATCGAATGGCAGGGCGACCGCGCAGTGCTCACACGCGAGATGCGCGCGGGCAAGATGCGCTCCGATCTGGCGATACGCGACGCCGGCGGCAAAGTCGTGGTGTTCTACGGCGTCACCGATGACGGCCTGGACGAGCGATGGCGCGAGTTGATCGCGGCGTTCAGCGCACGAGACGGCGCATCCGGAAACGCGATGCCAAGCGGTGCGGACGACACACCGCCGACGCCGGTCGAAGACGAAGCAGCCGCAGACTGAAACATCGCTGCGGGTCACCCCGGCCGCAGCCGCTTCGCACTGATGACGCCGGTGTTCAGGCCGATCAGGTTCTGGCCGCCTCGGAAGCGCGCGTGCTCCAGCTTGACGCAGCGATCCATCACCACGTCCAGGCCGGCTGCGAGCGCGCGCTGCGCTGCCACCTCATGAACGACGCCGAGCTGCATCCACACCACTTTAGCGCCGATGGCGATGGCCTCCTCGACGATCGGCGGCACATCTTTCGGGTTGCGAAAGATATCCACAATCTCGATTGTGTGCGTTCGCGCCGCCTCGGCAAGTGAGGGATAACACGCGCGACCCAGGATTTCTCCCTCGCGTGGATTGACCGGGATGATTTCGTAGCCTTCGGCCAGCATGTATACCGCAGCAAAATGGCTGGGGCGGAAAGGGTTGCCGCTCAGCCCAACCATTGCGATGCGTCGGTAACGCTGCAACAGATCGAACGCTTCGGCAGGGGTCTGAATCAGTTTAGCCATGGCAGAACGCGCTCATCACCTGCGCAAAGGAATTTCGCAGGCGAGCGGATTGGCATGCCCGTTGACAGCAAACAGGCGCGGGCGTGGTGCTTCGGTCTGCGACCTTTCCAATGCCTGATCGAGATCCCAGATCAAGTCTTCCACGTCTTCCAACCCGATCGAGAGCCGGATCATATCGGGCGTGATGCCACCGGCGCGCTGCTCCTCCTCGCTGAGCTGGGCATGCGTAGTGCTGGCGGGATGGATGACGAGCGACTTGGCGTCGCCGACGTTGGCCAGGTGGCTGAACAGCTCGAGACGCTCGATGAACGTGCGCGCAGCGTCGAAGCCGCCGCGAATGCCGAAGGTGAACACCGCGCCGGCGCCCTTGGGCAGGTACTTCTGCGCAAGGTCGTAGTAACGGTTGCCGGGCAGCGATGGGTAATTCACCCATGCAACCGCCGGGTGTTGCACCAGATGCTCGGCCACCGCCTGCGCATTCTTGACATGCTCGCGCATGCGGACGCCCAGCGTCTCCAGGCCTTGCAGAAACAGGAAAGCGTTGAACGGGCTGAGCGCCGGCCCCATATCCCGCAACGACTCGACGCGGGCCTTCATGATGAAGGCAAAGTCGCCGAAGGTCTCCGAGAAGCGCACACCGTGGTACCCCTTGCTCGGCTCGGTCAGGCCAGGGAATTTGCCGTTGCCCCAGTCGAACTTGCCGCTGTCCACAATGACACCGCCGATGCTCGTGCCATGCCCGCCGATGAACTTGGTAGCGCTGTGCACCACGATATCCGCGCCCCAGGCGATCGGCCGGCATAGGTATGGCGTGGCGAAGGTATTATCCACGATCAGCGGCAGGCCATGATCGTGCGCGATCTTCGCCACTGCCTCGATATCAAACACGTTGATGAGCGGGTTGCCGATCGTTTCGCCGTAGAGCGCCCTGGTGCGTGGCGTAATGGCTTTGCGAAAGTTCTCCGGGTCGCTGGGATCCACAAACGTGGTGTGGATGCCCATCTTGCGGAAGCTGACGTCGAGTTGGGTGTATGTACCGCCGTAGAGCGTGTTTGCAGCGACGATTTCATCGCCTTCTTGCAACAGCGTGAACAGGGCGATGAACTGCGCAGCCTGACCGCTGCCGGTAGCCAGTGCGCCGCGCCCGCCTTCCAGCGCCGCCACGCGTTCCTCGAACGCGGCCGTCGTCGGGTTCATGATGCGAGTGTAGATGTTGCCGAAGCGCTGCAAGGCAAACAGTGCCGCTGCGTGATCGGTATCGTCGAAGACGTAGCTGGTGGTCTGATAGATCGGCATCGCGCGCGCGCCGGTCGCCGAATCGGGCCGTTGCCCTGCATGCAGGGCGAGGGTGTTAAATCCAAAGTTTCGGTCGCTCATCGGGGATCATCTCAGGGTCGAGAGGTTAGCAAACGATATTTTACGCTGTTGCGAACGCCAGGGCTGAGCAAGGCGGGCGTGGCGCAAGGGCGATACCGGCCTACCGCGTGTTTCAATGGGGCTATGACGTTGCGAATTCGCCGAAACTGGCTATAACTTCGCCCCAAGGTATGGCGAATGTTCCGCTTCCACCTCCCGATTCGCCGCCGCGGATGAGCCGCGCGTTTTGGCGCGACGATCGCTTCATCCAGCTTGCTGCGCAGCTCTTCGTCCTGGCCATCGTCGCCGGACTGGCCTTCGTCCTGGTGCAAAACATGGCCGCCTCGTTGCAGCGCCAGGGCATCGCGCTGGGCTTCGGCTTCCTCGACAACGCCGCCGGCTTCGACATCGGCGAATCGCTCATCCGCTACACCAACGCCGATACCTTCGCCCGCGCATTGCTCGTCGGCTTGCTCAACACACTGCTCGTCAGCGTGCTGGGCATCGTCTTGGCGACGGTGCTCGGCGTCATCGTCGGCATCGCCCGGCTCTCCAGCAACTGGCTGGTCAACCGGCTGGCTTGGTTGTTCATCGAGCTGATGCGCAACGTGCCGTTGCTGGTGCTGCTCATCTTCATTTACACGGCCTTCTTCCTAAAATTGCCGCGCGCGCGGCAAGCCATCAGCTTGGGGCCGATCTACCTGAGCAATCGCGGCGTGGCCATGCCCTGGGGCGAGCCGACGGAGACCTGGCCGATCTACCTCTATATCATCGTCGCCGCGGTAGGCTCGGCGGTCTTGGTCGCGACCGGGCTGCGCCTCTGGCAAGAGCGCAGTGGTCGGCCCAAGCCGATCGCGCTGCCGGCGCTGGGCACGTTTGCGGCCATGGCCGTGGTCGGGTGGCTCGTCCTGCCGCAGCCGCCGCTGACGATCACCACGCCGCAGATCGCCGCGTTCAACTTTCGCGGCGGGCTGGTGTTGACGCCGGAGTTTATGGCGCTGCTGATCGGCCTGGTGATCTACACCGCGGCCTTCATCGGCGAAGTCGTGCGCGCCGGCATCCAGTCGGTGCCGAAGGGGCAAGTAGAGGCAGCGCGCGCGTTGGGGCTGAACGGCCGGCGCACCTTGCAGTTGGTGGTGTTCCCTCAGGCGTTGCGGGTCATCATCCCCCCGCTCACCAGCCAGTACCTGAACCTGACCAAGAACTCCTCGCTGGCTGTGGCGATCGGCTATCCGGATCTGTTTGCCATATCGGGCACCATCATCAACCAGACCGGTCGGGCCGTAGAAATGATCGCTGTCGTCATGGGCGTGTATTTGTCGGTCAGCCTGCTCACTTCGTTATTGATGAACTGGTACAACCGCCGCGTGCGGTTGGTGGAGCGGTGAAGATGAGCACGACCACAACTTCGCTTCCTTCACGCGCCGAGGTGCTACCGCCGCCAACCGAGCGCTACACGGCGCTGGGCTGGCTGCGCAAGAACCTATTCAGCACCTGGTACAACGCACTGTTGACGGTGATTTTTGGCGTCATTGTCATCCTGCTGCTGCGCGGCTTCCTGGAATGGGCATTAACGCAGGCACGCTGGGAGGTAATCACGGCCAACCTGCGACTGTTCATGGTCGGGCAATACCCGGCGGCTGCGACATGGCGCGCCTGGGCCTGTGTGATCTTGCTGGCCTTGTTGATCGGGCTGTCCTGGGGCATCTGGGGACGCAACCAGCGCGCCGGCGCAATCACTTTTGGCGCGCTACCGTTTCTCCTGGCCATCCTTGCACAGGGCGAAACGCGCGTCGCGCTGCTCATCGTCGGCGTCGCCGGCGCAGTCGGCTTCGCGCTCAGCCGCTGGCGCAGCACGCAACTGCAGCGCATCAGCATCCTTGGCTGGGTGATCTACTTCCCGCTCGTCATCCTGCTGATCAGCGGTCTCGGCGGCGCAGACGGGCCGTTGTCCTTGGTGACCACTAATCTGTGGGGTGGCTTGCTGCTCACCTTGCTGCTCACCGTGGTGGGCATCGTATTCTCCTTCCCGCTGGGGGTGTTGCTCGCGCTGGGCCGGCAGTCCAGCCTGCCAATCGTGCGCACGCTCTGCGTGATCTACATCGAGGTCATTCGCGGCGTGCCGCTTATTACCGTGTTGTTCATGGCCCAGCTCATGCTGCCGCTCTTCTTGCCCGGCGTGACCATTGACCGCGTGGTGCGGGCGATGGCCGGCATCGTCTTGTTCAGCGCGGCCTACCTGGCCGAGAACGTGCGCGGCGGCCTGCAAGCCATCCCCCGTGGGCAGTATGAAGCGGCGCGCGCGCTGGGCCTGAACACCTGGAAGATGATGCTGCTCATCATCCTGCCCCAGGCGCTCAGGGCGGTCATCCCGATCCTGGTCGGCCAGTTCATCGCCTTATTCAAGGACACCTCGCTCGTGGTCATCGTCGGCCTGCTCGACTTGATGGGCATCGCCAAGGCTGTGCTTGCCCAGCCGGACTTCCTGGGGCTGCAAGCCGAAGTGTATCTGTTCGTCGCGCTGGTCTACGGCGTGTTCTGCTATTTGATGTCCGCCTTCAGCCAGCGCCTGGAAGCACGGCTGAACGCGGGAAGGTGACCCTGCGTTCACATCCTGTGCAGCTTCAGGTATGAGACGCCAGATTTGAGGCCACAGAACCGATCGCTCTAAATAACCATGACCGAACAACATCACCCGAATGATCCGATCATCATTTGCCGCGATGTGCACAAGTGGTATGGCCACTATCATGCGCTGCGCGGCATCAACATGCAGGTGCACAAGGGCGAGGTAGTGGTGATCTTTGGGCCATCGGGCTCCGGCAAATCCACGTTTATCCGCACCATCAATCGGCTCGAGGAACATCAGCGCGGTGAGATTATCGTGGACGGCATCCCACTCACCCACGACGTGCGCGACATCGAGCGGATCCGCATGGAGACCGGCATGGTCTTCCAACAGTTCAACCTCTTCCCGCACCTGACGGTAATGGACAACATCACCCTGGCCCCGATCTGGGTGCGCGGGTGGTCCAAGGCTCAGGCCGAGGAGATCGGCATGCAGCTCCTCAAGCGCGTTGGCATCCCCGAACAGGCGCGCAAGTATCCCGGTCAGCTCAGCGGCGGCCAGCAGCAGCGCGTGGCGATCGCGCGCGCGCTGGCGATGCAGCCCAAGATCATGCTCTTCGACGAGCCCACCAGCGCCCTCGACCCGGAGATGATCAAAGAGGTGCTCGACGTGATGATCGAGCTGGCCGGCAGCGGCATGACGATGATGGTGGTCACGCACGAGATGGGCTTCGCTCGCGCCGTGGCCGACACGATGTATTTCTTCGACCAGGGGCAAATCGTCGAGAGCGGCACCCCCGAACAGATCTTCGGCGATCCGAAGGAAGCCCGCACCAAGCTCTTTCTATCGCAAATTTTGTCGCACTAAGCGATGGCGGCGGGTCGCTACTTGCCCTCTGAGCTGTCCCCACCTTGCTAACACAACGCTAACGTGACGCCGTTATATCTCTAACGGCCTAGACGTAAGGTTGATGGCGTCTCAAACTGAGCAACGTTCGCGAAATCGTCGCGTGAAGTGCACGTGTGGAGGAAGACAAAATGGCAAAAATCGTTGGCATTGACCTGGGCACCACAAACAGCGTGGTGGCTGTGCTGGAAGGTGGCAGCCCGACCGTAATTCCTACGGCAGAGGGCGGCAATCTGGTGCCGTCGGTCGTCGCCTTCAAGAAGGACGGCGAGCGACTGGTCGGCCAAGCGGCCAAGCGCCAGGCGGTGGTGAATCCCGAAAATACGATCTTCTCGATCAAGCGTTTCATGGGACGCCGTTTCGATGAGGTGGAAGGCGAGCGCAAGCGCGTGCCCTATCAGGTGGTGCAAGGGCCGAAGGGCGATGCGCAGGTGAAGATCCCGAACACTAATAAAACCTATACGCCGCAAGAGATCAGCGCTATGGTGCTGGCCAAGCTGAAGGCCGACGCCGAGGCGTATCTGGGTGAGCCGATCACCAAGGCCGTCATCACTGTGCCGGCCTATTTCAACGACTCGCAGCGCCAGGCAACCAAAGACGCCGGCCAGATCGCCGGCCTGGAGGTCCTGCGGATCATCAACGAGCCAACAGCGGCTGCTTTGGCTTACGGCCTCGACAAGAAGAAGGACGAAACTATCCTGGTCTTCGACCTGGGCGGCGGCACCTTCGACGTCTCGATCCTCGAAGTGGGCGACGGCGTGGTGGAGGTGAAGGCTACCAGCGGCGACACGCACCTGGGCGGCGACGACTGGGACGCGGTGATCATGGACTGGATGATCTCCGAGTTCAAGAAGGAGCAAGGCATTGATCTGCGCAACGACCGGCAGGCGCTGCAACGGCTGAAGGAGGCAGCGGAGAAAGCCAAGATCGAGCTGTCTTCAATGATGGAGACCGAGATCAACCTGCCCTACATCACCGCCGACCAGACCGGCCCGAAGCACTTGCTATTGAAGCTCACCCGCGCCAAGTTCGAGCAACTGAGCGAAGGGCTGGTGAAGCGCCTGCGCGGCCCGGTCGAGCAGGCTCTGAAGGACGCCAACCTGAAGGTGAGCGACATTGACGAAGTGGTGCTGGTCGGTGGCGCAACGCGTATGCCGATGGTGCAAGCCCTAGTCAAGGAGATGACCGGCGGGAAGGAACCGAACAAGAGCGTCAACCCGGACGAGGTGGTGGCCGTAGGCGCGGCTGTGCAGGCGGGTGTGCTGGCCGGCGACGTGAAGGACGTGCTGCTGCTCGACGTCACCCCGCTCAGCCTGGGCGTAGAGACGCTCGGCGGCGTGATGACGGTGCTGATCGCCCGCAACACCACGATCCCGGTGCGCAAGAGCGAAATCTTTAGCACGGCGGAGGACAACCAGAGCGCAGTGGACATCCGCGTGTTCCAGGGCGAACGTCCCATGGCTGCCGATAACATGCTGCTCGGCCAGTTCCGGCTGGAGGGTATTCCACCCGCACCGCGCGGCATGCCGCAAATCGAGGTGACTTTCGACATTGATGCCAACGGCATCCTGAACGTCAGCGCCAAGGATAAGGCAACTGGTCGCGAGCAGCGCATCAGCATCACGGCCAGTACGAACCTGAGCAAGCAAGACATTGAGCGGATGGTGGAGGAAGCGCAACGCAATGCCGCCGCCGATAGTAGGCGCAAGGAACTTGCCGAGGCGCGCAACGCCGGCGACCAGGTGCTCTACCAGGCTGAAAAAGCGCTGCGTGATCTGGGCGACAAGGTCAGTGGCGCTGATCGCGCCGAGGCCGAAGGCAAGATGAACGACCTGCGCGACGCGCTGAAGACTGATGACATCAACCGCATCAAGCGGGCCAGCGAGTCGTTGCAGGCCACGATGTCGCGCATCGGCCAGAATATCTATACGTCGCAGCCCGGCGCCGGCGGCGCGACGCCTTCCGGCGACGGCAAGGGCGACGAAGGCGTGGTCGAGGGCGAGTACCGCTCGGTATGAGTTGCCCCAACCCTCGCAGGGTGTAACCCTGCGAGGGTTTTTGTTTTTATCTATGCGAACGCGCGAAGAACTCGAGCGCATCGAGGCATTGACACTCGCGCCCTATGCGATGAAAAGCGCAGCATCGCACGGGCGGCAGTACCCCGAGCCGGAAGCTCCTTATCGCACGGCTTTCCAGCGCGACCGCGAACGCATCCTGCACACCACAGCGTTCCGCCGCCTGCAGGGCAAGACGCAGGTCTTCGTGACGACCGAAGGCGATTACTATCGCACCCGCATCACACACACTTTGGAAGTGGCGCAGATCGGCCGCACTATCGCGCGCGCGCTCGGCGCAAACGAAGACCTGGTCGAGGGCATTTGTCTAGCGCATGATCTCGGCCACCCACCCTTCGGACATTCCGGCGAGCGCGCGTTGAATGCGCTTATGGCTTCGGAAGGCGGCTTCGACCACAACCGGCAAAGTTTCCGCATCATCACCGAGCTGGAGCGCCGCTATCCCGACTTCCCAGGCCTCAATCTCACGCATGAATTTCGAGAGGGCATCCTCAAACACAACGCAGATGTCTTACCCCCCGGTGCGCCACCCGATTACTGGCCGGAACTGCGCGGCACGCTCGAAGCGCAGATCGCTGCCGTCGTGGATGAGCTGGCCTACAACGCGCACGATCTGGACGATGCGCTGCGCGCCGGACTGGTCGGCGAAGAAGACGTGAAGGTGCTCTCCTGGTGGCAACGCGCCAGCGAAGCGGCAAAGGTGGACTACGCCGCCGCCTTCACCGACATCAAGCGCCATCGCGTCATCCGCAGGTTAATTGACCTCGTCGCGACCGATCTGCTGGTGGAGAGTTCGCGCCGCATTGAAGCGTTGCTAGCGCAGCATGGCCGCCAGGCCAGCGTGGATGATGTGCGCCGCTGGCCAGAGCTGCTCGTCGGCTACTCGGCCGAGACGCAGCAGATGAACCGAGAGCTGAAAGGCTTTCTCTACGAGCGCGTGTACTTCCATCCACACGTCTTGCACATGGCCAGGCAAGCGGAGCACATCGTCAACGACCTCTTCCAGGCGTACACGAGGGAGCCGCGCATGATGTCCGAGGGCGCGCGCCGTCAGATCGAGCGTCTGTCACTGAGCCGGGCCGTGTGCGATTACATCGCGGGCATGACCGACCGGTTCGCCCTCGCCGAGCACGCCCGGTTATTCGATTCGGGCCGGCGCATCTGAGCGAGCCGGCTAAACGAATCGTCACAGCACACGACGCGCTCAGCTGCCCGTACTGCGTTGCCGCCATCGGAAGAAGAAGAGGCCAACCAGAATGAGCAACAGTACACCTGACGTAACGAGGAGCATCCTCAGCGTCGTCGTCGAAAGCACAACCTCGGCCGGTTTGGTTCGAAACTCTTGACCCGCCATTTCAGCGCTCAACGCGCCCAAACGGGCGCTCAGTGCGTCTACTGCCCGGTCCGCCTCGACCGCCTCACCCCCAATGACGAATTGAGCTTCAACGCTTTCTGCTGGATCAAGCGCTGCGTCGCGAGGCGAACACACTAGCATCGGATCCGCCGACGTGAGCCGATAAGCCTCCGGCACGGTCACGATGGGTTGCCCATCGTCAAGCGAGTCCTTCGCATAGATGACGACGTCTATCTGAACCTGTCGGCCTGGCGGCACGTCCCTAATGATGGCGCGCGCCTGATTGTTGCTTATCTCGCTCGGCGCTGATGGCGCCCACAACGACACGATCGCAGCGTCGGGTTGCGACAACACAAATGTGACGCTGACCTCCGCTACGCTGCCAGCGCCGATGTTGGCGATACAGACCGCGACCGTGTAGCGACCATCGGACATACGCATTTGTCGTGTGGTGTACACCGCGCCAACCGGCGCCGTGCGCACTGCGTGCAGACTGCCAACGTTGACAGGCTGCGGGGTGAACGGTACCAGCGCATCGTCGTCGAACGGCGTATATGAAGGCTTGATGCCCGGCGTTGGCATCGTTGTCAATGGCAGCCGCGTTGTCGTGGGTGGCGCGCTGCGAGGTGTTGTGGCGGGGTCGGCGACGCCAGTCAGATCAGGCACTGGCGATGGTGTTTCAACCGGAGAGAGGGCAATCGTTGGGCTTGCAGGCGCAGGCCCGGCCGCGTAGGTCGGATCGGGCTTGGGCGACACAAGCGTCGCTGTTGGTTGAGATACTGTGGGCGGCAGGGGCGTCGCCGTTGGATCGGGCGCTCGCGTAGAAGTAGGAGGCAACGGCGTATCCGTCGGCGCAGTGCGCGTTGGCATCACCGTCGGCTCTGCAGTGGGCGTGTCGGTGGTGGTTGTAGTCGGTTGTCCCGCCGGCGTCGAAGTCGGCATCAAAACTTCAGCCGGCGTCTCTATTTCTACCGGATCAGGGGTGACATCGCCTTCCTGTACGACATATTGGCGAACTCCGCGGGCATTGGCCGTGGCACTATGCAGTAATCCAATCGAGGCGAGCAAAGTAAGCGTGCAAACCGCTCCGACCAACCGGAGTCGGACGGGCAGGGCGTTCGATGAGACAACGCGCGAGCCATGCGTAGGTTTCGGAACAAACACGATCGGAGCGACGCCTCAGCACACGAACATGTAGCCCTTGCCGCGCACAGTGAGCAGACGCTGAGGCATCTGTGGTGTCGGCTCCACTTTAGAACGCAAGCGCGAGATGTGCGGGCGGATCAGGCTGGCGGCTTTGTCCTCGTCCATATCGCGGCCCATCACCTGATTGACGATTGCGCGCGCGGACAAAGGCAGGCCAGTATGCGCACAGAGGCAATGGATGATCGCCGCCTCGATCTGACTCAAGCGTGCGTTGTCCAGGGCGCTGGCGTCGAGAGGATGCACAGCATCATCCTGGATATGCGCACCATTGATTATCGCCGCGTGTGCCTGCAAGCCGGCGTCTTGTGCGGGGTCACCGGAATCGTGTTGGCTCGCCTCAGTGATTAATGAGCGAATCGTGCTCAGGCGTTTCTCTGGTGAATCGCCGGGCAGCAAATACTCATCCACACCGAGGCGGAGCGCCCTGCGAGCGGCATTCACATCACCGGTATCATCAATCAAGACGACCTTCACACGAGGATGAACAACCCCCATCCGTCCCGTGGACAAGGAGCGGTTCGACAATCCAGCGACATATTCAGCCAAGGCCAACCCACCAGACGCGACGTCTGCTACAATTAGCAAACAGGAACTGCTGCCAGATAGCAGACTTGAGGGGAGAATCAGGGCAGTCGCTTGGGCAACAGCAGACACGAGATGAACTTCAGCGCAGTGAGTTTGTAGCAAGTTCAAGATCTCTTGGTCTGCGTGTGCCTCGCTCGTAAGATAGAGTGCCTGACTGATCATTTTTCTTGGATAACTCCTAAACAAATCGAAGCCATGCATCGCGTAACACTCTTCCAGACACCGTTCGGTTTCTCATGCACGCCAAGCACCTCGTACATTGTCACCAGCTCCATGAGCGATGTCAGAATGGCTTTGCTCGTTGAGATAGTCGCTTCGTGAGGGTGAATCTGCATCTAGCTTGTCGAGACGATAATGAAGTTACATCAACAGACGACATTCTCTTCATCGCAATAAATTGCGTTTAAGTTGCGTTTGCAAGCTTAACTAGTTATTTGCAGTGCAGACTCGCCAATGCAGGACGACAATTCCAGCAGGAACACGAAGCGCGCCGACGAACTCGCCCTGATCAAGCGGGTTGTCGCCAATGACCAAAGCGCGGTAACGCAGCTCTTCTACGATTATGAGCCGGCTGTGTCTCGCTACATCGTGCACACCGTGCCCGACATCAACGAAGAGGACCTGCAAGACGTCGTCCAGGAGACGTTCATCGGTGTGCTGAAATCGGCGAAGGACTACCGCGGCGAGTCCAGCTTGAGCACATGGATCCTGCGCATTGCGCATTACAAGGCTGTGGATGCGCTACGCCGGCGGCAGGTAATGAACAGGCGTGAAGAAAACATCGAGAACATGTCGAACGATGAGGTGTCATTCGTAGGCGATGTCTCGGCTGACGTCGAAGAAGACGTCGTGAGCGAGCAGGATATCATGCTCGTGCGTCGCGCTCTTGCAGCGTTGCCCGAGGAACAACGCCAGGCCCTGACGCTGCGCTATGTGAACGGTCTGCGCGTGGATGATGTGGCCATGACAATGCGGATCACCCGGCGTAGAGCGGAGTTGCTGATCACCCGAGGTCGCGCTGAACTCAGGCGGCGACTAGCCGAAATGGACATTCGATCGTGACGATTTATCAACCACCTAGCCGCGGCCGCTGGGGCGATGCAAACTTTGTAGAACAAGCGCTTTCCGAATCGGCACGGCGTGCACTGACGTTGAGCGCGGCGCGGCGCGCAGCCGTGCTCGCCACATTGCTTACAGAGGCAGCGCGGCTGAGGGCCGAACAGCTTCGCCGCATACAGCGACGCGCCGAGTTTGAACTCGCCCTGACCCGTCTACTCTCACCAGAGACGTTCGCTACCCTGTCGGCGCTCACAGCGTGCATCTGCCTCTGCATCGCCTATCTCTCGTTTGGTGGCGCACGCATCCCCGCGTATGCCTCTTTTACCGGACGGGCTGCGCTGAAAGAGATGCGTTATGGCCCATTGGGTGTGACTTGGAGCATTGTCCGTCCGGCCGCAGATTGGCAATCCTATGCGCTCCACCAGGGCGACGAACTCTTCGCCAGCACATCGGTGACGATCACGTTCGATAGCGGTTCACAGACCGTTGTAGCGCCAGGGACGCGGCTGCGGATTTTGTCCGCCCACGAAGGCTTCGTGCTCATCCAGGGGGAGATCGCCGTCGCCGTCACGCCATCGCCCGATGGCGCAGTCAAGTTCCGCGTCGAGACGGTCGCCGGTTCGGCGACTGTGAAGGGCACGCGCTTCCGCATGCGCACCGAGCACGACACCAGCGTGAGCGAGTTCACCGATGAGGGTTGGGTCGTCGTCGCCAACGACGCAGGTCGGGTAGACGTATCCACCGGCGAACAGGTGCATCTCAGGCCGAAGGCGCCGCTCAAGGTCGAGCTGCAAACGCCACACGTAGCGTTCCAGACCCGCATCGAAGATCGGGTGATCAGCAATGTACCACGCGTGCCGTTCAGCGCACGCATCTTCCCACGCGCGACACTGATCGTGGAAGAAGCGTATTCCGGCAAGCAGTTCGCACGCTACATCGCCGATGACGCCGGCTGGGTCAAAGACTGGCTGCCGTTGATCGAAGGCTCGCGGGTGCTGCGCTTCAGCCAGACCGCGCCCGACGGCCGATCCAGCACCCCTTCACAGCCGATCGAGATCGTTGTTGATCGCACTGCACCAACGCTCGTAATCACGCGTATCCTGCACAACGGCGACGTATTACACATCTCCGGGCGGACAGAGACCGGCGCGCGCGTATGGGTGAATGGCAGAGCAGTCGAGCTGAAGCCGGATGGCGCTTTCTCGTTCGAAGTCAATGCGCCCGCGACAAACAGCCCAGTCGTCATCACCGCAGCCGATGCCGCCGGCAACATCACGCGCATCATCCAGCAGCCTAAACCTGAGTGATCGGCGCGGCTCAGCTTTTCAACCAGCGGAGAACGGCTTCGACGCGTTCGACTTCCAGCTTCGCTAGATCGAACGCCAATCGAGCGTGGCGCTCTTCGGCCTCTGCGATCTCGACAGCCTCATAGAGCGCGTGAAGCAGCTCGCGCGCCCGCGCTTCGCGTTCACTCTCGTTCTTGCCGACGATCTCACCCGTCATCAGCCGTGCCGCGCGCTCCTTTTCCAAATTCAGCCGGGCGCACATTGCCTTCTCTGCAGCCTCCCACAACGTTAAGCGCGCTTCCTTCAACCGATCGCAGGCTTGGCCGATCCGTTTGCTCATCCATAGTTTAGTAACCGAGGTTGGGCCGCAACCAGCGCTCGACTTCCTCGACGCTCATGCCTTTGCGCCGCGCGTAGTCCTCGACCTGATCACGACCGATTTTGCCCACGCCGAAATAGCGGGCCTGCGGATGGAAGAAATACCATCCGCTGACACTGCTGGCCGGCAACATGGCGCAGCTCTCGGTCAGCGTTGTGCCGGTGTGCTGCTCCACTTCCAGCAGCGCCCAGATCAGTCGTTTCTCGGTATGATCAGGGCAGGCGGGGTAGCCCGGTGCCGGCCGGATGCCACGATACTTCTCGGCGATCAGATCGTCATTCGTGAACCGTTCGCTCAGGCCATAGCCCATATCGTCGCGGGCGTGTTTGTGCAGGCGCTCGGCAAACGCTTCGGCCAACCGGTCGGCTAGTGCTTCGACTAGGATAGCGCTGTAGTCATCACCGGCAGCCTTGAACGCATCGGCCATCTCTTTGGCGCCATGAATGCTCACGGCAAACGTGCCGATGTAGTCCACTACGCCGCTCTCCTTAGTCGCGACGAAGTCGGCCAGGGCAAGGTTGTAACGATGCAATGAAGCATGCGCGTTGAGCGCCTCGTCCTTTGCTGCCTCGCCCGACTTGTCATGTTGCTGACGCAAGGTGTGGAAGGTGGTGAGCACTGTGGTTCGCGATTCGTCGGCATACACTTCGATGTCGTCGCCGACACTGTTGGCCGGGAATAGGCCATAGACGCCGCGCGCGGTAATCCGGGGCGAGGGATCGGCAGATGGCTCGGCATGACCGCGCCGGTGAGTGCTGGCCCGATGGGTGAGATCGGCCTGAATCAGGCGCTTAAGGAGCGTCTGCGTGTCCTCATAAAGTCTGCGCGCCTGTTCACCGACGACGGGATCACTCAAAATATCGGGGAAGCGTCCGGCCAGCTCCCAGGCCTGGAAGAAGGGCGTCCAATCAATGTAGTCGGCAAGCTCACGCAGCGGCATGTGCGCCGGCTCGATCACCCGCACGCCGATGAAGGCCGGCTCGCTGGCGAAGTCGTGCGATTCCGGCGTCCAGCGGAAGCGCCGCCGACGCGCCTCGGCGATGGGAAGCAGGGGCCGGCGGTCGCCTCTGCCGGCGAATTGCTCGCGTAGCTTCGCCTGCTCTTCGGCGTTCTGGTTGATGAAGGCGTCGCGCAGGTCGGCGCTGGCCAGCGCACCGACCACGCCGACGGCGCGGCTGGCGTCGAGCACATGCACGACCGGCTGCGAGTATGTCGGCGCGATCTTCAACGCGGTGTGCGCCTTGCTGGTCGTCGCGCCGCCGATGAGCAACGGCACGGCAAACCCTTCGCGCTGCATCTCACGCGCCACATGCACCATCTCATCGAGCGAAGGGGTGATCAAGCCGCTCAGGCCGACCATGTCGGCGCCGATCTCACGGGCCGTCTTCAGGATCTTCTCCGCCGGCACCATCACGCCCAGGTCGTGCACTTCATAGTTGTTGCAGCCCAGCACCACCCCCACGATGTTCTTGCCGATGTCGTGCACGTCACCTTTGACCGTCGCAAGCACGATCTTGGCCTTCGACGCCTTCAACTCGGGACTGTCGGCTTCCGTTTCGCGCAGGTCGGCTGAGGCAGCAGCCTGGCGTTCGCCTTTGATATACGGCTCCAGGACGGCGACCGCCTTCTTCATCACCCGCGCGCTTTTCACCACCTGCGGTAGGAACATCTTGCCCGCGCCAAACAGGTCACCGACCACGTTCATGCCGGCCATCAGCGGCCCCTCGATGACGGCGAGCGGCCTGCCGTAGCGCGCCAGCGCCTCTAACACATCGGCTTCGATGAAGTCAGCGATGCCGTTGACCAGCGCATGCTCCAGCCGCTTGTCCACGTCCAAGGCGCGCCAGCCGGAGGCAGATTGGCCGTCGTCGCTCGACGAGCGGGGAGAACCTTCTTCCGATTGCTTCATGGCCTGCGCGAAAGCAATCAGGCGCTCGGTTGCGTCCGGCCGGCGGTTGAGCAGCACGTCTTCAACGCGCTCCAACAAGTCTTTAGGGATGTCATCGTACACGGCGAGCTGTCCAGCGTTGACGATGCCCATGTCCAAACCGGCGCGGATGGCGTGATACAGGAAGGCGCTATGCATGGCTTCGCGCACTTTGTTGTTGCCGCGAAAGCTGAACGAGATGTTGCTAATGCCGCCGCTGACTTTTGCGCCGGGCAGGTTCTCTTTGATCCAGCGCGTCGCGCGGATGAAGTCCACCGCGTAGTTGTTGTGTTCTTCAATCCCCGTCGCCACGGTCAGCACGTTGGGGTCGAAGATGATGTCCTCGGGCGGGAAGCCCACCTCATGCATCAAAATGTCATAAGCGCGCTTGCAGATTTCGATCTTGCGCTCGAAGGTGTCGGCTTGCCCGCGCTCTTCGAAGGCCATCACCACCACGCCGGCGCCGAAGCGCTTGATGATCTCGGCGTGATGCTTGAAGACCGCCTCGCCTTCCTTGAGTGAGATCGAGTTGACGATGCACTTGCCCTGCACGCATTTCAAACCCGCCTCGATCACGCTCCACTTGGAGCTGTCAATCATGATCGGCACGCGCGCGATGTCCGGCTCGGCCATGAGCAAGTTGAGGAACTTGGTCATGCACGCCTCGCCATCCAACATGCCCTCGTCGAAGTTCACGTCGAGGATGTTCGCGCCGTTCTCCACCTGCTGTCGGGCGATGCCCAGCGCCTCCTCAAATTTGCCCTCCTTGATGAGCTTGGCGAATTTGGGCGAGCCGGTGACGTTGGTGCGTTCGCCGATCAACAGGAATCGGGAATTCAGAATCGCAGATTGAGCAGGCCCGCCAGCCTCGTTCGACGTTGCCTTGTCCCCCTCGATGGCGAGCAGTTCAAGCCCGCTGAAGTATGTGCGATGCGTCGGGCGATTGCGCGCGTGCGGGCGCGCGCCTTTGATCGCCTGGCAGACAGCAGCGATATGGTCCGGCGTGGTGCCGCAGCAGCCGCCAAGGACATTCACCCAGCCTTCTTGAGCGAACTCGCCCACGGCGTCGGCAAACTTTTGCGGCGTCATGTCGTAGCCGCCGAAGGCATTGGGCAGGCCAGCGTTGGGATAGCACGACACGTAGGTCTGTGTGGTCTTCGCCATCGCCTCGATGTACGGGCGCATCTCGTCCGGCCCCAGCGCACAGTTGATGCCCATACTGATGAGCGGCGCACGGTGGATGCTGGCCCAGAACGCCTCCACCGTTTGGCCGCTCAGCGTGCGACCGCTCTGGTCGGTGATCGTCACGCTGGCCATCACCGGCACGCGCCGCATACCCTCGGCGAACAGCTTCTGGATGGCGAATAACGCAGCCTTGAGGTTGAGTGTGTCGAACGTCGTCTCCGGCAACAATAAATCCACGCCACCTTCGATGAGCGCTCTAGCCTGATCGTAATACGCCTGCATCACCTGGTCGAAGGTGACGGCGCGGTAGCCGGGATCATTCACATCCGGGCTGAGCGAGAGGGTACGGTTCATCGGCCCGAGCGCGCCGGCTACGTAGCGTGGCCGCGATGGGTTGCGCCGCACAAACTCGTCGGCGGCTTGCTGCGCCAGCCGTGCCGCAGCCAGGTTGATCTCGCGGATCAGTGCTGGGTCGGACATGCCGAAATCGGCCATGCTAATGGCCTGGGCGTTGAACGTATTCGTCTCGATGACATCGGCGCCAGCTTCGAGATACTGGCGGTGGATGTCGAGGATGATCTCCGGCCGCGTCAGGTTGAGCGCCTCGTTGTTGTTCTTCAGCTCAACAGGATGGTCACAGAAGCGGTCGCCGCGATAGTCCTCTTCCTGCAGCTGGTAGCGCTGGATCATCGTGCCCATCGCGCCGTCCAGCACGAGGATGCGTTGCTCCAGGAGTGCAGTGATCGGTGGTTTAGGCATGGGCGCCTCTGCGAGCTTACTCGACATAGGCGCATTCTATCGGCATTCATCCTCGAGGTAAGCCCGCACGATGCTGGCGAAATCCGGGTCGGCCTGCATACCGAGCGCACGGCCAAACGTTGCAGTGAACGCTGCCGGCCAGCTCGCCACAATGCGCTCAATAGCTTCGTCGCGCTGGAAGTGCACGCAATTTGCCACGTCGTCGCCAGCGACGTCGCGCAGCGCCTGCACCATCTCGCCGACGCGCACACTCAAGCCGGGAACGTTGATCGAACGTGTATGGATGAAGGCCGTCGCCGGCAGCTCGTGCGCCAAGATCAGGTTCTCGATAGCGCGGCGTGGCGAGAGCAGCCAGACGCGCAGGCTTGGCTCGACCGGGCAGATCGCCTCGAGGCCGCTCAGCGGTTCGCGGATGATGCTGCTCAGGAATGACGAGGCGGCCTTGTTCGGGCGGCCCGGCCGCACGCAGATGGTCGGCAGGCGCAGCGCGCGGCCATCTATGAAGCCTTTGCGGCTCATGTCGTTCAGCAGCAATTCGCCAATGGCCTTTTGGGCACCGTAGCTGCTCTGTGGCATGAGCGGCCACTCATCTGGCACGGGATCGGGCAACGGGCCGCCGAACACTGCCAGCGAGCTGGTGAAGATCACTTTGGGCGAATAACCTTTCGATCGCCCCAGGGCGCGGCAGGCTTCCAGTAGCACGCGCGTGCCGTCCACGTTCACACGCATGCCGAGGTCGAAGTTCCGTTCGGCCTCGCCGCTGACCACGGCCGCCAGGTGAAACACGCTGTCGGTATCTTCACCGAGCGCCACCCGCACATCGTCTGTGTTGGCGATATCGCCAATCAGCGACTCGACGCGCGGGTCGGCAGTTGCGGTAGGAACGACATCGAACAGGCGGATGCGTGCGATGGGATGCAATTGGCCCTCTACGTCCGTGAGCGCGCCGCGCTTCAGCAATGCTGCGCACAGCTTGCGACCGAGGAATCCCCCGCCGCCCGTAATGAGCACGTTCATAGTGGATAAGAATCTGTCCGCAAACGCGCAGCACGACGTGCGTTCGGGTGGGCGAAACAATGCCTTCGCCTGCCCCATAAGCATTTCCGGATAGGCTCTAAGTGTAGTCCGTTTCAAGTGCGTCTAAGCTCACTCCCATCCTCGCTCCAGGAACGGCTCACCGCGCACTGTCAGACGCACCATTGTTTCACTCCCGCACAGCTCGGGAGCGTTTCGTAGTTTATCGAGACGGAACAGCCATCAGCCTATGCGCGTTCCCACTGCGTTGGTGGTCGAGGATGACCCCAAAGTAGCGCAGATGCTGCAGCGCGCTCACCCACGAGGGATATCAGGCCTTGAGCGCCCGTGATGGGCGCAAGGCAGAACGATCTGCTTCGTCAGCGAGGGCGGGCAGGGCAGCACGTTCACCGTTTCGCTGCGCCTGGCGCAATGACGCTCTGCTCCCGCACCCGCTCTGTGCGCAGCGTCGTTTGCAAAAATGCTGTGCTAGCAAACACGAAGTGATAAAGTAACAGCATGAACACGAAAGACCTCGAGCTTTTGCTTGACTACAACTACTGGGCTAACCGACGCATCCTCGACCAGGCAGCCAAGCTGAGCAGTGATCAATTTGTCGCTCCTCAACTCCCCGGCTTCAGTGCAGGCAGCCTGCATGGCACACTCGTCCACATCATGGGTTCTGAATGGGCGTGGCGCATGCGGCTGCAGCATGGCATTTCACCTGTTGCAGCATTGAAGCCGGTCGAATTCCCCGACCTGTCAGCGCTGCTCACTCGCTGGCAAACGGAAGAACAGCGCATGCGCGAGTATGTCGCCGGCTTGAGCGACAACGATCTTGCGCGCGTGGTGACCTATACGACGATTGTCAACCCACAGACGCGGCAGCACACGGTGGAGCATTGCCTCACCCACATGGTCTTTCATGGCATGCAACACCGCAGCGAAGCCGCCGCAATCCTGACCAATTTCGGCTACTCGCCGGGCAACATTGACCTGATCTACTACCTCATTGAGCTGGGGATCCCATAGCGAATGGGCGCAGCCGCACATGGCCGATGTTCATCTCGGTGGCGCCATGTTCCACCAGGTCGGCCAGTGCGCGGCCAATGCCGGCGCCGAACTTGAAGCCGTGGCCGCTGCAGGCCGAGCAGATCACGACGTTATCGAAGTCCGGTGCGAAGTCGATCACGAAGTCTTGATCCGGCGTAGTCGTGTAGAGGCAAGCGGTCGGCTCAAACGGCGTGCCCGCGGCATCGGGCAGGTGTGCGCGCACGTAGTCCAGCACGCGCTGGGTGGTTTCATCGCGCGCCATGCGCGGCGCGTCGGGATCAATGAAGTACCCCTCGTGGTGAAAGCCGACTTTGATCCCCAACTTCTCAATCACCGGAAAGCCGTAGCTGGTGATCGGGCTGCGCCAGTGAATGAAGATCGGGAAGCGGCCACGCTGGAAGCTCTCTGCGTTGCGCAGCAGCGTGAAATACGTCACCTGCTCCTGCTCGATCTGCACCGGCAACTGTAGGCCGACGTATCGGATCAGCTCATTGATCCAGGCGCCACCGGTGATGATCAACTTGTCGGCGTGATAACGACCGGCATCGGTGATGACTTCGACCGGCCGGCCAGGGACGATCACGCTGACCGCCTCGCGCTCGCGCACCGCTGCGCCGTATTTGACGGCTTGCGTGACCATGGCCTGCACGCAGCGCGTCGCGCGCAAGAAGCCGGAGTCGGGCGAGAACACGGCGATCGCTGCGTCGCCCAGGCGCCACTGCGGATAGCGCGCGCCGATTTGCGCCGCGTCCAGCCGCTCGAATCGCCCACCAACCTGAGTCAGCGCGTCGGCCACGGCATCCACGTCGGGGTAATGCACCGGCTCATGCGCGAGGTCGAGGCCACCGATGACTTCCAACAATTGCTCGCCGCTGTCGGCCTCGAGCGCGCGCCAATGGGGGTAGCTCTGCATCGCCAGCCGGGCGTAGTCGGGGTTGTTGTAGGCGAAGCGAAAGATGCGCGATTCACCATGTGAGCTGCCAAAGGTGTGGGCAATCTCGAAGCGCTCGATGAGCAGCGTACGCTGGCCGTCTTTAGCGAGGTGATAAGCGGCAGCGCTGCCCATCACGCCGGCGCCGATCACGATTACGTCGAAGTGTTCCGTCATGCCCATATTTTCGCTCCGGCCGGAGTGCCGCGCTTGGCTATAATCTGAACAATTGTTCGACCCGATATGAACGTCAACGGCAGAGTCTTGCGTGCCAACACACGCTCCTTCGTCTTCGGCACGCGCGTGCCGAAGGAAGACGTGCCGATCTTCGGCGCGTTCGTCAAGACGCGTATTCAACGCAAAGAAGCCACGGTGTTCGGGCTGATCTACGATATCGCCGTCGAGGACGACGGCGTGACGCGCATGCTGTCGGTCGCCGAGGATGGCCTGGTGCGGCCAGAGGAGATCGAGTGGCAGCGCAGCCGGCGCGTGCCGATCGAGGTCAGCGTGTTATGCGTCGGCTACCGCGACAGCGACGCAGCAGGCCACTCGATTCGACAGGTCCTCCCGCCACAGCCACCGATCACGCTCGATGAGGTCGTCAGTTGCACCAAGGAGGAGGTGCAACAATTCACACAGCAGCTGAATTTCTTCCGCCTGGTGCTGGACGCGCACGATGCGCCGTGCGATGAGCTGTTGGCCGCCAGCCTGCGACTCGCATCCGAGACGCATAGCGATCCGCGCGGCTTCCTCCGCCGGTGTGGCCGTGAGCTGGCCCGGCTGCTGGCCGGTGACGGCGCGCGGCTGGATGGGTTGTTGCGTCGGTTGGTATAACGCAGGGTGGCTCCATACTTCGGAGGATGCACAGTGACTGCTGATCTGCTCTCGGAACTCAACCCCTTCGCACCAAGCGACCTGGCGCGGCTGCAGCGCGATGAATTACCCGCGCGCCTCGGCGTGGTCATCGGCGGGTCGCTCAACGACGGCGTGCTCGTCAAACTGGACGGCGACGTGATCATTGAGGGCGTGGCCGTCGGCTCCTACGTCACCATCAAAGGCCAGACCGATCGTAAGTTCTTCGGCCTGGTCACCGATATTCGGCTCGACACGACCGACGCCGCTTTGGCGCAATCGCCGCCGACCGATGACGACCTGCGCCTGGAGATCTACCGCGGCACAGTGGCCTATGGCATGCTGCACGTCAAGCCGATGTTGGTGAAGGAAGGCCAGAGCGAAGCAAAGCCGGTGAAGAGCGTGCCGGCGCATTTCACCGTCGCCTACCGCGCCACACCCGACGAAGTGCAGGAAATCTTCGCTGCCGACGAGCGCATCGCGTATCGCATCGGCGCCTCGGTCGAAGACGAGACCATCGAGATCAAGCTGAATCTGGAACGCTTCGTAGAGCGCAGCAGTGCCGTGTTCGGTCGCAGCGGCACAGGCAAGACATTCCTCACCCTGCCGTTGCTCGCTAACATCATCCGTCACGACCTGGCCAGCGTGTTGATCTTCGACATGCACAACGACTACGGGTACACGCTCAAAGGTGACGGCGGGCGCAAGTTGAAGGGGCTGAAACAGCTCAACGCCATCTGCCAGAAGGTCGTCATCGTTACGCTGGACGAGGCGTCGTCCAAAGCGCGTGGCTCGCGGCCGGAGTTTGCCCTGCACATCGGCTATGACCAGATCGAGCCGGAAGACATCGAGATGTTGCGCGGCGTGCTCAGCCTCAGCGATGTGCAGGTGAATGCATTGCACGCGCTCAAGCGCCGCTTCCCCCACGCCTGGGTGCGCCAACTGCTCAGCGACGACGATGTCTCGCAAGAAGTGCAAGCGCTGTTCGACAGCAACAAGATCGCCGAGGGCACCTACTTCGCCATGCAGCGCAAGCTTAGCCGGCTGCTGAAGTTCGACTTCCTGCGCCCAGAGGTGACCGAAGATTTCGCCGCGCGGGTGCTCAACCATCTCACGCGCGGCGAGAGCGTGGTGGTGGAATTCGGGCGCTACGGCAACGACCTGCCGGCCTACGTCTTCGTCGCCAACTTCCTCACCCGGCGCATCCACCGCCGCTACGTCGAGATGAAGGAAACTGCGGAGGGCGGGGGCGGCGAAGAGCCCAAGAAACTCGTCATCGCGGTTGAAGAGGCGCACAAGTTCCTAGAGCCGGGCGTGGCCGACTTGACCATCTTCGGCACGATTGCGCGCGAGCTGCGCAAATACAACGTGACTCTGCTCATCGTGGATCAACGCCCCAGCCAAATTGACGCCGAGGTGATGAGCCAGATCGGCACACGCATCACCTGCGCACTGAGCGACGAACGCGACATCGCTGCGGTCTTCACCGGCATAAGCGGCGCGCAGCAGCTGCGCAGCGTGCTGGCAGCGCTGGAGAGCAAGCAGCAAGCGTTGATCATGGGTCACGCCGTGCCCATGCCGGTCGTGGTGCGCACGACCGAATACGGCGAGGCAATTTACCGGCAGTTTGCCGACCCATTGGCCGAGACATCGGCAGAGGTGCGCGCCGAGATAAACCGCAAGAAACTCGGCCGCCGGCCGTTGGACGAAGGCCTGGTGTAATTAGCGCAGGATCTGATTGAGGAACGCCCGCGCGCGTTCCTCGCGCGGGTTGGTAAAGAACACTTCCGGCGTGTTCTGCTCGACAATCCGGCCACGATCCATGAACACGATCTCGTCGGCGGCGTTGCGCGCAAAGCCCATTTCATGGGTAACCACAACCATCGTCATGCCGCTGCGCGCCAGCTCCAGCATCACGTCCAGCACCTCTTTGATCATTTCCGGATCGAGTGCGCTGGTTGGCTCGTCGAACAACATGATCTTCGGATTCATGGCCAGGGCGCGCGCAATGGCCACGCGTTGCTGTTGGCCGCCGCTGAGTTGACTGGGATAAGCGTTCGCTTTCTCCGGAATGCCGACGCGGGTGAGCTGTTGCATAGCGATGTCGCGCGCTTCGGCTTCGCTGCGCTTGCGCACCACGCGCTGCGCCAGCGTCACGTTCTCCAGCACCGTCAGGTGGGGGAAGAGGTTAAACTGCTGGAACACCATCCCCACTTCGGCCCGCACGGCGTTGATGTTCTTCGCGTCATGGGTGAGGTGAATGCCGTCCACCCAGATCTCGCCGCTGGTGGGCGTTTCCAGATGGTTGATGCAGCGCAGCACGGTGCTCTTGCCGCTGCCGCTGGGGCCGATGATCACGGTCACTTTGCCCCGACCCACCGTCAGGTTCACATCATCCACCGCGCGCAGGTTGCCGAACTGCTTGACCAGGTGCTTGATGATGATCATCGGTTCGTCGTGCTGCATAGCGCTCATCACCCTCACCCCTGTGCGCGGCCTTCGCTGTTCAAGCGGTTCTCCAACCATTTGACGCCCAACGACAGCACGATGGTCATGGCCAGATACAGGAAGGCCAGCGACGTGTAAGTCTCCAGAAAGCGAAACGAGGCCGAGGCATACAGGCGCGCCTCCTGAGTGATGTCACGCACGCCAAGCACCGACACCAGCGACGAATCCTTCAGCATGGCAATAAAGTCGTTGCCCAGGGGTGGCAGCACGCGCCGGATAGCCTGCGGCAGGATGACGTAGCGCATGGCTTGCAGGTAGCTCATACCCAGCGAGCGCGCCGCTTCCATCTGCCCCTTGCTAATGGACTGAATACCGGCGCGGAAAGTCTCGGCCTGGAAGCCACCGTAGGCAATGGCTAGCGCGATGATGCTGCGGGTTAAGAATGGCACATCCTGAGGCTTGGTGCGCACGAGGAAGTTTTCGGCACCCAAAATCGGCGTCAACGCGTTGCCCAGCAGGTTGACGCCGTCAATGACAAAGGGCACGATGACGAACGCGATCACCAGCAACTGCACCAGGATCGGCACGCCGCGAATGATCTGCACGTAGAGCGTGGCGATGTTGAAGATGACCGGGTTTTGCGACACTCGCCCCAGGCCGGCGATCAGCCCAACGACGATGGCCAGGCCATAGGCGACCAGCGTGGTGAAGATCGTGACGCCAATGCCCAGCAACAGCCGGTTGAAGATCGTGGAATAGAGCTCGCTGGTCATCGCGTTCCATGCGATCAGCGCGCCGAAGAACACGATGATCAGCAGCCACCACGGCCAATGTGCCATGCGGTCAACGAACCGGCCCTGCGCCGAGCGATCCGCCGCCGGATCGAGTGGGATGGCCGCAGGCTGCTGCGGCCCGGTAGTCAACGACATGATGAAAAGCAGCGCGCAACCGGCTTCTTGCTCGGTTGCGCGCTTGTTGTACTCAATGTGAGCGATCGCGCAAGCGACCCTCAGTACGGCTTCGGCGTCGGCGTTGGATCGCCGTAGGCGCCTGGACCGATCTGCTCGTATTCGATCACTTGGCGGCCTTTCGGGAACCACTTATCCTGTAAACGCTGCAAGGTGCCGTCTTCGCGCATGGCTTTCAGCGCAACGTTGATCGGCCCAACCAGGTCGCTGCCCTTGGGGAAGATGAAGCCAAGCTCTTGGCCTTCGCTGACGATGCCGTCGAGTAGCTTGAGCTTGTCGGCGTTCACACCCACATAGCCCTGGCCGGCCACGTCGTCAATGATCACCGCATCGGCGTCCTGGGAGATCACCGCCTGCACTGCCGAGCCGAAGTCGTCGAACGCGATCACACGCGCTTCGCCGACCAACTTGACGCCTTCAGCGTAGTTTGTCGTGCCTTTTTGCGTCGCCAGTTTGAAATCGCCGTTCTTGAACTCCTCGATGTTCTTGAAGCGGGCCTCCTCCACGCGGACGACCAGGCGCTGATCCACCTTGATATAGCCGTCGGAGAAATCCACGCTTTGCTTGCGCTCTTCGGTGATTGTGATGCCGTCAGCCGCCATATCGAACTGGCCGGCAGCGACAGCAGCGATCATACCGTCCCAGGCGATTTCCCGGAACACAGGCTTGCAATTCAGCCGATTGCAAATCTCTGCAATGGCGTCGTAGTCCCAGCCCTCGGCCTGGCCGTTATCCAACCGGATATAGTTGAATGGAATGTAAGCGTTTTCGATGGCGATGGTGATCTCACGGCCGCCCAGATCGGGCAAGCTGGGCATCGCGGCCGGTTGCTGCGTCGCAGGCGCTGCGGGGGCAGCCGGCGCTGCCGGCGCAGCAGGAGGGGCGGCGCAGGCGGCCAGGGTGATCGCTGCTGCGACGGACAATCCGATCGTACGTAGTCTGTTCATATTGGACACTCCTCTCGTCTTGTGTGGGCTGGTTGCAACCTGCGTGAGAGTGACTGCCAACTATGGCAGGCTTTCACGCAAACGCTGCATAATGCAATTCACCATGTGGCTGCAGATTTTAGCGCAGCACTGGTTAGAGCGCTGAAAACGGTTGCACCGTGTGGGCTGCCGACCACGAATGATCCGGCGCCAGCCCAATTGTGTACCATCAACTCTAAACGTGATCACAGCTCATAAGCATCCATTGCTCAACCGGCTGATTTACACCTTCCTGATCAAGGTGCAACTGAGGTCGTCATTTCACCGCATCTACTTGAGGCAAGCCGCGCCGCCGCCGGGATTAGATTCACCACCACTCATCATGTTCGGCAATCACAGCACCTGGTGGGACGCGCACCTGGTGATGGCTTTGAACGAGGAGTGCTGGTATACGGACGGCTACGTGATAGTTGAGGATACCCAGCTTGCACGTTATAGTTTTTTCCGCTGGTGTGGCGCATTCTCCGTCAACCGGCGCGACCCGCGCAGTGCGGTGGAGAGCATGAACTACGCCGTCAGCCTCCTGACCGCGACGTCGCGTCGTGGCGCAGCGCCTCGCGCGCTACTCATCTTCCCGCAGGGCGAGATCCGCGCCAACGACGTGCGGCCGCTGGCGTTCTACCAGGGTGCTGGCCGTATCGCGAGCAAGACAGCACTGCAGGCCGGCGCATGCGCGCTGTATCCCATCGCCCTGCGTTACGAATTCATCGGCGAGCAAAAGCCCGACGCCTTTATCAGCGTTGCGCAGCCGCTCGTTGTGCACAAAGAAGACGGAGCCGATGCGCTGGATCCCCGGCGGGTCACCGCGCGTATGGAGCAGGCGTTGACAGAAGAACTCGACCAACTGCGCGATGATGTCGTGGCCTATCGCCTGGCGTCATTCACCCCGCTCATTCAAGGTGTATGGAGTATCAATCGCATCTGGGATGCCGTGCGCGGCAAGGAGCAGATTCGCGAGGTGGGGATAGATCAGGGTGAATAACGCTCCCAGCCCACTGCCTGGATTTGCTGAAGGCGACGACGGCACAGTGGCTTTAATAAGCTCGGCCACCGCGGTCCCTCACGCCGGCTGCTGCGCCAATGCGCGGAAGTAGTCAATCGTCTTGCGCAATCCTTCTTCTAGCGAGACTTTGGGCTCCCACCCCAGGATGGTGCGGGCGCGCGTGATATCCGGCCGGCGGCGCTGCGGATCATCGGCGATGCGCTCTTGCCGCGGCTGATAGAACACGATCTCACTGGTGCACTCCGGGCCAGCAGCCGCCTTCACTGCTTGGGCGAATTCGAGGATGGTCATCTCATGTGGGCTGCCGATGTTCACCGGCATCACTTCATCGCTCCACAGCAGGCGCAACATGCCATCCACAAGATCGCTGACGTAGCAAAACGCGCGCGTCGCAGTGCCATCGCCGTATACGGTTAACGGCTGGTTGCGCACCGCCTGAGCGACGAAGTTAGGCACCACTCGGCCATCGCTGATGTCCATCCGCGGCCCGTAGGTGTTGAAGATGCGTACGATACGCGTCGCCACGCCGAACTTACGATGATAGGCCATAGTCAATGCCTCAGCGAAGCGTTTGGCTTCATCGTATACCGAGCGCACACCGACCGGGTTGACGTTGCCCCAGTAACTCTCGCGTTGCGGGTGCTCCAACGGGTCGCCATAGACTTCGCTCGTGCTTGCCTGCAGGAAGCGCGCGCCCTTCCGGCGCGCCAGTTCCAGGGCGTTGTGCGTGCCGTGCGACCCCACCAGCATCGTCTCGATGGGGTTGTCGAGGTAGCCGACCGGACTGGCCGGCGAGGCGAGGTTCAGCACTGCATCCAACGCCCCCTGCACCCAACACGATTCGATAATGTCACACTCGATGAATTCGAATTGCGGATGGCCGATCAGATGTGCGATGTTGTTGCGCGAGCCAGTGATGAAATTGTCCATCGCAATTACATAGTGGCCATCCACAATCAACCGATCACACACGTGCGAGCCGATGAATCCAGCTCCGCCAGTGACAAGTATTTTCATAGCGCTCCTCTCAATCGACGCGAAAAGTTCAGATTCGCCCTGTGGCCCGACGCCCGCGCCTGCTTATCAGTCGTGCCCGACGACCGACTCCGCAACTACTTCGGCTTGCTGCCGATGCGCACCAGTTGCACCTGCGCCTGGTAACCTTTCTCCGCTTCGTCGCCCAGCGACACTTTGCCGCTGGCGAAGAAGCCCGTACTGCCGGTGCTGAACTGCTTAGGGCTCAACACCAGCATGCCGACTTCCTGCCCGTCAACGAGGAATTTGACGGTGATTTTCGGCGCCTGCGCACTTCTTTCGGATGGAGAGGCAAGCTTGACTTCCGACATGTTGGGACGATGATACCAAACACATGCCGCATGCGATTGCTTTCTTCAAACCCTTCGGCGTCCTGTCGTCATTCACGCACGAGGCACAACCCGAGCGCAAAGTTGGCGCAGCGAGCGACTTGCCACCGAAGCGCACGCTGAGCGAGTTCGGTCTGCCCAAGGGGGTGTATGCAGCCGGCCGGCTCGATTACGATAGCGAGGGGCTGCTCATCTTGAGCGACGATGGCGCGTTCATCCATCGCCTCACCGACCCGCGTTACAAGCTGCCGAAGACCTACTACGTGCAGGTCGAAGGCGTGCCTACCGAAGCTGCACTACAACAGCTGAGGCGGGGTGTGACAATCAAGGGCTACCGTACCTTGCCCTGTCAAGTGCGTGTGTTGGATGCCGAGCCGGATCTTCCACCACGCAGCAAACCTGTCACCCCGCACGGGCCAACGGCCTGGCTCGAGGTCATGCTACGCGAAGGGAAGAAGCGCCAGGTGCGCCACATGACCGCGGCCGTCGGCTTGCCGACGTTGCGGCTGGTGCGCGTCGCTATCGGTCCGGTTACGATCGCCGGACTGGTGCCCGGCCAGTGGCGCGATCTGGATGAATCCGAACTCGATTCTATAATCCACCATCGCTCAGATATGCACTCGAACCTCCAGTCGCCAACGCCGGTGCGACGTAGAAAGCCAAATGCTAAGAAGAATAGGAGTTGAGCATGACAAATGTATCCTCTGCTGCCGCGACCAACGGCAGCCCGACGACAACTAAGCCGCCCTTCGTGAAGGGACTGGACGGCGTGGTCGCTGTGCAAACGGAAATCAGCGCCGTAGATGGCCCGAACAGCACATTACTCTATCGCGGCATCAACATCCACGAATTGGCCGAGCAAGCAAGTTATGAGGAGGTAGCCTTCCTGTTGTTGAACGGCCACCTGCCCAACCGCTCGGAGCTGGCCGACTTCAACGCACGTCTGGTAGCCAACCGGTGGTTGCCGGCGCCGGTATATGACCTGCTACGTGGCCTGCCGCGCGATTCTGTGCCCATGGAGGCACTGCGGGTAGCAGTGTCCGCCCTGTCGTTCTACGACCCCGAAATCGAAGACATCAGCATCGAAGCCACGCAGCGCAAGGCGGTGCGTCTGATCGCACAACTCCCCACGCTGTGCGCTGCCTATCAACGCTTGCGCGAAGGCAAAGAGCCGATCGCGCCCAATCCGCGCTTGAGCCACGCAGCCAACACACTCTACATGTTGGGGTCAGATATTGATCCAGATTTCGTGCAGGCGCTGAATATGTACTTCATCTTGCTGGCCGACCACGGCATGAACGCCAGCACATTCACCGCGCGCGTGGTGGCCAGCACGCAGGCCGATCTGCACTCGGCTGTATCGAGCGCGTTCGCATCGCTCAAAGGGCCGCTGCACGGCGGCGCAAACGAGGCGACAATGCGTATGCTGCTGGAAATTGGCGAACCGGATAACGTTGATGCCTACATTGATGCCATGTTTGCCGCCAAACGCAAGATCATGGGCTTCGGCCATCGCATCTACAAGAGCGGCGACCCACGTTCAGAACACCTGAACAAGTGGGCAGAGAAGCTCGGGCACAAAGTTGGCCGACCCAAGTATTACGAGATGTCGCTCAAGGTGGTCGAGGCCGTCCACCGTCATCGCGAACTGTATCCGAACGTGGACTTCTACAGCGCCTCCATGCTGTACTACGCGGGCATCCCGATAGACCTGTTCACGCCGATGTTCGCCTGCGCGCGCATTGCCGGCTGGGCCGCGCATGTGATCGAGCAATACAAGGACAACGTGCTCATCCGCCCGCAGTCCGAATACATTGGCCCGCTGAACGTGCACTACGTGCCGCTGGATCAGCGGAAGTGAATCGCGGGGTTATCGCGCAACGCGCTCTACTCTTCCCTGAGCACGTACCCGACGCTGCGCACGGTGTGAATCAGCCGCGGCTCGCCGTTGGCTTCGGTCTTTTGGCGCAAGTAGCGGATGTATACCTCCAGCACGTTGCTCTCGCCGCCAAAGTCGTAGCCCCAGACCCGGTCTAGAATTTGCTCGCGCGTCAATACTTGGCGGGGGTTGCGCATCAGGTATTCCAGCAGGTCGTACTCTTTGGCCGTCAGCTCGAACTGCCGGTCGCCGCGCTTGGCCAGACGTGTGCCGGTGTCGAGTTGTAGGTCGGAATACTTCAAGATCTCCGGCTTGCTGCTAGGTTGAGTGCGACGCAGCAAAGCATGCACGCGCGCTAGCAGCTCGGGGAAGGCGAACGGTTTGACCAGATAGTCATCCGCACCGCTCTCCAGGCCGAGCACGCGATCCGGCACCGAATCTTTCGCCGTCAGCATCAAGATCGGGACGTTGCTCGCTGCGCGCAGCCGCATACATACCTCTAGCCCATCCAGGCCGGGCATCATCCAGTCGAGGATGACGAGATCGGGCGGATTGTCGCGCGCGGCCGCCAGCCCGCTTGCACCGTCGTTGGCCGTCGTCACTTTGTAATTTTCATAAGTCAATCCGCGCCGCAACAGGTCGCGAATGGCGGGGTCGTCTTCGATGACGAGAATGTGTTCCATTGCGTAGGTGAATTTACCGGCGATCCATAAGCATCAGATTAGAGCACTGCGCTAGGGCTCCACCGGCGCCTCCGCACCCTCCCACAGCAGACTGCGCGCCGAGGCAAATGGCTCGGGCAGCGGGGTCTCCCAGTCGTTGTAGTGCGCCAGCTCGGTGAACGGTTTGCGCTGGTTGCTCGTCCAGTCAATCGTGTTGCGGGTAACGCTCGGATCCTTGTAGCCCATGCGAAATATCGCCACGAGCTCGTGCGCCTCGGGGATCTTGAGCAGCGCGACGATGCGCGCCTTGTTTTCGGCCACCTCTAGCGGCGTGCTGATAAACTGCATACCGATATCCAGCGCCGTCGTCACCAGCCACAGCGTCTGGATTACCGCGCCTAGTGTGATCGAAGCGTAGAGCCCGCTTAGCTCGCCAGGGCGGTATTCTTGCCTGTCCAGTGTGATCGCGAGCAGCATCGGCGCACTGCGCACGATCCTGCGCTGGTCGCTGCCCAAGATGGCTGACGCGCCGAATTTGCTGAGCAGTGATCCGACTTGTTCAGAGAAGACGAGCTTGACCATCGGCCGAAGCACCGCCGGCATATTGTCCACATAGATGCCGCTGCCTGCAGCCATGGATTCCCTGGCATCGAAGCGGAAGTAGCGCCGGTAGCGCGCCACAAATGCACCGTCGTCCATCAGCCGCTTCATCGAATCACCGGCGATGTCGGCAATCTGCGCAATGCGCTCGCGATCCTCGATCACGATGAAGCGCCAGGGCTGACTGTTGAAGTGTGAGGGCGCGCGCGAGGCGGCTTCGATCAACAGCCGCTTGTGCTCATCGCTGATGCGCTCTGGCCGGAAGGGCGTGTTGGTCGTCTTGCGCTTGCGGATGGCTTCGAGTAGATCCATCGGTCTAAGGTTTAAAGGTTTACGGTTCGCACCCTACGCTCCCGCGTCATGGTCACGCAATGCGCGATACGCATCTATGTGGCAGCCGCCCAAACGACCAGGCCGGCCAACACAACCAGTCCGCCCGTCGCCGTCCAGCAATGCGCCGATGACCCCGGACGGAAGCGAGGCAACAATATCAGAAACGGTGTGACGACAAACAACAACCACCGCCACGGTTCACTGAACGCAAATCCCCAGGCTGCTGCGCCGCCCAGCGAAAGCCAAATTAGGCCGAAGAGCGCATGATGCACCCATCGCCAGCCGCGCGTGCTCACCCAACCCAACCGAATGCTCGTGCCCAAAGCCGAGGTGCCTGCGTAGATGCCCAGCAGCGCCAGCAGCGTCCACATACCACGATTGTAGCGCCTGGAAATGCCGATCAAGGGAGCTGGAAGGTTCCCGAAGCAATTACCGCAACATAGGTCACCACAACGCTGGCCCAGAGTAACGAATCTATCCGGTCGAACACGCCGCCATGCCCGGGAATCAAATTACCGGAGTCCTTCGCGTGCGCCTGGCGCTTGATCATGGACTCGATCAGGTCACCCAAAGGGCTCAGCGCGCCAACGAGGATGCCTGCGACGGCACCGACGGGCATTCCGAAGGGCGCAAACAGGCCGAGGATGACGCCGGCGAGTGTGCTGGCTATCGCGCCGGCAATATAACCCTCCCAGGTCTTGCCGGGGCTGATGGTCGGCGCGAGTTTGTGTTTGCCGAGCAGCCGTCCGAAGACGTAGGCCATGCTGTCAGCCGACCATAGCGTGGCCAGCGTCAACGCCAGCCACCAGCGTCCATCGGGTGGCAGGACGATCAGCTCGGCCAGGTGGCCGCCCGTCCAGCCGAGGTAGAACCCGCCGGCGAAGCTCACCGCCCAATCGCCAAAGTTGTGTGTTTGGACGCGTTGCAACTGCCAGGCTAGCGATGCCAGTAACACCAGCGTAAGCGCCGGGATGAAGACGAATAAATTGGGCAGGCGAACGCCGGTGAAGGCTGCCGCTGCTGCGCCCAGCGCTACAGCCAGCGACGGGTGATAACCGGCGCGCCCGAGCAATCGCCACAGCTCAAACGTTGCTCGGGCGATGGCGGCCGCGATAAGCAGCGTGAACCACCATCCCCCTAGTGCACCGAAGACGACGGCGACAATGACGGTAGCAGCACCACCGATCAGGCGTGCGGCGAGGTCGTTGGACGGCGTTTGCAACGAAGCGATTCTATACGGCTGCGTAAAAAGCCAGGCACGCGCGCTACTTACAGGCAAGCCCACCAAAACGGCGTTCGCGCTTGCGGTAGTGCTCAATGGCCTTCTGTAACTCCTTCTCGTCGAAGTCGGGCCATAGCACATCGGTCACGTAATACTCGGAGTATGCTCCCTGCCAGATAAGGAAGTTACTGACGCGATATTCACCGCTGGTGCGGATGATCAGGTCAGGATCGGGCAGATCGCTGGTGTAGAGATAGCGGCTGACCGTGGCCTCGTCCACGTAGTTAGGATCGAGATCATCGGCCAGCATGTGCTTCACAGCGTCTACGATCTCGGCCCGTCCGCCGTAGTTCATTGCCACGTTCAGAATCAGTTCTGTGTTGTTGCGTGTGTAGGCAATGGCGTAGCGGATCTTCTCGCACAGCGCCGGAGGAATGCGGTCGGTGCGGCCAATGTGCCGGATCTGCACGCCCTCTTTATGCAGCGCATCCAGCTCTTTCTCGATCGAAGCCTCGAGGAGCTTCATCAACCCGTTCACCTCATCCTCGGGTCGGCGCCAGTTCTCGGTGGAGAAGGCATATAAGGTAACGATCTTGATGCCGTGATCCTTACATGCCCTCAGGATGCGATGCAGGTTATCAGTGCCGGCCTTGTGCCCGGCCAGGCGTGGCAGGTTGCGGCGTTTGGCCCACCGGCCATTGCCGTCCATGATGATGGCAAGGTGCTTGATGCCGTGCGCCGCGGCTGCTGTTTGTGCGTTGGTTTGGGACGCGGCGACGTCCTGCGCGTTCCGTGTGAAGGACCGCTTGAAGGTTGCGACGGATAGGGCCATAGATGCTTGGTCACATCTCCATGATTTCGCGTTCCTTGCGCGCGCCGAGTTCATCGGCCCGTGCCGTGAAGCGATGGGTCAGGTTCTCCAACTCTTGTTTACCACGTTTGTGGTCGTCTTCGGTGATCAGCTCTTCCTCCTCGAACGCTTTCAACATCTCCATGCCTTCGCGTCGGTGGTTGCGAATGGAAACCTTGGCCTCTTCCAGGCGCTTGTGCACCAATTTGACGATGTCGCGCCGGCGCTCCTCGGTCAGCGGCGGGATGTTTAAGCGGATCACCTTGCCGTCGCTGTTCGGCGTAAGCTTGACATCGGAAGCACTGATCGCTTTTTCGATCGTCTTCAGCGTCGTCGGATCGAAGGGTTTGATCATAATCACCTGTGCCTCTGGCACGGTGATCGTGGCCAATTGCTGGAGCGGCACTTGGGTTCCGTAGTATTCGACCGGGATCCGCTCGACCAAGGCTGGTGATGCCCGGCCAGTGCGAATTGCTTGAAAGTCAACTTCCATTGCCTGGATCGCGCGCTCCATTTCCTTCTCGATCTCTTTGATGACGCTTTTTATTTCGTCGGCCATTTCAGAGTAACCTCGTCTTTTCTAATAGGATCACCCTGCAGACATCCGCAGGAGCACTGCAAAATGCTATCACAGACTCAGTTGTAGATTTTGGCAGTATTTTTATGATCACCTCTCGTCCAGATGACAGATTCAACCAAGTTACGTCGGTCGAATGACCTGGGTAACGCGTGGATAAACAAAATCCTATTGCTGCCAGTTCAACGATACATTCAGAGGCTGGCAGCCACCTGCACCACCTGCCACGCGCCTGGTGCGCTTAGATCAACGCCCCGAAGTGATCAATGTGCCAATTTTCTCGCCTAGAACGGCGCGCTCCAGGCTGTTGGGCTGCCAGAGGTTGAGGACAAGGATGGGCAAGTCGTTATCCATACATAACGTTAAGGCGGTGCTATCCATCACGCCAACCTTTTGGTTCAGTGCTTCAAGATAGGTTATGGATTCGTAGCGTTGCGCCCCCTCGTCCTTACGGGGATCGGCGCTGTAAACGCCGTCTACCTTAGTGGCCTTAATGAGAATGTCGCAGTTGGTCTCGGCAGCGCGGAGTGCACCGGCGGTGTCAGTCGTGAAGTAGGGATTGCCGGTGCCGGCGCCGATGATCACCACGCGTCCTTTCTCCAGGTGCCGGATGGCGCGCAGACGGATGTAAGGCTCGGCTACAGAACGGATCTCGATCGCCGTCTGCACCCGCGCTTCCATACCTAGCCGTTCGAACGCGTCGCGCAGGGCAAGCGAGTTCATGACAGTAGCGAGCATACCAATGTGATCGGCCGTAGTGCGGTCCATGCCGTGGGCGATGCCGTCCTTGCCGCGCCAGAAATTGCCCGCCCCGAGCACGATCACCACTTGTACACCGAGTTGACGCACGGCGCGGACTTTAGCCGCAACTTCCTCGGCCAATTGCGGCACGATGCCCATGCCACCTGGCCCGGCGAAGGCTTCACCGCCGATTTTCAACAATACGCGTTTATATTTGGGGACATTCATAGCGCTTGCCTCCTTTCACATCGGCCCCCGCGCATCGAGCGCGCCGGCCGCGTTGCAAATAAAAAGGGCATTTGAAATGCCCTTTTTCCATCGTTCAGCTCTCTTCGCCGAGCTGATACCGGACGAACCTTCGCACTTGGATGTTTTCGCCACATTTCGCGATTGTGGCGGTGACCAGGTCTTTGACTTTGACCTTATCATCTTTGACGAAAGCCTGCTCCATCAGCACATGGTCTTGATAGAACTTCTCCATGCGCCCGGCGGCGATGCGCTCGGCGATCTCGGGCTTCTTACCCTCGGCAATCGCGTCCTCCTTGAATCTGGCCGTTTGCGCCGCGATGACCTCGGCCGGCACGTCTTCCTTCTTCAAATAGGCCGGCGCGGCCGATGCGATTTGTAGCGCCAGGTCGTGCGCCAGCTCGCGGAACTCCGGCATGCGCGCCACGAAGTCCGTCTCGCAGTTCACCTCGACCATCACGGCCAGCCGGCCGCCCATGTGCGAGTACACCTCGATCATCCCCTCTTTAGCTTCGCGCGATGCCTTCTTCGCTGCAGTGGCCAGGCCTTTCTCCTTCAACCAGGCAGCCGCCTTCTCCATGTCGCCGTCGAATTGCTCGAGGGCTTTCTTGCTATCCATCATGCCTGCGCCGGTCTGTTCGCGCAGTTGTTTCACCATCTCTGCTGTGATTGCCATCTTCGTTCACTCCAGGCTTCACTCCTCGTCTTCTTCCAGGTCAGGGGCGAACGAGCGCAACAACATCTCTTCGTCCAGCGCGAATTCACCTGCGCGCGCTTCTTCGCTGGCCGCGACCTTCTCCTCGACGCCGGTAACAGCCTCGATCTCGTCCGCACCCTTGCGCAGCGCCAGGCCTTCCAGCGCTGCATTGGCCATCGCCTCGACGATCAACTTGATCGCGCGGATCGCGTCATCGTTCGAGGGGATGACGTAGTCCACGCCATCGGGGTCGCAATTCGTATCCACCATTGCGATGACGGGGATGCCGAGCCGGTTGGCCTCCTTGATCGCATTAGCCTCACGACCGACATCTACGATGAACAGCGCATCGGGCAAGCGGCGCATGTTTTTGATGCCGCCCATGCGCCGGTTCAACCGTTCGATCTCGCGCGTCATCAGCAACGCTTCCTTCTTGGTGAAGCGCTCCAGCTCGCCACGCTCTTGCATTGCTTCCAGCTCGGCCAGGCGATCCAGGCGCGATTTGATGGTGCGCCAGTTAGTCAGCGTGCCGCCGAGGAAGCGTTCGGTAATGTAAGGCTGGCCGGCGCGCTGCGCCTGAGTCATGATCGGCTCTTGCGCCTGGCGCTTGGTGCCGATGAAGAGGACTGCGCCGCCACGCGCGATAATGTCGCGAATGAGCGCCGCTGCTTCGTCAACAGCGACGATCGTTTGTTGCAGGTCAATGATGTGAACACCGTTTCTCTCCGTGAAGATATACGGCTTCATCTTGGGATTCCATCGCTTCGTGCGATGGCCGAAGTGCACCCCCGTTTCGAGTAGTGCCTTCATGGGGACGACAGGCATATGCGGTTTTCTCCTTTGATTCCTCTGCGCCTCTCACGCGGTTTTTGGATTCCGCAAGCGGAACAGGCCTCAACCATCGAAGCGCATGATGTGATATTTCCGGCTTCGTGCCGGGCAAAATTCTACCATGTTGAGATCCGATACTTGACGTACAGGTGCATCTATTGTTAGAAGGTGGGCGCAGGCAGTGCCTGTGCCCACCCGTATCTTGCCCCACGGATTCGCTTTGCCCACCGAGTCGTAGCGCTAGGGCTATTCCGCCAGATACTTCGCCAGTTCCACCATCGGGTAACTCACGCGCCGGCCATAGGGTCGGCGGCCCTTGTCGAAGGTCGCGTCAATGCCGATCTTCGTGCCGATGCCCTTGCTATCGTTGGCCGGATCCATCTCGTGCCCTTGCGCGCGCGGCACGGTGAACACGTCCTGTCCCCAGTCCACCCGCGTCGTCAGCGCCCAGAGCAAATCGCTGGGATCATAGATGTTCACATCGCCCTCGACCACCACGCACACGCGGAAGTTCGGGTGCGCGGCGAAGGCCGCCAGCGCCACATTGCGCGGCTCGCCCATGTTCGTCTTCTTGTCGAGCTGCACAACCACCAGGAAGCCGTTGGTGTAGGGCGGGATGTGCACTGCGCGCGCGTTCTTGCTGGCATGGCGGACGAAGCGCATGAGCAACGGCTCGCGCGGCAGCACATTGCCGATGTAGATGTGCTCGTTCCAGCCGGGCACGATGGTCTGGAAGATGGGATCATCGCGATGGCCGATCGCCGTCACCTCAAACACCGGCGATTCCCACGGCTCGCCGTAGTAGCCGTGGAACTCGGCCAACGGGCCTTCGCTGCGGCGCAGTCCGGGCAGCACGTGCCCTTCCAGCACCAGTTCGGCATGCGCGGGGATCGTATCCACATCCACCGTGACGCCGCGCGTCACCTCGACCGGCCGGCCGCGGATCGCGCCGGCGATGTTGTTCTCGTCGCCTTCATACTTGCAGCCGGCGGCGATCATCAGCGCCGGATCCAGGCCGATGGCGACGGCGATGCCGAGCGGCTTGCCTTGCGCCTCGGCGGCGGCATGCGCACGCTGCACGTCGCGCCACTGATTGATGTTCATGCCGAAGGTGCGCGGGCCGAGGATCTCCATGCGGTTGTAGCCCAGGTTGCCCACGCCCGTCTCGGGATGCTTGCTGACGACGACACCGCCGGTGATGAAGCGCCCGCCATCGCCCACCGCGTGTTTGGGGATGGGCAAGCGGCGGACGTCAATCACATCCGGGTCGGTGATGAGGTTCTTCTTCCACGGCGCATCGGCCACGCAAACCGGCGGGATGGCGTTGGCCGGCTCAAGCGCGTGCGCCATGGTCGCCGTCACCTCATGCTGCTCGCAGCCCAGCGCCAACGCCACGCGCGCTTGATTGGCCACAGCGCTGCTGAACAGCCGCCAGCCTTTGAACACTTGCTCCGAAGTGGCAGCAGGTTGATCTGAGCCTGTTGCGGGGCCGTTTTCGTAGATGGACTCGAACAAAGGCGCCGGCCCGCCCACCCGCTCGCAGGTGGCGCCGATGTCGGCGGCTTCGTGGATGATGTTGACCGGCTTGGTAATGCGTATCAATTGGCCGTGCCGGTCGAGCAAGTCGAGATAGGAACGCAGGTCGCAGATGTCGTGCATAGTGCGCGATTGTATGAGACGGCGGATGGCAACGCCTAATGCGTGCGGAGCGCATCAGGCGCTCGCCTCGACGATGTGAAGCTCACCCCCAACAACGGCAGCAGCGCCACGGCAAAGCCGACAGCTGACAGCACGGTGAACCCCGCCGCTGCCAGTAACAGACCGCTGCCCAGGCTGCCGGCAGCCGAGGCGACGTTGACGATGGCGTCGTTGGCGCCTTGCAGCCGGGCGCGTTCGGCAGCGCCCAGCGCATCGGCCAGCAAGGCCGAGCCGCCCACGTAGCACCCGCTCCATCCTAGTCCAACAAAGAACTGCCCGAGTGCGATCCACGGCGTGTCGAGCGACAACGGCGCGATCACGCAACCGGCCATCAGCACGAGCGCGCCCGCAACGATCACCGCGCGCCGTCCCCACCGGTCTGCTAACTGGCCCACCAGCGGCGAGAAGGCGAACATGCCCAGCACGTGGATGCTGATGACGGCCGAGATGTCGCCCAGGTCGTGGCCGTGGTCGCTCATGTGCACGCTCACGCTGGCCATGAGGAGCACCATCGCAGCCTGACCACACGCCATCGCGACCAGCGCAGCGAACACCGCGGGCTGGCGCAGGGCCTCGCGAAAAGAACGCTGATGGGAGCGGGGGGTCATTGGTGGCGTCGGTGTCGCGCGCGTCGCCGGCTCAGAGGCACGGTTCACCAGCGCCTGCCAGTCCACGGCAAGCACGACGAACAGCACCACAGCAACCACCGCATAGCCGGCAGCGGTGAGCAGCAGCGGGCCGGCGTAGGTGTTCATGCCGAACGAAAGCGCCCAGTTGCCCGCCGGCGCGGCCAGCAGCGGCCCCGACACCGCGCCGACTGTCGCCCCCCAGATCACCAGGCTCATCACGCGCGCGCGGCGTTCCTGCGGCATGACTTCTGCGGCGGCGAAGCGGCTCTGGTCGAGCGCGGCGCGCCCCATCCCCACCACGAACAGCCCCCACAGGAAGGCGAAGAAGCTGGCGCGCACGATGCCGAAGCCGGCCAGGCCTGCGCCCAACGATGCTGTGACCGCGCCCAGCACCAGACCATAGCGCCGGCCCAGGCGCGCCATCAAGTAGCCGGCCGGATAAGCGGCCAGCGCCGAACCGCCGAGGACCGCCATGCCGGCCAGGCCGGCCAGCGCTTTCTGGCCGCTCAATTGCACGGCGGCGAGCGTATTCACCGTGACAGCGGTGGAGTGAGCGGCCTGCGCCAGGCTCTGCGCCAGCATTAGCCCGATCGTGACGCGCAACAAAGCGCCGGAGCGAAACAGCGACATGGTCTGCCCATTATCCGAGACGCAAAAGAAAAGGGCGGGCCACTCGACCCGCCCTTCATACGAAACTCGCAACAGCTACTTGAGGGAATTCAGATAGTCCACCAGGTTGTCCAGCTCTTCCGGCGTCAACTGCTGCTCGTAGTTCTGCGGCATCACGCCGGCCGGGCAAGGGCCTTGCGGACACTGCGCCACGACGTAGGCGTTCGGGTGCAGGATGGATTGGCGGATGTACTCGGCGCCGGTGGTGGCAGGCGGTTGATCCTTCAGGTTGGTCTTATAGCTATCGCTGGCGATGCGCTCTTCCGAAACGGCGCCGATGCGCGTGAGGTTCGGGCCGATGGCGCCTTGCGCGCCGACGCCGCGGATGGCGTGGCAGGCCGTGCAGCCTTTGGCCAGATAGACCTCGCGTCCGGCTTCCTGCTGAGGGGTGAGCGGCACGGGCGTCGGCCGTGGCGCCATGCCTTCGCCAGGGGCGGGCGGCAGTAGCGCCTGGTCGTCCGGCAGCGGGTTCAGCCCGTAGTTCACAATGAAGTTGGTAACGTTGCGAATCTGGTCGTCACGCAGCGGCCCTCCGAATCGCTCGCTGAACGTCGGGTGATTGACGTCCCAGACGTTGCTGGTCTTAACCGGGATGCCCGACGCTGTCACGCCAAGGATGTAATCCTGAAGCGTGCCGGTCCAGCCGATCTGTTCCATGCGCGTGCTGGGCTTGACCACCTTGACCGTCTGCAGTTGCATGCCGTCGCGGACGAGTTCGATCCGCCCGACGAACTGCTCGCTGGCCAGCGCCGGCCCCAAGCCCTCGACGCCTTCACCCTTCACGCCGTGGCACCGCGCGCATTGCTCGAAGTACACCTTGGCACCTGCCTCGATCGAGCGGGCATCGAATTCAGCAGCACGCACATTCAAGCGAGTCTGGTCGGCCAGGCCGATGAACGTGCATACGCTAAGCAAGATGAGCATGCTGATCAGGCCGGTCAGGATGCGTACGGTGAAGCTGGGACGAAAGGTGATGATCTTCTTGAAGATGCTCATCAAAGCCATCCTTATTCAGAAACGTAACCTGACTGGGCATGCAGGAAGGTGTACTTCTTGAATTGCGCCGGGGCGCCGTTCACATCGGTGTAGTCCACAGTGATGATTACCTGCTTGAGGTTCGCCTGGATCTCTTTCACTTCCAGCGAGCCAGTCGCATCAGCAGAGAGCGTCTTGCCCAATGGGTCGGGCCGCGCTTTGCGCGCCTCCATGTCGTTGTGGATGTCGCGGATCAGCCGGTCGAGCCCTGCCGAACCGGTGTTCGGCTGTGCATTGATCGGGAACTTGCCGACGGCATACTGCTCATATGGCAATTGGCGCACCGGGCCAACGCCTTCGTCGGGGATGAAAGCTTGTCCCACTTCTGACGCCGGGTCGCCGCCCACGTAGCCGAAACCGGTGATCGGCACGCCGGTAGGAATGCCGGCCAGCGACAGGTAAATGATCACAGCGGCGAAAATCGCGCCGAAGGTGAGCATGACCTTTCGATCGCCGTAGCGGCGGCTGGGGTTCGGGTCAATGTAAGGCACGACGAACAACAAGGCAAACAGCAGCGGGCCAACGATCACGCCCCAGAACACCTTCGGCGTCAGGCCAAAGACGTTGGCGAAGAAGCGATCCACCTCGCCGGCAATGCCGCCGGGTAGGAGCGGAATCATGTGCGGGATCTTGAGCAGACCCTGCAACCAGTAGAAGTACCACGGCGCCACGGTGTGATTCGGCGTCACCAGCGGATCAGCGTGATGCTCTAGCGGGGCAGCGTACCACGTTGCGCAGGAGATGGCCAGGACAGCAAACGCCACGCCGGCGTACATCAGCTCGTTGGTGAGGATATCCGGCAAGAAGTTCACGCGCTTCTCCGGGGGCACCTTGCGGGCGGTGTCCTCTCCGATGGCCTCCATCTCCGGCGGCAGGCTGATGCCAAAACGCACGACCTTGTAGTAATGCACCGCGACGAAGATCACGCCGATCAGTGGGAACAGCACGACGTGGAAGAGATAGAAGCGCAGCAATCCGCCGGCGCCGATGTCGGGCGCGCCACGGAGCAGCAGGTTGAGCTGCGGGCCAACGCCGGGCACAGCATCGGCCATCGAGGTGCCGATCGTCACTGCCCAGAACGCGAGCTGGTCCCATGGCAGCAGATAGCCGCTGAACGACAGGAACAGCGTGACGACGAGCAGCACCACGCCGGTGAACCAGGTGAACTGGCGCGGCTTCTTATATGAGCCGGTAATGAAGGTGCGCGCCATGTGGAGCGTCACGATGATCACCATGCCCTCCGCGCCCAGGCGATGCAGGTCGCGCACAAACTTGCCAAACGGCACATTGGTCAGGATATCGAGCATGTTGCCGTAGGCATAGGCTGGCGACGGCGTGTAGAAGATCATCAGGAAGATGCCGGTGATGATCTCGAACGTGAAGAACAGCGCCGAAAGCAGGCCCAGGCGGAAGGTGGGATAAAGCGTGGTGACGGCTTCGTGATAGAACGTCGGGCGAATGTGGAACCAGAACCCTTCGGTGTGCGGTTTCACACGCGGGTTCGGTTTGGCCGGCGGGTCGCCGCGCAAGACGCCGCGCACGTCGTTCCACGACAAGCCTGCCGTGAAACGGGTGAACGCGTCATCGAAGCGTTGCGCTATCGTCGCTTTCAGGCCGGTGGCTTGAATCTGCTTGACCAGTTTCTGTCCAACAATAGCCATATCGGGTTTTTACCTCCTCATCAGATGCACAACACAATCTCGGTCCGTTAATCTCAGAAATGTGACTTGCCCAGGATTTTCTGCCCGGTGTTGACGACCACGGTGTCGGCGCCTGGCGGCATCGGGATGGGTTGGCCGTCCGTGGACGTGGCGATGATATTGCCGCTGGCGTCAAGCACCTCGAAGGTAAAGCGATCCAAATCACGTGGCGCGGGTCCGGCGATGTAGGTGCCATCGAGCTGGAACTGCGAACCGTGACAAGGGCAAGCGAAAATCTTTGCTGCGTCGCTCCACGGGAAGATGCAGCCCAGATGGGTGCAGATTTTGTATAGCGTGTTGATGCCGGCATCGGTATGCACCAGCCAGAACTTGCCGGCGTTGTTCGAGATCGGCGTCTCATTAGGCTGCGGGAACTCATCGGCGCGCACGGTGATCTTGCCGCCGAATTCGCCGGCCCGAAAGCGCGGCATAGCGAAAAAGAACGTGATGCCGGCAAATTGCGCCAGGAAGAGCGCCATGGACGCTCCCCACACGTAATTAAGGAACTCACGCCGCGTCACGCCTTTCGATGGAGCAACTGGCGCTTCTGCTTCCTTCTCTTTTGCAGCAGCGGCTGCCGGTTTCGGTGCCGCGCTTGCTGCTGCAGGCTTGGCTGCGGCTGCCGGCGTCGCTGGTTTCGCGGCGTCTACGGATTGTTTCACCTGCTTTGCCGAGTCGTCCACTGCACGTTTGGCAGCCTGACCTGCTTGTTCGGTTGCAGCCCTAATATCTTCAGCCGCCTGTCGAGCTGCGGCTGCGGCTTCTTCAGCGGCCTGAGAAGCCGGTGATCCCTTCGGTTCCATTGTCTCTGCCATTGACACTCCTTCAAAGCCATTTGCGCTGTGCGACTTTGGCGACTCGCCGAGCTATGCTCGGACGCTGTCTGACCGCTTCGAACACGAGACCCTGCCAGAATGCGCATGGATGTGCTGAGGCGGTCTCGGACCGGTGCGGAATATATCACGAGCCACCCAACCCGTCAGTGACGTTTTGTCACAGGTAGATATGACATTCGTCCAACGCAACGTCACCCGAAGAAGCCGGCGGCGGCCAGTCCCAGCAGAATGACTCCCACGACGATGCGATACCAGGCAAAGGGTTTCAGATCGTGCTGGGCAACGTAGCTGAGAAAGAGCTTAATGACGACGAGCGCGACGAGGAAAGCAGCGATCAATCCGACGGCAAACGCCGGCAGCTCGGTCGGATGGATGGCATCCAGGTTGCGCACGAAGTCGAACACGGTCGCGGCCAGCATAGTGGGGATGGAGAGATAGAACGAAAATCGCAATGCAGTAGGCCGATCCATGCCGGCCAGCAAACCACCAATGATGGTGGACGCCGATCGCGAGAAGCCCGGCCAAAGCGAGACGATCTGCGCGAGACCGACGGTGAGCGCCTGTCGCCAATGCGCGTCTTCGACTCGATGCGTCGCTGCCTGACGCGGCCGCCACTCCACGATCAACATGATGACGCCTCCGGCGATGAGCGCAAAGGCGACCGTGATCGGGTTAAACAGGTTATCTTTGATGGAGCGGCTGAGCAGCACGCCGACGACCGCTGCCGGAATGAATGCGATCGCCACGTTGAACAGCAAGCGTTGCGCACGCTGGTCGCGCGTCGCGCGTCGCGACAGGTCGAGTAAGTCGCGCGCGAAGTAAACGACGACAGCCAGGATGGCGCCGAGTTGGATGAAGATTTCGAATGTTGCAGCGACCGCTTCGGGGAACCCGATCAACTTGCCGACGACGATGAGGTGGCCAGTGGAAGAAATGGGGAGGAATTCGGTGAGGCCCTCGACGATGCCCATGATGAGCGCTTTGAACAGCAGTGATAAATCCATGGGAACGAATCGTAACAGGTGTGCACTGCGCCGGTCCTGTAGACTTTCGCAGTGCTATGCTTGCACTTGTCACCGGCGCAACCGGCTTCATCGGCGCCAATCTCGTCGAAGCGTTGACCCAGCACGGCTGGGCAGTACGCGCGCTGCACCGGCCATCTTCTTCACTCAAAGCACTGGCCGGCTTGCGCTATGAATCGGCCATCGGCGATGTGACCGAACCGGCGTCGCTCGGCGCGGCAATGGCCAGCGTGGATGTCGTCTTTCACGTGGCAGCTATCGCCGATTACTGGCGCAGCGACGCTGGCAGAATGATGCGGGTGAACGTGGACGGCACGCGCAACGTGCTCCGGGCGGCGCTGGATGCCGGCGTGCGACGCGTCGTGTTCACCAGCAGTTGCGCCTCGCTCGGCCGGCCGCCGTTCGGCCAAATGCTCGACGAACGCGCGCAGTTCAACCTGCAGCCGCACGAGTTCCCCTACGGCTACAGCAAGCACCTGGCCGAGCAGGTGTGTCGCGAATTCATCGCGCGCGGGTTGGACGTGATCATCGTCAATCCGGCAGTGGTGTTCGGCCCACGCGACGTGAACCTCATCAGCAGCAGCCTGATCGTCGAAGCGGCGCGGCGCACTATTCCCTTCGTCCCGCCCGGCGGCGTGAGCGTCGTGGATGTCGCCGACGTGTGCGCCGGGCATATCGCCGCCGCCGAGCGCGGCTCTACAGGTGAACGTTACGTCCTGACCGGCGAGAATCTCACTTACCGACAACTGTTCGACATCGTAGCCGACGTGGTGGGTCGGCCTCGGCCGCGCCTGGTGTTGCCCTCTGTCCTTCTCAAAGCGGCCGCCTCGCCGGTTGATCTCTTGCATCGCCGACTGGGCTGGAAGCTGCCGGTCAGCAGCGAGCAGGTGCGCTTCGCCGCCGAGACATTCTGGTTCGACCCAGGCAAAGCACGGCGCGAACTAGGGCTGACAGCGCGACCCATCGCCGAGACCATTGCCCGCACGCATCAGTGGTATGTAGCGCACGGCTACCTGGCTGCCAACGCGCCAACGTGCTAATATGCTCATGCGCTTACTCAAGCACCACCATGTGGTATCTCTTCCACGGCCCGAACACCTTGGCGCGCGATGAGGAAATCGCCCACATGAAGGCGAAGCTGGGCGAACCGGAGATGGCGTCGCTCAACACCACGGTGATCGAACGCGGCGCACCGTTGCGCGACCTGATTGCAGCTTGCGATACGATGCCCTTCCTCACTGACAAGCGCCTGGTCATCGCATACGGCTGGCTGGCCGGCCTCGGCGCGTCGAAAGCCAGGGCCAAGTCGGGGGAAACTGCCGGCCCGCTTCAGGCGCTGCTCGGCTATCTGCCGGCCATGCCGGAGACCACGCGCCTGGTATTCGCCGAAGACACCACGCTGGAAGACGCGCATCCGCTCGTCAAACTGGCAACCGACAAAACCAGCAGCGGCATCGTCAAACGGTACGAGCTGCCATCTGACCCAGCGCAATGGATCATCGAGCGGACGAAGTCGAAGGGCGGAGACATCTCCTCCCAGGCGGCGCAGTTGCTCGCGCTCAAGATCAATCGCGGCAACGCCAACGACCGCGATCATTTTGAATCCGACAGCCGGGCCTATTTGCTCAAGCTGGACAACGAGCTGAACAAGCTGGTGAGCTACGCCCTAGGCCGGCGCATCGAAAGCCGAGATGTCGAGTTGTTAGTGCAGGACGAAGACGTGGCCGATATTTTCAAGTTCGTTGATGCGATGGGCGTGCGTGATGCCGAGGCAGCCTATCGCGCCATGCGCGGCCTGCTGGCGCGCGGCGAATCGCCGTTGGTTGTGCTCGCCCACATTGCCCGGCAAACGCGCCTGCTCATCCAGGCGAAGGAGAACGCAGATCTCAGCCCAGAGCAACTGGCGCGCGTGGTCGGCGTGCATCCGTTCGTGGCGAAGAAGGCGTCCCAACAGGCCGGCCGCTTTTCGCTGAGCGAGCTGGAGCAAGCGCACGCCGCGCTATTGGAAGCTGACTTTGCCATCAAGACCGGGCGTATGGACGACGTGACCGCGCTCGACGTGCTAGTGGCAGCGCTGTGCGCATAAGCGGGATTCATGGCCGGCAGCCGACTGCTAACAACTGGCGACCGGCACCAGCTTGGCCAGCGGCACCCAACCGGTTTCACCAGTGCTATTGCGGCAAAGCGCCCAACCGCTCCGCACGTCGAGCGCTTCCACGACTTCGCCGGCGCACACGGTTAGCTCGCGTGCGTCGTAGTCTTCGCGCGCCACGAAGCGGTAGTCCTCTTCCTCGAAGTAACTCTCGTGCACCCGGCCGCTGCGGCCGCGCCGGTCGGTGCACCACCACCAGCCGGGATATCGCACATCCGGCTGCTCAACCAGGATGGACTCGCCTCGCTCAAAGCGAATCGGCTCTTCGCGCGAGCGAACGTGATCGGCGACGACGCGATAGCGCATTCAGCTTTCACCTCGCGGCGCGGGCGCTGCTCTCGCGCACGATCAGCTCCACCGGCAGCATGACGTGCCGAGGCTTGGCCGGCCCCTCGGCGTGCAGCATCTGGATGAACATTTCGGCAGCCTGGCGGCCCTTTTCGCGCGTCGGCTGACGCACCGTGGTGAGCGCTGGCCGCAGCAGATGACTGGCCTCGATGTCGTCGAAACCCACAACCGACAGATCCTCCGGCACGCGCACGCCTGCGCAGTGCGCCGCTTCGATCACGCCGAATGCGATCACGTCGCTCAACGCGATGACGGCAGTGGGATACGGTCGCAGCTTCGTCAAAAGCTGAAAGGCGCGTTTGCCGCCTGCTACGTCACAGGAGCACTCGATGACGTGGATGCGAGGGGAGCACAGCGACATGCCGACTTCGGCCAGCGCCGCCCGATAGCCCGAGAAGCGATGCCGCAGCGTGCCGGTGTAGTCCTCGACGCGGCCAGTGAACAGCTCGAACGTGGCTATAGCAATGCGTCGGTGTTCCAGGTCGAGCACGTGCTTCATGGCCAGATAAGCGCCGCAATAATCGTCCACCTGAACTGACGCGATGTCATCCGGCGCATCCGCGTCCAGCATGACGAATGGGATGCGGCGCATGCGCAATGCGCGAACTGCTTTGTCTTCGGCGCTCAGGCCGGTGACGATGCAGCCGTCTACCAAAGCCGCATAGGTCGCCTCTACCAGCGAACCGCGCATCGGCGGCACGATCACCAGCGACATCCCTTCAACTTTGCACACCTCGCCGATCCCGCTCATCAGCTCGGCGAAGAAGGGGTTGCTCAGCACGGTGGGGATATCCTGCGGCACGATCACGCCCAGCGCGTGGGTGCGGCGCGTGTTTAGGCTGCGGGCAACCGGATTGGGCGTATATCCCAGCTCACGGGCCACGTCGAGGATATGGCGCGTGGTCTCGGCCGACAACCGGCCGGGCTTGTTGAAGGCGAATGAAACAGCCGTCTTCGATACGCCGGCGTGTCGGGCGATGTCGCCAATAGTGACCTTGTGGCTGTGGACAGGCCGCCGACGCTTGCGATGGCCCGATCCATTAGCGTGATCGGGCGGCTCTTCGGCGGCTAGACTTCGTTCTGTCACTCGACCCTCACATTCGAAATCGCATTCTCGGCTCGCGTAGTGATAGCGCTGAGCGTTAACCAGTTTATCACTGCGGCCGGATTTGCGCGATGCAAGGTTTTACAATGCAACCATGAACCTCGGCCGGTTGATCGAGCAGAAGTTAAAGGAAGCGCGCGAGGCAGGCCAGTTCGACAACCTGCCGCAAAAGGGACGGCTCGATCTGAGCGAAGACGATGGCGTGCCGGAAGACGAACGCCTGGTGATGCATCTGCTCAAGTCGAATGACTTCCTGCCGGCGTGGATCGAGGAGGACAAAGCGTTGCGCGAGAAGCTCGCCGCAGCGCGCGGCGCGCTCTACCGCGCCTATGCCTGGCGGCGTCTTCGGCTGGCGCAGGCCACGCATGCAAGCGAGCGCAGCCACATCGAGCGCGAATGGGAACGCGCGCGTGCAAAGTTCGAACGCGACGTCGAAGAGATCAATCGCGACATCTTCCACTTCAACCTGCGCGCGCCGTCATCGGCAGTGCACCGCCTGCCGCTGCGCCTGCAGGAAGAGTATGACCGGCTGGAGCGAGCAGCGAATGTTTGATGTTTGAGTACGGGACACCGATCACAGCTCCGGTTATCTGTCGTCAAATGTGCTCGAACCGCTCGACGTTGAGCACAAAGACCGTCGCGCCGCCGACTTCCACGTCAATGACCTGGGCGTTCAACGCACCGGGCACTTCGCGCGGCACGCTAATGTAGGATGTGCGACGACGCGCGGTCTGTTGCAGGATGCGAAGCACGTCATCCACCTGTTCGTCGTTCACGCCGAGCAGCAAGGTGGCGTTCTCCCGGCGCAGCCATGCGCCTTGCGTGGCGATGCGCGTCACACGATGACCGGCTTCGATCAACGCCTGAGTGACCTTGGACGCGTCGTCGGCCTGCACCACTGCAAGAATCATCTTCATCTTGATCACCTCCTTGTCAGAAAGTCCCCGCGAGAAAGCCGGCTTTTCTTGAGCAACCCGGTCTCTGTTTTATTCACTCGGGCATTTTAGCCCGCGGGTAGCTGCCCAGCACACGCAGCACCGTGGCCAGTTCGCGCAAATGATCGAGCGCGCGCCGGCAGTGCCCCTCTTCGGCGTGGCCGGCGAAGTCGAGATAGAACAGATACTCCCAGGGCGACCCCTGCAGCGGGCGCGACTCGATTTTGGTCAGGTCAATATCGCGCAGCGCAAAGGCAGCCAGCGCGCGGAAGAGCGCGCCCGGCTGATTGCGCATAGCAAAGACGATGGAGGTCTTGAACTTGCGTTGGTTTGCGGCCTCGACCTGCGCAGCGAGCGGCAGGTCGGGGGTGCACGAGATCACCACGAACCGCGTGTAATTGGTTGGATCGTCCTCGATGCCTTCGCGCAAAATCGGCAGGCCATAGAGCGCCTGCGCGCGTCGGCCGGCGATCGCAGCCGTATCGCGGCGCTGCGACTCGGCCAGCATCTTCACGCTCCCGGCGGTGTCATACACCGGCTCACGCTCGGCGCCGGGGAGCAACGCCGACAACGTTCGCTCACACTGCGCCAGCGCTTGCCAGTGCGAGATGACGCGCTTGATGTCGCCGAGCTGCCGGCCGGGTAACGCATAGAGATACCATCGAATGCGCACCACGACCTCGCCCACAAGATGCAGCGCGTGGCGCATAAACAGGTCGTAGTTGCGGTGCACGCTGCCGCCCAACGAGTTCTCCACCGGCACCACGCCGTAGTCGCATGCCGCCTGCGCCACTTGCTCGAAAACATCGTCGAACGATGGGCAGGGGATTGGCTGCGCGGATGCGCCGAAGAAATCGAAGATCGCCTGCTCGCTGTAGGCGCCCGGCTCGCCCTGATATGCGACGCGGGTCTCCGTTGACATGCGCGCTTTTATATCACGGCGCGTCACATCTGCATCTCGGCTTCTTCTCATTCGCTCCTACTATCATCCTGCTCGGTAAGCCATCCGAGAAGACACATGCAACGCATGAGACGAGTTTTCGGAACACGCTGGTTGGGAGGGCATTCGATGGGAACGAACAGGTTGAACAAACGAACTAATCGTCGGATTGGGACGTTGGCTGGGACAAGCATGGGGATCGGCATCGCATTGTTGCTTCAGGCGTGCGGAGGCACGAACGCCCCGGCGTCGGTTCCGGCGCCAACCGCAGTCGTCGTGACCGCGCCGGCCGGGGCGCCCGCGCCCGCGCCAACAGAGGCGCGGCCCGGCTCACCGTCGGCAGAGCCGGCGACCATTGAGCCATCGGCTGATCTTGAGGTTCATCGAAACGCCCAACCGGCGCTGCAGATGATCGCCGAGGGGCTAGACAAGCCAACCTATCTGACGCACGCCGGCGATGGCAGTGGAACGCTCTACATTACCGAGCAGCCTGGTCGCGTGCGCGTGTGGCGCGATGGGCAATTGCTCCCCACGCCCCTCCTCGACCTGACCGATCGCGTCGGCGACCGCGGGAACGAGCAAGGGTTGCTCAGCATCGCCTTCAGCCCGGACTTCGCGCAGTCGCGCCGCCTTTTCGTCAATTACACCGACAACGGCGGCGACACGATGATCTCCGGCTTCATCGCGAACGCCGACGGCCTCACTGCCGATCCGTCCAGTGAGTGGGTCGTGATGCGCATCGAGCAGCCCTACGCCAACCACAACGGGGGCCAGATCCTGTTCGGCCCAGATGGCATGCTCTATATCGGTATGGGGGATGGCGGCGCCGCCGGCGACCCGCAGAACTTCGCGCAGGACGCGCGCTCCCTGCTCGGCAAGATGCTGCGGATTGATGTGTCGCAATCCTCGGCGGCGCAGCCGTATCGCGTGCCCGCCGACAATCCGAGCTTTGGCGATGGCGCGCGCCCGGAGATCTGGGCATCCGGCCTGCGCAACCCCTGGCGGTTCAGCTTTGACCGCGCCACGGGCGACTTATTCATCGCTGACGTCGGCCAGAACGCCTTCGAGGAGATCAACTTCCAACCTGCCAGCCAGGGCGGACAGAACTATGGCTGGAAATTCCGCGAGGGCTTCGCGCCCTATACCGGCGACCCGGGAACGCTGGCGCTCACCGATCCGATCCATCAATACGCGCATCGTGAAGGCGGCTGCTCGGTGACCGGCGGATACGTCTATCGCGGCTCCGCCTTGCCGTCGCTGGTCGGCACTTATATCTACGGCGACTTTTGCTCCGGATTGATCTGGACGCTGCGGCCAAACAGCAGCGGTGGCTGGCAGAACGACATCCTCTTCCGCACGCCTTACAACATCAGCTCGTTCGGCGAGGACGAGGCCGGCGAACTGTATGTGCTGGATCGCAACGGCGCGGCGTACAAGCTGGTTGGCGCGCCGTTGCCATAGGCCTATGCCGACGCGCCCTACGTCGCCACCAGCACCGTTGTGAAGTTATAGAGGAAATGCACCAGGATGCACACGGTGAGCGAAGTGCGTTGGCGCAAGAGGCCCAAGACGACGCTCATCACCAGCACCAGCAGCGTAGCCGGTGTGATGCCGTACTGGACGTGAAACGACGTGAACAACAGCGAGGTGAGCGGGATGCCCATGCGCGGTTGATATGCGCCGCGGAAAAAGGTCTCTTCGCCGATGGCCGCCGCAGCGCCGATGGCGAGCGCGCCGGTCAGGCCGGTGAAGTTGCCCATCAGCGCCTTCGACAGCCCACCCACTTTCTTCAGGCTGTCCGGATCCAACGACTGCCAGGCGCGTTCGGTGAGGATCGCCATACCGAGCAATGCGACGGTGAACCCGGCGGCAATGCCCAATGCCTGCAGCGTCAGCGGCGCAAAGCCCAGACGCGTGAGCACTTCGGACTGGCTGCGTCGCGTGTATAGCCCGACGCCCAGCAACGCGGCGACAACGAGCGTGAGCAACGGGAACACCAGCACGTCCAGGTAAGACACGCCGCCCATTTGCTGGACCTGCTGAATGCCTTGCTCGGTGGCAGTCACGGCGAACAATAGCGGCGCAAGTGCAACCATCTGGAAGAGGTTCATACCGAGCGCCGTCGCCGTCAGCGAGAGCGCCGTCGCGTGCACCACGCTGTCCGCCTGCATCGGCAGGATGCGCGCCGCGAGCCGGCGCACCGGCAACGATAGGACGACCATCGCCAGCAACGCAGCAGCTATGAGGATCAGACCGGCGAGATCGAACCGGACGGCGCGCAGTTGCGACGCCTCCAACCCCGGGTATTGCTGCAGCAGAGCGTTGAGGAATACTTTGCTGGCGAGCAGCTCGGCGCCGGCCAGGCTGAACAACCCGATGACGGCGGCCAGACCGTTCAGAAATACCAGATAAAGATAGACGAGGATGCGGACACCGCGCTCTTTCTCTGCGACGTTGGCCAGGAAAATGGCGAGCAAGAAGGGCAGCATCACGAACAACGTGGCGATGGCGTTCATCACAATCATTATATGGATGTGACAAATCAAATCTTGGGTGGGCGAAGGCAGTGCCTTCGTCCACCCGAGCGCCGAGGCGAACTGTGCTAATCTAAATGACATGGTGGATAAGCTCAGGTTGTATGTCTCCGCTGCGCCAGAATTGCGCTTCGAGCGCGACTTGCTGGCGCGTGCAATCGCCGAGATCCCTACCTCGCTGGGCTGGACGATCACCCAGACGCCGGGCGCTGACCACGAACCGGACCTCGACGCGGTGACACAAGCAAACGTGCATGTGCTCATCCTCGGCAGCGACATCCAAGCGCCGGTGGGCCTGGAGTGGGCGACGGCACGGCGCGCCGGCAACCCCGTCGCATTGTTCTACAAGTCGTCGGCGCTCCAGACGCAAGCCGCCCAGGCCTTCGTGCGCGAAGCGGCGAAGTTCGGTCGCTGGCAAGGATTCAGCGACGCCTCTGAGTTGCGCTGGCGCGCGCTCCGGCTGCTGGTGGACCACATCCTCGCTCACAGCGCGCGCTACGAGATCAGCGCTGCCGAAGCCGAGACGTTGCGTGCGTGGCGCAAGACGTTGGACGCGAAAGCGAAGGACAGAAAGGCCATAGACGATACGCGCGGCGGCGCCGAGCAAAGCGCGGTGATCCTCACGACCGAGCGCTTCACACCGAGCGAGGGCAGGCTGCTGCGCACGGAAGCATAGCCGGAGCGGCGCGTGATAGACTCATCGCGCATGATCCTGCCGCTACTGCTCGTCCCTTTGCCGATCATCACCGTCTTTCTGTTGCTTCGCGCAGAGACGCAGACGCCGCGCAACAAGCGGCAGGTCAAGCTCTGGAAGCCGCTGTCCACGGCGTTGGTGATCTTCATCGCAGCGCTGTCGTTCACTCAGCCGATGCATGTGCCGCTGTACTCGGCGCTCATCCTCGCCGGCCTGGCGCTCTCGTTGGTCGGCGACTGGCTGCTGATTGATTCGGATGAGCGCCCCGGCCTTTTCGTCTCCGGGTTGGCGGCCTTTTTGTTCGCGCACATCGCCTATATCGCCGCCTTCGCCTACGCGCAGCTCGCGCGCAGCACGCCGTTCGACTTCAACCGCGCCGCTCTGGCCGCTGCCGTGCTGGCCCTCATCGGCATGGTGCTGTATTTCTACCTGCGCCCGTCGCTGGGCAACCTGCGGCAGCCGGTGCTACTTTACATGACGGTGATCTCGCTCATGGTGCACCAGGCTTTCTCCGGCGTACAAATCGGCGGGGGCCTGCTGGCGCAGCCATCGTTGGCGATGGGCGGCGCACTGCTCTTCTACATGTCCGACTTCATGCTCGCCATCAACAAGTTCGTCTTCGACGGCGAAGGCGAGCGCAACAGCATCTGGGTACTCTCCACCTATTACTGCGCGCAACTGTTCATCGCGCTGTCGGCGTCGTTCGTCAGGTAGATAGTCAGATAGGTAATTGAGCCAACGATGACCCAGGCAGACCCCTTGCAGCCATTCGAAGGCCAACGCTTCCTCGCCCTGGAGACCTTTCGCAAAAACGGCGTTGCGGTGCGCACGCCGGTGGGCTTTGTGCGCGATGGCGATGCGCTGCTGATCCGCACCGAGGCCGACTCCGGCAAGGTCAAGCGCATCCGCAACAACGATCGCGTGCGTATTGCGCCCAGCACCGGCCGCGGTGACCCGCTAGGCGATTGGGTGGATGCGCGCGCGAAGATCCTCGACGACCCGGCAGCAAGTGAGGCGGCCCGCCAGAAGATCACCGCCAAATACGGCTTGATCTGGCGGCTGATCGAGTGGCAAGTGGCCATCCGCAACCGGTTGAGTCGCCAGAAGCGCGCCGGCTGGGTCAGCATTCGCCTCACCGCGATCGCGCCACGGCAGGAGTGACTTCGCTGCCGGCCGCCATTACAATCCGCTGGGCAAAAGCCATGATTCATGACCCCGTGCTCCTCAACGATTGGCATCCGGTCGCGTCGCTGCAACAGCTCGACGCGCAGCCGGTGCTCGGCGTGCGCTTGTTGGGTGAGGATTTGGTCGTGTGGCGCTGCGGCGATGCCGTGATGGTTTGGCAGGACTTATGCATCCATCGCGGCACACGCCTCTCGCTCGGCGCGACCGATGGCGCAACGCTGGCCTGCCCCTACCACGGCTGGCGCTACGGCCCGGACGGCCGTTGCACGCACATCCCGGCGCACCCTGACCAGAAGCCGCCCGAAAAAGCCCGCGCCAAGACGTACCGCGCTCAGGTGAAGTATGGGTTAGTGTGGGCCTCGCTGGGTGAGCCGCAGCACGACGTGCCGCCTTTTGCCGAATGGGACGACCCGTCGTATCGCAAAGTGCTGTGCGGCCCATACCGCGTCAAGGCCAGCGGCCCGCGCGTGATCGAGAACTTCCTCGACGTCGGCCACTTCCCGTTTGTCCACGAAGGCATCCTGGGCGATCCGGCCTACCCGGAGATCATGGACTACGAGGCTGAAATCACCCCCGATGGGGTGATCGCGCGCGGGGTGCGCGTGTACCAGCCCGATCCCTATGGCACCGGCGTCGGCGATTACGTGACCTACGTGTATCGCGCGCTGCGGCCGCTGACGGCCTATCTGCTCAAGCAATCTGCCCAGCGCTTGGCGATTCAGCTCATGGTCACGCCGCACGATCTGGTGGACAGCACCGCGTGGATGTGGATGGCGATGAACTACGGGCACGAGACGCCGGTCGAGGCATTCGTCACCTTCCAAGATCGCATCTTCGGCCAGGATGCGCCGATCGTACAGTCGCAGCGGCCGGAGCTGTTGCCGTTGGACCTGCAAGCCGAGCTGCATTTGAAGAGCGACCGCACTGCGATCGCCTATCGCAAGTGGCTGAACCAACTTGGCCTGACAATCGGTGCCGCGTGAGCCAACCCATCCTTGCCGCGCTCTTCTTCCTGGTCGCGACGCTTGGCGCGCACACACCGGCGCGCACGTTGCAACCGGGCGCGTGGACGGCACAGCAGGATGGCATCTCCTTCACACCCGAGCGATGCGAGGATGTCGTCGTCGCCGTCAAGCCGCGAGCACCGCTGGAATTCGACGAGAACACCGACTGCGGTTGGCTAACCGTGCCGGCGCACCATGCCGATCCGCTCGGGCCGAAGATCGAGCTGGGCGTGGTGGTGCTGCGCACCAATTCGCCTGGCATCTTTCCCGACCCGTTGTTCATGGCACAGGGCGGCCCCGGTGGCAGCACCATCGAAAGTTACCTGGGTGAGATGAAGAACAGCCCGATTCGCGCCGGGCGTGACATCGTGCTGTTCGATCAGCGTGGCACACGCTACACCCGACCGGCACTGGCCTGCGACGAATTCGACCGGCTGACCACTGACACGATCGAGCAGAACTTGACCCCTGATGAGATGAGCCAGCGCTCACTGGAAGCTGCCGAACAGTGCCGGCAACGCCTGGTCCGTGAAGGCACCGACCTATCAGCCTTCGACAGCGCCGAGAACGCCGCCGACGTAGCCGCGCTGGCCCGCGCGCTGGGCTACGACAAGATCAACTTCTACGGCGTGTCCTATGGCACGCTACTGGCACAGCACGTCATGCGCGATCATCCTGGCATTCTGCGCAGCGTAATCCTGGACGCCGTCGTGCCGCTCGAGGGCAGCTTCATCCCAGAGAGCGGCCGCTCGGAAGACCGCGCACTGACCGAGCTATTCAACGCGTGCGCCGCCGATCCGCGCTGCGCCGCAGCCTATCCTGACCTAGAGCGCGACTTCTTCGACGCAGTAGCGCGCCTGAATCAACAGCCGGCCCGCACATTGATGTTCGATTTGGAAACCGGCAAGGGCTATAACGCTGTGCTGGACGGCGAATCGCTGCAGAGTCTCATCTTTCAGGCGCTCTATGCCACCGACTTGTTGCCCTTTCTGCCCTACGTGATGGCCCGCGCAGCTCAAGGCGACTACGCGCCAGCCGGCAACCTCGGCAGCCTGTTCGTCTTCGACCGTTCCGTGAACAGCGGCATGTATTTCTCCGTGATGTGCGCCGAGGACGCCGGCTTGATCGAGCAAACCGTGGACGATTCCAGCCTGCGGCCGGAGGTGGCCCAGCGCAACGCGCGCGACCAGCGTGACTTCGCCGAGCTGTGCCGGTTGTGGGGCGTAGACCCGCTGCCGGCCGACGTGAACGCGCCGGTGCACAGCGATGTGCCGGCGCTGCTGCTATCCGGCCGCTTCGATCCAATCACCCCGCCGGCCAACGCCGACCGCGTGGCGGCGACGTTGTCACGGGCGCGGCACTTCGTCTTCCCCAACGTCGGCCACGGCGCCTTCCGTAGCGAGCCGTGTGCGGACCGCATTGTGACAGCATTCATCGCCGATCCTGAGGCCGAGCCGGACAGGACAAATTGCCTGGCAACGCTCGGCGCGCCGGCCTTCGCTACGCCGGACGAGATCGTGCCTGCCCCATCGCTGATCCGGCTAACAGCGCTCTCCGAGCGCGGGCGGCGCGAGTTGGCCGCGCTGGGATTGGGTCTGCTCACTCTGCTGAGTGCATGGGTCACCATCCCACTGGCATGGCTGGTGCGCAAGCTGACCAGGCGCGAGACGCATGGCCTGCCGTGGCTGGCCAAACTCAACCCATGGCTCACGCTGCTTTGCGGGGCGGTGCTGGCCTACTTCGTGTGGACGGTCAGCGCGATGGTGGCCGATTTGATCTCGAAGGAGAGTTACTCATTCCTGTTCGGCTTGCCCGCCGAGTCGCGATCGCTCTTCTTGCTACCACCGATCGCCCTGGGGTTGACGGCGCTGATGGCAATCGGCGTCGTTGCCGGTTGGCGAGGATGGGGCTGGCTGCGGCGGATCAACCGCTCGCTGCTGCTACTCGCCGCTGCGGTCTGCCTCGGCGCGCTGGCATCGCTGGGAATGCTGTTGTAGGCAGCAGGGGTTGCGGCCGGGGGTGTCCGAAGCCCCCGCTGGCGAACGGTTGCTGCACCGTTCGTCGTAGAACATAGAGCCGCATTGCGGGCGCCCACCGCTACATGCGCAGACAAATCCGGCGAAATGGTGTACAACAATAGTCACCATCGCCGGACTCGACCGATGCTGATTTTCTGGGGTGAACCATGAGTCAATTGCTTCCTATCGCCCGCGCCGATGTCGCCTACGCGCTGCTGGAAAGGACCAAGTCGCTGGAGACGGCGCCGGTCGTGGATCTCTCGCCATCCGAATCGCTGCTGGCCAAGATTCGATCCGGCGAGATCAAGCTCCCTACCAAAGTACAAGAACTGACCCAGATCAAGACGCTGACTTACAGCCTGTCGGCGAAGGCAGCGCTTCAACTGGGCATCCCGCTGGGCGACATGAGCGCCGACGGCAGCACCAGCGTGTTCGTGCAGGACTATGCGCAATACCGCGAACTGGCCGAGGGGGCACAGAAGGTGCTGGCCGGCGTCGCCATCCGCTATGCAATCGCCTTTCGCCAACTGGGCGGCAACTTCAAACTGAGCGGGCTGCCGATGATCGCTGCGGCGGTGCAGCTCAACTTCGCCCAGGCATCAGCCAAGTTCGACGTGCTGGGCATGTCTTCCCCGCGCATCACCGAGCTGGTGCCAGTGGTCAGCCAGCTAGACGTCGAGGCCTACGCTAGGTATGCCGAGGCGCTCAACGCGATCAAGGCACTGATCTGGGACGCGCAGACGTATGTCGAGCCGGTCATCCTGGCTGTGGTGGGCGAAGCGCGTTGACACGGGGTGACGGTCAGGTTGTCGGTGGCGTGAAGCCCGCGTTCACCGGTCGCGCTCCAACACGCTCAAGCGGTGGTCGAATTGCTCGCCGGCATAGGCGACAAACTCGGCCGGGTCGAGGCCGAAGGGGATGTGATCACCGTAGTAGGGCGCGAAGGTCTCGCTCACGATGTCAAGCGCCAACGGCAACAGCGCATTTAGTCGGGCCATCAGCGCATCCCACAGCGCCGGCTCACCCCGCAGCAACCGTCCCAGCGCATACAGGCCGTAGGCGATGTGTCGCGCCTCGTCGCGCTGCACCAGCTCCATCCCACGCACCGTGCCGGGCATCAAGCCGTGGTCGCGCAGGGCGCGCGCGTAACCGTGGTAGCCGGTCTCGGCCAGCACACCCTCGATGATGATGTGATACGTGGCCATCGCCTCGACCTGCGCGCGGGGCGAGTCGTCGTGCAACAGCCGGCTCAACGCCGCCGGCAGTTCAACCTCGAAGAGCTGACGATACGGCGCGGAGAGTGCGGGCGACTGCGGCGCGCCCATCGCGTTCCACCATCGTTCGAACCACTCGACGTGCTTGCTCTCCTCGAACAATTGTGTAGTGAGGAACATCTCCTCTTCGAGCAGGCCGCCTTGCCGGCGGATGGCTGCCAGCAGTGGGGTCAGGTCGTGCGTCACAGCGACCTCGCCGCCGAGGAACTGCGCCGAGAGGCGCACGATGATGTCGCGCTCGCGCTCGTCCATGCGTTGCCAGTCGCGGACATCCTGCGCAAGGTCTATGTCGCGCGGATCCCAGACGAGCTGCTTAGCCTTGTGATAGAGCGAGAGCGGCAGGAGCGTTTGATCGAGCATCGTGATTGACTGAGAGAGCGGGTCTGTGAATGCTGCGCATTGAGTATAGCAAGAAGGCAGCGCGCCAACGTGGATCTGAGGTCTTGGATCGTGAGTCCACCCCTGCATCTCCCCTGCGCCTGGCTGCTGTTAATCATGCTATAGCTTCGGCCAAATGAAGGTTGCCGGCGCGCGGCGCGACAGTCGCTATCGGTAGCTCAAAACTGCTGGGCCGCTGATAGATGGCTCGCGCCTCAGCAGAATACGAAACGGGGAATTTCTCCGGGCATAGTCCGGAGCATCCGAGGAATCTTGCGAGAGGAGGAAAGAAACATGTTCACCCGTAAGCCTTTGACTCGCCGAAGTAACCTTCTGAGCTGCCTTGCCTTATTCAGCGCCGCGCTTGCCGCCTGCTCGCCAGTGGCCAGCGCAAGGCCGGCCGAACTCGCGTCAACCGAAGTGCGCATCCAAGCCCCGTCCGCCTATGAGGCAGGCCGCTACTTTATACTCGTCGGCGGCTGCAACGACTGTCATACCCCCGGCTGGGCACAATCGGGGGGACAGATGGCAGAGAGTGAGTGGCTCACCGGCGGCAAGATCGGTTATCGCGGCCCGTGGGGCACAACCTACGCCGCGAACCTCCGCTTGTTGGTGCAGAAGGTGAACGAGGATAAGTGGGTTGAGATGTTTCGCACGCGCGACGGGCGTCCGCCCATGCCTTGGATGAACTACCGCACCATTAACCAGTCTGATCTGCGCGCTGTCTATCGCTTTATCCGCGAACTTGGGCCGAAGGGCGAAGAGGCGCCGAAGTTCGTCGTGCCGAATCAAGAGCCAAGCACGCCATATCTCTCCTTCGAGCCGCTCATGCCCAACAAGTGAGCAGCGCTAGGCTACGCTGGCGCAACTTTTCATCCACGCCTCCGGCAGCTCTCGGCCGGGGGCGTTTTCGTTTTGATCCGCTTCACGCCTTGCGGCTGAGGAAACGAGAAAGCACAGTTGACGGCTCAGGCATCAGGGCGCGGCTGCCCATCGGCGCGAACGGCTTGAGCGGCTCGGGCATCCGTTCCGGCAGCGCGATGATGTAGATTGCGCTACCCTCCTCGACGCCGGCAGTTTGCTCGACCAGCGCCATGCCAAGCAGGTAGCCTTCCCCGTCCGGCGCGCAGGAGGTCACCGTGCCGATCACACGCCCGCGTTTGTCGAGCACCGGATCGCCCAGCTTGCTCGGCCGCACGCCTTTCTCGTTCATCCGAAAGCGGATCATCTTCACAGTGTTGCGCGCGGCGCGCTCCAGATAGGCCGCTTTGCCGATGAAGTCCGCCGCCTTGCCGGCTTTCACGAAGTTGTCGAAGCCGATGTGATAAGGTGCCAGGTTGAGCGGCCCGGCCAACTCGTGGCTGTAGAGCGGCAAGCCGGCCTCGATGCGCAAGCTGTCGCGCGCAGCCAGCCCGCACGGCTTCAGGCCCAGGTCGCGGCCGGCGTCCAGCAGGGCCTGCCACAGCGCGACCGACTCATCCGGATGCACGAAGATTTCATAGGCGATGCGCTCGCCCGTGTAGCCGGTGCGCGAGATGAAGACGTCGTGGCCGGCGAGCGCAGCGCGCATCACGCCGGTGTAGGGGAGATCGGCGAGCATTGATGGTTGGGCATCGCGCATGAGGCGCCGCAGAATCTCCAGCGACCTGGGGCCTTGCAGGGCGAGGTCCACGCGCCGATCGGCGCCGGCGGCCGAATCGCGCAGGTCGCGCAGCGCGCAGCGAAAGCGGCCCGCCTGCGCGCGCAGCCAGTCCCAGTCCTTGTCATTGTTCGCCGCGTTGACGACGACCATATAGCGTTCCGGCTCGACGCGATAGACCATGATGTCATCCATCACATCGCCGCGCTCGTCGAGCAGATAGCTGTAGTGCGAACGGCCGACGGCCAGCTTGCTCACATCGTTGGTGCCGACGCGGTCGAGGAAGGCGCAGGCATCCGGCCCGCGCGCGTCCAGCACGCCCATGTGGCTCACGTCGAACAGGCCGGCAGCGGTGCGCACGGCCAAGTGCTCCTCGCGCGCCGAGGCATACCACAGCGGCATCTCCCATCCGCCGAAAGGCGCAATGCGCGCGCCGAGTTGTCTGTGCGTCTCGAACAGAGCGGTGCGTTTGAGGTTTGTCATGACTGTAGCTAGGGTGGGCAAAGGCATTGCCTTCGTCCACCCATGAACAGTTCATAGCCGTACTATCACCGGCCCAGGGATGTGGATGCCAACATCGGCCTCGTCGAAGATCACGTAGCCATCGGAGAGCGCGCGCAACCATTGGGCAACGTGGGGCGCTTTGTCCATCGGCACATTGAGGGCGTAGCCATCATCCACGCGGGTCAATGTCGCCGCGCACAGCGGCGCGCGGTTACGCCCCAGCACGGTCACTTTGGCACCGTCGTCCAGCGCGCTCGCATCCGTGCCCAAGACGACGCTCAGGAATGTCGCAGCCTGCGCGCCGCATACCGTGATTGGCTTTGCCGACTCCCGATCCCCGCCCCCCGGCGCTTGCCCATTCGCTGCATGCCACACGAACGGATACCCCTCGCGCGGCAGGTCGAAATCCCGACCGGCCTTAGCGACAAGCGCGCCGATGCGCGCCACGCTTTCCATCAGCGCGTCGAAGTCCACCCGCGCGGTGTAGGCCACCGACTTCTTCGTGGGGATGGTGTGCGGCCTGGCCGTCTTCAGCACCCGCGCGATCACGTCGGCGATCTCCCGCATGTCGTCTTCCTTCAGGCCGCGCTGGGTGACCCACGGCGTGCCGAAGCGCAGCGCGCTTGGCCGGCCGGCATCTTTGTCGCCGGGGATGGTATTGCGGTTGCACACGATACCGATCAGGTCGAGGATGCGCGATGCCACGTTGCCCATCAGCGGCACGCCGTCATGCTGTGCGATGGACTTGCAGTCCAACAAGACCATGTGCGTGTTGGTGCCGCCGTGCACCACGCGCAGGCCGTTCGCTTTGAGTCCATCGCTGAGCGCAACGGCATTCCTGGCGATCTGTTGCTGCAACGCCTTGAACTGTAGCGTCTTCGCCAGTTTGAACATGACGGCCATGCCGGCGATCTTGTTGACGTTGGGACCGCCCTGTAGGCCGGGGAACACTGCGCGGTCTATGCGCTTGGCCAGCTCTGGATCGGTCGTGATGATGACCGCGCCGCGCGGCCCCATCATCGTCTTGTGGGTGGTGAACGACGTGACGTGCGCGACGCCGACCGGGTTAGGATAAACGCCGGCGGCGGCCATGCCGGCGGTGTGCGCGATGTCGGCCAGCAAATAAGCCCCGACCGAATCGGCAATGGCACGAAACTTGTGGAAGTCTGGCGCCCATGGATACGAGGTGTAGCCGGCGATGATCATCTTCGGTTTCTCGCGCTGGGCCAGCTCGTAGATCTCCTCGTAGTCGAGCAACTCGGTCTCTTCGTTCACGCGATAGTGCACGATGCGCTGACGATAGCCGGTGACGTTGACCGGGCTGCCATGCGAGAGGTGGCCGCCGTGCAACAGGTCGAGCGTCATCACCGTGTCGCCTGGTTGCACCAACGCTTCGTAAATGGCTGCGTTGGCCACGGCGCCACTGAGGGGTTGCACGTTGACGAACAACTGCTCCGGCGTCATGCCGGGCGGGCAGAATACCTCCGCGCCGCGCCGCTGCGCCAACGCCTCGATCAAATTGCAGTACTCGACGCCTTTGTAGTAGCGCCGGTCGCCGTTCCGCCGGTAGAACGCCAGTTGCGACTCATAGTCCAGGATCTCGGCCTCGCTCATGCCGTGCATGTCGGCATGAGGATAGCCCTCGGCATAGATGTTCTGGAAGACCGAGCCTTCGGCCTCGCGCACGGCCGCCGGCACATAGGATTCGCTGGCGATCATGATCAACTTGTCGAGCTGACGCGCGTGCTCGTGCTGGATCAACTCGGCCACACCGGGATCAACATCAGCCAGCGCACCACGAATGAGAAAGTCGTTCATCCAGTCATATCTCCTTGCGGATATCCGATCATCGGCTACTGCGCCGATGGCTGCTTTCACTCATGAGTCGCAACTGTTCGCGATCTCCGCGTTGCATGGGTCGTCTGCCAAAAAAAGAGGCAATGAGGCGACTAGCCTCGATTGCCTCCTGCCCAGACGATCGGCTTGGCATGCACGCTGTACCTCCACGTGGTCTATTCCACTCGCATCGTCAGTCGGCACAGCGGCTCGATTAACGTGATTCTAGCACGGCGATGGTACCCATTCAGCAAGCGGATCGGTGGTCGTGCCGCCGGGCGGCCGCCACAGTAGACATCACTTACAACGAGGTCGAATCATCATGATCAAACATATCCTGTTAGCGACGGATGGGTCGGCGGCCGCCGAGCGCGCCGCCGACATGGCGGCTTCGCTTGCCGTGCGTTACGACGCCAAGCTCACGGTTGTGCACGCCTATTCCCCCGTGCCGCTCTTCCTGGGCGAGCCGAATTACAGCCAAGCCGTAGAGCGTGTACTGGAAGGCGGCACGAAGTTAGTGGAGGGCGTGGCCAACCGCCTGCGCGAGCTGGGCGTGAAGGAAGTGGTCCCCGAGCTGATCGAGGGGTCGGCCACGGATGTGATCTTGGGGATGATCGAAACACGCAAGCCCGATCTGGTGGTGGTGGGCTCACGCGGGCTGGGCACCTGGCAGGGTGCGTTCTTGGGCAGCGTGAGCATGGCCGTGACGCAGCGCGCCGATTGCCCTGTGCTCGTCGTGAAGTGACGCCGGCGCAAGGCTGCGCATATCCGTCGCTGAATCGTGCGAGGCGGGCCGGCAAAGACCCGCCTCGCGTTTCAGATCAGAGCGCCTGCTCAGGAAAGCAGCGCCGTAGCTACGCGCAGGCGATGTTGCATCAAACAACCTGAAGATGGCACAGCTTTCACCGCGCGATGGGCAAACACCCATCTGGCATACCCTGGCTGAGGAGCGCGTGCTTGCCGAGCTGACCACCACGCCCGATGGGCTGGATGCGCAGCAAGTCGTCGAGCGCCGGCAACGCTTTGGCCCGAACGAGCTACCCAAGGCCCAACCGCCATCCATCTGGGCAATCATCCTGCACCAGTTTCGCAGCCCGCTCATCTATATCCTTCTCATTGCCGGCGCTGTCTCGCTGTTGCTGGGCGATCTAAAAGACGCCGCCTTCATTTTCGCTGTGGTAATCCTGAACGCGATCCTCGGCACGGTGCAGGAATGGCGAGCCGAGCAGAGCGCAGCCGCGCTCCAACGCATGCTCAAGATCAGCGCGCGCGTCCGTCGCGACGGCGTCGAGCGCGTTGTGGATGCGCAGGAACTGGTGCCCGGTGACATTGTGCTGCTCGAATCCGGCGACAAGGTCCCGGCCGATTTGCGTTTGCTGCGGACCAAGGGCCTGGCGATTGACGAATCCTTCTTGACCGGCGAATCCGTGCCCGTCGAAAAGGATGCGACGCGGTTGATCGTGCCGGACGCCGTCGTGGGCGATCGCGTGAACATGGCCTATGCCGGCGCCACCGTCACCACTGGCCGCGGCATGGGCGTAGTCACGGCGACCGGCTTGAACACCGAGATCGGCCATATCGCCAAGGCCACGGCGCTGAGCGAGCAGACTAAGCCGCCGCTGGTCATCCGGATGGAGCACTTCGTGCGCGTGATCAGCTTCGTGGTGTTGGGCGCGGCAGCACTGCTCGCTGCTATCAGCCTGGCACAGGGCGCGTCCCTGACCGAGGTGTTCTTCCTTGCCGTAGCGCTGGCCGTGTCTGCGATTCCCGAGGGCTTGCCGGTCGCGCTCACCGTCGCCCTGTCCATTGCCGCGCGCAGGATGGCAGCGCGCAACGTGATCGTACGCAAGATGACAGCCGTCGAAGGGCTGGGCAGTTGCACGTTGATCGCCAGCGACAAGACCGGCACGCTCACTGTCAACGAGCAGACAGTGCGACAGATTGTGGACGGCTGCGGTGAACGCTACACCGTCTCCGGTCCGGGCTATGCCGGCGAGGGCGACATCACCTTGGCAGATGGGCGTGCCGCGGACGAAGGGGCCCGCGCGCGGATCGAAGCGCTGGCGCGCGCAGCGGCCATCTGCAACGAGGCCACGCTTCACCAAGGCGAGGCTGGGACGTGGCAACACGCCGGCGATACGGTAGATGTTGCGCTGCTGGCGCTGGCCTTCAAGGCCGGCCTCGATCCGAACGCGCTGCGCCGGCAGATCGAAATCGTCGCCGAGATTCCGTTCGAGTCGGAGCGCAAATTTGCCGCCAGGCTGTATCGCGACTCGGACGGTCGCCTGGGCGTCGCGTTGAAGGGCGCGGCAGAGACGGTGCTCGGCTTCTGCCAGCATGCGCTCACGACGCGCAGCGTAGCGCCGATTGACCGCGCGGTCATAGAAGCCTGGGCCGATCGGTTGGCCCAGGATGGCTACCGCGCGATCGCCGTAGCCGCAGCGACATTCGATGGAGCGATGGCCGTAGATCTGCTGGCACAAGGCTTCGATGCATCGCGTATGCCGCCGCTGACCTTCCTCGGCCTGGTCGGCATGATAGATCCCCTGCGGCCCGACGCCAAGGCGGCCGTGGAGACATGCCACGCAGCCGGCGTGACCGTCGCCATGGTCACCGGCGACCATCCCGCCACTGCCCTGACGATCGCGCGCGAATTGGGCATCGCCGAGCGACGCGACGAGTTGGTCGTCGGGCACGATCTACCAGCCGTACGGGTCGGGGAAGATCCGGACTTCATCGAGCGAATCAAGGATGCACGCGTGTTCGCACGCGTCTCGCCGTTACAGAAGCTGCAGATCGTGCAGGGCATGCGCCGCGCCGGCCACTTCGTAGCGGTCACCGGCGACGGCGTGAACGATGCGCCGGCCTTGCGCGCCGCCAACATCGGCGTGGCGATGGGTTCAGGCACCGATCTGGCCAAAGACACGGCCTCCATCGTCGTCACCGATGACAACTTTGCTTCCATCGTAGATGGTATCCGTGAGGGGCGCTACGCCTACGACAACATCCGCAAGGTGATCTATCTACTCATCTCGACCGGTGCAGCCGAGATCGTGTTGTTCATGTTGTCGGTGTTGGTCGGCCTGCCCGTCCCGCTGTTGCCGGTCCAAATTCTGTGGTTGAACCTGGTGACGAACGGCATTCAGGACGTCGCGCTGGCGTTCGAGGGAGGCGAGCCGGGCACAATGCGTCGCCGGCCGCGCAAACCTACCGAGGGTATCTTCAACGGGCTGATGATCCAGCAGGTGGCGCTGTCGGGGGCGACGATCGGATTAGTGGCATTCGGGGTGTGGTACTGGCTGAAATCGTCTGGATACGATCAGGTGTATGCCCGTAACATGGTGTTGCTGCTGATGGTGCTGTTCGAGAACTTTCACGCATTCAACTGCCGGTCCGAGTACGAATCGGTCTTCCGCGTGCCGCTGCACCGCAATCCTCTGCTGGTCATCGGCGTGTTCGTCGCGTTGGTGCTGCACCTGTTGATGATGTGGGTGCCCTTCCTACAGCCCATTTTGCAGACGTCGCCGGTCGCGCCGAGCGACTTCCTGCTCATGGTAGTTCTGGCTTCGAGCGTGATGGTGGCGATGGAAGCCTTCAAGTGGGTGCGCGCGCGCGTCCATCCGGACGAGACACGACGGCCGCACATTCGCGCAGCATAACCCGTCAACCCGGCGCGCTTCACCCGACGAGGTCAATTGGGCGAAACAGCATCACCGGCACGGTTGCGTTATCCAGCACGCCGGCCGCTACGCTGCCTAGCAACATGCGGGCAATGCCGGTGTAACCATGCGTGGACATGGCGATCATCGCGCCCGGCGCACGTGCAGCATATGCCAGGATGGCCTGACTGACGGCTTCGGCCTCAATGAGATGGGTCTGCACTTGCACGCCATGGCCGTTCAGCATGGCCGCAATCGCATCCAGGTAATCGTGCGCCTGACGGGCAGCCTCGCCGGACGGGGCAATCACACGCACCAGATGCAGCGTTGCGTCCAGCAGGCGCTGTATGTCTATCGCGTGGTCGAGCACCTCTTCGGCGACTCGCGAGCCGTCGAGAGGAACGATGATCCGTCGCACAGCGGAAAGCGTCTCCGGCTCGGGCGCGCTGCCGGTGTAGCGCCACAACAACACCGGCACCGGGCACCAGCGAATCATGCGTTCGGACACGCTGCTCAGCCACATGCGCACCAGGCTGCCGCGGCCCAGCCGCGCCATCACCACCAGGTCGGCCTGGCTATCACAAGCGAACTGAAAGAGCGCGCCGGCGACGTCGAGCTTGGGTTCGAAACGTTCGTCGTCCACGATCGTGGCCGTCGTCTGAATGCGCCACCGCTCGGCCATCTGCTGCGCAAGGCTTTCGAGATAGGCGTCGGTCGCCAGCGACCGTGCCTCCAATGCAGCGCCCACGTGGACCAGGTCGAGCTGTGCACCGGCGCGGCTGGCCAGCTCGCCGGCAATGTCGAGCACACACTCCGCTTGTTTCGAGCCATTCAGCGGTACGAGGATCTTCCGATACATGTCACTGCTCCTTTTTGCAACGCTGCGCTACGTCGCGCGCACCCAGTATGGCCTCCCGTCGTTAGAAGAGTCTGTGCGGGCCGGTCTTGCGACGCGCTAACCCAGCCGTGCTACGTTGAATCGAGAAACATTTTCGTTGCGGAGGCACACCATGTTTGACCTACCTGTACACATCCCAATTCAAGGCGCGGCCATTGCCGGCGACCTGAGTGCACCGCCGGACGCCCGGTTGCTGGTGATCTTCGCCCATGGCAGCGGCACAGCCCGCGCAATCGCGCCGTTGCGCGCATCTTGAACAAGGGGCGGATCGCGACGCTGTTGCTCGATCTGCTCACCGCTGAGGAGGACGCTGTGGACGCAGCGACGGCGCGGTATCGCTTCGACATTCCTTTGCTGGCCGAGCGGTTGATCGCGGCGATGGCCTGGGTGCGCTATACACCGCAGACGCAGCATCTGCCGGTCGGCCTGTTCGGCGCAAGCACCGGCGCAGCAGCAGCGCTGATCGCTGCAGCGCGCAATGCAGACGATGTGTGCGCAGTCGTGTCGCGCGGCGGCCGACCGGATCTGGCGAGTGAAGTGCTGTCACACGTCAAGGCACCGACGCTGTTGATCGTCGGCTCGCGCGACGAGAGCGTGCTCGACTTGAACCGGCAGGCGCTGGCGCTGCTGCGTTGTCCCAAGCGGCTCGAGATCGTGCCCGGCGCAACCCACCTATTCGAGGAGCCTGGCGCGCTTGATCGAGTCGCACATCTTGCACAGGAGTGGTTCAATAACTGGGCTGCGCCGGCGCACACCGAACGTGCCAGGCGCGCGTGGTGAACTTGCGTTGCGTCGCGTTCATGAGTGTCGCGAACGCGACTACGGAGGACATTATGCAACTGACCACGGTCAAAATAGACAAACCTAACAACGTGAACTTCATCCTCGGCCAATCCCACTTCATCAAAACAGTCGAGGACATCCACGAGGCGATGGTGACCGCCGTGCCCGGCATCCGATTCGGGCTGGCGTTCTGCGAAGCGTCAGGCGCGCGGCTGATCCGCTGCGGCGGCACGGACGAGGCGATGATCGCCCTGGCGACGCGCAACGCGCAGGTCATCGCTGCCGGCCACACCTTCGTCGTCTTCCTGGCGGAGGGCTTCTATCCGATCAACGTCCTCAACGCGATCAAGGCCGTGCCGGAAGTGTGCCGCATCTACTGCGCCACGGCCAACCCAACCGAGGTGATCGTGGCGGAGAGCGAGCAGGGGCGCGGCGTATTAGGCGTGATTGACGGCTACAGCCCCAAGGGCGTTGAAACTGCCGAGGACGTCGCCTGGCGCAGGGATTTGCTGCGCAAAATTGGCTATAAACTCTAGCCGTTTAGCCTCTCTCCACGTTCCAAGAGCAACACGGATCGCCGATGGGCGATTCAAAAGGAGAGGCGTGTTAGACTGCCCGACGTATGCCGCCTCAATCGCACACCGGGCAGCGCGGCTTTACCCTCGTCATTGCTTTCCTTGCTTTGCTCGTTTGCGCTGCCTGCGCCGGCGATGCGCCGGCCGAACCAGCGCCCTCTGCGGCCACCGTGCCGCCGGCGCAGCCGACGATCTATGCGACGCGCACGGCTCCGGCAACCGCGACGCCGGCCCCCTTGCCCACGCCGGAGCCGACGCCCGACATCGCCGCGCTGACCATGGGCGCGCACTACGCCGCCTTCATCGGCGACTACGCGCAGGCGATCAAGCTGGGCCGCCAAGCCGTTGCGGCATCAGGCAGTGAGAACGGCCAAGATGCACTGCGCATGCGCCTGAACATCGGGCGCTGGCAGATAGACGCCGGCCAAGCGGACGCCGCAGTTGCAACACTCTTGTCGGTCGTCGCCGACTTAAGCGCCGACGGCGCAGACTCCGGCACGGAGTTGCCCGGCGCGCAGGCCCTGCTCGGGCGTGCCTACGCTTTATCCGGCGACGCCGCCAACGCATCGGCGCAATACGCTGCAGCGCTGGCCGCCGGCGCGGTCATCTCGCCCTGGCTGCACGTATGGCTGGGCGACGCACACCTGGACGCGCGCCGACCGACCGAAGCGATCCCGCACTACCGCGCCAGCCTCGACGCCGCGCCGACTGTCGCTCAGGAATTCGCCCGCCGCGAGAAATTGGCGCTGGCCAGCCAACTGAGCGGCGACTTCCAGGCCGCCATTGCGCAATACGAGGTCATCCTCGGCCGCGCGCAACTGCCGGCCTATCGCGCGCGCATCCTTTGGGAATTGGCGCAGGCGCTGCAGGCGGCCGGCCAGGCCGAGGCCGCCTACCGGCGGATGAACGAGCTGACGGCGAACTATCCGAAGACGCTGCAGGCCTTCCAGGCGTTGCAGGCGCTCATCAACGCCGGCCAGCCGGTAGATGAATTACAACGCGGCATCATCGGCTATCACAACGGTTCGCACGTCGCCGCGCGCGAGGCGTTCCGCCGGGCGATCACCCTCTACCCCGATCGCGCCAACGACGTGCGCTACTGGGCCGCGCTGAACTACCTCAAACTGGGCAGCGTCGCCGATGCTTTCCGCAACCTCGACCAAACCATTGCCAGCAACCCAGCCGGCGCGCCGGCAACCGCCATGGCGCTGGGCGAGAAGGCCAAAATCTATGCAAACGCAGGCGACGCAGCGAACGCGCGCGCAACCTTCGAGCGACTCATTGCCAACGCCCCACGCGGGCAGGCCGGCGCGAGCGTCCTGTTCGATGTTGCCCAGACCTTTGCCCGCAACGACGCGCTCATCGCCGAGGCGACGCGCGCCTACCAGGCAGCCGAAGCGTTGCAACCCGACGCCGAACGAGGGCCGGAGGCGTTGGCGCGCGCCGCAGCATTGCACTACCGGCTGGGGCAATATGCCGAGGCTGTAACAACGACTCAGAAGCTCCTGACCCAGTACGACCGCGCGCCGCAAGCGTTGTTGGGGCGATTGTGGCTGGGCAAAGCGCAGCTTGCGCTGGGCAATTTGACCGGGGGCATGGAGACGCTGCAGGCGCTGGCGCAACAAGCGCCCGACACCTACGAAGGCGCTCGCGCTGCGGAACTGGCAAACGATCCGGACAAGCCACCGCTCTCAGCGCCGTTCCCAACATTGGACGGCCGCATGGATGCGATGGGACAGGAGGAGGCAGAGGCGTGGCTGCGCGGCTGGCTCGGATTGGAGGCATCGGCCAATGTGCGCGACCTACGCGAGGACGTGCGCAACGACCTGCGGTTTATCCGTGGCAGCGAGCTGTGGCGCTTGGGCTTCAAGCTGGAAGCGCGCGAGGAGTTCGAGGGCTTGCGCGCCGCGTTCGGGCGCGACGCATTGGCGCAGTATCAGCTCGCGCTGTTCTTCCGCGACATCGGGCTATATCGCTCGTCCATCGGCGCCGCCGATACGCTCATGCGCCTCTCGCCGGCCAAAACCCCCTCGGCCCTGCCGGACTTCGTCGCCAGGCTGCTCTACCCGACCTACTACGCCGATCTCGTGCTATGGCACGCCCAGGAATTCGGGCTGGATCCGCTGCTGCTCTTCTCACTCATCCGACAGGAGAGCCTGTTCGAGCCGTTCGCCGTGTCGAGCGCGGCAGCCAACGGCCTGATGCAAGTCATCCCCAGCACGGGCCGCGAGATCCACAACGATCTGAGCTGGCCGCCGAACTACACCACGGCCGACTTGCAGAAGCCGTATGTGAGCGCGCGCTTCGGCAGCCACTATTTGGCCAAGCAGCGCCGTTTCTTCGATGGCGACCTCTACGCCGCCCTGGCCGCATACAACGGCGGCCCAGGCAACGCCCTGCGCTGGAAAGAACGCAGCGCCGGCGACCCCGATGTCTTCTTCATGGCGATCACGTTCGACGAGACCCAGCGCTACGTGCGCGCGCTCGCGGCGAACTACGCGATCTATCACCGGCTCTACGCCCGCTGAGCGCCGGCGATCGGCGCGTCAGCATGGGGAGCAAGTGGAATCGGCAGCCGGTGGGCAATCCAACGCAGCGCGCGTCATAGGCGGGCGATCACGGCCTGCCCCATCGCTCGCGTGCCGAGCACGGTCGTCCCCGGCTGCTTGATGTCGCCGCAGCGCAGGCCGTCATCCAGCGCGCGCGCCACCGCCTGTTCGACGCGCTCTGCTTCGCGGTGCAGCCCGAACGACCAGCGCAGCATCATGGCCGCGCTGAGGATCATCGCCAGCGGGTTGGCGACGCCCTGGCCGGCGATGTCGTGCGCCGCGCCGTGGATCGGCTCATATAGGCCGCGCCGGTAGCCATGCCGGTTGAACGCATCGCCGAGGGACGCGCTGGGCAGCATCCCCATCGAGCCGGTCAACATCGAAGCCTCGTCGCTGAGGATGTCGCCGAACAGGTTCTCGGTCGCGATGATGTCGAAGGCGCGCGGGTTGCGCAGCAGATGCATGGCGCAGGCGTCGGCGAACATATCCTCGTATGCGACATCGGGATACTCCTCCCGAACCTCGTGCGCCACCTGTCGCCACAGCCGACCGGTGGCCATGACGTTGGCCTTGTCGGCCTGCGTCACCTTCTTCCTACGCCCGCGCGCCAGCTCGAAGGCCATGATCATCAGCCGGCGCACCTCTTCTTCGGTGTAGAAGGTGGTGTCCACCGCCTGGCGGTGGGGCGCTTCGCCGGATTGGCCCTGTGGCTTGCCGAAATACGTGCCGCCGGTCAGCTCGCGCAGGATGATCAGGTCTACCCCACGGATGACTTCCGGCTTGAGCGTCGAGGCGTCGAGCAGCGCATCGTATGCCTTCACCGGCCGCAGGTTGGCGAACAATCCCAGGCCCTTGCGCAGGCCGAGGATGGCCTGCTCGGGCCGGACTTTGGCCGTAGGATCTTTATCGAACTTGGCCATGCCGACGGCGCCGAACAGCACGGCATCGGCGTCCTGGGCCATTCGCAACGCCTCGTCGGGCAGCGCTGTGCCCAGCGCGTCAATGGCGCATCCCCCGACCAGGGCGGTGTGCAGCTCCAGGTCGAGGCCAAGCGCTCGGAGCACGGCGACGGCTTCGGCGCACACCTCCGGCCCGATGCCATCGCCTGGAAGAACAGCGATTCGTAGCTTCATGGGACGCCTATTAAACCGCGAAGCGACGATCTGCGCAGCCCACATCGCCGATCGCATCGGCCATGCCCTTACGCGCGTCCGCCCGCCGGCGCAGTCGGTGTTAACATTGGACGCGCGCCATGTTCAAGAAGGTTCTGATTGCCAACCGCGGCGAAATTGCCGTGCGCATCATTCGCGCCTGCCACGAGCTGGGCATCGGCACGGTCGCCGTCTATTCCGATGTGGACCGCAACGCGCTGCACGTGCGCTTTGCCGACGAGGCTTATCACATCGGCCCGCCGCCCTCGCGCGACTCGTATCTGCGCATTGACAAAATCCTCGAAGTGGCGAAGAAGTCCGAGGCCGACGCGATTCATCCCGGCTATGGCTTCCTGGCCGAGCGCGAGGACTTCGCCCAGGCCTGCGCCGACGAGGGCATCGTCTTCATCGGGCCGTCGCCGAGCGCCATCGCCAAGATGGGCGACAAAGCCGTGGCGCGCGCGACGGTGCAGCGCGCCGGCGTCGCCGTCATCCCCGGCACAGAAGGCGAGGCGAACCTGTCGGATGAGGAACTGCTGAACATCGCGCCCCAGATCGGCTTCCCGCTGTTGATCAAGGCCAGCGCCGGCGGCGGCGGCAAAGGGCAGCGCGAAGTGCACAGCCTGGAGGAGATGCCGGCGTTGCTGGCCAGTGCGCGGCGCGAGGCCGAATCGGCCTTCGGCGACGGGTCGGTATATCTGGAGAAGCTGGTCGAGGGCGCCCGGCACATCGAATTCCAACTGCTGGGCGATCATCACGGCAACATCATCCACCTGGGCGAGCGCGAATGCAGCCTGCAGCGCCGGCGCCAGAAACTGGTGGAAGAGTGTCCGTCGCCGGCGATGAACCCGGAACTGCGCGCCAAGATGGGCGAAATGGCCGTGCGCGCCGCGCAGGCGGTGAACTACGTCAATGCTGGAACAATCGAATGCCTGCTCGATAAGCAGGGCAACTTCTACTTCATGGAGATGAACACACGCCTGCAAGTGGAGCATCCGATTACCGAACGCGTGACGGGCGTGGACATCGTCAAGGAACAGATCCGCATCGCGCGCGGACGGCCGCTGCGCTACAAGCAAAAGAACATCAAGATGACCGGTTGGGCTATCGAGTGCCGGATCAACGCCGAGGACCCGTTCACCAATTTCATGCCCAGCACCGGCTTGATCAAGCGCATCAACTTCCCCACCGGGCCGGGCGTGCGCGTCGAAAGCGGCGTATACGAAGGCTACGAGATCACGCCGTACTACGATTCGATGATCGCCAAGCTGATCTGCTGGGGCGACACGCGCGCCGAGGCGATCCTGCGCATGAAGCGCGCACTCAACGAATTCCGCATCATGGGCGTGAAGACCAATGTGCCGTTCCACCAACAGCTCTTCCGCTCGACGCGCTTCCAGGCCGGCCAGTTCGATACGCGTTTCGTCGAAGATCGCTTCGAGATCGAGGAGCAGTCCCAGGCACATGGCGACGTGGCCGCCATCGCTGCCACGCTGATTGCGCATCGGCAAGGGCGCGAGGCCGCCGAGCGCATCGAACGCACCGATCACGGACGGGCCTCGCATTGGCGTTGGAGCCTGCGCAACGCCTGGGAGTAGAAATTGCCGATCGCTCTCTGGCTTCTGAGTTCTGATCTCTGACTTCTGTGCGGCACTCTCCCGAACGAACGGCGTGGATCATCCTGTTCGCGTCGTTGTTTACATGTTGCGCGCTGGCCGTCGGTGTGCCGGCTGCAGCGTTGGCCTTCTATAACACGGCCACGGTCGAGGCCGGCATCAACGTCAAGCTGCAAGCCGGCCAGATGAGCGTGTGGCGGCCAACGCAGACCGACCGCGACCCGCCGAGCGTCGTGTCGTTGGACGGCTATGACATCAGTGAAGGCAGCCTCGTCGCGCTCGGCGCCGACTCCGCCGGCCTGCTCACGCTGCTGGATAACGCTTCGTCCCCACCGCGCCCGTTGTTGACCATGCAGTTGTATCCGAACGCCCGGCTGCGCGTCGAGCGGACGCGACTTCCGCGTTTCGGCGCCAGCGCCCTGGGTGATGAATTCGCCTTCCGGCTAGCCGGCGGCCGAATCCAAGCCACCACCCACGCGCTGGATCGCAAATTCAACCTGCGCTTCTCGAGCGACCACGGCAGCGTGTTGATCAGCACGCCCGGCCTATATGTCATCGAACACAGCAGCGACGCACTTCGACTGGACGTAGCAGAGGGTGGCGCTGTAGTTACGACGCGTAGCGGGGAGATGTCGCTCAACTTGTCGTCTGGCCAGCACACCATGGTGACGACATCGAGCGTCGCAGGTCTGCTGCCGCCGCCACGCAACCTCATCCGTAACGGCCAATTCCAGGCATCGCTGCAGCCAATTTGGCAGGTGGAGACGCTGGCCGCCGCGCCGGATGCACCGCTCGGCATGGCCAGGGTCGTCGAGGACGGCACGGCACGAGCACTGATCCTCGAACGCATGGGCGAGGGGCTGGGATGGGGTCGCACCGGCATCGTGCAGCCGCTCGACGCACGGGTGGATGGCGGTCGCGACCTGCGGCTGGTGTTGGATTTCGCCATCCTGTTCCAAGAGTTGCCGGTGTGCGCCAGCGTCGGCAGCGAATGCCCGCTTTTCGTCTCCATCACCTGGCGCGACACGAAAGAAGGCGTGCGTGAATGGATTCAGGGCTTCTACGCCAACGGCACGCCACAGATTCAGCCGGGGGCGCCAATTTTGCCCGATTCCATTTTGACCAACCCGCAGCGCAAGCACGTCAAAATGCCGCTGGGCCAGCGCATGCGCTGGGAATCGGAGAACCTCTATCCCTATCTTCCCAATGTGCAAACGATCGAGGCCATCAAAATCTATGCCGAAGGCCATGCCGTACGCACACAGATCAACGCAGTGGCACTTTTGCTGACCAATTAAGGCCATGGCGGTTCATCACGTATCGAGTGCAGCGTCTACCGAGCCGTTCGCATCGCCGCGTTGATCAACGAATGACCGCAGCCATCTATAAGCGACCCCGTGGTCACACAAGCAGAACGGATCACCGATGGACGTGCCGCAATGCTTGAATGGCGCCTGGTCTATCGCCGGGCGTGCCACTGCTCGGCTCATTGGCCTGCCTGACATCCGCCGGCAGTTCGGGCAGCAACTCGATTTGCCCGCGATACTCGGCCAGCTCACCCTCCACGCGAACGTGGTCGCCTACGCTCAACGTTGTCGAGAAAGGCAGGTTCTGCCACACCGAATCAAACATCACGACGACGATCGAAGCACCGGATGCGTCGGTCACATCCGCGCGCATACCTTGCTTGAACGGTCGGAGGTCACTCACTACACCCTCGACGCCAACCCAGCGGCCGAGCAGGCGATCGTCGAGTTCGGCGATGGAACGGAAATGGTCGGTTGCAGGCATGGCGCCTTCTTGCACGATGCTGATATGCGACGACAGCACCTGTTTAGCGCCGCGATACTCCCCCACCGCGCCGGTGACGCGGATCCACTGGCCAACGCTGAGCTGCGGCGCAGCGATGAGCGCCGATAGATCGAGCGAGAACACAACATCGGCAGTTGCATCACCGTCGCGGACCGAAATGATGCGCAACCGATCGCCGGCGTTGCGGATGCGGCGCACTTGGCCGGCAGTTTGCACGCGTTCACCCAGCGCCATCGTGTTCAGCTCGGTGAGGTGGATTGCCGCAGCAGGCGGCGTCTCGATTCTCAGCCCTGCAGCAGCGTTCAAGATGAGCGATGGCTCATCGTCGCGGATGCGCAGTGTGCCTTCGACGCTGACGCGATCGCCGGGCAGGGGGATGCGGCGCTCAGCCAGCAGCGGCTCTACCGCCGCACGATAGGCTGTCACCCGTAGTTCGCCGCTCGCATCCCATACGCGAAACGAGAGAAACTTGTCCTGCTCTGAAAGGGTGGGATAGGCCACCACCACGCCCTCGATGCGCACATAGCCGAAGTTCATCGCCGGCTGCACCGCGGCGATGGCAGTCAACGGGCGCGGCATCGCGCGCGAGGCAACGACAAGCGCGATTACACCGCTCGCAGCCAGGAGGAGGGTAAGGGCTTTGAGCAGGCGCATGGCGAACAGAGAATGAGCGCTTCTCAGCACTCCGTTTCAGTGCTTCATCGTCAATCGGCAGGCGGTGGCACAGGCAGGTCTTCCGGTTTCACGTTCATCCACTTCTCGCCCTCTTCAACCAGCATGATCGGGATGCCGTCTTTGATTGGGTATTTGCGCCCGTAGACCGGCTCGATCAACCAACAGTCCTTATAGAGGATGAGCCGGCCCGGGTCTTCGCCGGGCTGGCGCGTGGACGTGCTGACGCAATAGGGACAGCGCAGGATCTCCAACAGTTCAGGGTTGATCGGTGATGCCATGCCTTTGATTTTAATGGCGCTCAGGCATCTCGTTCCTGGCGCGCATACAATTGCTGCGTGCGCATCTTCGATTTCGCGAACACCCACCAGTTTTTGCCCTATCCAGAATTGGCCGATGAGTTGCGCGCCGTATTGCGCGACAAGCGCGCCGGCATCGCCGTAGCGCCTCGCCGACTGGCGTTGCCGGTCGGCGACGGCGGCGTATTGCTCGTGATGCCTGCCGCCGACCGGGACATTGCTATCACCAAGCTCGTCACCGTGCACCCACACAACGCTGAACAGGGCCTACCCAGCATCCACGGTGAGGTCGTCGTAATGAATGCCCACACCGGCGAACGCTTGATGATCCTCGACGGTCAAGCGGTGACGGCCCGGCGCACGGCGGCGCTCTCGCTACTCGCAGCGCAAACTCTCGCATCCGAAGAGGCCAAACGCGGACCGTTGCTCATCATCGGCGCGGGCGTGCAGGGCAAGGCGCACCTGGAAGCGCTGGGCCGGTGGCTGCCGGCGAACGACGCCTTCATCTTCTCGCGCACCTTTGCCGACGCCGAGGCGTTAGCGCATCACGGACGCATGCTCGGGATCAACACGCAGGCCATTGGGACGATCAGCGACATGTTGCCGGCGTGCGGCATCATCGTGACGGCTACCACCAGCCGACAGCCGGTGCTCGAAGACCGCGCGCGCGATGATGCGCTCGTCATCGCTGTCGGCGCTTATTCACCCGAGATGGCCGAGCTGCCTGCAGGCCTCGTACGCCGTGCGCGCATCTTCACAGATACGTTGGAGGGCGCGCGTGCCGAGGCCGGCGACCTGATCCAGGCCAACGTAGATTGGTCTCGCGTGACACCGCTGGAGGAAATCGTCGCAGGGACTGCCCCGACGATCTCAGCAGATGCCACGCCTTCCTCGCCGACCATCTTCAAAAGCGTCGGCCATGCGCTCTGGGATTTGGCTGCAGCTCGCCTGGCTGCCCACAAGATTTCGCCGCCGTAAGCCAAGGGGCATTCTCTTAGCAGGGAGGGACAGGCAGACCGGAATGGTAGGCATTGCCCAGGCCAGCGCGTGATCGGCGCGTCCCACTCCCTGAAGTGCGCGCTGAGCGACTCAGAAATCCAAGGGGGCAAAGTCAGTACTTTGCCCACCCCATGTTTTGCCCCTGGCAGGGAAATACACTCCAAGCTAATCACCAACTAACGCGAATGCTACAATCTCGGCGTGATTGCCAAGTACTTCCATACGCTCGAGCTGCCGAAGATCCTCGACCGCCTGGCGACGTATTGCTCGTTTTCCGCCAGCGCTGCGCGCGCGCGCGCGTTGGAGCCAGCGACGGAGCCCGCCGAAGTAGAACGCCGCCTGGCCGAGACGGCCGAGGCGCGCGATGTGCTTGGCAAGAACGACCAACTCGGCATCGGTGGTGCACGCGACGTGCGCGAGGCCGTGCGGTTGGCTGCCCGCGGTGGCGTCCTGGAGCCACAGACCTTTCTGGAAATCCGCGATACGTTGCTGAGCGGGCGCAACATCCAGCGCGCCCTGTCGCGCTTCGGCGCGATTTACCCACAACTCACGACCATCACCAACGCCATCGAGCCGAGCGGCGCGCTCATCGCTGAGATCAACCGCTGCATTGATGATAGCGGCGAGGTGCGCGACACGGCTTCGCCGGATTTGGCCGCCATCCGCCACGCAGTGCGCGTGGTGCACGACCGACTGCTGGCCAAACTGCAACGTATGGTCAGCGACGCCGGCAATACACCTTATTTGCAAGAGGCGATCGTCACACAGCGCGGGGGCCGCTATGTCATCCCGGTCAAGGCTGACTTCAAGGGGCGCATTCCTGGGGTCGTGCACGACCAGAGCGCAAGCGGCATGACGCTGTTCATCGAACCGCTGGCCACGTTGGAACTCAACAACGAGTGGCGCGAGCTGCAACTGGCCGAAGAGCGCGAAGTGCGTCGCATTTTGACGGCGTTGTCCGGCTGGGTCGGCGCAGAAGCCGATAGCATCGTGCGCACAGTCGAAGCAATTGCTCATTTCGACCTCGCGCTGGCCAAAGCGAAGTATGCCGAGGCAACGCGCAGCGTGAAGCCGCAGATTGATGGACGGATCGCGAGACAAGGGAGGAACGGAACAAGCGAACAGGCGAACAAGGAGGACGCGGGTGAGTCGAGTTCATCTGGATCGCGCATCGCCATTATGCAGGCGAGGCATCCGTTGCTGAACCCCGACACGGTTACGCCGATTGATGTGACGCTGCCGGAGGGCGTCCGTATCTTGGTCATCACCGGGCCGAACACGGGCGGCAAGACCGTCGCGCTCAAGACAATCGGCCTGCTGGCGCTCATGGCGCAATGCGGCCTACATATCCCTTGCGCGCACGCGCACTTGCCTGTCTTCGAGGCGGTCTACGCCGACATCGGTGACGAGCAATCCATCGAGCAGAGCCTCTCAACATTCAGCGCGCACCTGACCAACCTACGCGCGTTCCTCGAACGCGTAAATGAGCGCACGCTGGTATTGCTGGACGAATTGGGCGCCGGCACCGACCCGGCAGAGGGCGCAGCGCTGGCGCGCGCGATCCTGGAATACCTGCTCCAAACCAGCGCCGTCTGCGTCGTCGCCACGCACTATCCTGAACTCAAAGCCTGGGCATCGCTGACGCCAGGCGCAGCAAACGCCAACGTCGCTTTTGATTACGAGACGCTGCGCCCGCTCTACAAATTGTCCATCGGGCTGCCCGGCCGATCGAATGCGTTTGCCATCGCGCAACGGCTGGGCATGCCCGACGAGATCGTGTCCGCAGCCAAGCGCTATTTGGATGTCAACGTCGCACGGGCAGAAGATATGCTGGCCGAGATCGCCCGGCTGCAGCAGCAGACCGAGCGCGCGCTCGAAGCGGCGCGCAAGTCGCAACGTGAGGCGGAGGCCAACGCCGAGCGCATCCGCGCCCGCTTGAATACCATCGAGGACGAGCGCAAGGCATTGATCGAGCAAGCGCGCGAAGAGGCTCTGCGCGAGACCGAGCAGTTGAGGGCCGAAGTGCGCCGCCTGCACAACCGCATCGTCGCCGCTGGAGGTTCGCTCGATGAGGCGAAGCGCATCAAGCAAGAGGTGGAGAAACTGGCCGAAGCAGCGTCGGCGCACACACCAAAGCCGGCGCCGCGCGAGCCACAACGCAAACGCGCCATCCAGGTCGGCGATGCGGTGCGCATTAAGTCGCTCGGCGCAACCGCCGAAGTCAGTGCAGTGGATGGCGAGGAAGCCGATGTGCAAATCGGGCGCATGCACATGCGTGTGCGGCTGAACGACCTGGAACGCGTGAGCACGGGCGAACTGCTGCACAAGACCCAGCGCGAGGTGCGCGACGAAGTCGTCTCGCTGCCGCGCGTCCCTGCCCCGCCACTCGAACTCGACCTGCGCGGCCTAACGACCGAGGAAGGGGTGACGCGCGTGCGCGACTACCTCGACCGCGCCGCGCGCGCCGGCTTGCCGTTCGTGCGCTTGATTCACGGCAAAGGCACGGGTGCCCTCCGGCGCGCCATCCGAGACGCGATCAAAGCGGACCCGGCAGTCCAGTCGTTCGAGACCGGCTTGGAGGGCGAAGGCGGCGACGGCGTGACGGTGGTCAGGTTGAAGGCAATGTGATAGCGTGACGCAAACGTGATATGCGACACCTGTAACGATGGCTTATCTTCTGTCTGTCGGCACAGCACTGCCTCCCTACGCCGTAACACAGGAAGAAGCTGCGGCGTTCTCGTTGCGCCACTTCGAAGGCAAACTTGCGCGCCACAGCCAATTGATGAGCATCTTCGCCAACGCGCGCATCGCCAAGCGTCACTTCGTCGCCCCGCTCGAATGGTTCTCCACGCCCCATCACAGCCTGAAGGAGCGCAACGACCTCTACCTGAGCAGCGCCGAGGCGCTGGGCGCGGCGGCTGCGCAACAAGCGCTCGACCGAGCCGGCGTTTCGCCGCGCGAGGTGGATTTCGTCGTCTTCGTCTCGACTACTGGGCTGGCCACGCCGAGCATGGATGCGCGCCTGATCGCCAAACTCGCCATGCGCCCCACCACCAAGCGACTGCCGGTGTGGGGGCTGGGCTGCGCCGGCGGCGTTGCCGGACTGGCCCGCGCCGCCGAATTCGCGCGCGCCTTCCCCGACAAACTGGCGCTGCTGGTCTCGGTGGAGACGTGCAGCATCACCTTCCAGTTTCACGACTTCTCGAAGAAGAACTTTGTGGCTACGGCAATCTTCGCCGACGGCGCAGCGGCTGCCGTGATAGGCGGCGAGGCATGGGCGCGGCGCGGCGCAGCGGCGGGGCGCGCCGCGCTGCAATACGTCGCTTCCCATTCATCCCTCTTCCCCAATTCGGAGCACGTCATGGGGTGGGATGTCGTGGACACCGGCCTATCGGTGGTCTTCGCGCCGGAGATTCCGGCCCGCATAGCGCGCGACATGCGGCCGGTGCTGGGCGAATTCCTGGACGAATGTCGGCTTGACTTGAGCGACGTATCGCACTATGTGCTTCACCCCGGCGGCGCGCGCGTAATCGAAGCCTACCGCGAAGCGTTCGGGCTGAGCGAAATCGCCTTGCAGTCGTCAAGCGACGTGCTCTGTGAATGTGGCAACATGAGTTCGCCGACGGTGCTCTTCGTGCTGGAGCGCGCGTTACAAACGAATCACATCGCGACAGGCCAGTATGTCCTGATGGGCGCGCTGGGGCCGGGCTTCAGCTCGGAGCTGGCTTTGTTGAAAGGCACCGTCTTGTGATGATGTCATGGGACACTCTCGCCTGATTCGCATTGCGTTGATCCTCTCGATCATCGCGCTGCTGCTATTCATTGTCGAGCGCGCGTGGACGTTCGGGCAGTTCCTCGGCGGCGTGCTCTCGACCCTTGTGGCGGCGTGGTTCGTGGCCTTTCTCATCAAGCCGCTCGTCGTCCAACTGCAGACGGGCATCATCCCCTCGCTGGTGACCGAGTGGCTGGAGCAGCGGTATCCGACCTTTCCGGCGGACAAGCTTCGGCTGATCCGGCTGCCGATGTCGGTCGCCATCATCGTCGCGTATCTCATCTTTCTCATTGCCCTCATCGGCGGCGTGACCATCGCCACAGCGACGATCATCCCGCAAGCCGCCGACCTGATCAGCCGCATTCCAGGCTTCGCCGCAACCTTGCCCGAGCAATTGGCCGAATTCTGGGCCGGCTTCGCGGCACGCTTTGGGCTTGATCCTGCCGCGCTGGAGCAGTTCATCGCCAGCCAGGACATCCCCGGTGCCGTGACGCAAGCCGCGGGCATCGCCGCGACGCAGGTGCTGAACGTCGCCGCGTTTACGGCCGGCTTCATCGGCCAATTCTTCTTGGTGCTCATCCTCAGCCTATACATCGTGGTCGAGGATCGCCTGCTCATCCGCCAGCTCTTCATGGTGCTGCCACGGCGCACCCATGAGACGGCGCGAGCCATGCTGACGGCGGTAGACCGCGCCTTTAGCGGCTATCTGCGCGGCCAGTTCATCGGCGCGGTGTTGCGTGGCTTGTTCACACTCATTGTCTTCGGCCTGTTCCAGCTCAAGTTCGGCGTAGTCGTGGCGATCGTCTTCGCGTTGTCATCTTTTGTGCCGTTGATCGGCGGGCCGATCGGCATTGCGTTTGCGGCCATCGTGGTGCTGATCGTCAATTCGGACGCGGTGCTGCCGGTCACGCTGCTCATGTTCGCCTTCGACCAGTTCGTCGCCTATGGCATCATGCCGCGCTTGATGAAAGACTTAGTCGGCGTGCCCGGCCTGGTCGCGCTGCTGGCCATCAGCGTCGGCGTGCAATTGCTCGGCTTCTGGGGCGTGATCTTCGGCGTGCCGTTCATCGGCGCGGTGTATGCGCTGGTCTTCGATTTCTATCTGCCGCGACGCCGCAAGGCCGAAGGTTTGCCGGAGGAAATCGAGATGCCAGAGAGCCTGGTCGAATCGCCGACTGCGCAGCCATCGCGCAGCGCCCGGCCACCAGGTGCGCCGCCAGCGCGCGAGCGCGAAGAGTCAGCACCACCGACGCTCAAGCGATCGCCGTGAGCGCGCCGCATCGGGTATGCTCAGGGCGTGTTGTCAAACTGCTACTGATGGACGGGAGAGGAGAGATGAATCTGTTCAACCCGCGCAAGGAGCGCGAAAACGAGCTCAAGATGATGGGCCGGCTGCCGCCGGGCCAGTCGCTGACCGAGAAGTTCCCTGTGTTGCACTATGGGCCGGTGCCACATTACGACATGAGCCGGTGGACCTTCAGCATCTACGGCGAGGTCGAAGCGCCTAAGCAGTGGACGTGGGAGGAGTTCCTCAGGCTGCCCATGCGCGAGATCACCATGGACATCCACTGCGTCACGCGATGGAGCAAGTTCGACACGAAGTGGAAAGGGGTGTGGCTGCCGGACTTGATCGAGCAGGGCATCATCAAGCTCAAACCCACCGCCCGCTTCGTGATCGAGCACTGCGAGTATGGCTTCACTACGAACCTCGACCTGCAACACTTCATGAAGCCCACGACGCTGCTGGCGATCGAATACGACGGCGAGCCGCTCGATCCCGATCATGGCTACCCCCTGCGCGTGGTGGTGGGTGCAACTAAAGCGCAGGCCAAAGACCCGGACACGCGCTACTTTTGGAAGGGCGGCAAGTGGCTGCGCGCGTTGGAGTTCACGCAGACCGACCGCCCCGGCTTCTGGGAACAGGCGGGCTATCACAACGTCGCCCGCGTGTGGCAAGAAGAGCGTTTCGAGGGCCAATGGTGAAATGATAGGCTTCCGAAGTTCCAGAAACTTCGGAAGCGTTTTTTAAACCCGCCTTCACAGAAAGCCGGCACACTACACGCCCGATGCGAGTCGAGAACGAAGAAAACGCCGCAACCGTGATTCCGCTCGAGCAACCCACCAACAATCGCCGTGAGATCGTCGGCTGGGCGATGTATGACTGGGCCAATAGCGCCTTCAGCACCACCGTAGGCACGGTGTTTCTGGGGCCGTATCTGGCCTCGCTGGCCGACGCAGCAGCAAAGGCCAGCCCCGATGGCCAGGCGCGCTTCTTCGGCTTGCCGGTCGCGCCGGACTCGTTCTTGCCCTATTGCATCGCGTTCTCGGTCGTGCTGCAGGCCGGCTTCTTGCCCATCCTGGGCGCCATCGCCGACTACTCCCATCGCCGCAAACAAATGTTGCAACGCTTCGCGATTATCGGCGGCCTGGCGACGACGCTGTTGTTCTTTGTGCAGGGCGACCTGTGGTGGCTGGGCGGCGTACTGTTCATCCTCGCCAACCTGTGCTTCGGCGCGGCCATCGTCTTCTACAACGCCTATCTGCCCGACATCGCCAGCGAGGAAGCGCGCGACCGCGTGTCGTCCTTCGGCTGGGCGATGGGCTATCTCGGCGGCGGGGTGTTGCTCGTCTTCAACCTGATCCTCTTCTTGCTGCGCGACCGTCTCGGCCTGGATAGCGGCCTGGCCGTGCGCATCAACCTGGCCTCGGCGGGCCTGTGGTGGCTGGGCTGGTCGGTGTGGACGTGGCTCACGTTGCGCCCGCGCCACCGCGCGCGCCAACTCCCGCCGGGCCGAGGCATCCTGCACGTCGCATTCGATCAGCTCGGCGAGACGATGGAGACGCCCCCGCGCGCGGTAGCCAGCCTGTTGCTCTCGCCGCTGCTCGTGTTCATCCTCTTCCCGTTAGTCTCGGCGCTAGGGCTGCCCCTCGAAGTGATCTTCATCGCGGTCGTCGGCCCGCTCATCATGATCGGCGTCTTCCTGTGGCGCAAGTCGCGCAGCCTGCCGCAGACCGCCAAGTTCCTGCTCGCCTACCTCATCTACAACGATGGCATCCAGACGGTGATCGGCGTAGCAGCGCTGTTCGCCGCAGCGCCGGTCATTCGCGGCGGCCTGGGCATCCCGGTCGAACGGCTCACGCTGCTGATCTTGATGATCCAGTTCGTTGCGTTCTTCGGCGCGCTGTTCTTCGGCGCGCTGGCCGGCCGCGTCGGTGGCAAACGCGCCCTCGTCGCCAGCCTGGTCATTTGGAGCGGCGTGGTGATCTACGCCTTCCTGGGGATGCGCGACTACAGCCCTTCGGCGCTGGGCATCCCGCGCGCCGAGCTGGAGTTCTGGATCCTCGGCGCGATGATCGCCACCGTGCTCGGCGGCAGCCAGGCGCTCAGCCGCAGCTTGTTCGCGCAGATGATCCCGAAGGATAAGGAAGCCGAGTTCTTCTCGATCTACGAGATCAGCGAACGCGGCACATCGTGGATGGGGCCTTTCCTGTTCGGCTTCGTCAATCAGGTCGTCGGCAACTTGCGCCCGGCCATCCTGTCCGTAGTGATCTTCTTCGTGGTCGGCCTGGCCATCCTGTTGACCGTGAACGTGGCGCGCGCGATCGCGGAATCCGGGCGACGCGAAGAGGAGCAGGCGCGCCGCATCGTCGCCGAGGAGCAACCGGCGCAAGCGCCGGCATGACCGGCGCATAAAATCCGGCGCGTGCGATCTATCCCTCATGACCACCCGCTGGCGCAGGCGCTCGCGCGCCATGTGGCCGGCGAAGTCCGCTTCGACACGCCAACACGCCTCATCTACAGCACCGACGCCAGCAACTACCAGATGATGCCGCTGGGCGTGGTGCTGCCGAAGACCACGGATGACGTGATTGCAACGGTGGCGCTGTGCGCAGAGCACGGCGCGCCGATTACCCCGCGCGGCGGCGGCAGCAGCTTGTGCGGCTCATCCATCGGCCCAGGCGTCGTCATTGACTTCACCAAGCACATGGACGCGCTGCTCGACCTGGACGCAAGCGGGCGCGCCGTCCGCGTGCAACCGGGCATGGCGCTGGGGCAGTTGAACAAACGCCTAGCGCAGTATGGGCTGCAGTTCGGCCCCGACCCGGCCAGCGCCGAACGCGCCGCTATCGGCGGCGTCATCGGCGCGAATGCGACCGGCGCGCATTCCATCCGCTATGGCATGACCGCCGACAACGTCGCCGCGCTCACAGTGGTGTTGGCCGATGGGACGCTGGCGGAGTTCGGCCCGGCGCAATTCGCCGCCGCGCTTCGGCAAGTGGGCACAGAGCACAGCCCTGCGCCTGCGACCCTGCGCGACCAGGTGACTCAGATCGTCCGGCGCTGGGAAGAAGCGATCCGCCGCGACTTTCCCAAGGTGTGGCGACGCGCCAGCGGCTACAACCTGGACTACGTGGCCGAGATGCTGGCCTACGATCCGGCCCGGCCGACGGCCTGCTTGACCGAAGCGAACGCCCGGCGACAGGGCGAGAACTTGGAGAACCATCTGCGACAGGTCAGCCGATTGAACTTGGCGCCGCTGTTCGCCGGGGCGGAGGGCACACTAGGCGTCGTGGTCGAAGCCACGCTGCGCCTGTTCCCCAAGCCCAAGCGCGCGGCGCTGGTCATCGCTGCGTTCAATGGGCTGGTCGAGGCGATGCGCGCGGTGCCGGCGCTGCTCACGACGAATCCTGCGGCTATCGAGCTGATCGGCGGCATGTTCATCCGCATCGCGCGCGAGCTGCCGGAGTGTCGCGGGCGGGTTGGTTGGCTGGACGGTCAGGCCACGCCGGAGGGGCTGCTGGTCGTCGAATTCGACGGCGAGAGCGAGGCCGACGTGCGCGCCGGCGTCGAGCGCCTCCGGCAACTGGTCGCGCGCGAGCATCTGCCCTGCGCGTTGCGCCCGCTGTTCGACCCGGCAGCGCAGGCCGACGTGTGGTATGTGCGCAAGATCGGCCTGAACGTGCTGACGAGCATTCGCAGCCAGGCCAAGCCGATCAGCGTCGTGGAGGACGTGGCCGTGCCGGTGGAACGGCTGGCCGAATACGTCGAGCGGCTGAGCGCGATCTTCGCCGCGCATGACACCGAGGGCGCGTTCTATGCCCACGCCAGCGCCGGCGTCCTGCACGTGAGGCCGCTGGTCAATCTGCGCGCGTCGCGCGGCGTGGCTCAGCTCAAAGGCATTGCCCGCGACGCGCTGGCGCTCTGCCGCGAGTTGGGCGGGGCGATGAGCGGCGAACACGGCGACGGCTACGAGCGCTCACATCAGAACGAAGCGCTCTTTGGCCCGGATGTCTATCAGGCGTTCTGCGCGCTCAAAGACGCCTTCGACCCGCGCGGGCTGCTCAACCCCGGCAAGAAGGTGCGCGCTGTCGAGATGGAATCGCATCTGCGCTATGGCCCAGACTACGCCGCTCGCTCCCTGCCCACCACCTTCGCCTTTCGCCGGGACGGCGGCTTTGCGGGGCTGGTGGAGCAGTGCAACGGCAGCGGCGTATGCCGCAAGCTAGAAGGCGGCGTGATGTGCCCGTCATATCGCGCCACGCGCGAGGAGATGCACAGCACCCGCGGGCGGGCCAATTTGCTGCGCGAATTCCTCTCGACGAAGACCGTTGCGCGCGCGACCGACGGCGCTTCACCGCTCGCACCACATCAACCCCTCCCCAAGCCCTCGCCGGATGAGGTGAAGGCGGCCCTCGATCTGTGCCTGAGCTGTAAGGCCTGCGCCACCGAGTGCGCCGCCGGCGTGGATATGAGCAAGCTGAAAAGCGAGTTCCTGGCGCACTTTTACGAAACCCGCGGCCTGCCGCTGCGCGCATGGCTGCTGGGGAGGATCGCGTCATTCGCGCCCCTCGCGTCGGCGTTCGCGCCGGTTTCCAACTGGCTGGTGAATCGCGCGCTCAGCAAGCGCCTGCTGCGCATCGCGCCTGAGCGTGCGCTGCCGGCGTTCCAACGCCAGACGTTCGACCGTTGGTGGGCGCGCGCGGCCCGCGCGCAACTATCGAATACGCCGAAGCCGCGAGTGGCGTTGTTCGTGGACACCTTCTCGCGCTACAACCACCCCCAAGTCGCCATCGCTGCGGTGCAGGTGCTGGAAGCAGCCGGCTGCGCGGTGATCGTGCCGCCCTGGCGGTGCTGCGGTCGGCCGCTCCTCTCGCAGGGCCAACCGAAGGCGATGTTGTCCTGGGCGCGCTTCAACTTGGCGCAGCTCGCGCCGCTGGCCCGGCAGGGCGTGCCCATCCTCGGCATTGAGCCAAGCTGCATCAGCGCGCTGCGCGACGACTATCCCGATCTGCTCCCAGGCGAGGATGCCGAGATCGTGGCGCAAATGACACAAAGCGTCGAGGAGTTCCTCGTCGCGCAGGGCGTATCTTTCCCTGCGCCGAGAAACGACGAAAGGCCGGGGCTATTGCTACATGGCCATTGCCATCAAAAGGCGCTGTGGGGCACGCGCGCGACGCGCATACTTTTAACATCCGCCGGCTATGATGTGCGCGAGGTGGATTCGACGTGTTGCGGGATGGCCGGCGCGTTCGGCTACGAGGCGGAGCACTACGCGCTGTCGCAGCGGATCGGCGAGCTGGCGCTGTTGCCGGCCGCGCGGGCAGCGAGCGCCGAGACGCTAATCGTCGCGCCGGGCACTTCATGCCGAGAGCAGATCGCGCACTTCACCGGCCACGCCGCGCTACATCCGGTCGAAGTGATCGCCCGGCATTTGACGTGACGCCGACACCGTTTGAAAGCACAGGGCACGCGCCTAGGATGCGACCATTTGTGATAAACTTCTCAAGCGAAAATCGAACGATGAGACAATATGCCGCGTCTCGTCGCGCTGAATGAGCCATGAACGAGTTTCTCCCGGTCTTCATCTTGTTGTTTCTCTCCACGGCGCTGGCGGTCCTGGTCATCTTCATCTCAATCCTGTTTGGGCCACGCCGCCGGGCGAACAACCCGGTGAAGATCCAGCCCTACGAGAGCGGCATGCGCGCCATCGGCCAGGGTCAACGACGCTTCTCCGTGCGTTTCTACCTGATCGCTGTGCTCTTCATCCTATTCGATATCGAGGTCATCTTCTTCTATCCCTGGGCGGTAGCGTTCCGACAGTTGGGTTGGTTCGGTTTGATCGAGATGTTGATCTTCGTCGGCATCTTGTTGGTGGGCTACTTCTGGATTTGGAAGAAGGGTGCGTTGGAATGGGAGACCATGGACAAATGAGGCATTGAGGATCGCGCAAAGGCAACTTTCGCGCTCCTCGGTTACAAAGGGAGTTGGGGAATGGGACTGGAACAGAAACTAGGCGACATGGGTATCGTCACCACCTCGCTGGAGAAGGCGGTGAACTGGGCGCGGTCGAACGCCATTTGGCCGATGCTGTTCGGCCTGGCGTGCTGCGCAATCGAGATGATGAGCGCACAGGCGCCACGCTACGACTTGTCACGATTCGGCATGGAGTTGATGCGGGCCAGCCCGCGCCAAAGCGACCTGATGATCGTCGCCGGCCGGGTGAGCCGCAAGATGGCGCCGGTGCTGCGCAATCTCTACGACCAAATGCCCGACCCCAAGTGGGTGATCGCGATGGGCGATTGCGCCTCGTGCGGCGGCGTGTTCAACAACTATGCCATCGTGCAGGGCGTGGATGAGATCGTGCCGGTGGACGTATATGTGGCCGGCTGCCCCCCGCGTCCGGAGACGCTCATTGACGGCATCATGAAGCTACAACAGAAGATTCGGCACGAGCCGCTGAAGAAGTGGCAGTAAGTGGCAGTCATGCGCAATGCTGTAGAACGCACGACGCAACACGGAAGATGCAACTATGGATCAACCGCTGAGTGAACTGCTCAAGTCTGCGCTGGGTGATGCGATCAGCCAAGTCACCCTCTTTCGCGACGAGGTGACGTTGCACACATCCCGCGAACGCATCCTCGACGTGCTGACCCACCTGCGCGACGTGCAGCAGTTCGACATGCTGACCGACGAGACGTGCGTGGATTACTATCCGCGCGAGCCGCGCTTCGGCATCCTTTACCAGTTGTACTCAATCCCGCGCAACCTTCGCGTGCGCGTCAAGGTGATGCTGAGCGAATACGACGCCAGCCTCCCATCCGCCGTGCCGGTGTATCGCAACGCGAACTGGTTGGAGCGTGAGATCTACGACCTGTTTGGGATCCACTTTGAAGGCCACCCCGACTTGCGACGCATCCTGTTGCCGCCGGATTACCCCGGCCATCCACTGCGCAAAGAGGTGCCGGTTGCCGTGGAAGAAAACGCTTTCTCGTTCAACCGCGCGCGCATTGACGCCGCCAAACCCTACGCGACTGAGTAAAACTCGAGGCGAGGGCCAAGCGCAACAGCCGCCGCCACCAGCGCTCAGTTCATTTACTTGATCCAAAATGGCGATAGCAGAACCCCCGATTCGAGTCGAGGACGGCCCACAGAATACGGTGCGAGTGGAGGACGTCCAACTCGACATTACCCTGGAGCAGTTGAAGAAGCTAGTCAGCCCTCGGGCCTTGACCGGCGAAACCATGCTGCTCAACATGGGCCCGCAACACCCCAGCACGCATGGCGTGCTCCGGCTGCTGCTCGAGCTGGACGGCGAGACCATCGTCAGTTGCATCCCCGATATTGGCTACCTGCACACCGGCATCGAGAAGACCGCCGAGGGCAAGACCTATCTCAAGGCCATCCCGCTCACCGACCGCACCGACTACCTGGCCCCGATGAGCAACAACCTGGCCTTCTGCAGCGCTGTGGAGAAGCTGGTGGGCATTGACGTGCCGATCCGCGCGCAGTATCTGCGCGTGATCCTGATGGAGCTGACGCGCATGAACAGCCATTTGGTATGGCTGGGCACCCATGCGCTGGACATCGGCGCGATGAGCGTGTTCCTCTATTGCATGCGCGAACGGGAGATGATCCTCGACATCTACGAAGCTGTCAGCGGCGCGCGCATGATGAGCAGCTACATCCGCCCCGGCGGCCTGTGGCGCGATGTGCCGGCATACTTCCCGCAGTTGGTGCAGCGTGTGCTCGATGTCTTTCCCGGGCGCATCCTGGAGTACGAGAAATTGTTGAAGGAGAACCCGCTGTGGAAGGAGCGCACCGTCGGCATCGGCAAGATCAGCGCCCAAGACGCCATCGCCTGGGGTATGACTGGGCCGTGCCTGCGCGGCAGTGGCGTGAATTACGACGTCCGCAAGGCGCAGCCATACTCGAGTTACGACCACTTTGAGTTCAGCGTGCCGCTGGGCAGCAACGGGGACGTTTACGACCGCTACAAGTGCCGGATGGAGGAGTTCAATCAGTCGCTCAAGATCATCAAGCAAGCGATGGATCGCCTGCCGCCCGGCCCGGTGATGACCGACGATCGCAAGGTGGCCCCGCCGCCCAAGCACGAGATCGCCTACTCAATGGAATCGCTGATCCATCACTTCAAGTTGTGGACCGAAGGCTTTCGGGCGCCGGAGGGCGAGGTGTATTTCGCCGTCGAGAGCGGCAAGGGCGAGTATGGCGTGCTGCTCAGTGGCGACGGCTCGCCCAAACCGCGCCGCGTGCACTTCCGCGCGCCGTCGTTCCACAACCTGCAGCCGCTGGGCGAGATCAGCAAAGGCGCGTTGCTGGCCGACATCGTTGCCATCATCGGCTCAGTTGATATCGTCTTAGGAGATGTAGATCGGTGAGCGGGTCATTCGGTCACTCGCAATGACCCGCTGCCGGACTGTTAGTGAGTAGAAATGCTTAAAGAAAAGCGAGCCGCCGACATCGAGCAAGTGCTGGCCAAATATCCGCCGGAGCGCAAGCGCAGCGCCGTCATGCCGTTGCTGTATATCGCACAGGAGGAATACGGCTACTGCAGCGACGAGGCCATCCGCGAAGTGGCCGAGATCATTGGCTGCGACCCGACCGAGGTGAAGAGCATCGTCGGCTTCTACACCATGTTCTACGAGCAGCCGGTCGGCCGGTATGTGATTGACGTGTGCGACGACCTGCCATGTGCGCTGCGCGGCGCAGACAAGTTCGTCACCCATTGCGAGAAGAAGCTGGGCATCCGCGCCGGACAGACCACCCCCGACGGCAAGTTCACTCTGAACACCGTGATGTGCATCGCAGCGTGCGACCGCGCGCCGGTGGCGCAGGTGAACCGCGAGTATCGCTACGAACTCACCGAAGAATCGTTCGACCGGATGCTCGACGAGCTTTCGCGGAGCTAAACGTGGGACTGACTTTTATTGAGGGCGTGGTGACCGGTCCGACCGGCAAGCAAGCCCGCGTGAACTTTTTAGTGGACAGCGGCGCAACCTACACGTTGTTGCCCGATGCCGTGTGGCGCGCTTTGGAACTACAACCGAAGCGCCAGATGACGTTCACGCGGGCCGATGGCACGACCGTCCGCCGGCCGATCTCGGAAGCGCATATCGCGCTGGCCGGCGAGGACGGCACCAGCCCGGTCATCCTGGGCGAGCCGGGCGACGAAGCGCTCCTCGGCGCAGTGACACTCGAGGTGCTAGGGTTAATCTTGGATCCGTTCAAGCGCTCGCTGCAACCCATGCGGGCAATGTTGGCTTAATGTGTGGAGTGAAGGGGTATGTCTGGATTTTACGGGACGAAGAATAAGACGATGGACCGGCACGTGCTGCTGCGCGACATTGACGTGCCAAATATTCGCGAGTACGAGGTTTACGTCGCCAACGACGGTTACGCCGCCTGGAAGAAGGCGCTGACGACGATGAAGCCGGACGAAGTGATCAATGTCGTCAAGGACAGCGGCCTACGTGGCCGCGGCGGCGCAGGCTTCCCCGCCGGCGTGAAGTGGGGCTTCATCCCCAAGGACATCTTCCCCAAATATGTCGTGGTCAACGGCGACGAGAGCGAGGCCGGCACATTCAAGGATCACCAGATCATTGACGGCAACCCACACCAGCTCATCGAGGGCGTGGCGCTTTGCGCGTATGCGGTGCAGGCCAACACAAGCTATATCTACCTGCGCGGCGAGTTCTACGAGCCGGCCAAGACGCTGCAACGGGCGATAGATGAGGCCTACGCTCACGGCATGCTGGGCAAGAACGTGCTTGGCAGCGGCTTCGACCTAGACATTCATATCCATCTCGGCGCCGGCGCGTATATCTGCGGCGAAGAGACGGCGCTGTTGTCGTCGCTGGAAGGCCAGCTCGGCCAGCCACGCCTGCGCCCCCCGTTCCCGGCCGTGCAAGGCTTGTACGCCAAGCCGACGGTGATCAACAACGTCGAGACGCTGGCCAATGTGCCCCCCATCGTGCTGCACGGGGCGCAATGGTATCGCCAGTACGGCACGGAGAAAAGCCCCGGCACGAAGATCTTTTGCGTGAGCGGGCGCGTGAACAAGCCGGGCAACTATGAACTGCCGCTGGGCAAATACACCATCCGCGAGTTGATCGAGATGGCCGGCGGAACGATTGACGGTCGGCCGGTGAAGGGTGTGCTGCCCGCCGGCTCGTCCGCACCGATCCTGCCGGCCAACCTGCTCGACACCAAGCTGGACTACGAGAGCGTGCAGGCGGCCGGCTCGATCCTCGGCTCGGCTTCCTTCGTCATCCTCGACGACACGGTGGACATCGTCTGGGCGGCGCGCAAGATGGTGCGCTTCTTCAAGCACGAGAGCTGCGGCAAGTGCACGCCCTGCCGCGAAGGCACCTACTGGGCGCTCAAGCTCTACGACAAAATCCTCTCCGGACATGGCACGTTGGCGGACGTGGACATGATCGGCGAGGTAGCCGGGCAGATGGCCGGCAAGTGTTTCTGCTTGCTGGGCGAATTCGCCACGTCGCCTATGCAAAGCACGCTCAAGCACTTCCGGGCGGAATACGAAGCGTTCATCGCCAACCATCAAGGCGGCAAGATGAACGGCTACACCGACGAGTTGATCCGCGAGGGCGTGGTCGCCGGACCCGAAGGCGTCATCGCCCGTCACTGATTGATCCATGCCGGCTTTCGGAGGACGACCTGAGCAACGCGCCGCTGCGGACGCAAAGCGGGCGCGTGCGGCGTGTCTGGCCGCAGCGCTATTGATGCTGGCCGAGTGGCTGCCGGCGCATGCGGCGGAGAAAATCGTCACGCCGATCGGCAAGATCACAACTGAATACAAAGGCAAGTTCGTCACAATCCAGGGCGTAATCCAGAGCGAGCGCCGGTTCAAATCCGGCATGCGCTATGTGGTCGGCGATGACACCGGCAAGATCACGCTGGTGCTGTTCGACCGGGAGTTGAAACAAGCGCCGGGGCCGGATCGTTTGATCGAAGGCGCAACGGTGAACGTCACCGGCAAGATAGACTTCTTCAACAAAAAGGAAGCGCAGATCGTGCCGGTGCGTGGAACGGACGTGGTGATCGTCAAGCCTGCGCCGCCGATTACGCCGCTGGCAATTGGAGCGATCGGCGCTGGCGACGTAGATCGGATAGTGGCAGTGCAAGGCGTAGTCGTCGAAGCGTCCAACTTTTCTGCCGGCTTCAAACTGCGGCTGGGAGACGATACCGGCCAGATCACAATCACGATCTTCGAGAACGTGTTCGATGCGCTGGTCAAGCCCGAGCAGATCAACGTCGGGGCGATGCTGAGCGTGACGGGCGAAGTGAACGCCTTCGGCGGCAATCTGGAGATCACACCGGGCTCGGCAAGCCGAATTCGCGTCGCAGTCGCGCCGCCCGCGCGTGATGTGAAACAGTATGCCCTGTCCGAGATCAGCGGCAATGACCACAATGCGATCGTGCGGGTGATCGGCGAGGTTGTCCGTATCGAGCCGTTCGACAACGGCAGCGACGTGTGGATCAAGGACGAGACCGGCGCGCAACGCCTGCGCCTGTATCAAGTAGTGGCGAAACGCATTAAGCTGAAAGCGGGCGATGAGATCGAAGCGATTGGGCGCGTAAAGGCGTCGAAAACCAGTGGCATCGTCATCGAAGTGGCGCTGCCCGGCGATGTGCAAGTGAAACGATGAGGTATGGCTGATTTAGTGAATCTGACGATTGACGGCGTGCCTGTGTCGGTGCCCAAGGGCACGCTGGTGGTGGATGCGGCAAAGAAGATCGAGAACGACATCCCGGTGTTTTGCTACCACCCCAAGCTCAAGCCAGTGGGCATGTGCCGCATGTGCCTGGTGGATATCGGCACGCCGAAGATAGACCCAGCAACCAAACAGCCGGTGCGCGACGAACAGGGTAACGTCGTGATTGCCTTCATGCCCAAGTTGACGACGGCCTGCACCACGCCGGTCAGCGAGGGCATGGTCGTCCGCACGGCGACCGAGCAGGTGCGCGCCGCGCGCGAAGACATCCTAGAATTTCTGCTCACCTCCCACCCGCTCGATTGCCCAATTTGCGACAAAGGCGGCGAGTGCCCGTTGCAGAATTTGACGCTGGGCTTCGGCCCCGGCGTCAGCCGCTTCGACTACGACGCCAAGTTCCACAACGAGAAGCATGTGCCGCTCGGCGACCTGATCTATCTCGACCGTGAACGCTGCATCCAGTGCTCACGCTGCATCCGCTTCCAAGATGAGATCGCCGACGACCACGTGCTGCAGTTCCATGACCGTGGGCGGGGCATGGAAATCATCACCTTCAGCGACCCGCCGTTCGACTCGTACTTCGGCGGCAACACGACCGACATCTGCCCGGTGGGCGCGCTGACCACGGCGGACTTCCGCTTCAAGGCCAGACCGTGGGAGTTGGCCAGCACACAGAGCCTGTGCACGCACTGTCCGGTCGGTTGCAACATCACGCTGAACACCCGGCTGGAAACGAAGACCGGCGACTACGAGGTCAAGCGCATCATGCCGCGCCAGAACGAGCAAGTCAACGAAATCTGGATTTGCGACAAAGGGCGCTATGTGCATCACTTCACTCGCGCCGAAGATCGCCTGCGCCAGCCGATGATCCGGCGCGACGGCCGGCTGGTTGAGGCGACGTGGGAGCAAGCCTTGCAGTTGGTGGGCGAGCGGTTGAAGGCTGCAGGGACAAGCGTGGCCGCCGTCGTCGGCGACCGGATCGCCAATGAGGACGCCTACCTCGTGGCCAAGCTCATGCGTGCGCTGAACGGCGCAATTGGCATGTCGCCGTCTGTGCCGGCGCACTATGCGGATGTGGCGCGCGCCTTCGGCGTGGGCATGCATACCAACTTCGCTCACCTGGGCAAGGGCGATGTGATCCTCGTGGTGAACGGCGATGTGGAAGAGCAAGCGCCGGTGTGGTTCTTGCGTTTGCGTCAGGCCGTAGTGGATCGCGGCGCGGCGCTGGTCATCGCTCATTCGCGCAGCACAAAGATGCATCGTTACGCGCGGGCGATTCATCGCTACGAGCCTGGCTATGCTGCCCAGTGGGTCGCCGACCGGAGCGAGGAACTCATCGCGAAAGATTCGTTGAAAGACGCCCGCAACTTGCTGATCGTCTTCGGCGATGAGCAGCTCGACAGCCCCAGCGCGCGCGCCCTGGCGCAGGGTCTGGCGAATTTACTGATCGCTACCGACCACGCCGGCAATGCCGATAGCGGTTTGTTGCCGCTCTATCCCCACGCCAACACGCAAGGCGTCTTCGACATGACGATGGGTACTGAGAGCGCAGCCGCGTCCAACGGCGCGAACGGCAAAGTCAGGACGGATGCTCGAGGCTCGATTCTCGATTCTCAATTCGAGATGGCCTGGTTGATCGGCGTGGGCGATGCGAGCGACGCGCCGTCCGCCGGGTTCACCGTCGTGCAAGAGCTGTTCATGACGGAGCTGGCAAAGCAAGCCGATGTGGTACTGCCTGCCCTGAGCTTTGCCGAACGTGAAGGCACATTCACCAGCGGCGACCGGCGCGTGCAGCGCTTCTACCGCGCACTCCCTCCGTTGGGCGAAGCCCGGCCGGATTGGTGGGTGGCGCAGGAGATCGCCAAACGACTCAGCCACAACTGGGGCTTCCAGGGGCCGCTGCACATCTTCGCCGACCTTGCACGCAGTATCCCGCACTACAGCGGGCTGTCCTACGAGGCGATCAGCGAGAGCGAGCCGCAATGGCCGCCGATGGGACGCGGCGACCTGTACTATGGTGGCACGGTATACGACAATACCGGCGGCCTGGGTGTGCGCTATGCCAGCGACGCCGAGCGTGATCCGGCCGGTGTGCGTCCATACGACAGGGTTGTGCCCGAGCCGACCGTCGTCGGCCTGGAACGCCGGCCGCGACCGCTCTATCGTGATGGCGAACTGGTCCGCCGCAGCGCCGTGCTTGCGTCGCACATCGTCCCGGCGCAGGAGATTGCCTAGGGAGATTCGACATCTTTCGCCGCGCGCTCACGCACATAGCGCGCGGCGAAGGGTGAAAGTGGAGAAACGCGAAATAAAAGCATGCCTGTTCTACTCGAAGTCACTTTGAAGTCGGTCGTGCTGATCTTCGTGCTGCTGGCCGGCTTCGCCTACCTGTCGCTGGTGGAGCGCAAGGTGCTGGCACGCTTACAAGCGCGCATCGGCCCGAACCGCGCCGGCCCGCTGGGATTGCTCCAACCGGTGGCCGATGGCCTCAAGCTCATCTTCAAGGAGAGCATCACCCCCGCGGGGGTAGATAAGCCGATCTACTTCCTCGCCCCCGTGCTCGTCGTGGTGCCGGCGCTCATCCTGTTCGCAGTGATCCCGGTCGGCAAAGGGCCGGCCTTCCAACTCGCCAGTGACATTAACGTCGGCGCGCTCTACGTGGTCGGCGTGATGGGCGTGGCGGTATACGGCATCACACTGGCCGGCTGGGCGTCGAACAACAAATATGCCGCGCTGGGCGGCTTGCGCGCCTCGGCACAGGTGATCTCGTACGAGCTAGGCATGGGTTTGTCCATCGTCGCCGTCGTATTGATGGCATCGAGCGCGAGCCTGGCCGATATCGTCGAAGCGCAAATGCCCGGCAACATTCTGGGCTGGTTCATCTTCCGCCAACCAGTTGCAGCGGCGATCTTCGCGATCACCGCACTGGCCGAGTTGGCCCGTGCGCCGTTCGACTTGGTCGAAGCCGAGCAGGAACTGACTGCCGGCTTCATGACCGAATACAGCGGCATGAAGTTCGCGCTGTTCTTCATGGGCGAATACGTCAAGATGATCGCCATCAGCGCGTTGTTCGCCACCTTCTTTCTTGGCGGCTGGAGCGGGCCGTTTGTAGATCAGGTGCCGATCCTCTCGGTCGTGTATTTCACGATCAAAGTCGTCGCGTGTCTGCTGCTGATGATCTGGACGCGCGCGACGCTGCCGCGTATGCGTTACGACCGGCTGATGGGCTTCGGTTGGAAAGTGCTTACGCCGGTGGCAATTGCCAACGTGATCGTGACGGCGTTCTTGATCGCGCTGGGCGTGCCCGGTTATCAGTAATATCTCGTCAGGTCGTCACCTAACCGATTACCTGAATCCCGATTGCTAAGCAGTTTGAACACAAGAGATGGGTTTGAAAGAAGTGCTTACCCGCATCACGGTCGGCTTCGCGACGGTGCTTAAGACCGTAACGCGCAGGCCGGTGACGATTCAATATCCCGAACAGCAGAAGCCGATGTCGGCGCGCTTCCGTGGGCGTCATCACCTCAAGCGCTACGAAGACGGCCTGGAGCGCTGCATCGGCTGCGCGTTGTGCGCGGCAGCTTGTCCGGCCGATGCGATCTATGTCGAAGCGGGCGAGAACACCAACGAAGAGCGCTATTCGCCAGGCGAACGCTATGCCAAGACGTATGAGATCAATATGCTGCGCTGCATCTTCTGTGGCTACTGCGAAGACGCCTGCCCAACGAACGCGATCGTGCTGGAGCCGATCGAGTTCCCGACCGGCTATACGCGCGAGAGCATGATCTACACCAAAGAGATGTTGCTCGAATCGCCGCCGATCAACGTACCGGCCACGCCGCAGCGCACGCCGCCGGGCAAATACGACCGCGCCATCCTGCCCTTCCCACCCATTGACGAAAGCCAATGAACCCCGATCTGCCTATCCTCATCGTGCTCGGCGCTGTGAGCGTCGCTTCGGCGCTGGGGTTGTTGCTCAGCCGCAATGCTATCTATGCTGCGCTGTTCCTGGTGCTGAACTTCGGCGTCGGGGCGGTGATCTACCTCGTCTTGAACGCGCCGTTCATCGCTGTCGTTCAGGTGAGCGTGTATGCCGGAGCAATCATGGTGCTCTTCCTCTTCGTCATCATGCTGCTGGGCGCAGAGCGGCTCAGTCCGGGTGAGAATCCGCCGGGGATGTCATTCCAGCGGCCGCTGGCGATCGCGCTTGGTGGCGTGCTGTTGGGGCTGGCGCTCTATGTGCTGTTCGTCCGGCAGCCGCCCACGACGGCGACAGCGCTGGCCGATTCTAGCCCGATGGCTGTCGGCTTGTCGCTGTTCGGCCCCTACGTCTTCCCGTTCGAAGTCGTGTCTATTCTGCTGCTGGTCGCGATGGTCGGCGCCGTAGTGCTGACACGGAACAGGTAGCCGCGTTATTACGTGCTGCGCCTTGCGTGTGACGTTGTACACGTTCACAATACACGATACGCCACAAGACTCTCATGGACTCAACGACCTTCGTCACCTTTCTTTCGTCTATCTTGTTCATCATCGGCGTGCTGGGTGTGTTGTTGCGCCGGAGTGCGTTGCTGATTTTCATGTCGGTCGAGCTCATGCTCAACGCAGCCAACCTCGCCTTCGTCGCATATGCCCATCGCTGGGTGCAGCTCGACGGGCAAATTTTCGTGTTCTTCGTGATGGCGGTTGCTGCAGCCGAGGTCGCCGTCGGCCTGGCACTGATCGTCACGATCTTCCGCACCAAGCACAGCACGAACGTGGATGACCTAGCAGCGCTGAAAGGGTAAGGAGCACCACCTTCAGCTTCCCAATCGCCTCCGGGCCTTGAGAATCGACAGCGACGATCGAACGATGGACGCGCACGTATTGGCCGCCTACGGTTTAGAACCCCAAAGGTTCGACGTGCGTCCGTTTGGCTGCGGCCACATCAACAAGACCTACCTGGCCACCGACCGCGCCGGGGGGGCGCATTACATCCTGCAACGCATCAACACCCATGTCTTCAAGCAACCGCAGGTCATTGCGCGCAATCACCGGATGGCCGGCGACTATCTGGCACGTACCCAACCCGATTACCTCTTCCCGCGAATTATTCCCACCATCGCCGGCGACGATTTATACCGCGATGGCGTAAGCTACTGGCGTCTGACGCCTTATGTGCCATACACGGTTGCCCTGAACGAAGCTACTTCTCCGAAGCAAGCTTTCGAGGCAGCCAAGCAATTTGGTCGGCTGGCCCGGTTAACCGCAGAGATTGATTTGTCGGACTTCCAGCCGACGATCCCCAACTTCCACAACCTAGCGCTGCGCTTCGAGTCCTTTGAGCGCGTCGTTGACTCAGCAGACGAAGCGCGCAAGCAGAAGGCAGCCGGGCTGATCGAGGCCATGCTCGCCGGGGCATCCATCGTGGAGACATACGTCGCCCTGGTTGCCGAGGGCGGGTTGCCAGACCGGCTGATGCATCACGACGCGAAGATCAACAACGTGTTGCTGCACCAGAATACGTTCGAGGGCGTGTGCGTGATCGATCTAGACACACTGATGCCGGGCAAAATCTTCTCCGATGTCGGCGATATGGTGCGCACCTATGTGTGCCCAGTCTCGGAAGAGGAGCGTGATGTGACGCGCGTCGTCGTGCGTGATGCATACTTCGCTGCGCTGATGGACGGCTACTTATCCGAAATGCGCGGCGTGCTAACCGCGCTCGAGCGCGAGCTGTTGTTCTACGCCGGCGAATTGATGATCTACATGCAAGCGCTGCGTTTCTTGACCGATTATCTGGCCGGCGATGTGTATTACCCGGTCACATACGAGACGCACAACCTCGACCGGGCGCGCAACCAGTGGGCTTTACTCACCGAGCTGCGTCGCCAATCGCAGTTGCTGCGCAAGATCATTCGAGAGTGTTTATAACTGCATGGAGCTATTCATTCTTTCACCGATCCTGTTTCCGCTGCTCGGCTTGCTGATCAACACGATCTGGGGCCGGCGCATGAGCGAACGCGCCATCGGCGGGGTAGCCACGCTGGCCGCAGCGGCTGCGTTCGCTATGAGCATGATGATGTTGAGCCAGTTGACTGCTTCGGAGGACGCGCGCCTGGCTGCGACCATCGCACCGTGGATCACCGCCGGCACGCTCAACGTGTCGTTCGGCTTCTTAGTGGACCGGCTGAGCATCGTCATCATGCTGATCGTCACCGGCGTCGGCACGCTGATCCATATGTTTAGCGTGGGCTACATGCATGGCGACGAGCGATTTCAGCGCTACTTCATCTATCTCAACCTATTCCTGGCATCCATGCTGGTGCTGGTGATGGCCGCCAACTTCCTCGTGCTGTTCATGGGCTGGGAGCTGGTCGGCCTGTGCTCGTATCTGCTCATCGGCTTCTGGTTCAAGAACCTCAAGAACGCCGAGGCCGGCCGCAAAGCGTTCGTAGTCAACCGCATCGGCGACGTCGGTTTCGTGCTGGGTATCTTGCTCATCTTCGTCACGTTCGGCAGCCTGAGCTTCGCCGATGTGTTCGGGCAAGCCAAAGCGCAAGGCGAGGCGCTGGCCAACGTCATCGGCCTGATCACCCTGCTGCTGTTCATCGGCGCGACGGGGAAGAGCGCGCAGATCCCGCTGTTCGTTTGGTTGCCCGATGCCATGGCCGGCCCTACCCCGGTCTCCGCGCTCATCCACGCCGCGACGATGGTGACGGCCGGCGTGTATATGATGGTGCGCGCGAGCGTGCTATACGAGCTTGCGCCCGCCACGCAGGCCATCGTCGCCATCGTCGGCGCGTTGACTGCGTTCATCGCCGGCACGAGCGCGCTGCGCCAGCTCGACATCAAGAAGGTGCTGGCCTACTCCACCGTCAGCCAGCTCGGCTATATGGTCGCCGCGTGTGGCCTGGGGGCGTTCATCGCAGCCGACTTCCACCTGCTCACGCACGCCTTCTTCAAGGCAGCGCTGTTCCTCGCCGCCGGCAGCGTGATTCACGGCATGGAGCACGGCATGCACGCCGCCCACGGCGCGCATGTGGATCCACAGGACATGCGCCACATGGGCGGGCTGGCGCGCAAGATGCCGGTCACGTTCGTTGCGTTCCTGTTGGGCGGTTTGGCGCTGGCCGGCGTGCCGCCGCTGTCCGGCTTCTTCTCCAAGGATGAGATTTTGCTGGACGCCCTCAAGCACAACCTGCCGGTGTTCGCCTTGCTGGCAGTCAGCTCGGTCGTCACGGCGTTTTACGTCGGCCGGCAGTTGACGCTGGTGTTCGCCGGGCGGCCGCGCAGCGAAGCCGCCGCCCACGCTGTGGAGTCGAACTGGTTGATGACTGTGCCGCTGATCGCGCTGACGATCGGCACGGTATTCGCCGGACTGTTCAACTTCCCCGGCGCGCATCCGCTCACCGACTGGCTCGCGCCGGTTGTGCAGCATGGCGAAGCGCCGAAGTTCGACGCCCTGCTGGCAGCCGTGTTCAGCGCGTTGGCGGTCGGCGCGCTGGCCGGCGCATGGTTTCTGTATCGCAACTCCGATCGCGCTCAGACGGAGACCGAAACTGGGGCGGGGCGCTTCCTGGCGAAGGCGTGGTACTTCGACAACGCCTACAAGTCGGCGATCGTCAAGCCCTTCTACGTCATCAGCACGGTGTGCGCGCAGGTCATTGACGTTGGCGTGATTGACGCCGCAGTGAATGGCGTCGGGCGCTTGTTCCGCAACTTCGGCGGTTCACTGCGCAGCTTGCAGACCGGCTTCGTGCGCAACTACGGCCTGGTCATGCTTGTCGGCGTCGTCTTAGTTGTGGCATATTTCGTGCTGAATGCGAGGTGATCCCCGACCTCCGACTCCAGACCGCTCAGGGATGAGCCGGACGGAGGCGGCCGACGGGAATCCACGAGAAAGGAGGTTGTCATGATCGTTCAAGCTTCGACAGTTCATACCGATCCGAACAACCCCGCGCCGCAGGGGTATCTGGTGCGGCCGGATGACGAGAAGCCCTATCCCGGCATCGTGCTCATCCAGGAGTGGTGGGGCATCGAGCCGCATATTCGTGAGCTAGCGCAACGCCTAGCTACATCCGGCTTTGTGGTGCTCGTGCCCGACCTGTATCACGGCAAAATTGCGACCGAACCGGACGAGGCGCAGAAGATGCTGATGGCGACTGTGCAGAACATGGACAAGGCCATCCATGAGATCACGTTAGCGCTGGACTATCTGCGCAACGATCCGGGCGTTCAACCGAAGAAGATCGGTCTGATGGGCTTTTGCATGGGCGGCCTGCTCACCTACAAGACCGCCGAGCGCTACCCGCACCTGGGCGCGATCTCGCCCTGGTATGGCGGCGGCTACGACCCGACGCCGGAGGATGTCGCTCGGGTGAACGCGCCGGTGTTGGCCATCTACGGCGAGAAAGACGGCGCCATCCCAGTTGCGCAGGTGAAGAAAATCGAAAAGCTCTACAAAGACGCCGGCAAGAACATCGAGGTGCGCATTTACCCGAACGCCGGCCACGCTTTCAACAACCCCGATCACGGCATGTATGTGGCCGAGGCTGCGAAGGATGCTTGGGCGCGCGCGGTGGCCTTCTTCAAGAAGCACTTAGCCTAAAGGATGCTCTCACTGATCACATTCGTCCCCCTGGTCGGCGCGGCGATCGTCGCCTTTGCGCCGCAACGCTTGGCGCGGGTCATCGCGCTCAGCGCCTCGCTGGTCGCGTTCGCCCTCTCGCTGGCGTTGCTGGCCGGCTTCGACGCGGCGCAGGCCGGCTATCAGTTCGTCGAGTCCGCGCCCTGGATCCCTCAGTTCGGCATCGGCTACAAGATGGGCGTGGACGGCATCAGCGTTTGGCTGATATTGCTGACTACGTTCATCTTCCCGGTCGCGCTGTGGTTCTCCGGCGAATCCATCCGCGAGCGTGAGCGCGCCTATTACGCGCTGATGCTGCTGATGGAGACGGCGACGCTGGGCGTGTTCCTCGCCCTGGACATGTTCCTGTTCTACGTGTTCTGGGAGTTCGCGCTGGTGCCGATGTACTTCATCATCGGCCTGTGGGGGGGCGAGCGGCGCACATACGCATCGGTCAAGTTCTTCATCTACACCATGGCCGGCAGCGTGCTCATGTTGATCGCCATCCTGGCATTGGGGATCAGTGCCGGCACGTTCGACCTGGAGGCCATCGCGCGGGATAACGGCGCCTTCGCAGCCAACGCGCTGCTCTTCCTGGCCTTCGCCATCGCGTTCGCGATCAAGGTGCCAGTCTTTCCCTTCCACACCTGGTTACCAGATGCGCACGTCGAGGCGCCGACGGCCGGTTCGGTGATCCTGGCCTCGGTGCTGCTCAAGATGGGCAGCTACGGCCTGATTCGCTTTAACCTGCAGCTCTTCCCCGAGGCCAGCGCAACCTTCGCCCCGCTGATGATTGCGCTGGCAGTCATCGGCATCTTGTATGGCGCGGTGGTCGCGTTCGCGCAGAGCGACGCGAAGAAGTTGGTCGCCTACTCGTCGGTGAGCCACATGGGTTACATCTTGCTGGGCATCTTCGCCCTCAACCAGATCGGGATCCAAGGCGCAATTTTGCAAATGGTCAATCATGGCCTGAGCACCGGCGGCCTGTTCCTGATCATCGGCTTCATCTACGAGCGTCGCCACACGCGCGAGATGAACCGATTTGGCGGCCTATGGGCCAGGATGCCGCTCTATGGCGCATTAGCACTGATTCTGGCGCTCAGCTCAGCCGGCCTGCCCGCCCTCAACGGCTTTGTCGGCGAGTTTGTCATTCTTCAAGGCGCGTTCACGGAAAACCCGCTTGCGACCGCCTTCGCTGCCTTCGGCATGGTGCTCAGCGCGGCCTACCTGCTCACCATGTTCCAGAAGATCTTCCTTGGCGAGAGCCGCGACTCGGCCAACGAGGCGCTGCGCGACTTGAACTGGCGCGAAGTTGTCTCGGTCGCGCCGTTGATCGTCATGTGCTTCGTGATCGGTCTATACGCTGCGCCCTTCTTCAACCTGATGAGCAGCAGCGTGGCCGGCTTGTTGACCGGTACCGGGCTGGCGATGAAGTAACGCACAAGAAACCAGGCGCCGATGGATCCGCGAATCGCGTTCGAACTTGGCCCGCTGCGCATACACTGGTATGGCGTCATCGTCACAACCGGCATGATCGTGGCCACCTACATCGCGGCGTTGGAGATGAAACGCCGCGGGGAGGACCCCAACGTGGTCTGGGATGGTGCGCTGTGGGCGATTGTGCTGGGCATCATCGGCGCGCGGCTGTACCACGTCTTCTCTTCGCCCAACGATGGCAGCGATAGCGGCTGGGCTTATTACCGCCAGAACCCGCTGCAAATCCTCGCCATCTGGAACGGCGGGCTGGGCATCTACGGCGGCTTGATCGGCGGCATCGTCGGCGCCTGGCTTGTCAGCGTCAAGTACCATGTCCGCTTCCGAAGGTTGGCCGATAGCGCAGCGCCCGGCCTGCTGCTCGCGCAGTCCATCGGCCGCTGGGGCAACTACTTTAACCAGGAGCTCTACGGCGGGCCGACCGGCTCCGCCTGGTGGGGCATCACCATAGACCCCGCCTTCCGCATCCGCACCCCGGGCGTGGATTTCACCGACTTACAGCGCTATCCACCGGAGACACGCTTCCACCCCACCTTCTTCTACGAGTCAGCTTGGAACTTCATCGGGTTCATCGGGCTGATGTGGGTCGCGCGGCGCTTCCAGGATCGTCTGCGCGACGGCGATATCATGGGGATGTACTTCATCTGGTACGGATTGGGCCGGTCGTGGGTGGAGTTGCTCTTCCGGCCCGATGCCTGGACGTTCGGCGCGCTACCGACCGCCGTGTGGATCTCCCTCGCCGGCATCGCCCTGGGTGCCACGCTGCTGCTCATCAATCACGTCGTTCGCCCACCCTCTGCGCCGCAACCCGCGACTTCGGCGTAACGCTATGCCGCGCTATCGCATCACCGATACGTATGAGTTGCCCGACGACGAGGAGGACGAGGGAACCTACGAAGGTGCGATCTATCGTCGCCGACGCCGATCGCCCGCCGGCGCATTCGCCGTGCTGGGAGTGTTGATCGCAGTCAGCGTGGGCGCAGCGAGCTTGTTCACCGTCTCCGAGCGTCAAGAGCATGATGCGTTTTGCTTATCGTGCCACACAGCCCAGCACCACGCCTATGCGGAGCGCGCCCAGGCTGCGGTCGCCGGCGGATTCGCTCCCGATCTATCCAGCTATCACTACCAACGCATCTACGGCGAGGGCGGTGAGCTACGCTGCATTGACTGCCATCGCGGCGACGGCAGCGCACGCCACCGCGTGGACACGCTGATCTTCAGCGCCGAAATGGCAGCGCTTTGGTTAGCTGGTCAGGACGACCAGCGTCTGGAGAAAACCGCCATCACGACAACGGTGGTCAACGGGATCACACGAACAGTGGCACAGACCACACTGGGCCTGCGCCGGCCACACTTGACGAACGCCGGTTGTAGGAGCTGTCACGAAGCACAACTGCTCGTCGCAGGCGCGGCCAACCACATGCACAACATGCTGCCGGCCGCGTATGAAGCGTGGAAACGCGGCGCGCCGTTGATTGCACCAAAAGATGCGCCCGACCCGCAAGCCGTCATTGCGACGGGGCTGGTGCGCTACGAGACGACCCTGCAGTGCGCCAACTGTCATCAGGCGCATCGCGCATTAGAAACTGCGCACTTCCTTGATCTTCAAGGCGTCATCAAACCCGCCTGTGAGCAGTGTCACCGTGAGACCGGTCGGGGTCCGACTGAGGTGACGATTGCAGAGGAGTAAGTATCTCACCGGAGAGGCCGAATCGGGTAACCGACAAGCGAAGGGAATGCCCTTGCCTGCGACTCGTCTCCATTGCGTCCTGCGAGTATCTTTGACTCCGCGTTCATTCTTCGATGAACTCGACCCGTTCGTAGCCAGCGTTTAACAGGATACGCTCGATGGCGATCTGTGCGTTGCGACGGGCGTCGTTCAGCAAGCCGCTCTCGATCGCCGTAGTCCGGATTGCCTCCAGCGCCTTCTCTCGGGCCTGCGCCTCCAGCTCTTTACTCTCCGGGATGAGGAGCAGGTTGGTACGATCGTACACACGCGTCGTGCATGGCTGCGTCGAGTCGTCAATCAAATACGTGTCGAGCAATTGAGCGCGTGGCAGCTTCACGCGCACCGTCTTACCGTCGTCCACCACATCCACGTCGCTGTCCTTGAGCTGAGTAAGATCCACGCCAGCCTTCACCCGACCGCACGCGATAAGCACCAGCTTCTCGTAGAGCACGCTGCCCACGCGCGCCTGATTGACTTCGGCGATGGTGGAGAGCAGCGACTGTGCAGTCGCCAGCTCGCTGATGGCGCGCACCTGCAGCACGGCCGGCGGCCGCACCACGACCGTGGGCGTAGGCGGCGGAATCACAGTCTGGATGATGCTGGCCGGGTTAGCGCGATCTACTGTCTCTGCCACGCGCTCGGTGGATTCGCGCAGCGCGAACGCGACGAGTGCGCCGGCGATCAGCAGCGCGAGCGCAATAATGCCGGCACCGATCAGGCAGCCGAGCGTGGTTTGCGACAGGCCACCTGCCGGCGTCTGCATCGTCACCGGCGCAGGTGCCGACGGAACACGTGCGTCTGGATATTGCTCTGGACGCTGTACATCCGACGCTGGCGACATGGGTGCTGGCGTCGGGACGGCCGGCGGCTCTTCCGCAGGCTTACTGCGAGCAGTGGTGCGTCTACGCGCGTTCGGGTCAGACATCAGCAGATTGCTCGGGCACCGGCGGGATCAAGCCAAGCTTGCGCGCGTGCTCTTCCAGCTTGCGCACGCTTGGCTCGGTCAGCCGTGAGCCGTCGGCGAAGACGATCGTCGGAATGCTACGGAAGCCGTTGTTGACCGACTTGACGAATTCCTCGGCCTCTTTGTTCTTGTCCACATCTATCCACTCGTATGGGACCTTGTTGTTATCGAACCACGAGCGGGCGCGGCGTGTATCGCCGCACCACATGGCACCGTAGAACTTGACGGGTGGTTGGGTGTTGGACATCGTTCCTTTCGCTTTTCTCCAATCTTTCGAACTTCAACGTTTCACCGAATTATAAGAGGCAGGGAGTAGAGATTTAGAGACCAGCAACTGGCTGCTCCCCGACGTTCAGCGGGAACATCATTGCAGCTCCCTCTTCACCGCCTCGTAGAGCGCCTCGGCGCGCAGTTCGCGCAGAGATAGACAACTCGCGTTGAGATGCTCGGCCAGCCTGCGCGCCAGGCCCTGGTCGAACGCGACATGCTCCATGTTGATCACCACCGAGCGAATATGCTCGTCGCGAATCTGGTTCGCGATGCGATGCGCTTCGACCTGCGGCGGCAGATTACTCATGCTAACATTACCGGCGCCGTCGGTGAGCACGATCAGCAACGGCATCACCTCAGGATGCAGGCGTTTCTCGCGTAGGGTGACGTGCAGCGACAGGGTGAGGCCGGCGCTGAGCGGCGTTTTGCCGCCAACTGGGATGTCGCGCAACGCCTTCTGGGCCAGCTCCACCGACGACGTGGGCGGCAGCACCAATGTGGCGCTGTTCTTTTGGAAGACGATCAGGCCGACCCGGTCGCGGCGCTGATAGGCATCCGTCAGCAGCGACATGATCGCGCCCTTGGTAGCGGCCATTCGCTCAGCCACGGCCATGCTCCACGATGCATCTACGACGAACAGGATAAGGTTGGCTGCCCGGCGCACGCGCACCTTCCGGTGAATGTCCGACCGGCGGACGTATAGGGCCGGCTGAGATGAGGGCACGGCATGCGGACTTGCGCCCACGCTCGATTGTTCATCAGCTTGCTGGCGACGCACTCGCTGATGCACCGCAGCAGCGCGCAACGTAGCGTCGAAGGCGACATCTTCAACGCGCCCTTTGGACGGCAAGGCTTTGATGTAACGACCACGTTTGCGTTTGGTGCGGGTGATGCTACGTTTGCCGGCGCTGTTGCGCGTGATCTTGTCGAGCGGCGTGTTCAGCTTGCGTGCGCGAAATGCCTCGCCCAGGGCAGTCTTCTGGCCGCCCTGCCAATCCTGCGCTTGCTGCGGCGCAGTGGGAATGGTTTGCGGCATGGGCTGCGCGGGGCTTTCCGAGCTGTCTACGTCCTCGTTCAGCCCCGACTCACTTTTTTTGCCGTTGCATCCGGCCGGGGCGGCGGTTGCGAGTCGGCGGCTTGTGCCTCGGCCTGTTGCTCGATCTGTTGCAACTTCTCGCTCAGCGCAGCCATCGCCTGCTCGGTATCCTGGAAGGGATGGCGCTTCAGGCGGTGCGGCAGTGCCAGCTCGGCAGCCAGCAAGATATCATGCTCGGTGATCGCGTCGCGGCCCATGAACGCAGCATGCGCGCGCGCCGTTTTGAGAATGACCAGATCGGCACGGTGACCGTCTACGCCGAGGCTGGCAACCAGATTGGCGATCGTCCCCAGGTCGCGCTGGGTGTGCTTGACCAGAGGCAAACGCTCGCGCGCCTCGGCGATCTCCAGTGTGAGCGCCTTCTCATAGGGCTCCCATTCCTTCACGAACGCCACCGGGTCGCTTTCGAAGGCCAGATTGCGTTCCAGGATGGTCATGCGGGCGCGCGGGTCGCGGATGCCCATGATATCTACGCACAGCGCAAAGCGGTCGAGCAACTGCGGGCGTAAGTCGCCCTCTTCCGGGTTCATCGAGCCGATCAGCACGAAGCGCGCCGGGTGACTGAAGCTGATGCCTTCGCGCTCCACCACGTTGACACCCATGGCGGCGACGTCGAGCAACAAATCCACGACGTGATCGTCGAGCAGGTTGACTTCGTCCACATAGAGCACGCCGCGGTTGGCTGCGGCCAACACCCCTGGTTCGAAGTGCTTCTCGCCTTTCTGGATCGCCTTTTCGATGTCGAGCGTGCCGACCACACGGTCTTCGGTCGCGCTCACCGGTAGATTCACAAAGCGCGTTTTGCGTCGCACGATCTTGAATGACTCGCCGGCCGCAGTGCGCCGCTTGAGATCTTCGGTCAACGAGGCTGGATTGGCCGGATCGCACGAGAACGGATCATCTTCGATCACATCTATTTCGGGCAGAATGGCTGCCAGCGCGCGCGCGGCGGTGCTCTTGGCCGTCCCGCGTTCGCCACGAATCAATACGCCGCCGATTTGCGGATAGATCGCATTCAGAATCAGCGCACGCTTCATGCGGTCTTGTCCGACGATCGCAGTGAAAGGGAAGATGATGGCCATATCGGTTCAATGCTATCACACAGACATTGTGCTATCACGCAGCGCGATTGCGCTTCCGTCGCGCAGTGACACAATTCCGACTACCATTGCATGATCCGCATCGTCGAAGTAGATACAACCGACCCGGCGCAGGTGCGGCAGTTCCTGGACTTCCCGTTTCGCATCTATCATGATATTCCGCAGTGGGTGCCGCCCCTGGCCGGCGACGCGGCGCGCCAACTCGACCGCAAACGCCATCCGTTCTTCCGGCACTCGGACGCGGCCTTCTTCCTCGCCTATCGCGACGGCGACGTTTGCGGGCGCGTCTGCGCGCTGGACAATCGTCGCTACAACGAGTTCAACGCCAGCCGGACGGCCCATTTCTTCTTGTTCGAGTGCGAGGACGACTTCGGCACGTCACGCAGCTTGTTCAACGCAGCATGTAGATGGGCGCGCCGGCGCGAGCTGGACTTCATCGAAGGGCCAAAGGGCATGACCGCGCTGGACGGCTTGGGCCTGCTGGTCGAAGGGTTTGCCCACCGTCCGGCGCTGGGCATCCCCTACAACCGCGACTACTACCCGAAGTTGTTAGAGGACGCCGGATTCATCGGCAAAGGCGACATTGTCTCCGGCTACCTCAGCCCGCGCACACTGAACGCGGCAGCGTTTGAGCAGATTGACCGCGTGGCCGAACGTGTGAAAGCGCGGCGCGGGCTGCGCGTGGCGCGCTTCACCTCGCGGCGCGCCCTGCGCCGCGCCGTGCCAGCGCTGCTCGACCTGTACAACGGCGCGCTGGGACACACAGAGGGCAACGTGCCGTTCACGCCGGACGAAGCCAGGGTGATGGCCGATCAGATCATCTGGTTCGCCGACCCCCGGCTGATCAAGCTGGTGTACAAGGCGAACGAGCCGGTCGGATTCCTGCTGGCCTACCCCGACGTCTCCGAAGCGATCCAGCGCGTGCGCGGCCGGCTGTGGCCGATGGGATGGCTGGCGCTGTGGCGCGCGCTGAAATCTACCCGTTGGGTGAACGTGAACGGCATGGGCATCTCGGAGGCACATCGCGGCGGCGGAGGCACAGCCGTGTTGTTCAGCGAGATGCGCCAGAGCATCGTCGAGGGCGGCTATGAACACGCCGACCTGGTGCAGATCGGCGCCGAGAACTTGCAGATGCAGCGTGAGATGCGCGATCTCGGCATCACGTTTTACAAGACGCACCGCATGTATGCGCGGACGCTTGCAACAATGGCCATTTGACGCCAGGCGCTCGATATCCGACGCGCCCGCCTTGCATTCAAATAGCTGTAGATAATCAAGCGGACTTAAACATTCGGTTTTAACATTGGCCAGTGCATACTTGAGCCTGACATACGCCTGAAAGCCAATTCGGCGACGCCTGCCGGGTAGGCAAAGGATAGGCGAAGGGTAGACGAAGGCAATGCCTTCGCCTACTTCATGCTGTGCGTCTTTGAGTAGGCTATAAATGAGCATGACTTTTCGATAGCAATGAAGCGAATAGCAGTGGTTACTTCCGGCGGCGACGTCCCTGGCCTCAACGCCGCCATCCGCGCCATCACGCGTTCGGCGCTAGCTTATGGTGTCCAGGTGATCGGCGTCCATCGCGGATACGAGGGTTTGATCGCCGGCGAATTCACCGAAATGACCTCCCGCGACGTGGGCGGCATCTTGCGCAAAGGCGGCACAATTCTGGGCACCTCGCGCAGCGAGCGGTTCATGACAGAGGAGGGACGTCGCATAGCCAAAGAACGGCTGGAGCAGGCCGGCATCGAAGGCCTGGTCGTGATCGGCGGCAATGGGACCCTGGCTGGCGCGTATCAGCTCTATAAGCTGGGCGTGCCGCTGGTCGGCGTGCCCAAGACGATTGACAACGATCAGTATGGCACCGACACGGCCATCGGCGTAGACACGGCGCTCAACACCATCGCCGAGGCGGTGGGGCGCGTCAAAGACACAGCCTCATCACACCGGCGCGCTTTCTTGATCGAGGTGATGGGCCGACGATGCGGTTACCTGGCGCTGGCCAGCGGCATCATCTGCGGCGCAGAGATGGTGCTCATCCCCGAACAGCCGGCCTCGCCGGACGACGTCGCGCGCCGCATCATCGAGGTCAGTCATATCGGCAAAGCGCACTGCATCATCATCGTCGCCGAGGGATGGCCGCCCGGCATGCGGGCGCTGAAGGAGTACCTGCTCACCAACCACGTGGACGAAGGGTTCGATGTGCGCGAGGTGGTGCTGGGACATGTGCAGCGCGGCGGCACGCCGACGGCTTTCGACCGGTTGCTGGCCACGCGCATGGGCGTGCGCGCCGTCGAGTCGCTGCTGGACGGCAGCGGTGTCGGCCACATGGTCGGTTTACACGGTGGCCAGCTCAGCCTGGTGCCGCTCGAAGTCGCCACGTCGCAGCAAAAGCCACTCTCAGCCGAGATGCTGCGCATCGCCGATATGCTGTGCCGCTAGTTTGTGCGGTGGTCGACGAAAGCCCCTTGCGGGTTCGCCGCTCGCTCGGATTGTGCTTTGCCTGCGCGGCTCATCCATGCAGGTGCATTCCGCCAGATCAGTTGCAAGGCACGTTGAAGTAGATGCCGGGTGGATGGCTGACCCGTGGACACTCGCGCATAGGCTAGCAGCCCAACGGGAGGTTGAGACGATGTGCGCCTCATCCACAACGCTCGATAGTGAGCATAGCCGTGCCATACACGCCCGACGCCAGGTAGAAATCCCGTCGGCGCCGAACTGCGGCAGGCATAGGCGCGATGTTCCTCCGCCGAGACCGACACGTGCGAAAGTTGGTCGAGCACTTTGGCAGGAATAGGTGCATCGAAGTGTTCGACGAGATAGCCCAGGCTGTCTCGCACGGGCAATGTTGCGCTCAGCCATTGCACCATGTCCACGACCCGCTGCCAGTCGATGTGATCCGCCGCGGAACGTAGGACATGCATCGCATCGCTCACCCAGCGTACCGGTGGCAGTGGGTTCCAGCATCCTCCATGGGCGCATGTATGCATCAAGGCGTCAGTCGCGTTCAAGGCGAGCGAAGGCGCGCTGCCGATCATCAATGGCTCTGCACCGCGCCAAAGCGGATCGTCTGCGCCCGGGAAGCAGCTCGTAGAGAGTGCATGCCAATGTAGATCCACACGATCGCCGGCCTCATTGCTGAATTCCCAAGAGTGCCGCGTGGCGATGATCGTCGGATCCACCTGACTCCACTCTCGATAGCGCCTCTCGCGCCAGCCCATCCGGCGGAGCAACACTATGGCCTCGAGCACGCGTTCTGTAGGAACCAGCACGTCTGCGTCGTCCATCGGTCGAAGGCCAACATCGGCGTAGTAACGCAACACCAGCGCAGCGCCTTTGAGCACGAGCGTCGGGATACCTGCTTCGCGAAAGCGATCGAGCAAATCGGCAAGTGAGTGCAGCCGCAACTGATTCTCATACCATATGCGCCGGTGAATGCCCTTCAAAAGCGGCAGCGCTGCGTCGCGAAGGCCGAGAGAAGTGAGATTGTGATAAACCAGCGGCAGCAGACGGAATGTGCCGCCATCTACTGGATCATCTGGCAAGCGCACGTGCGCAGTCCATGCCCGCCAGGCTGCCAGCGCGCGATCATCTTTCAGCAAACCGGCTCTCAAGAGCAGTTCGTGCATCGGTGAGGGGAAGTAATCAGGGCGCGTCATAGCCGTTGCGGGTGAAAGCTGCGTCTAGAGCCGAACGATTTGGTCGGCGAAGGGGAAGAGTTCCGGCCGATGCGTCGTGATGACCAGCGCCGGCGCATACCCCTGGCCGTTTAGGTTAGCAAAGATGGCATGTAGCGACTCGCCGTCGAGGTGGTTGGTCGGTTCGTCCAGCAACAGCAGGCGCGGCAAACGCAGTAGCGCACGCGCCAGCGCAAGACGCTGCCGTTGCCCGCCAGACAAGCGCAACGCGTCTTCGCCGACGGCCGTGTTGTATCCACCCGGCAGCGCTGCAATGAAGTCGTGCGCGCAGGCGAGCTGTGCAGCACGCTGCACGTCGGCATCGCTTGCTTCCGGAAAGCCGTAGGCGATGTTATCGCGAATCGTACCGGCGAACAACAGCGGCTCTTGATAGAGCACGCCGATCTGGCGTCGGAGATGTTGGATGTCCAATTCACACAACGGTACCCCATCGGCCAAAACCAGGCCGCTCCAGGGTTGGTACAGACCGATCATCAACCGTAACAACGTGCTTTTGCCGGAACCGTTTGCGCCCACGATCAGAGTGAGCGAAGCCGGGCGTACCGAGAACGACACCTCACGCAGTATGGGCGAATCACCATAGCCGAAGGTGACGCCACACACGTCCATGCATCCGCCAAAGTCAATATGACGTCCGCCGGTTTGGCGCAGCGGCGGCGCCATTCCAGCGAAGGTATAGAGATGGTCCAGAGCCAGCTTCCCTTCAATGACTACAGGGAGCGCCGATGACAGATTGCCGGCGTGCATTCGCATCAGTGCCAGAGCAGCATAAGCGGAGATCAACTGGCCAAGCGTCAACTCGCGTACCGCTACGAAATAGCCGCCCACCAACAGCAGTGTGAGCGAGCCGATCATCATCACACCATCATTGGCGACCTGGATGAGCGCACGACTCCAAGCGGAGGCGTAGCTGGCATCGCGTAGCCGCTCGATAGCTGCATGTTGATTGGCGCGCTCGACGTCTACAACGCCACGCGACCGGGTCAGATCGAGATAGCGTAAAGCAAAGAGCGTGCGCGCACTGTATGCGCGCAGCGCTGATAGATGAGTGCGCGCAGCCTGGTGCGTCCGGGCACCGACGCGTTGTTGCATGATGAACAGGAACGCGAGCATCGCAAGCGCCAGCACAAAAGTCGGGGGATTGAGCACAAGTAAATATACGCCGAATGCAGCGACGATAAGTGAAGCGGGTGCTACCTGTGAGGCCAGTACGCCACACATGTTCTCGACACGGTCCACGTCATGCGAAAAGACAGTCGCGGTTGGTGCGAATTCATGGCCGATCGCTCTTTCCGACGGCATGGCATAGAGTCGGTCGAGCAAGTCCCCGCGCACGCAGGCTGCGGCCGCGCGCGTGATCGAAAGCGCGCGGCGACGAGCGAGCAGCAAGAAACCGGTTGCAGCAAGATACAATGACGCAAGCGCGCCAGCGTAGCTCAGCAGTCGCGTCACATCCTGGCGCGGGAGCGCTTCGTCAAAGATGCGTTGCACGACGAACAATATGGGCAAGCTGGCACCCATCTGCAAGGAGGACAAGACGATCGTTGCTACCAATCCTGGGATGTGCGAACGATAGAAAGAAACAAGATAGCGCCAGGCATCCCACCGTATTCCCTTCATGGTTCATGCGTGCTCCGGCGACGATCCAGCGCTGCCTTAACCGCATAGACATACTCATTGTCGAGCGATCGGGTCATGCGACCGAGGTTGCTGGCGTGCCAGCGCCGCCGCACCAGTACATCTGGCAGAGTAGATGTGCCGAGCCCACGCCGTCGCACACGCGCGATCCAATCAATAACATCGGCGCGGGTGTAGCGCTCATCGAAACGCCCAATTTGATCAAAAACGGTACGCCGGGCCAACATACCGCTGGCGTACACAGCCGGCAAGCAGCGCAGTGGATCCGGGATGTGAGCTACAGCGCCTTGCACATCTTCGCTCACGAACTGCTCTGCGTGACAGAACACCACATCCAATTCGGGTCGTGTCTCGAGCACAGCAAGTTGTGTCTCCAGCTTGGCCGGCAGCCAGATGTCATCTGCATCTAGAAAGGCAATGATATCGCCGACGGCAAGTCCAAGGCCACGATTGCGCGCTGCGGGTGCACCCCGTGGCGGTTGGTAAATGTAGCAGATACGAGTCGCATATCGCAGGGCTGTGTTCAACGCATCATCCGTAGAGCCGTCATCAACGACGATGATCTCATCGGGTGGCCTGGTCTGCCCTAGCACACTCTCGATGGCCTCGGTCAGATACTGCGCCTGGTTCCTCACCGGGATGATGACACTGACTCCCTGCGTGCTCGGTCGAGGCAGAAGGCTCACGCCAGCGGTATGCGTGCGCCGCCGTCGTTCGAGTGATCGCTTGAAGACGGTCAGGAACATTGTTTTGTCGGCTATGAAGCGCAATTGGTCGTCGCGCGTCAAGCTGTTGCCGTGCAGGCGGTAATGCAGCGTGACTTCGTCATGAAGAACGATGTTGATGGGCCGTTCGCGTGCGCGCATGAACCAGTCGAGGTCTTCGTGTTGGCGCAGCCTCTCGTCGAACGGCCCGACGCTATCCGCGTCGAAGAGCGCGCGCCGGATCAATGCGCTCCCAAGCAAGACGCTGCCGAAAGGTAAATCGCGAGGTGTAAATGCGCCGTTCGACTGATCGTGACAAAGCAGCTGAGTCTTTCCCCAAACGACATCCACATCCGGGTGCATGCGCTGTGTCTGTATGCGCAATTTGTCAGGCGGCCAGAGATCATCACTGTCCAGGAAAGCGATCACGTCGCCGGAGGCGAGTGATATGCCAACGTTGCGCGCTGTGGCAACGCCATAGTTGCGCTGCAATCGCACGAAGTGAATGTCTTTGCCCAATGCCCGAACGACTGCAGGAGTGCAATCGGTTGAGCCATCGTCCACAACGATGATCTCCAAGTCCGGATAACCCTGCCGGCGCACAGAGACCACAGCCTCGGGCAACAGCTCAGCCCGATTGTAAGTAGGGATGACGACGCTCACTTTCATGGGAGAGGTCATCGCAGCAGTGTCTTGATTACCGCGGGTATGGTGTTGGTATCGTCGCCAAGCCAGAGCCGGTAACAAGGCATCTGCTTCACCAGACTGGAGATGCGTTCGAAATCTGCAGCGCCCGAACTGACCAGTTGAAAGAGCGTGCTGGGAGCCAATGCGCGTAGCGCTAGCCCTGGTGACACTGACTCGAGCGATGAGCCGGCCTGTCCGGCGAAGGCCGGCACCAGGATAGCCCTGAGTTCACAGCGCCGCGCCAGCCTGGTAGCGAACGCGGGGCGCAGATCGAAGACCACCTTCTCCTCTTCGCTCAACCGACGGGCCCGTCGGAGATGGGGTAAGCGATGCAAGTTGTCATGGTTCACTTTGGCAGTGCAGAATAAGCTGTAGATGTGCGACCGCGCACCCAAGGTCACAACGCAGTAGTCGTCTCCCAGGTATTCCATCCCAGCGCCGAGGCAAGCGAGCGCTGTCGTGGATTTGCCGGATCCACCTCGGCCGACGATCAGCACACCCTTCCCGGCATTGCTCACTGCCGCTGCATGCAGCAACACATCACTCACGCTGCCAAGCCACCAGTGCCAAATCGGCAATAGCGGCGCGCCGCGTTCGTAGGCGGGTAGATCGCGCGCGTCGCTTGCCCAGCAAAGCGCAAGCCGTCGTGTGGCCGACCAAGCGTAGAGCATGCCGCGACCGAGGTCGAATGCGAAGCGCAACTTGGCCGTATTGAAGGCGCGTATCTCGCCGTGCGGGCCATATTGCGCCTCATCCCAGGGCGGCGGAGGCGGTCTTACGCCGGTGCTGACACTGTCCCACAGGCAAATCGTCAGTGCATCCTCGGCGTTGTCGTCGTTGGAGGCGACGAGGTGAGCCAGGGCCGGCCATAACACCAACATACCCTCGCCTGCGATGAGGAAGCGCACACGCCGCTCGGCGATGCAAAGCGTATGCTGTGCGAGCCCGTGCTGCGCGGCGCGATCGAAGGTATCGTAGAGTTGCGCGAGGAAGCGATCACCTTCTTGCATCGGCGCTTACCGGGGGAGGCACTGCAGCCGGCTTTGGCCACCCGTCCTCACCGACTTCGTGGATTGGATCCAGGAGCAAGAGGTCTTGCATGTCGGTATAGGTTTCGAGGATGGGCCGCGTGAAGCCGGCTAGATCAGGCGAGATCACGGGGAGAGCAGACGCGACGCTTTCTTCCGCAGCTACGATCAGGCTGTGCCGCAAGAGTTCTTCCACGAAGCCAACGATAACATCGTGCAGTCCAGGATCGTTGGGATAAGCCTCCTGGAATGCCGTGAGGATGTGGGCCATGCTGGCACCGGCACAGAGCAGTTTCCAGATTTCGATGCCGGCGCCACGGATGCTGTAATAAGAGCCATCTAGGAAACTGACGGCGATCACCTCATCCGCAAAAGTCTCGTAAACTACGGCAGGGGTATTGACTCGGTAGAAATTCTCTTTCATGGCCTTTCGCCGATCCATGCTAAAAGCGAGGATCACAATTGTTTGAATGTTAAACGCAATCCGAGGTATCTACCGCACATCGCGACGATTTTATATACACACATACAACCAATGGCTCAGACTGCGGCTCGAAACTTTCGATGACTACAGCTATACCGCCGACTATGTCAACATCCACGTACAGAACTGGCTCATTTGGCTCGCCGACTGGATCGGTAAACCCAAGGTTCACTTCCTCGAAATCGGCAGCTATGAAGGGCGCTCCGCAGTGTGGTTCTTGCAAAACATCCTCACCCACCCTACTTCAACGCTAGACTGCGTAGATTTGTTCACAGGAAAGGGCTTGGAGCCTCGATTCGACCATAATATTCACAAATCAGGACGAGGCAATCAGGTGCGCAAACACAAAGGGCGATCCGAGTCGGTGCTGCTAGACCTGCCCAGGTCTTACTTTGATGTGATCTATGTAGATGGCAGCCATCGCGCTGCCGACGTCTTGCTCGATGCTGCGCTAAGCTGGCGCTTGCTGAGGTGCGGTGGTCTGATGATCTTCGATGACTATCTATGGGAGATGAGCAAACCTGCCGCACAGCGTCCTCAAGTTGCGATTGACTTATTTTTGGAGGCGTACGCGCCGCGCTTGAGAGTGATTCATCGAGGCTATCAGGTAGCTGTGCAGCGCGTGAGCTGACTTTCCGCCGCTCGATCCGATTCCAGCTTCCATAATTGAATCGTTGTCGGCACAGCAGCTGCAATCGTTGATGCCAAAGCGCACTCAGATCTGCATAACCACCGGCCCGGCCTGTACGCGGGTGAACAGGTCTGCCCACTCACGCGAGCCATCGTCCGGGTGCGTCGCCATACGCACGCCGCGCGCTTGCGCGGGGATGTTGCCGTGCTGCGCATCCGCCCACACTTGCCAGATGTCGGCATAAAAACGGCGATGATTGTCCGGCCAGATCACCTCCAACAGCAGGCGCGGCTTAGGCAGCACATAAGGCGGATCCATGCGGTACTTCATCAGCGCGGATTCGTCCACAGGAATGCCCAGGCCGGGCGCTTCGGGCACGCGGGCGCAGCCGCCAACGATCTCGATCGGCTGCGCGAGTAAGTCATCGGCGTAGTTGTTCAGGCAATTGACCGCCGGCCACTGGGCGAAGGGCAACACGGCACCGAGGTGCAGCGACATCAGCGTGGTCAGCCCGGTGCCGACGAGTTGCAGCCAGAACGGTTTGTCGAACGCTGCGGACTCGGCGGCTTCGCGCAACACGCGCGAGACGCCTCCGCCGACGACGAAGCCATCGCAAACCTGATCGCGCGCAACGATGGGGAAAGGAGGATCGCCGAAGTGCAGTGCGATCGGCCGGCTGGTCTTGCTGCGTAGCTGACGCAAGCCTTCGACATCGCGCTGCATGATGGGCGATTCGTAGATCGCCACGCGTGGCTCACGATCCAGTTCGGCCAGCACCGGCGCAGCGTTGCCGGCGTTGATGAGCATCTGGTTCCAGTCCAGGTCCAGCCGGAAGTGCGGCGGCGTGACCTGGGCGATGGCCTCGACCTGAGCAAACACGTCCCACCACGGCCGGGCCTTGATCTTGTACGACGTGTAACCGCGCGCGACCGCCGCCTGGGCTTCGGCAGCGTTGTCTTCCGGCGAGGCGTCAATGTTCCACCAGGAGATCGGACACCAATCGCGCACTTTGGGCAAGTTGAACAGGCGATAGACCGGGACGTCCAGCGCCTGGCCCACGACGTCGTAGAGCGCCATCTGCAGGCCGGCGCCCAACGCGTCGTCGCCGAGAAAGTCGGCAGGGTTGCCGCCTTTGACGCGCGCAATTGCCTCATCGCTCACGCGGCCCCAGGTGTAGTGTGGCAACGTTTCGCCATAGCCGACGATGCCGGCGTCGGTCACTACGCGCGTGATCTCGCTGACGCGCCAGTTCCAGACCTCACGCGCATTCAATCGCTCGCAGCGTTCGGTGAAAGGAACGTTCAAGGTGATGCGTTCGACCTCGATGATTCTGAGCTTTGCAGTCATAGCATGTTCAGGGTAAAAAGAGTAGCCTATACTTTCGTCGCGATCGAATCATTGCGCAAGAAGGTCATGCGATGCGAGAGATTATCGAAGCGATTGGCCGGTGGAGCGAGCAGGGCGAGCCGATTGCAGTGGCGACGGTGATCGAGACGTGGGGATCGGCGCCGCGCGGGGTAGGCGCAAAGATGGCGCTCACGCCCAGCCATCGCATCGCCGGCTCAGTGAGCGGCGGCTGCGTCGAAGGCGCCGTGTTCGAGGCTGGCGTTGAAACACTGGAATCGGGGCGTCCGCAATTGCTACGCTTCGGCGTCGCCGACGAAACGGCTTTCGAGACGGTCGGCCTGGCCTGCGGCGGCAGCATTGAGGTCTTCGTCGAGCCGCTCGCGCCAGCGCTGCGCGCATTTTGGCAGCGCATCTATGAGCGGGATATTCCAGCAGCTACGGCAACCATCGTCCAAGGCCCGGAGGCATGGCTGGGCTATAAGCTGATGCTCGACGCGGAAGGCGAAATCGCGCAGATCGCCGGCGCCGCCGAGACATCGGAGGTCTATACAAAACTGCTCCATGCAGCGCAGGCGGCGCTGCGGGAAGGCGCGTCGCGGCGGGTCGAATTGCATACCGCCGGCGGTATACGAGTCACCGCTTTCGTCGAGACCTTGCTGCCCAAGCCGACCCTCATCATCGTCGGCGGCGTGCACATTGCCATCGCCCTCACGACTCTGGCAAAGGCGATGGGTTACCGCGTCATCGTCGTGGACCCACGCAGCGCCTTCGGCAATGACCAACGCCTCCCACACGCCGACCGCATCATCAACGAGCACCCACGCCAGGCGTTCGAGTCGCTGGCGATCACACGCTCGACCGCCATCGTCACACTGACGCACGACGCCAAGTTCGACGACCCGACGCTGCGCGTTGCGCTGGCCAGCCCGGCGTTCTATGTCGGTGCGCTAGGCGGGCGGAAGACGCGCGAGGCGCGGCGCAGGCGACTGGCAGACTCTGGCCTAGACGAGGCGCAGTTGAGCCGGCTGCATTCGCCTATCGGCATAGACATCGGCGCGCGCACGCCTGAGGAGATTGCGCTGGCGACTATGGCGCAGATCGTGGCGGCCAGGAACGCCGGCCGTGCGCACGCGACATGATGCGCAGGCGAACCTACACGCGCTGCTGCCGCGTTGCGTCGTTCACTGCGACGCCGCTGATGAAACCGATATAGGCCGGCACGAGCGGCAGCACGCACGGCGAGAGGAAGGAGAGCACACCGGCAGCAGCAGCCACGGGGACACTCAACGTCGCGCCCCCCAGCACCTGCGATTCCAACTCGAATGGCAAACCGGCAAGTGAGGCGCTAAGCTGGGAGATTTGGCCGAATAGGAGCGCCAAGCCCACGGCGATCAAGAGGATGCCACTGATGATCTCAACAGCGCGCATGTGTTTCTGGGCGCGCCGCAGGGCAGGCACCATGCGGTCGGCCAGCGCGGCAACCAGCAGGAAGGGTACGCCCAAGCCGAGCGTGTAGGCGACGAGCAGCGTGATGCGGGTGCCGAGTTCGCTGGTGACGCTCAGCGTCAGAATCGCGCCGAGGAACGGGCCGATGCAGGGCGTCCAGCCGGCAGCAAAGGCCATGCCGGTCAGGTAGGAACGGGCTGCGCCAGCACCGTTGCCGATCGTGCCCAGATCACGGCGGGTGTCGCTGTAGAGGAACGGCAGATTGATAATGCGCAGCGTGAATAGGCCGAAGACGATCAGGGCGATCCCTCCCACCACGCGCACGCCCTCGCGCAGGTCGTAGAACACATCGCCGAGCAATGTTCCAACGAAGCCGAACACACCAACGACGAAGGTGGCGAAGCCGGCCACGAAGATCAACCCCTGCCAGAACGTGCGCCAGCGCTGAGCGCGTGTGAGCGGCACCGCAACAGCACGAACGGAGGGCTGAATAATTTGCTCGGCCATTTGGCAGATGATTAACAATTTGAATAATGACGACCGATGAGTCACCTCATCGGTCGTCATTCATTGATCTTTGATTCGCCGGATTCCGCCTCGACAGGTGTCTCCTCGTCCACGATCTCGGCAATCGCGCGCTTGCTGCGCCGTCGCCGCGCCTTCTCGGCTTTGTCCACCAGCTCACTCGCCTTTCGCTCCAGGCGCTTCTGGAAGCGATCCACCTGACCTTCGGTGTCGAGGATGCGCTGCTGGCCGGTGTAGAAGGGGTGCGTGCCGCTCCACACGTCGAGGTGTAGCTCAGGGCGTGTCGAACCCACAGTGCCGATGAACTCACCACCGACGTAGACCTTTGCCTCGTCGTAATATTTAGGGTGAATGTCCTTCTTCATTGCACTCCCTCCTCAACCACCGGCTGAACGCTGACACGCTTGCTTCCGTTGGGCAGGGTGTCGAATACAACGATGCCATCGGCCGTGGCGAACAACGTGTGATCTTTGCCCAGGCCGACATGCGCGCCTGGCTTGAACTTCGTGCCGCGCTGGCGCACCAGAATATTGCCGGCCAGCACGAATTGGCCACCAAAGCGCTTTACGCCTAGCCGCTTCGACTCGCTATCACGACCGTTTGTCGTGGAGCTGCCACCTTTCTTGTGTGCCATCTCTGCTCCTAATTAGCGACGACCGATGACGGGCGATGAGCCGCTTTGTGCAGCCGCCACAACGTTCACCGGTCATTCCATCGTCAACCCATGATTCTCAGCTTAGTATACGTTTGGCGATGGCCAGTCTTCTTGCGGTAGCGCTTCTTAGGTTTGTACTTGAAGACGACCAGCTTCTCGCCCTTTTCTTCGCCCAGGACTTGCGCCGAGATCTCCCGGCCATTGACGTGCGGTTTGCCGACCTGCACGCCATCGTCGTCCGACACTAACAAGACCGGCAGCTTCAGCTCGCTGCCGGCTTCCGCTTCGAGCTTTTCGACGTAAATTTCGTCGCCGGGCGACACGCGGTATTGCCGCCCGCTTACTTCCACCACTGCGTACATGATCCCCTTCTTGCGACCCGTTAGCAGCGCGTTCACACGAGAGAACTGCGTGCGCGGGTGAGAGTGATTCAACGGCACTTTCTTGGCCAGTCGTTTGACCAGCGCTAAAGCCCAGCAATTATATGCGGCTGGCAGGTTGTGTCAATGAAGCGTCGAAATGCTCCGTCTCAACGTATGTTCAGCAAAATCTGCGACAGTTGCGGTATGAAGATCGCTCTTTTGGGGTGTGCGTTAGCGACTACGGTGTTGCTCGGCGCATGCGCCACTTTTGCGCCCGCGCCAACACCAGAGCCCACCTTCCCACCGCGTGCTATCCGCGTTGACTATCCGATCACACCGCCCGATGTGCCCATGTTGGACCAGGACGGGCGCCCGGCCAAACTGAGCGACTTCCGAGGCCGACCGGTGCTGATTTTCTTCGGCAACATCCGGTGTCGCGAATCGTGTGTAGACGCCTTGTCGCAATTCCAGGCAATCAAGCAGGTGATTGGGCCACGCAGCGTCGAGTTGATCTTCGTGATGGTGGGCACCGATCGCGTTGCCGATGGGCCGAGCGCCCTCAAGCAGCATCTCAGCCGCTATGACCCAACGTTCATCGGGCTGACGGCCGAGCGCAGCGACATGCGCCAGCTCGCCCTGCGCTTCGGCATTCATATGTACGAGAACCGCGATGGTTCGCTCGCTCCACATGCGCCGTTCATCTATTTGCTCGACCGGCAGGGGCGTCTGCTCTACTTTGTGCAGGACGGCGTGGCGATACCCGAGATCGTCCGAATTGTGACCCAGTTGCTCGACGAAAGCTGACGCAGGGCACGGAACATTATGCCGACTCGCGCAAAATGGCTTGCACGTCTTTGGTGATGACTTCGATGGGTGTGCCAAAGGAGTATTTCATCCGCCACTTGCCCTGCGCATCAAGCAGGTAGATGAAGCTGGTATGGGCGACCAGGTAGCTCTCCGGATTGTTGCTCTGCGGCGGTTGCTTCTCGAACACCCCATCGAACTCATAGATCAGTTTCTTCAGCGTGGCTTCGTCGCCCGTCAGGCCGATGAACGCAGGATCGAAAGCCGTCACGTAACGGCGGATCACCTCCGGCGTGTCGCGCTGGGGATCCACTGAGATAAAGACGAAATTGACCCGCTCGCCCGCCTCGCCCAGCGCGCGCTTCACCCGGCGCAGGTCCGCCATGGTCAACGGACACACATCCGGGCAGAAGGTGTAGCCGAAGGCGATGAGCGTGGGCTTGCCGCGCAACATGCTAAGCGGCATCGGCTGATTGTCTTGATTCGTCAGCACAAAGTTGGAAATTGCGCGGTATTGGCTGATAGTGATGCCGCCGGGCGTCGGCGTCGGGATCGGGCCGGTGGCCAGTTGCGGCGCATAGCTGAGCAGTAAACCGAAGATCACGATGGCGGCCATGCCACCTAGCACGCCCAGTAACACCTTGAAACCGTCACTCCGGGTATCCATAGCCGATATGCTCGCACGAAAAGATGAGAGCGGCGCGGGAGATTGGTCACCTCTCGCGCCGCGATGCGCTCAGGGTTCGCGCACGGTCACATCAACAGAGACGGTCTTGCCCGACTGGAAGATGAGCGTGAGCTGGAACGCATCGCCGGGCTTCAGCTCGCGCTTGACACCCATCAGCATGATGTGATAGCTGGCCGGCCGCAGCTCCACGCTGCCGTTGGCGGGGATTTCCAAGCCGCCGGTGACTTCTTCCATCATCATCATGCCATCCTTCTCTTTGGTCTGGTGCACCTGGATGATGTCGGCAACGTCGCCGGATGCCTTAAGCAACTTGTCGGGCGCGCTGCCTTTGTTCTCGATCATCATATAGGCGGCGCTGTTCACGCTGCTCATCGCGGTGTCGGTCTTACCCGAACCACCATGACCGCCATGGCTGTGGCCTTCGCCGGCGCCTACCATGCCCATCGTGGGGCGCGCCCAGGCGTCGCGAACCACAATGTCACTCTGCCCGCCTGTATTTTGGGCAGGCGTGGCCGGCGC
>CALGMA010000018.1 GCA_937959265.1 uncultured Anaerolineae bacterium | reverse complement strand
TTCACCGTCGCCTATGACTTGCCCGATGAGACGGCTTACGCCGAGACTTGCGCGGCGATCGGTATGGTGTTCTGGAACCATCGCATGCTGCAGTTCGATGGCGACGGCAAATACGCCGACGTGATGGAACGCGCGCTTTACAACGGAACGATCTGCGGCGTCTCTTTGGACGGCGCGAGGTTCTTCTACGAGAACCCACTGGCGTCGCGCGGCGATCATCACCGGCAGCCCTGGTTCGATTGTGCCTGCTGCCCACCCAACATTGCTCGCCTGATCGCGAGCGTCGGCGGCTATTTCTATTCGACCGGTGAAGACGGCGTTTGGGTGCATCTCTATGCCGGCGGCACAGCCGAGTTTCCGCATTGGGGCATCACGATCGAGCAAATCACCGACTATCCCTGGGATGGCAGAGTGACGCTGCGATTGACCATAGATGCACCGAAAAAGTTCACGCTCCATCTCCGTATCCCCGGCTGGTGTGCGAAGTATGCGCTCGCGGTTAATCAATCCCCAATCGCTCGCCCTCGATCCCGAAACGGCTATGTCGCCATCACGCGCGCGTGGCGCACCGGCGACGAGGTCACGTTGGACTTGGAGATGCCGGTGCAATTGGTGCGCGCTCATCCTAGCGCGCGGCAGATGACCGGCCGCGTGGCGATTCAGCGCGGGCCGCTGGTGTATTGCCTGGAGGGCGCCGACAACCCCATTGCGCCGCTGGATCGCATTTCGCTGCCGCTGGACATGGCTTGGCGCATCGCGCATCAGCCGGAGCTGCTGGGCGGCGTAACTGTGCTGCGCGGCAACGCGCTCGTAGACGATGCCACTTGGCGCGGCGGGCTATATGCGCCAGCCAGGCCGATCACGCGCAAACGTATCGCAATTGTCGCTGTGCCGTATTGCGTGTGGGACAACCGCGCGCCGGGTGAAATGCGTGTGTGGTTCAGAAGCTAAGTTGACCGGTATCCGAATCGTTCAGGTGCCGGAAGCGTTTATACTTGTGAAGCGATGCCCAAGCCCGGTTCGCCCGTCAATCACTGTTCATTCTGTGGCAAGAGCGAACTGCACGTCAACCGGCTGATCGCCGGTCCGCGCAATGTGTTCATCTGTGATGAGTGCGTGCAGATGTGCCAGGACATCCTGGATGGCGAGCGACGGGCGGCGCGCGAAAACCGAGCTGTGCCGGCAAGCGGCACTGCCCTCGCTTCACTGGCGCCGCGCACGATCTACAAACACCTCAACGAGTACGTGGTAGGTCAAGAGGGGGCCAAGCGCGCACTTGCGGTAGCAGTCTACAACCACTACAAGCGCATCGAGAACAAAGCGCGTTTCGCAGATGTCGAGGTCGGCAAGAGCAACGTGCTGCTCGTCGGGCCTACCGGCAGCGGCAAGACCTATCTGGCCCAAACGCTGGCCAAGCTGCTGGATGTGCCGTTTTGCATCGCCGACGCGACGGCGCTCACCGAAGCCGGCTATGTGGGCGAAGATGTGGAGACTATCCTGGTCCGCCTGATCCAGGCCGCCGACGGCGACGTGCGCCGTGCCCAGCGCGGGATCGTCTACATTGACGAACTTGATAAGATCGCCCGCAAGTCTGCCGACAACCCCAGCATCACCCGCGATGTGTCCGGCGAAGGCGTGCAGCAAGCCCTCCTAAAGATCATCGAAGGCAGCATCGTCTATGTGCCGCCAGACGGCGGTCGTAAGCATCCGCAGGCCGAGATGCTGCAGATAGACACGAGCGACATCCTGTTCATCTGCGGTGGCACGTTTGAGGGCCTGGCGCAGGTGATCGGCGAACGCATCGGTGTGAAGCGGCGCATCGGTCTGCCCACCTATACTTCCAGCGCACCCAAGGCCCGCCGCGCCGAAGAACTGTTGCGTCACGTAACCCAGGACGACCTCGTGCGATATGGGTTCATCCCTGAGCTCGTCGGACGCTTACCGGTGCTGGTCACGCTCGACGCACTCGACCGTCAGGGATTGATCGAGGTGCTGACCCGCCCGCGGAACGCGATCATCAAGCAGTATCAGCGGTTGCTCAGCCTGGATGGCGTGGAGCTTACCTTCACGAGCGAGGCGTTGAACGCTGTGGCCGATGAGGCGATCCAGAGTGGCAGCGGCGCACGCGCCCTGCGCGCGATCATCGAGCGCATCTTGCTCGACGTCATGTATGAGGTCCCATCGCGGCGCGACGTGCGACGCGTAGTGGTAGATACACCGGCGGTTCGCGGCCAGTCCACGCCCAAGCTCTACGATCAAAATGGGCGCTTGATCGGCGGCGAGTTAGACAAAGCTGCCTAGCTGCGCGAACGGTGCGCCTACACCCTGCGCCATGGCTTCCACCTCGCTGCCCGGCTTGCGCGCGCATCGCCTGCTGCTGATCGCGCTTTGTGCGCTGGCCGGTTTGACCGTCGGCGCGTTGGCGGCCCTGATCAATCCACTCGCGCTCATCGGCCTAGTGGTAGCAATGCCGTTAGGTCTCTGGCTGATCGGCAGCGTCCCGCGCGCTTTATTTGCGCTAGTGGTGGTGATCGGGATATTGCCCCGCTTCGCGCTGCCGGCGCGGCTGGGCTTCACGCCGACCTTTCTTGACTTGTCGCTGGTGGGGTTGGTGATTGCATGGGCGCTGCATCAGCTCGGCGTTCGGCGCGATTTGCCGCTGCGCCGGACGCCAATCAGCGTGCCGGTGCTTTTGCTGGCGCTGATCGCGTTGGCCACCTTCATCGTCGGCTTGCCGAACGGTGCGCTTACGCCGCTCGTGCTGCGACGCTTCGCCGAACTGGTGCTCAGCCTGCTGATGTCGCTGCTCATCGTCGCGGTATTGCCCGATCTCCCGTCTCACGAGCGACTCGTTCGCTGGATGCTGCTGATCGGTGCGCTCTCGGCTGTGATCGGCATTGTGTTGTATGTCATCCCGGATGACCTGGCCATCCGAGTGTTGTCGGCGCTGCGACCATTCGGTTATCCCACCGGCCCTGGCGTGCTGCGTTTCATCCGTGACGATCCAGCCTTGATGCAACGTGCGACCGGGCTTTGGATTGATCCGAACGCCTTCGGCGGCTATCTGCTAGTCGCAGGGGCGTTAGGGCTGCCGCAGCTCTTGTCACCCAGGCCGGTGATGCGTCGCTGGCTGGTTGGTCTGTGTCTGATGCTCATCGGCAGCGCGCTTGTGCTCACTGTGTCGCGCGGAGCGATGCTCGGCTTTGCCCTCGTCGTCGGGCTGATGGGCGTGCTACGCTACCGGCGATTGTTGATCTTGATGGTGATCGTGTTGACACTGGCGCTCGTGTTGCCGCAGACGCGCGAATTGGTGCAGCACTTTGCAGAGGGATTCCAGGGACGCGACTTGGCGACCCAAATGCGGTTCGGCGAGTACAAGGATGCACTGCGGTTGATCGAGCGTTATCCGGTGCTCGGTGTCGGCTTCGTGGGTACGCCGGACGTAGATCTCTACATCGGCGTGTCCTCGATGTATTTACTGATTGCGCAGCAGATGGGGCTGCTCGGAGTGGCGATGTTTGCGATCGTGATCGTCACCTTGTTTGCAGGCGCTGTCCGCGCCTGGCCGGCGATTGCTCGCGATTCGCGCGCTGTGGCGGTGTTTCTGGGTGCACATGGCGCAGTGCTTGGCGCGCTGTTCAGCGGCATCTTCGATCATTACTTCTTCAACATAGACTTTCATAACTCTGTCATGTTGTTTTGGATGATGATCGCATTGGCTGTGAGCAGCCAGCTTTTGAAGAAGGGAGAGGCTGCTTCGGAGCGCTCCGATCCCTTCAGGCACGCAATCCCGCATCTGGCAGGATAATAGGGTGGCGATGCGGCTGATTGATCGGTCGTTGACGATCCCGGCGAGGTTCGATCAACTACAACGCGCCAGTGCTTTCGTCAGTGAAATCGCGGCCGCGGCCGGTTTTCGGGACCTCCAACTCAACCGGATCGAGCTGGCTGTTGACGAGGCATGTTCCAACATCATCGAGCACGCCTATGCTCAAAAGCCCGGTGGCGAGATTCGTATCCACGTACATGTCGAGTTGGGCTATCGGATCGTCATCACCTTGATTGATACGGGTGAGCCGTTCGATCCAGGAACTGTCCTACCGCATAAGCCTGAGTCGGATTTGGACGAGTCGCAAGCGGGTGGGGTGGGGCTGTTTCTGATGCGACGCGCCATGGATGACGTGCAATTTGAGTTTAACGTGAAGGGTGTAGGCTTAGATCAGCCGGAACGTTTCAACCGTCTGACGATGGTCAAATATCTATGATTGCTTCGCTAAACGTCACAAGTCATAGGCTCGAGGAGCAGTCCGTCACCATCCTTCGGCTCGCCGGCCGGCTAGATGCAACTACGGTCAGCCAGCTCGAACGGATGCTGACCGATGCGCAGCTCTCCGGCGACCGCGCGATTGTGATTGATTTGAGCGATCTTGCATACATCTCCAGCAGCGGGCTCCGCGTGTTGTTGACTGGCCGGAGCAATGCACGCAAGCGCGGGGGCGAGGTCTTTCTGTGCAGCCTGCGCCCACCGGTACGCGAGGTATTCGAGATGGTGGGGTTCACTGCAGTATTCACCATCTTCGATACACTTGAGCAGGCAATTGAGGCCGCGGCGGCGTCGCGAGGGTGACTATGCTTATGGTCGTGAGTGATCGAAAAGTCGTTGACAACCCTCGGCGCATCTTTATAATCGCGCGCGGAATTCACGACCGTGAATGACCGTGAGGATTCGATGACTACATCACCCGATTTCACTCTGGCGGCTACGGGCGGTGCAGGCGAGATGCAGCGGTTTCCCGCTCCTGCGTATCTGCGCAACGCAAGCGCGCCGATCAACTACGCTCCGCTTGACGACGAAGAAGAAGACTTCGACGACGAAGACTTCGACGTAGACCTGGATGATGAAGACCTCGTGGACGACCTCGACGACATTGAAGACGACGTTCTGGACGAGGGCGGAGAGGAGGACGAAATCTCCCTTGAAGAACTCGACGAAGAGGAAGACTTCGACGAAGGAGAGGAAGACGAGGAGGATTTCGACCTAGAGGATTTCGACGAAGAAGACGAAGACGAACTCCTCTGGGACGACGACGAAGACGAGGACGACTTCGACGACGAGTGATTGTGGCGGATTGAGCCGCTAGCCGGACGACTAGCGGCTCATTTGTTTGTCCGGCATCACTTGCGCGAAGCGGTGGACGATCCGTGCAATCTCCAGTGCGGAATCCGGCTGCGCCAAGCGCGCAGAAGCCTGACGGGCCAAGTCAAGCGCAAACGGATCGGCCAGCCACTGCTTCAACTGCTTGAGCACTGCCCATGGCGTTGGGCACCAGACGCCGGCACCGCTGTTGACCACGTAATCCACGTTGCCTTCCTCCTGCCCCGGCACGGCATCGTAGAGGATGATCGGTAGGCCGGCGACGAACGCTTCGCAGATCGTCCCAGGGCCGGCTTTGGTCACGATGACGTCCGCAGCGCCCATCAGCTCCGGGATGTTGTTGACGAAGCCGAAGATGCGCATGGGCACACGTGGGTTCAGGAACTCCAGGTTCTCCTTTACGGTTTGGTTTCGCCCACACACGACGACCAACTGCAACGGCAACCCGCTAAGGGCGATTTGTCGCGCTGTCACCTCCAGTCGGCCCATGCCGTCGCCGCCGCCGATGAGCAGCACGGTCATCCGCTTGTCCAGATTCAGTTCGCGCCGTGTCGCGCTGCCGTTGACGACGCGCCTGGCAAAGTCCGGCGCGATCGGCTGGCCGGTCACGCTGATTTTCTCCTCGGGCACTAGGTTCTTGATCGCTTCTGTGCGCGCCTCTTCCGTCGGCACGATCAGATGATCGGCGTCGGTCACGTAGTGCGCCACATGCCCTGAGACCAGATCGGTGACGACGTGGATGAACGGCGTCTGAATGTTGCGCCGGCGCAGCGCCATCGGAATGCTCTGGTTGAATAGCAAGTGGCACGAGACATACACATCGGCCGGGTTGTCGTTCACGATGGCGTCCGCAGTCTTTTCGCTGAGCGGTTCGAGTACGTTGCGCAGAGCAATGATTCGCCGGCGATTGTTGCTGGCGTGAAAGCCAAGCGCATACAACATGCGCGCGTGGTTCACCCACATCGGGTAGGTTTCAGTGAAGGCGTTGATCAGGAACGGTACGTTGCTCAGACCGTCCACCAGTCGAATGTCGTATGTAGCAGGATAGAGGATTTGGATGCCTTGAGCGATGGCCTGCGCGGCGCTGCGATGGCCGCCGCCAGTATTGCCATAGAGCAAGACGATTCTCTTCTTCATGAAATTTCGATAGACGCTTTGTGGCTGTCGTGTTGCGATGATGTACGGACACGACGCCCAAAGTGCATTGCAACCGGACGCGTTACAGCGTGCGGCGCACCGGTTCACCCGGTTGGCTGTGTGGCAGAGACGACCCTTTCCAGCCGTCGTTCTAATTCGCGACGGGTGAGTAGAACGCGGCGGCCGCAAGAGTGACATTTCAGCCCGACATCGGCGCCAATGCGCACCACCGTCCATTCGTAGCCGCCGCATGGATGGGGTTTGCGCAGCCGCACCACATCGCCGATTTGGATCGGCGTCACGCTGATAAATGCCATATACCATGATTATAGGATGCATGGCCCTGATATAATCTTCTATGTTTATGAATGGCCCCCTCATCGGCATCTTCGACGGCCTGGCCAATGGAGATGTTGTCTTAATCCTCTCACAACTGATTGTCTTGGTGCTGTTGCTGGGCGTCGCCTTTCCCATCCATGAGTTGGCACATGCGCTGACGGCCCGGCAACTGGGGGACGACACCAGCGAACGCCTCGGCCGAATCACGCTCAATCCGCTTGCGCACCTCGACCCGTTCGGCACCCTATTGTTCGCCCTAACTGGCTTTGGATGGGCGAAGCCCGTGCCGGTGAACACCTATCGGTTGCGTGGTAATCCGCGGACGTCGTTTGCAGTGGTCGCGCTAGCCGGGCCAATCTCCAATCTTTTGTTGGCCGCGCTGTTCGCGTTGCTCTTTCGCCTAACCCTGCCGTTCGCCAATCGCGATTCTTTGCCCACCGATGTGCTGCTGTTCGCCTTCTCTGTTGCCGTGCAGCTCAATATCTTCCTCGCCTTCTTCAACTTGATCCCCATCCCCCCGTTGGATGGCTCGCGTCTGTTAACGGCGCTGCTGCCGGATCAGGGCCAGGCATGGATGGATCAGTTGGAGCGGTATGGGTTTATCATACTGATTGCGCTTTCGGCGACGGGCGTTTTGGGCCAGTTGATCGTGCGACCGGCGACGCTGTTGAGCCGCACGTTGCTCGGGCTATGACCCGTTGCTTTCGACGGAGCGTGCAAGGGATTGCAAAATGAGCAAAGCCAAAATTGCCCTGGTCGGTTGTGATTTCGTCGGCATGTCACTGGGCATGGCCGTCAAGCATGCTCTTGAAGACGTCGAGGTCGTGGGCCATGACAAGGACCGCGACGCCATGCGCCGGGCCGAGGGTGCTAAAGCGATTGATCGTAGCGAATGGAACCTGCCTCATGCGTGCGACAACGCTGCGGTCATCTTCATCTCCGGCCCGCATGAAGATCTGGAAGTCACCTTGCGCGCAATTGCGCCAGACCTGGGCCCGAACACCATCGTTGCCGCGGTTGGCGGCCCCAACGTCGCCGCGTTGCGGATTGCTGAAAGCCTGTTGATCGGCGATGTGTCCTTCTTCAGCACGTCGCTGGTCTATCATCCCGACCGTGTGAATGGCGATGCCGACCTGCCGAGTGCCGACAGCATTCGCGATGCGATCTGGACGATTGTGCCGAGCCACGGCGCCAGCACCCAGATGGTGGACACGTTCGTCGCCTTAGCGAATCAGATGGGCGCCAAGCCCATCTTCGTGGATCCAGCCGAGCGTGACGGCATGGCCGTGGCGGTGGATGCGATGCCGGCGATCCTGAGCAGTATGCTGATGCTCGCTGTGAGCAACGACGCCGCCTGGCGGGATCGCGTGTGGATGGCCGGCGCAGCTTTCGGCCAGGCCGTCAGCGGCGCTGAGCGCGCGCCGAGGTTCTCAGCCGCCCTGGAAGCGCAGCCCGATGTCGCCGTGCACTGGCTGAACCAGATCATGCTGCAATGTATGGCGCTGCGCGATGCCATCGCCGCGCACAACATGGAGACGGTCGAGCGCATGCTGGTGCAGGCGGAGGAACGCCGCCAGCAGTGGTTGGCCGACTGGCGCAAGGGCCGGATCGAGGGGCACATTCCCATCGAGCGAGACACCGGCGGGTTGCTGAAGGTCTTCGTGGGTGAGCGTATGGCGAACCGCCTCACCGGTAACAAGAAGCGCTAGCGTCGAGCACGCATCAAGTCAAGCGGCGCTTTGCTGGCTATCCTCTATTGGCTGTCGGCGTTGCCGCATCATGGGAAGCATCGCGCAACATGCGTATCCTCAGCCTTGCCCCAACCTCTTTCTTTGGCGACTACGGTTGTCATGTGCGCATCCTGGAGGAGGCACGCGCGTTACAGGCGCTCGGCCACAGCGTCACCGTCCTCACCTACTACAAGGGCAACGATGTCCCCGGCATCCGCATCGTGCGCACCGCACCGGCGCCCTGGCATCGCGACTATGAGGTTGGATCGTCGCGCCACAAGTTTGCCTTCGACGTGTTGCTCAGCATCCGGCTGCTGCGTGTCTTGAGTCGCAACCGATTCGACGTGATCCATGCCCACTTGCATGAGGGTGCGCTGATCGCTGGTGTGCTCGCCCAGCCATGGCACATCCCAGTCGTCTTCGATTATCAGGGCAGCCTGACCGACGAGCTGCTACAACACCGTTTTATCAAGGCAAACTCTACCGCTCACGCGATCTTTCAGCGCGTCGAACGTATCGCGGACCGCATCCCGCATGCCGTGCTGACCAGCACACGTCACGCTGCAGATGCATTGCGCGCTCGATTGGGGGACCGCATCCCGGTGCAAGCGCTGCCCGATGGAGTCAATCCACACGTCTTTCGCCCCGATGTCATCTCTGCTGAAGAACGTGCTCTCTTGCGCGCGCGTTGGGGCATTGCGCCTGATGAACCGGTGGTGGTCTTCCTGGGCCTTCTGGCGCAGCATCAGGGCATTCGAAACTTGATCGAGGCCGCCGTGCACTTAAAGGCTGAAGGGCGGCGTGTGCGCTGGTTGGTGATGGGATATCCAGGTGCAGATGCATGGCAGCAAGCAGCCGCAGAAGCAGGCGTGTTGCCCGAAGTTGTCTTCACCAGTCGCGTGCCGTATGTCGAAGCGCCGCGCATGCTGGCGCTCGGCGATCTGGCCATTGCCCCCAAGCTGTCATTGACCGAAGGCAGCGGCAAAATCCTCAACTACATGGCGATGGCGTTGCCGACTGTGGCCTTCGACACGCCAGCACAGCGCGAATACCTCGGCGCGCTCGGCGTATATGCGCCGATTGGTGATAGCGAAGCGCTGGCGTGCGGTGTGGCCAATTTGCTGGATCATCCCCGGCGCCGGCGCGTGCTGGGTGAGCAATTGCGCCGCATTGCCGTTCAACAATTCGGGTGGGATCGCGCTGCTCTCGTCATGACGTCGCTCTATCAGCGATTGCTGGCCGGTTCCAAGTTGCACCCTGCCCGTTCCCGACAGCACCAAGACGAGACCATCTTATGAACCGCTTCTTCTCCGATATCCGCGAGGTTTGGAAGTATCGGTCGCTATTGTGGATGCTCGTCGTGCGCGACCTGAAGACGCGCTATCGCAGCTCTCTGCTCGGTGTGGCATGGTCATTCCTGCAACCGCTGGGAATGATGATCGTGATGACGTTTGCTTTCAGCGTCATCAATCGCGCGCCCCCGACCATCGAACACTACAGCGTGTTCATCCTGTCGGGGTTGTTGGCCTGGAATTTCTTCTCGGCGGCGGTGACCGGCGCAACCGGCAGTGTTGTAGCGAATGCTGCGCTCGTCAAAAAGGTGTACTTCCCGCGCTCAATCCTGCCGGTGTCGGTGGTGATCTCTAGCCTGATCAACTTTCTGTTGGCGCTGCCGGTATGGGCGGTGGTGACGATCTTCTCCGGCCACCCGATCCATGCTACGTTGCTGTTGTTGCCGTTCGTGATCGCCATTCAGGTGACGTTCAGCATCGGTGTGTCGTTCCTGTTGTCTACGCTCAACGTGTTCTATCGCGATACGCAATTCATCCTAGAGCTGGGCATGCTGGCGCTGTTCTTCCTTACGCCGATCTGGTATGACATAGACAGCGCGCCGCAGCGCGAAGCCGGCCTATGGGTGCGCCGTCTTAACCCAATGGCGTCTTTGGTCAACATCTATCAAGATTTGATGTACTGGGGGAGGCCGACCGAGCTGGACTTCGTCCTGCGCACGATAGTCACGGCAGTTGCCGTGTTGTTCGTCGGCTATCTGGTCTTCCGGCGTTTCAGCCCCAGGTTCGGTGAAGAAGTGTGAGACACGACGGCTTTCGAGGTCGTGCTTTGAAAGTGAGGTGATATGTGAGGCCGATGTCGCTCGATGCAATTCGAAATCTCATTGTTGATATGGATGGCGTGCTCTGGCGCGGCGACCAACCGCTGCCGGGCATGTTGCGTTTCTTCGAGACCGTGCGTCGTCTGGGGATCAGATTTGTCCTGGCGACCAACAATGCCAGCAAGAGTGGCGAGGAGTATCTCGCCAAGCTGCACAGGTTCGGCGTGCAGGTTGTACTCGACGAAGTGCTCACCTCGCCACAGGCGACGGCGGCCTATTTGGCCCAGCATGCGCCCGAGGCGCGCGTGTTCGTCATCGGAGAGCCTGGCCTGGCCGCCGAGTTGCGCACAAAAGGGTTGCAGGTGGTGAACGATCAGCCGGAGCGCGCCACGCACGTGGTCGTCGGCTGGGACCGCACGCTAACCTACGACAAGCTTGCCGAGGCATGTTTGCTCATCCGTCGCGGCGCGGTGTTCATCGGCACCAACCCCGATGTGACTTACCCTAGCGAACGCGGCATCGTACCCGGCAACGGCGCGACGCTCGCCGCGTTGCGCGCTTCGACGGACGTCGAGCCGCTCATCATCGGCAAGCCGCAGCCGGAGATGATGCTCCAGGCAATGGCGCGCATGGGTGGCTCGCCGGAGAACACGGCCGTCATCGGCGATCGGCTGGACACTGACATCCTGGGTGGCCAAAATGCCGGGCTGACCACGCTATTAGTGCTCACCGGCGTTACCTCGCTCGATGAAGCGCGCAACGGCGCGATTCGTCCCGACTATGTCTTTCAAGACATCGGCGCCGTGGCCGACGCGTTGCAGCAGGCCAACTCAGTTAGGTCGGAATCCCCGGCCACACCGGCGTAAGCGGGTGTTTGAAAAGATCCTCTGGGTAGGCGATGCATCGTCTTCGCTTACCCAATAGGCACCCCGTGCAGCGCGTTGTCAGATACATGCCAAGTTCGCATCTTTCCACACTTTGGGTGGCTTGACAGATGCGCATGCCTTCGATTAGGATACTAGTCCGCTCAGGCCGATGTAGCTCAGTTGGTAGAGCACACGACTGAAAATCGTGGGGTCGTCAGTTCGATCCTGACCGTCGGCATCTCTGACAGATTGTGCTATAATAGTTGAAGTTCGCGGGAGTGGCTCAGTTGGTAGAGCGATTCCTTGCCAAGGAATAGGTCGCGGGTTCAAGTCCCGTCTCCCGCTCTCCTATAATAGGGGCGACCAAGACGGTCGCCCTTACTGCGTAAGGGCCTGTGGCGTAGCTGGGAGCGCGCCTCAATCGCACTGAGGAGGTCAGGGGTTCGAATCCCCTCAGGTCCACTGCAGAACATGTCGCGATGCCGAACGGATGGGTAGTTCCATCCGTTCAATCGTTTTTCCGTTCGCTGATACCATTCCCTTCCATGCGCTGGATCATTGACACCGACGCCGGCGTGGACGATGCGATCGGCATCGGGATGCCGTTCGCGCCGGAGCGCCTACTCGACCAGCAGGTTCTGGCGATCACTACCGTTTCCGGCAACGTGCATGTGAGCCAGGTCAACGTCAACGTGGGCGCCGTGCTCGATGTGCTTGAAGCCGATGTGCCGATCTACGCCGGCTGCGACCAGCCGATGATTGAGCCGCGCGTCCACGCCGAAGAGTTCCACGGCGCTGACGGCCTAGGTGACGCCGGCCTATCCAAGACGGCGCGCTTGCCGGTGGGTGAGCATGCCGCGCTGACCATCGGCCGGCTGGCGCGCCGGCACGCGGGCGAACTGGGGCTGATCGCGCTCGGCCCGCTGACGAACATCGCCTTGGCGTGTAACCTCGACCCTGCGCTGCCCGACCACGTCGCGAAGCTGGTCATCATGGGCTGCGCCTGGCAAGCGCGCGGCAATCAGACCTCGGCGGCCGAGTTCAACATCGCCGCCGACCCTGAATCGGCGCATGTGGTTTTCGAGCGTTTCCCTAACGTGATCGTGTTGCCGTGGGAGGTTTCGCTCGATCAGATGATGCCGTTTGGGGCGTTCGAGCGAATCCACGCCGGCACGTCGTCGCGGGCGCGTTTTTTCGCTGCGATGACGCGCGTCGCCTATGACTGGCGCGACCGCTTTGGCTTCGCCGGCGTGCCGCTGCCCGACCCGCTGGCGGTAGCCGTTGCGCTTGATGAAAGGGTCATTGCGCGCGAGTTGCGAGCGCGAATGAAGATTGACATCGGTCACTCCATTGGCCGGGCGCTGTCGTCGCTGGATTACCGTCATCCACAGCCAAACGCGCGCGTCGTCGTAGCAGTGAATGCCGACCGAGCTTGGCAGATGATCGAACAGGCATGGACGCGATGAGGACGCTGCTGCTGGCCGATGTCGTGCTGACGATGGACGCGCATGGCCACATCTACCACGACGCCGGCATCTTGTTGGAAGGCAGCCGCATCATAGAAGTCGCGCCGCGCCCTCGTTTCGAGGGTGTGGCCGCCGAGCGAATTGAGCTGGGGCGACGTTTGCTCATGCCCGGCCTGATCAACGCGCATATCCACACGCCGATGACGCTCTTTCGCGGCCTGGCGGAGGGGTACTCGCTGCTCACCTTAGAGGGGTGGTTCAACGGCATCCGCGTGTGGGAGCTGGCGATGACGCCCGACATGATCCCGCCGGCCGTGAGCGTCTCATGCGCCGAGATGATCCGCACGGGGACGACTTGCTTTGCGGATCAGTACTTCCACATGGAGCGCATCACGCCGGTGGTGCGCGACAGCGGCATGCGCGCTGCGCTGGCCTACGGCGTGGTCGAGGTGGGCGATGAGCGCGCGCACGATTGGGCGCTTCGCGCGGCTGAGGCGTTCCTGGCGTCGCTGCGCGACGATGCGCGCCTGACCGGCTGGGTCGGCCCGCACGCGCTCTTTGTGGACAACCCGTTGCCGACGATTCAGGCGGAGCTGGCGCTGGCCGACGCATACGGCGCCGGCCTGCACATTCACCTTTCGACATCGGGCGAAGAAGACGCATACTGTTTGCAACACTATGGCGTGACGGCCGTGCAGCAGATGAAGCGCATCGGCGCGCTGGACAGGCAGATGATCGCGGCGCACTGCCTGACGATCCCCGAAGAAGACCTGCCGACGTTGGCAACGGCGCCGTTTGCGGCGATCATCGCGCCCTCGGCGTGTATGCGCGCCGGACGGCCGGCGGCCCCGCTCAAGCGCATGTTGGCCGAGGGCGTCCACGTTGCACTTGGGACAGACAACGTGACGGCCAACAATTCTTACGACCTGTTCAAAGAGATGCAGATTTTGGGCAAGCTGATGGCGTATCGTGAGGGCGAGCCGAACCCCATCCCGGCTAAGACCATCGTCGAGATGGTCACGACGCGCGCTGCCGATGCGCTTGGGCTGGCAGACCGAGTCGGCTCACTGGAAGCCGGCAAGCGCGCCGACTTGATCGCCCTCGATCTAGATGCGCCGGGCTTTGCGCCGCGCGGCGCGCAAGACATTTACACGGCGCTCGTGTATGCCATAAGTGGATTGGCCGTGCAGGATGTCATGTGCGATGGTCGGTGGTTGATGCGCGGCGGGCGGCTACTCACGGTGGACTATCGCGCTGCATGCGATGCGTTGGAGGCCGCTTTCGCCGAGTTGCAGGCGCGGCGAGCGGGGTTGAAGCCGGAGGAGCGTCAAGTGCGATGAGCGAAACATTCGACCCTTGGACGCAAGTCCTTACGATTCACGGCTTAGCTGCTGACGAGGTGATCTCGGCTTTGCAGAAGGAGATTCGGCGTGGTCATACTGAGAACGCCTGCTTGTTGGCTTATGAAATGATGACGACCAGTGAAGATCTTGAGCGAAAGTTGTGGGATCGGCTGTGCGTGATCGCAGTGGAAGACGTGGGCTTTGGCGAGCCGTCTGCATCGGCGTTGATCGAATCGCTCGAACGAATGGTGCATCGCTTCCACTACGGCGAGGGTGATCGCATGCTGTTCGCAATACACGCGGTGCGCTATCTGTGTGCATGTCAAAAGGATCGCAGCAGCGATGAGATGCTGAACTGGCTCCGGCGCGCCGTGGACGAGGGAGGTTTGCGTCCAGAGATTCCCGATTACGCGCTAGACATGCACACTGCGCGCGGACAGGCGATGGGTCATGATCTGCGCCACTTCCTCACTGTCGGTGCGCAAGTGCAGCCGGAATGGCCGCCGCGCGACCGCCGCTATGCCGAAAGGCTGCTTCGCCAGATCGAAGGCCCGTCGCTATAATCGCGGACTAGTCGTTCCCCAAATTCATACATCCAAAGGAGAGAAAATACCGTGAGCAAGAGAATCAGTGCCTTGTTCGGCCTCACCCTGGCAGCCAGTCTGGCGCTTGCTGCGTGCGCACCCGCGGCGCCGGCTGCTCCCGCCGCGCCCGCAGCACCTGCTGAACCGGCGGCGACTCAGGCCCCGGCGGCCGAAGCGCCTGTGGCCGGCGCGAAGAAGCGCGTCAAGCTCGTGCTGAACGGCACGTTGGGTGACAAGTCGTTCTTTGACAGCGCCCAGCGCGGCATGGAGATGATGAAGAACGAGCTGGGCTACGAAGTGAGGACGATCGAGCTGGGCTATGACCGCAACAAGTGGGAGCCCGGCCTTGAAGATGCGGCGGCTGCGGATGATTACGACATCCTGATCGCCGGCACCTTCGACATGAGCGCCTACATCAGCCGCATCGCGCCGCAGCATCCCGACAAAAAGTTCTGGATGTTCGACGCCGGGCCGGATTACGAAGGCAAAGAGGGCGGCTGCAGCAACAAGTGCGAGAACGTCTACACCGTGCTCTTCCGGCAGAACGAAGGGTCGTATTTGTTGGGCGTGCTGGTCGGCGAGTTGCTCAAGGAGGGCAAGCTGCCGGGCGCCGAGGGCCGCACGAAGGTCGGCATCGTCGGCGGCGCAGACTTCCCGGTGATCAACGACTTCATCGTGGGTTTTAAGCAGGGCTTCGCCGAGTCCGGCCTCGATCCCGAAGCGAACGTGCTCGTGCAATACGTGGGCGGCGATAGCCCGTTCAATAACCCTGCCAAAGGCAAGGAGATTGCTAGCTCGATGTATGACCAGGGCGCGGCCATCGTGTGGGGCGTCGCCGGCAACTCCGGCAACGGCGTGTTCGAGGCGGCGGTCGAGAAGAAGCTCTACGCGCTCGGCGTGGACAGCGACCAGTACCAGACGATTGCCGACCCTGCGCAGAAGGCGACGATCATCACTTCGATGCTGAAGAATGTGGATCAGGGCCTGCTGCGCGCGGCCAAGCTGGACGCCGAGGGCAAGCTGGTCTATGGCGCGCCGGAGAGCGTCGGCGTGGCCGCAGATGCAGTGGGCGTCGCCGATAACGAGAACTACCAGAAGTTCGTCTCCAAAGAAATCCAGGAGAAAGTGAAAGCGGCGTACGAGCGGGTGGCCAGCGGCGCCGTGAAGGTGGATTCGGCGTTCAAGTAAGTCGCAGCCCGGCGCGTTTGACGAGCGGGCGCGTGGCAGGTTAAATCCCGTCGCGCGCCCTTTTCGTTCGCGCCCAGCCCAATTGAGACCCGCCGCGAGGAGGTTGAGCCATTTCCACGCAGCACACGCCACAACCTGCTTCGGACGCATCCAGTGCGGCGACCGCGCCGCTCGTCGAGATGCGCCACATCACCAAAATCTATCCCAACGGCGTGCTGGCGGACAACGATGTGACCTTTGAAGTGTGCGCCGGCGAAATTCACGCGCTGGTGGGCGAGAATGGCGCCGGAAAGTCCACGCTGATGAAGATCTTGTATGGCATGGAACGCCCGACGTCCGGCCAGATCATCCTGCGCGGCAAGCCGGTGACGATCCACACGCCACATGAAGCGATCGCCCTGGGCATCGGCATGGTGCATCAGAACTTCATGCTCGTCCCATCGTTCACCATTGCCGAAAACATTGTGCTAGGCGCCGAGCCGTTGCGCGGCGCCTTCGTGGACAAGCGCGCCGCTATCGCAGCGACGACGCGGCTGGCCCAGGAATATGGGTTGAGCGTAGATCCTGAAGCCGTGGTGGACGCTGTTCCGGTAGGCATGCGCCAGCGTGTCGAAATCCTGAAGGCGCTCTATCGCGGCGCCGATGTGTTGATCCTTGATGAGCCGACCGCCGTACTCACGCCGCAGGAGACCCACGAGCTATTTGCGGCCATCCGCCAGCTCGTGAACGCCGGCAAGACGGTCATCTTCATCTCGCACAAGCTGCGCGAGGTGATGGAGATCAGCGATCGCATCAGCGTGATGCGCGACGCGCGCATGGTCGGCACGATTGACAAACGCGAGGCGAACGAACATTTGCTGGCAAAGATGATGGTCGGCCGCGAAGTCTTCCTCAACATCGAGAAGCCGCCCGTGCAGCGTGGGCCGGTCATGCTCAGGGTGCGCGATCTCGAATATGCGACCGAGGCCGGCGTCGAGGCGCTCAAGCACGTGTCGTTCAACGTGTATGCCGGCGAAATCCTGGGCATCGCCGGGGTGGAAGGCAACGGGCAGACCGAGCTGGTCGAGGTGATCGCCGGCTTGCGTGCGCCGCTGGGCGGCGTGATCGAGTTGGACGGCCACTCCATCGCCGGGCTGACGCCGCGCGAGGTGCGTCGGGCGGGTGTGGCCCATATCCCGGAAGATCGGCTGACCAACGGCGTGGCGATGACGTCGAGCATCCAGGAGAACCTGATCGTGGATCGCTACGCGCGCGAACCCTTCACGCGCGGCGGTCTGATGCGTCCGGCGGAGATTGCGCGCAACAGCGAGGCGCTGATCGAGCAGTATGCCATTCGCGCCCCGGACGGCACGCTGCCGGTCGGGTCGCTGTCGGGCGGCAACATGCAGAAGGTCGTCGTCGCGCGCGAGCTATCCTCCCGGCCCAAACTGCTGATCGCCGCCCAGCCCACGCGCGGTGTGGACATCGGCGCGACCGAGTTCATGCACGAGCAACTGGTCAAGGCGCGCAACACCGGCGTGGCGATCCTGCTGGTCTCGGCCGACCTGAGCGAGGTGATGTCGTTGTCCGACCGGCTTGCGGTGATGCACGACGGCCGGATCGTCGCAATCTTCCCCGATGCGCGCGGCCTCACCGAGGAAGAGGTGGGCCTCTACATGCTGGGCACGAAGACGATGACGCCGGCCGAGATCGAGCGCAATTGGTAACATGCAAGCAACGCTTCCCACTGCTCCCTCCTTCGATCGCGCTGCAGAACGCGCGCGCGTGCAACAGGAGCGCCGCCGCAGCGCCATGATTGATTTCTCTGTCACCCTGGGCACCATTGCGCTGGCGCTGTTGGTCGGCTTTCTGGTGATGCTGATCGTTGGCAAGGATCCGCTACTGGCCTACTCGTCGCTGCTCAGCGGGCCGCTCAGCCGTAGCAACCGCACCGGCCGGTGGATCGAGGACGCGACGACGCTCATCATCCTGGGGCTGTCGGTGTCTATCCCGTTCCGCGCGCGGCAGTTCAGCCTGGGCGCACAGGGGCAGATGTTCATAGCGGCGATGATTGCGGCAGTCGTCGCCATTTATCTGCCGATGCCGCCCGTCGTGGCCGTCCTGTTGCCGTTGGCGGCGGCGATGGTGGTTGGGTTTCTGGTGGGCCTGCTGCCCGGCTTGATGAAAGCGTATCTCAACGCCAACGAGATCGTCTCCACGCTGATGCTGAACGCTGTCATCGTGTTGTTGTATGACTTCTTGCTGACCAATGTGTTTACGCCGCCGGGGTCACAGTCGCTGCGTTCGGAATTGATTCAGCCCAACAGTATGCTGCTTCGGCTTACCTCGATCTTCGGTGTGAACCTGGGCCGCGCAAATCTGGCGGTATTGTTTGCGGCGATCCTGGTGATCGCGGTGTGGGCTTTGCTGAACCGCACCCCGTTCGGTTACGAGATTCGCACCATCGGCGCGAATGAGAAATTTGCGCGCTATGGCGGCATCAACACGCGGCGGACGATTGCATTGTCGTTCGCTATCGGCGGCGCTATTGCTGCGGTGGCGGGCGTGCATCTCGTCCTGGGCGTGCATCAGCGCCTGATCCCGGGCATCGCTGCCGGGTTGGGGTTCGAGGGCATCGTCGTGGCTTTGCTGGCGCGCAACAACCCGATGTTCATTCCGATCACCGGCGTGTTCTACTCATATCTGCGCGTGGGCGGCGACATCATGGAACAAGAGGCAGCCGTCGGCGCCGAGATTGTGCAGGTGATTCAAGCCGTGATCATCTTGCTGTTGACGGCGCAGGTATTGGTGGACTACGTGAAAGCCAGGAGCCGACGCGCGCGCGAAACCTAAAGCGTGCAGCACGCCAACGTGCCAACGTGCCAACGTGCTAACGTAAACCATGGAACAAGCGCTTCAAGTCATCTTCAGTGCGACGTTCATCGCGGCGGTGCTCCGCGTGACGACGCCGATCTTGCTGCCGGCGTTGGGTGGTCTGGTCGCCGAGCTGGGCGGCGTGGCCAACATCGCTCTCGAAGGCATCATGCTGACCGCAGCGTGCGCCGGCGTGCTCATCAGCGTGGCGACACAAAGCGAATGGTTGGGGTTGTTGGCCGGCGTGGCCATGGGCGTGCTGATGGCGCTCGTGCTGGCTTTCTTTCATCTGAACCTGAAAGCCGATGTCATTCTGGCGGCCATCGCCATCAACATCCTGGCGTCGGGCGGCACGATCTTTGTGGTCTTTCTGCTCACCGGCGACAAGGGCAGCACCAGCGCCCTGGTGAGCAAGCAAATGCCGTTCGTGGAGATCCCGATTATCAAAGACATCCCGCTGCTTGGGCCAATCGTGAGCGGCCAGAATCTGCTGACCTACGTCGCATTTATCGCCGTGGCGCTGGTGTCGGTGTTTCTCTATCGCACTCGTGCCGGCATTCATCTGCGGGCGGTCGGTGAGAATCCGGAGGCGGCGCGTTCGGTGGGAATCAATGTGCGCGCGCAGCAGTATCTGGCGCTGGCGTTGAGCGGGTTGCTGGCCGCGCTCGGCGGGGTATATCTCAGCATGGGCTACGTCAAGTTCTTCGCGCGCGATATGACCGCCGGCCGCGGGTTCATCGCGCTGGCGGCCATCTTCCTGGGCGGCAAGACGCCGCTGGGCACGATGATCGCCGCGCTGGTGTTCGGCGCGGCTGAGGCGCTCTCGGTTCAACTCGGCAACTTGCGCGTGCCGAACCAGCTTGTGCAAATGATCCCTTACGTCGCCACATTGGTCGCGCTGGTCGTTTATGCGCTCGCGCAGCGCCAGCGCGCCATCGCCCGCCAACGCAAGTTCCGGCAGGCGCAAGCGGCCTAGGCGCAAGCCGCCATTCACCATTCACTATTCACCCGATGCCCTCTCTTCGTTCCAAAATCTATGGCGGTGTATACGGCCAGGCGCTGGGGGATGCCTTCGGCATGCCGGCGCTGCTCTCGCCGGCGCAGACCCGCGCGCGTTTCGGCCGCATCACCGGCCTGATCGCCGCGCCCGACGACCATCCGGTGCATGCCCGGTTGCCCGCCGGCCGCATCACGGACGACACTGAACAAGCCCTCTGGCTGGCCCGCGAGATCATCCGCGAGGGCGGCGTGACGCTCGAAGGGACGGCGCGCGCCATCCTCGGCTGGTATGACGCAATCGGCGGCGATGATTGCGCCTTCGTCGGCCCTAGCACGCGCCGCGGCGTGGCGAAGATCCGCGCCGGCCTGGATCTGCGGCAAACCGGCCTCGGCGGCGATACCAACGGCTCGGCCATGCGGGCTTCGGTTGTGGGCCTCATTCACCCGGGGGATGTTGAAGGCGCTGCGCGTGATGCTGCTCTGACCGCCATACCCACCCACAACACCGGCGTAGCCTGCGCGGCCGCGGCCGCTGTTGCCGGCGCTGTGGCGCGCGCGCTCGATCCGACCGCCGAACTGCGTGACATCTTGGCGGCTGGCGTCGAGGCGGCCGAGATCGGCAAGGCGCTCGGTGCGTCGTCGCTCGGCGCTTCGGTGGCTCGGCGGATAGAGCTGGCCGTCAGCCTGGCGCGTGACGAGTTAGGTGATGACGCCAGCCGGATTCAAGCGATCTATGATCTGATCGGTACGGGGCTGCCGGCCAGTGAAGCGGTGCCGGCAGCGATGGGCGTCGTCGCCCTGGCCGACGGCGACCCGGTCCGCGCAGCGATGCTGGCCGCCGAACTCTCCGGAGACGCTGACACGATTGGTGCGATGGCGTGCGCCGTATGCGGAGCATGGCGGGGGATCGAAGCCATCCCCGCAGAGATGTGCGAGACGCTGCGCTCGGCCAATCCGGATTACGACTTCGATGCAGTGGCTGAGGGATTGTGCGAGTTGGCGCTGCGGAAGATGGCAGGTTGATACCATTTGCTAAAGCAAAGCATATTCATCGTCTGCCGAAGCTCGCGACATAGCGTGCGATTGGGTAGGCAAAGGCGCCGCTTTTCGCCTGCCCAGCAGGTCCTTCTGACGCCGTCGCGTCGCGCTGGGGCTAGAGTAACTGTCGAAAGAGGCGGCGATAACGCCGCCACAAGCTGCCGTGGTAGCCTAGCAGGCAAACCGAGATGAGGATGGCGAATACGCCACCGATCAATCCGGCGATGATCTCCTCCGCCTCTTTCCGGCTTTGCACGGTGGAGAGTTCACCACAGATCAGCAGCTCGCGCCAGGCGATTAACGCTGTAAAAACCACGCCGAGAATGGTGAAGAATGACAGGTAGGTCTGGGATGCCGGGGCGGTCGTCTCGTCCGAACTGTCGCGTAGCAGAAACCACCAGGCGACTGCCCACGCAATGCCTCCAACGATCAGCGTGGGTATACTGAACAACATCACCTGCCAAACGTTCACCCTGGGGATTACCGTCCAGAAGTCGTCCTCCGTTAGCCCTAAGACGAGGCGAGGCATACTCCAGCATAGAAATAGCGCGCCGAAGTAGGCGGCTGTCAAGCCGAGGAAGGAAACTGTCCTGAGCAGGCGCAGCCACATAGCAGTAACGTTGCAGAGGTGCGTTCACATGCTCGCGACCCGCTTCCAGGCCCAATCAGCAGCTTCGCGGGCCTTAGCGGCAATTTCTATCTCGTCCAGCGTGAGCAGGGTGCGGTTAGCCATAATGACCTGGCCGTTGCAGATGGTATGGGTGACCATGCCGCCGTGGACGCCGAAGAGCAAGTGCCACGCTGCGTTCGCTTCGTTCAACTCCGTAAACGGCTTGTAGTCCACGAAGACGATGTCGGCCGGCGCGCCGATCTCCAACGTGCCTCGCATTTCTGGCCAGAAGCACTGTGCGATTTTGGCGTTGTTCTGGTAAGTCATTCGAGCGACCTTGTCTGCGCCCATCGCGCGCGGGTCGAGGGCGTGCACCTTGTGTAGCAGATCACACACCTTCATTTCGGCAAAGGCATCGTTGGAGAACCCGTCGTTGCCCAGACCAACGCAGATCCCGCGTTCGAGCATCGCATCCACACGCGCGACGCCCACACCGTTGTTCATGTTGCTGCGTGGTTGGTGGGTGACCTTGGCCTGGTAATTGGCCAGCACCTCCATCTCGCGCTCGCTGATGTGGACACAATGCGCGCAAATAGTCTTCTCGCTCAGCGCGCGGTGGATGGCCAGCCGCTCGGCTACCGATACACGGTAGCGACGGTAACTGTCGTCTTCGTCGGCGATGTCCTCGGCCACATGCAGGTGAATCGGGATGCCGAGTTGCCGGGCTTTCTCAGCGCAGGCGTTGAGCGTATCGTTGCCGACGGTGAACGAGGCATGGATGCCCATGGCTGCGGCGAGATAGGGCGACCGGGTGCGCAAGGTTGAGATGGCGAACCGGACGTTCTCTTCGATGCCGCGTTTGGCGCCGTCGATGCCGTTGCGATCGGTGACTTCGTAGCACAGCGCAGCGCGCAGGCCGGACTGCTTCACGGCTTCGGCGATGGCGTCCAGCGAGCCTTCGATCGCGTTCGGGCTGGCGTGATGATCAATAAGCGTCGTCGTGCCGTGCTTGATGGCGTCCACCAGACATACCAGCGCCGAATATTTCACGCCCTCCAAGTCGAGCGCCCGATCGAGTTTCCACCACAGCTTTTGCAGCACCTCCATGAAGTTGCGCGGCGGATCCCCGGGGATGGCCATGCCGCGAGCGAAAGCGCCGTAGAAGTGCGTATGCGCGCAGATGTTTGCCGGCAGGATAAGCCGGCCCTCGGCGTCCAGAACTGGCCGGGTGCGCAACAGCTCTGCGTGCCGCAGCTGCAGCTTGTCCGTCGGACCAATGTCAGTGATCATCCCGTCCAACACGAGCAGGGCGCCATTTTCGATCACGACGTTCGGTTCGGTCATCGTGATCACCGTTCCATTAGTGATGAGCATAAAGTCCCCTTATCGAAAACGAATCCATGCCAAGTATGCAGTCGAAATAGAAAGTCGCCAACGTGCCGTCAATCTGCATCGTCCAAGTCTTCCATCAGTTTCACGAAGCGATCGCTGTGTGCCGTGAGTTCGCCGATTTCGAGGGCGTGCATCAAGCGATCGCCGGTGGTCTGGATGAAGGTGATGCGACGCCAGCGCAGCGACGGAATCGGGCGAGGGAGTCGCTGCAGCGGGCCGAGTTGCATTTTGTAATACAGCGCGTTGGCGCGGGGATGATCCGGCTCGTCGGGGAACAAGTCCACTCGTCGCACCAGCTCGTGACCGCGCACTTCGGCGTACTCGTGAATGGCCCACTTCTCGTCGCCGAAGCGCTCGGTGAGGTAGAACGCCAGGTGGTCGGCCAGATACTCGCTTGGCGCATGCTTGACCGGGATGCGATACCAATGATCCCAGCGCGCGATCTCCAGGTCGCGCGGGTTATTGATCAGGCAGACGAGCACGCGCGCATCAGGGGCGATCATGGCTTTGCAGTCGGAGCTTAGCGCCGGTGGGCTGCCACATCAACCGCGCAGCGCCGCAATCTTCCGATTGAGTTCAGGGATCTTGGCTTGTTCGGCCAACCACCACTCAGGGTCGAGCTGGGCGTTGAGTTCCTCGACCGTCTTGCCCTGCTGCTCGACCCAGGTGTAGTACTTCAGGTTGTGCCACTGACGGCGATTATCGGGCGTCCCATCCTTGATCCAATCGGTTTTCTGGCGATGGAGCACCTCGCCGATGCAGGCTTCGGCGGCTGCCAGCGTCAATGGGTGTTTTGCTTCCCATTCCTGCATCACGGAGCGGTAGCGATCCGGCCCATCGGTGGCCACAGTCACGATGACGTCGCGCTTGCCCAGGCCGAAGTGCTTGGCCGTCTTGATTGCGCCGATCAGGTTGCACACGCCGCTGATGCCGAACGCGCCGGCGATTCGGCGGGCCGTCTCGCCATCCACGCCGCAGCGCATCATCGCTTCGCCGCCGATCGGATGGGTGAAGACTTGTAACACGCGCAGGCATTCCACGTCGTCAATGCAGGCCAACGCATCCATGTTGGTGACGTGGTGGATCCAGGTCACATGTTTGTCGCCGATGCCTTGGATCTCGTGGCTGCCGTAGCCGTTGTTGTAGAGGGTGGGGCACTGGATCGGCTCTAGGCCGACGACCCGGCAATCGGGGAAGACTTGTTTCAGCCGGTCGCCGGCGGCGATGGTGCCGGCGCTGCCCATCGCCGAGCAAAATGCGGCGATGCGATGCGCGCCGAGCGCTTCTTTGAGTTCGACGATGGTGTTGCCGGTGACGTAGTAGTGAAAGCGATAGTTCCCCATCTCGCTGAACTGGTTCATGATGCGCACCGTGTCGGGATGTTCGCGCATCAGTCGCTTGCACTCGTCGTAGATCTCTTTGACGTTGCTTTCGCTGCCGTAGGTTTTGATGTAGCTTGCGCCGTAGCTCTCGATTTTCTCGAACCGCTCTCGGCTCATGCCCTCCGGCAAGATCACCATGCTCCTAAAGCCGGCGCGCGGCCCAACCCATGAGCCGCCGATGCCGTAGTTGCCGGTGCTGGGGAATACGAGCGTGTGCTTATCCGGCGCGATCTCTCCGTTGACGTACTTCTCGATGAGCACCGAATAAGCCGGCCCGACCTTGTGGCTGCCGGTGGGAAAGTCCTTTGCGATCAACACCACGATTTCGGCATCCACGTTGGTCAGCGCGCGGGGCATGACCAGGTAGTTGATCGCGTGCTTGCCGTCCTGTGGATCGGCGTCTGGCTTGAGCCAGTTGATGTTGAACAAGTTAATCGGGTCGAGCGGCGCTTCGGCGCGCGCGTGAGCCGCGCGCGCGCGGATGACGGGATCCACCAGTTGCGGATGCAACATCTCTTCAAAGGTGGGGAAGAGGGTCTTCATGTAAAGCTCCTGAGGGTTGGGATGTTAACGCGTGGGCGCGTTGCGGTTCATTCGTCGTGCAGGGTGAGGCTGAGTCCGGCGACTGGCACAAATACGGGGCCGTCGAACTCGCGCTGCGCTTCTTCGATGAGGACGCGTTCCTGGCCTTCGTACATTGCGTCAATGTGCACAAGCGCCAGGCGCTTGGCCCCGGCGGCTTTGGCGTTGCGCCCGGCGATTTGCGCGGTGCTGTGACCGTAGACGCCTGCGGCATACTCCGGGTTGAGCGTCGCGCTGTAGGTCGCTTCGTGGACGAGCAACTCGGCGTCGCGCGCCAGCAACGCGATGTGGTCGTTGGGACCGGTGTCGCCGGTGAAGGCGATGATGTGGTTCCCGAACTGATGGCGCGTCTCGATGCGCAGGCCGAGCGAAGGCGCGAAGTCCGAATGCGCCATCGGCACGGTGGTCAGCATGATGTTGGGATGAATTTGCGTCTGGCCGATGCGCTCCTGCGGCACGGTGATGCGCGGCGCGCTCTCGGTGACCCCATCCAGCGGTCCATAGCTCACGCGCATCAGCGCGTCGAGGGCATCGAAGGTCTGCGCGCTGGCAATGAGCGTGGGCGCTTGTTGCCGCGCATTTGCTTTGATTTCGTGCCACAGCATCAGCATGGGGTAGCCCAGCGCATGATCGCCGTGGCGATGAGAGAAGAAGACATGTGTGATTTCCGCCGGCGAGACGCCCACCGCGTCGAGTTGCTGCAGGACGGCCGGCCCGCAATCAACCAGGATGCGTTCGTTGCCGATGCGGACGAGATAGGCGGCATTGGTGTTGTTGCGCATGGGAATTGCCGCGCCCATGCCAAGGAAGATGACCTCGACCATGGCGTTAGTCTTTTGCGTTTTGTGGCTTCGCCGGATACGGCCACAAGCCGCCGCCGGCAAGCGCAACAGCGAACGCGGCCGGCCCCGGCCCGCGCCGAGTCAGCGCCGGATACTCCGGCAGATGGCGAATGCGCAGCGTTGCGCCGCCTAGAGCGAAAGTGCGCGGCTCATCGGCGTTAATCGCAGCGCTGCCGAGTAACGTCGCCAGGTCGCGCGCGGCGCGGTCGGGATCGGCGACGGCGACGGTTAAGTCGGCGATCCCTCGCGCGCCGTTAGGATGGTTGCGGCGCTCACCTCCGGGGACGCGCAGTTCGCGCGGCGTCAGGTCCTCAATGAGGAAGGGCAATCCCTCGGTGTTTTGCGGCGGCCAACTCGTCCACCAGCGTATCGAGGCGCCATCAGGGCGTTGCCGCCCGCCCTCGATAGCCTCTGTGTAGTTGAGGCCACGGCTGTTGAGCTGCCGGGCGAACGCGGGCAGGTCTTTCACGGTGATGGCGTAATCAATCGGCCCGGGGAAGGCGCGGAAGCGATCCCAGCGATGCGTCGCGCCAGGCTGCGCGCGAAAGGCAAGCAGCTCGATGTAGCTGCCGTCGGCGAAGCAGATCAAGGCGTTGTGAGTGAGGCCGTCGGCATGCACACCGCCCGGGGTAACGTTGAAGCCGGCATCGCGCCACTGTCCTTGAGCAGCGTCGAGGTCTTCAACCAGAATGACAATATGGTCGAGTTCCATCGCGCGCGAAGTATAGACTGCTTGTGTGTCGCGCGCGTCGGGTTGATGCTTGCTTGAGGTCTAAACTGATGGAGTGTGCAAAATAGGGGCGCGGCACGATGGCGCGCCGCGCCCGCTCCCTGCGCGATAACTTAGCCTATCGCAGCGCTGCTTTCACGGCGTCCTCATAAGCCTGAAGCGTCTCGTCCACGTCTGCTTCTGAGAGCGCGTAGCACAAAAACCAGGGTTCGCCGTAATCCGGGTCGGGCATGATCCCGCGCGCATATAAGCCCTCGAAGATCGCGTCCATCAGCGCGTCATCGGCGAACCGTGTTGCCGAGCGGTAGTCGTAGGGCTTTTCGGCGACTTCCCCGTCGCCAATGATCACGCCGAACATCGCCGGCACACCCGTCACCGAATGGGGGACGCCGAAGCGGTCGAGGATTTCGTGGATGCCGGTCATCAGTCGCATTCCGCGGGCGTTGATGGTCTCGAACACTGGCTCTTCCTCCATCACGCGCAGCACGGCATCGCACGCCGCGACTGAAACCACGTTGCCGCAGTAAGTGCCGCTGTGGCCCACGGCGCCAGGCTCGATGGTCATCATGAATTCTTCCTTGCCGCCGATGGCGCCGATTGGGAAGCCGTTGCCCATCGCCTTGGCGTAGGTGACGAGGTCGGCGCGCACGCCGAAGAATTGCTGCGCGCCGCCGGGCGCGATGCGGAAGCCCGTCTTCACCTCGTCCATGATCATCACAATTCCGTAGTCGTCACACAGTTTTCGAATGAATTCCAGCCAACCCTTAGCGGGCATGATCGCGGCCATGTTGCCCATCATCGGCTCGACCAAGATGGCTGCGATGTCGTGGCCGTAATCGCGCACTGTGCGCTCTAACATCGCGAAGTCGTTGAAGGGTAGGGGAATCACCCACTTGCGCACATCGTTGGGGATGCCGCTGCTGGTCGGCACGGGGATCGGGCTGCGGCGCGAACCCATCGCGCTGACCGGGCTGTCAGACGTGCTCCACATCACATTGTCGTGCGCGCCGTGGTAGCACCCCTCGAACTTGATGAATCGCTCGCGGTTGGTGTGCGCCCGGGCGATGCGCAGCGCGTGCATGGTGCTCTCGCTGCCGCTGTTGGTGAAGCGCA
>CALGMA010000017.1 GCA_937959265.1 uncultured Anaerolineae bacterium | reverse complement strand
GGATACAGCGCCAGAAAGCCCAGCGCCACCAGCGCCAGCGGGACGAGCGCGCTCAGGATGCGCTTCGGCGCGACGCCGCCGACCAGCAGGGTGAGCAGCGCCAGGCCGGTCAGCGCCAGCGGCAAATAGACGTCGCCGGCCAGCGCCGCGGCCGCCATGAGCGGCGTCACGGCGACGATCTTGCTCAACGGGTTGCGCCGCTCAAGCATAGGCGGGGGGTTGGGCCAACTCGGCGAACGCCTCGACGGTCAGCGGGAGCGGGCGCAGCCCCAGGCGCATCCCCAACTCGCCGATCGGCGGCAGGGCGAGCTGCGCGCGGCGCAGCACGTCGGCGTCGGCGAAGATGGATTCGGGCGCGCCCTGGGCCAACACGCGCCCCTGGTGCATCACCAAAATATGCTGGGCGCGCGCTGCCAGCGCCATGTCGTGGGTGATCACACCAACCGCGCGCCCCTCGTCGCGCAGCGACGCCAGCAACGCCTGGATCGCCTGGGCGTTCTGTTGGTCTTGGCCGAAGGTGGGTTCGTCGAAGAGCAGGATGGGCTGGTCGGTGATGAGCAGCGTGGCCACGCTCAGCCGGCGCTTCTCGCCATGGCTCAGCGTGAAGGGATTGGCGTTGGCGTAGCGCGCCAGACCGAAGCGTTCCAGCAATTCGTCCACCCGTCGCTCGCTCTGCCTGGCGTCCAGCCCGGCGGCGCGCGCGCTCAGGCGCAGCTCGTCGCGCACCGTGGCGGCGACGAACTGATGCTCCGGGTTTTGAAACACCAGGCCCACGGCGCGCGACCAGTCGCGCGCATTCAGGCGGCGGGCGTCGCGGCCGCGGATGGTCACCGTTCCTCCTTGCAGCGGCAGCAGGCCGGCCAACAGGCGCGCCAGCGTGCTCTTGCCGGCCCCGTTGGAGCCGACTACCGCCCACAGGCTGCCCTCCGGCGCGGCAAAGCTCACCCCGCGCAACGCCTCGCGCGCGCCGTAGCGATAGCTGAGCGCGCGCGCTTCGATGGCGGCCGGCCCGTTCGCCGCGCGAAAGTCGGGCCGATGGCCGTTGCCTGCGGGGTGAAAGGCTGGGCCGACGTAGGCGCGCAGCGCCGCCTCGGCCTGCTCCAGCGTCACCGGCAGCGGCCGCAGGCCCAGCCGCGCGCCGAGCAAGGTGACCTGCGGCAGCCACACGCCCAGCGCGCGCAGGTCGTCGAAGTGCGCGTTGAACACCGCGTCCGGCGCGCCTTCGGCGACAAGTTCGCCCCGTGCGCCGAGCACGATCACGCGGTCAACCAGCGGCATCAGCTCGTCCAGCCGGTGCTCGATCAGAAGGAGGGTGTGATCGCCGCGCCGCTTGAGCGCGGCAATCGCCGCGAACACTTCGCGCACGCCCTGCGGGTCGAGGTGGGCGGTGGGTTCATCGAAGACGAGGACGCGCGGGCGCAGGGCCAGCAAGGACGCCAAGGCCACGCGCTGTTTCTGGCCGCCGCTGAGCTGCCAGGCCGAAGCGCCCTCCCAGCCGGCCATGCCTACCGCCGCCAGCGCTTCGCCGACGCGCCGACGGATCTCGTCCGGCGGAAGGCACAGATTCTCCGGCCCGAAGGCGACTTCGCTGGCCACATCCCACATCACACATTGCGCTTCGGGGTCTTGGAAGACGATGCCCACCTGCTGGGCTAACGATGACGGCGGCGCGGCGCGCGTGTCGCAGCCGTTGACCGTCACGCGGCCGGCGAACGTCGCCACGTCCTGGCTGTGCGGGATCAGGCCGTTGAGCGTGAGCGCCAGCGTGCTCTTGCCGCAGCCGCTGGGGCCGAGCAGCAGCGCGGTCTCGCCGGGGTGAAGCGTCAGCGAAAGGTCGGCGAGCGCCGGCTGCTTGCGCCCGACGTAGCGCACGGTGAGATGCTCCAGCGCGATCATCGCCGCTCAGCGCCCAAAGATGATCTGCAGGTCGCGCCAGGCGAGGATGCCGATGATCACCGTCATGCCCACGGCCAGCCCCAAGTAGCGCCAGCGCCAGTTGGTGCGCCACAGCCGGCGCACGTTCAGCGCGATAGTGGTCAGCGCCACGGCGTCTATCACCAGCGCGATGGCCGCGGAGAGCGCGCTGGCCAGGCCGACCAGCGGGAGCAGGAACGGCAGCACGATGTAGCGCAGCGTGCAACGCAGCGCCACGAACGCCAAAGAGCCGCCGAACAGCCGGTCGCCGGCACGCACCTGCGCCTCCGACGGCAATACGGGGCATTCGGCCGGCGCGGGCGGGACGGCGGCGGGGGAATCGGGCGCGGCGCGCGTCATTGAACCTCCATCCGTTCACGGCCCAGGGCCGTATTGGCCAGCACGCCGGTGCGCTGCACCGCGTTAGCGAGCGCGTAGCCGGCCAGCGTCGCCGCGACGAACGCGCCCACCGAGAGCGCCGTCGCCAGCGCTGCCAACTCCGGCGTGAGCGGCGTGCTGCGCAGGCTGCTGGCCAGCACCGAGCCGAACTCGATCAGGCCGGCCAGCGCGCCCGTCGCCGCCAGGCGCGGCAGCCCAAAGTAACGGTAGCGCGTCACGATCCAGGTCGCCAACTCGCCGATGACTCCGGTCAGCCCGCCGATGCCCAGCACCAGCAAACCGTAGGGGGTAAACGGGATGGCCACCAGGCCGCTCACGACGCACACCAGCAACACCGCGCCCGGCTTGCGCAGCACGTAGGCCGCAAACGCAGCCGGCAGGAAGAACAGGCCGGTCGCGGCCGAGCGGGCGAAGATGCCCAGGCCGAGCACAGCCGCGTAGAGATACGTGGACGAGACGACGGCGATGCCGAACACCACGGCGATCACCATCGCCGTCAGCAATTCGCGCGTGGTCCACAGAGGACGCTTCAGCACACTTGCCCGTTGTTCCATAGCGACACCCAGTCTCTCATCAAATGCTAAGATTTGCTAAGGTTTGCTCTATTTTACACGGGCATTTTGCCGTTTCGGGCGAGGGAGGCGCGCTCTCATCGGCCTCTCATGCCGGATGGCGCGCGGTCGTCACAGGCTGAGATAGCGCTCGATGCGATCGCCGATCACGCGCAGGCTGCTCTCCCAGAAGGCGCGGTCGCGCAGGTCAATGCCGAAGCGCGCAGCGAGGCCAGCCGGGGTCTCCTCGCCGGTGCTTGCCAGCAGCGCCTCGTATTCCGGCGCGAACGCCGGGCCGCGCTGCTTGTAGATAGCGTATAGCCCCAAGCCGAACAGCAGGCCGAAGGCGTAGGGGAAGTTGTAGAACGACAGGCCGGCGAAGTAGTAGTGCGGCTTCCACGTCCACATGAACTTGTGCAAGTAGCGCTCGTCCAGCCCGTCGCCGTAGGTCTCCTTCTGGAAGCGCAGCATCAGCTCGCTCAGCTCATCCGCCGATAGCTCCGCCTTCGCGCGGCGTTGGAAGACCTCCAGCTCGAACAGGTAGCGCGAGGTGATGTCCACGATCACCTGCGTCTTGCCGATCAGGTCGGTTTCGAGGATGGCCAGTGCTTCGTCGGCCGACTGCGCCTCGGCCAGCGCCGCGTCGGTGATGATGGTCTCGCACAGGATGGAGGCGGTCTCGGCCAGCGTCATGGGGGTGATGGATTGCAGCGCGGTCTTGCCGGCGGCGTAGAGGCATTCGTTGTGAAAGGCGTGGCCCAGCTCGTGGGCGATGGTGAAGACCTGATCGAGCGAGCCATCGTAGTTGCACAGGATGCGCGATTCTTTGACCAGCGGCACGCCCATGCAAAACGCGCCGGCGCGCTTGCCCGGCCGCTGTTCTGCATCTATCCAACACGCATCGAAGGCGCGACGCGCCAACTGCTCCAGCCGAGGGCTGAAGCCGGCGAAGTGCGCCAAGATGAACGTGCGGGCTTCGTCCCAGGCGTATCGGCGCTCGTTCCGGCCCAGAGGCGCCATCAGGTCCCACCAGGGCAGCCCGCCGGCGTGGCCCAGCCGCTTCGCCTTGGCGCGCAGATACCGGCGGAAAATCGGGAAGGCGTCCCGCATCGCGCCCATCATCGCGTCCAGCGTCTCACGGTCAATGCGGGCATGATCGAGCGCGGCGTGCAGCGGGTCGCGCCGCCCGCGCCGCTTGTCGAGGGTGATCGCGGCCCCCTTGACGCCGTTCATCGCCGCGGCGAGCGGCTCCTTGACCGTCTCCCAGGCGGCCAGCTCAGCATAATAGGCGCGTTGGCGCACGTCGGGATCGGGGTCGTGCTGCATCAGGTTGATCAGCGCCGGCATCGGCAGCTTCTCCGCCTTGCCGTCCCGCGCGAAGTCCACCGTCAACTGCGATGTGATCGTGCCCTGCAACTTGCTCCAGGCGTTGGCGCCGCTCAGGTTCAGCTCAGCGGCCAGCGACTCCTCGGCCTCGCTCATCAGGTAGCGGCTCTGTTCGGCGGTCTCACGCAGGTAGAAGGCGTGCGCCTGCGCCGGCCCAGGCTGCGCGATGAGGCGCGGCAGGGCGTCGGCAATGGCGCCCACCCAGCCGCTGAAGCGCACATCTATCTGACGCAGCCGCACGCCGAGCGGCTCGATCTCGCTCAGCATCCGACGCGCCGCATGGTTGAACGAGTCGGTGGCCACGTGCGCATGAAGATAACCGGCGATGGTGCGATACAAGGCGACAAGGGCGTTGGCGCGTTCGAGGTAGCCATCCAGCGCGGCGCGGGTTGCGCCGTCGTCGGCGCGCGGCGCGTGCCGGGCGATGCCGTGGTCGGCGAGGTAGCGCTCCAGCGCGTCGAGCTGCGCCGCGCACTGCGCGATGGCGGACCGCAGTTCGTTGGATTCGAGGGCAGGGAAGATGTTGGAAAGGTCCCAACGGGTCGGCGTGGGAAGACTGAGAGCATCGGCCATGAGGGCAACTATATACATACCGCGATACCGCGACGCCGACGGATAATAGGGGCGCCGATGAGTCTGCTGAACCTGGACGCGGTGCGCCGCGCAATGCGGCAGCCGCTGCCCGGATGGGCGGCGCAGTCGCGCATGGCGCCGCCGGGTCGCGCCCCCCTCGCGGCGCCCGAAGTCGCGCCGCGCCAGGCCGGCGTGCTGCTGCTGCTCTACCCGCGCGACGGCGCGCTGCACTTTGTGCTGACGCGGCGCGCGGATCGCCTGGGGAATCACGGCGGGCAGATCTCGCTGCCGGGCGGCCGACGCGAACTGGGCGACGCCGACTTCGTGGCCACTGCGCTGCGCGAAGGGCGCGAAGAGTTAGGGATTGCGCTCGATGAGGCCGAATTGCTGGGGGCGCTCACGGCCTTGTATGTGCCGCCGAGCAACTTCATCATCCATCCGGCCGTCGCCTACGCGCCGGCGCGGCCGGACTTTCGCCCGAACGCGAACGAGGTGGCCGAGGTGATCGAAGTGCCGCTGCGCGACCTGCTCGATCCGGCGCGACAGGGCGCGGAGCCGCGCCCACTGGTCAGCCTGGGCGGGGCGCTGGGGATGACGCCGCATTACCAATTCGGCGCGCACAAGGTGTGGGGCGCGACGGCGATGGTGCTCAGCGAGTTCGAAGCTTTGCTGCGCCACAGCCTGGTGGAAGAGGCGACTTGAGCCGCGCGTCAGGCTTGACTTGCGGGACAGGGTAAGGCGCGGGCCAATTCAAACGCGCCGCCGGCAGGCGAATGGACGGGCTGCGCCGACTACTCGTCCGGCTCACAGGTCAGCATGAGCGGGAAGCCCTCCAGCCGCGCGGCGAAGATGGCCTGGCCGACCAGCCGCTCCGCCTCGCTGCGCGGCCGCACGCACACCAGCGCAATCCCCTCCGTGTGCGTGAGCCAAGCGATGTGCTCGGCGATCTCGCGCGAGAGCTTGAAGATCGTCTGCAACATGCGCTCCACGAACTCGAACGTCGTCACGTCGTCGTTGTGGATCAGCACGCGCCACGGCGGCTCGACCCACACCATCTCGTCGGCGATGACATCGGTTTCGACTTCGCGCTCGCGGTTGGGCAGTCGAATCGGCTCGTCCATGTCAGGCCAAAATTATAAAAACTTCCTGCTGGGTGGGCGAAGGCACTCTTCAGGCGGCAAGTGGCAGGTTGCAGGTGGCAAGTGGCAGGTTGCAGGTGGCAGGTGGCAGGTGACAGGCCGGGGTAAGCGAAGGCACTACGGGCAGCGCCTCTGCCGACTCTCTTTCCTGGCTCACGCCTTGCGCGCCGATAGGGCTTGCTCGTTGACGCGCTCGATGGCGATCACGCTGGCCAGCGTGACGAGCATCAGCAGCGTGCTCATCGCCAGCGCCTGGCCGTAGTTCAGCGCGCCGGGTTGCCCGAGGAAGCGATAGATCACCATGGGCATGGTGGGATACTCCGGGCGCGCGATGAGCAGCGAGGCGCCGAACTCGCCCAGCGAGACGGTGAACGCGAAGACCATCGCGGCGACGAACGGCGGCGCCAGCAGCGGCAGGTCCACGTAGCGCAGCGCCTGCAACGGGCCGGCGCCGAGACCGCGCGCCGCCTCGCGCAGGCGCGGGTCGAGCGCGCGGATGGCCGGCGTCAACGCGCGCGCGACGAACGGCAGCGCGATGAGCGTGTGGGCCAGCGGCAACAACGCGACCGACGTGCGCAGTTCAAGCGGCGGCTGATCGAAGGCCACTAGGAAGCCCAACCCCAGCGTCACCGCGCTGGCCCCCAGCGGCAGCAACAGCAGCGCATCGAGCAACTGCGCCAGGCGCGCCGCGCCGCCGGCCGCCGAGCGGCTGCCCTGCGCGATGGCATAGCTCAGCGGCACGCCCAGCAGCATCGCCAGCGTCGCCGCAATGGCGGCGAAAAGCAGGGAGTTGCGGATCGCCGTCTGCGGCGGGACGAAGAACAGCGACCCGCGCGGGTTCTCGCTCAGCGCGGCGTAGTAGCGCAGCGGGTCGCCTCCCGATAGGTCTAGCGAGCGCCAGGCCAGCGTCGCCAGCGGCAGGCCCAAGACGAGGACGATGAAGGCCAGGCTGCCGGCGACGAGCGCGCGCGCTGCCGGACTGTCGGCCGGCCGGCGGATGTCATCGGCCGGGCGCGCGGCGAGCGGCGCACCGGCGCGCGCCTCCAGGCGCGCCGAAGCCCAACCCACCAGCAGCGTGACAGCCATCTGCACGATGGCCAACGACGTGGCCACGTCCAGGCGCAGCAATTGAGCGGTCTGCCGATAGATCTCCACCTCCAGCGTGGCGAAGCGCGCGCCGCCCAGGATCAGCACCACGCCGAAGCTGGTGAAGGTGAACAGGAAGGTCAGCGCCGCCGCAGCGCCGACCGAAGGCATGGCCATGGGCAACGTGACGTAGCGAAAGGTCTGCCAGCGGTTCGCGCCCAGCCCGGCGGCGGCTTCCTCGATGCTCGGATCGAAGGCGGCAAGGAAACCACCCACCAGCCGGAGCACCACGGCGACGTTGTAGAACACATGCGCGAGCAGGATCATCGGCAGCGTGCCCATCAACTGTATGGGCGGCTGCTCGAGGCCGAACGCCGCCTGCAGCGCAACGTTCAGCGCGCCGCGCGGGCCTAGCAGCGCGCTGAACGCCGCCGCGACGACCACAGTGGGCATGACGAACGGCGCCATAGCCAGCGCGCGCCACAGGCGCTGGCCGGCGAAGCGATAGCGGGCGAAGGCCAGGGCAATCGGGACGCCGGCCAGCAACGTGAGCGCGGTGGACAGCGCCGCCTGTCCCGCGCTGAACCCCAACACGCGCAGGTGCGCTGGGTCGCGCAGCACCGTCAGCGGCGTCGCGCCCCGGCTGATTTCGCTGGGGGTAAACGACACGCGCGCGATCTCGATCAGCGGCCAGGCGAAGAAGACGGCGAGGAAGAGCAGCGCCGGCGCAGCGGTGAGGAAGGGAGCGATCGCCGATTGAGATCGGACGCGCCAAATCACCGATCGCCCCCATCGCCCATCGCTCACTTGAGGACGAGCTGCGTCCACGCCTCGATCCACTGCTCGCGGCCCTGATCAATCTGTTCGGGCGTCAGGACGAAGGCTTGCGCCGGCGGCTGGCCGAACTTCACGAACACCTCCGGCCACTTGGCCGCCTGCGCAACCGGATAGACGAACATCTGCAGCGGGATGTCCTCCTGGAAGCGCTTGCTCAGCATGAAGTCCACCCACTTTTCGGCCAGGTCGCGGTTCTTTGCGCCCTTCAGGATGCCGACGAACTCGATCTGCTCGAAGGCCGTGCCCTCCAGGTTGCCGGTGGGCGGCTCTTCCAGCTTGCCCTCGCTGAAGAAGACCTCGGCGGCCGGGCTGGTGGCGTAGGAGACGACGAGCGGGCACGGTCCCTTGCCGCTGCTGCCGCTGAACTGGGAGTAGTAGGCGTCGCTCCAGTCGGGGCTGACATACACATCGTTGGCCCGCAGGTCGCGCCAAAACTGCTTCCAGTCGTATGCGCTGCCTTCGGGGAAGGCGGCGATCGTCGCCAGCAGGAAGGCCAGGCCGGGCGACGACGTGGCCGGGTTCTGCACCACCAGCCTGCCTTTCCATTGCGGCTCGGTCAGCTCGCGCAGCGAAGTGGGCGGCGCCAATCCCTTCTCTTGCAAGTAGGCCTTGTCGTAGTTGATGATCACGTGGCCGTAATCCACCGGCAGCATCCGATTCTGCGGGTCGAGCTTGAAGCGGTCGGGGATGTCGGCCAGCGCCGGGGAGTTATACGGCTCGACGATACCGGCGGCTAGCGCGCGGCCGAGGAAGGTGTTGTCCACGCCGTAGATCACATCCGCCAGCGGCGCATCCTTGCTCAGAATGGCCTTGTTCAACGTCGAGCCGGCGTCGCCGGACTTGAGGATGACGACTTTGGTGTTGTTGGCCTGCTCGAATTCGGCGATCACGTCTTCGCTTGCGCCGAAGCTGTCGTGGGTTATGATCGTCAGCGTGCGCGGCGCAGCCGGCTGTGGCTGCGCCGCGGGTCGGGGCGGCGGCGCTTGCACGGCGCAGGCTGCCAGCAGCGTCGCCGTCGTCAGGGAAAGGATTAATCTTTTCATCTTCTTATCACCTCATAGATTGGTTGATTCGGTCATCGGTTGTTGGGGCGTGATGGATGATCACGCATAGCAGCATCCCTTGTCGCAGGGAGACGGTCGCTTCCTCGCCGAGCAGGACGTTGCTCACGCCGCGGGCCGGGCCAACGAACAACGACTCGTCGCGCAGCGGATATTCCAGCCCTGTGGTGCGGATGCCGTGAGCGTCGCCGCCGAAGGGCAGCAACGAGACGGTGTCGCCGGCGCTGCTGCGCAGGGTCAGCGTCGCCGGCTCGTCGCGCGCATCTATCAGGAAGACGCGCTCACATCCGTGCGCCAGCGACACGTTCGCGCGCTTGAGCGCGGGCATGGCCAGCAGCAACATATTGGCCAGCTCGTGGTCCACCCGTCCGCCGCGCGCGCCAAGGACGACGATCTCCGGCCGTTCCTCGTCGCGCAGGGCGCGGGCGGCGAACAGCAGCGCAAGCTCCAGGTCGGTTTCGTCCTTGCGCGTCGGGTGACGGTGCAATTGCGCGCCGCACCGCGCCAGCTCGGCGAGCGCGTCTTCGTTGAGCGAGTCGAAGTCGCCGATGACGTGCGCCGGCGTCAGCCCCAACGCCAACGCGACGCGCGCCCCGCCGTCGGCGCAGATGAGCATGGCGCCTCCCTCCAGCCAGCGCGCTACTTCATCTTGTCCCGGCGGATCGCCGTTTGCGATGATCACAATGCGCATCGGTAAAAAAACAAATCCCCACTGGGAACGCCAGTGGGGATGCTGTGATAGCCGAAGACGCTTCGCGTTTCCCTCCGCTGGCATGACCCAGATCAGGTTCAAGGGTCGGCGCCGGATTGGGCGCCCTCTCAGCCCGCGTCCGCGGACTCCCCATTCGCGTAATTGAATTGTATGGGGAATTATACCGTCATGACCTAGGCTATGTTTCTCCGAAGGGGCAAGCCAATCGGGGTAGGCGAAGGGATTGCCTTCGCCTACCCCTGCCGGTCTTTCGTGTGTTGTGCTTGCTTGTCGTCAGAAATGCACCTCTTTCCTAACTCGCAGGTTACTCAAGCTAGGTTTGTCCCTTGGGCTGAATCGCCGGCCATCGGAAGGTAGCTCGGTGTTGCATAGCGCGATTTCCATTTGATGCGTCAACCTGGGTGAGAAAAGTCAGGTCTGACCGGCGCGGAATGACCATGACGTTTGAACGCGAATGTGAGACGATTCGCACCAGTGTTCAAGGATGATGGATCATGGCAACGGACAAACCAATTGCACTGCTGCAACGGAATTTCGATCGCATTGACCTGCGCATCACGCGCTGGATGGCCCGGCATGGCATCACCCTGCTGCGCATCGGCCTCGGCGTCGTGTTTCTCTGGTTCGGCGCGATCAAGTTGATCCCTGGTCTTAGCCCGGCGCAAGAGCTGGCTGCGCGCACGATCAGCATGCTCACCTTTGGGCTGGTGCCGCCGGCGATCAGCGTGCCAGCGCTGGCCATCTGGGAGTGCCTGATCGGCCTGGGGTTGCTCAGCAGCAAGTTCATGCGCGCCACAATTTTGCTTTTGTTGGCGCAGATGCTGGGCACGCTCACGCCGCTGGTGATCTTTCCCGGCGAAACGTGGACGGTCTTCCCGATTGCGCCGACGCTGGAGGGCCAGTACATCATTAAAAACATCGTGCTGATCAGCGCGGCGCTGGTGATCGGCGCGACGGTGCGCGGCGGCTATGTGCTGGCCGAACCGAGCGACTGCCGGTAGCGTGTCACAACTGCACGCTGTGCGCATCGGCCACGCACAACATCTCGCGCACGTTGTCGTAATCCGAATCGGTCATCGGCGCAAAGCGCACCAAGCGGTGCTCTGCAAGGATGGCGCGGCCTTCCGTGTCTTCGTGCATGTGGGTCAGCGCCTCCCGTAGCGCCTGGTGCAGCGCTACGGGCACACGCCGGCCGATCACCCACGGCGGCTGGCTGCTCGGCCCCAACACTTCGATCACGCGCAGTCGTTCGGGCAGCGCCGGCTCGCGCGTGATCATCAGCTCCATCACCGTGCTGTCGATCGCCGAAGCGTCGGCTTGGCCATTCAAAATCATCTCGACCGAGCGCTGATGTGCACCGCTTACGATTACCTGGCCGAAGAAGTCGCCGTTCAGGCCTAGCCGGGCCAGGTGGTAGCGTACGACTTCGTAGCCGGAGTGCGAGCCATGATTGTTGTAGGCCCAGCGCGCGCCGCGCAGATCGGCGAAGTTGCGATAGGAGCTGTCGCGCCGCACGACTACGTCCGAGAAGTAGATTGGGCGGTTCTGATAGCGCTGCGCAGCAAATACCGGCGCAGCGAGCAGTTTGATAGGTGTGTCTGGCCTGCCCGTCGTGCGCACGTAGGGCGCGCTGCAAATCCAGCCGGCATCTATCTGGCCCGCGTACAACAGGCGCTCGCGCATCTCCCATGCGATGTCGGCGATGAAGCGTATCTCGATGTCCAGCCGGCTGGCGAGGTAGCGCACTACGTCAGCGCACATCGGCTCGGCGATTGCTGCCTGGCAAGTGGTAAAGGTGAGTAGTGTCATCTCGTCCTATCGCGCTGCGCACACGTTCAATTCGACGTCGTCTATGTATAGCGCGGTGGGGCGATTACCGTCCAGTTGGCCTTTGAACGACACCCAGATTTTCTGGCCAGAGTAACGGTAGGCGTTCGGCAAGCTGAGCGTCTCTTGCGCCCACTGGCCGCGGCTGGCGCTGCGGTTGTCTATTTGCAACGGCGTGACAATCTCGATGCCCCGCTCCGTCTCTAGCACGACCCGGAACACGTCGTAGGCTGTCGTTGTGCTTACCTCTTGAGTGTCGAGGTAACGCCAGAAGGTCAGCGTCACGCTCGTCACATTGGCTGGTAGTTGCACGGCTTGAAGCAGCTCGTTCCAGTAGCCGTTGACGTTGGGTGAGCCGATCCGGCCGCTGCGCGATCCGTTGCGCGGCCGTGTCGTGTAGATCAACGGATCGGCAACGCCGCTGTTGGCGCCGTCGGGGATGACATTGTGGATCGTTGCTGATGTGTTCGCCACGCCGGTCCAGGCCGGGCTCGCTACGTCCTCGAAGTCGCCGCTCAGCAAGCGGTTCGTGCACGTCGCCCGTAGCGCCAGATCCTTCTCCAGTGGCTCTGGCTCGTGGATGGCGAGCGGGATGTAGGCCTGGTGATTCGGCGGCGCGTCGTGGGCCGGGGATCGGGAATTGGGAGTCGGAAGTGATGCGTCCGCACTTCCTGCTTCAGAATCCCCACGGTTCGGTGCCGTGCACACGTGCATCAGCGACACATCGTCCACGAAGAAGCTGCTCTTGTTCTTGCCGTCATTTTCACCGGTGAAGCTCAGTGTGGCCGTTAGGTAAGGGTAGCTGGCCAGGTCGAAAGCGACGGTCTCCTTCGCCCAAACGTTGCGCAGCACGGCACTGGTCACAGTCAGCGGCGCGCCGATGAGGCTGCCGTCCGGCGCTGCCAGCGAAACGATCAAGCGGTCGTCGCTGTTGCCCATCGGCTCGGCGCTCTGCACGTAGCGCCAGAAGGTGAGCGTCGCCGCAGCCGAGCCAACCGGCACGTTCACCATCTGGGCCAGCGTATCCCGATAGTTCAGGATGTTGCCCAGCCAACCGCCCCACTGGCCGGTGCGCGTTCGTGACCGATAGATCAGCGGATCGGCTCTGCCCTGCGAGTTGGTTGCTGTCCAGGGCACGCCGGGCAGCCCGCTCTCGAACCCACCATTGGCGACCAGCTCGACCGGCGCGCAGCCAGGCGGTGGCTCCTCTAATCGCGCGGCGATGAAATCGCTGCCATCTACGTAGCCGCTGCCAGGGTAGGGATAGTTGTCAGGATGCACAAGATAGGTATAGCCGCGCCCGGGGTAGAGATAGGTGCACGACGGGTGATTGTAGTTATAGGCGTTCGTGCCGGGTGTATAGATGTTACCGGCGTCGCGGATCCAGCGCATTTCGAAGTGCAGGTGCGAATCCCAACTGGGATGGCGGTTCGGCGTGCGGCCGACGTAGCCCTGGTTGAACACCGTTGCGATTTGCTGCCCGCGCGATACGAGCTGGCCCTGTATCACTCGCACGTTGGTCACGTGGCCATACATCGAATAAATGTTGCGGCCGTCCGGCAGGCGATGTCGGATCAACACCACGTTGCCCGGATAACTGATACCCGGGTCGTGGCGCTCCACCACGCCGTCGGCCACGGCATACACCGGCGCGCCGGCGGTGTTGGCGGTCAAGTAGTCCTCACGGTACCAGTCCTCGCCGGTATGCAGCATGCGTGACCAATCCACGCCATAGCATTTGATCCGCCATTGGTCCAGGTTGCGGATGGCGTAGTCCAACCACTCCATGTGCGCGCCGCTGATCACGATGCCGACCGGCACGCCATAGTTCACGCTGGCGGCGGAGCGCATCGGGTAAGTGAACACCGCCGCGACGGGCGGCTCGGCGAAAGGGACAGCGCTGTCCTGAACGCGATCCTGGCTGTGTGGTTTGAGCGGCGCATCGAGCACGCGGAACGATTGCACCAATCGCTCGAACATCGCCTCAGCGGATGGCGGTAGCTCGATTGGCCCGCCGATCCCGCCGCCAAACAAATTGATGCGGTAGATCACGCCGTCGCCGGCAACCAGCACGGTGTATCTGTCCAGACTGCCGATCACCTCGTCGCGCTCCAGCTTGACCGCAGCGCGCCCGTTCACCTGAAAGCTGGTAGCGCGCTGTGCCTGAGGCGGCATCTTGCGGCCGGCTGCGGCGTAGCGCGCGGCGACGAAAGCGCGCAGGTCCGTCCCATCGGCACTCTCGATCACCATGATCGAAGCGCCCTGGTAGGTCTGCGTCTCGGTGACCGGGAACTGGACGTAGACGAGCTTGAAGCGCAGGGAGGCGTCTTCGCTGGTGGAGATAAGCGCGTCGGGCGGATAGTCGAACGCGAACGCGGCATCCTCGCTGACATAGGTAAGCCAAGCATCCGGCTGGGGTGGCTGCGCAGCTGGCGCTTGTAACACCGCCGCGCAAGCGATCAGTCCCAGCGTCAGGCCGATGAAGCCGAGTGCGAACGGCGCGCCGAAAGAGGGCTTCATAGCTCGCCTCCGCCAAAGGCTATGCGTAGGCCCTCGCGCAGCCCGATGGGCTGGAAGCCAAAAGCCTCGGTGCAGCTTATGCCGTTGCGGCACGACTGATCGAACTGCGTGGCGAAGATCACGGCATCGCGCGAGAGCGCCGGCGTCGGCAAGCGTTCGCCGATCCAGCCGGCCAGGAGGAGCAGGAGCTGTGGGATGTGCACCGGTATTTTGCGTTGTCCTGCGGCGTTGACCTGCGCTACGGCCAACAGGAGTTCCTTCCAGGTCACCTCGTCTGGCCCGCACACATTGACCACGCCGCTGATTGTAGAGCGCTCGATGGCGTGCGCAATTGCTCGCGCCACGTCATCCACATGCACGGGCGCGCAGCGCGCAGTGCCGGCGCCAGGGATGGGCACGAACGGCGACCATCGCGCGGCACGCACCAGCCGGGGGAAGTATTTGTCATCCGCGGCATAGACCACGTTCACGCGCAGCGCGATGGACGAGATGCAGCTCCCGAGGACAGCCTGCTCGGCCGCTAGCTTGGCCCGTATGCCGGGGTGGGATGGGTTTGGGTTGCCAAGGGCGATGCCGCTAATGTAAACCAGGCGTCGCACGCCGGCCTGCCGCGCGGCGGCGACGCAGTGCTCCGTGCCGGCGCGATCCACGGCGTCGAACGTCTCGTTGCGCTTTGGGTTCTCGACTGGAAAGTTCTGGAATTGCTGGGAGAGCACTGCCGCGTCGCATCCCGCAAACGCCGGCGCGAGCGAGGCGGGGTCGCGCACGTCGCCCTGCACATACTCAATTCGTAGCCTGTGTAGCAGAGGTACATCCGGCCGGGCGCGGCGCGAAAGGATGCGCACGGTGTGGCCGCGCTCGCACAGCAGTTTCGCTGCGTGTCGGCCGATCAGTCCGGTGCCGCCAGGGATGAGGGTCGTTGCCATTTCCGTCGGTCGCTCAAGCGAGATATTGGCCCGTGTGCTTGTAATGGGTGCACAAGGTGGTGACGTAGGTCGTCAGCTCGATCAGCTTCTTCTCCTCCTGTGCCTTCTCGACCCAGAGGTTGAGCGCCTTGGCGCGTGTCATCAACTTGTCCAGCAGGTCAAAGACCACCGTCGAATCCACGCTCACCCAGTAAGAGGTGTGCGAGATCAGTTGCTGCTTGTGCGCCTTGATGAACGCCTCGGCGCGCATGAACCGGCTGAACAACTCGCGACGCGTGCAGCGCTGCGGCTGTGGGCGAAACATCTCCTTTAGGTCGGGGTCCACGTAGCCGGTCGCCTTGTGATAGTAGCGGTTGGGTTTGGCCTTCATGAATTGGGCCACGGTCAGCTTAACCTCTTTGTAGGGCTCAACCATCCAGCCCTCGTCCAACTTGACCAGCGGTGGGCACGCGCCCAGCTCCTTGACCACTCGGTCGGCAAAGCGCAGTTTCTTCAACGCGACCGGGTAATGGCGATATACCCGCTGCCAGTTCGAGCGCGGCATGAGCCACACGGTGAACGTCTCGGCAAAGTCCTCGTCTGGGTGCTTTTGCGCGTAGTGGTCGCCGTTTGGGTTGACGTAGCTGCGGCTCCACGGGTTGTAGCGATACTCGTCTTTCTCTGGATAAGTGTGGAAGAAGTGACCGCGCACGTCGAACAACTCTCGGAAGTCCTTGCGCCGGTAGAGCTTATAGGCATAGCAGAAGGCGTGTCCGCACTCGTGGCGCAGCAAGTCGAAGATGTCGGCGTCGCTATAGCGCCAGCCGCGGAACTCTTCGTTCAAGTCCTTGAGCAGTGGGTGAAAGTCGTAAAAGCCCAGCGAGATGATCGGCTGGCCGGCAATGCAACCATAGCCGGTCGAGATGTAGAAGACCGGCTCGAGCTTGCGGATGCCGGCACGCCGCAGCTCCTCCTTCACCACCGGGATTGCCTGAGCAAAGATCGTGTCCTCAAACTTCAAGTCTAGCTGGTTGATGGGCGTGTTGAGCAGCTCGAGCTTGAGCGTATCGGTTTGGAACAGCAACTCGCGCGTGCGTCGCATGGCAACACCCCCTTCCGAGGCGGCCGTGATGAGACGGCCGCGAGTAGAACGAAAGTGCGATCGCGTTGTCGGAATGCGGCGGCAGGAGTGTACCCGAACTCTGCAGGACGTAACTGCAGACTCAGCGGGCGCGCCTCGTGCCGAGGATGAGGATCGCGGCGACGGACGCCAACAGCGTCATGTCGAGCCACTGGTAGATGCGCAAGCCGGCAAACGCCGGCGCCGGGTCGCCGCGAAGGAACTGGATCAGAAAATCGCCGGTGGCGAAACATGGGATGACGAAGCCAATGGCGGGCAAAGCAGGCCGATAACTTTCACTGTTCGCTTGTCTCCTTACCCAGACAGCCCAGCTTATGCCCATTGTGATCAGCCAAAACGCCATGAATGCCTGCGTCGGCCAACGCGGGTTGTTGATCGAATAGGCGTCCGGCCAGTCGGCGTGCAGCAGCCATGCCAGTGAGTGCTCCCCGTCCGTCTGCCAGAACACCTCTTGGCCGTATGCGCAGCCATTCGGGATACAACCGATGGATGCGGCGATGCCAGCGAGCAAAAACGCGAGCGGTAACCACCACCGCTGGACACTTGGAGGGAGCGTGAGGCGTACGGCACGCTGGGAGAGGAGCAGCGCCATTGTGCCGCCCCAGATCGCCCCATGTTCCGACAACCCGGCCAACGAGAAAAGCTCATCCGTGCGCTCGCGGAAGTATTCCCAGTGCAACGCTATATAGCCGGCGCGGCCAAAAGTGAGCGCGAAGAGGGCGACGACGGACGCAACGACGACGACGTGCCAATCGCGCGTCTGGAGACAGGCCCACGCCGACGGCACCAGCACTGCCAACGTGATCAGCGTGGTGTAGAGGTTGAGCGTGAGCGGGCCGATCGAGACGAACTGCGATGGCATACGCGATTACAGGCGCGCTGGCGGCGCCTACGTCTTGGCGAAATCCCCAACAATGTGCACGGCACGCTCGTCGGCGATGCATCGTTCGATGAGCGCGCTCAACCGGAACGCGATCTCGCCAAAGGCGAGATACGTGGGATCGTGAATCGTCTCCAGTGTGCAGACGCGCAGGCCAGCGTCGCCGGCCAACTTGCGCAGCGCACGCAGCGTGTTCGCCCGATAGGTCACGGGAAAGGTATCCTCCTGCGCTCGCCCGTAGAGCATGCGCACGAGCGGCGCTTGTGCCAGCTTTGGCGTCAGTCGGTTGAGCAGGGTGACGTAGTTGGCTGCGTTCGGTGTCAAGAAGACGAAATGGCCGGCCGGCTTGAGCACCCGACTCACTTCGGCAAATAGGCGATCAGGTCGGGCGACGTGCTCGATTACCCATGAGCACGTCACCAGATCGAACGATGCCGCCCGAAAGGGAAGCGCATCTACATCGCTCAGGACGCGGTGCATAGTGCGCGCGCGGTTGTATAGCAGCGAGGGCCAATGGCGGTCCACGCCGACCAACATCCCCACCTGTGTGCCCAGCAGTTCCATCACGCCACCCGCGCCGCAGCCCAGGTCAAGCGCGATTGCGCCGCTGATTACATACCGACGGACGAGCGATTCGTAGATCTCTCCGCTGGTGCGCCAGTCGGGGCGCATTGCGCGATAGCGTTCGCGATATCGGTTCTGCCTGTCCAACGAAAGCACTGTTTCAGCCTAACACAACCGGGTCGTTTGCCGATCGCGTATCATCGACTCGCTATGACACAATCCTCCGTTATTCTCTACGACTGGACCGGTGCGCCGGTGGATCGGCTGCCCGACCGCATCCAGTGCAGCGCCTCGGCCTTCATCTTGAACGAGCGGGGGCAATTGCTGTTGCAGTTGCGCCAGGATAATCGCCATTGGGCGATGCCGGGTGGGCGACAAGACGTCGGTGAGAGCATCACCCAAACGTGCGTACGCGAAGTGTGGGAAGAGACCGGCCTGCACGTGCGGGTCAAGCGATTGATCGGCATCTACTCCGATCCGACTCAGTTCCTGGTGGCCCGTTATCCCAGCGGCGAGGTGGTGCAGATTTGCAACGTGTGCTTCGAGTGCGAGATCATCGGCGGGCAAATTGTCATCTCACCGGAGAGCATAGACATCGGCTTCTATCCGCCGGATGCATTGCCGGAGCCTATATTGCTCACGCACAAGATTCGGATTCAGGATGCGCTGGCGTGCGCCTCGCAACCCTTCCTGCGCTGAGCGCTGCGATGGGAATATCGCAACTTTCTTTCAAATCACCCTTGATTTTCTTGGTTGGGTTGTGATACGATTTATCCCCGCGGACGCGCTGGAGCGCGGTTGCGGCAAAAGCGATACCCTGAGCAACGCTAAATTTTCATCAGAAATCGCGAGAGGGGTATTGACAAGCCGATGGCGAAGTAGTAGTATTCGCGGGCTCAAAAACAAGGCACCTTAACAACTAAAGAGTGGCAAAGAGATTCGAGAACAGTAGCGAGTTCGGGTCATCCGTTAAAACTTCGTAGCCCTCGGGCTACAAACTTTACGGAGAGTTTGATCCTGGCTCAGGATGAACGCTGGCGGCGTGCCTAACCCATGCAAGTCGAACGATCCCGCAAGGGAGAGTGGCGGAAGGGTGAGTAACACGTAGAAATCTACCTCGCCGGAGGGAACAACCCCTCGAAAGAGAGGCTAATACCCAAAAGGATCCGCAAGGATCAGAGTCCGCAAGGGCCTGGCGAGAGGAGTCTGCGGCCCATCAGCTTGTTGGTGAGGTAATAGCTTACCAAGGCTACGACGGGTAGGGGGTCTGAGAGGATGATCCCCCACACTGGAACTGAAACACGGTCCAGACGCCTACGGGTGGCAGCAGGGAGGAATATTGGACAATGGGGGAAACCCCGATCCAGCAACGCCGCGTGAGGGATGAAGGCCTTCGGGTTGTAAACCTCTTTTCAGGGAGACGAGCAAGGACGGTATCCCTGGAATAAGTCACGGCTAACTACGTGCCAGCAGCCGCGGTAATACGTAGGTGGCGAGCGTTATCCGGATTTACTGGGCGTAAAGCGCTTGTAGGCGGCTTTGTAAGTTGGGCGTGAAAGCTCCGGGCTTAACTCGGAGAAGCCGTCCAATACTGCAGGGCTAGAGGATGCCAGAGGAAGGTGGAATTCCTGGTGTAGTGGTGAAATGCGTAGATATCAGGAGGAACACCCGTGGCGAAGGCGGCCTTCTGGGGCATTCCTGACGCTGAGAAGCGAAAGCTAGGGGAGCAAACAGGATTAGAAACCCTGGTAGTCCTAGCCGTAAACGATGGATGCTAGGTGTTGGCGGATTTAACCCCGTCAGTGCCGAAGCTAACGCGTTAAGCATCCCGCCTGGGAAGTACGACCGCAAGGTTAAAACTCAAACGGAATTGACGGGGACCCGCACAAGCAGCGGAGCGTGTGGTTTAATTCGATGCTACACGAAGAACCTTACCCGGGCTTGACATGCTAGTGGTAGTGAACCGAAAGGGGAACGACCCGCAAGGGAGCTAGCACAGGTGTTGCATGGCTGTCGTCAGCTCGTGTCGTGAGATGTTGGCTTAAGTGCCCTAACGAGCGCAACCCTTGCTGCCAGTTACATGTGTCTGGCGGGACTGCCGGCCACAAGCCGGAGGAAGGCGAGGATGATGTCAAGTCAGCATGGCCTTTATGCCCGGGGCTACACACACGCTACAATGGGTAGGAACAATGGGTAGCCAAGCCGTGAGGCGGAGCCAATCCTTGAAAACTACCCTCAGTTCAGATTGCAGGCTGCAACCCGCCTGCATGAAGTCGGAGTTGCTAGTAACCGCGCGTCAGCCATAGTGCGGTGAATACGTTCCCGGGTCTTGTACACACCGCCCGTCACACTATGGGAGCTGGCAACACCTGAAGCCGGCAGCCTAACCGCAAGGAGGGCACCGTCAAAGGTGGGGCTGGTGACTGGAGTGAAGTCGTAACAAGGTAGCTGTACGGGAACGTGCGGCTGGATCACCTCCTTTTACTAGGGAACTTCCCTAACACAAATGTGGCCACTACGGTGTGGGCCGCGACCGAACTTGGTTCCAGATTTCTTTGCCACTTTTTAGTTGCTGAGGCGCTTATGTGTAAGCCGCAGCGAGAGGGCGATTAGCTCAGTTGGTTAGAGCATCCCTCTGATAAGGGGAAGGTCTCAAGTTCGAGTCTTGAATCGCCCACTTCACTTCGGGTGATTCGGACCGAGTCCCTCGAAGCAGCGGGGACTTAGCTCAGCTGGGAGAGCATCCGCTTTGCAAGCGGGGGGTCAGGGGTTCGAATCCCCTAGTCTCCACAGTCGGCGGTTAGAGATTGGTGATCGTATTGGTCGCCAGTCTCCAGTCTCCGACTGGAGTGGCACTTTAAAAACTGAATAGGACGTGCAAGCGCGTGAGAACAACGCGCGAGCAAAGCATGATGTAGAGCAATGGAGCGATGAACAATCGCCCAATGCGGGAGATTCAATTTCTCCGCCTCATGTGAGAGCAAGCTACTAAGAGTGCACGGTGGATGCCTTGGCGCCAAATGCCGATGAAGGACGCGAATCACTGCGATAAGCCTCGGGGAGCCGTGATTAGGCGCTATATCCGGGGATGTCCGAATGGGGAAACCCGCCAGCGAAGAGCTGCGCACCTCACACTGAATCCATAGGTGTGATGGAGGGAACCGCCCGAACTGAAACATCTAAGTAGGGCGAGGAAAGGAGAGTATTCCGAAAGTAGTGGCGAGCGAAATCGGAACAGCCCAAACCAGCCGGCTTGCCGGCTGGGGTTGTAGGACCTCAATGTAGGACCGCGTAGCCTAGTCGAACTGTTCAGGAAAGTCAGACCATAGAGGGTGATAGTCCCGTAGACGAAAGGTGAAACGGCCGAGAGGGATCCTGAGTAGCACCGTACACGCTAACACGGTGTGAATCCGCGGAGCCCACTCCGCAAGGCTAAATACATTTGGCGACCGATAGTGAACAAGTACCGTGAGGGAAAGGTGGGAAGCACCCCCACAAGGGGAGTAGCAGAACCTGAAACCGTGCGCTTACAAGCAGTCGGAGGGCTATACCGTATGGGATGCCTGACGGCGTGCCTCTTGGAGAATGAATCGGCGAGTTAATGTCTGTCGCAAGGTTAAGGCAGTGACAGCCGGAGCCGTAGGGAAACCGAGTCTGAATAGGGCGTTTAGTGGCAGGCATTAGACCCGAAACGGGATGAGCTACTCATGGCCAGGGTGAAGCGAGAGTAACGTCTCGTGGAGGCCCGAACTCGTTAGGGCTGCAAAACTATGAGATGAGCTGTGAGTAGAGGTGATATGCCAATCGAATTCCGAGATAGCTGGTTCTCCCCGAAATAACTTTAGGGTTAGCCCTGATCGTTTAGTAGCGGAGGTAGAGCACTGAACGGGCTAGGGGCCGTAAGGCTACCAAACCCGATCAAACTCCGAATGCCGTTACTTGATAGGTCAGGAGTCGGGCTACGGGTGATGAGATTCGTGGCCGAGAGGGAAACAACCCAGACCGCCATCTAAGGCCCTCAAGTGCATGCTCAGTGGGAAACGATGTGGGACTGTTCAGACAGCCAGGAGGTTAGCTTAGAAGCAGCTATCCTTTAAAAAGTGCGTAATAGCTTACTGGTCAAACGGTCCTGCGCGGAAAATTTAACGGGGCTAAGCATGCCGCCGAAGATACGGATCCGCAAGGATAGTAGGGGAGCGTTCTGCAAGCGTCGAAGCCGTACGGTGACGAGCGGTGGAGCGAGCAGAAGTGAGAATGCCGATATGAGTAGCGCAAATCACGTGAGAACCGTGATCGCCGTATGCCTAAGGTTTCCGATGCAAGGTCAGTCCACATCGGGTTAGTCGGGCCTAAGCCGAGGCTGAAAAGCGTAGGTGATGGACAATCGGTCAACATTCCGATACCGGCATAGGGTGCGATGGAGTGACGCAGAATGGTAGACGAGCCAGACCGCTGGTAGTTCTGGTGCGAACGTCGTAGGGAGATGAAGCGGCCAGGCAAATCCGGTCGCTGATCCTGAAAGCGAAGCGGGTCCCCAAGCCTAAGTCGTTGAGCCAAGCTGCCAAGAAAACCTTCTAAGCATAACCCTATGTCGCCCGTACCGCAAACCGACACTGGTAGGCGAGGAGAGGATCCTAAGGCGAACGAGAGAACCCTCGTTAAGGAACTAGGCAAGATGTACCCGTAACTTAGGGAGAAGGGTAGCCTGCGGAGATGATGTCATTCGATGTTGTCTCTGTGGGTCGCAGATGAGAGGCTCTAGCGACTGGTTAACTAAACCACAGGTCTCTGCGAAGTCGTAAGACGACGTATAGGGGCTGACACCTGCCCAGTGCCGGAAGGTTAAAGGGAGCGGTTAGCGCAAGCGAAGCTGCGAACTGA
>CALGMA010000016.1 GCA_937959265.1 uncultured Anaerolineae bacterium | reverse complement strand
ACGTAGATGCTCGCGCCGCCCAGGCTGCGCGGGCGCATGGCGTCGTCGTAGCCCACCGTCACCACTTCGCCGTCCGGATACGTAAGCTGCATCAGCCGATCCGCCGAGTCGTAGGCGAACGACATCCCCGCGCTGACGCTGTAACCCAACCATTCGCCCACGACCCGCCCGCGCGCGTCATAGCTGATCACTCGGCTGGCCTCCCACGCCCCGTTCACCCAAGTCGCAGTCTCCGTCAGCCGGCCGATGGCATAGTTCCCTGCCCCATACCAGTAGTCGTCATACCGCCACGACGCCACTTGCGCGCCATTCAGCTTTTTGCGCAGCTTGCGATTCAGCGCGTCGTAGTCGAACGTCAGCGTTTGGCCTTTGGCATCGGTCTGGCTGATCAGATTGCCGTTGGCGTCATAGGCGTAGCTCCAACTCCCCATGTTCGGGTCGCTCATGCTGGTCTTGCGCCCCAGCGCGTCGTAGCCGATGGTGGTGACGTAGCCCAGCGCGTCGGTCACCTGGGTCAATTGCCCCAGCCAACCATACGCGTAGTGCGTCTGGGCATACAGCGCGTGCGTCCCAGCGTCGAAGTTGCCGGTATATTCCTCCACCCGCACCAGGCGTCCCAGCCCGTCGCTTACCCACACTTTGGTTCGCCCCAGCGCGTCCACCCCCTGTCGGCGCGCCTCGACGCCGTTGAGCTGACCATACAGCGTGCGCGTCGCTGCCCCGTCTGGCCCCACCACCCGTGTCACTTGCCCCAGCGGGTCATACTCGGTCAGCGTGTGCGGCCGCCCGTCCCAGCCGCCTGGCCGGCTGAACACCCAACTGAAGTCCTCCAGCGCCGGCGCGAAGCGGCGCACCTCGCGGCCCAGCGCATCGTAGGTCACGTTCACCACCTGCTGCCGCGCCCCGTTGACCGTCTCGCTGCGCGTCTGCACCAGCCGGCCCAGCCCATCGTAGAACGTAAACGTCGGGTGCACGCACCCACCGCAGCCGGCCACCTCGCGCTGCCAGGTCTCCACCTTGAGCGGCGGGCTGATCGCCGCCTGGTTGGCATCGCTGTAAGTGTAGCTCACGGTCGGGAAGCCGTCGCTGTCGCCGGGACGCACCACCGCGCTCACTCGTCCCCACACGTCATACCAGTAGCGCTCCTGCACCAGGTTCGGGTCGGTGACCGAGGCCAGCACGCCCCACGGCTGCCCCGCCGGCCGCGCCACGTCGTGCACCCCGAAGTAGGCATAGGTGGTGGTGTGGCTCAGCGGGTTGCGTATCCACAGCACCTTCAACGTCACCGGGTCGTAGCCGGCCGTGCTGGTGTAGCCGCGCGGGTCGGTAATCGCCGTCAGGTTGCCTTGCCCGTCGTAGCTGTAGTTCTCGATCACCCAGAACTGGCCCTGCCGCCCGCGTTCCACCCGCGTCACCAGCCCGCGCACCGGCGCGGTGGAGTAGTCTGGGTTGCCGTCGTAATACACCCGCGTCTGAATGCGCAATTGCGGGATGTCGGCGTTCTCGTAGATGCCGTCGAAGCGGTTCTCCCAGGCCACCCGCCCGACGATCCACGCTGTCCAGTTGTGGGTGTAACCCCGGTGCGTGCTCAGCTCGTCGCCGCTGCGATGCCAAAAGCCGCGCTGAAACTCGGCCGTGGGATTTCCCAGGCCGTCCACCCGCCGCTCGACGCGCGTCATCAGCGCCCCACCCGGCGGCACGTTGCCGGCAACGTAGCTCAGGTCGCCGAAGGGGAATTCGTCCATCACCGCCGCCCAGCTTAGCCAGGTGCCTGCTGGCTGGCCCGGCGCCGGCTCGTTCACGCTATACCACACCCGGCTGGCGCGCAGCACCGTCTCGCCGTCGGCGGTGTAGTGGCGCGTGTCATACACCTGCCCCAGCCAGCGCCGGTCGGTGTGCGTGTCGGTGCGCACCACGCTCAGCGGGCTGCCGCCCTGCGGGCTTACCCGCTTGACCAGCGTGCCGTAGCCCATCAGCCCACCGCGCGACTCCGGATACACGTCGTCATGCCCCAGGTGGCACGGGCTGCCCGCGTCGTTCCAGCACGGGTTGGAGAACTCGTAGGTCTCGACGGTCACCCCGCCCAGCCCATCGCGCAGCGTACGCTGGTTGACATGGAAATACGTCCGGTCGTTGCGGTAGCCCTGCCAATAGCTGAACTCCACCCGACCGCCATAGCCGTTGCTGATCGCCCGCACCAGTGTATCGTTGTCGTTCTGGTATTCGAAGGTGGTGTTCGGCAACTGACGCCAGCTGTTGATGCCGGTGTCCCACGCCTGCGGGGTGATGCGCACCACGCGGGTGTTCCACGCCGGGCCGGCATAGCCCAGCTCGTAGCGCCGCAGGCGCCAGGCGTCCTGCGGGCAATTGTCCGGGGCGCCGGCGACGTAGCGACAGGTCCAGATCGCGGCCAGTCGTGCCGGTGAACCGGTGTATTGGAACTTCACCACATACGCCCGTGGCGGGCTGCTGTGCCGGTTGCCGTAGCGGATGTAGCTCAGCCGAGTGTTGGTCTCCCAGTCTGCCCCCATCTGCCACGATCCCTGCCCGTCCACCATGCCATCGTCGCCGCTCATCGGCTCTTCGCCGTAGACCCATTCGGCCGACCAGCCGCCTACGACGGCCGGGTCGTCGCGCCGCGGCGAATACACGTAGCGCAGATACCAGCTCTGGTAGGCGATCAGGTTGCCGTTGCGTTTGCGGAAGACCTTGGTGCTGGCAGCGTCCGTCCCGAAGGCGTAGCGCGTCCCGTCCGCCGTCCACACCTGCCAGTAATGCGGCGCCGGCGCGCCGAAATCGCTGAATCTCCCGAACGGCAACGCCGTCCCGTTGCACGACGTCCCGAACGTGCAGCGATATACCCGCACCGGCGCGTAGTTCTGCGTCACGAATTCGTCTGCCCCGTTGGCGCTGCCCTTGTAGATCAGGTTGTATTCCACGCCGCCCAGGCTGAGCTTGTATTGCTCATTGGTGATCAGCTCATAGTATTGTTGGAACAGCGTGCCCCATTGCGGCGACCAGGTAGTGTACTGGCGCTTCTCCAGCTTCACCGCCCGGCGCACGTGCGGTACGTCCAGGCTCCAGCCTGCGCCCATGCGGTAGTCGTCACCCGGGCCGCCGCCTTCCGCGCCAGCGCTAGCGTAGGCGATGGCCAGGTCGGGTTGCACGCCGTCGGGCATCTCCGGTAGCTCGATGCCCTGGGCGTAGGTGGCCGACCCGCGGAACGGGTTCACCCCGCCCATGTTCGGGGCGAACTTCCACGGCTCCGGCCGCCCGGCCGGCACCTGGAAGATCACCGTGTAAGACGAGAAGTGACTCAACGACGTCGTCAGCACGCCCTGCACCGCGTCGTAGCGCGCCGGCACGGGTTCGTAGACGACCTGGCGCACCTCGACGGTTTTGGCGCTGCCGTTGGCGAGCTTGACCTCCTCGGTGCGCGTGCTCACCCGCTGGTAGGCCAGCACCGGCTCAACGCCTGCGGCCAGTAGCGCCTCGCTCAGCAGACCGCGCAGGTCAATCGTCGCCGTCACCGGCGCGGCGAACACCAGGTCCGGCTCGACCCGTAAGGTTAGCGCAGGCAACCCGCCGGGCCCGGCGCGTTCCAGGAAGACGCTGCCGCGCAGCGCCACGCGTGACGCCAGCGCGCCGGGGGCGAAGACGAGCGTCACCCGTCCGCCGGGCAGCACAAGCGTCCCGCCCTCGGCGGACAACACAGCCTCGGCCGGCGCGGCGCCGATCACCACTGCCTGCGCCAGCGCCTCGACGTGCAGGTCGCCGGCCTCGCCGAGCTGCACTTCAGGGATGACCTTGAGCGTTACGCTGTCTTCGTCGCGTCCAGGCGCGCCGGCTTTGACCGCGCTCGCCTGCACCTGGAAGGGGAACTCGGCCAGGCCGGTCCGATCCACGCCGGCCTTCGCCCAGCTCAGTGTGCGCGTGGCGGGGTCATAGCTCGCTCCCTGGGCGCTGTCGGGCAGGTAGTCCAGCCCCTCGGGCAGGGTCAGGCGCACACTCAGACCTTCAAGCGGCTGGCGCGCGCGCAGCACCAGCGTCGCGGCCAAGGTCTCGCCGGCCAGGGCATGGGCCGGGTCGAAGGCGACATGGGCGCGCAACACACCCTCCGGCGGCAGCAGCTCAGGCAGCGGGACGGTTTCCGCGGCGAAGGGAGGTTCGGCGGCCAAGCGGCCCGGGTCGCCGGTTGGCTCGACCGAGCTAGCCGAAATCAATCCGGGCAGGCGCTGGAGGGTAAGGTTGGCCGGTGGTTGACCAGCCGGGTCGAACAGGCGGTCGAAGTCAGGGTGGCCGGGCACGATGACTGCGCCGAGCGGGTCGTCGCTCACCGGCCGGGCCGGCTCACCGGCAGACTCGGTAGGCACGGCTGCAGATGGCAGCGGCGTGGGGGGGGTGAACGAGAGCGACGTCAGCGCCAGGGCGGCGCTCAGCACAAGATTCAAACCTGCTTGCGAGCGAAGGCGCACCGACACGAACCGCAACATGCTTCCCTCCTATGAATCAGCCGGCAGATGTGTGCTCTTGCAGCACGGGAGTATATGCCCGCACCGCAGGGATGCAAGTGGGGGTGGGACGAAGGCATGGGTAGGCGAAGGCAGTGCCTTCGCCTACCCCATGTTTTACCCCGCGGAGAAATGTCCCCTTGGAGACCTTGGGGGCGGGTGTGCTACGACCACAACCGGTCCCACGAGCGGTCGGTATCCCAGTAATTGCTCGGCTCGAAGTAGCCGGCCGGGTCTCCGGGCGTGAGATGCGCGCGGATCGCTTCCTCGTTCAACTCGATGCCCAGGCCGGGTCCTTCCGGTACCGTGATGTAGCCGTCCTGGATGATCGGCTTGGGTAGGCCGGTGACGAAGTCGTCCCAGTAGGGTAGGTCGGTGAAATGATGCTCGAGCGCAATGAAGTTCTCGGTGGCGGCGGCGCTGTGCACGGCGGCGATGGTGGAAACCGGCGAGCCGGCCATGTGGATGGCCATGCTGATGCCATATTCCTGCGCCAGGTCGCCGATCTTCTTCGTCTCCAGGATGCCGCCAGCCGTCGCCAGGTCAGGATGGCATACCGAGATCGCCTGCGCCTCGAACAACGGCTTGAAGTGGTCATGCAGATAGATGTCCTCGCCGGTGCAGACGGGCGTCTTCAGGTGGCTGCGCAGCAGGCGCCACTGCTCGGTGAGCTGCCATGGCACCATGTCCTCCAGCCAGGCCAGGTTGAACGGCTCCAGCGCCTCACCCAGGCGCAGGCAATCCTCGACGCCGATGTGACCGAAGTGATCCACCGCCAGCGGGATCTCGTAGCCGATTACGCTGCGCACCTGCACGACGTACTCGGCAAGGATGCGGATGCCCTTGTCGGTCAGTCGGATATGGGTAAAGGGATGCATGACCGTGCGCGTATCCAACATGCCGGCTGGCGCGCACAACGCGCCGGGGATGTCGGCCAGCATTTCGATACCTACATCCATCTTCAGGAAGGTGAAGCCCTTATCTATGCGGCCCTGTAGCTTCTTGCCCATCGCCTCGCCGGTCGGCTCGTTGGGCGTGTCGCAGTACATGCGCACTTTGTCGCGGAACTTACCGCCGGCCAACATGTAGCACGGCACGCCGTAGGCCTTGCCGGCCAGGTCCATCAGCGCCATCTCGACGGCGCAGACGCCGCCGCCCTGGCGGGCATGCCCGCCGAACTGTTTGATCTTGCGGAACAATTTGTCCACGTTGCATGGGTTCTCGCCGATCAACAGCCGCTTGAGCATCAGCGCGTAGTTCTTGCTGGCGCCGTCGCGCACTTCGCCAATGCCATAGATGCCCTGGTTGGTGTCAATGCGGATCAGCGGGCACATCCAGCCCGTCGGCGTGAGTTGCAGCGCCGCTGCGCGCACATCGGTGATTCTCAAGTCGCTCGGCCGCGAATAGGTGCGGACGTTGTCCTCGATTCGTTTGGATTCCATGGTTGATTGCTCTCTAGGAATGGTTGGGGGCTTGCGCGTGTCCTACTTTTCGGAAGCAGGCACGCGAGAACCTCGATCATCTGTGATCATCTCATCATGCTTCCAACCCAGCAACTGCTCGGCCTTGGCGCAGTTGTAGAAGCCGGCGTTGCCGGAGAGGTCGCCGACGATCGGCACATCGGGGTAGAACTGTCGGGCCAATTCGGCCGAGAGGACATCCGGCGCGAAGATGGTGGTTGGTGCCACAATGAAGAAGACCTCATGGCCGGTGTAGGTCGCGTGTAGCGCGGCAATACATGCGCGCGCCGCAGCATCTATATCGGTGTAGGCCCACAGGTGATTGGCCACCCGCCGGCGCACGACCTCATCGAGTTGGGTAACATCCTCCAGCGTGCGTCGTGCGGCCAGCTTATGCAGACCGTGGAGGCGCAAGCTGGCGATGGTCATGTGCGCGTGTCGCCGCGCGAACGAGTCCGCCTGCTGCTCCATGACCCATTTGGAAAGGCTGTAAGCATCTTCGTTATAGGTAGGATGGCGCTCGTCCACCGGGAAGTAATCGTAACGCGCCTTGCGGCTATACGCACCGCCGATGGCGTTGATGCTGGAGGCCAGGCACACCTTCTCGATGCCCAGATCGGCAGCGGCAAACAACACGTTGTAGCTGGTGACCGTGTTGTTCACGTAGACGTCCGGCTCCGGCGTGTGCACCGGGCTTGGGATGGCCGCCAAATGAATCACCGCATCGCACCCTTCCAACGCCTGGGTGAGCGCGGATAAATCAGCCAAATCCAGTCCGACGAATGCCGGCGCGTTCGGCAGGTCGGTGGGCATTTCTTCGGGCACGGCGCGATCTATGTTGAGGACGTCATAGCCGCTGCGGATGAGGTGTGCGATCACCACCCGACCGAAGCGACCGTTGCCTCCGGTGACTGCGACCTTCATGTGTAGATCCACAAACCGTTCTGCTGAGTGCCGCAGAGAATCGTACCGTCGTCGCCTACCCACAGCGCCAGCGGGTCACGCGGCATGCGTCCCTCGGTGCGTTCCCACGTCTCGCCGAAGTCGGACGACAGCGCAACCACCATGGGTGTGGCAAGGGCGATCTTCGTCCCATCCGGCGATACGGCCAGCGCACTGATGGGGCCGGAACTGAACGCGCTGCGCTTGCCCCAGGTCGTGCCGCGGTTGGTCGAGTGATAGAGGCCACGCGACTCGCTGCCCACGATCAGCGCGTTGCGCGCGAAGGCGATGCCGGCCAGCGGCAGCGCCGTCGGCTCGATGGGCGACAGCCGCCAGGACTCGCCGCGGTTCGTACTGTAGAACAGGCCACCGGTGACAGCGACGAAGAGCGTGCCGTCCACAGGGAACATCGGCGAGAGCGCGATCGCCGTCACTTCGTGATCCGGCAGGCCAAAGTTGCGATAAACCCATGACCGGCCACCATCGGTGGAACGCAGCACACCATGCGCCGTGGTCGCTGCGAAGGCGACGCCATCCTGATCGAAGGCCGGCGAGACGACGATGAACGCAATTTGCGCTGGCTCGCGCAATGCACCGGCCATCCAGCTTGCACCGCCGTCGCTGGAATAAGCGATGCCATCGTTCGCACCCACCAGGATCAGGCCGGCTTCGGGCCAAGCGCTGCCATGCACGGCGACGGCTGTCAACACCGTGTTCTTGAGCGGCTCGGCGATCTGCTCGCATACCTCGCCACCGGCATAGCGCCACAAACCTTCGTTCGTGCCGAGCAGCCAGGCCGAGGAATTGCCTTGCTGAGAGATTGAAAAGATCGTCTTAGGACTTGTTAAGTTTCGCCATCTGCGCATAAACTGACCTGCAACTCGATACACTCGTCTGACGTCTATATCGCAAGCCACGTTGACGAGCAGGAGGCTGAACGGCGAGCGCCAGTCGGAATTGGTGCGCGCGCCCGGTGCACAATTTCGTACGCAGCACATCGCCGCTGTGTACTTTGGTGGCCTCCTGCGATCGTCAAGGGCGATTCACACGGAGCGCATATGCTCCACGAGTTGAATAGACGCGCAAGCGAGAGGAATGAGCATGAAAGCTTTCAAGCGGCATAGTTTTCGAAACGTCGTCGGCATCGTTGTGAGGGCGATTGTAGCCTCGCTCCTCGCAGCGTGCCAGGTGCCGCTCTCACCGACGCCGGCCGCGCCGACGGCGACACCGGCCAAACCACTGCCATTCATCACCGTCGTCCCCAAACGGATCACAGCCGGCGAAGTGGTGAACGTCGTCGGTTCCGACTGGGACGCAGGCGAGGAGATCACCCTGGGGCTGGTCTCCACCGTGCCCACGACAGGCACCGGCTCGATCGTCCTCGCCGTGATCCGGGCCGATCCGAATGGCCGATTCGAACTGGCAACGACCATTCCCTCGCAGACCCCGTCGGGCGTTTGGCAGGTGTATGCGCAAACCCGCGCCGCCGGCCGCTTTGCCACGGATACACTGACCGTGCTCGTTCCCACTGTGACGCCTGCACCGCCGACGCAGACGCCGGTGCCGACGCGCGTTGCACCCACGCGCCCGCCACAGCGCCCGACTTTGACGCCTGCGCCGCCCACGCCGGCGCCGACAACGATCGTCCTGCCACCATTCACCGACTGGCGTGGCGAGTATTATGCGAACCCGAACCTGGCTGGCCCGCCCATCATCATTCGCAACGATTCGGTGATTGACTTCAACTGGGGCTACGGTTCGCCCGACTCGCGCATTCCCCCCGACAACTTCTCGGCCCGCTGGACGCGCACGTTGGAGTTCGCGCCGGGCACCTATCGGTTCGCCTTCCGCGTGGACGACGGCGTGCGCATGTGGCTGGACAACGTGCTGGTGCTGGACGATTGGCGCGAAGGCGCGGCGCGCGACGTCTCGACTGACGTGACGCTGGGCGCACGTCCGTACTCTTTCCGCATCGAGTACTTCGAGCGTTCCGGCGTCGCATCCATTCGCTTTAGCATCTTCCAGTTGCCGGTGGGTACCCCATCGCCGTTCCCGACCCGCACACCGACGCCCATTCCAGTATTACCTACGCCCACGCCAATTCCTGTGCTACCCACGCCGACGCCGATTCCACCAACGGCGACAGCAATCCCCATCCCAACGCAAATTCCGCCGCCGGCCACCGCCACGCCAATCCCGGTACCCACACTGACAGCTACGCCGATTCCAGCACCAACGCTGACGGCTACGCCGATCCCACCGGCGACGCCGACCAGCACGCCTGTGCCGTTGCCAACGAGCACTTTCACGCCAATGCCGCAACCAACGGCGACATTTACACCACAGCCCACCGACACGCCCGAGCCGACGCCGATTCCACCGACGCCAACATTCACACCAGAGCCGACGGCCACGTTCACACCACAGCCCACCGACACGCCCGAGCCGACGCCGACACCAACTCCGACCGATACGCCCGAGCCGACCAGTACGCCGACGGAAGAGCCGGCGACGCCTTCGCCAACGCCGACGTTGACTACGACGACGCAGCCGATCTCACCGACAGTGACGGCTGTGTTGAGCCAGGGTGTGCAACTGAAGGTGACGGGCGCTGATTGGCCGCCCAACGCTCGTATCTCGATCAGCCTGAGCGAGGAGCCGGATGGCTCGGATGCGACGTTACTCGGCCGCACGCGCACCAATCGCAACGGTCGCTTCACCTTCACCGACGAGCTGGATGAAGCGCCGACCGTGCCGATCTACGTAGTGATAGAGTACAACGTCACCATTCGCGTCGTAGCGCCGGTCGTAGTCATTCCACCATAGTCTTCGTCAGGAGCAGGCCATGCCCAAAGTAGACTTCTCACCCGCGAGGGACGGCTTTCAGTTCGGAAACTATTTCGTCAACCAAATCGCCGATATCCCAGGCGTCGGCAAGTTACAGTCGGCTGGCCGGTGCGGCGGCATGTCGTATTGCGTACTCGATCACTACGCCGCCCGGCAGCCGGTGCCGGGATTCAAGCCAAGCGACTTCGGCGACAAGGGCGTGCCACCCGATGGTCACCCTCTGGCCGATTACATCTACCGGCGCCAGCTCGATAGCTTCCTCACCCTCAGCGCGATCAAGTTCATCACGTGGACCCTCGCGCCGGACGCAAGCAATTTCCTCGTGCGCGGGGTGACGGATCGCACCAAGAAGGAGGAATTCAAGAAGCTGCGCGAGGCAATAGACCGCGGCACGCCGGTGCCCTTGGGGCTGATCGTCGCACGCAACCTGAACGATCTGGGGCGCAACCACCAGGTGGTCGCCTATGGCTATGACTATGACCCGAAGACGCAACGCATGACGGTCTATATCTACGACGTGAATTGGCCAGGCCAGGAGATCACCCTCTCTTCGGGCAAAAACGACGCCGGTTGGTTCGAATCGAGCCCGGGCAAGGAGCAATGGCGCGGCTGGTTCGTGCAGGACTACGCGCCACACCGCCCACCCCCCGACCTGGCCAAACCGCTGGTGGAAGCGGCGCAGAAGGCCATCGAGGCCATTGAGGAGATGATTCAGCCAAAAGAACGGCGCAATCACATCACCATCACGCTCAAACGGCTGATCTTCTTCAACCCTGAGGAGCCGGACTATTCCGCCGAACTCGCGCTCGAATTTCACATCGGCAATCAGACGGTGCGCTGGCCGGCGCGTGGCTTTCGCAAGGTGAAGCATGGTACGAAAGCCAAACTCGACAGGCGGATCGAAGTAGATGTGGCGCGCAACGACGTGTTGGAGATCAGCGGCCGTATCGCCAGCGACGTGATCCTGACCGACACAGAGGACTTCGACACGTTCGACTACTTCAACCTCGACCAGAACGCCGTCGCCGGTTTCTTCCGTCAGCGCTTCACCCGTGATGACAAATGGGGCAAGGGAGAGCACAGCGTGCACAGCGAAGGCGGCCCAGGCGGGTATACGCTCGAATACACCATCGAGTGATCCGGAGCAGCATGTTCAGGTTGATCCTCAGCGTGGTGCTGGCATCGGCCGTGCTCGGCACAGCGACGACGCGCGCGCAGCAGCCCGTCGGCAGCGCGCCGTACGAATCGCTAACCATCGAGCACCTGCGCCGGCGCAGCTATGGCGCAGGTGAGCTCAAGGTGGAGCGCACGCTGCAAGTCACGAACGCCTTCACGCGTTCGCTCATTAGTTTCACCAGCGACGGGCTGACGGTCTACGGCTTTATGAACACGCCGAAGGGCGCTGGCCCATTCCCCGTCGTGTTGGTGTTGCACGGCTATGTCAACCCGCGGACCTATCGCACACACACCACATATACCCGGCGCTACGCCGATGCGCTGGCGCGCGCCGGCTTTCTCGTCCTCCATCCCGATTACCGGGGCCATGGCCGCAGCGAGGGTGATGGAGAAGATGCCGCCAACCTCTTTCGCACCGGCTATGCGATTGACGTGTTGAACCTGATCGAGCATGCCGTTCGGCTGCCGAATGCTGCGCCGGGGGCGATCGGCTTGTTTGGCCACTCAATGGGCGGTGGCATCGCGCTACGCGCAGCGGTGGTGAACCCCAGCGTGGAAGCCATCGTGCTGTACGGCTCGATGAGTGGCGACGAGCGTCTCAACGTGGATCGCATCAAACGCGTCTTTCGTGGCGTGGCCTACATGCCGGAGGATGACGTGCCACTCGACCTGTGGGACGCTATTTCGCCGGTCCACTACGCGGCCGACCTGCACGCTGCTGTCGAACTGCATCACGGCACGCGCGATCCGCAGGTGCCGGTGAATTGGTCGCGTGACTTGCACGCACGTCTATCGGCGCTAGGCAAGGCAGCAACGCTGTACGAATACCCCGACGCCGGCCATAGCCTGCGTGGGCATGATTACACGATGATGATGGAGAGAGTGACGCGCTTCTTCAGCGCGCACTTGCGATGACGACCGACGAAGCCGCCATCGAGGAAGACGAAGAAATATGTTCGGCTTATTGAACCAACTCAGAGCGCTGCGCGAGCCTATCCGCGTCGCCATCGTCGGCGTCGGCGCGACTGGCCGCGGATTGTTGCTGCAGAGCACGATCACTCCTGGAATTCGATGCGTTGCGATCGCCGATATTCGTGTGGAGCGCGCCATCTCCGCCGCAGAGCGATTCGGTTGTGATTACCGCGTGACCCATACGCTCGATGCGATGCACGACGCCATCGCTCAAGGCAAATTGGCCATTTGTGAGGATGGTGACCTGGTCGCGCATTGCGAGTCGCTCGATGTGCTTATCGAGGCGACAAACTCAGTCCCGGCCGGTGGCCGGCATGCCATTGCAGCACTCGAACATGGCAAGCACGTGGTGATGATGAATTATGAGGCCGATCTGCTGTTCGGCCCATGGCTCACACAGTTGGCCGAGGACCGGCAGCGGGTCTACACCGTGTGCGATGGCGACCAGCCTGCCGTGCTTAAGCGCCTGGTGGACGAGGTGGAGCTGATGGGCTTCAAGCTCGTGATGGCCGGCAACATCAAGGGCTACCTCGATCGCTACGCCAACCCAACGACCATCATTCCCGAGGCGGACAAGCGCGGCCTCGACTACCGCATGTGTGCGTCATTCACCGACGGCACGAAGCTGTGCGTCGAGATGGCGGTGGTGGCGAACGGGCTCGGCTTGCGAACAGCGACGCCGGGCATGCTCGGTCCACGCGCTGCAAGCGTCCTCGACGTGTTCGACAAGTTCGATTTCGATGAAATCTGGGATGGCGAATGCGGCCTGGTGGATTACATCCTCGGCGCAGAACCGAGGGGAGGCGTCTTCGTCGTCGGCTACAACGACGACGTTTACCGACAGGAGGCCCTGGTCACTTTCCCATCTCGCTTGGGCCCTGGCCCGTACTATGTGTTCGCACGTCCGTATCACCTCGTGCATTTCGAAGCGATGGCCTCCGTGGCCGAAGCAGCGCTGAACCGACGCGCTGTCCTGAAGCCCGAGTTCGGGTTTCGCACCAACGTGTATGCGCACGCCAAGCGACACCTGCGCCGGAGCGAGACACTCGATGGCGTTGGTGGCTACACCTGCTACGGGTTGATCGAGAACTGCGATACAGGCGGTTGGAATACCGGCTTGCCCATCTGCCTGGCCGATGGCGCCGTTCTCAAACGCGATGTATCACGGGATGAGAAGATCCTCTTGGATGACGTCGAGCTCGATACCGGACGATTCGATGTTCAGCTTTTCTACCGGGCGGTAAACCAGTCGCAGAGGGTGCGCATATGAAACTTGGCATTCTGGTGGTTTATCTTTTCGACGCCGAGACCGAGCCGTTGCTGGACGTACACCTGAGCCGGATCGAGCAATATACGAAAGTTCCCTACGTGATCTACGCAAGCGCCACTCGTCTGGCGCCCGAGTTTCGTGCGCGACTAGCACTGCATCCACGAATTCGCATCTGTGACATCCCCTATACCGATCTGCGCGACTCGGAGGAACACTCCTATTATTTGGATCACCTAGCTCGCATCGCTGTCGAAGACGGGGTGACTCACGCGGTTACGCTTCATCTGGACTCCTTCCCAATTCGCCAGGGCTGGGTGGAAGAGCTGGCCGGCAGGCTGTCGGAGCAGTGCGTGCTGGCGACCATAGATTTTGTCAGCACGGCCTGCTTGTTCTTTCATCGGGATTTTTACTGCGCCTACCAACCTCACTTTCGGGTAACTGAGGAAGAAGGAAAGAGCACGCGCTATCATGAGTTCCTCAACAAGCACACTCCCCACCGTCACTCAGGCACCAGTTACGCCTACTGCGCTTACCAGCACGAGCTGTCGTGGAACTACCTGCAATTGACACCGGCTTACAGCACAGACCAGATCGGCGATATATTCGACGGCATGATCTTCCACCTGAGGCATGCGACATGGATCGGCGCGCAGATTCCGAAGCAAATAGACCCGTCCCAGAACCGCCGCGTGCGCATGATCGCTGCGGCATCGCGTGCTTACAGAGGTATCGTGCCAGTCAACGTGCGAAAAGAGATTCGATGGCACTTCGCACGCGTTCTGCGGCGCTTTGTTGACAAACCGCTCCAGATGCAACATGCACAACGCGTCAGACAATTCTTGCAAAACCCCGAGGCGTATGTCACGCTGATGGAGCGTCACGTTGCGCGGGAATTGTTGGCTCAGCCCGGCAGATTGAGCAACCAAGTCGCCAGCGAGAAGTAAATCAACACACCGGAGATGTCGGAGAGCGAGGTGATCAGCGGCGCGCTGGCTGCGGCCGGGTCCAGTTTGAACTTGCTCAGGAGGAAGGGCAGCGATAGCCCGATCAGGCTGCCGACGATGACGATCAGCAGCATCGTCAGCGCGACGACAACGGCAACTTCCGGGCCGCCGCGTAACGCGCCGATCGGCAGCACCGCCAGCGCCATCGTTGCGCCCAGCATGCTGCCGACGAACAGCTCGCGGCCCAGCAACTTGCCCCAGTCGCTCAGCTTCACGTCCCCGGTGGCCAACGCGCGCACCATCAGCGTGGCCGATTGCGACCCGGCGTTGCCGCTGCTGTCTATCAACAGCGGCAGGAAGAACACCAGCGCCACGACCGCGGCGATGGTCTCCTCGAACGCGGCGATGGCTGCGCCGGAGAAGATGTTCATGAAAACCAACGCCAGCAGCCAGCCGATGCGCTTGCGATAGATCGTGAAAATACTCAGCTCCTTGTAGTTCGCCTTGAGCGGCGCGACGGCAGCCGCGCGGTGGAAGTCCTCCGTCGCCTCCTCCTGCGCCACGTCGAGCACGTCGTCAGCGGTGACGATGCCCACCAGTACGCCATCCGAATCTACTACCGGCAGCACGTCCAGGTCATAGCGCTGCATGACGCGCACCGCTTCTTCGCGGTCGTCGGAGGCGCGCACGCTGACGAACCGGCCATCCATGATCGCCTCAACGGTCTCGTCCGGCTCGGCGAAGATGAACCGCCGCAGCTCGAGCGCGTCCACTAGCCTCCAGCCCTCGTCCACCACATACACCACGTTGATCGTCTCGCTGCCGCGCCCGCGCGCGCGAATGTGCGCCAGGGCCTGGCTGATCGTCCATTGCCGGCGCACCGCTACATAGTCCGGCGTCATCAACCGGCCAACGCTGTCCTCCGGATAGCCCAGCATCTTGCGCGCTTCGGCCAGGTCTTCTGGACTGAGCAAGTTCAGCAGCTTCTGGCTGGCCCGTCCGGGCAACTCTTCCAACAGCGCGGTGCGATCGTCAGGGCTGAGGCCGGCGAGCAGTTGCCGCGTCTCCTCGTCCGTCAGCTCTTTGAGCAGTTGGTTCTGCTGTTCGGTCGTCAGATAGCTGAAGACTTCGCTGGAGATCGCGCGCGGCAGCACGCGGAACACAACGGCGCGTTCCGTCTTGGGCAGGGCGAGCAACAGGTCGGCGATCTCCGGCGCCGGCCAGTTGGCGACGGCGTCGCGGACGGCGGACCAGCTCTTCTTTGCGATGAGGGCCTGGATGTCGGGGGCGAGGGCTTCGTTGAGCATCTGTGTTTGAGATTTATCGCGTGATCTTCTTCACCACCTCCACGCCGTTCGTCCACATGTTGTAGAGGAAGATCGCATGCAGCAGGTCGCCATCGTGCGCTGAGATGCCGAGCTTCTGCGCCGTCTTCACCGGCGTGTCATACGTCTGCACGCAGTTCTCCGGCACGATTACGCGCGCCTCTCGCTGCTGATAGGCGTTGGCGCGTAGGCGCAGATGCATGGCGAGCTGATACGTGCACAGGTCGGTGCAGTCGCCGACGACGATGAACGTCGTCACCTCTGGATGCGCGTCCAGCCAGCGGTCGAGGCCGGTGTTCTCCGCCGAAGAAATCGAGTTCTTCTCGAATACGACGAATTCACCGGCGAAGGGCAGCTTGAGCAACTCCGGCGCAGTTTGCGCTTCGATGTGGCCGCGCACGCAGTGCGGCGGATACTGCTTGAACTCCACGGCGTCCGGCTCGTGCGCGTCCTGCGTCAGGATGAAATGGCGCACGCCGGCGTCGTAGCAATCGCGAAGAAGTTTGACGATGGGCTTGACGATACCCTGCACGCGCGGGCTGGCCAGCGGGCCGACGGTGCAGAAGCCGTTGATGATGTCCACCGAGGCCACGGCGGCCCGCGATGGATCGCCGATCAACTTCGACAGCTTCGCCGTCGGCAGACGACTCAGCCAGTCCTCGACATAGGTGATGAACGGTCGGGATCGCGTTGCCAAAGACATGGTTGCCCTCCGAGGTGTTGAGATCATTTGATGCGCGCAATTCTAACGACTGTCGGTCACAGCTTTTGCCGAACGGGCCTGGCTGGCCGAAGTCCGCGCCGGGCAACCGAAGCCTCGGTCAAGCGCGTGCAGAATGCGCAGTCGCGCGCCGCGCGTACAATCCCATCGCAATGATCGTGCTCTGGCAGCCCTCGGATGCGCTTCGGCGCAACAGCAACCTGCGGCATTACATGGACTGGCTGGCGCAGCGGCGTGCGCTGACCTTTGCAGACTACGACGACTTGTGGCGCTGGTCGGTGAACGATTTGGAGTCGTTCTGGGGCACGCTGTGGGATTACTTTGACGTGCGCGCGTCGCAGCCGGCCAGTCGAGTCCTCGCCCGGCGCGACATGCCTGGCGCGCAGTGGTTCCCCGGCGCCAAGCTGAACTATGCCGAGCATGCCTTCCGCAACGCTGACGGCGACCGGCCGGCGTTGATCTTCCGCACCGAGACGACGCGCCTGCGGCCTGAAACCAGCGCGCTTTCGTGGGATGAACTGCGTCGCGCAGTGACGGTGGTGGCTGCGGCGCTGCGCGAGCAGGGCGTCGGCGCCGGCGACCGCGTCGTTGCCTACGTCCCCAATATGCCCGAGGCGGTGATCGCCTTTCTGGCCTGCGCCAGCCTGGGCGCGATCTGGTCGAGTTGTTCGCCGGACATCGGCGCGTCGGCAGCCTTAGACCGCTTCAGGCAGATCGAGCCAAAGGCGCTGTTCGCCGTGGACGGCTACGTGTACAACGGCAAACCCAACGACCGGCGCGGCGCTGTCGCCGAGCTGATCCGTTCGCTGCCGACGTTGCGATGCGTGTTTCGCATTCCCTACCTAGAAGGCGACGCCCGGCCTTTCACCGATTCGGTCAGGGAAGTGGCCTGGGATGACGCCCTCGGCGCGATGCGACACGCGCAGGACGAGCTGCGCTTCGAGCCGGTTCCCTTTGACCATCCGCTGTGGGTGCTATATTCCAGCGGCACGACCGGCCTGCCCAAGCCCATCGTGCACTCGCACGGCGGCATTTTGATCGAGCACCTCAAAGCGCTCTCCTTTCACCTCGACCTCAAGCCCAGTGACCGCTTCTTCTGGTTCACCACGACCGGCTGGATGATGTGGAACTTCGTGATCGGCGGCTTGCTGGTCGGCAGCACGGTGCTGCTCTACGACGGCAGCCCGGCGCGCGATGAGATGGGGGCCTTGTGGCGCTTCGCCGAAGAGACGGGCATGACCGTCTTCGGCGCTAGCGCGGCGTATATCACCGCGTGTATGAAGGCCGGCATCGAGCCGCGCCAGCGATATGACCTCAGCGCGCTGCGGCACATCGGCTCAACCGGTTCGCCGCTGTCCGAAGACGGCTTCCGCTGGATCTATACGCACGTCAAGCCCGACGTGTGGTTGGCCCCGCTGAGCGGCGGCACCGACGTGTGCACGGCCTTCGTGGGCGGTTGTCCGCTGCTGCCCGTGCGCCTGGGCGAGATGCAATGTTGCTACTTGGGCGCGCACGTGCAAGCTTTCGACGAGCAGGGCCGGCCGCTCGTGGATGAGGTGGGCGAGTTGGTCGTCACCGAGCCGATGCCTTCGATGCCGATCTATTTCTGGAACGACCCGGAGATGCGCCGCTATCGCGAGAGCTACTTCGAGATGTTTCCGGGCGTATGGCGGCATGGCGACTGGGTGAAGATTACCCCGCGCGGCGGCGTGATCATCTACGGCCGCAGCGATTCCACCATCAACCGGCAGGGCGTGCGCATCGGCACCAGCGAACTCTACCGCGTGGTTGAAAGCGTGCCCGAAGTGTTGGATGCGCTGGTGATTGACTTAGAGATGTTGGGCCGGCCGTCATACATGCCGTTATTCGTCGTGCTGCGCGAAGGCGCTGTGTTGGACGCGGCGCTCGACGCGAAGATCAAGCAAGCCATCCGCACCGAGCTTTCGCCGCGCCAAGTGCCCGACGACGTGATCGCCATCCCCGAGGTGCCGCGCACGCTGAACGGCAAGAAGTTGGAGGTGCCGGTCAAGAAGATTTTGCTGGGCGCGCCGCTGGAGAAGGCCATCAACCTGGGTTCGGTGGCCAACCCGCAGGCGTTGCAGTTCTTCGTCGAGTTCGCGCGCACGCTCAACCGCGCGGACGCGCCGAATCCTGCCGCCGCCCGGTGACGTTGACGCGCTCAGGCGCTTTCCTTGTCCTGGTCGAAACACGATGTCGCTCGAAGATAAGACTGTTCTCATCACCGGCGCAGGCAGCGGCATCGGCCGCGCCTGCGCGCAGGCCTTCGCCCGTGCGGGCGCGCGCGTGCTGGTGCATGACATCACGCCCGAGGCGCAGCAAGTCGCCGATGCGCTCGGAGCGGCCTTCCTGCGGGCCGATCTGTCGGAGCAGGAAGCGGTCAAGTCGCTCGCGCAGTCGGCGTTACAAGCTGCCGGCGGCCGCGTGGACATCCTCATCAACAATGCCGGCTTCCAGCAGATTCATCCGGTGGAGGAGTTTCCTGAAGCCACCTGGAACAAGATGATCCAGGTGATGCTGACCGCGCCGTTCCAGTTGATCAAGTATCTGTTGCCGGCGATGAAAGCCAATCGCTGGGGGCGCATCATCAACATCAGCAGCCTGCATGGCGTGGTCGCCAGCCCATTCAAGAGCGCCTACATCAGCGCCAAACACGGCTTGATGGGTCTGACCAAGACGGTGGCGCTAGAAGCCGCCCCGTTCGGCGTCACCGTCAACGCGATCTGCCCGGCCTATGTGCGCACGCCCATCGTGGACAAACAGATCGCCGATCAGGCGCGCACGCTGAACATCCCCGAAAGCGAGGTGATCGAACAGGTGATGCTCGGGCCGGCGGCGATCAAGCGGCTGATCGAGCCGGACGAGGTCGCCGAGTTTGCGCTGTATCTCGCCTCGGACAAAGGCGGCATCATCACCGGCGCGGCGCACATGCTCGATTTGGGGTGGACGGCGCGCTGAGATGCCTTACGTCTATATGTTGCGCTGCGCCGACGGATCGCTCTACACCGGCATCGCCAAAGACGCCGATGCGCGGCTGAAGGCGCATCAGGCCGGGCGCGGCGGGCATTACACGCGGGCGCGACGGCCGGTGGCGCTGGCCTGGCGCTGCGAAGTGGCGACGTGGCGCGAGGCGATGCAGCTCGAGCGCGCCATCAAACGCCTGCCCCGCGCTAAGAAGCTGGCGCTTATCGCCACGTCATCGGGGCAATCGGATTAGCCAAGCCGAAGTCGCTCGAGTGGGCGAAGGCGTTGCCCGTTCCCTCGCTTACCGGATGGGCATTTGCGGCCTCTGCGTTGCGCGCAACCAGGCCGGCAAGCCGCGTTGATAGACCCACCATTCCGCCAGCAGCAATACCAGCGCAATGCCGGCCATCCAATGCCAGAACTCACGCTGCGATGTGGGTCGGCTTTCGGCTTGTTCGGCGTTGGCGTTCGCGCTGCCGACTTGTAGGTTGGGGTTGGGCGCGATGCGAGACTCGCTGACGTTATTGAAGTTCACGGCAAAGGCGCCCTGCGCCCGGCCCGCGTCGAAGGTGTAGATGCCCGGCCGATCCGTCTGCGCGAAGCCGCGCCGGCCGGCCACGACCTCCTCGCCAGAGGGCAGCGTCACTCGTGTGTTCTCCGGAATCGGCGCCACTTCGCCCGGCTTGACGTTGAGCGGCACATTCAGCCCTTGCGCCGGCGCCAGCCATTCCACGCTGTTGGCGATCAGGATCGGGAACGCGATCTGCAACGGTAGATCGCTCCGGCGCAGGTCGAAAGTGATGAGCACCACGCGCTGTAAATCGTCCTCGGCGCCTTCGCCGGCGAGCACCAGCGGGCCGCCCTGGCTCTCGATCACCGGCCGCAACCAACCAGGCGCGTTCACCCGCCGCGCATCGAGGACGCTCACGCTGCGCCAATCCACATTGCGAGCGATGGGGTGCGGTTCGGTGCGCACGTAGTCGGTGTTGCTGAAGACGCCGCTGGTGGTGAACACGGACTGCGCGCCGATCAGCAGTGCGTTGGCCCGCGCCGGCAGCGTGACTGTCAAGTTGTCCAGCACGTAGAGGTCGTATGTTTGGGCGTCGAGCGGCATGGTGGCTGCCCGCGTCACGCGCAAGCCGGGCAGCGACGCCAGCGCTTGTTCGAGGAAGCGGTTGCCGCGCGTCAGCAGCAGGGCGTGGCGCGTCGTGTTCGCCGTGTTGACCGCGTAGGCGGCGTCGTCCACGGCCAGGAAGTTACGCTGCGCTTCGTCAATGCGAGCGTCCACTGCGACGGCGTTCGGGCTGAGGTTGCCGATCGTCCATTCGGCGGATGCGCCGGCCGGCACATCCAGCGCGCGCGCATCCACCAGCGCGCCGTCGGCGCGCAGCGACACCAGCACGCGGTCGTCCTGTGACCCGCTGTTCGTCACCCGCACAAAAGCCGAAAGGCCGCGCAGGGTGCGGCGCAACGTCAGCGCGGAGATGGCGACGTTGTCGCCGCTGTTCCCTATCGGGATGAAGCGCGCTTTGCCGGGCAGCAGGCCAAGGTCGTCGGCGTTCGCGCCGTCGCTGAACACGAGGGTAGTGGTGTCCTCGTCACCCGCGCCGGTGGCAACGGCCAGGGCGATGGCCGCGCTCCAGTTCGCTGCGTCCAGCGAAGGCCGGGCCGAGTCGAGCGCATCGAGCAGTTGCGACTTATCGCTGGTCAACGCGCTGAGCGCGCGCGGCGCGCCGTCCACCACAATAAGCGTCATCTGATCGTTGGCGCCCAGGCTGTTGATCGCATCGCGCACGCGCGCGCGCGCCGCTTCGAACCGCGAAGGCGCAACGTCGGTCGCTTGCATCGAGGCCGACGCATCGAGCAGGACGATGGATCGTCCGCTCACCGCGCTGGGCACGTTCACATAGGGCCGGACGAGCGCGAAGATGAGAAAAGCCAGTGTGACCAGTTGCAGGATAAGCAGCAGGTTGCGCCGCAGACGCTGCCACAGCGTGTTGGCCTCGCGCTCCATCGTCACCTGTCGCCACAGCAGCGTACTGCTCACGGTCTGCTCGCGCCGCTGCAGCCGCAGTAGGTAGAGCAGAATGATCGGCACGGCCAACAAGGCAAACAGGAAGGCCAGCGGATTCAGCAGGTCCATTTGCGATTCTCATGACAAATTGCAATCGGCGGCGTGACCGCGCTCCGCAATCGTCAAATCAGCCATTCTTCGCGCCTCAGGTCTTTCAACACGATTTGTTCGAGCGGCAGCGATGTGTCGGTGAGGTGGTAACGGCCGCCGCGCCGGCGCACCTGGGCGGCAATCTCCTCGCTCCACGCTGTCAACCGCTGGCGATACTGGCCGAGCACGGCGTCGTCCAGGCTCATGTCCTGCTGGTTCGCCGTTTCCACATCCTTTAGCCTGAGGTCGCCGGCGAATTGCGGGTCGAGTTCGTCTGAGCTGAGCGTGTGCAACAGGTTCACATCCAGTCGGCTGTTGCCCAACGCGTTGAACCCCTCGGTGTAGCCACCCTCGTCCAACATGTCGCTGATCAGGATGCACAGGCCGGGGCGCGCGTCGAGCGCATAACGCTTCAGCCAGGCATTCAAGGGCTGTCGCCGGCCGGTCGGCGCAGCGCGCAGGTCGTGCTTGTCGGTTGCCGAGACGCGCTCGACGAAAGCGATGAGCGCCGCAGCGGAGGCCACGCCACGCTTTGGCCCAAAGCGCTGGAACGAGCTGGTCTCCAACACAATTTTGTCGCCGGAGGCCAGCGCGACATAGCCCAGCACGACCGCGAGCTGCGCGGCGCATAGCCACTTTTGCGCAAGGTGTTGGCCGTCAGCTTCCTCGTCCGGCTGCCAAAACATGGACGGGCTGTCATCCAGCAAGATATGCGTGGTGAGGTCCTCTTCGTCCTCGAACAACTTGATGTAGGGGCGTTCTAGCCGGGCGTAAACGTTCCAGTCCACGCGGCGCGGGTCGTCGCCAGGGGTGTAATTACGGTAATCGGCGAACTCGACCGAGCGCCCGCGCTTCACGCTGCGCCGTTCGCCGGTCAGCGAGCCGACGCGCCGACGCGGCGCATTCAGGCGCAGGGTGCGCAGCGACTGCAGGAACGCCTCGGACAGCATAATGCGATTCTACGCGCGGAAGCTTATAGCCGGGCGAGAAGTCGGACGCCGGGGAGTTCCGGGCGTCAGATGCGCCGCAGTATCTCCGCCGCGACTTCCTGCGTGGCGGCCTGGCCGCCCAGGTCGGGCGTGCGCGCGCCGCTCTCGATTGCTCCGTACACGGCGCGTTCGATGCGTTCGGCGACATCGGCCCGCTTCCAGTAGTGCCGCGCCAGCAGCGCGGCACTCAGGATCGCGCCGCAAGGGTTGGCGATGCCTTTGCCGGCGATGTCGGGCGCGCTGCCGTGCACCGGCTCGGCTATCGCCACGTCCTCGCCGAGGTTGAGCGAGGGCGCCACGCCCATGCCGCCGCCCCACACGCTGGCCACGTCGCTCAGGATGTCGCCGAACAAGTTGGTGGTAACGATCACATCGAACCGCGCCGGCTTCGACGCCAACATCATCGCCGCCGTGTCCACCAGCATCTCGTCAATGGCTACTTCGGGATAGCTCGCGCCCGCAGCGCGCACCGCGTCGCGGAAGAGGCCATCGGTGATCGGCAGAATGTTGGCCTTGTGCACAATCGTGACGCGCCTGCGCTCGCGCTGGCGCGCCAGCTCGAACGCCACGCGCGCGATGCGCTCCGACGCTGCGCGGGTGATTACGCGCTCGGCGATGGCCTCGTCGCCTTGCAGCCGTTCTCGGCCGGCGTATAGCCCCTGCGTGTTCTCGCGCACCAAGATCAGGTCCACGGCTTGCGGCCGGCCGATCATCTGCGACGCCTGAGACCACACGATGCGCGTTGGGCGCAAGTTGGCGTATAGGTCGAAGCGCTGGCGCATCTGGATGATCGGGCTGCGGTAGCCCTCGACCTTGTGCGACGGCGAGGAGACGGCCCCGAACAAGGTCGCGCCGCAAGCGGCGATCTGGGCGATAGTCTCATCGGGTAGCGCGTTGCCGGTGCGCTGGAAGCAGTCCCAGCCGGCCTCGGCCTCGACCGTGGTCAAGCCGGGCAGCGCGCGTCGCAAGGCTTCGACGGCGCAGGGGATCACTTCGCGGCCAACCCCGTCACCGGGGATGATGCAAAGGCGGTAGGTCATGATGGGCGATTGTATAGTTCATCTACGGTCATGGCGACGCAGGATGACCTCATCATCAGCGCGCGTGTGCGCATCCCAGTTGACGAGTTGACGTATCGTTTCTCGCGCGCGTCGGGCGCGGGTGGCCAGCACGTCAACAAGGCAGAGACGGCGGTCGAGCTGCTGTTCGACCTGGCCCATACGCCGTCGCTCGATGATGTGCAGCGCCAGCAGGCGATGGCGCGCCTGGCGCGATATTTGGACGATGCAGGTATGCTGCATTTGGAATCGCGCAGCGAGCGCAGCCAGTTGCGCAATCGCGCGGAGGTGACGCGCCGCTTCGTCCGATTACTGCGGCAAGCGTTGACGCCGGCCAAGCGCCGGCGCAGGACGCGCCCGCCGCGCGCCGCTGTAGAAGAACGCCTACGCCAAAAGCGCCGAACGAGCGAAGTCAAGCGCCAGCGCCGCATGCCGGCCCTCGAGTGAGTCCCGCGTTAAACTTACGCACCCACGGAGGAAACCAAACAATATGAAGCACATGACAGTCCGAGACGCGATGCACAAGGGCGTCGTAAGTTGCGATTCGTCTATCAGCGTGCGCGATGCTGCGCGCATCATGAACGAGAAAGGGTTGCGCTCGCTGGTGGTGGTGGATTTCGATTGTGCGCTGGCCGGCATCATCTCCGAGACCGACATTGTCGCGGCGCGGCTCGTCCACGAGGGCGGCAAGCCTTGGGATCAACTCACCGTCGGCGAGATCATGACCAACCGCGTGCTGACGGTAACGCCGGACATGTCGCTGAAGGAGGCCGCAAGGATCATCATTGATCACCGCATCCATCGCGTCGTGGTGGCCGAGCCAGATGACATCTGCAACCCGATCGGCATCCTCTCGCTCGGTGACATCATGCGCTATCTGGAGCGCGTCGAGCGCGAAGAAGCCGGCGAGGCGCTCAATCGAGGCTAAAAGGCGCGGGCAGCAGCGGAGAGGACAAGGCTGTCATCGAAGCTCCCCCGCCGCAAAGCGCCAAGCGCGGGCGCGCTTGGCGCAAAAGGCTCAAACGCCCTTACTCTAACGGCCTGGGGTAGCCGATGGCATTGCCATCAGCTACCCGGGCTTATTGAATGGTGCCGGTGCGCAGGGCTTCTTTAACCTCGCCAATGGCTTTGGTCACCTGGATGCCGCGCGGACAGGCTTCGGTGCAGTTGAAGACAGTGCGGCAGCGCCACACGCCATCTTGCGCGCTCAGGATCTCCAGGCGCTGCTGCGCAGCTTGGTCGCGGCTGTCGAAGATGAAGCGGTGCGCCTGCACAATGGCCGCCGGCCCGACGTATTCGCCCCGCGCCCAGAACGACGGGCAGCTCGTGGTGCAAGCCGCGCACAGGATGCACTTGGTCGTGTCATCGTAGCGTTCACGGTCTGCCGGCGACTGCAAGCGCTCGCGACCATTCTCCAGCAGTGGGTCGTTGTTCACTAGATACGGCATCACCGCCCGGTAGTGTGCAAAGAACGGCTCCATATCCACGATCAGGTCTTTGATTACCGGCAGGCCGAGGATCGGCTCGACGGTGATCGTGTCGCCGTCTTTGGCGATGTTCTGAATCAGCACCTTGCAGGCCAGCATGTTGCGGCTGTTGATGCGCATGGCGTCGCTGCCGCACACGCCGTGGGCGCAACTGCGCCGCAGGGCCAGCGTGCCGTCTTGGTTCCACTTCACCTCGTGCAGCGCATCGAGCACGCGATCGGTTGGTTCGACCTCGACCGTGTAAGTCTCCCAGTGGGGCTTCTTGTCCGTCTCCGGATTGAAGCGCTTGATCTTTAGGTTGATCTTCATTGGAATCGAGAACGTGGCATTGAGGACTGAGAACGCCAACAGGCGCGTTCCTCAATATATCAATACTTCCTTTCCTGTGGCTGGATGCGGGTGATGCGCACCGGCTTGTATTTCAGCGTGATCGTCCCGTTCTTCCACGCCATGGAGTGCTTGAGGAAGTTCACGTCGTCGCGGTTGGGATAATCCTCGCGGTAATGGCCACCGCGGCTCTCGGTGCGCGCCAGGGCTGCAAACGCAGTGACCTCGGCCAGATCAAGCAGCGCCCCCAGCTCCCAGGCTTCCATCAAGTCGGTGTTCCACTTCAGCCCCTTGTCGTCAATGCGGATCTGCTTGTAACGGGCTTGCAGTTCGTGGATCTTATCAATCGCTTCTTCCAGCCCGGCGCCGGTGCGATACACGCCGACCTTGTCATCCATGACCGCCTGCATCTCTTTGCGGATGGCATGTGGCCGTTCGTCGCCGTTGTTGTTGCGGATGCGGTCAATCTGCGCAGCGCCCTCTTTAGCTGCCGCGTCGCGGTTGATGGGGCGGAACGACGCCTGCTTGCAATACTCGGCCATGGCGATGCCGCCGCGCTTGCCGAAAACCACCAGGTCCACCAGCGAGTTCGTGCCCAGCCGATTGGCGCCGTGCACGCTGACGCAGGCCACCTCGCCGGCAGCGTAAAGCCCTTCCACGATCCGACCGGTTTCATCGGCCAGCACGCGCGTATCGTTGTCGGTAGGGATGCCACCCATGGCGTAGTGCGCCGTCGGCTGAATCGGCACCGGCTCCTTGATCGGGTCAATCCCCTGGTACACGCGGGCGAATTCGATGATGTCGGGCAGTCGGGTCTCCAAGTAATGCGCGTCGATGCGCTTAGGGTTGCCGTCTGCCTCGAAGTACTTGTTGATTTGCTCGGGGCGGAAGTCCAGATACACGTAGTCTTTGCCGCCGATGCCGCGGCCTTCGCGAATCTCGGTGTAGATGCAGCGGCTGCAGATGTCACGCGGGGCGAGGTCTTTCAGGGTGGGCATGTAGCGTTCCATGAAGCGCTCGCCCTTATCGTTGATGAACACTGCGCCTTCGCCGCGCGCGGCCTCGCTGAGCAAGATGCCCAGCTTATACACGCCGGTTGGGTGGAACTGGAAGAACTCCATATCTTCCAGCGGCAAGCCGCGCCGCAGCACCGCCGCCGGCAGGTCGCCAGTCAACGAGTGGGCGTTGCTGGTGACCTTCCACATCTTGCCGAAGCCGCCGGTGGCGATCAGCGTCGCCTTGCTGTGGAAGACATGGATCTCGCCAGTGGCCAGTTGCACGGCGACCACGCCGTTGCACTTGCCGTCCTCGATCAGTACATCAATCACCTGGAACTCATCGAAGAACTTAACGTTGTTCTTGATACAGTTCTGGTAAAGCGTTTGCAGGATCATGTGGCCGGTGCGGTCGGCGGCGTGGCAGGCGCGCATGACCGGCTTTTTGGTCTCGTTGTTGGTGTGCCCGCCGAAGCGCCGCTGGCTGATCTTGCCGTCGGGCATGCGGTCGAACGGCAGGCCCATGTGTTCCAGGTCAATCACCGCGTCAATCGCCTCGCGGCACATGATGTCCACAGCGTCCTGATCGCACAGGAAGTCGCCGCCTTTGATCGTGTCGTAGGCGTGCCACTCCCATTTGTCCTCTTCCAGGTTGCCCAGCGCAGCGCTGATGCCGCCCTGCGCCGTGCCGGTGTGCGAACGCGTGGGATACAGCTTGCTGATGACGGCGGTGTTCACGCCTTTGCTGGCATACAGGGCCGCCATCAACCCTGCGCCGCCCGCGCCCACCACGAGCGCATCAAACTGATGATACTGAGGCATACCAACTCCAAAAGATAAGTGATGATTGATGGGCGATCGCGTGATGGTCGTCAATCATGCGTCTGCGTCATCAATCATCGGCTAGTAAAAGTCTAACTGGAAACTTGCAACATACAGCGCAGTTAGGCGCAGACAATCCCTTTGCCTAACCCAATGGGCTTCCAGATAGGCTCTTGTCATCGCACTTCCCGAACCAACAACACACGCCGTATTGTAACAACGGGCGTGCTGGGTTGCTTGGGATCGAAATACACCGCGTTCTTCTTCTGGTTGGGATCGAACAGGCTCATCTCCAACGCATATTTGCCCGGCGGCAGATCCGCCGGCAGCGCGAAGCGCACTGCGCTGGTTTGCACGTGCCCGGCGCGCCAACGATAGCCGAGGATCGCCGGCGCATCATCCACCTGCGCGATCATCCGGCCGTCAGGCGCGAACAACTTGACGAATGGCGCGAAATACCACGACCAATATGGCTCAGGCGGCGGCAGCCCCACCAGCCAGTCGTGCGTCACGGTGATCGTCTCGCCGGGACGCGCCGCAGCCGGCGTTTGTAGCTCCAGCAACCGCCAGCCTTCGCCCAGGTTGACGATGAACGCGCCATCCGACGGGCGCAGGGCCGATTCGAGCGGCAGCGCGCGGTAGAGCATCGGCACGACCGGCGTCCGGTCGGTGCGCTTTTGACCGGGGATGGGTATCGGGAACGCCTCGGCGCGCGCCGGCGCAGGCGATTCGGCCATCAACAAAGCGCATTCGCCGCCCTCTGGCCGCACTTGCCAGATGCTGGATGCGCCCTTGATGTGGATCTCTTCGGCGCGCGCCGGCCGGGCGTCTCCGAGCAAACTAGCCACCCAGCGCGCGTCCTCCTGGGCGTGAAGCGTGACGCAACCGAGCGCGCGCCATCGCTCGGCCAGGCGCATCTGCCAGAAGATCGGCAGGCTATACAAACCATCGTGATGGTAAGGGAAGCGCGCCGCGGCCTCCGCCTCGCCGAGGGCGTTCCACCAGGGGATGGCGACGGCGACGATGGCGGCGGGCGACGCCAAAGCCAAGATCGCGTATCGCGTCCTGCGCGACACATGGCGCGCTGCGCACTCGAGCAACGCAAATGGCGCGCCGGCCAACGCATAAGGCATCGGCGAGGCGAGCAGCAGGTAGAACACATGCACCTTCCAATCGCGCATGACGGCGTTCGCAACCAAGAAGGTCGCCAGGACTGGCAAGACAAACCAGCCGAGCGCGATGCGGCTGGTTAGCGCGCGAGCCGGATCGGGGCGAGATCGGCCAGCGGCCTGAATCGCCAGCATGCCCAGCCCGATCCAGAGGAGCGCATCAATAATCGTTGCCCGTGCGTCGCTCCAGCGGTCACGCGCCTCGAACAGCGGCGTGTCGGGTTCGACGAACGTGTTCTCGAAGTCGCGCCCGCTGGCGATGCGCAGCGCGTGGTTGATCGGATCGAGATTCAGCCGGCCGGCGCGGGTCTCTTCGTTGAAGGCATGTGGGTTGTTGACCACGGCTGTGAGCGAGGCGCGCGCGCTGATGACTGCGCCGGCGTAAGCCAGCGCGCTCAAGAGGCAGATGGCGGCGCCGGCTGCCGCAGCGCGGCGCAAGCCGGTTGACCATTGGCCTGACCCACGCAGACTGAGCGCGCCGATGAGCGTCGCAGCGACCAGTTGGGCGAGCAGGCCGGCAGCGACCAGATACGTATGCAGGCAAGCAGCGGCCCAGGCGAACGCTGCAAACATGTGCTTTGGCTTGCCGCGCTCCAAGCCATTCATCGCCAGCCACAGCGCCAGCGCGCTCATCGCTTCGATCGGCCCTTGTAGCCATGCCCCGCGCGCGACCCAGGCTGTCCACAGGCTCACGCCGGCGAGCAGGCCGGCGACGAAAGCGGCCCATCCGCCGAAAAGTCGCCGCGCCAGGTCGAAGGCGACTGCGGCAACCAGCGCGCCCAGCATCGCATTGAGCGCCGTAGCGACATACGCGCTAGGCTCAATGGCGGTCAGCAGAGCATAGAAGTAACTGGCGCCGGCCGGATTGGGCAGATTGATGCTGGCCAGCAGGCTGGCGGCGGGCAATTGGTCGAAGCGCCCTTCGGCGACCGCTTGACGGATGAACAGGCCGAGGCCATGCGGGTAGGCGCGGTCGTAGTTCTGGCGCACATGCTCCAACCCGTGCATCCGGAAGGCAAACGCCATCCAAACGATGACTAGGGCAGGTAGCCATGCCGAGCGCCACCTGCCCCGTGCTGCCCGAAGTTCATCATCGCTTGTGGCGCGGATCACTGTGCAGGCATGCTGCTCAGAGACGGCGTGTGCGTGCTTATCGCAGCGCAGCCTCGCCACCGCTGGCGGCTGCGCCCATGAACAACGCGAGGATGCCACCCAGCGAGATGAGCGCAGCAATGGCCACCACGACATACATCAGCCCTTTGTAGGTTGCTGGACGGTGGCCGAAGTAGTCGTAGGCGACCTGGCGCACGCCGTTGATGCCGTGCGCCACGGCCAGGATGAGCATCACGGCGTAGTAGGCGCGCCAGATGAGCTGCTCAACCGTGACCGGCTGGCCGGTGATGCCCCAACGCAGTTGCGTGCCGGCGAATTCGATCTCGTGCGTGCCGATGAGCACGTGCTGCATCCAAAAGTGCGATAGCGCCAGGAAGACCAGGGCCAGGCCGCTGTAGCGCATGAACATCCACAGGGCCAGCTCCAGGCGATTGCGGGTTTGCGGAATCGGCTGCACCTTGCGCACAGTGCGGCCGGGGGTCACAGTGGTAGAAGCCATTGCTTTGCTCACTTGGGTTACCACGACTACCGGAGACCGTGCGTGGCGTAGTAGCTGATGGACTTGAACGCCATGATCGCGATGGTCGGCGCAAGCAGGATGAGGGTGATGATGACCGACCAGCGGGTGGCGACTTCTTGTTTGTTCCACAGCGCCGGCCGCAGCTCGAGGATAGCGATGCGCGTGCCATTCACGGCGTGAAAGATCAAGCAGGCGGCCAAGACGATCTCGCCGACGGAGAACAACGGCGTCTTATAAACCGCGAGCATCGCCTCGTGCAGCGGCGGATTGAACGTTGCCATGCTCATGCCGAAGATGTGCGTGCCGAGGAAGATCACGACGCCAAGACCGGTCACGCGGTGCAGCAGCCAGAGGACGTGGCCGCTGCCTTTGTAGCGCAGCGATTCGCGCGCAGTGGTAATAAGGGGGGTTAACATCTCAACAACCTCTTCTACAAGATCAATTCGATGCTGTGAAGTATATGCCGTCTACGGCGAGGATGCCCATCGCGCCATCCGAGCGTCAGCCGCGACGTGTGACACTGAATGCCGCTTGCTACTCCTCCACCCGAACCTCGCCGATGAACGCCACGTCGTCCGGTGTGCCGGTTTTGAATCGGGCGCCGTCGGCGGTGTAAAAGCCGGTTGCGATGCGCAGCGCGCCTTGCGCGTCCATTGGCAGCGTCAGCCGGAAGGTCTCGCGCACGCACTCGCCGGCGTCCCAGAGGTCGGTGAGATATTCCCCGTTCAGCGGCGCGTGGTCGTCTTGCCCCACGAGCCGGCCGCTCGCGTCTAGGACGTGCACAAACGCGGTCCCGCGCTTGGGTGTGGGTTGCATGACTTCATAAGTCAGGGTGACGGCTATGGTCTCACCGGGGCGCGCCTTCGCCGGCAGTTGCGCCTCGCGCAGCCAGATGCTGTCGAAGCGGGCGAGCGGCGGTTGCCAGAACACCGGCAGCGGCGGCGCTGTGCCGATCTTGAAGCGACCGACGATGGGCGCAACAGGCCGGCCCGCGCCATCGGTGGACGAGAGGACTTCCGTAACGCTAACCGGCCGAGGTGCCGTCAGCGGCTCAAACGGAAACACCGTCACGTGTAGCTTGCCGAGCGCCGGCAGCCGGGGGCAAGGCTTCTCCAGCAAGATGTCGTAGGCGTCTACGAACGTGTCGCCGGCGCGCCAATTCGTGCTGGGGTAGTTGCCGAGGTTGGGGAAAGCAACGATCGAGCCGAGAACCTCGTTATCACGCCCCAACACGCTGACGCTGAAGGCGTGATGTCCCACTGTCGGGCGCAGCGCGCGCCAGGTCAACTTTACCCGCGCGTAGTGGCGCATACCCTCGCGGTCGGGCAGCAGGGCTGTCTGTGCCGTTGCATCCACAAGCTGCACCAGGTCGCCGAAGGTGAGCAGCGCGTTGGCGTCGCTTGGCGCAATGAGGCCGGGCCGGTAGCGCGGCTGGATGTAGGCGAACGGCACAATCAGCGCGAAGGTCGCCAGGCAGGCCGCAATGCCATAGGGCAGTTTGCGCGACGCAGAGGCCCATCGCTCGCACAGGACGCTCCACCCAAAACCGAGCAGGCAGGCGTAGGACGTCAGCGCCGGCATCAGGTAACGCCCCGGCATCAGCGCCGGGTCTTGATAGAAAAGCGCGCGATACAGCGGCAGCGCCATCATCGAAAGGCCGAGCATCAGCAGCACGACGATGGCCGCGCGCATCGCGCGTTCGGCGCGGCGATAGCCAATTGCGCAGCCGACCGCGCCGACCAGCGTCAAGACAGCAAACGCCAGATACGCCCACTCTGGCAGGCCAACGTTGCCCCAGCCGAACTTGCCCCAAAACGTGCGGAAGGTGTTGGCGAATAACTGCGGCAGCCAAGCGTCGCGAATGGATACCCATACCCCTTCGCCGATGACGCTGGTGGGCGCGACCAGGATGGGGTTGTCCGGGTTGCGGTCGGTCAGCAGCCGGCCGTAGCGCGCCAGGTTGTAGCCGAGGTAGGGCAATGCGATCACGGCGAATGCGCCGAAGACCAACGCGCCTCGCCGGAGCAGGTGGCGCGCCGGCCAGGCTGCGCGCCAGGCGATGAATGCCAGCGCCAGCGCTGCGAAGCCGATCAACGCGAGGGCGCTGTTCTTGGACAGGAACGCCAGGCCGAGGGCGAGGCCGAGGCGTAGGGCATCCGCATCGAACGTCGCGTGTTGCGGATTGCGTTCGGCCTGTTGCGTTTCACGACTGGCGCTTGGCGTTTCGGAGCGCGCAGGGGACGGAGAGCGCGATGCGCCATGCGCAATGCGCAGGATGTGATGCGCTACTCCAGCTCCCATCGCAGCGACCATCGCGTCGTTGTTGACCATCGCGCCCATGAAGATCACCTGGGGATTGAAAGCGGCGAGTGCCGTGCTGAGCAGCGCCGCCGTCGAGCCGGCGCCGAAGATCAGGTTGGCGCTCGATGCGATCAAACAGACCGTCAGGCCGGTGAGCAATGCCGAGATCGCGCGCGTCGCATGCAAGGCGAGGATCGTGCCATGCCAGGGGAAGGCTTCCTCCGGCTGTCGCAGCATGATGCGAAAGCCGCGCCGGTTTGTGCCGTCGAGCGCAAAGTGATTGAACTCCGGCTGCACATCGTCGCTGCGGTCGGCCCAGAATGTCAGCGCGGCTGCGACGAGGTAATACAGCGGCGGCTGGTGCGATTGATCGAACAGCGCCTTGTCGGCAGCGAAAACATCGGGCAGGCTGCGCGTCGCAACGAGATGGTTGACGTAGGCGAAGTGGCCGGTCTCGTCGTGCGCTTCCCAGGGCGGGTTGATGGCGCCATAGATCAACGCGAGCGCGACGTGCGCGACTGCGATGAGCCACTGCAGGCGCGTCAGTTGAGTGCGCGGCATGCCAGGATGACGTTACCACATCGGGCCGGGTGGATAAGTGAGGTTGGCGGGACAACGCGCACTTCGCCCAGGTAGATGCGGTCGTCCTGCAGCCGTCTGCCGTCGCGGTCGAATGCGGGCAAACGCGTCAGGTCGGCGGCGTGATACAGGCCGACGAACAGGCGATACCGTCCCGGCGGCAGCTCGGCCGACAGCGGCAGGGTGTACGAGTCATCGAACGTGACGCCGGCGCGCCAGCGCGTGGTGGGGAATTGGCCGCCCAGCGGCGGCGCGTCGTTTTGCGCCCACAGCGCGCCGCGCTCATCCACCAGATGCACGAAGGTCGTATGCGGGTCCGGCGTGGCGCCGAGCGTCTGCCAGGTGAGCGTGACCGTCAACGGCTGGCCGGCCGTGGCCTGCGGCGCAAAGCGGGCGGCTTGAAGCCAAGCGACCTCGCCTAGCGCGGCGATTTGCGCGGAGCCGAGCGTTTCGTCTGCGTCTGGCCTGGGAAGCAGCGTTGCGCCGTCGAACAGCGGCGGAGAAGGGTTGCCTTGTCCATCGTCGCCCGGTATGACGTCGCCGCTGCCACGGTTGTACAGCGCGAACTGAACGCGCAGCGTGGCCGGCGCTTCGGCGTCCTCCGGCATGACCAGGTCTACGTCGTCGCGCCACATCTGGCCGGCCTGCCATTGGCTGCTGGGCAGCAGCCCGCCGCCGGTAAAGGTGTCGAACCGCGCCAGGGGCCGGTTGTCGCGGCCAAGCAGGCTGACCACCAACAAGTAGTCGAACGCCGTAGGTTGTCGCGCGCGCATGACCACGCTCACGCGCACTTTGTCTCCTGGGTAAACGGCTTGGGGCTGCATACCGTATCCGACCACTTCTGCGAATGCGTCGAAACGTTGCCGGACGGGCGTCATACCCGCCGGGAGGTCGTCCACCAGCGGCGGCGTGTAGGCGGGAATAACGTAGCGGAAGGGCGAGATCGCCGCTAGGACGAACAGCCCGATACAAGACGCGAGCGGCAGCGCAGCGAAGGGCGTGATGCGCCCTCGGCCAACCGTGAAAGTTGTCTGCGCCAACTCGACGAGGCCGAGCGCCATCAACGTGGACAGCGCAGCGATGGCGGGGAAGAGCAGCCGGCCCTGCGAAGCCGGCGTCATCATCGTCCAGCGCACCAATGCGGCGTAGATGAGCGCAGCGTAGGCAGCCAGCGTGCCGATTCGCAGCCAATAGATGCGACCCACGTCGCCTCTTTGACGGATGAGGCGCAGCGCCAGACCGGCAAGGCAGGCGAGCAAGAAGATGTCGAATGCTTGATAGGCCAGGCTATCTGCCGGCACGTTGAATTGGCCGAACATCGCTAAGTAGGAGATGCGCACTCCTTCAAACTCCGCTAACGCCTCGAGGGGCGAGATGCTGCGCGGGTGGGCGATGGCCGCCATCATCGCCGCGCCGGTCGGTTCGCCATAGAGCAGGACGTTGCGGACATACCACCACCCGGCGATGAGTAGCCATGGCATCGCTACGGCAGCAATCAGCTTCGACCAGTGGGGGCGCGATGCCGCCGCGCCGGGTTCGAGCCTGGGCGCGATGAGCATCGCGCCGGCCAGGGGCAGCAGCAGCGCGCCGCTCAGCTTGGTTAGGCTGGCCAAGCCGGCCAGCGCACCGAAGACGAACGCGCGCTGTAGGGTCGCGCCTTGTGTCAAGGCCTGCATCAGCGTGTAGAGCGCAGTCGTGGTCAGCGCAATCAGCAACCCGTCGTTGCTCACGGCTGTGGTCACGGTCAAGAACATTGGGTTGAACGCCGTCAGCGCCATGGCAATGGTCGCGACGCGCCGGTCTTCGGTCGCCAGATCAGCGACACCAAACGCGAGCCAGAGGGTGATGCAGCCGGGCAGGATGCCCAGCAGGCGCAGCGCAATCGCGGCGAGCGTGGTGCCACCATAGGCGAACGGGCGCTTCTCCGGCGTGATGATGAGCATGTTTTTGTTGCCGGGCGCGTAGGGGTCGTAGAGCGGCGAAGCATTAGGCCGGTGCTGCGCCTCAAAGTCGCCGGTGTCGAACAGTCTCGTAACCAGGCTGGCCAGCGCGTAGTAGAGCGGCGGCTGGCTGCCCTCCTGCGCCCAGGGCGCTTCTTGGGATGCCAGCGATTGGACCGGCAACTCCCCGCCGTTCGCCAGGTGACGAATGAAGGCGAAGTGCATGACCTCGTCATTCTTCTCAAAGACCGGCGTCGCGAATGCGTAGGGCAGCGCGAGGAGGATGAAAGTCAGGAGGATGAGCCGGCGGAGCACCATCGCCAATTGCAGCGCTTCGGCCTGGGTTGCGTCAAAGCGGAGCACGCCGAGGCACGCTGCGATTATCGCACGTTGCTTGATGTGGAAGCCTATAATCCGCCGCGTTCATGCGTGTCCATCTCCCCCTGCGCGGACGAATCTGGGTTTGGGGCGTCCTGCTGGTTGCGTGGGCTATACGCATCTTCGATCTGGCCAGTCAGAGCCTGTGGTACGACGAAGCGTTCTCCGTGCTGTTCGCGCAGCGCCACGATGTCCTCGCGTTGTTCGTCCGCGCGGCGCAACTCGACCTCAACACGCCGCTGCATTACGTCGCGCTGAAGGGTTGGATGATCGGGCTGGGCGAGAGCGAATTCGCCGTTCGCTTGATGTCGGTCTTCTGTGGGGTGGCGAGTGTCGCGTTGGCTTACCGGCTGAGCGCCGTGGCGCTGTCCCGGCCTTCGCCCAGCGCCGCCGTGTTGCTCGCCCTCTCGCCGGTCGGGGTTTTGGCTGCGCAAGAGGCGCGCATGTATGCCCTGGCCGGCTGCCTGTGCCTGGGAGCGACGCTCGCGCTGTCGCTAGCGCTGCGCGACGACCGATGGGCTTATTGGCTGGCATGGGGCGTGCTGGGTGTGCTCGCCTTTGCCACCCACGTGCTGTGCGCGCTGATCGTCGGCGTCCACATCCTCGTAAGCGTGACGCTGCGCTTTAGCCAGAGGCGTCTGCCGAGTCGCCCGCAGCTCCTCGCCATCACCGGCGCCGGCCTGATGATCCTCCTGTGGACGGCGTTTATCTGGCCGAACCGCGCCGGCTACGGTGTGAGCTATGCCGCGTCGGCGGACTGGCCGACGTTAGTGGCGCAGACAGCCGCCGGCCAAGTGTTGCCGCGCCTGTTGCCGGCAGAGTGGATCGCGCCGACGGGCGTCGCTGTGACGATCGCGCTTGCGCTATCGTGCCTGGCGCTCGCACGGACGCGCGGCTGCGCGCCCGCAGCGCAGGCGTTGGCTGCGACCGCACTTGTCGCGCCGGTGGCCATTGCGACGTTCTGCACCCTCAGCGGCAAGTTCTCACCGCGTTACCCGACTATCGTTACGCCCATCGTACTTGCGGCGGTCGGCGCGGCTATCGCCGGCGCATCGTCACTCAGGCCGGCAGCATGGATGCTGGCGCGGGCTGGCGCCGCGGCTCTGGCCGTAAGCTTCGCCGCCGGCTCGCTCGCGTTGCGCATGAACCCGCTCTACGCCAACGAGGACTTTCGCGGCGCCGTGGCGCACATCGGCGCACATCTACGGCCGGATGAGCGCGTGGTGCTTGTATCCGGCCACTTCGCGCCGGCCTTCGAGTACTACTGGCGCGGCGCGACAGATGCCTGGGTGGCCTTGCCGCCCGACCCGGTGCTGAACGTGCACAACACGTTGACCTACACTAGCGTTGTGCCGGCGACGAACGCCGCGCTGGCCAACCTGGGCGGCGCATGGTTGCTGCTTTGGCAAGATGACGTGATCGACCCGACCGGCGTGGCGACGGCCCTGCTGCGCCGTCAGTCGCAGGCCTTCGCGCCGCAACCTGATACGCCGCAATTTGCCGGCTTGCGCCTGGAGCATTATCGCTTCTTTCGGCCCTATCGCCCGCTGCCGGCGCAGATTCCACCTAGCGAGGCCGCGATTGAACACAACCGCCCCGAGGTCGGGCTGAGCAGCCTGGGTTGTGTGCAGCCGCAGCCGGTTTACGCGGGAGACGGCTTCATGGAGGTGCAATGCTTTTGGCAGACCCGGCCGTTTGTGCCATTGTCGGTTTACACAAAGGTGTCGCTGCGACTAGCCGATGCGCAAGGCGCGCAAGTGTTGCAGTCCGACCAGCCGATCGCCTTCAATGGCTTTCCCTACACGCCGTTCGAGAAGCCGATCTGGGGGGTGTATCTCATCCCCCTGCCACCCGATCTGAGCGCCGGGGCGTATGTGTTGCGCGTCATCCCCTACACCGAAACGGGTGAAATCTCGCCGCAGGTGTCGCTGCCGATTCGGGTGTCGTCCCGCTGAGGTTTGCGATTACCGGCAGGCGACGCCTGGATCGAGCGGGGGAAGGGTCAGCGCCAGCGCATCACCGTCCAGGCGCGCGCCCTGTGCGGCGGTCGCCGGCAGGCGTTTGCCGGTCACATAGTCATATAACCCGATGTGGAGCGTAGCGCCGACGGCGCCCGTCGCGATGAGCATCCGACGGTCAACGATGTCGCGATCGTAGGGCAATTGTGCAAACGGCAACAGCCCGCCCAGTGGCGCGCCGTCGTTTTGAGCGAGCTTGGCGCCGTTAGCATCCAGCACTTGGACGAACGCCGAGAGGGTCGGCGTCAGTTCGCGCGCGGATGGCGCGCCTCGCCATTGCAACGCCGCTACCCATCCTTCGCGGCAGGGCTGGATGTGGTATCGCACAAGCGCCAGCCTACCGGCGAAGGAGACTTCAACCTGTGAGTAGCGCTGCGCCGTGGTGCCGCCGAGCCATGTCGTGCGTGGACCGTTGGGGAGGTAGTGCGTCTGAAGCACTTGCGAAGCAGTGTGCAATTGAGCAAGGTCGAGCGGATCTCCAAAGGGCTGGAAGGCGTAGGGGCGCGTGGGATCGTGGGGTAATGCAAGCTGCGCCAATTGCACGCGGCGGATGAGGCCGGTGTTCGCCAGCACTAGGTCGCTGCCTGTCACGTAGTCGGCCAGCACGATTGCGCCCTCGTGAAACATCGGGAAGCGCCGCTGGGGTGGCGCGACCCACTCCGGCGCGTTAATTGCCAGCAACGTCTCATCAGGGGCGAGCACGGCGCCGGCCTGCGCAATCGCGCTCACCGGCTCGCTAGCGCGCGCCAAGAAGGACTGATGCTCGCGCACGTGCCATGCGCCGGCCAGGCCAATCGCAGCGATTGCGGCTGCCGTGGCGGCTCGAGCGAGGCTGCGGGGCAGTTGCGCCGCGAAAGCCCGCACAAGCCACGCCCACAGCATGGCCGTGCCGACGCTTGAAACGTAAAATACACGAGGTGCATTTTGCACGTAGCCGGTAGCCAGACGCAGCACCGGCAGCGCTATAGACGCAGCGAAGATCAACGCCCCCGCGAGCAAGGCACCGCTCTCTTGATTGCGCAGCGCAAAAAGGCACGCAACTGCCAGCAGGACGCTCGCCAGCAGCACGCCTGCCTCAGCGGATAGCTGGAGCGGTGCAACCAGCAAAGTGAGCGGATATGTCAGCGTCTGCAACGCCATCAGTGCTCGCATGAGCACACCCTCGACGGAGAAGACAAACTCAGGCGCAGCGCCCTTGGGGATGAGCGCATACACCACCACGTAGCCGGCAGTCAACCCAATCACTGGCCAAGCATGAGCCGCCGCGAGTGGCCAGCAACGCACATGCCCAAGGCGCACTGCCTCGTAAGCCAGCACAAAGCCAACGACGCTTAAGCCGATCTCGTTAGAGAGGAAGGCCAACACGCACAACCCGAGGCAGCCAACCCACCACGCTGCGCGCCGATAGGCGCGCATAGGCTGGCGCGCGCGGGCATAAGCCAGCACCGCCAATTGGATGAACAACAGCGCCAGCAAGTGGTTCAGACCGGCGGGGAGCGCAACCGCCTGGACAGCGAACGGGTTCAGCGCGAAGAGGAAGGCCACGCTGAATGCCAAACCGGCTGTGTGCCCACCCAACGTGGCAGGTATGAACTTGAGCAGCAGCAGTGCATTCGCCGCGTGGGTAGCGATGCACAGAGTATGCAGGAGGAGTGGGCCGAACGCGCCGGCAGCAGCTGCTAGCCTGTAGTAGGCCAGGTATAGCGGCCGGTAGTAGCCGAAGTTTTGCGTCCGTGTGAACAGGTCGAGTGGCGTAAAGTCGCGCGCCATCCGCACGCTCCATGCGTCGTCGAACGAAAGCGGCAGCGACATGCTGGGCCAATACACAGCGACAACCGTCACGACCAGGGCCAATGGCGCGATCAGCTGGTGCGCTTGGGTGAGGGAAAGGGATTTGAGCATGAGGTTCGTCGGGTTTTGCGCGCGCCAATTTTGCCATGCGGGCGGCTGTACGACGCGTGCGCGAAATCGGCAGAGGACCGGCAACCGGTACAATTCTTTCCACGCCATCCACAGCATGCACTCATTTCGCCTCGACCGCGTCGCGCTCCGGTCGTTTCTCGCGTTAGCTCTGGCCAGCATGCTCCACCTCTGCATCGCGCTGGCGAATCCCAGTCTGCCGGGCCCGAACTACGACGAAGCGGCGGACGCCATCCCGGCGCTGGAGCTGCTGCGCGGCGAATGGCCGGCCAGCGCACTGAAGACCGTTCGCCTCTTCGGCCAACCCTTGCCGGTCATGATGCTGCACTACATCGGCCCGACCTCGATCTACACCAGCCTGGCCGGATTTGTGCTGTTCGGCGTCTCCGTCGAATCGCTGCGATTGACACAGACGCTGATCGGCCTGCTCACCCTCATCCTGATCTGGACGCTGAGTCGCGCATGGTTCAACGATCGCGTCGCGGCGTTGGCAGTTGTGCTTGCGGCGACCGCGCCAGCCTTCGTATGGTGGCATCGCACAGGCGCATTCTTCTCGTCGCCCATGCTACCGATCGCGCTGGGCATCATGTTGCTGCTCACAATGTGGCAGCGGTCACAACGCAACGCGCTGCTCGTCGCGGCCTGCTTTCTGTTCGGGCTGGGCTGCACAACCAAATTGTTGTTCGTCTGGTTGCTGGGCCCACTGGGGCTCACGGCGCTCACTGGCCTGGGTGCGAGAGGAACGATGGCCCGACTACGCGCACTTTCGCCCGCGACACTGGTGGGGTGCGCAGCAGCCTTTGCGCTGGGGTTGATGCCGTTCGTTATCCATAACATCCCGGGGCTGGACTCATTCCGTTTCATCGCACAGAACGCAATGCGCTCGCAGCTCTACGGCCACAACAATCTGGACATCCTCAACAACATAGTGTTTCAGGCAATGCAGCTCTTCCGACTGGTCGGCGGCGACACGCTCGAGTTCAACGCGCCTGCACCGTTACCACTGGCCGGTGTCGCGCTGGTCGCCAGCCTGATTCACACGGCGGTTTGGTTATGGCGCAATCGAGGCCACAACGCGCCCGCGCGCCTGCCGCGCTTGTCTTTATTGTTGAGCGTCGTGGTGATCATACCGCTTGCTACTTTTAGCGTCACGGCGATCGGCGGCCGGCACCTGTTCATCCTGATGCCGTTCGTGACCCTGTTGATCGCCAGCGCGCTGGCCGATGGGCTGCACGCCGGCACGCCGCGCTGGGTGCGCGCCATGATGGCGGCCACGACGCTGGCTCTGGCAATCAATGGGCTGATCGGCAACTTCATGCTGCTACGGTTCTTCGAGCAGACGGGGGGGCGGGGCTTGTGGTCGGATGCACTCAACCGCACGGCGGCCCTGTTGGAATCGGACTTCGCCGGCCGGCCTGTGGTCGCCATGGATTGGGGGTTCGAGCGCAGCATCGCTCTGCTAACCCAGGGCCGCGTGCGCATGCGCGAGGCATATGAGTACACCCAGCAACCATCACCTCGCTTCACCGATGCCAGCCTGATGTTGCTGCGCGATCCAGCAAACGTGTACGTATTCCATGCGCCTGCGGTGACAGCCTTCGACGGCCACTGGCAGGCATTCGAGCGCGCGGCGCTCAAGTCACGTATGCAGATCGTGCAAGTCGCGGCGCTGCACGAACGCGACGGCGTGACCAACACGCTGATTTACGTGGCTCAGCCTGCCCCACGCACGTTTGAGCCGCCTGACCTGACCGATCCGCGCAATGCAAGGCTTGCCAGCGGTGTAGTGTTGCTCGGCGGCGAGGTGCGCTACGACGCCGCTCAGCGTGAGGTAGACGTGGTACTCTACTGGCAGGCGCTGACCGAACCACTTCCCGACGACACCGTGCTGTTGCACATCGTGAACCAATCCACCGGCGAGGTGGTGCTGGTCGCCGATACGCAGCCGATCTACGGCACCTACCCCTTCCCCCGCTGGCAGCGCGGCGAGGTGGTAGCCGACCCGCACTGGGTCACATTGCCGGATGGCCTACCACCAGGCGTGTATCAGGTGCGCGTCGGCGCCTATGACCCGCAGACCGGCACGCGCCGCGCCATTACCGATCCGCGCAACGACGCCGCCGGCGACAGCTTGATGTTGCAAACGTTCGAAGTTCGTTGACCGCGTTACCCCAGACACGCATCATCTGCAACGGGAACGGGGATCTCATTGGCCGGCCACTCGCTACCGTCGGGCCTATACGCGCGGTAGCGCTGCAGCGAGGCCCTCAGATACGCGCCGAGGCGCAGGGAGTACACGTCTACGCCCGGCGGGACGAAGATCGTTCGTGTCTCGAAGATACGCAGGTCGGGGGGAATGCGATCGAGCGGGACCAGGCCACCGAGCGGATCAGCGTCGGCAACGAGCGTTTGCAACCCATGGGCGTCGTGGCCGTGTACGAACACCCCGGTTGAGTCCGGCAGGTTGCGCACATCTGACCAGACCAGGTGGAGCTGGACGAACGCACCGCAGCGCTCGGCTACGGCAGATTCCAGCGTTGCGCTAGCGTTACTTGCGCCAATGGAAAGCCAGGCGAGTGGCGCAGCAGCCGGCGCAGTCGCCGGCGCGAGGCGGCCGATTCGCTGCGCACGGAGGCCGGGGGGATCGTAGTCGAAGCGGTAGATGTAATTGGCTGCCAGGATGGCATCTTGCAACTGGGCATCGTCCACTGCGCGACCGAACAGCCCGTACTTAAACGGCGCGCCAGTCGTGAACGATTTATCTGCTTCCTCATATTCATCGCGCGCCGTGATCGAGGGAAGATGGCGCAAGGCGAGCGTTTCACGCTGCACCCCGCTCACGCTGCCGGCCCACTTCCACACCGGACCCCACAATTGTCCATCGGGGCCATCCACTTCCCAGAGATGCATACCCTCGCGGCCGAACAGGAAGGCCTGCTGTGCCGGCAAGCTGACAAAGGGCGCATTAATCAAGAGGAAAGCTTCGCCAGGCTTGGATTGGCGCAGGTCCTGATCAATCGCTTGGAACACCGGCGCGAGGCGTTGGGTTTCGGCGATGCGCACAAGGATGAATGGTATGCACCACAACACAAACGACGCGGCGAGCGCCGGCGGCACCAATCGCCAGCGACGCCCCCCAGCAAGGCGCATTGCGCCGGCAATGACCGCGCCCCAAAACAGTGCTACACCGACCGACGGCAGATACATCAGGCGCGGCGCGTCGGAGGTGTAGTTGGGATCCAACAGGAATACTGCCGGCGCGATACCGATGATCCACCACGCCAGAGCCAGCAGGCCCAGGCCGAGCACTCGCGTTCGCCACAGCACAGCCAAACCGAGCGCCAGCCCGGCAGCCAACAGGCCAAGCGCAAACGCAATGAGTTGCTGAAGCATCGCGCCGGAAGCCGGACGCACGAGGGTCAACATCCAGGCGATCATGCCCTGGCCGAAGTAGGCCAGCTTATAGAGGATCGCTGCTGCGTCGTTGCCGTTCTCGAAGTAATTGCCTTCACTCCAGATCGTGACTAGAGTCAACTGGTAGAGGATGGGATAAGCCAGGGCAAGGGCGCAGGCCAGCACAGCAGCGCGCCGGAAGCGCGATCGGCTGCGCCAGGCCAGCAACGATTCAATGCCCAGGAGGTAAAGACCGAACACGAATCCAGCTTCGTGGCTGATGCAGGCAACCAGCAGTGCAGTTGCGCTCATGCCTAGCCAGGCACCGCTGCGGCCATCGCGCCAGCGCACATATGCCAGCAGCGCCATCAGGCCGGCGGTAGTTGCGATCGGGTGATACAGTGCACCGGCCCACAACACGGCCTGATATGAGAAGGGAAATGCGGCGAACAATGCCCCAACCAATAGGGGAAACGTCGGCTCGCGCCAGCCTATCGCGCGTGCGAGCCGGGCCGCCAGTACAACCACCAGTGCAACGTTCAAAGTGTGTGCCCATACGTTCCACATGTGTAGCACCGGCGCATAGAACCAGCCGAACAGGTCACGGGTGAGGAGCCAGAGCGTCGTGGCAGCAGGGCGATACTCGCCGGCGGCCAGCGTGCGCGGCAAAGCAAAGTTCGAGAGCAATGAGCGTTCGGCCAGTCGCCACACCGTCGGTGCATCGTCGTAGAGCAGCGGCAACTGCACCGAGCCGGCATACAGGGCGAACGCGCCCCATACCAGTGCGCTTGCGGCAACCAATCGAAGGAAGAGCGCGATGGACGGGGACGGTTGGCTCGACGCACGCTGTTGTAGGATTGGCTTCTCGTTCTCAGCCATGCGATGTGCGTGTCTTTCGTCCAAGCGACAAGGTGAACGCGCTAGGTCGCTCGGTTCGGCATTCAACCCTACCACCTGGCTGCGGCCTCCTTCCGTGCGATATCTATGCTGGATCCCTGCGCGACGCCGCCAGCGCCGACGGTATACTGCGCGCCTGTCTCCCCGCTGGATGGCGTTCACTGCAGCGTCGGCAACTTGCCCGATGGAGATAGGTCTACAACAACGATGATGCGTCGTCGCGAACTCTGGCTGGTCGCATTGCTCACGCTCGTCGCCTTCACCCTACGCGTCGTCGAGCTGACGAATCGCAGCATCTGGTTGGATGAAGGGACGACACTGCTGCGCCTGAGCGGCTCGCTGGCAGACAACTTGTCCAACATCATCTATGTCGCAGGCGAGCGCACGATTGACACGCAGCCGCCGTTGTATTTCCTGCTCCTGCGAGGCTTCGTGGGCTTGGGAGGCGAGCACGAATTCATCTTTCGCTTCTTCTCGGTCGCATTTGGCGTGTTGTGCGTGCCGATGACTTATGCGCTGGCACGTCGCATGTTCGATGCGCCGACCGCAGCATTGGCCGCCCTGTTCGTCGTGCTCTCGCCCGGGCTGATTTGGTACAGCCGCGAAATTCGCATGTATTCGCTCGTGCCGTGCCTCGCGGCTGCGTTGACGCTCGTCGCGTATCGGTGCAGCCGCACGACGCAGCGCATCGCGCCGGCCTGGCTCGCCTGGATCGCGCTGGCAATCGCCGGTTTCCTCACCCACTACTCGTTTGCCGGCCTGATCGCCGGGCAAGGCGCTTTCCTGCTGACCTGGACGGCGCGGCGCTGGAATGCATTTCGTGCGCGCGACCGGCGCATCCTGATCACCGCAGGCGCGTCACTCGCCGGCGTGCTGCTGCTGGCACTGGCGACGCCATTCGTTCGGGAAGTGCTGGTGCGCTTGTTGCGCGGTCAAGACATGAACTACGCTTTCGCTCCCATCGAGATCATCGTGCAAACGCAGTTCGGTGGCCTCTTGCTGGGGATGAATGCGTTCGATTTCTCAGCAGGGGCCATTGGCCTCGCCGTCGGCACATTGTGCCTGGTGACTGCCAGCGTCCCACTGTTCATGCGCTCCTCGGGGCAGACGCGCGCGGCGCATGCGCTGCTCGCGGTCTCGGTGATCGTGCCAGTGGCACTGTGGTTCGCGCTCTCCTTCCTCAAGCCCAATTACCAGGGCTTTCGCCACCTGATTCTAATCGCGCCGATGACAGCTATCTTGCTGGCCCGTTTCTGCACCTGGCTGATGTCCGGCTTTCGCGCACAGCCGGCATCCGCACGGTGGCGCGCAGCGGGCATAGCGGTATGCGCGCTGATCGTCGGCGTGCAGCTCTACGGCGTCGCTGCGACGTTCAGGCGCACACCCAACTGGCAGGATGACTGGCGCGCATTGGCCTACTACGTTCGCGATCACTGGCGGCCTGGTGACGTGCTCGTTATCGGCGGCTTGCCAACGGTGGCCGTCTCCATCACGCCGTACTTGCGCGGCATACCCTGGTTTCAGGAGAACGGCGTCAGTGCTCCGAAGCAACTGCCCTCGGACACGCGGCGCGTATGGTATGTGGATCGCGGACGCGGCCAGCCGCGCCAGCTCGATGGCAATCCATTCTTACGCCGGCAGGTGAACTTCCCGGCGCGCAGCACGGCCATCGGGCTGCGCCTACTGGAACTCGATCCACCTTTCGTCGAGGCGCTACCCGCCGGAGCACACGTCGTGGATGGTGATGCAACCGCAGGTATGCCGCGTCTGGCAGCGTATTCGCTTTCACCTGGTGCGCCGCTCAATCCGCAACCGAACACATCCCTGACGTTGTACTGGCAGCGTCCTGCCGCATCCGGCGCGGAATTCCCCGACGCCGTCAACGTCGCCTTCCGATTGCGCTACGGCGATGAGGTGTGGTTGGACGCGAACGTACGCACCGGATTGGATGGGGTGCGCGATGCCTGGCGACCAGAGCATTACTTTCGCACCGAGCACATCATCCCGACACCACTTGGCTTGCCCCTATTGCCGTATGAGTTGGAAGCAGCCGTGCTAGTCGGCGACAAGCAAGAGCGCATCCAGCACATCTTCACCCCCCTTGCCCCTGAGTCAGTCGCCTGCTGTATCCGCGTCACTGCATGGCCGACACGCGAACAACCGATGACGATCGCTGCCGTCGCTGCGCCCCAACCGCTGCTTGCACTGCAGCCAGCGCACATCCTCTTCCCATCGCTGCCGTCGTTCGACGATGCGCGCACCTCGATCGTGGAGCGGCCTGCTGTGCTTCACCCCGGCGAACCACTGCCGGTCGCGTTGACCTGGCAACCGGTGCGCAACGATCTCACGCCCTGGCAGACCCGCCTGACGCTGCAAGGACTGCTGGGCAGCGCCCTGGCAACAGCCCAGCGCGCTGCCGGCACATCCGACTTCCCAGTCGAAGCGTGGCCGGCCGGTGAGCCGGTGCGTGATCAATATGTCCTGAATGTGCCGTTCTCTGTGCAGCCCGGCTGGTATCGCCTGCAGCTCGAGCGCTGGCGCGACGGCCAGCGCGTGGATAGCGCCTCCCTGGGACTGGTGCGCATCGAGGACTATCCGCGCACACCGGTAGCCACGCAGGTGCAGCATCCCGCGGATGCGCAGGTGGGCGAGCTGAGCATGCTCGGCTACAGCGTGCAAGAACCTCTGATGCGCGGACGCACCTCCAACTTCACCACTTACTGGCGCGTCGAACAAACGCCGACGCGCGACGGCGTGCTCTTCCTGCACATGATCGGACCTGATGGCCGGCTCGTCTCTCAGGACGACAATCCGCCCATTGTGAACGGCAAGCTGCGCCCCACGCCGACCTATCGCCCCGGCGAGGGCATTAATCAGGTTCATCGCCTCCTCATCCCTCCTGATTTGCCAGCCGGTGAATACGAACTCCGCGCTGGCGTCTATGACCGCGAAGGCGGACAGCGCTGGCCAGCGCAACAAAACGGCCAACCGGCGCGCGACGACCTGATCTTGCTCGGCGTCATCACGTTGAACTGACGCCTGCCGCACATCCCCGCACATGATGGCTCAGCCTCGCCCGGATCGCGCCACTGGTAAACCGCGACACGCCCTGGCCGCCGACGTCGGTCTGGCGCTCATTGTGCTGCTGGGCTTTGCCGTGCGCGTCTATCACCTGGGCTTCGCTGAGTTAGCCGGCGACGAGGGTTTCAGCTACGTATTCATCCAACAGTCATATGGCCAGATCATCAGCGATACGCTGGCCATGCGCGAGCCGCATCCGGTAGGCAGCTATTTCCTGCAAAAGGTGTGGGGAAACCTCACAGGGATCAGCGAGTTCGCGCTGCGCTTCCCCAGCGTCTGGTTCGGCGTACTAGCGATCGCGCTGGTCTGGCGCTTTGCGCGCGAACTGGGCTTCTCGCGCAGCGTGGCGCTGGCCTCGGCAGCGCTGATGGCATTCGGGCCGTTCGCTGTGTTCTACAGCCGTGAGATGCGCATGTACTCGATATTGCTGGCGCTCACTCTGGCGAGCACCCTGCTGATGTGGATGCTGCTACGCCATGCGGCGTGGCGCATCGCCCTGGCTTACATCGCCGTAAGCTGGCTGGCGCTGCAGATGCACTACTACGCCGGCTTTGTCTTCATCGCGCAGAATTTATTCGTCATCAGCAGCGCAACTTTCCTCCCCGACGAATTCCTGCGCGCCTCCGCGCCCTCGCAGCCAGAAGGTGGGCGCGTTGCGCCTGCCCCGCTCGCACAATGGATTGCTGCGCAAGCGGCACTGCTGGCACTCAGCCTGCCGTGGTTGATCGCTGCACGCGACGTGCTGATGAACTACCGCGGCGCGGTGGGCATCAATCTTTCACCAGCCGAGGCACTCATCGCCTGGTTCAGCGCATTCCTGTTCGGGCCGAACGTGACGGCTGGCCGGCCTGCGCTGGCAGTGTTTGGCGCGGCTTGCATCATCGTGGCGCTTATCAAGCTACTGTTCGACGGACCGCATGCGCGCCGGCCGGCCTGGCTGCTCGCGCTGTATTTGTTCGTGCCCCTGGCTATCGCTTGGGCGGCATCGCTCAATCGCCCGATCTTCTCGGAGCGTTATTCCATTGCTGCATTGGCACCATTTCAACTGTTGCTAGCGATTGCCGTCGCGCGTCGCGCGCAATTTCGATCACCGGCATCAGTTGGGCAGATGGCGCTCGGTCATCTCACTTCCGCTGCCCTGGGCGTCATATTGGCAACCGTCACGCTGGTCGGCCTGCGCAGCTACCAACGCTCGGAGGTGGTGGATGGTCATCCACGCGTATGGCATGGCTTCATCCAAGTGGTCGAGCGCTACGCAAGTGCACTACCGGCCGACCGCGTCCGCATCGCACTCAACTTCCCCGACCCGGTCTTCACCTACTATCACCGGCGCTATCTGCCCGACGGCCCGGCGTTCATTACGCTGCCGTATCGCGCCGGCGATGCCGAAGGCGCACAGCAAGTGGCCGAAGAGCTGAAGATACACGGCGTTGAGCGGGTGCTGTTGCAGATCGTGGATAGCTTCTGGGACACCGAGGGCATCGCAGCCTCGGCGCTGGCACGTGAATTCGTGCAGGTCGAAGAGACCTACAGCGGCCGGTGGATCGTGAAGATCTACGGCCGGCTCGACCCATCATCGCTTCGGCCGCTGGATGCGGTATTCGTGGATGGGCCATCGCTCGACGCGGTGCATGCGCGCGCGGATTTGCGCGGTCGGCTGGTCGAAGTGTATCTGCGGTGGGACGGCACCCAAGCGCAGCTCAACAGTGCAGAGAAGCTGTTCATTCACATTAGCCGGAGCGACGATCCGGCAGCGCTCGTCGGCCAACGCGACGAGCCGCTGGCGCCAGATGCACCTCATCTGAGGCTGGCAGATGGCCGGCGTGTGCATGTCTACGGCGTGCGGCTGAACGAAGATTTACCGCCCGGTCGCTACGATGTCCGCATCGGCATCTACGATCCTTCGCGCGAGGGTATGCCACGGCGGCTTACGACTGATGGACGCGACGCGGTGGTCATTGCCTCATTCGAGGTTCGATGAGGCGATCCTGAGCTTAGTCGGCAAAGCAACGGCACTGGCGACCGCAAACTGCGCGGTGTGCACAAAAGCGCGTTCGCCGGTGAACTCGTCGTATAGCCCGACCAGCACATAGTATTCGCCCGGGCGCGCGTCGCCGGCAACAGTGAAATGATGTGGGTCGTGGATCACCTGTCCGGGCAGCCAGCACGTCGTGGGCAACGTCCAATTCGCCGGACGGCCGTCCTGGTTGACGATGCGGTATTCATCCTCAGGCGTGTCGGCCACATGCACAAAGACCTTGCGCGCCGTGGGCAGCGCTGTGTCACCTTCTAACTTCCAATACAAGTTGAGCGTGGCCGATTGGCCCGGCGCGAGCACAGGTGGGAGCGTATAACCGAGGAGCCGGGCCTCGCCGTTTGGCTCGAAGCGGATGTTCGTCGGGATGAGATCGGCCGGCAAGGTCGCGTTCGGCACGGTGAGCGGATCCACGCCATAGCCGATGACCCTGAGCAAGGCAATGTGTGTTGCGGACTGAATGACCAGCAAGCCCAACGCAAAAACCGGCAACCAGGCGGCCGGCTTCGCGCTGCCCGGCGCCGTCGCCGCCGACTGCTGCGCCAGCCAGAGGCCGGCTAAGGCGAGGATGACCGGCGCAAAGTACATCCATACCCGGCCGGTCTCCCCGCGGGCGACATGAAGCAGCGACTGCGCCGCGATCGTCGCAACCCAGGCGAAGGTGAGCGCCGGCGCGCGACGCCAGGTCATCAGCAGCGCGATTGCCGCCGCCGGTAAGCCGACGAAAGTGAAAATGTCCCACGGATGCCAGACGATAAATGGCCAGTAGTCGCGCTCGAGCGACAGATGGATGCGCATGGCCGTCTGGTAGGTGGCAGGCAAATCGAACCCGGTCAGCAGGATCATGGCTGCCCAGGGCGCCGCAAATCCGACCAGCACGGTTGCGCCTTGCAGCGCCCACGTCGGCAGCGACCTGAAGCGATCCGTTTGCCAGATGCGGATGAGCGCATACAGCCCGCAGATCATGATGATCGGCAAATTGCCAAAGCTCATCAGCGCGCCGATGGACAAGACTAAGCCAAGCCCGATGACACGCGCCGCTGACCGGATGGCCGATGGCCGCGCGACGAGTTGCTCGACCAGCAGCAAGCCGGCCAGCGTGAAGACGCCGAAACCGCGATCCCACTGCGAGGCCCACATCAACATGCCGGGGGCGAGTGGGCAGAGCAGGGCCGCGGTTGCCGCAGCGCGGTCGTCGGCGATTCGCCGGACGAAGAGGAAGAGCAGGATCGGCGTGAGCCACGCGAGGGCGGTCTCGAGCAGAATGCCGAACAAGCCGGCGGCGATCTGCGCATCGTCGAGCGTCGCCGCGCGCAAATCGAAGCACGCCAAGGGGCGCAGGGTGGGGCCGAGCGCTTCGGCCAAGCCGCGCAACGGGCGCATCAACTGCACGCCGGCCCAGAAGATCATCGGCAACCCCGGCGGGTGACGCTCGGCATGCACGTTGTAGCTTTCCATCTCCTGCACGAAGCGCCCCAACCATGCGCCCAGGTCGTCCACGCGCACGCCCACGCTGAAGTAGCCGCCGGTGAAGTCGCTGTATTGCCGGAAGGCGAGGCCGCGCAGCGGGAATGGTTCGACGATGTGAATCGCCGCCGTTTGCAGCGCCAGGCCGGCCACTACGATGTAGCCCAGCAGCAGCGCCGCCTGGCCGCGCGAGAGCTGCGCCGGGATGCGCGCCAGGATGAGCAGGGAGAGCGCCGCATGAGCGACCAGGCCGGCAGTGAGCAACAGCAGCGGCAGCAACGGCGGCGTCGCGCGTTCCCAGAGCACCAGCGCGCGCGACGGGTCGAACAACAGCGCGGCAACGTACACGAGCGTCGGAACGGCGATCAACGCCATCGCAGCGATGCGCTGCGTTCGTGGCTGCTTCTCAGCGTTCATCCTGCGCTCCTTGCGCTCAGACGGACGCCCCGCGCCGGCCCGTCGTCCATACGACTGCCCATGCCATGACTACCGCCGTGAGCGCGCTGATGACGCCGCCAGCGTAGAGATCGAGCGGGCGATAGCTGAACTCCACACTGGATGCGCCGGCCGGGATCGGCGCGCCGAGCAGCGCGCCGTTGACCGCAACCGGTTGTGTGACTTGTCCGTTCACCAGCGCCACCCAGTTCCAGTGATACGCCTCGCTGACGATGAGCAGCGTCGGCGCGTCGGCGTTGACCGCGACTTTGATGTAGCCGGGCGACTTGCCTTCGATGGCCGCGCTGCCACTCGTACCGTGCAGCAGTTCCCCGTCTGATGGACGCATGAGGATCGCCTCGGCAAATGGGTCGAAATCGGGCGCGCGCATGCGCGCATACATCGCCGCCTCGGAGGGGACATGCGTGATGCGACCGGGGATCCATGCGCCGTTGAACGTCTGCGGCTCCCAATCCAGCCGGTAGGTGCTGGCTTCTTTGCCCTCGAACATGTCTCGCGCCAGCAGAAACCACGGGATCATCACGCCCTCCGGCGTCTCCATTGCGCCGCGCCAGGTCACCGCGTGGCGCGCGTTGAGCAGCTTCACCATCACCTCTTCGGGCGCGTTATCCAAGAACGACTTGTAGGCGCGCAGGACGATGGGCGAGCCGCCGCCGACTTCGTTCAGTCCGGCGATGCACGCGCCGTTCAGCGGCAGGCCGAAGTGGTTGTACACGCGCGCGTGTTGGTTTGGCTGCTGCGTCGGGCCGATCGGCGCGATCAGCGGGTTGGGCGGGAACGGCTCGGCGGGCGGCTGCATGGCGGTATCGCGGTTGGCGCTGAACAAATCGAAGATGACGAGGCCGAGCAGCACACCGCCCCACAGCCGGCGCGGCGTTGCTCCCAGGCGCGCGCGCCAGGCAAAGAGCGCTGCCGTGGCGAGCAGGCCGAGCACGATCAGCGCCAACTTGTCGGCCAGGATGGGTAGCGCCGCCTGCGCGGGATCGCCGGCCAAGCGCTGCACGACGAGCAGGCCGATCAGCGCGCTGAACGCGCCCGCGCCCCACAGCCCCAAGCCCCGCGCTGCGCGCCACAGCCTCAAGCGGGCGCGCAAGCGCAGCGGGCGCAGCAGCAAGCCCGCGCCATAGGCCGCGAGCACGCACAGCGCGAACGTCACAATTACGGCGTGGCGCTCCTGCGCCTGGAACTGGCGGTAGCCGGGCGCCATCAGATACGCCAAGTCGAAGCCGATGGCATTTGCGCCGAAACTGAGCGCCAGCGCGCCGAGGCCAACCGCAACCCATAGCCAAACATCGCGCCGACCGCCGGGGGCGCGGATGCCTGAGAGGACGGCTGCGCCGGCCAGCGCCAGCGGCGCAATGCCCACATAGATCGGCTGCCACACGTTGATCACGCCGGTGAGCGCGAACAGCGCGATGTCGTGCAGCGCAAAGCCGCGCCCGGCCTGCTCGAAGGTCAGCGATGCGCGCGTCGAGGCCAGCATGAACGACAAGGTCGGCACGAGCTGCGCCGCGCTCAGGCCGATGGCCAGCAGCGCAGCAACGCCGCCGCGCGCCAGCCCGTGTCGCAGCAGCGCCGCGCGTCCCTCATCGCGGCGCGCCTGCCAAAGCCAGAAGATGAACGCGACGGCGCCGGTGTAGACGACGAAGAGTAGCGTTTGCGGATGACCGGCGGTGAAGGCGCAAAAGACCAGGACGGCCAGCAGCGCCGCGATGGGCAGCCAGCGCTGCCGAGCGGCGAGCTGCCGGAGCGCCAGCAGAATCGGCGGAAGCCAGGCCGCCGTTTGCAAGATGGCCGTCTGCAACATGGCGTAGCCGGTCATGAAGCCGCCGAAGCCATAAGCGACGGCGCCGATGAGCGCCGCGAGGCGCTGCAGACGCGGTCGCCCCGGTTCGTTGCCGGCGACGCGCAAGAAGCCATACATGCCAACTGCGGCCAGGAGCACATGCAGCATCACTTCCCACTCCAACGCGCGCAGCGGGTACTCCGCCCAACCCAGCGCGCGGCCGATCAGCAAGGCGGCCAGCACAGGCGGATACAACACCTGCGACTGCGGATCGGCCTGAAAGGGATGGCCGCTGTACAAGCACTCCTCGATCACCGGGAAGCGACCGGCGACAAGCTGGCGATAGGCGAGTTGCCGGTAGGCCAGGAACTGTAGGGTGAAGTCGCCCTGCTGAAAGGTCAACCGGTCCGCCGATGCAGGCGTGAGGATGCGCCAGAAGAACAATGCCCAGAGCAATACGAGAATGACCAGAGGCGCGGCTGCTGCGAGCCAGCGGCGCATGCGATGCGAGGCTGTGATCATGAAAGCGCGATGCGGGTGAGTATACTGATCGGCGTGTCGCCCAAAGCCCGCACGTGGCTCGTCGCCGTCGCGCTCGCGCTGATCTCCGTCGTCATCGGCCGCGAAGTCTTCCTGCGCTTGATCGCACCTGCGCCGCCGCTCAACTTCGATGAAGCGGCGCACAGCCTGCCGGGCTACTACGTATTGCGCGACATCCTGGCGCTCGATCTGCGCGCGCTGTGGGGCGACTTTCACATCCAGACCTTGTGGCCGCCGGGCTTCTCGTTGCTCCAGGCGCCGTTCCTCGGCATCCTGGGGCGCAGCGACGAAAGCGCGCGCCTGTTCGCCTACATCATGCTCGTCGCCACGGCGCTCGTGGCATGCGCCATCGCCTACCAGATCAGCCCGGAGCTGGCGCCGTTGGCCGGGCTGGTCAGCGGGCTGATCGCGCTGAGCGCGCCGGGCTGGTTGTTCGTGGGCAGTTGGGCGATGCAAGAGACGCCGGTGGCGTTCGTCGTCTTCGTCGCGTTTTGGTGCTTCTTGCGGGCGCTGCGCGCGCGGCAGACGCTCTGGTTCTTCCTCACCGGCTGCGCGCTGTACCTCGCCTTCCTCACCAAGTTCAACTACGCCGCGTTCGCCATCTCAGCCGTGGGCATCGTAGACCTCGGCGAACGCCTCCGCCTGATCCGAACGAAGCGCGACGTGGGAGCGCAAGATCGCCTTGTCTCAACGTCTCAATTTTTCGCGTTGTATGCGCCGCTCGTTTTAGGGGTGCTGTTTTGGTTCTTTGGCGGGACGGACATCGTACCGACCGAGGTGAAGTGGCGCGACTTCCGCTTCTTCGTCACCAACGAGGACAGCGGCTATCCGTTCTGGAGCGCCGAGAACTTGCTGTTCTACGTGCGGACGACGTTCGACTGGCTGATGCCGGCTCCGGCGTTGGCCGGGGCGGCGCTGCTCGGCGCGGCCTGGGCCGTCGCGCGCGTCCGCCATCCCGGTGTCACGTTGCTGGCCGTGTTCTTCGCGCTCGGCTTCGTGCTGGCCACGCTGCATCAGCTCAAAGCCGACCGCTACATCACGCCGCTCTTCCCATCGCTCTGGTTGTTGACGGGGCTGGGAGCAGCGGACTTCGCCGGCGAACTGACAAACCGCCTCAGCCGCCAAGCACCGGGCGCCAAGGCGACGCGCCGGCCTCTTGGTTCCTGGATGCTGGCCTTTGGCTCGCTCGGCTTGGCCATCCTGAGTTGGCTGACCTGGCTGCCGCGCTTGCAGCCGGTATGGGCCGGTCACCTCGCGGATGACTTGCGCGCCGCTTCGCACCAGATCGTGCGATGGCAGCAAGCTAACCGGCCGGTGCTCATCATCGGCACCTTCGGGGAACTCAGCCCGCCGCTGTTCGAGTGGCGGCTGCGCCCGTTGCCGGCGTTCGCCAACACGCCGCATCCGATCCAATACGACGCGCCGCCGGTGGAAGGGCCGAACGACATCGCCCGCGTGCAGCGCTGGCTGGACGAAAATCCCGGCGCGCAGGTCACGCTCATCCGCGTGGATGAATCGTCGCCGCTGTATCAAACCGAGGACATGCGCAACAAGAACGCGTGGCGCCAGCGCATCGTGCGCGCGTTCGGTGAGGTGCGCGGCCATCGGTTGGTGGATGAAGTCGTGTATCCCAACAGCGGACTCGCCATCAGCTACTATCTGCCCGGCTAACCGCAAACCCGACCAATGTCTGCCTTCATCGAAAAGCTCGCGCAGGCGCAGTGCAAGAATCGCTCCTATCTGTGCATCGGCCTGGACATTGTGGTGGCGCATACGCCGTTGCCGATTCAGCCTTACGATGAGCCGATGTTGCCCTTCGCCCGCGCCATCATCGAGGCGACCAGCGATTTAGTCTGCGCCTACAAGCCCAACCTGGGTTTCTACCTGGCGGAGGGCGCAGCCGGCATGGTCGCCCTAGAGCGCATCGTGCGCCTGATTCCGCCGGACATCCCGATCATCCTCGACGGCAAATTCGGCGACGTTGGGCACACGGCCGAGGCCTATGCGCGCGGGGCATTCGAGCAGTTCCGCGCCGACGCCGTCACGCTCTCACCCTATATCGGCAGCGACGCCATTCGCCCCTTCCTGAAATACGCCGACCGGGGCGCGTTTGTGCTGGTGCGCACGAGCAACGAGCACGCCTGGGAGTTGCAAGACTTGGAAGTGGAGGCCCGGCCGGCTATGGATGACCGGCGCGCCGGCGCGCCCATGCCGCGCCTTTATGAGAAGGTTGCGCTGATGGCCAATCGTTGGCATGCCGAAGGCCCCGGCGCATGTGGGCTGGTGGTGGGCGCAACTGCGCCGGAAGAGATGCAGCGCATCCGCGCTTTGTCCCCGCAGTTGCCGTTCCTCATCCCCGGCGTGGGGGCGCAGGGCGGCGACCTGGCGGCTGCGGTGGAGTTCGGGCGAACGCGCGATGGTCTGGGGCCGGTGATCAACGCCTCGCGTTCGGTGATTTACGCCTCGCGCAAGGCCGACTTTGCCGAAGCGGCCCGCGCTGCCGCGCTGCAATTGGTCGAGCAAATGCGCAGCCTAGGAGGGCTATAGCGCCGGCGTTGCGCATCCGCGCGCGATGTCCGACGCCTTGACACTCGCTCCTATGACCGATCACGCCTCACTCATCAACACCTTGTTTGACATCGGCTGCGTGAAGTTCGGCCAGTTCAAGCTGAAAAGTGGCCTGACTTCGCCGATCTACATTGACCTGCGCCTCTTGGTCTCGCATCCGGCTGCGCTGAAGCGCGTCGCGCAAGCGATGGCCGATGAGATTGCGCGAATCTCCGCGCCGTTCGATCGCCTCGCGGCCATCCCCTACGCCGGCCTGCCGATTGGCGTGGCGGTGGCGCTGGAGACCACCAAGCCGCTGATTTACCCGCGCCGAGAGGCCAAAGACTACGGCACCGGCCGGCTCATCGAAGGCGAACATTACCTCGGCGAGACTGTGCTGTTGGTGGACGATCTGATCACCCGCGGCACGGCCAAGCTCGAGGCGCTGCAGCCGTTGCGCGCGGCGGGTTTGATCGTCAATGACGTGGTGGTGGTGATTGACCGCGAGCAAGGCGGGCGTAAAGAACTGGCCCAGTACGGCATCCGGCTGCACGCTGTCTTCACGCTCTCCGCGATGCTCGACGCGCTCGCGCAGTCTGGCCGGCTCGACGCCCGCCGGCGCGACGAGGCGCTTGCCTGGCTGCGGTCAACGCAGTAGCGTCTGCCCCTCGAATGGCGCTGCGCGTTGCCTCAAACCGGAGGGAGTGGGATGCCCCGCGTCGGATCGCCGCTCAGGCCGGTGCCACGGAGTTGGCGCTCCTGCTCGATTGCGGCCATCGTGAGAGCCTGCATCGCATCGCGGTCGGCGGTGTAACTCACCACTTCGCCGCCGAGGCTGCGGATCTGATTGAGCGTATCGTACACCTCGTGGTCATCGGCCGTCACGACTAACGCGGCTTTGCCGCCGACCAGCTCTTGTTTGAAGGTCTCGTAGTCGCCATCGGTCAACCCGAGCGACTTGTGCTTGAGCGAGCCGAGCAACGCGCCACCGGCCAGCCCGGCCAGCGCGCCGCCGATCAACGACAGGCCGCCGGACAGGACGCCCGCAATGACGCCGATGACTGTGCCGGCTTTCGCGCCGGTGCCGGTGGCCTTGGCGCCAACGCTGTGCGTTTTGAGCTCGCCGTTCTCGGCTACGATGATGCCGATGCCGCCGAGCTTGATGTCATCATTCGCCTTGTCCCACGACTTGAGCGCTTCGGCGGCCTCGCCTGCTTTCTCTGCGCCAGGGAAGTAGGCAATGATCACGTTCTCGTTTCGGTTGGACATGTCTGAGATCCTCCCTATTCTGTTGTCTCAAGAGCCGAATTATCGGCTAAACGGCGAAATGTGCTGCGATAATCGCGTGCGATGACTGCTGCGACTCAGGCACATGCACACATGCAGACCCATTCGGCGCAGAGCCCGACATGTGAGCCTCAGCTTGCCATCACACTGTGCGGCGTGCGCTTCCCAAACCCAACAGTGCTCGCTTCAGGCATTCTCGGTCTGAGCGAGCAAGTCTTCGTCCGGTTAGCACAGGCTGGCGTCGGCGGCATCACGACCAAGTCATGCAGCCTGAAACCTCGCGCTGGCTGGCCGAATCCCACCATTGTCAACTGGGGCGAAGGGCTGATCAACGCCATCGGCCTCAGCAATCCAGGCGTTGAGGTAATGGTAGAAGAGATCCGTGCGGCAAAGAAATTGCTCGCACCATACGGGGTGCCTATCATTGCCAGCATTTTTGCCAACACCATCTACGACTTCGGCGTGCTGGCACGCTACATTAGCGAGGCCGAGCCAGACCTAATCGAGGTCAACATCTCCTGCCCGAACCTGGACGCACAGCACGAAGAGATGTTCTCATCCAACGCCTACGTTTCGGCGCAAGTCACGCGCACGGTGAAGCGCAACACCAACCGGCCGGTGGTGATGAAGCTGTCACCCAACGTAGAGGACATTGCCACCATCGCCATTAGCGTAGCGAACGCCGGCGCCGACGCCATCTGCGCCATCAACTCGCTCGGCCCCGGCCTAGTGCTGGACATCGAGACGGCTCGGCCGGTGCTAGCTAACGGCACCGGCGGCGTGAGTGGCCCAGCCATCCGGCCCATCGCCGTGCGTTGTGTGCGCGACATCTGTCAGGCGCTGAAGCGCGCCGGCCTGCAGACGCCGGTAATCGGCACTGGTGGAGTGACGACCGCACGCGATGCAATCGAGATGATCCTTGTCGGCGCGACCTGCGTCGGCATCGGCAGTGCAGTGTATCGCGGCTTGAGCGCGTTCGGCGAAGTGACGGCCGGCATTGTGGACTACATGAACCGGCACGACTATCGGTGCGTTGAGGAGTTCCGCGGCAGAGCGCTGCGCTGAGTTGTGAAATATGAATTGCGAGGGAATGTGGGACAAATCCGTCTGTATCTGAGCCGCCAGGCTGATAGCGTCGGTCGCTATCTCTGGGAGCAGTTCTGGCAGATATTAGCCGGCTGGGTGCCGACCATCGCAGGTGTTGCGCTACGTGCAGCGCTGTATCGCCTGATCTTGCGGATGGATGGCCTGGCAGCCATCGAGAACAGTGTGCGCCTGCGTTTCGCCAGTCGGATCCGGCTGGGCAGGGGCAGCTATCTCGACCAGGGGGTGTACATTCACGCCTGCCCGAACGGGGTCGAGATCGGCGAGGGCACATATGTGATGCATGGTAGCGTGCTACATGTATATAACTTCCGCAACCTACCTAACAGCGGCATCTGGATCGGCAAGAACAGCCTGATTGGCGAGATGAACGTCATCCGGGGACAAGGCGGGGTGCGTATCGGCGATCGGGTGTACACCTCGCCTTTATGTCAGATCATTGCCGTCAATCACGTCTTCGATGATCCGACGCGTCCCTTCGTGGAGCAAGGCATCACAGCTGAGGGGATCGTGATCGAGGATGATGTCTGGATTGGCAGCGGCGCAGTGATCCTGGACGGCGTGCGGGTAGGCAAAGGAGCGGTGGTGGCCGCCGGCGCGGTGGTGACGCGCGACGTGCCGCCACACGCAGTGGTCGGCGGTGTGCCGGCGAAGGTGATCAAAGAGATCACGCCGGAAGCCGCCAAGATCGCCCAGGCAACCCGGACGGCAAAGGTTTACATGCTGTGAACGAGCAGATAGGCATAAATGGACGTAAATTTGATCTCGCGATGGTCCACACAGTTGGACGTTACTTTGAAGTTTCGTCGGAAAAGCGTACTCATCAGAGCTAGGTACATCTTTGTAGTGGGCATCCTAACGGTGTTCGCCCTCTACAAACAACCCTACTGGCCTCCTACCTGGATTGATGAAGGCTTCACTGCGCAGGGTGCAATCAATCTGGTAAGACACGCCCAGTACGCCATGCGTTCCTCAGAGGGATTCCGAGTTCTGGATCAGCCACTTGTGGCCAACGGCCCTGGTATTGTCTTACCGCTAGCCGCTATGTTCAATCTTTTTGGTGTCGGCTTGATGCAAGCGCGTCTGGTTGCAGCTTTGTTTATGATCGCGACAGGTCTTCTGTTCTACATCACTGCCCAGAAGTTCGGCGGAGTTGCTGGTGGAGCGCTGGCGTTGGCTCTGCTGTTAGCGATGCCACACGAAAATTTTGTTTACTTCGGGCGTATGGCGATGGGGAATGTAGCTTCACTCGCTTATTTCTTCGTTGGCAGCCTGATATGGGCCTCTGGTATAGAACGACGTAAAACATGGCTTGTCGCCAGTGCAGGGCTATTTTTTGGACTGGCCGCGATTACTAAAGGTCAGTGGTCTATCGTGCTCTTTCCTGCGTTGATGCTGGTCTGGCTCGCAGATTTGCTCTTTCTGCGGCGCATCGGTTGGCGATTGTTAGCCGTGACTTTTGTGGCGGTCGCGATTGTGCTGGCAGCTTGGTATGGAGCTCGTTGGATCATTCTTGGTTCTGAAGCTTTGGGGCAACACTTAGAAGCGATTCAGAGCAGCGCACGCTGGACCGTTACGGCGCTAAATCCGGTGTTATTCGGACCACGAAGCGTGACTTATCTGATACGTTCGGGCGTAGGCTTGGTTGGTGTTGTAGGCCTCATATATGCGATCTGGCTGATCGTTCATCGCCACCGTCAAGCCGCACTAGCCGCTCTCTTTGCCTCGATCAGTTTCGTGTGGTTGATTTGGTATGTATTGGTGTCGGTGGGATGGGAGAGATACGCTTTTGATCCCTTCGTGTTGAGTTGCCTGCTTGCAGGCGGTGCTTTGGTGAAGTGCTACTCTATCGTTCGCTCGCCGAGTGTGATGGGGGCAATGTCCAGCCTGCCGGCGCGAGTGTTACTAGGAGTCACGTTGGTTCTCACAACAGCATTTGCCGGCGTGCATATGGCCCGACAGCTAGGTGAGTGGTGGTTGCGACCCATAGAAGACACGTCTGCCCAAGACATAGCACAGTATCTCAGCAGTCACATTCCCACAAATCAGATCATCGAGTCTTGGGAATGGCAGCTAGGGCTCCTTACCGAACACGACTACCACTACCCCGAAAATATTTGGGTGGACCGCTACACCGCATATCTATTCGCCCATGAACCTCTCGACGATCGCTATGATTTCACCAAGGCGCATGCGCAATATCTGATTGACGGTCCCTTCTCGAAGTTTACGGGTATCTATGCGGAAGATATAGCAAAAGGCTGCTGCGAATTGCTCATCAGTCAGGGCGCTTATGATCTCTATCGAGTGTCTCCCCGGTGAGTAAACAGCAGGTGATCCACACAAACCTAAAAAGCAAAACGGGAATAACATAATGCTACTATCGGTCATCATCCCTTGTTACAACGAGGCGAAAACAATCGAAGAAGTCATCCAGCAGGTCATGGCAGTAAAGCTAGACAAGGAGATCATCGTGGTGGATGATCATTCGATTGATGAAACGCCGCAGATCCTGCAGCGGCTGGGCCCAGCCTATCCTGCTCTTCGATCGGTGCGTCATCCCCACAACAAGGGTAAAGGCGAAGCGATTCGCACAGGGCTGGCTTTAGCACGTGGAGAGATTGTCATCATTCAGGATGCCGATCTTGAATACGACCCGAATGACTACTATGAGTTGATCAAGCCGATCGTGATGGGGCGTGTGGACGTCGTCTTCGGCTCTCGGTTCCTTGGCCGGCATACCGGCATGTACTTCTGGAATGCAATCGGGAACAAGTTCCTCACCTTCTTGACGAACTTCCTCTACAACTGTTGGATCTCCGACATGGAAACGTGCTACAAGGTGATGCGCACAGAGATCATGCGCAGCTTGGCGCTGGAGAGCAACGACTTCCGGATCGAGCCAGAAATCGCCGCTAAAGTGCTGCGGCTCGGCTATCGCATCTACGAGGTGCCGATTTCGTATATGGGGCGCACTTACGAAGAAGGCAAGAAGATCCGGCCTGCCGATGGGCTAAAAGCAATCGGCACTTTGATCAAATATGTTCGCTGGAAGGGCCGAGCACCGGCATTGGCGCAGATTGCTCCTAATGAATGCGCTCAGGCCTTAGCTACCATCAAGCAGCACACTCCGCATCCCGTAGTGGATGACGCATTCGTAATGTGATCGTGGGAGAACCTCCGCTCAGACCAGCGGAATTGGCGCTCGGCGACGACAATCACATTGATTAAGCCAGTCTAGGTCAACCGTGGGGAAAGTAAATGCAGGCAGCCAGTGTCATGATGAGCGGCTGGTCGAGTGCTGAGAATACGACCAGATCTGCCACCCAACCTCGGCACAAACTATCAGTAGTCATCCCGGCCTACAACGAAGAAGACGGTATCGCCGAGATCGTCGAGCGCGTGCTCGCCATCGAGCCGGAGCTGCAGAAGATCGGCGTGGACGCGCTGGAGTTGATCGTCGTGGACGACGGCAGCAAGGACCGGACCGCCGATATCGTGCGCCAGTATCCCGCCGTGCGCTTGATCCAGCACCGGGTCAACCGTAACTACGGCGGCGCGCTCAAAACCGGCTTTCACCACGCCACTGGCAACCTGCTTGCCTTCCTCGACGCTGATAGCACATATCCCCCCGAATACTTCCCACAGATGTGCAAGGCAGTGTTGGACGGCGCAGATATGTGCGTGGGCAGCCGCATGGCCGGCGAGAAGAACGACAGCCCCAAGATCCGCCAAATCGGCAACTTCTTATTTGCCCAACTCGTTAGCCTGATCAGCAACACCCGGGTGACTGATGTGGCCAGCGGCCAGCGCGTGTTCCGGCGCGACGTGCTGCCATTACTCTATCCTTTGCCCGACGGCCTGAATTTCACGCCGGCCATGAGCACCCGGGCGCTGCACGAGAATCTGAAGGTGGTCGAGGTGGCCGTGCCGCATCACGAACGCTCCGGCCGCAGCAAGCTCGGTGTGGTGCGGGACGGCATGCGCTTCCTCAACGCGATCGTGTGGACCGCACTTACGTATAATCCTGCCCGCATCCTCGGCGCGATCGGCCTGGCCGGAATCATCCTAGCCATAATCGTGGCGCTCGTGCTGACGACCCAGCGGCTTATGGGGGTGACGCAGCTTGGTCCATGGGGAGTATTCGCCGTGTTCTCTGGCTTGACGTTGGGGGTAGCTGGGGTAAGTGTGTTTACCTTGGGCATGATGTTCAATTACCTGGTGTCGCTCTTCCATAAGCGACCGATTCGCCAGGGAATATTCGGTAGGCCCATATTCAAGAAACCGCTCGACCGTCAGTTCTGGTGGATGGGCGGGGTTATGGTGATTTCCGGCATTGCGCTTGCATTCGTTGCACTGGCGCTTGGCCTGAGCAGCAATGGACCGGCTGGCAGTAACCGACAGTGGTTCTGGATGCTGAGCAGTAGCATTATTTTTCTGGTTGGCGTTCAATTGATCGTTTCATGGATCGTTATGCGCGTCCTGGAAGAGTTGGCCCGACGTGAGGGGCAAGTAGACGCCGATTTGGCAGGCAATGCCGTCAAATGAGAGATTTTGACTGGGTATAAATCAGGTTTTGATACCTCCACAAGCCTAAATTTGGTGCAGTTCGACGCGCGCGCTTCGACAAAAAGAGTGTGGCATGCGCCAGCGGCCTACTCACTTGCTTGGCGCGGCCAACGGGTGCATTATCACGAGGGAAGGAAACTGAAAATGAGCGATAACAAGTCAAATACTGAATCTAAGACACTGGCTTCTGCGCCTGCGACACCTGCGCGGAAGAAAGACCCATTCCAGGAAGCGCTCAAGCCGCTGAGCAAGGAAGAGCAACTCAAGCTCAACCTGGGCACCCGCGGCGTGCGCAACCTGCCTGCGCCGCGCTTCCCGGATGCCGATCTGGCCGCACGCGCTAAGGGCATCCGCCGGCCAGCCTACAAAGTGGACATCCTGCTGGTCAACCCTCCCACGCCCGACGGCGCGATCTGGATCCGCAGCCAGCACCGCGTCGGTCGCCGCAGCCGTGAGAACATGATCTGGCCACAGATGGAGCTGGCACAGATGGCGGCGATGCTCGACAAGGATTACACCGTCGCCGTGATTGACGCTAACGCCGAGCGCATGAGCTGGCCAGAGTTCGAGGCTAAGCTCAAGGAACTCCGCCCGCGCTTCTATCTCACTCAGGTGACTGCGCCGACGCTGACCAACGACATGTATGGCGCATTCCTGGCTCGCAGCCTGGGTGCGATCACGATGGGCTTCGGCACACACGTCACACCGATGCCGCGCGAGACGCTGGAGAGCTTCCCAGCGCTCGATTTCGTACTGCGTGGCGAGCCGGAACTCATCCTGCGCGAGCTGACGGATACCATCATGGCCGTCAACGGCCTCTGGAAGAAGGCCGAGGACGGCAGGCTGATCAAGCAGGATGGCACACCGGCCGACGCCGACGGCCACATCGCGCACATGATGAAGGACGCGGATCCGACCTGGGTGCCGGCCTGGACGCTCGAATCACTCGAGGAGCCGATCGCCGATGATCGCATGAAGATCACCCACACGCAGCTTGCGGCGATCAAAGGGCTGGCTTGGCGGCGTGGCAGCGAAGTCGTCGTCAACTTCGACCGGCCGTTCATCCGCAACCTGGACGATCTGCCCATCCCGCGTCACGATCTGCTGCCGTACGACAAATATCGCATCCCCATGATCAAGGGCCCATATACGTTCATCGTGACGAGCCGGGGCTGCACGGCCGGCTGCAAGTACTGCATCAAGCACGTGAGTTACCAGTACTCCATCCGCCTGCGCACGCCGGAGAACATCATGGAGGAGCTGTGGACACTGAAGAAGCTCGGCGTCAAGCATGTGCACATGTATGCCGACCTGTTCACCGTCAACCGCGATCAGGTAGTCGGCCTGTGCAGGCTGATGATTGAGCAGAAGATCGGCCTGACTTGGACGTGCAACAGCCGCGTAGACTACGTGGATGAAGAGATGCTCGAACTGATGGCCAAGGCCGGCTGCAACCTCATCTCTTGGGGCATCGAAAGCGCCAACGAGCAAATCCTGAAGAAGGCCGCCAAAGGCTATCGCATGGAGCAAGCACCGCGCGCACTGACCTGGGCGCACAAGCACGGCATCAAGAACTGGGGCTACTTCATCATTGGCCTGCCCGGCGAGACGGTCGAGACGATCCGCGAGACGATTGACTTCGCCAAGAAGCTGCCGCTGGACGTGGCGCTGTTCCACGTAGCTGCGCCATACCCAGGCACACCGTTCTTCTTCGAGGTGCTGGAGAACAACTGGTTCCGTCCTGGCACGCAGTGGGAGCAGGTAGACATGGACAAAGGCACCGTGCTCGACTACCCGGGATTGACGGCCGAGGAGCTGGAATACTGGCAGAAGCGCGCCTTCCGCGAGTGGGCCTTCCGCCCTGGGCCGATCCTGACCTTCTTAAAGAGCATCAACGGTCCGGAAGTGATCAAGAGCGCCCTCGAGATTGGCATCGGTTCGGTGAAATGGGCGCTGGGCAAGAAAGAAGCGTAGAACCGCCTGCGACTCCTGATTCTTTCACTCCCGGCTTCCGATGGTCAAGGAGGTCGGGAGTCAGTTTGTCTTGATTCGCCGCACCGCGTTCGACTTTCCGCTTGCGCTTTTCCTCGCTTCAGCACTGCTGGGGCTGTGGACGGCCTATGACCAGGACGCCGCCTGGGCTAAGTTCTGGCCGATCGTCATCGGCGTCGCGATTTTTTATCTGGTTGCGTGGATGCCGGAGCGAGTGGGACGACTCGAGCCGCTGCGAGTAGTCTTCGCCTTGCTGCCAGCTATTGTTGGCGTCTACTTCTTTCTTACCAACGATTGGCGTGAGCCCTACAATGCAACGCGCTGGCTGTATCAACTACTGCCGCAGATTGCCGAGGCATTGCCCGTCTTATCCGGCTACCGCCTGCATGCAAACACGCTCAGTGGTCTCATGGCGGTCTTCATCCCTTTGCAGATTGCAGCATTCTTCAACGCCGGCGCGCGCCTGCGTCTGCCGCAAGCAACGGCCGGCCTCATCGCCATCGGCGCCTCGTTGGCGATGCTGATCTTGGGGCGCTCGCAGGGGGCAGTGTGGGCATTGGCGCTCACCACAGTGGGGTGGCTGCTCCACACAAGCTACATGCACGTGAATCGGCGCTGGGCATGGCCGATGACGCTGATCACATTGGCCGTGCCACTGGTGATCGGCGCAGCCCTCTTCGGCGAACGCTTGCTGGGATGGCGAGTGGATCGCGCGGATGTTTGGCAAAACAGCTTCGCCTTAGCGAGCGATTATCTGTTCACCGGCCTAGGGCTCGACAACTTCGCGATGCCCTATTCCACCTACGTGTTGCTCGTCCATGTGGAGCATACGTATCACGCGCACAACCTGTATCTCGACTTGTGGTTGAATCAGGGCTTGCCTGGCTTGGTTGCGTTCGTCGCAATGCTGCTCCTCGCTTTCACGCGGCACAACGTTGCTTTGCAGTGGCGCACAGCAGCATTGGCTTCGGTGACGGTTCTGGCGCTGCATGGCATCGTGGACGACGCATTCTACGGCTATTATGGCGGCAAGTTCGTCATGCTGATGTTCATGCCGTTCGGACTGCTGGCCCGGCCGGATGCGCAATTTGCCGGGTCATTCCATACAGCAGCGCAGGCCGGCCGGTTGCGCACGACTATTCTCGTGTTCGCCAGCGTGGCTGTGGTCGTCGCCCTGGCCGTCTGGGCTGCGCTGCCAGCGACGCGAGCGGCGTTCTATCGCAATCGAGGCGCATTGGCGCAAACGAAGGCGGAGCTTTCAGCTTATCGGCTACATCGCGAGAGCAACCTGCAAGATGGAATGCGGCTGCGGCCGGATGTCAACCTGCAACCGGCGATGGACGATTATCTAGCGGCGTTGGCAGAGAATCCATGGGATGCCGGCGCAAATCGCCGTCTGGCGCAGATCGAATTGACGTTCAGGCAATATGATCAGGCACATGATCGCTTGCTTAAAGCGTACGCTGCGGCAGCCTATCATCGCGCGACGCGCCAGTTGTTGGGCGAAAGTTACGCAATTCGAGGCGAAATCGCCGAGGCGGTGCGCTTGTGGCGAACGCTAGACGTATCGCAGGACCAACTGACGATTCGTACGTGGTGGTACGCACTTTTTACACAACAGGAGGAACGCGCAAGATGGATCGAACGCGCCATCGCAGCTCTCGAGCAGTGATCATTCTGGCCTCGTTGGCTGCGATGACCGCAGCAGCGCTGGCGGGGATATTTGCGCCGCCTGGAGGCACGCATCAGCGAGCGCAGGCACAAGCTGAGGCATTGTGGTCGGTGCCGGCCAACCTTTCCGTGTCCGGCTCGGCGTCGCGCCCGGCTGTCGCGTTAGCACCGGGCAACGTAGCACACGCACTGTGGTGGGACACAATTGACGGCGCGCGCTACGCCCGCGGCGTCATCAGCGGCACACAGGCGCTCTGGGCAAAGCCGCAGCCGGTGCCATTTCTCTTCGGCGAGAGCAAGCGGGATCCCAGCACCAACAAAGTGACGTTGGCGCCGCCGGCTCAACTCAACATGGCAGCAGACAACACCGGCGCAGTACATGTCACCTGGTTGGATACCGAGCGTGGGCTGCGCTATGCCTTCATGCCGCCCAACGGTCGTTTGAGCCAAGGCCCGCGGTTGACGGATCGAGCCCTGGCCAGCAGCATGTCCATTGACATCAGCGGCACGCTACGCATGGCGTATGTTCAGTCATCTCAGACGCCGAGCTCACCGGCCGGCGTGTATTACGTGCGGCGAACCGGCGGAGTTATCCAACGCACGCTGGTGTACTCGTCCACCTACTTCCGCACAGCCGATCCGGGCAGCGTTGGCGTTGGTGTCGCTGCTGACGGCATCGGCAACCTCATCGTCGCCTGGCGACAGTCGCCGGAAGATCAAGCCCAATTCGCCCGTTCCACCGACAACGGTTTGAAGTGGAGCACGCCACAGCCTATTGCCGCGGTCAGCGAACTGTTTGGCATCGCGACGCAGGTCGGCGTCGCGGTGACGCCTGCCGGCGAGTTTCTGCTGATCTGGCGCGATTCGACTGCGCCGGGCTGTGGTATGACCCAGCGTCGCTCATCGGACGGCGGGCAGACGTGGTCACCGCCAGAGCGCGTGCTTAGTGACCTCAAGCGCTGCCCGACGCGATGGACGTTCACCATTGGCAGCGACGGCAAACTGTGGTTCATTGGCACGCCGGCCAGTGAGACACCGCTCTCCGATACAAACGGCATGCTCGCAGCGTGGGACGGGGCAAACTGGTCGAAGCCGGCTGATATTCAATTGAGCTATCAGGACAGCGTTACCCAGCGAACGCGCATCTTGGGCTGCCTGAATATGTCGTTAGCCGATAACAGCCTGGCTGCCATCGGCTGCGACGTGCGCGGTGATGTCTGGTGGCTGCACAGCGTCGCTAGCCTGGAGCGGTTCTTGCCGGTCGAGCAAGCAAGCTGGGACCCGCCCATCAATCTCTCCACCGCTCGCACGGCGCAAGAAGATGAAATGCGCCGCGCAGCTTCGGAGACGACGCAGCACGTCGCTATCGCGGCGGATGAAGATGGCCAGATCTATGCCCTCTGGTCGCGCGCGGACAGCGCTGCTTCGCCGGCTAATCGTCTGGACCTCGCTGTCTTCAAAGGTGGCCGTTTCCTCTCGCCGGCCACCATCCTGCGTGTGGAACGCAACAGCGCGAGTGCCGATCCGAGCGTCGTGATGGCGAAGCTCGATGCACCGAGCCTGGCCGTCAACGCCAATGCGAACACGTCGCGCCTGCACCTGGTGTGGAGCGGTGGCCCATCTGGCCGACCTTTCTACAGCCGGGCTTTCGCACGGGATGCGAACGTATCGAGTGGCTGGGCACAACCGCAGCCGCTGCCGGCGCTTACGCCCATTGGCGGCGCGCCCAACATCATCGCCGATCCGCGCGGCCAGGTACTCTATGTGATCTACACGATCCCCTTCAATGAGTTACGTGGCGTGTATCTGGTGCGCTCCGATGACGACGGCGGCACATGGTCGGAGCCAATCCTCATCGTGGACGGCGCAACTCAGAATTGGGATGCGATTGACCAGCCTCGCATTGCACTGGACCCGGTGAACGAGACGTTGCACGCTGTGTGGCTGCAGACCGTCCTTCCGGGCACGACCGGCTCACGCGCCGTGTATTACGCGCGCTCGCTAGATAGAGGCAAGACCTGGTCCGCGCCGTTGCTCGTTGCGCAAGGCGAAGTGGATATACCGCGCGTCGCATTAGCCGAGCCCGGCGTCGTGGTGTTGACGTGGAATGTCGCACGCCGGATCGGTAGCGTATCGCAGACGAGCGCCACCTGGTACCAGGTGTCCGGAGACAGCGGGGCACGCTGGTCACAGGCGGTTCCCGTGCCGGGGTTCGAGAATGTGACCGGCGGCAGCGCACCGGCCGGCAATGAGAACGGTCAGCTCTATCTGACGGCGCTCTCGACCGGCTCGGGCGGCCAGGCCCGGCTGTTGTTCACTCAGTGGAATGGTCAGGGGTGGGGGCCGGTGGACGAGTTCAGCATGGGCCAGACGGCGGTGCCAGGGAATACCGCGGCCAGCGTGTTGGTAGCACGTAGCGGTCTGTTGCAGCTCGTCATGCGCCTGTTCGAGTTGAAACCGAACGGTGCCGGCGTCTGGGAGTCCGTCGCGATCTCCCGGCGGGTCGCGCCGGTCGAGCTGGTGCCATTGCCGACCTTCACGCCACTCCCTCCACCAGCACCGACGCCGACTCCGGTCCTGCTACCGACAGAAGCGCCGAACACTGAATCGGCACCGACGACCCTACCGTTGGAAGCGCCGGATTCGAGCCCGCTCGGCGCCAATTTGTTGCTGATCAGCGCCGGCATCGCGGCGATCGTCGTTGTGACAGGTGCGGTGATCGGATTGATGTTCATGCGCCGGCGATAGTCTCATCGCATCTCGTGACTGAGAAACCCGAAAGCTTCGAAATCGGTTTTCAGCGCAGCGAAGCTTCGTAAACTCGGCGTCGGCTATTCGCCGATGCCGAGCTATGAATAATCAAGACATGGCGGATAACGTAATCGTGACCGGTGGCGCGGGCTTCATCGGCTCGCACGTGGTAGATGCATTCATCGAGGCAGGCTACGAAGTAGCAGTGATTGATAACATGCACAGCGGGGATCCGGCCAACGTCAACCCGCGTGCACGCCTCTACCAGGCCGACATCCGCGACGTGGAAGCCTTGGAGCGCATCTTCGCTGCCGAGAAGCCGGTCGTCGTTTCGCATCAAGCCGCTTTGGCCGACGTACGGCAAAGCCTGACATGCCCTGATCTCTACGCCGATGTCAACATCATCGGCACCATCCGTGTGCTGGAAGCAGCGCGGCGACATGGCGCACGCAGGGTGATCTTTGCCTCGACAGGCGGTGCGATTTACGGCGAGACCGACCACATTCCGACGCCCGAGGACGCCGATGCACGCCCGTTGGACTTCTACGGCGTCAGCAAACTCGCCTGCGAATACTATCTGGCGAGCTACAAGCACAACTACGGACTGGACTACTGCGCCTTGCGCTATGGCAATGTCTACGGGCCGCGGCAGAATGCGAAAGGGGAAGCCGGCGTCGTCGCCATCTTTGCTGCAAAGATGTTGCGAGGCGAGCAAGCAATCATCAACGGCGACGGCCGACAGACACGCGACTTCGTGTATGTCGAAGATGTAGCGTGGGCAAACTTGCTCGCCGCAACGCGCGGCAGCGGCATCTACAACATCGGCACCGGAGTGACTGCTGACGTGAATACCGTCTTCGCGCATCTGGCGCAGGTCACGGGATATGCGTTGCCAGAGGTGCACGGGCCAGCGAAGCCAGGCGAAGTCCGGCAGAGCTGCCTCGACCCTGCGAAGGCTCGCCGCGAACTGGGATGGTCGGCGAATGTACCGTTGGCCGAAGGGCTGGCGAAGACGGCGCATTCGTTTTCGCGTTAGTATTCATTTGCAGGGTTGTCGTCAGGTAGCGACTTTCTAAACGTGAGACATTGTGAACTATCAATCGGTGCAGTGATGTATCACTACAGAATGCTCTGAGTCTTGTTCGAGAAAATAATGAAGAGAGTCGCCTATCTACACAAAACATTCACGCTGCTGATCGTCGCCTTCATCGTTATCCTTTTCGCTCTATTTGCCGGTGTCCCGCAGCCGAAACTGGCTCTGTCCTCAGGTTCATCTCAGCCGATCCTGTTGGTCAAGAACAACACACCCCAGGCACCCTTCGGCGATTACCTGGAGGAGATCGTTCGCGCCGAGGGTTTGAACGCCTTTGATACAGCCGCGCTGGCCAGCCTGGCTGCCGGCGATCTCAGCGGGCGTGATGTCGTCATCTTGACCGAGACAGCGCTGAGCGATGCTCAAGCTGCACTCTTCTCAACCTACGTACAGAACGGTGGACGTCTGGTCGCCATGCGCCCGGATTCGAAGCTGGCCAGCGTGTTCGGGTTGGCCAGCACCCCCTCGACGCGTCAGGGCGGTTATCTGCGCATCAGTGCGCCGGAGTTGCTGGCCGTCGGCCTTGCGACGGAGACCATACAAATTCACGGTGCAATAGATCTCTACAACCTACAAGGTGGCAGCGTGATCGCAAACGTGCATAACTCGGCTGCGCTGGACAGCGTGACGAACTATCCGGCCGTAGTCAGCAATACGTTTGGATCCGGCCAGGCGGTTGCGTTCACCTACGACCTTGCACGCAACATCGCGTATATCCGGCAGGGTAATCCGGCGTTGGCCGACGTAGACGTGGACGGCAACGGTTTCAGGACGACCGATCTGTTTCAAGCAGCGTCGGGGGGCACGCCCTGGTTGGACGTTACGCGCATCCCCATCCCTCAGGCGGATGAGCAGCAACGGCTATTTGCGGCCTTGGTGAAGCGGCTGGTATCGCCGTCGCGCCCGCTGCCTCAGTGGTGGTATTTCCCCGAAACGGCAAAATCCGTCTTGTTGCTCACGGCCGATACGGCTGCGAATCCGACTGATTACTTCCGCAACTACGCTGATTACATCGCGGCGAAGGGCGGCAAGAGCAGTCTCTTCTTGACTTTCAACGAACTCACCCTAGCCGACTTGAATGCAATGCGCGCCCAGGGGCATGAGTTCAGCATCCATCCGCCTGCGCAATTCAACGATCCAACCGGGGCATACCCGATTGCCAATTTGTCTCAGGGCTTCGCGGCTTTCACAAGCTACTTTCTCACCCGGTTCGGATCCTCGCCTGCGCCGATATACCGCACTATGGGGCTAGTATGGGAAGGCTGGACCGGCGGCGCCGAGGTTGCGTCTAGCTACGGCTACAAGATGGATTTCAGCTACGCGCATCGCGGTGCGTGGACGCGCCTGCCTGACGGCCGTTGGCCGCGCGGCTACATCACAGGCAGCGGCCTGCCGATGCGCTTCGTCCGCACCGATGGCGTCGTGTTACCGGTGTATCAGCAGCCCACACAGATCTCCGACGTGCAGCTCTTCTGGAGCATCCCGGGCTCGGTCGAGCAGCACAGCATGTCTATGGTGCTTGACCTGGTGCAAAGACAACTGGATGCAAGCATCCAGCGCGACTATGCCGCCCTGACGACGATGACGCAACTGGACTACTCGAACTACGGGGATGCGCGTTACGTCTTCGAGTCGCTGCTGGATTACGCGCGCCAGCGCGACGTCCCAAACTTGAGCGCGATGGAGTGGTTGAATTTCGTCGAGGCGCGACGCGCAGCCAGGTTCACCGACATCGCCTGGGACGAAGCGACGGCGACGCTGTCGTTCAAAGCAGCGGTCACGGCGACGCCGGGGGTGACGTTGACGGCGTTGATCCCCACGATCTACAACAATCGCAGCCTGCAGTCGGTCACCGTTGACGGTGCACCGGTCAGCTTCAACGTCGGCCTGGTTAAGGCCGAAGACTTTGCCTTCGTCAGCATGTCGGCAGACAACCACACAGTGGTCGCGCGCTATGTGGTTGACGAGCCGATTACCGGCTTATCGGCTATCAGCGACAGCCCGAAGAAGCTCGGCGAAACGATGGCTTTCACGGCTACCGTCGCTTCGGGCACGAACGTGATCGTCCGCTGGGACTTCGGCGACGGTGCACTCGGTAGCGGTATGACCACCTCACACATCTATCGGGACTATGGTCCGGACCAGGGCCTCTACGTCGTGAGAGTGACCGCGCGAAACGCTGCCAGCGTTCAAGAGACGACGGTCACAGTGAAGGTGGAGTTGCCCCCTAAGGTCTATCTACCCTTCATGCGACGCAACCAGTAATCAGCGCTTGCCATAAGCTCTATACCTGCTATATGAAGGTCGTCTTGCCGGTTCACCACTTCCCACCGCGTTATACCGCGGGCGGCGAACAGCATGTGCATCGGCTGGCGCATTGGCTGCAAAAGCATGGCTGCGACGTCGAGGTCGTGTGCCTCGAGTCCATCGAGACGGGCGAGCCGGATCGGGTAGCAGCCTGGTTCGATTACTACGACGATCTACGCGTGTGGCGCTTGAGCTACGACTTGATGCACGCGCCGCAGCGCAAGCGATGGACGTTCGACAGTGCGCCACTGCGCGCGTGGTTTGCCGGCTACCTGCGCGATGCGCGCCCCGATCTGATCCATTTTCATGCCGGATATCTGCTAGGCGTAGGCCCACTGTTCGAGGCCGCCAATGCGGGTGTGCCGAGCGTCCTTACCTTGCACGACTACTGGTTCCTATGTCCACGCCACACATTGCTGCGCAGCGATGGGATGTTATGCGGTGCGATTCCCGAGAATCCAGCCAGCTGTGCTTGGTGTCGTTACGCGGAAGAGCGGCAATATCGCTTGATAATGAACCGCCTGTCGCTCGGTCTGTTCGGCCGTTTCATGCAAGCAGTCGGTCTAGAGAGCGACACTGAGTTGATCGCTGATCGCCGGGCGCTCCTGGCCGAAGCAATTCGGCTACCCCAGGCGATCATATCCCCTTCACACTTTCTGGCACGTTACTTGGGCGAGATCGTTGACCCTGAACGGTTGCACGTCGTACGCTTTGGCTTCGACCTTGCGCGCTTCCGTGCTACACCTACGCCGCCGCCAGACGATGTAGTGCGCGTCGGCTACATCGGTCAGATCGCCCACCACAAGGGCGTGCATCTGCTGATCCAGGCATTTAGATCGTTGAATCGAGGTACACGCCAAGTCGAGTTGTACGTCTATGGCAATCTAAAATCGAATCCAACCTACGTCACACAACTCAAGTCGCTGGCTGGCGGCGACGCACACATTCATTTCGAGGGGCCGTTCGAGAACGTCCGCGTTGCCGAGGTGATGAAGCGCCTCTCGGCACTGGTCGTGCCTTCGATCTGGTTCGAAAACAGCCCGTTGGTTATCCTGGAGTCGCTTTCGGCTGGCACGCCCGTCATCACGGCGAACATCGGCGGTATGGCCGAACTGGTGCAGGATGGGGTGGATGGGTTGCACTTCGCCGCCGGCAGCGCGAGCGATCTCGCCCGCCAGCTACAACGGCTGATTGACGATCCCCATCTGCTCGCCCGGTTGCGTCAAGGAGCAGTCACCTCGCCCACGCCGCGCAGCATTGACGACGAGATGAACGAGTTGCTGTCCATTTATCAGCAAGCCATTGCATCCAGGCCGGTCGGTCATGTCGCCTAGCGTGCTCATCATTGTGCTCTGCTACAACGGCATTGAGCTGACGTTGGCGTGTCTGGCTTCGCTGAGTAAGTTGGACTACGCGCCGGCCGATGTGCTGATCGTGGACAATGCCTCGAGCGATGGCACGCCTGCGCGGGTGCGTGAGTGTTTCCCCGATGTGAAGGTGATCGAGACAGGCAGCAACCTTGGTTACGCTGAAGGCAACAACGTCGGCCTCCGCTATGCTTTGGAGCATGGCTACGACTACGTGCTCCTGCTCAACAATGACACCGAAGTAGCGTCGGATTTTGTAACTGAACTTGTCCAGGCATGCGAAGAAGACCACACGATTGGCGTCGCCGGGCCCAAAATGTATTACTTTGCGCCAAAAGACCGCTTGTACTCGATCGGCGGCGAGGTGGATTGGCAACGAGGCACCACGCGCATGATTGGCCTCGATGAGCTAGATGACAGCCGATTCGACTGCTCACGCGAGGTGGATTTCGTCAGCGGTTGCGCACTATTGGCACGCGTCGAGGCGATTCGTCAGGCCGGGTTGCTCGATCCGCGCTTCTTCATGTATTACGAGGAGACCGAATGGTGCATTCGCATTAGGCGGGCCGGCTGGCGGATCGTCTATGTGCCCAGCAGCGTGATATGGCATAAGATTGAACCCGCCAAACAAGCCGATTCGGCACGAATTGCCTACTACATGACTCGCAACCGTCTGCTCTTCCTCAAGTTGACCCGCGCGCCACGAACGGCCTGGCTACATGCCGCGCTCTTGCAAGATGGTCGCACCTGGCTCAGCTATACCATCAAGCCGAAGTGGCGCCATAAGTCTGCTCAGCGCCGCGCCATCCTTCATGGTTGGGCGGACTTCCTGCGCGGGCGTTTTGGGATGGCGTGAGCGCCTGCAGAGGCGGCAAGCACATGCGACTATAACGTTGCATGAGGATCGGCATCGACGTCCGGTACCTTTCTCACGGATTGGTCGGCGGCATCAACACTTTCTTGAAGAACCTGGTCCCGGCTCTAATCAAGGAGTCGCACAGCCAACATCATCTATACCTGTATGCTGACACCAAGCACCCGTTCGACCTGACCGCCGATGAGCAGGCCCTGCCGGATCATGTCACACTACGGCTGTTGCCGTATCGGAGCCCACTGTCATCGTTGCGCAACGATGTTCTATTGAGCCGCGATATGCAGCGGGATGACTTGAATGTCTACCACTTTGCTGGCAACTACGGGTTTGGCCCTGCCGGTGCAACGGTGCTCACCATTCACGATGAAATTAACCTGATGCCGTTGTCGGAGATCGTACGAGGGCATCCGAAGAAGCCCAAGACGATTGTGATGATGACTTACCTGCACCTGATCACGCGCGCCGCAGCACGCCGAGCGGATCTCATCATCACGATTTCTGAATATGCGAAGCGTCGAATTACACACCATGGCGCCCTCGACCCGGCCAAGATCGTCGTGGTGCATCATGGCTGTCCTGCCGATGTGAAGCGCATCGAGGACTCGCTGGCGCTGGCCAAAGTGCGCGAGCGCCTTGGTTTGTCCAAGCCGTTCATCTTGGCAGAGGCGTTCAAGAACCCCGACGTCATCGTGCGCGCGTGGCGGACGCTTCCGGCCAAAGTGCGCGACACGCGTCAAATCGTTTTCTTTTCACGTTCGCCCCAGGTGCTGCCGGTGGTGCACGAGGCGGTGAACGCCGGTTGGGCGAGGTTCTTCGTGCGGGTGACGCGTTCGGACTTATCGGCGTTATATAGCATGGCGGACGCATTTGTCTTTCCATCTTGGATCGAGGGATTCGGCATGCCGCTGGTCGAAGCGATGGCTTGTGGCGCACCGGTGATTGCCTCCGACCGTGGAGCGATTCCTGAGGTTGTCGGCGATGCTGGTCTGATTATGGACGCTGAAGACAACGAAAAGCTGGTCGAGTACCTGATGCGCCTGTTCCAACATCCGGAAGAACGCGAAAGCTTACGCCAGCGTGGGTTCAAACGGGCTGAACTGTTCACATGGCAACGCGCTGCGCAAGGCTACCTGGAAGCCTATCTGCATATAGCGAGTCATTCGATCGCGGAGCGTCGGCCGGTCCTGACTTCGTCGCTGTGAAGTCGGAGGCAAAGGGACCATGAGCGCCGAGAGCGTCGAATTCCCTGTTACTTGTTTAGGTGCGTAGATGAGAATGCTGTTCCTTTCGAGCTGGTATCCGTATCCTGCCGACAACGGGTCGCGCTTGCGCATCTATCATTTGATACGTCAGCTCTCGTTGCGCCACGAGATCAGTTTAATCTCATTGGCAGAAGAGCCGGTGAGCGAAGGTCGTCTTCGCGCGATGCGCGCGCTGTGTGCAGAGGTAAAGACAGTGCATCAACGCTGTTTTCAGCCGCGCCGGCTCAAAGCCATATTGGGTTTACTCTCCACGCATCCGCGCTCCGTTGTGGATACTTACAACGAAGCGATGATGCAAACTGTATTGCACGAAGTGGCACGATTCCGACCCGACGTCGTCATCGCTTCACAGATGGATACGGCGCCCTACGCACGCCGGCTCGCCGTCCGGCGCGTGCTGGACGAGATCGAGGTGACGGTGTTGTACGAAGCCTATGCCCGTGCACGGTCGAAGCTACGGCGGTTTCGCGCCTGGCTGACTTGGCAAAAGCTGACTGCCTACCTGCGAGGCTTGTTGTCTGATTTCGACGGATACACAGTCGTTTCCGATGCAGAACGCCGGCGGGTGATCGAGGCACTGGCGTTGCCAGTGCCGGTGGCCGTCGTGCCAAATGGTGTGGATGTCGAAGCCTGCACGCGCATCGTTGCCCAACCCGAGCCAGACACGCTCATTTACAGTGGTGCGTTGACCTACGACGCGAATTTCGATGCGGTGGACTACTTCCTTCGCGAGATCTTCCCGCTCATTCGGACAAAACGACCCGGCGTTCGGCTATTCGTTACCGGCAAGCTCGATGGCGTGAACCTGGATACACTGCCGCGCAGCAATGGCGTCGTCTTCACCGGCTACCTGGATGATGTGCGACCGCGAATCGCGCAGAGTTGGATCAGCGTCGTTCCGTTGCGCATTGGGGGCGGCACGCGGCTGAAGATCCTGGAGTCGCTGGCGTTGGGCACGCCGGTTGTAGCCACGTCGAAGGGGGCAGAGGGGTTAGATTTCGAAGATGGGCGAGAATTGCATATCGCCGATGCACCATCTGAGTTCGCCAGCCAGGTGGTACGGTTGCTCGAGGATCGTGCCCTGCGCGAGGCGTCGGGCGCAGCCGGCCGGCAAGCAGTCGCCGCTCGATACAGCTGGAGCACGATCGGCGCGTCTTTCTGCAATTTCGTGGAGTGCATCGCCAGGGGAGAAACAATGCAGCCGCGTAGACCGTTGCATGTCTGAACCGGGTATTCGGGTTCCGGCAGTGCCGATCTGCTGAGTCTTTGTGCCTGATTGGGAATTGCAAGCGCGCATTCACGGTAGGAGGTCGCGGATGATATCTGAATCTGAAGTTGACGTGTCGGTCATCTTAGTAAGTTGGAACACACGGGATCTATTGATCGAATGTCTGGAGTCTATTCCTGAAGCGTTGGGCGATGTACGTGGAGATGTGTGGGTTGTGGACAATGCGTCTACCGATACGACCGTCGAGACGATACGCAAAGATTTCCCTCACGTGAATCTTGTGACCAACCAACGAAATGTGGGGTTTTCAGCTGCGAATAACCAGGCCATCGTCGCGAGTTCAGGGCGCTACGTATTGCTACTGAACAGTGACACGGTTGCGACACCGTCCTCGATCACACATTTAATACGTTTCGCTGATGGACAGCCACATGCAGGAGTGGTTGGGCCCATGTTACTCAACCCAGATAGAAGCTTTCAGTCATCGTTTTGCAACTTTCCGAGTTTCACGAATGAATTGCTGAGCGCGACCGGCATCGGCCGCCGCCTCATCAATCCTGATTACCCAGGATATGGCTTTGCGCATGCACAAACCGCAAGGCGAGTGGGCTACGTTGCCGGCGCATGCATGCTGGTGCGCCGCAAAGCGATTGAGCAGGTCGGCTTGATGGACGAGAGCTATTTCATGTATAGCGAGGAGGTGGACTGGTGCTACCGCATGTGGAAGGCTGGATGGGAGGTTTGGTTTACGCCCAGAGGGAAGGTGATCCATCATGGAGGACAAAGCACACGCCAATGGCGGCATGCGATGTTGCGATCGCTCTATCGTAGCAAGGTGCACTTCTTTCGCAAGCATTACGGTGAGGGTTCTGCCTTCCGATTACAGATGGCACTCTTTCTTGTATTGCAGGTGAAGTGGCTCTTGGCCAGATTTGTTCTGGGAGATATTGGCCCGGCAATTCGGTGGAGAGACCTCAACGACAGAGAACCTCGCATAGCTTATCAACCCACGGCTCTTTCGCAAGAAATCTAGAATCCCGGAGGTGGCTTTATGAGCAGCGACGAACATGCCAATGTCGAGATCTCGATCACGCTCGTCAATTGGAATACGAAAGATGTATTGTTGGACTGTCTACAATCAATCGTTGATAATCCTCCGAGTCGCCCCTACGACATCTGGCTTGTAGATAACGGCTCAACGGATGGCAGCGCCCAAGCGGTTCGTGACAGGTTCCCACATGTGCGGCTAATTGCCAATTCGCAAAAACAACCTTTCTCGGTAGCCAACAATCGCATCATAAAACTTAGCAAGGGGCGTTACATCATTTACCAGAACGTTGACACTATCGTGCATCCCGGTTTATACGATAAGGTATACGAGTATTTGGAGGCGCATCCAGACGTCGGCGCCGTTGGGCCACGAACATTGAACAAAGATAGGACATTACAAAGGTCATGCTGGCTTGGCGTCCCCGGGCTGGAAAGTGCACTAATCGAGAGCTTTTACTTGTGGAAGTGGCTGCCGAGCTTTGCGTCTCGAAAAGAAGTGAACCTGTCTGCGCACCACGATCCATTGGCTGTTGATCATCTTCTTGGCTCGTTCATTGCGGTGCCGCGCCGAGTTATCGAAGATGTTGGCATGCTTGATGAGAGCTACCCATTATATTTCCTGGAAACCGAATGGTGCATTCGCATTCAACAGGGTGGCTACAGGATTATCTATTTACCAGCAGCCGAGATTACACATCTTGGTCAGCAAACACAGTGGAAATATCCCATTGACAGCCTCAAGCAGCTCTATGAGGGTCAATGCCACTTCGTGCGAGCGACCAGCAAGCAATGGCCAGGGCTACGCGTCGCTGCGTTGAAACTCATCTTAGCCTCTGGCGTCCTGCTTCGCCTTGGCGTATGGGGTGTGAAGACGATTCACCAGCGCGACCTTGGCAAAGGGATGGTCAAAGGCTACATTGGCGTCTTGCGCCGCCTGCCGGCCATGTGACATGCGATATGAGGATCGGTATAGACGTACGTTACCTCTCTCATGGTCTCGTAGGCGGCGTACATACTTACGTAAAGCATTTTGTCGCTGAGCTGTGTACGCTTGCGACAGCTCACCACATCTTCCTGTATGCGGACACAAAGCGCACCTTTGAGCTAAGCAATTTGCCCGCTCACGTCACTGTGCGGTTTTTACCGTATCGCGGTCCACACTCAACCGCTTATTTGGACTGCGTTGGAATTAGGCGCGCGATGGCACACGATCGCCTCGACGTGGTGCACTATCCGGCAAATTACGGCCTCAGCGTGCCTGGCGCGCGCACCGTTGTGACATTGCACGACGCACTCACCATCATGCCTATACGCGAGACGCTGTTTAGTGCGGGGTCACGACGCACGCCGCGCGTGTTGGCCATGTCAATTTACCAGTATGTTGGTTCACGGCTGATGTTACGAGATGTTGATCTAATACTCACCGTGTCGCAACACGCAAAAAAGGATATCCTGCGTTACTGCCGGCTCAGCCCACAGCGCATCGTCCCTATTCCGCATGCGCCAACACCCGACATGCGACGGATTACAGATCGTGCGGTACTCGATGACGCACGCACTCGTTATCAGCTCAGGCATCCATTTGTACTGGCGGATGCTTTGAAAAATCCAGGAGTGCTCGTTCGCGCATGGCGACGCTTGCCCAATTCTCTACGACAGCAGTACCGCCTTGTCTTCTTCTCGCGCCACCCTGCGCCGCTGCCAATTGTCTTTGAGGCAGTCGAGCGCGATCAAGCTGCTCTACTCATCAATCCACCACGCGCTGATTTGATCGCGCTATACAGCATGGCCGAGGTATTTGTCTTTCCTTCGTGGTTCGAGGGTTTCGGCATCCCCATATTAGAAGCCATGAGCTGTGGTGCACCGCTCATTGTTTCAGATCGAGGGCCGCTACCTGAGGTGGCCGGAGACGCTGCGCTCATCATAGATGCCGAAGACGATGCTGCGCTGGCTGCACATTTGCAAAGGCTCCTGACCAATCCCACAGAAGCTTCACAGTTGCGTGAACGCGGTTTTGCACATGCAACACAGTTTAGCTGGCGCAAGACAGCGCAGCAGATCTTGGAAGGTTACGAATATGCAGCTGGTTTAACCGGTCATGCCAGCTAAGTGCCCAACGTTCCACTTCGAATTAATTACACGTCTGCAGGCAACGGACGGACGGACGACTAACCAAGAGGTAGTTGCGAAGTTATTGTTGAACTTTGTATGGCATACCGCGTAATTGTACCGAATAGCGCCGTTAGAGGTTATGTTAATGTCTGTGTCAGCCAATGAGCGACCATACAGTTTGAAGCGCACCATCGCGCGCAATACGCTGTTCATCACCCTAGGCTCGCTATCACTCAAGGCGATCAACTTTCTATATAACGTCGCAGTTGTGCGCGTGCTGGGCGACAGTGGCTTTGGGCAATACTCGACCGTTACGGCCTTCGTGGGACTGTTTGCCATCTTCGCTGAATTGGGCGTCTCACAATACGTCATGCGCGAAATGGCGCAGCGCCCGGAGAAGACCAAGCAATTGTTTTGGAATCTTTGGGCATTACGTTTGACGCTGGCAGTGATAGGCGTAGTCGGCATTACATTCGGCGCAGTATTGTATGGATTTAAACCGGAGCTGGTATTAGGTGTATTTCTGTATACGCTCACGTTTATTTACTCCGCCTTCCTCGCGCCTATGGATGCAGCGCTGGTTGCCTCCGAGCGCATGGAGTATCCGACCCTGATTGCTATCATTGGCCAAATCAGCTCGGCAGCGCTAGGGACGATCGTACTGATCAACGGTTGGGGATTTCTAGCCTTGATCAGCGTCGGGCTACTGGCGATGATCCCCCAGATCCTGTTCGCCGTATGGGCCGTACGACGGCACAGACTAGTGTCACGGCCAGTAATTGTGACACCCACCATATGGCCCCAACTCATCCGCGCCGGCCTGCCATTCGGTATGATTACGCTTTCGCTGACAATTGCTTTTAGTATAGATACAGTGATGCTGGCGCGCTTCTATCCGTCGGAGGAAGTAGGCTGGTATAACGCTGCTTACCGACTGTCAACGTCGCTGTTGTTTCTGTTCACCGCTTTCAGTACAGCCATTGTTCCCACATTGTCCAAAGCCTTCATCACCGATCCAGACACGGTGGAGCGCTGGTACTACCGCTCGACAAAAGTCATTCTACTTATCAGCATCCCGCTGGCCGTTGGCGGAATGCTGGTAGCAGACCCATTGATTCACTTGCTCTATGGCGAACAATATGCGCCTTCCGTGCTGGTATTTCAGATCATCGTCTGGGATGTGCCACTGCTCATGTTTGCTGGCTTCGGAGGTAACATGACGACGATCATCAGCCAGGAAAGAGCAGCTGCCCGGATATACTTCATAGGTGCAGTTGCCAACGTGGTATTCAACTTGCTCTTCATACCGCGCTTTGGTATTTTGGGTGCAGCGGTTGTGACGGTGATCACAGACCTGGTGGCTGCCGGACAATTTCATTTCTTGTTACGTCGAAAGCTTAATTTACCGGACGTAAAGCCATTGCTTGTGCGCGTGATGGGCGCATCTGCGCTAATGGGTGTGGCGGTCCTCCTGGTTTCAGGACAACATCTGGCCGTGCAAATTGCGGTTGGCGTTGCGACGTATCTAATGCTAGTGGTGGTGTTCCGGCTACTGGACACCGAAGAATGGGCGCTCATCCAGCGCATCGCGAATAAGTTTGGGCTAAGGTTGACGAAGGCTTAGGCGCCCACTTTTTAATCATGAGGCCAGTTTTAGCTTTTTCCTCTCCGCCATCGAGGAGCGCACGACAGCTTGCTCGGCAAGCAGCTTTTTTTGTGATTGTTCTGCTGATCGTAGCAGCTGCATCGTTCATCGCCTCCAAAGGGCGTGTTGATTGGTCATTCGTCTTCGCCGGGGGTATTGCGGTCATTGGCGGTGTCGCGCTGTATCGCCTCGGCCGATTCGAATACGGGTTCTTGGCTGTCGCTTTCTCCGCGGGATTCATCAATTTCTTTGCGTTGCCGACCGGACGCGATAGCCGAATTGTGATCAGTTTAGCGATTTCGCTAGTCCTCCTCGGCGTATGGGGATTGCAACTCGTCTTCTCCCGGATCAGTGGCGAGCGCATTCGCCCTTCACCGATCAACAAACCATTGCTGGCCTTTGTATTCATTTGTATCTTGTCGTATGTGTGGGCTCAGCTCATGCGCGATCCGTTGCTTTACGTCTGGCCCTCCTTTCCTGTGGTGCAGATAGCTGCGCTGCTAGTGAACATCGCTCTGCCACTTATGACGCTGCTTGTTGCGAACAAAGTAACCGAGGCCAAGTGGCTCAAGGGCCTAGTGGGCATTCTCATTGCTGTTGGCGTGTTACAGCTTGCGACCGACCTGTTCAGGCTGCCTACGGACATACTGCTTAACAACGGCACACGCGGGCTATTCTCGATGTGGCTCGGAGCAATGACTTGTTCGTTGTTGCTCATACATGCGCGACTTTCAAAATGGCAACGTCTGGCGTTGGGCGCACTGCTGCTCGTAACCTTCTACGTCAATCTCGTAGGGAAGCTGTCGTGGGTATCCGGCTGGTTGCCTTTAAGCGTGGCATGCGGCATCATCGTATTACGTCGTTCGAAAGCACTATTTGGCGCTGCATTGGTCGCCATGTTAGCCTTCGCGATCCTACGCATGGATCTTATTGTCGAAGCCTATGAAGCCGAGATGGCTGGCGGTAGTGATGAACGCTCCGGCCTCTGGGAGCAGAACCTGAGGCACGTTGCCAATCACCCCTTCTTTGGCATGGGTCCGGCTGGATACGCCATCTACAACATGACATATCATCCGGATGACGCGCGCTCAACACACAACAATTACTTCGACGTTCTGGCTCAGACAGGTGTGGTGGGTTTCGTCGCCTTTCTGGCAACCTTTGCCGCTTTTCTGCGCACAGGTTGGCGGGTAATGCAACGTCTCAAGGGACAGGGGGATTTTCAGGAAGCATATGCTGTGGCAGCGTTCGCTGGTTGTGTGGGCGCGTTGGTGGGCATGATGCTGGGAGATTGGGTGCTGCCATTTGCATACAATCAAACAATTTCCGGTTTTGACAACGCGGTGTTTACGTGGATGTTTCTCGGAGGGAGTATTGCGCTATTTCACATCACGAAAGTTGTAGATGATCGCGCGTGAAGCTAGGATCATTAGATGTCAGTGAGTTAGGACTGACTCAGATATGCCGCAAATGGTTCAAACAGGGGGAAATATGTCTCTTCGAGTGCTTTGCTTATTCGATGGCCCGGTACCGCCTAACGAGCGCCCAATTTGGGTTCATCTCGACGAGAAAGCTCAAGCCGATGAGGTGGATTATTTATGGGTCACTCCACTCGATCGTTACCGAAAGTGGGGGAAGCTTCTGCACTATTATCCTGCCTATATCTTGCTCGGTGTTCGCGCCTTACAGCATTGTCGAAGGAACCAATACGATGTAATTCTGTCGTGGGAGGCCAAAAACGCCTTTGGCCTAGCAATGCTGCGAAGCGCGCTTCACATTGCCCATCCTCCACACATAGCTTTGTGCTTCAACTTCAAGGGCGTTGCCGAGCATTTCCTGGGTTTTAGTCGCTTTGTGATGAGAGGGATAGATTACGCTACAGTAGTGGTTCCCAGTGAGCCTAGTCTCTATGCTCAGAAGCTGGGGATACCCCCGGACAAAATTTCTTTTATTCCGCTAGGATGGCATGATCTATTTGGATCTTCGGAGGAGGTGGGCGGGAATGGAGACGCACCTACTGACAGGTATGTCCTAGCATCGGGCAGGTCATATCGAGATTACGACACATTCTTCCGAGCCGTGGCAGGCTTAGACGGACGGTTTATCGCGCACGTTCGCCGCTTTAACACCGAAGGTCTCCAGCCTCCGCCGAACGTGACTATTAGTGAATATACGTCGGGACCGGAGACCGTCCTTTCATTGATTCGACATGCGTATTTCGTCGTCGTGCCGCTTTACTACGTTGAGCATGCTGCCGGTGAGGGGCATATTCTGCAGGCGATGTGCGCAGGCAAAGCCATCGTGGCCACACAGACGCCCAGCACCGAATACTACATAGAGCACAACAAGACCGGACTGCTCGTCAAAGCGGGGGATCCGCGCGATATGCGAACTGCGATTGAGTGGATGTTGCATCAACCAGAAGCAGTATCAGAAATGAGCGCAAATGCTCGAAGGCGTTACGAGGAACATTTCACTGCACAGATATATTGGCGAAAGCAATATGAGCTGATCAAGCAGGTCGCCGCAACCGCCAAAAGCAAACATCGCTAGTGATCACGCAAGATAATTTACGTGCGGCGGCAGTCAGCCGCAGATTGCCACGATCGCTATCATTGCAGATGATTTCTCGAAGGGCGACTAATTGATTGGCCCTTTCTTGCAAACCATGCCGCCATTACCCTCAAAATTCACAGGATTAGAAAGATGACACCTACGGCACTCACACTCGATCTATCGCGCGAACTACAAGCGAAAGCTCGTCACCTCATCCCCGGCGGCTGCCATACTTATGCTAAGGGCGATGATCAATATCCCGAATTGGCACCTGGATTCATCGTATGCGGCCGGGGCTGTCATGTCTGGGATGCCGATGGCAACGAGTACATCGAATATGGCATGGGTCTGCGGGCTGTAACACTCGGTCACGCATATCCATCTATCGTCGAAGCAGCTTACAAACAGATGCTGCTGGGCACGAATTTCATCCGCCCGGCGCCGATCGAGGTGGAATGCGCTGAGCGTTTACTCAGCTTCATCCCAGCTGCCGATATGGTCAAGTTTGCCAAGGATGGCTCAACGGTCAACACCGCAGCGATCACGCTGGCCCGCGCCTTCACTGGCCGGGACATGATCGCGGTATGCGCCGACCACCCGTTCTTCTCCTATAACGACTGGTTCATGGGTACCACGCCGCTGGATGCCGGCATTCCGAAAGTCATCAAGGAGCTGACGGTCACCTTCCGCTATAACAACATAGACAGCGTCAAAGATCTATTCGAGCGACATCCTGGTCGCATCGCCTGCCTCATCATGGAGCCGGCCAAGAACGACGATCCGAAAGATGGCTTTCTGCATAAGACGCGCGAGCTATGCCACCAGAACGGAGCACTATTCATCCTCGATGAGATGATCACCGGCTTTCGCGTACACAACGGTGGTGGTCAACGTTTGTTCGACGTCGAGCCGGATCTCTCTACGTGGGGCAAGGCAATGGCCAACGGCTTCGCGCTTTCGGCGTTGGCCGGCAAGCGCGAGATTATGGAGTTAGGTGGCCTCCATCACAACAAAGAGCGCGTGTTTCTGCTCTCCACCACTCACGGCGCGGAGACCCACGCCATGGCTGCGGCCATTGCGACCATGAACGTTTACGAGAACGAACCCGTGGTTGAGCATTTATACCGCGTAGGTGAACGACTAAGAAAGGGTGTCAATCAGGCTATCGAGGAATATAGCTTACAAGGCTATGTGGCCGTGCCAGGCCGCCCATGCAACTTGATGTTCGCCACTCGCGATCAAAATAAAAAGGATTCGCAAGCCTTTCGCGCGCTCTTCATGCAGGAACTGATTCGACGCGGGGTGATCGGTCCATCGTTCATCGTCAGCTACTCACATACGGACGCGGATATTGACTTCACGATCGAAGCAGTGGCCGGAGCATTGAAGATCTATCGTCAGGCGCTGGAGGATGGCGTAGAGCGTTATCTGGTAGGCCGGCCGCTCAAGCCAGTCTACCGCCGCTACAACTGATATTGTGCTGGACCATGATACGCCTTGCTACACAAATAGCCCGTTGCTTGTCAAGATGACCTTGATTTGACCCTGCGCATTGCAGAAGAGAATACTTTCATGAAAGTCGTTATCCTAGCCGGTGGATTCGGCACGCGCATCAGCGAAGAGAGCGCGGTGCGGCCCAAACCGATGGTCGAGATCGGCAACAAGCCGATCCTCTGGCACATCATGAAGATCTACGCTGCCTATGGCCTGAACGACTTCGTGATCTGCTGCGGCTATAAGGGCCACATGATCAAGGAGTACTTCGCGAGCTACCTGATGCGTCACTCCGATGTCACGTTCGACTTTCGCAACGGGCATACGCACATTCATCGCAGCGGCGTCGAGCCATGGTGCGTAACACTCGTGGATACGGGCGAGAACACGATGACCGGGGGACGCATCAAGCGCGTTCGGGATTACGTAGGCGACGAGACCTTCTGTTGCACTTACGGCGACGGAGTCAGCGACGTGGACATTGGCAAGCTGATCGCTTTCCACAGAGCGCAGAAGACATTGGCAACGCTCACCGCAGTTCAGCCCCCGGGACGCTTTGGTGTGATCCAGCTCTCAGCCGCTCAGACCAAAGTGGACACCTTCAATGAAAAGCCCAAAGGCGATGGTGCATGGGTCAACAGCGGTTTCTTCGTCCTCGAGCCGGGCATCTTCGACTACATCGAAGGTGACACAACCGTCTGGGAACAGGAGCCGCTGCGTCGCCTGGCCGAAGATGGCGAGCTATCGGCCTATAAACACGAGGGCTTTTGGCATCCGATGGACACACTGCGCGACAAGGTGGTGCTGGAGGAACTATGGCAACAGGGCGCGCCGTGGAAGGTTTGGTAAGCAACGTGAGTATGCACAACCCTGTTTTGTTGGAGGATCTCGACTATATCCACAACAAGCTCTCGCCAGAAGAAAGGGGGCGATTGGCCGGCGCAACGATCCTCGTCACCGGTTGCGCAGGATTCCTCGGATATGCTCTACTTCACTTCTTCGCTCGCTTCGGCGAGCGATTGGACATCCGGCGCGTGATCGGGCTGGATAATTTCATGCTCGGCCAATCGCGCTGGGTCGCTCAGCTCTGCACCGAACACGCCGGCTTTCTCGACGTATCGAGCTTCGACATCATCACAGGCGATGTCGCAAAGGTTCGAGGCGCGCCAGGGGTGGATTACGTCATCCACATGGCCTCCATCGCCTCGCCCACCTTCTATCGCAAGTATCCAATCGAAACGCTCGATGCGAACGTGTGGGGCCTGCGGCGGCTGCTCGACTTCTATGCTGACAAACCAATCAAGGGCTTTCTGTTCCTTTCAAGCAGCGAGATCTATGGCGATCCTGCGCCCGAGCACATTCCGACCGATGAAGAATATCGCGGGAACGTGTCGTGCATTGGCCCACGCGCATGTTACGACGAGGCAAAACGATTCGGCGAGACGATGTGCTATCTCTTCGCACAAAGGTATGGCATGCCGATCACGATCGCGCGGCCATTCAACAACTTCGGCCCGGGCATGAGCCTGCATGACCGGCGTGTTCCGGCAGATTTCGCGCGCGCGATCATCGAAGGGCGCGACATCGAAATCTTCTCCGACGGCGCGCCAACGCGGACTTTCTGCTACGTGGCCGACGCTGTCGTCGGCTATCTTAAGGTGCTGTTGCATGGCAGATTCGACTATTTCAACATCGGCATGGATAGCCCGGAAGTGTCTATTCGTGAACTAGGTAACATCTACATCACAGCGGCGCAGAAAGCGTTCGGCTATCGCGGGGTGTTACGCCTGGCGCCGCCTCCCGACGCCGAGTATCTCACTCACAATCCGAATCGCAGGTGCCCGAACATTCAAAAGGCGCGTCGAGTACTGGGATTCGATCCTGAAATTGCCGTGCATACCGGTGTAGAGCGGTTCTTGCACTTTCTGCAACACGAGGTTCAATCATGATGGACATTGCAGTCATTGGACTCGGCTTTGTCGGGTTGACGACGGCGCTTGGGCTGAGCGAGAAGGGCTACCGGGTGCATGGCTATGACGCCGACTCCTTGAAGATGTCATCGTATCGCAGTGGGGTCGTGCCGTTCCATGAGCCGGGGTTGAAGCCGGCGCTCGACCGTCATATCAATCGGGGCTTCATCCTCGCCGATCGTCTCGAAGACGCCGTGCGTCCGGCGCAGGTCATCTTCTACTGTGTCGGCACGCCGCGCGGCACAGATGGCAGCGTGGATCTGACCTATATCCTGGAAGCGACGCGACAGACGCTGCAAGCGATCGACACAACCAATTTCAGGGTCTTGACTTACAAATCAACGATCCCGCCGGGCACGGTTCGCGACGCCATTGTGCCCTTCATCGAAGAGCTGGGATTCCGCGCAGGGCGCGACGTCGGCGTCGCCAGCAACCCCGAGTTCTTGGCCGAAGGCCGTGCGTGGGATGACTTCATCAACCCTGACCGGATCGTGATCGGAACAAACGATGAGCTGAGCACGCGCCTGCTGGAGCAGGTATACACCCGATTCGATGCGCCGATCCACACAGTATCGCCTACCACTGCTGAGTTCATCAAATATCTTTCGAACACGCTGCTTGCCACGCTCATTAGCTTTGCCAACGAGATGGCCATGCTGGCGGATCAGGTAGGGGATATCGAGATCGCCCGTGCATTCAAGATCCTCCATCAGGACAAGCGATGGTCTGGCGCGCCGGCAGGTATGACGGGCTACGTGTATCCGGGCTGCGGCTTCGGTGGCTATTGTTTACCCAAAGACACCGAAGCGATGTATATGCAGGGAAGGACGCGAGGCTTCGACGCACAGGGGCTGCGCCACGTGCTACAGGTGAACGAACGCGTCAAGGATTTCGTGGTCGAAAAGGTGGCAGCAGAGACGCCGGCGTCTCGCACCATCGGCGTCCTCGGCCTGGCGTTCAAACCGAATTCCGACGACATCCGGGATACGCCTACACGAGCGATCATCCAGCGCTTGCTCGATCGCGGTTACGGCAACATCATCGCATATGATCCACTGGCGAACGATGTATTCGACCGCACCTATCATCTGCCGATCGCTTATGCCGGCAGCCTGCGTGAGATCGCGCAAGCGGCCGATGTTTTCGTCCTCTTGACAGCCTGGGACGAATTCAGACGCAACCGCGATTTGTTTGCCGGCAAAAAGGTTTTCGACTTTCGCTATTGCCTATCATGATTTTCACTGCGACGAAGATCCCCGGCGTGTATGTGGTTGATCTCGAGCGACGCGAGGATCATCGCGGCTTCTTCGCGCGTGGGTTTTGCGCGCACGAGTTCCAGTCACACGACCTGACGCCAGCTATTGCTCAGATCAATATCACGTTCAACCACGTCAAAGGTACCGTGCGGGGACTGCATTTGCAAATCGCGCCTGCAGAAGAAGCCAAGTTCCTCCGCTGCATTCGAGGCGCAGTGTTCGACGTGACCGTTGATCTGCGCCCGGATTCGCCCACGTATCTTCAATGGTTTGGCGTCGAACTAACGGCAGAGAATGGGCGGGCGCTCTACGCTCCGCCGATGTGCGCCCACGGTTATCAAACGCTGACCGACGGCGCGATGGTGATGTACTCAGCAAGTGCGTTCTATACGCCCGAATGCGAACGCGGCTTTCGACCCGATGATCCTGCATTCGGCATTGAGTGGCCGCTTGCAATCAGCGCCATCTCGGACAAAGACAAATCTTGGCCGCTCTTTGGCATCTGAAGCGCGGTAACATGGAGGAGACTCACCATGATCATCGTCGACAAAGCGTTACAAGCGCGTGCTGACGCCAATAACCCCATCCATGTTGGCCTCGTCGGTGCAGGTTTCATGGGGCATCAGATCACCCGGCAAATCATCAAAGCGGTGCCCGGCATGCGTATCGCGGCGATTGCGAATCGCACGCTCGATCATGCAAGGGATGCGTATATCCAGGCCGGCGTAGAAGCCGGGCACATACGCCAGGTCGAGACGGAAGGCCAGCTAGAGCGGGCAATAGTCGAAGGCAAATATGCCATCACATCCGACCCGACGCTGTTGTGCAAAGCCGGCAACATCGAGGCGCTCGTCGAGGCGACTGGGCAAGTGGAGTTCGGCGCGCGCGTTGTTCTGGAAGCAATCCACACGGGCAAACACGTGATCCTCTCCAATGCAGAGCTGGACGGCACGCTGGGGCCGATCCTCAAGGCCTACGCCGAGAGAGCCGGCGTGGTCTTTACCAACATTGACGGCGACCAGCCGGCTGCCGAGTTGAACTTATACCGCTTTGTGAAGTCGCTCGGTATGAAACCGTTGCTGTGCGGCAATATCAAGGGGATGATGGATCACTACCGCACGCCGACGACTCAGGAAGGTTTCGCCAAGAAGTGGGGACAGCAACCTTATATGGTGACGAGCTTCGCCGATGGCACTAAGATCGCCTATGAGCAAGCTGTCGTCGCCAATGCCACCGGTATGCGCGTGTTGCAGCGGGGCATGCGCGGGTTCCCCTATACCGGATATGTTGATGAGCCCGAGCACCTCAAGATGTACGATATTGACGAACTACGAGCGTGCGGTGGCGCGATAGATTACGCCCTGGGAGCGAAGCCCGGCGCCGGGATCTACGTCCTAGCCGAGCATGAAGACCCAGCTCAGCATCGCTACCTTGACTTGTATAAGATGGGTGAAGGCCCGCTGTATTGTTTCGTCACGCCGTTTCACCTGTGCTACATGGAGGTGCCGCTTTCGATCGCGCGCGCCGTGCTCTTCAAAGATGCCGCAGCAACCCCCCTCGGAGGACCCGTCGTCGAGGTCGTAGCGACGGCCAAGCGGGATCTCCAGGCAGGCGAAGTGCTCGACGGCATCGGCTACTACATGACCTATGGCCAATGCGAAAACGCAGATGTCGTCCGGGCTGAGAATTTACTGCCGATGGGCATTGCTGTAGGTTGCCAGTTGAAGCGCGATATTGCCAAAGACCAAGTGCTCACCTATGACGATGTCGAGCTGCCTGCCGGGCGCCTATGCGACCGATTGCGCGAGGAGCAGAACGCACGTTTCCCACTCTGAGCCTGATTGCTCGCAGGGCCAATTCCGAATGATCGTCAAGCGCTGCTAAGCATCGGCACGTGTACCGGTGAAGATACAGATACCCGATATATTCCGACAAGCAAGGTGAGGGGTGCTACCATGGCTAAAGTTGGTTTGAGTAATTACGGGGACAATTGGGCCTACATCTACGATGAGCTCTTCCAGGATCGTGACGATCTCGGCGTTGTAAGCGAGACACTGGCTTCCTTGGCCGGCAATGGACCGGTCCTGGAATTCGGGATCGGCACAGGACGCCTCGCGCTGCCGCTCGCTGAGCGCGGCCTGAAGGTGTATGGCATAGACAACTCCGAAGAGATGCTGAGGAGGATGTGGGCCAAGCCCGGTGCAGATAAGATCACCGCAATCGTCGGCGATTGCACAAAGGACTCGATTGGGGAAGCAGGTACCTTCTCACTGGTTTTCATCGCGTTCACTACGCTCTTCTTGCTCGGCCCGCAGGATGTGCAGGTCGAATGCTTCAAGAATGCAGCGCGCCACCTGCGCAAGGGAGGGGTATTCGTCGTCGAGGCCTTCGTGCACGACCGGACGCGCTTTCACCAATTTCAAGAAGTTGTGACCACTAAAGTGGGCGAGAACGTTGTGGGGTTTCGCGTCGGTATGCTCGATCCCGTCAATCAGGTATTGCGCACTCAGCATATCGAGCTGACGCCAGATGGCATCAAATTCAGGCCTAACTGGCTGCGCTATGTGCATCCGTCGGAGATGGACTTGATGGCGCGCCTGGCCGGGATGAAGCTTCGCGAGCGGTGGAGCAACTGGAGCCGCGCGCCATTCACCGCAGAGAGCAGCACGCAGATCGGCGTATATGAAAAGATAGCTGATTGACCTTCGTTTCCCATCAACCATGCCCCAGCGTGAAGTGATTGGACTCGTGCCGATGGCCGGCCGAGCGACGCGCCTCTCGCCGTTGCCGTGCAGCAAGGAACTCTTTCCCATTGCCATACCAGGTGCGGATGGAAGCGTGCGTCCCAAGGCCGTCTCTCATTTTTTGTTGGAGCGGATGCGACTGGCCGGGATCCGCAGAGCCTTACTCGTGATCCGCGAGGGCAAATGGGACATCCCTGCCTACTACAAAGATGGGGCCGAGATGCTCGATTTGAGCTTGGCTTACGTGGTCGCGCGACTACCTTACGGCCCGCCATTCTCGCTTGACACGGCATATCCCTTCGTGCAAGATGCGATCGTGGCCATGGGGTTCCCGGACATCTTGTTTCACCCCGATGACGCGTTCAGCCATCTGATCGCCCGGCAAGAGGCAACCCAAGCCGATCTTGTCTTGGGCCTATTTCCGCTTCCCGAACATCTCGTGGATGACATGGCGGAGCTGGATGAGTCGGGGCGTGTGCGCCGATACTATATCAAGCAGCGCGTGCCGCACCTGTCCCACTCCTGGATGATCGCGGCCTGGGCGCCGGGCTTCACACAGTTCATGCACGAGTATCTGCGCGAACATCTGCAAACGAACGGCGCGCCCTCACAGGAATTCGGTATGGCGCACGTGATGCACGCCGCTGTAGAGGCAGGGTTGCTGGTGCAAACCGTCACCTTCCACGATGGCCGCTTCCTCGACATCGGCAC
>CALGMA010000015.1 GCA_937959265.1 uncultured Anaerolineae bacterium | reverse complement strand
CGCCGAGATGCTGGTGATGCCGTCTCATTACGAGTCGTTCGGCATGGTCGCGCTCGAGGCGATGGCCTGCGGCACGCCGGTGATCGCGTCGGACGTGGGCGGGCTGAGCGTGCTGGTGCAACACAACAAGACCGGCCTGCGGGTGAAGGTGAACGACCCGGCAGAATTAGCCCGCGCCATCGAGAAGCTCATGGATGACGACGTTCGTCGCCGGCGCATGGGTCATGCCGCCTCATGCTACGCCGAGGCCTACGCCTGGCCGAAGGTCGTAGATAAGTTGCTGGGGGTGTATCGGGAGCTGGCGGAGATGAGCGGCTAACCGCCTGCGAGGGAGCCGATGCTACCCTCAGCGCTCCCAGTTCAACTACAATCGGCTCATGCCAGTCCTCGGAATCAGCTACGTCGCCGTGTGGTCGAAGAACCTGGCGGCCAACCGACATGTCTTCGCGAACATACTGGAACTGCCCATCGCTTACGAAGACGAGAACATCGTCGTGTTCGAGACCGACGGCGCTCAATTGGTGCTGCAGCGCGCGACCGGCATAGACGAGCACCTCGACGGCACGATTCAGTTCGGCTTCAACGTAACCGAATTGGAGGCGCTGACGCGGGCTTTAGTCGAGGCCGGTCAGACCATCGAGCTGGATCAGGAAGACCTGGGCATGAAGCAGCATGTAACCGTCCTGCGCCTGCCCTCCGGCCAATCGGTCGAATTCATCGGCGAGTAGCCCAGCGCCGCGCCCAACTCAATCCAGCAAGATGCTCTCCAGATCGGCGCGTGTCAGGCGATAAGGATGCCAGCCCTGCAGGCGCGTCGCGCCCATGCGTTCGTAGAATTCGATCGCCGGTGTGTTCCAGTGCAACACCTGCCATTCCATTCGCCCGCACCCCGCATCACATGCCACTTTGGCACAGTGCTTGAACAACGCAGCGCCGATCCTCTGCGAGCGGTATTCGGGCAGCACAAAGATATCCTCGAGATAGAGCGACGGCAGGGCCAAGAAAGTCGAGTAGGTGAAGAACGTGATTGCGTAACCCACCGGCCGGCCATCCACCTCAGCCAGCCAGGCATCGAATCGCGGCGACTCACCGAACGCATCGCGCTTCAGCCGTTCGCGTGCCGCTTCGTCCGGGCGCGGCAACTGCTCGTAATCGGCCAATGCGCAGATTAGATCACACAACACATCGCCATCCACCGGTGTGGCTTTGCGAATCTCCACCGTAGCCCGCGCTTTGTGCACCGATGCAGACATGGACCTCGTCATCCACACTCCCTCCATCGCAAAAGGCCGCAGCGCAACGGCCGCGGCGAAGTTTCGTCGAGATTGTATCCGAGGGGTGTGATACAGTCGCGCGCGATGAGGATAAGGACGAAGCGTCTTTTGGCTTGCTTGCTTGCCTGCGCATTGACACTCACCGCATGCGCCGACCTGCCCCGCGTAGACCTGGGCGATCTCGTCGGTGTTGGCGAGATCGCACGCCTGGCAGCCACGCCGGCCGTGGTCGTGCCAGGGATCGCGCCCACCGCCGCGCCGCCGACGGTCTCGACGGCTATGCGCGTCAAGCAGCGGACGAAAATTCGCGTCGGCATTCGCTACGACGCGCCGCCGCTATCGCGCGTGAATGCCGGCGGCGAACTGGAAGGCATGGATGTAGATTTGGCGCGCGAGTTCGCCCGCCGCTGGCTGGGCAGCGAACGCAACGTCGAATTCGTGCAGGTCACGTCGCAATCTGCGCCGAGCAAAGTGAAGAACCGCGAGGTAGACCTGGCGCTCGGCAGCCTGATCCACACCCGATCGGCCGAAGCGGAAGTGGACTTCGGTCTGACGTATCTCTACGATGGCGAAGCGCTGCTGGTGCGGGCCGGCGAGTTCGCCGACTTCCCCAGCCTGGCCCGGCGCACGGTCACGTATATAGACTTCCCCTCGGCCGTCGCACTCGGCGATGCGCAGAGCACCGCAAACATCACCGTGTCGCTTCAGGCGCGCAACTCATACCGCGCTGCAGTCAACGACTTGCTGGCCGGCGCAACCGATGCCGTGGCTGGCCGGTGGCGGCGGCTGCGCGCCACAGCCGCCGGCGATCCAGCACTTGCCATCGCTACCGTGTTCACGGTTGAACCGGTCGCCATCATGTTGCCCCACAACGACTCAGATTGGGCCGATCTGGTCAACCTTACGCTGACTACGATCATCGCCGACGGCACCTTCGGCGCACTACATCAGAAGTGGTTCGGCGCGCCACCTGACCCGATCGAGACAATCGCCCAACCCGCCGCGCTGCAACTGGTCAGCCTGCCGGATTCGATCACGCTGCGCGATACGCTGAGCGTGATCCGCCAATCCGGCGTCGTGCGCGTCGGCTTCGACCCGCAAGCGGCGCCGTTCTCGGTCGCCGACGCAAACGGTGAGCCGGCGGGCTATGAAGTTGAACTTGTGCGCGAGATGGCGCGCCGCTGGTTCGGCAACCCGGCACAGGCGCAATTCACGCCGCTGCCGGCGGATCAATTCGCCGCAGCACTCGATGGCGGAAGGGTCGAGATGGCTATCGGCGGCGTCCGGCGCACCGGCGCGAACGAGCGCGTCATGGACTTCAGCATCACCACGTTCGTATCGGCCGATACGCCGCTGGCGATCGCCCTGCCCACAAACGACTCAGCGTTGAGAGACCTGGTGAACCTGACGTTGCAGGACATGCTGGCCGATGGCGGATACGCCCGCATCTTCGCCAGGTGGTTCCCCGATCAGCCGATCAACGAGATTGCACGCTGGCCGGGCAGCGAGCCGAGTATCGAGGCATTGCTCTCGCCGCCATAGTCACCGAGCGAGTCACTGCTCGCCTTTACGCGGGAGGGCATCCCAAGCCTGTCGCAGGATGCGGCTGTTTCAGGCGGGCGCGCTTGTCATCACACTCATCGCGCTCGATTTGACATAGTCTCTCCTTGTCCACTACACTGCGCGTATGACGCGCGCACAGATCAGAGGCGACTCGCCCCTGCCCGCCTTTGCTTCACGGCTGTTGATAGCGGCGGGTTTGACTTGTCAGGTGCTTGCCGGTTGCGCCACACCGCTCACTGTGCCGCCAAAGTCCATGAAGTATTGGCGCGAGATCGCCGGACCGGAAGGCGCGATGTGCGCCTTCGGCGAGCCATATCGCTGGTATGCCCGCGCGGGGACAGACCCAGACAAGCTGATGATCTACTTCCAGGCCGGCGGCGCGTGCTGGTCGGTGACGACCTGTGCCGAGATCGCGCCCGGCTGGAACAAAACGATCACCCTGGACGAGCTGCGCAAGTTCAAAGGCATCTTCGACTTCGACCGCCCCGATAACCCGGTCGCAAGCTACAACATTGTCTTCATCCCCTACTGCTCAGGCGACGTGCACGCCGGCGCGACAGACGTAGAATATCCCGGCGCATTGGGCTCGACGGTGTCTATCCACCACCGCGGCGCGATCAACGCGCAGGCAGCGCTGGCCTGGACCTACGCGAATTACCCTTCGCCGAAGGAAGTACTCGTCGTCGGCAGCAGCGCCGGCGCCATCGGCGCGATCTACCACGCCGCCAACGTGATGCAGCGCTATCCCCAGGCGCACATCGCGCAATTCGGCGATGGCTTCGTCGGCGTCGTGCCGCCCGGCTGGGAGCCGCTCAAAGTGTGGAACATCTACGCCAACCTGCCCCCATTCATCCCAGAACTGGCGAAGGCGGATCCGGAAACGTTTACCATCAACGCGATCTACACAGCGACGGCGAATTACTTCCCTCAGCACCGCTTCGGCCAATTTACTCACGCCGCCGACACTTTCCAGATGGGGTATTACACTCTAGCCGGCGGCGACGCAGCCAACTGGCACCGACAGCGCGATGCCTTCCTGGGCGAGCTGGAAGCGTTGCCGAATTTCCGCAGCTACGTCGGCGCCGGCGTGCTGCACACCGTGCTCGCCTTCGGGGAGTTTTACTCAATGAAGGTGGACAAAGTGCGCATGCGCGACTGGTTCGCCGACTATATCCAATTCAAGCCCGTGAACAACGTGCACTGCCGGCGCGGGACGGTCAGTTGCCCATAAAGCGATAGCGCACACGGAGATACCCATGTTGAAGCAATTCACTCCGCGCGGCTGGATCATCCTGGCCGCCGTCTCGTTCGCGCTGGCCGGCGCGTTGAGCATGTTCTTGGTGCTGAGCCGTGGCATCGAGTACGCCACGCTACTGATCGTCATCGCCATATTGGTCTGGGCGGCGGCCGGCGCGATCGGTTGGGCCATTTTGCTGCGTGACGCGTCGCAGATCAGCGTCCTGCGTGGCGCCATCGCCGGCCTGCTCATCGGCCTGATCGTCCATCCGTTCGTTTGGTATCTCACTGCCATCCTGAGTTTTTTGACCGGCAGGCCCATGCCCTTCGTAGACGAGGTCGTCAACCCGTTGGAGGGCTTGCTGCTGCTGCCTAGCGCGACGTTGGTAAGCTGGTTCAGCGTGGGGTGGATCACCGGCCTGGTCAGCGCGATCGTCGGCGGCATCCTGGGCTACTTGCACACCGGCACGTTCAAAGAGACTGCGCCGCGCTCACGCATCACGCGCATCCTGCGCGGCATTGGCGTCGCGCTGGCGATCATCGGGCTAATCCTGCTGCCGATCGGCATCGTGCCCATCTCGACCACCGGCCTCACCTCTCGGCCAAACCCCGCTGCGAGCTACGACGAGGCGCTGGCCAGGCTGGCGCAAATCGAGGCAGAGGAAGACGCGCTGCCCTTGCTGCCGGAATGTCACACCCGGTTGATGACGCACGGCGCCCAGACCGAGAAGGTGATCGTGCTCTATCACGGCTTGACCAACTGCCCGCGTCAATTCGTGGAGCTGGGTGAGCAATTCTTCGACCTCGGCTACAACGTGCTGATTGCGCGCTTCCCCTACCATGTGTATAAGGGGAGAAGCCCGTCCGACCTGTCAGCGCTCACCGCCGAGAAGTATCGTGACCTGGCTGATACCTCAATAGACATCGCGCGCGGGCTGGGCCAGCGCGTGTATGTTCTGGGCCTGTCTGCAGGCGGCACACTGGCCAGTTGGGTGTTCCAGAATCGTGGCGACGTGGAGCGGGTGGTGACGGTTGCGCCGTTCTTCGGCATCGCCGCCATTCCGGTGTGGCTAAATTTGTTCGCCGTCAATTTGCTGCCGCGCGTGCCGCCGGTCGCCATCACCGCGCCGGTGCCCCTCGAGCATGCGATCCGCGGCAACAACACACGCGGCCTGGGCGAGACCATGCGATTGGGGTTGGCCGCCGCCCGCCAGGCCGAGTCCGGTCCACCGGCTGCCCGGTCGGTCGTGCTCGTGACCAACGCCAACGACCTCTCGGTGGACAACGACATGGCGCGCAGTCTGCTGCCGCTCTGGCAACAACGGGGAGCGCAGACCGAGACATTTGAATTTCCCAGGTCACTAGGGCTACGACACGACCTGATTGATGTGCAGCAGCGCGAGCAGCGAGACGACATCGTGTATCCGGTGCTGATAGACTTGATCGAAGGACGACAGCCGCAGTTGCCGTAACGTCGAGAATGGAGGAAGCCTACGCGACCGAGACGCCGCCATCCGTGAGACGCGCTTCATCAGTGAGAAATATATCCCGTCCGTCGTCGGCGCGTTCTACGCCCAGTTGCTTGAGTTCCCTGCCACTGTCAGCGATTCGCGCTACTGCCTCGGCGTATAGATCAGCGTTTCGGCCAGGCGGCCGGTTTGTTCGTAATTGGCATAGATGGCCTGGCGCACGCGTGGCGTCCACCGCCGGACGATTTGCGCCGTCCCACCCATTGGTTCATAGAGCGCAATGACCGGGAAGGCACGCCGCCGAATGGCTTCGACCAACAGCGCGTCGCTCCATAGACCAGCCTGGTGAAGCTGCATGAACTCGGCAGGCTGAATGTAGATGCGTCGGCCATTCAGGGGCAACAAACCGTTGAACTCGTCGGCCAGCACATCGCCTTCGGCGCGCTGCACCATCTCGGCAAGCTGGGCCACCTCGCGCTGCATCTGCATCTTGCCGACGACGACCGGCCAGTAGTCCTCGCGCGTCCAATCGCGCAGGTCGGTCAGTTGCAACGCGACGACCGCCAGCGCCACCACGCGCAACCAGGGATTGCGGCCTATCCAGGCGATCGTCGCCGCCGTCAACAAGCACACCGCAGCAACCAGCTCGTAGACGCTGTTTACATCGCCGTCGGGCAAACCGGCTGTCAGCCCGGCTAGGGCTGCGCCGGTCGGATAGATCAGCGCGAAGTGCCAGGATCGCGTCGGCTCGGTAGTGCGCTCGAGTACCAAAAAGAGGATGCCCCCGATAATGACGAACGCTGCATGCACGAACAGATTGATGAACTGGCCGATCACCGGAAAGAGGCTGAAGCCGATCAAGCGTGCGGTGATGACATGCTGGGAGAACCCACCAGCAGTGACGAGATTGAGCGCGAGGAAGATCGCCAGCGACACACCGGCAACGCCGGCCAGCAACCCCAGCGCTTCGCGCCGTCGTCGCTGCGAGGCCAGCCATAGCGTTGCCGTCGCCGGGCCGGCCAGGACGAAGTTGAGCCGCGTATAGATCGCCAGGACGAACAGCGCTGTCGCGATCGCCAGGCCCAGCCAGTGTTGCGACCATCGCAGGACAACATACAGCCCAGCCAGGCTCAGCGCCAGGGCTAGCGTGTCGGCCCGGCTGAATAACGACCAGAACGCGACGTGCGGAAAAGCCAGCAGCAAGAATCCCCCGACGAGTGAGGCCATCCAGTCATCGGTCAGGCGATGGGCAATCAGTGTTAGAAAGACCACGCTGGCCAATGCGCTAATCAGCGATGCAGCACGTCCAAACGTGAAAGCCGGGCTGCCAGCGGAGATGAACGGCGTCTGCACCAGGTGGAACAGGGGGGGATCATAGGTTACGCGATACGGCGGGAGCATTAGTGCAGCCGGATAGATGGCCTCGCCGTGCACCAGCCGCATGACCTGATCGAGCATCGGGCCTTCACCATACTCAAGCGGATAGGGATAGCGAATCGCTTCGCCAGCCAGGGCAAGGTATTCGACTAGTGCCTGACCCAGCGTGAAGACGACAAACATCAGCGCAACCAGCAGGATGAAGTCGGACAGCATTGGCTGGCGCACGCGCGGCATCACACTTTCTCCACCACCAGCAGATGCGAGAGCCCGAATACGCGCAATGGCGACGATTCGAACCCATGCGCTGCTGCACGTAGGGCCCGACCGGCGACGCCGGTGCGCGCGACGATGTTGTCGAAGCCCGGATACACCTGTGTATGCAAGACCAGGCGCACGGGCGTACCGTCGAACAGCGCGCGCAGCTGTCGCGACGTGTAGGCGCGCACATGGGGCGCGAGCGTGTTGCGAACCGCGTCCGGCAACCAGTTCACAAATGGCTTATTGCCGAAATGATATTGGCCGCGCCAGTAGATGCCGTGCGTCTCAAAGGGATACAGCCGGTTGGGCACAAAGATCACCGCCCGGCCGCCAGGGCACAGCACGCGTGCAATTTCGCGACAAGCCGCGCGGTCGTCCTGAACGTGTTCGAGCACCTCGTTGCTGAACACCACGTCGAACGCGTTATCCGCGAACGGCAGCCGCTCAGCCGCAGCAGCCAGTAGCCCCTCCACCCCCAGCACGCGACCGGTCTGCAACCGCTCGATTTCGATATCGAAGCCGAACACGTGCGGCGTGTAGCGGCGGATCTCGCGCATATAGGTGCCGATGCCACAGCCGAACTCCAGCACGCGCTTGCCGGCTAACGGCGCCGCCGCATTCAGCATAGCCAATCGGCGCTCCTGACCTGCGCGCCACACGAACGATGGATTACCGCGTTCGGCGGCTTTCGAGGTCAATGTCGGCGAGGCATCAGACAATTCGCACATCAGTGTCTGAAGATTGTAATGGCATGGAGATATCGCCTCACTTGCATCCCAGCTGCGCGGCCATGCATCCCGTCTGTTCAACTCGACGGCACAGAGCAGCCGTACCCCATCCTATAATCCATCTATGATGAACACACCCCTGGACGGCAGAGTCGTCGCCATCGCCGGCGCAACTGGCGGCCTCGGCCCCACGGTCGTCGAGGCCTTCGCACGCGCCGGCGCAGCGCTGTCGTTGGTGGACCGAGATGCATCCAAGCTCGACGCGCTCATCGCGTCGCTCGGTGCGCCGCCGGAAAGGCATCATCGGGCCACGGTGGACCTGCTCGACGCAGAACAGACGCACACATGGGCGGAGCAAATCCAGCAACGACACGGGCGCGTGGACGCTGTGCTCCACCTCGTCGGCGGCTACCGCGGCGGGCAGAAGATCGCTCAGTTCCCCGACGACGACTGGGTGTTGCTGAAGCAGCTCCTGATTGAGACGACATGGAACGTGATGCGCGCCTTTGTCGAGCCGCTCAAGGCCAGCCGCGGCCGCTTCATCCTGGTGTCCTCACCACAGGCCCAAAAGCCCTCACACACGAACGCTGCCTACGCAGCCTGCAAGGCGGCCAGCGAGACGCTTACCCTGGCCCTGGCCGACGAATTCAGGGGCACCGGCGCAACCGCCAATATCATCCTCGTTAACGCCATCCTCACACCACAAATGCGCGCCGAAAAGCCCGACGCCGACTATGCAAAGTTCACCACAGCCGAGGACATCGCCGGCGCGATGTTGTATCTGTGCTCCGACGCCGCAGCCAACATGAATGGCCAACGTCTGTCGCTCTTCGGTGCCCGATGAAGTTCCTCGACCGCGTGAAATTGCTCATTCGCTCGACTGTAGGCAGCGCCTTCTGCGGAGGCCCAGCGCGGGCATCGTCCAACCGGCGCCGCGACAGGTTGCTAGACGAAGCGCGGTCACAACTCGAGACCCTGCGAGAAGATCTGGCCGGGGCAGAAAAGCGCGGGGACGATGCGCTGGCCGGCCGGCTGAGGGATGAGATCGCCGAACTGCAGCGCTTGTTGGATGAAGTGGAGGCTCGTCAGCAAGTCACGCACACACGGCAGCGCTTGTCTCCTACGCCCCAACCATCTCCAACCTCAAGCATGGCTCAGGCCGAGGGGGGCGAGGCCACGTCGGATGCGCAGCTCGACGAGACACGGATTGCCGATCAGATTCGCAAGCTGCGCGAAGGGCAATGAACGTTCAGTCTATGCGATACCCCACCCCACGCACGGTCTGCAGGTGTTCGGGGTGAGATGGGTCTTTCTCGATCTTCTCGCGCAGCCAACGTACGTGCACATCTACCGTGCGCACGTCACCGTCGAAGTCATAACCCCACACCTGCGTGATGAGAAACTCGCGGGAGAGCACGGCGCCTTTGTTGCGCATGAGTGTGGCGAGCAGCTCGAACTCCTTGTGACTGAGCTTGATCTCTTTGTCACCCAGGAAGACTCGTCGCGAGACCAGGTCGAGCTGCACGTCGCCGGCTCGCAGCAGGCTATCCATGCGCTTGGGTGTGCGCCGCAAGGCGGCTCGGATACGCGCGGTCAGCTCGGGTAAGCTAAACGGCTTAACCACGTAGTCGTCGGCGCCGTTGTCCAGCCCAATGACGCGATCTATTTCACCAGCGCGCGCGGTCAGCAGAATGATCGCCATGTCCGACTCACGCCGCAGGATGCGACACAGCGACAGGCCATCCAAGCCAGGCAGCATCACATCCAACACACAGATATCCGGTTGCTCACGCCGCGCAATCTCCAAACCGTCATCGCCACTCGTAGCCGTGATGACTGTGTAACCTTCGCTCTCCAGGTGCTTGGCCAGTAAATCGAGCAGAATCGTTTCGTCTTCGACAATCAGAACCTTGGGCATATCTCTGTCACCGTTACATGCACCGAACGCCAGCCTGCGACTCGATCGGCTGCGCACAACGACGGCACATCATTCGGTTCGACCCGGTTTGTAATCCCCCAGCTCCGCAGTCGCGGCGAAGATCACGCGTTCACACAAGTTGGTCGCTCTGTCGGCGATACGCTCGAGGTTGTGGGCAACCCACAGCAGATACGTCGACTGTGTGATCGTCTTTGGATCCTGCATCATGAACGTCAGTAGCTCGCGCAGAACCTGCACATATAGATCGTCCACTTCCTGATCGCGGGCTGCTACGGCCTTCGCAGCTTCAGCGTCCATCTGCACGAACGCATCCAGCGCATCCCGAACCATCTCACAGGCAATTTCTTGCATGCGGGGGATGTCAATGAGCGGCTTGACCAACGGCTCATCCCCAATTCGAATGGCGATGGAAGCAATGCCGCTCGCGTGGTCGGCAATGCGCTCCAGTTCGCCGGCCATGTGAATGGCAGCGATGATAGAGCGCAGGTCTTTCGCCGCCGGTTGTTGCGTCGCAATCGTACGCACACACTCAGACTCGACCCGGTAACGTAGCTCGTTGATGCGCTGATCGGATTCAACGACCCGATGCGCCAGCGACAGATCGCGATCCTTGAGTGCGCGAACAGAATTGACGATCTGTTCTCCGATGAAGCTCCCCATGCGGAGAATATCGTTACGAATTTCATCTATGCTATGGTCTAGCACGGAGCGAACCCGTGGAGAACTTGCCATGTTAAATAACCTCTATAGGCATATTCTATTAACTAAAAGTTAATTCCACGAAAAGAAAAGGTGAAGCAGTAAGCAAAAGGATGCTTAACTTAGTATTTACTCAGATTTCATACGTTCACAGTAAGGTTATTGCGAGACTCGCGATGAAAGCGTTTCCAGGGAAATATGCACTGCTGTGAGCGCCCGCAACCGGCTTTTGGCAGACCACTCCTCCAATATCACCATGAACAGACAATTACTCGATGAAACGATCGCCTACCTGAGAAAGGAACTGACGAGCATTCATCACGACTTGACTTGGGCAGACGGGGTGCAAGCCGAATCCTTCCGCGTTCGACAAATTCGCCTGCTGGCAGAGCTGGATCGCTTAGAAGCGCTGCGCCGGACAATAGCCGCGCCGATCGCGATGCTTGCTCCCACATCCACCGCTCACTCAACCGGCGGCGTTTCGGTCGAACGATAATAATGAGGGGCGAACTTCTTTGAGCCAAGAAGTTCGCCCCTCTTTTGCCCCTACGCAGATTCGAACTGCGATCTACGGCTCCGGAGGCCGGCGCTCTATCCATTGAGCTATAGGGGCGATTTCCTGTCTTCGATTGTAGCAGTGGTTTGGTGCGCATTCAATAGCGCTGGCTATAATCTGCAGCGCTTTTTCAACAACGCACCATGTCACTGGCAGTCCTCAAATTTGGCGGCACGTCCGTCGGCGACGGCGCCGCAATCCGTCAAACCGCACAAATCGTCCGCGATGCGACCATGCGCTGGGATCACGTGGCGGTCGTGACATCCGCGATGGGCAAATCAGCAGACCCACGCGACACAGTCAAAGTGACCGACTTGCTGCTGAACGCAGCACGGTCGGCCGCCGCCGGCGACGGTGAGAGCTACCCGCGCGCTCGTCGCATGCTAGCCGACAAACACCACGCCGCGATCGAAGCGACCATCAGCAACGCCGACGAGCGCCAACGCATCGGTGAGGAGATTGACCACCTGCTCAGCGGCTTCGAGATGCTCTGCGCCAGCGTGCGCGTGTTGGGCGAAGTCACCCCGCGCGCGCTCGATGCCATCGCCGGCCTGGGCGAACGCATGGCCGCCCGCATCCTGGCCGGCGCGATCCGCAGCATCGGCGTAATGGCCGAGCCGCTCGACGCCACCGACTTCATCATCACCACCGACCGTTACCAATCGGCCACACCGCTGATGGGCCCCACGCGCGAGCGGGTGGCCGCACGATTGATGCCGTTGTTGCAGGCCGGCGTGACGCCGGTCGTGACCGGCTTCATCGGCGCCACACCGGCCGGCGTGCCCACCACGCTTGGGCGCGGCGGCAGCGACTACAGCGCCAGCATCATCGCCGCAGTACTGAATGCCGACGAGGTCTATAACTACACCGACGTGGACGGTGTCCTGACAGGCGATCCGCGCATCGTGCCGAACGCGCGCACTATCGAGGTGCTGACCGCGCAAGAGATGAGCGAGCTGGCTTACTTCGGCGCATCGGTGCTACATCCTATGACGATCGCGCCACTGGTGGAGAAAAACATCCCCCTGCGCGTGAAGAACACCTTTAACCCGGCGCATCCGGGCACGCTCATCGTGCATCGCAGCGACCTCGCGCCGAGCAGCAGCGTCATCAAGGCAGTGACCGCCATCAAGGACGTGAGCATGATGACCGTATCGGGCGGCGGGTTGAAGGGTGTACCGGGCATCGCCGGACGGACGTTCATGGCTGTGGCGCGCACAAACACCAGCGTGCTGATGATCTCGCAAGCGTCATCTGAGCAGAACATTTGCTTTGTCATCCCGAAAACCGCTGCGCCGAGTGTGGCCGCCGAACTGAGCGCCGAATTCCGTCGAGAGATGGAACACGGCGAAATCAATCCGATCGAGACGTTCGATGAGGCGTCCATCATCACCGCCGTCGGAATGGGCATCAGCGAGACGCCCGGCGTCAGCGGCCGCGTGTTCAGCGCGCTGGGCGCGCAGAACATCAACGTGTTTGCCATCGCGCAAGGGTCGTCCGAATGTGCGATCAGCATGATCGTGGCCGCCGACCGCTGCGACGAGGCCGTGCGCGCCGTGCATGCGTTGACCAAAAGCTGAGAATGCGTCACCATCGTCACGGCACTTTAGCCTGCGGGCGGTGTTGTCTCTGTCGTCAGATCAACGAAATATCAATCACAGGAGAAGGAGTGAGCATACATGATCAACTGGAAAGCCTTATTGGCTGAATTCATTGGCACATTTGCGCTGGTCTTCATCGGTTCGGGGACGGTATGGTTCGCAAAAACCGCGCCCAGCTACGCAGCGGGGACGGTCTTGCCAGCACTAGGCCACGGCCTCGCCGTGATCTTCGCGGCCTACTCGATCGGCAAAGTCAGCGGCGCGCATCTCAATCCGGCGGTGACGACCGCCATCGCCATTACCGGCAACATGGACTGGGCCAAAGCCGCAACGTACATCATCACGCAGATCATCGCCGGCCTGGTCGCAGCGCTAGCGCTGAACAGCATCCTGTCACCCGTGACGCAGAACGGCGTCACCAGCGCCGCAGCTAACTACTTCGGCGCGTTCAGCTACAACGCCGCCGCCACCAACTCTATCGGCGCGCTGTTCACCGAGGTGATCTTGACGTTCTTCCTGGCTTTTGTGGCAGTGATGGGCGCGGCTTACGGCAAAGCGGGCGATTTCGCCGGCCTGGCGATCGGCCTGACGTTGGCCATGGTGATCCTGGGCGGGGGCGGCATCAGCGAGGCCAGCGTGAACCCAGCGCGCTCAATCGGTCCGGCGATCGTGGCCGGCAAGCTGGACAACATCTGGATCTACATCATCGGCCCCATCCTTGGCGCGGCTGCCGCCGCCGCAGTCGCGCGCTACGGGCTTGACCCGAACGCGCCGCCGCGCACAACTCCCACGCGCAACACCGGTCGGCGCTGAATCCCATCACACCCGACGCACAACGGCTGCGGTAGGCGCATAGACCTGCGATACACTTTGGTCATGCGCCCTCGCGGCCGTTTTTCGTCATGAAGAAGTCTTTCGTCGCGCTCGTTGGTCGCCCGAACGTCGGCAAGAGCACCTTGTTCAACAGGCTGATCGGCGAACGCCTGTCGGTGGTGGACGACCGCCCCGGCACCACGCGCGACCGCATTCAGGCGCCGGTCGCATGGCGCGGCGTCGAGTTCACGCTGGTGGACACCGGCGGCATCGAGCCGCTGGAGCCGTTGCGCAGCAAGGACAAGCCGGCGCTCGCCGAAGCATCGGTGGACTTCGTGCGCGAGATTCGCGAACAGGCCGAGATCGCCATCGCCGAGGCCGATGTGCTTGTGTTCACCGTGGACGCGCAGGCCGGACTGACGGCAGCCGACGAAGCCGTGGCCGAAATCCTGCGCAAGCTGATCGGCCAACGCCAGCGCCAGGGCAAATCCACGCCCCCCATCATCATCGCAGCGAGCAAGGCCGAGGCGCAGGCACCGCGCGACGCCAGCGTCGAGTTCTATAAGCTCGGCCTGGGCGAGGTCTATCCCGTCAGCGGCATCCACGGCAACGGCGTCGGCGACCTGCTCGACGCCATCGTCGCGGCCATCCCACCCCAGCCGGCGGAGGAAGCCGCGCCGGATGAATCGGTCAAGATTGCGCTGGTGGGCCGCCCCAACGTCGGCAAGTCTTCGCTATTCAACTGCCTGATCGGCGAGGAGCGGGTGATCGTGAGCGACGTGCCGGGCACCACGCGCGACGCCATTGACACGCGCATCGAGTTCGTGGAAGCGGAGGCCGACGGGGCGATCCGCGACGATTCAGGCGTCACGCCCCACCCGACGCGCGTGACCCCCATCACCCTGATAGACACCGCCGGCATCCGCAAGCGCGGCAGCATCACCCCCGGCGTGGAGAAGTGGAGCGTGCTGCGCGCGTTCAAGGCGGTTGAGCGCAGCGATGTGGCGCTGCTGCTGCTCGACGCAACCGAAGGCGTGGTCGCCCAGGACGAACACATCGCCGGCTACATCCTCGACGAGAACAAGGGCGTGGTCGTCGTGGTCAACAAGTGGGATTTGATCGAGAGCGCGGAGAAGGTGGCCCGCGCGGCGCAGCCGGTGGAAGGGCTGGGCCTGCTGACGGCCAAGATGCAGGACTTCCTGAAGCTGGTCCAGGAAAGGCTGAACTTCATGGCCTATGTGCCGGTGCTGTTCGTCAGCGCCAAGACCGGCTTTCGCACCGACCACATCCTGCCGACCGCCCTGCGCGTGAACGAGGCGCGCGCCATGCGCATCCCGACCGGCGACCTGATGCGCATCGTGCGCGAAGCCAGCGAACGGCACGCGCCGCCGACGCGCGCCGGCAAACGCCTGAAGATTTACATGGCCGCGCAGGTGGGGGTCAACCCGCCCACCTTCGTCTTTCACGTCAACGACGCGCAACTGGTGCACTTCACCTACCAGCGCTTCCTGGAGAACCGCCTGCGCGAAGCCTTCACCTTCCTCGGCACGCCGATCCGCCTGATCTTCCGCGGGCGGCGGGATGAGCGCTAGGCGAAGCCCGGCAATCCGAATGCGCCGAGCGCGGCCACAATGGCCGGCCCGATCACCAGCGCGGGCAGGTAGTTGGCCAGCCGAATCTTCTTCAGGTCGAGCAGGGTGAGGCCAATGCCGATAATGAGCAATGCGCCGGTGGCCGACAGCACGGCCAGCATCGGCGCGGTCAACCAGCCCTGGAGCTGGCCGGCCAGCAGGGCGATGCCCCCCTGCACCACAACGATGGTGATGACGGAGAAGCCCACCCCGATGCCCAGCGACGCCGCAAAGGCCAGCGCGGCGAAGCCGTCGAGCGTGCTCTTGATGGTCAGCAGCGAGTAGTCCCCCCTCAGGCCATCCTGGATCGAGCCGAGGATGGTCATCGGCCCGACGCAGAACACCAGGCTGGCGGCGACGTAGCCGCGAATGAAGCGCGCAGTGCGCTCGGCGTCATCGCTTTTGGCGAAGCGCCGCTCCAGCGCCGCGCCAAAGCGATGCAACGCCCCGTCAATGTCCATCCACTCGCCAACCACGCCGCCGATGAGAATACTCAGCAGGATGACGATGAACTTGAACGGCGCGTTCTGCTGGCCGGCCATCGCGTCCACGATGTTGAGGACGGCGTAGCCGACGGTGCTCAGGCCCAGGCCGGTGAGCACCGTCTCGCGCATCCGCGCCGACAGGCGGTTGCCCAGCGCGACCCCCAGCGCCGTGCCGATCAGCACTGTGACCACGTTCAGGATTGTGCCAACCATCTTTGGAAGTAGAGATGGGGATTTCCGCCGGCCGCCTCTGCGTAGCAAGGGGGGGACGCGCACTAATCCTTCACCTCTCTCACCCGCAGCTCCGCCCGGTCGAGGAGCTGCACGCAGTGCGCAACCAGTCGTTGACCATGCGCGTAGAGTTCCAGCAATTGGTCGAGGGGCAATTCACCGCGTTCGAGTTGCGCCACAATCGCCTCCAGTTGTTGAAAGGCCTGCTCGAACGTGAGCTGTTCGATGTTTGCTCCGGCGGTCTCCTTTTTGGCCATGCGCGAATGTTACTGCATAGTGTAACGAATGGACCAGCCAGAGCATATCGGGCGTATTTGCCAATCGAAGCAGGCGCAGGAAGTAATGACAGGCGCGCCCTGCCGTGCATCATCGCCGGCATACACGTGCTCCTGCACGCGCATCACGCTACAATGAAACCCTGTCCGAGAGGGTGGATGCGCCCCGGTGGGCGTCCTGGTCTTCAAAACCAGTGGCAGGTTGCCCGGCAAGCTGCGGTGAGTTCGACTCTCATCCGCCCTCGTAGCGCGGCATGCAGCTTGGCCCCCGCCGGCGCGATTGAAAAGGTGCCGGTTGACCCGGCGCTCAATCGTCGAATTCGTCTGTGCCTTCGTCTTCCTCGCCGGCCTCCGGCTTGGTTACCGGCGCGAACTGGGCGGCTTGACCCTTGGCGATGGACTCGCGCACCTGCGCTTCGATCTTGGCGGCGACCTCGGGATGCTCGGCTAGGTAGGCTTTGGCGTTTTCGCGTCCTTGGCCGATGCGCGAGCCGTCGTACATGAAGAACGTGCCGCGCTTCTCGACGATATTCATGCTGGTAGCCACATCCAGCATATCACCGAGCGTGCTGATGCCCTCGTTGTACATGATGTCGAACTCGGCTTCTTTGAAGGGCGGCGCCACCTTGTTCTTGGTCACGCGCACGCGGGTGCGGCTGCCGGTCACTTCCCCGCCCGACTTGATGGCTTGCACCCGGCGCACGTCCAGGCGCACCGAAGCGTAGAAACGCAGCGCCATGCCACCGGTCGTGGTCTCCGGGTTGCCGAACATGATACCGATCTTCTGGCGGAGCTGGTTAGTAAAGATGATAGCTGTGTTGGTCTGCTTGATCACGCCGGCCAGCCGCCGGAGCGCCTTGCTCATCAGCCGAGCCTGGACGCCGGGCTGCATGTCGGTAATCTCGCCCTCGATCTCGGCCTTTGGCACCAGCGCGGCCACCGAGTCAATCACCACGACGTCAATTGCGTTGGAGCGGATGAGCTGCTCGGCGATGTCGAACGCTTGCTCGCCCGTATCAGGCTGCGAGATGAGTAAGTCATTCACGTTCACGCCGCAGCGTGCCGCGTAGGCCGGGTCGAGGGCGTGCTCCATGTCAATATAGGCCGCGATGCCGCCGCGCTTTTGCGCCTGCGCCACGACGTGCTGGCAAATCGTGGTTTTGCCCGAAGATTCGGGGCCGTAGATCTCGGTGATTCGCCCGCGCGGGATGCCGCCGACGCCAAGCGCAATGTCCAACGCCAGGCTGCCGGTTGGAATGACGTCCACGTTCATCTGGGATGCTTCCCCCAGGCGCATGACCGCGCCATCGCCGTGAGCCTTGAGGATCGAGGCAAGCGCGATATCAAGCGCCTTCTTCTTTGCATCTGCTGCCATTTCTCTTCTCCTTGGAACGCCGCCGGATGTTCACCAGCCTGGGGCGGCCACCCGAACAACTGTTCTAATTATATCGCGTTCGTATCGGTGAGCAAGGCGCTGCCGTCATCCCCGGCTGCCGTTGGGATGGCGCGCTAACGCATCACCAACTGTTCGCGCTCAGGCCCCACGCTGGCCATCGTCACCTGGACCCCGGCCAACACCTCGATCCGGGCGATGTAGGCGCGTGTCTCCGCCGGCAGATCATTGAAGCTGCGGACCGATGTGACATCGTCCTTCCACCCCGGCAGCTCTTCGTAGATCGGCCGGCACTGCGCCAGGATTTCGCTATCCTGCGGGAAATCCTCCAGTTGCGCGCCGCGGTATGCGTAAGCCACGCAGATGCGCAGCGGGTCCAGGCCGGTGAGGATGTCCAGCTTGGTGAGCGCCAGCTCGGTCAGGCCATTCATTTGCGCGGCATAGCGCAGCGCCACGCCATCGAACCATCCCACGCGACGCGGCCGGCCGGTTGTCGCGCCGTATTCGTCCCATGGGTTCGCGCCGGTGCCGCGCAAGCGCAGCGCCAGCTCGCCGTCCAGCTCGGTGACGAACGGCCCCGCGCCGACGCGCGTGCAAAACGCTTTCGCCATGCCGACGACGCGCGTGATCGCTTGGGCCGGCGCGCCCAGGCCGGTCAATACACCGCCGATAGTTGCGCTGGACGACGTGACGAACGGATACGTGCCGTGGTCAATATCGAGCATGACGGCTTGCGCGCCTTCGGCCAACACGCGCTTGCCCTGCGCCAGGGCGCGATGCAGCGTGCGAAAGGTGTTGGCCAGGTAGGGCGTGACTTGTCGCGCCGCCTCGGCGTACTGGTCGGCGACTGCCTGGGCGTCGAGCGGCGGCCGCTCGTATTCGCGCTCGAGTAAGCGATTGACACGTTGGGTGTGCTCGTATACAGCGCTGGCGAATCGCTCGGGGTCGCGCATCAGCCCTGCGCGCAGCCCCAGGCGCGCCGCCTTGTCGCTGTAGGCAAAACCGATGCCGCGCTGCGTGGTGCCGATGCCGCCTCGAGTCGCTTCGCGCGCGGCGTCGAGCGCGATGTGCCCCGGCAGGATGACGTGCGCGGCCTCGCTGATCTGCAGGTTCTCCGGCGTGACCGGAAATCCGGCAGCGACGATCTCATCGCGCTCTTTCAGAAAGTGGATCGGATTGAGCACGACGCCGTTGCCGATGATGTTCAGGCATCGTTCACGGAAGATGCCGGCCGGCAACAGGTGCAACTTGAACACCCGCGAACCGATGGTGATGGTGTGACCGGCGTTGTCGCCGCCGTTGAAGCGCGCGACGATGTCCGCATCCGCCGCCAGCGCATCGGTGATCCGGCCTTTGCCTTCGTCGCCCCATTGGGCGCCAAGTAAGACGGTGATGGACATGTGGATTGCGTTTGGTGTTTGGTGTTTGGTTTTCGGTATCGGGTATCTGCCTGTCGCCCGCGGCGCGCGTCAAGCAGGCGGACGCCGCGCCTCTAGCTCGGCCAGGCCGGCTTCGACTTCGTCGCGCGGCAGGCCGCCCAGCAGCAACTCATGATTCTTGAGTCGCAGCAGTCGCTCGTAAAACACCACGCCCGCTTCAAGCAGCGATTCATCCTCCGGCGCAGCCTCGAGCAGGCAATACAGGTCGTCTTCGGCATCGGCGAAGCGATGAATGCGCTCGTGATAGCGGAACAGGCGCTCACGCGTTTCGAACGGCACATCGAAATGCGCCAACTTCTCAACCAGCGCATCCACCCGCGCGATGTCGTCTTTGGCGACACCAAAAGGCTGCCGCAACAGCGCCTCGAGCAGCACGTTGGCCGCTTTCAGATAGCAGGCCTGTGCCACGTCATATTCGCCAGCCAGGGCGTGCCAGTCGCCGTCGGCGCTCAACAACTCGCCGAGCACGACGCTTTTATTCATGTCGCCGACTTGGGTGAGGCCGGTCGCCAGGATCAAGTAGTCGTCGGGCACATCGCGGACGAACTGCGGCGCCATGCCCAACAGTTCACGGTAGGCCAGATCGAGTTGTTCGCGGGCCTCCGCGCGCCTGTCCTCGGTGAGCAGTTGCTTGAGCGCGAGCAAAAACTCACCGAACTGCTCGATCATGCGTTTGATGTAGTCTTGTGAATAGCGCATGGTGTTCACTTCAGGCCGTTGAGCACCGCGAAGGTAGCAATCAAGTCTTCGACCGGCACTTCCTCCGCCGGACATGGGCCGAGTGGATCTTCGACATCGGCGAGGTTGCCCTGCATGATGCGCAACGCATTGAGCACGCCATAGCTGAGCGCCTGCAGATCATAGCCACCCTCGAGCACGACGACCATCCTTCCACCGCACAGCTCATCGCTCAAATCGCAGAGCACGCGCATCATGCGCGCAAAGCCGGCCAGCGAGACGTGCATGTGTGCCAGCGGGTCGCGCCAGTGCGCGTCGAAGCCGGCCGAGACCAGCAGCAAGTTGGGGGCGAACCGTCGCGCGGCCGGGACGAGGATCTCATCGAAGACGAGCGCGTATCCAAAGTCGCCCGTTTCCGGCGGCAAGGGCACGTTGATCGTCGCCCCGCGACCTACGCCCTTGCCGCGTTCATCGGCGGCGCCGGTGCCGGGGTACACCCAGCCATACTCGTGGACCGAGAAGTAGAGCACGCGCGGGTCGTCGTAAAAGAGAGCCTGTGTGCCGTTGCCATGATGCACATCGAAGTCCACGATCATCACGCGTTCTGGCCGGGCGTTGCGATGGTTGCGCACTGCCGAAGGCGACCAGGCGTAATCGTGTTCCGCGTCAATGTCATCAAGCGCGTGCTTGGCCGCAAACGCGATGTTGTTGAAGAGGCAAAATCCTTCTCCGTGGTCGGCGAAAGCGTGATGCCCTGGCGGCCGCACCAGCGCAAAGGCGCGCTGCATCTTGCCTTTCAAGACGGCCTCGGTTGCAGCAAGGCTGGCGCCCACGGCCATCGCTGCGGCATCGAAAGAGGCAGCCGTGACGTAGGTATCGGGGTTGAGCGCGCCGCGCCTGCGCTCGCTGAGCGCATACACCCGCGAGACGTAGAGCGGTGAATGCAACGCGGTCAATTGCTCGAAAGTGGCCGCTCTGAACGGCAGGGCGTTCAGTGAAGCCAGCGCATCCCGCTCGCGCAGCAGGTCTATGATCGCCTGCAAGCGTTTGGCGTTCTCTGGATGCCCCGGCAGATCATGTGCCAGGAAGATGGGATCATAGAGATAGCCGACCGCAGGCATGGCAATCACTTACCGATGCTCACGAGCGAGCGGCGCCGTTTGGCCGGATCCTGCAGCACCGACACCACCAACAAGCTGCCGATGATCAAAATGACGGCGTTGGCCAGAAAGGGTCCGGCGCGATCCCAGTCGTAGAGCACGCCCATCAGCAATGGGCCGAACACCTGTCCCATGGACTGCGCCAGGGTATACAAGCCGAAACCGATGCCGCGTTGTTTGCCACCGGTCATATCGGCGACCATCGCTTGCTCGGCCGGCACGGCGGCAGCATAGCAGGCTGCTTCGAGCGTCGCGAAGAGCATGAGCGCGAAGATGGCCATGTTGACGCTAGGGAAGACCATGCTCAGAAAAGGGATGGTGAGCGAGAACAGGCCGCTCATCGTCAGGCCAACGACCATCGGCGGCTTGCGCCCGACGCGATCCGCAACCTGACCCAGGCGTGAGGGCAAGAACGCCCAGATCAGCGCTGCCGGGATGTAAGCCATAGCAATCAGCAGCAGATTCTGCGTGAGATGATCTTGAATGAAAGTCAGGATGAACGGCGCCAACCCATAAGATGAAGCGGTGGTCAGCATGACGATCGCCATCAAGACGTACAACTGCGGGTCTATCTTCTGCTGAATCGCTTCCTCACGCTCCGCTTCGATCAAGGCGTATTTGCGCGTCTCCGGCACCGTGCGCACCGCCAGGACGAGGGCGAGCAGCGCCCCAAGCGCATACACCACGAAGATCACCGACCACACCGTTTGATTCAATCGCAACCCATGCGTGGGATCGAAACCGAACAGCAGCAGGATAGGAACGGCGATCAGACCGCCATACAACCCGCCCCGGTATTGCGCTTCCTCGGTATAGCCAAAGCTAGAGCCGCGGCCGCTCTGTCGCGCCAGATCCGCCGTGATGGTGTATGAAGAGAGCAACATCGTGCCCAGCCCGAAGCCCTGAACCGTGCGGGCGATGAAGAGCATGGTCACCGCGAATGATGCATCCGCCTGAATCGTTATTCCCCCGAGCCCGAAGCTGAACTCGCGGGCGAAGATGAACAACACCATCGCCAGTAACAAAATGCCGACGCCCAGGCACAGGAAGAACCGGCGGCCGTAGAGGTCCATGCTGCGCCCGATGATCGGTCGGGCGATGGCCATCATGAAGGCCGGGATAGCGAAAAGCAAGCCCTTTTCCAGGCCGCTGGCATTGAAGTTACTCGAATAGATCGGCAGCGCGACGACCAGCGCGGAAGTTGCGAGCGAGGCAAAACGGATGACAGTCTGCAGCCGGTGTAAGTTACGACGTGCTTCCAGCAGGTGAACGGGTGCCTTTACAGCTTCCTGGACTGTCGTAAGCCCATCCTGCGCGCTTTCGATTGTCTGCTGCATTGGGCGTGCATTGTAACCGCATCAGCCATGATTAGCATGAGAATGCGCCGGCCCGCGGGCTTCGACCGGCTTCAGCAGGCTCAGTCTGCGGCAACCGTACGATTCGTGTGGCCCCTTCGGCAGTCCCGTTCGTCTAAAATGGCGACGTGGCGCTACGAAAGCTCGGCTGGCGCGCGTTTGCCGCAGCGCTTCTCGTTGGAATCTCTGCCTGCAGCAATCCTCCTCCGAGCGACCTCAAGCCGATGGTTGCGATCGTGACCCCGCCGGACGGGGCGCGCTATGAACCCGGCGAAACGATCCCGCTCACGATCGCTGCCGTCGCCAGCCGAAATGTGATCCGCGTTGAAATTATGCTCGACGAGCAAATCGTCGCCACACAGCCTAACCCGGAGCCATCGCTCACGTTCTCCACGCGCATCGAGTACACCCCGCGCGCGCAAGGGCGGCTACAACTGCGCGCGGTGGCCGTGGATGCCACCGGCATCGCCAGTGAGCCTTATACGATTACGCTCGTCATCGGCGAGGAGCCGCCCGCCTCTCTGCCGCCGATTGAGACCACGCTGGTTGCCGGCCCAGGCGGGTGTATCCTGACGGCTGCATTCGTCGAGGACGTCAGCATTCCAGACGGCACGCCAATCGCCGCCGGCGCGACCTTCACCAAGACCTGGCGCATGCGCAATACCAGCGGCTGCGATTGGGGCGAGGGCTACACCATTGCCTTCTTCTCCGATACGCCCATGCACCCGACCGGCAGCGAGCCGATCCGGCCGACGCCGAGCAACGGTGTGGTAGATATCAGCGTGCCGTTGACCGCGCCGACGCAACCCGGCGTTTACACGACCACTTGGCGCTTGAAAGATCCGAGTGGGCAATTCTTCGGCAACCGCGTGTTCGCCGTGATCCGTGTGCCGTGAACAGCCGGCAACTACGGCACGACATCACCGCACGTATAGGCGCACCTGCCACAGGATGCCGACGCGGCGATGAAACCGCAAACTCAGGCCGCTGCGTCCAACGGCCGCATCCACCTCTGCAACGCGATGGACGTAGAACAGCAACGAATCACGGCGCAGGCGCTCGAACAGGTTGACGCACCACACGCCGGCGCGCGTCCACCACGCGTCGCGTGGGAAGACCAGGCCAAGGACGCGCTGCGCCCGCTCGGCGGCTGCGCCGACCAACTCTGGCATGTCGGGATAGCAGCAGATCACCCGGTCGAGCGTGACAATATCCGCCGGCGCGACTTCGCCGGCCAGCGCGACGAAGTCGCCGTGTAGATACGTCACGCGATCGGCGTGACCCAGTCGTTCAGCCTCCCGGCGCGCAGCCGCCAAAAAGGCACTTGAGCCATCCACATCCACCGCCGAGCGCGCGCCAGCCTTCAAAAGTTCGTGATGTGCCGCGCCTACGCCTCCGCCGATGTCGAGCAGCGTCGCGCCGGCGACCGGCGTCGCATCCTGAATGGCCTGCAATAGCATGCGCGTCGCCCGGGCCGGCCCATGCTTTCGATAGTCCTCTAGGTCGTCCTCGGCATACGATGCGTTAAAGACGCTCTCGAACGCCCGGCAGTTCGATCCAGCACAGCACTTCACCGCCTCTCCTCCTCACCGCAATCGCCTACCGGGCAGACTGCGATGTTCGGCGCGAAGTCATCGAGCATCGCCTGAGGGATGCGCCGGGGCGCGCCGGTGCGCACATCGGCACACACACCCAGCACATTGATGCGCGCAAGCAGCGCGCTGTCGGATAGACGCGTCACAGTGAAGTGACGCATGGCCGTCGCGCGCTTGACCTCGGACAACCAGGCGACGACCTCAATCTCGTCATCGAACAACGCCGGCCGTAGGTACTCGATCCACATGCGCCGGTAGAAAATGCCAACGCCGGCTGCAGCCATGCGCGTGACCGGCCAGCGATAGTGTGCAATGCACTGCATGCCGCACTCCTCGGCCCATTCGGCGTAGATGGCGTTGTTCACATGGCCGGCCGAGTCGCACTCGCGCCATTGCACACGCCGGCGCAGGCGATATGCGCCCTTGGGCGCGGGCGGTGCGGATGGAAACTTCTCGCGATGAAGATGTCGTTCAGGCAAGCCTTCGGGGAAGAAGGCGCGGATCAGCTCATCCGGTATCGCAGCAGGCTTTTGCGTCGCTGCATCGAGGAAAGCCCAGTCCGTAGTTGCCCTGGCGATGAGTGCGCCCATCGTTATCGAATGCAGCTCATAGGCGCGGCGTGAGGTGACGCGTCGGAAGTCGGCCACCCAGGTTTTCACCGCGACCGTGTCACCGTACTTTGCTGGCCGAATGTACTCGATATCCGTGGCGTGTGCATACCATATGCGACCCATCTGCGCATAGCGCTGCGGATCATAGCCGGCAGCCGCCGACGCCTCGAAGGCCGCCTCTTGCATGTAGCGCAGATAGTTGGCGTTGTTGACATGGCCATACAAGTCGCATTCATAGAAGCGCACTTTGAAGGCGCTGGTGTGAACGAGCAGCATGGATGCAATAATAGCCCTACCCTGATTCACTATGAACGCCAGAGGACACTACGATTTCATCATCGTTGGCGGTGGATCGGCCGGCTGCGTGCTGGCCAACCGCCTGAGTGAAGACCCATCGCACAACGTGCTGGTGCTGGAAGCGGGGAGGCCGGACTACTGGTGGGACATCTTCATCCACATGCCTGCTGCGCTGGCCTACCCGATCGGCAACCGCTTCTACGACTGGCAATACGAATCCGAGCCGGAGCCATTCATGGGCGGCCGACGCATCTATCATGCGCGCGGCAAAGTGCTCGGCGGCAGCAGCAGCATCAATGGCATGATTTTCCAGCGCGGCAATCCGCTGGACTACGAGAAATGGGCGCGCGACCCAGGCATGGCTCACTGGGACTACGCACATTGCCTGCCCTACTTCAAGCGCATGGAGACGTGCCTGGCCGGCGCCGACGAGTGGCGCGGTGATAAGGGCCCGCTGGTGCTGGAGCGCGGCCCAGCAGAGAGCCCGCTGTTCAAGGCGTTCTTTGAGGCAGTGCAGCAGGCCGGCTACGCACTCACAGACGACGTGAACGGCTATCGCCAGGAAGGCTTCGCCAAGTTCGACCGCAATATCCGCAGCGGCCGGCGGCTGAGCGCGGCACGCGCCTATCTGCACCCGGTGATGCACCGTCGCAATTTGAAGGTCACCACGCGCACGCTCGTTACGCGCGTGCTATTCGAGGGCCGACGCGCTATCGGCGTCGAATACACACGCGGGAGAAATGTGGAGCGCGCCATCGGCAAAGAGGTGATCCTGTGTGGTGGCGCGATCAACTCACCCCAGCTACTCATGCTGTCGGGCGTGGGCAATGCGAAGGAGTTACGCGCACTGGGCATCACACCCGCGCATGACCTGCCCGGCGTGGGCGAGAACCTGCAAGACCATTTGGAGGTGTATGTGCAGTATGCCTGCAAACAGCCGGTCAGCATGCAGCCCGCGCTCACGTGGTACAACAAGCCGTGGATCGGCCTGCAGTGGGTGTTGTTCAAGAGGGGACCGGCGGCGACGAATCACTTCGAGGCCGGCGGCTTCATCCGCAGCAACAACGAGGTCGAATACCCAAACGTGATGTTTCACTTCCTGCCGCTTGCCATTCGCTATGATGGCAGCGCGCCGCGCGGCGGACATGGCTATCAGGTGCACGTCGGGCCGATGTACTCGAACTCGCGCGGCTGCGTCAAGCTGAAGTCCGGCGACCCAACAGCCAAGCCGGCGCTGCGCTTCAACTACCTCTCTACACCCGAGGATCGCCGCGAGTGGGCCGAGGCGATTCATTGCGCGCGCCGGATCTTGAATCAACCGGCGCTCGAACCGTTCAACGGCGGCGAGCGATCACCGGGGCCGCAGGTGCAGACCGATGAAGAAATCCTCGACTGGGTGGCGCGCGACGGCGAGACGGCGCTGCATCCGAGCTGCACATGCAGGATGGGAGTCGGCGCGATGGCCGTGACCGACCCGAACTCGATGTGCGTGCACGGCCTGGACGGGTTGCGGGTAGTGGATGCGTCGGTCATGCCCTACGTCACCAACGGCAACATTTACGCGCCGACGATGATGATCGCCGAGAAGGCCGCCGACCTGATCCTGGGCAACACGCCGCTGCCGCCGGAGCACGCGCCGTTCTACCGTTATCAACCAACTGTCATTCCGACCGCAGGGAGGAATCCTTGATGACACTGTGCCAACAAATGACGATATCCGCCAACCGAGTCACCCTGCGCTGGCTGATCGAGTCGGATATCCCCGCCCTGTTCGAGATGCACTCACATCCCGACGTGATGCGCTATTGGAGTTCGCCGCCCATGACGGATATGGCCGAAGCGCGACGCCTGTTCGAGCGCGTTCAGGACGACTACCGAACGGGCGAGGCATTAACCCTGGGCATCGAACGCAATGAGGACGCGGTCCTCATCGGCACCTGCACACTGTTCAATTTTCACCAGATCAGCCGGCGCGCCGAAATCGGCTACGCGCTCAGAAGAGCGTTTTGGGGACAGGGCTATATGCACGAAGCGTTGGGCGCGTTCGTGCGCTACGCCTTCGAAACGCTCGACCTCAACCGGCTGGAAGCAGATATTGACCCGCGCAACGTGGCATCGGCCAAGGCGCTGGAGCGGTTGGGCTTCCAGCGTGAAGGGCTTTTGCGCGAGCGATGGATCGTGAACGGCGAGGTTTCGGACACTGCGCTGTATGGGCTGTTGCGGCGTGAGTGGTCACAACGTCGCGACGCCTAACGCGCTCGGAGCGCGTTAGGCGTTGCCGCAGTGACTGAGATATCTACGTTCACCTCGCGCCCCACGCGTTGCAATGCTGTCTCCCAGTCGTCGCGCACCAGGCCGGGCGGTGCAAGCACCAGCGCCGTCATCGAGAACAACGCGTCGCCGCTCATGGCCGCCGAGGTCGTCGCTGTGTCCATGGATTCGATGGTGATGCCGCGTTCTGCCAGCGACTGTGCGACATGGTGAATGATGCCCTCGTGGTCGGCGCCGTGCACCTCGATCTGAAACGGCTGCCAACCAGCGTATCGCTCGACGTGCGCCTGCTCAGTCTCGCTGAGGGTGAGCTTGTAGCCTTGCCCGATCAGTTCGTCGAATGCGCGCTCCAGCTCGGCCAACTGGCCCGCCGGCAACGAGGCCAGCATCAGGATGGCGAACGCGCCGCCCAGGCGGGCCATGCGGCTGGTCTCGACGTTGCCGCCGCGGTCGAGCACGACTTTCGTGACGGCTTCGACCAGGCCAACCCGGTCGGGGCCGGTGAGGGTCAGGACGATGTTCATGTGCATAGTTTTAATCATCACACATCAATCCGCCAATCATCAATCAAGAATCGACCTCATCCCTGCCGTTGCGCCCAGGCCTGCGTGATGCGATCCAAGATCATCGCCAGGATGACGATGCACAAACCGGCTGAGATACCGATGCCGGTCTCGCTGCGCGTCAGGCCGATCACCGCCTCCAGTCCCAGGCCGGCGCCGCCAACCATGCCGGCGATCACCACCATGGCCAGCACCATCATGATCATTTGATTGATCGAAAGCACGATGGCCGGCTTCGCCAGTGGCAACTGCACCTTGGCAATGATCTGAGCGCGCGTGCTGCCAAAGGCTGTTGCTGCCTCGACGGCATCCGGCGAGACCTGGCGGATACCCAGATCGGTTAGCCGGATACCAACCGGGATGGCGTAGAGCACCGACGCGATGATCCCCGGCACACGCCCGACACTGAACAGCATCACCACCGGCACGAGGAACACGAACGTCGGCACGGTCTGTAGGAAGTCCAGCACAGGGCGCAGCGCCCGGCGTACATCGTCCGACTGCGAAGCAAGAACGCCGACCGGCAATGCGAGGAGCACGGTAATGGCGGTGGTAACGAGCACCTGGCTAAGCGTGTCCATGCTTTGTGGCCACATACCCAACAAGCCAAGCAGGAACAAGCCAAGCACACAGCTCAACGCCAACCGCCAACCCGCAACCAGGTAGGCGACGACGGCAACCGCAGCAATTACCACCGGCCAGGGGAGTGCGTCGCGCAGCAAATCGCGAAACGGGTTCAACAAGTAGCGCGTGATGAAGTCGCTCAGCGGGCGCGTGAGGAAAAATAGGTTGTCGCGCATCCAGCGCACCAGGCCATCCACCGGCTCATGCAACGGCAAGCGCCAGGCACTCGGGAAGGTGTCTTGGAAGGCGAGGACACACAGCATAGTGCCGAGAACGATGGCGAGTGCGCCAACGAGAGACGATTGACGCAAGACCTCAAGCGCAGGATTGCGTTTGGGGTCCTGCACGCATCGTTCGACACCGTGCATATCGCGGGTTGCGTACTGTGTCAGGTCAATCCTGCTCAGCCCCTCGCTCAGCCGATCGAGGATGATAGCGATAAGCACAATAGCCAGACCAGCCTCGAACGCGCGCCCAACCTGCAAGCGCTGCAGCGAGAGATACACCTCGCGACCTAGCCCGCCTGCGCCAACCATCGCCGCAATGACGACGATGCCGAGCGCCATCATGATCGTCTGATTGACGCCGGTCATGATGGACGGCAACGCCTGCGGGAGCTGCACCTTGCGTAGAACCTGCCAACGCGTGGAGCCAAAAGCGCGGGCTGCTTCGACCGTCGCCGGCTGCACTTCGCGAATGCCGAGGTTGGTCAGCCGCACCGCCGGCGGGATGGCGTAGATCACAGTGGCGACGATGGCCGGCGCGCGCGCCACGCCGAAGAACAGCACGACCGGGATGAGGTATACAAACGCCGGCATCACCTGCATCGCGTCAAGGATCGGGCGGAGAAAGCGGTCGAAGCGGTCGCTCAGTGCGCATACGATGCCGAGCGGGATGCCGATCAGCAGCGCGATGAACACCGACACGTTCATCAGCGCCAGCGTCTGCATCGTCTGCGGCCACAGCCCCATCAGCCCACACACGAAGAAACCGAGTGTGCCCACCAGCGCCAGCCGCCAGCCGCCCAGTAGCCAACCGGCCAGCGCCGTCACGCCGATGATCACGGCCCAATGAGTGTTGAGCAGCGCATGCTCGACCGCCCGTACGAACGCATCAATCGCAGCACTGAGCGGATCGAAGAAATAGGCGAACGCCGGGTGAGTGAGACGGTTGCTCGTCACCCAGCGCGAAAAATCGTCCACAGCCTCGCGCACACCAAGGTTCCACTGCTTGGGAAACTCGTCGGTCAAGTCGGGGACGAGTTGGCAGGTCAGATAGACGCCGGCCAGCAGAGCGATCAGGCCGAACCAGCGCACTGCGCGGGCCAGGCCAGCCGATGCGACCGGTCGAATGAGCGTAGGCGAAGGTGCAGCCATGATAGATCCAAGTTTCAATCCAGTGGCCGATCAATCGAGTCGGCACAGCCACTCTTCGACGCTTGCTCGAAGAAGACGCCCAACCAAAACTCGAACGACTCGAGTCAATAGCCACCCGCAAGCTCGATCCACCGTTTGGTCAAAAGGTCGTGCGCAGCCGTAGCGCACAAACCACTTGCGATGAAATGTGCTAAGGCACGGTGGAGCGTAGCGGCGACTGTAAATCCGTACGCCGACCGCAGGCCCAACTCGCCATTCACCTAACCGTCTATCAAAGCTCGAATCACGCAGGCGCGATCTACCACACCGACCGAGACGCCGTCGCGCGTCACGGTCAATGGCGCGTCGCTCTCGGCCAGCATGGGCAACAGTGCTTCGAGATGCACATCCGCGGCGACGGTGCGCCCGTTCGAGGCGAAGCCAGATAGCGGGCACATGATCGCATCAGCGGTGAGCACTTTGGCGCGCGGCGCATCCTTTACGAACGCGCGCACGTAGTCGTCCTTTGGCTGCAGCACTAACTCCTGTGGCGCACCCACCTGCACGAACCGACCGTCCTTCATGATGGCGATACGGTCGCCGATCTTGAGCGCTTCGGCGAAGTCGTGCGTGATGAATACGCTGGTCTTGTGCAGCGTACTCTGCAAGCGCAGCAATTCGTCCTGCATCTCACGCCGGATGAGTGGATCGAGTGCGCTGAACGGCTCATCGAACAACAGGATGTCTGGGTTCACGGCTAGGGCGCGCGCCAGGCCGACGCGCTGCTGCATACCGCCGCTGAGCTGCCGTGGGTACTGGTGCTCCCATCCTTTTAGACCGACTAGCTCGATCATCTGCATGGCACGGGCGTGGCGTATGCGCCTGTCCACGCCACATACCTCCAGGCCATAGGCCACGTTATCCAGCACACGCCGGTGCGGCAGCAGCCCGAAGTTCTGAAAGACCATGCTGACCTTGTGCCGGCGCAAGTTGCGCAGCGTTTCGTCGTTCATGCGGCGCACGTCCTGGCCTTCGATCAGGATCTCGCCAGCCGTCGGCTCGGTGAGGCGGGTGAGGCAACGCACCAACGTGCTCTTGCCGCTGCCGGACAACCCCATGACCACGAACGTCTCGCCCTTGCGCACCTCAAACGACACGTCGCGGACGGCGATGACATGGTCGGGGTAAGCCAGCTTGCCGGTCGAAGCTTCGGATGCGACCGCTGCATACACCTGCTCCGGCGCCGGACCAAAGATCTTCCAGATCGCGGTACAGACGAGCATCGCGAATCAACCGCGAAGGCCGTGAGGACCACAAAGCATCATGCGCACACTTCGTGGTTCAAAACATTACTTTGGCAACCACTGCGACCAAACGGCCTCATTCCTTTCGATCCAGGTCTTGGCCGCTTCGGCCGGCGTCTTACTGTTCAGCTCTACATCGGCGATCATGCTGATCTGATCGGCGTCGGTCAGCTTCATGTTCGCCAGGAATTGGAAAGCGTCCGGCGCGGTCTCTTTGAGCTTCGCATTAGCGACCTTGAAGAGCACGTCCTTTGGATAGTCGCACGCCTTCTTGCCGGCGTTTGCCTCCGCGTAGCACTCGTTGGTGTACTCCGGTAGCTTTACCGGCACTAGCTCATATTTGTTGTGTGCCGAGTGTGGCGTCCATAGGTAGAAGAGGATCGGCTCCTTACGACTGTAGGCGCTATCGAGCGCGGCCAACACTGCTTGTTCGCTGCCGGCACGCACAACCTTCAGATTCAGGGCCAGGTTTTGGATGATCTCCTCGTCGTATTGCACCCAACTCGGATCGCCGGCGAGGAACTGTCCGGCGTCCCCAGTTTCGGCCGTGGCGAACAACTTGGTCAACTCCGGATTCTTGAAGCCCTCCCACGTAGCCAGCTCGGGATGCGCGTCCACTACGTACTTGGGTACATACCAGCTGATCTTGCCCACGACGCCGAGTTCGCCCAGGTGGACAACGGTCTTGTCACCCTCGACATACTGCTTCAGGCCCTTTTGATGCGTCTCACCCGAAGGCCAAATCTCCAGGATGGCGCTGATGTCACCTTTGGCGACTGCCGGCCACTGCGCGTTCTCGTCAACGGTCACGACCTCGACGGTATAGCCCAACTTTTCTTCCAGGAGCTGCTTGGCCACGTATACATTGACCGACGAACCCGTCCACGGATTCTCGGCCAGCTTGATGACGGGCTTCTCGCCGCCCGGCTGTGCGGGCACGGCAGTGGGCGCAACTGGCGCTTCAGCAGGTGCAACCGGCGCGGCAGGAGCCTGTCGGCACCCAGCTAACGCCATCAGGGCAGCCAACGCCCATGGCAGAAGATGGGGCAATCCATGAAAACGTTTCTCGGACATAGAAACCTCCTCTGACGTGACAAGCAAAATATATGACGGCACGACGCATTGCACAACTGGCAAAGCGACCATGGCATACCCAGCCGGTTTGCTTCTCTGCCAGTCGGTGGGAGAATCCGGCTCGCGACAACCATGCCTGCACCTGACTTCAAACGCGCTTATCCGAACAACCAACCTCTCCCTGAAATTGGCCTGTGGTTTGCCGTCAACCAGCACGGCTTAATCGTCGCCATGAACAGCGACGAGGTACGCCTGCCCAGTGGCGCTTCGCATTTGCCCGGACTGGAACGCCCCAGCAACGCAATCTTGCTCGGCGAGATAGACGCCACGGCCTGCCTGGCTTGTGCCGTCCCCGACGATATTGCCCTGCCAGAAGGCTACCGCGCCATCAGCCTGCGCGACCTGTACGGCCGGGTTGACGACCGGCTGTATACCGTCGCCGGTTATGCGACACAAATGTTGCACTGGCAACGCGCGAGCAACTACTGCGCCAACTGCGGCGCACCGCTCGCCCCAATCTCGGGCGAATGGGGCAAACGCTGCTTGCGCTGCAGTTTTACCGCCTATCCACCCGTCAGCCCATGCACAATTACGCTGGTGTATGACGGCGACCGCATCTTGATGACGCATAAACCCGGCTGGGGCGCGCGCTATGGGCTGGTGGCCGGCTTCGTCGAGCCGGGCGAGACGCTGGAACAGAACGTGGAACGCGAGATCATGGAGGAGACGGGGGTCGAGGTATGCGACGTGCGCTATTGGCGCAGCCAGCCCTGGCCCTTCCCACACCAGCTCATGTGCGGCTTCTATGCCCGTTACGCGGGCGGCACACTCCGCATAGACAACAATGAGCTGGACGATGCGCGCTGGTTCACCAAAGACGACCTCCGCAACGGCCGGCCCGCTCTTCCTGCACCGCTCAGCATCGCGCGCCAGTTGATCGAACACTGGCTCGCGCAGCAGGCGCAATGAAAGCGAATCCCCCTGCCCTCGCCCAGGCTTCGACCGGCCTGCCTGCCTTCGCGCTCGTCCTCGCCCTGCTCGCGGTGGACGGCCTGCACTTCGTCTTCGCACGCGCACTGCATGCTGTGCTGCCACCGATCACATCCGTACTGTTCGTGCTGGCGACAGCGACGATGCAGGTCAGCGCGTTCGCCGTCGCCAAGGGCAAGCTCGATTGGCAGACCTTCGTCCATCGCGCGCCGTTCTTCCTCACCATCGGCGCTCTGGTCGCAGTGAGTACGACCGTGAATTACATCGCCATCGGTTTCGTTGATCCGGGCACAGCCGCCTTGCTCTCGCAGACATCCATGCTGTTCGGGCTCGGCTTCGGTTTGGTGTGGCTGCGCGAACGGTTGACCCGCGCGCAACTGACCGGCGCAGCAATCTGCATTGCCGGCGTGGCAATCATCACCTTTCAGCCGGGCGATTACTTTCGCCTGGGCTCATTGATGGTAGTCGGATCGGCCTTCCTTTATGCGATGCATGCGGCGATTGTCAAGCGCCAAAGCGGCGGCATTGATTTCGTCGAATTCTTCACCTGGCGGCTGATCTGCACGACCGGCTTCCTGCTCATCTCGGCCAGTCTGCAGGGCACGCTGATCTGGCCAGGAGCCGACGCCTGGCCGCTGCTCGTTGTAGCCGGCACGGTAGATGTGGTGATCAGCCGCTCGCTGTACTATCTGTCACTGCGCCGACTGAAGATTTCGATGCTTACGCTCGTGCTCACCCTGACGCCGGTGGTGACGATTGGGTGGTCGCTTGTGCTCTTCGGCGCGCAACCCACTCCGCAACAGTTGATCGGCGGTGCGGCTGTGCTGGCCGGCGTGTTGACCGTGACTACTCAGCGGGCAGCCTGACGCATCTTCACCCGACAGCGCGAAACGCAACTCGTCTTGGACAATTTCCTCGGCCTCCTTTTCGTCTTCCTATGGGCTTCGGCTTCGACAGCCGCCAAGTACGGCTTTCAGTCCCAGCCGCCGTTGACGGTGCTCAGTATGCGCTTTGCCATTGCCGCGGCCATGATGCTGGCCTGGAGCTATGGGATTCGCCGCAACAGCGCGTTGCCGAGCGGCAAGCAGTGGGGGCAGCTCGCCATCATCGGCCTGACCAACAGCACGCTTTTTCTGGGCGCGGCCTGGTTGTCTCTGCGTGAAGTGTCGGTCGGCTTATACAGCTTGTTCCTGGCGACCATGCCTTTCCTGGTCGCCGTCCTGTCAAGCATCTGGCTCAGTCGCCGGGTGACGCGCAACGAGTGGCTGGGCATCGCTGTGGCCGCAGCCGGCTTGGTCGTCGTCGCTATGCCATCGCTGGTGGCCAGCGCAGCCACCTGGCAGGGGCTGGTGCTGCTCGTCATCGCTATGGTGAGTCAAGCCGTTGGCAGCGTCTATCTCAAACGGACGGCGCTGACCCTGCCCAGCGTCATCATCAACACCTGGCAAATGACGCTAGGACTGATTTTCCTGCTGCCTTTCGCCATCGCGCTGAACGGCGACGCCGTCCTGCAGGTCACGCCGGAGCTGGTCGGCGGGCTGGCGTGGTCCATCCTGATGGTGTCGGTGATCGCGAACGCGCTGATGTTCACGTTGCAAAAGCGCGACCCGCTGCGCGCCAGCGTGTGGTTGTTGCTGGCGCCGGTGTTTTCGTACCTGCAAGCGGCGCTGGTGCTGGGCGAGCCGATTCGCGCATTCGACATGGGCGGCGCGGCGCTGGTGGTCGCCGGCCTGGTCATCTCCGGCGCGATGGATGTGAGGCGCGCCCTGACCGGTCAGCGCGCATCGCCGCCCAGGTAGGCATCGCGCACCTCTGGGCTGCCGAGCAGATCGCGCGCTGCGCCCTCCAGCACGATGTGGCCGTTCTGAAGCACATAGCCACGGTGGGCGATTTGTAGGGCCAGGTTGGCGTTCTGCTCCACCATGAACACGGTCACGCCCTGTTGGTTGATGTGCTGGATCAGGTCGAGCACGCGATCCACGAACAAGGGCGAAAGCCCCATCGTCGGCTCGTCCATACAGATCAACTTCGGGCGGCTCATCAGCGCGCGCGCCATGGCCAGCATCTGCTGTTCGCCGCCGCTGAGCACGCCGGCGCGCTGGTTCAGCCGCTGGCGTAGGCGGGGGAAGCGTTCGAGCATCCGTTCGTAGTCGCGCCAGACTGCCTCGCGGTCGGCGCGCGTGTATGCGCCCATCAGCAGGTTCTCGCGCACGGTCATCTCAGAGAAGATGCGACGCGATTCCGGCACCGACCCGATGCCGCGTCGGATGATCTGCGGCGTCGGCAGGCCGGTGATCGGTTGGCCGTCGAACAGCACGCGGCCGGCGCGCGGCTTGACCAAGCCCAGGATCACCTTCATCGTCGTGCTTTTGCCGCTGGCGTTGCCGCCCAGCAAGCAAACGATCTCACCCTGGTAGACGTGCAGATTCAAGCCGAAGTGCACCTGCAACGCGCCGTAGAAGGTCTGAATGCCCTCGAGCCGGAGCAAGGCGGACGAGGATGCTTGCGGCGTCGGGGATAGCGCAACCGGATCGTTCATTGGCTCACCGAAGAAGGGCGCGCCTGCGGCAGGACGGCGCGCAGATCGTCTTCGCCGGCCAGCTGCGCGTCCCGCGCATCGCCGCCCTGACGCTTGTGGCCCAAGTAGGCTTCGATCACCTTCGGGTCGTCGCGCACACTTTGGGGCGCGCCTTCGGCGATCTTGCGCCCGTCGTCCATGACGATGACGCGGTCGGAAAGCTGCATCACCAGCGACAGCTTGTGCTCGATCAACAAGATCGTCAGGCCGCGTCCCTTGAGGGCGCGGATGAATTCGAGCACCTCGGCGGTCTCGGTCGGATTCATGCCGGCGGTTGGCTCGTCCAACAGGAGCAGCTGCGGGCGCAGCGCCAACGCGCGGGCGATCTCGGTGCGCCGACGGTTGGCGTAGGAGAGGCTATAGGCCGGCTGGTCGGCGCGCGGCAGCAACCGGTCGCCGAACAACGCCAGCACTTCGCGCGCTTCCTCGCGCAGCCGCCGACGCTCCTCGCGCCACGCCGGCGGCTGGATCAGCGCCAGCGCCAACTCGGCCATCATGCCCAGCACCGGCGCGCGCAAGCGATGCGCCGCCTGGCGCGTGTGCGCGCCGATGAGCACGTTATCCAGCACGCTCAGATTGCCGAACACGCGCCCGTGCTGAAAGGTGCGCGCGATTCCCAGCGCGGCCAGCTTCTCCGGCGGCAGACCGGTGATCGGGCGCCCATCCAACAGCACCTGGCCGGCATCCGGCTTGTCCAGGCCGGTGATCAGGTTGAACAACGTGGTCTTGCCTGCGCCGTTCGGCCCGATCACGCTCACCGTCTCGCCGGCCTCGACAGTCAAATCTACGCCGTCTACCGCAATGACCCCGCCGAATTCGCGGCGCAGACCACAGACTTCTAACAGCGACATGCCATGCCTCACACCGTCCCCAGCAACCCCTGCGGGCGGAAACGCACCAACAAGAGCAGCACGATGCCGTAGATCAGATATCGGGCGTCGGCCAGCGGGCGGAACAGCTCCGGCAGCGCCGTCAGCGCGATGGCGCCGACGATCGCGCCGCTCATGTTGCCCATCCCGCCCAGGATCACCATCGTCAGACCCAGGATCGAAGTCGTCGCCGCAAAGGTCTCGTTGTTGATATACGAATACATGTGCGCCGTGAACGCCCCGCTCAACCCGGCGATCAACCCGCCGGCGATGAACGCCAGCGCCTTGTAGCGGTTCAGCGAGACGCCGAAGGCGCGCGCCGCGACCTCATCTTCGCGCATGGCGCGCCACGTCCGGCCCAGATGCGACTGCGTCAGCCGCCATTGGAAGAGCGCGGCGACGACCAACATCGCCAGGGCAAACCAGTAGATCGGCGCCGTCTCGATGATCGGCAGGCCGAACAACGACAGCGGCGGAATGTTGCTCAGGCCCAACACGCCGTTGGTCAACCCTTCCCAGTTGAGGATGATTTGATTGATCACCTCGCCGATGCCCAGCGTGGCCAGCGCGACGTATTGGCTGCGCAGGCGGAAGACCGGCCACGTGAGCAGCGTGCCCAGCGCAGCCGCAATGGCCGCGCCGGCGAGCAACGACAGCTCCAGCGGCCAACTCAAGCGCATGGCCAACAGGGCCGAGGCGTAGCCGCCGATGGCCAAGAAGCCCGCCTGGCCAAGCGACATCTGCCCCGCCGTGCCGGTGACCAGCGTGATGCTCAACGCCAGCATGGCAAACAGCCAGGCGTTAGTGAAGATTTGCAAGAGGTAGGGGTTGGATGAGATAAAGGGCAAGAGGGCAGCGGCGACCAACCCGCCGACGGCCACAAACCACGGGATGCGCACCGGCTTGCTGTTCGCCACGAACGTGCCGGTGAGCGGCTCAGGGGGCATCGCGCGCTGCGCGCCGAACAGGCCGGTCGGCCGCAGCACCAGCACCCCGATAAGGATGACGAAGGTGAACAAGTTGCGATAGGTCGAGCCGAGCAGCGCGACGCCAAACGTCTCGATCAAGCCCAGCAGCAAGCCGCCGATTACGGCGCCGGGCACGCTGCCCAGACCGCCCAGCAAGTTAGCCGCAAAGCCCTTGAGCATCGCGCCGTAGCTCATGGTCGGATAGACCGAGGTGAAGTACATGCCGATCATCACGCCGCCGATGCCGCCCAGCACCGCCGCAACCGCGAACGTGAGCGCGTTAATCGCGTTCACATCCACGCCCATCTGTTGCGCCGCCTCGCGGTCCTGCGCCGTCGCGCGCAGCGCCCAGCCCAGCCGCGTGAAGCGCAGGAAGGCGAACAACGTCGCCGCGATGGTGATCGTGATGGCTGCGATGAGCGCGTCGAGCGCGCCGATGCTGACCCCGCCCAACATGACGCGCATCGCCGGCAGCGGGCTGGGGAACGACTGCGGATTGGGCGTGAAGATAAGCTGCACCAATTGGTCGAGCGCGAAGCTGATGCCGATGGTGGCCAGCAACGGCGCGATGCGCGCTTCGCTCTGCAGCCGGCGCAGACCGAAGCGCTCGATCAGCACGCCGAGCGCCCCGCAGACTACGGCGACGACGATGAACGTCGGGCCGAGCGACCAACCCAGCCCGGTCACGCATACCCATCCCACGTATGCGCCGATCATGTACACCGAGCCATGGGCAAAGTTGATTAGGTTGGCCACGCCGAAGATGAGGGCGAGGCCGATGGCGATCAGCGCGTAGATGTTGCCGATGACCAATCCGTTGATGAGCTGGTCGGCGAACGCGCGCAAGGTGAATTCGGGCATGGGCGGTCAGGCCGGCAACGGTAACTCGGCGGCGCGACGCAGGGCATGCAGGTTGGTCGCGGGCGCATCCATGTTCACGCCGCAGCCCGGCGACAGCAGAAAGCGGCGTCCGCCGGTGGCGCGAATGGCCCGTTGCGCTTCGGCGATGACATCATCGGGCGCGCCGGTCTGTAGCGTGCTCAGCTCATCTACCCCGCCGATCAGCGCGCGCTGCGTTAAACACTGCGCTGCGCCCACGGTAGGGTTATCCTGGTTAAGCGTTGCCCAGTTGATGGCATGCACCGGATAGTCCATCACCGCGTCGAAGTACACCTGCGGGCCGCACACGTGCAGCAGGTTGAACGGCGCGCCTTGCACGGCCTGGAGCACGCGCAGGTCGTAAGGGCGGCCAAAGCGGGCATATTCCGCCTCCGTGAGCACGCCCCGGCGGGCGAGCTTGACGATGGCGAAGAAGACGCCGCTTGCCCCGGCGTCCACAGCCGCAGCGGCGTAGCCGGCCAGCGCGTCGGCGATCACGCTCAGCGCGTGGTGAACGCCCTGCGGATTCTCGGCAATGGCGCGCCGGATGCCGTCGTACTGCGCCTGGATCAACTGGCCGGCGTCATGCTGATCTGCGCGCGCCATCAGGAACGCCAGCACCGACAGCGGCGAGAACACCGTCTGCACGAAGTGCGCGTCGCCGATGCCCGCTTTCACGCGGCGCACCAAGTCGAGATGTTCGGCGAAGATGCCGCCTTTGGGATCCACCGGCGCCAGCTTGTCCAGGTCGGCCGGCGAGCGAATCGGCCCATCCACCAGCCTGGGGAAGACCGAGGTGTAGTCGCCGAAATCGTAGCGGTTGCCCCACGCTTCGGCGTAGTATGTCGCGCGCGGGTTCAGCTTCAGCCAGTCCCAGTCGAACTCGCGGAAGTAGGCCAGGCTGGCGGCAGCCAGTCGCTCGGCAGAGACTTCCTCGGGCACAAAATGCCGCCAGGCCGACACCGGCACGCGGTCCACAGGTTCGCCTTTGAGCGCGGCTTCCACGCGCTCGCGCTTGCTCATCCGCATGATGCTTGATCTCCTCGAGGGGGTCAAAAAGCCCGGGTCGGCGAAGATGTTGCCTTCGCCGACCCAACCGATCCTTTCACAAACCGCGCCGGGTCATTGCCCGGCTTGCTTGCTGCCATCCCAGGTGACGAACTTGCCGTCTTTGACGATCAAGTCCACGAACTGCGGGTTGGCCACGCGGCGCGTCTCGGGGTTGAAGGTCACCTTGCCGTAGATCACGCTGGGCACATCCTTGATCTGGGTGAAGGCGTCCCGGATGGCTCGGCGATCCGGCCCGGCGACTTCGATCAGCGCGGCGACGATGTTCATCGTGTCGTAGGCATGCGCGGCGAAGAAGTCGGGTTCTTCGTTGTATTTGGCGCGATAGGCCTGCACAAACGCCTGCACGGTGGGGCGCAGGTCTTCGGGCGAGAACTGGCCGCGGATGTATACGCCCTCCACCGCGGCGCCGCCGAGGCGCAGGAAGTCGGGTGAGTGCAGCGACGACGCGCCGACGATGGGCACCTTCAAGTCGGTCGTAGCCAACTGCTGCACGATCTGCGCGCCATCGGCCTGATACGAGATCAGCACGATGCCGTCGGGGTTGGCGTCACGCGCGCGCGTCAATGCCGAACGGAAATCTTTCTCGTCGGGCAGATACGCTTCGGCTGCGACGATCTCCGCGCCGATCTTCTTGGCATGCTGCTGGAACAGGTCATAGGTTGCCTTGCCCCAATCGGTGTTCAGGTAGAACACGGCCAGGCGGTTCAGGCCAAGCGTGCTGTGAGCAAACTCCGCCAGGGCCGGCGACAGGTCGGCCTGCGTCGCAGAGTTGCTCCACATGTAGTCGCCGCCCTTGGTGAAATCCGGGTGCGAGTTAGTGAAGCCAAACTGCACCAAGCCGGCCCGCTGATAGATCGGCGAGGCCGCCATCGAGGCCGGGCTGCTGAAATCGCCCAGCTCGATCACGATGCGCGGGTCGGCGACGAACTTCTGCGCGACGACGACGGATTGCTTGGGATCGCTCTGAGAATCCTCGAAGATGTATTCGAGCTTGCGCCCGCGCACGCCGCCTTTACCGTTGATGGCATCGAGCGCCAGGTCGAAGCCCTTCTTCCACTGCACGCCGTAGCGCGCATTGGGGCCGGTGAGCGGGCCGCTCACGCCGATGTAGATCGGTTCGCCGGAAGCCGCAGGCTGAGCCGGGGCGGGTTGAGCAGGCGGATTGGCAGCCGGCGGCGGCTGCACGGCGCAGGCTGATGCAGCTATCGTCAACGCCATCAGGACGCCTGGGAGGGTGTGTTTGCTACCGCGCACAGAAACAGAAGAAGATGAACGATTCATAGGAACCTCACATTCAAGAATAACAGCACCGAAGCGCGCGCCTCGGCGCCAACGACGAATAGACCTAAATCAGAGTGCAGTGAACGCGCACTGCAGCGACAGAAACGTGACAGACGAAGGCGAAAGAGGTGCGCGGGCTACCGGCGTGTGTCAGCCTCAAGCCGGCCGGCCCGCGCAGTACACAAGCACGCCGTCCCGATGCAGCAGAGACACGGTTGACGGGTCGCACGTCGTGGTTGCATGACTCGAAGTAAATGCATGGATGTCGCTCGGTCTATTGGCGCGGATGTTAACGAGATGGGCCGTCCTTGTCAATGGCCCACCAGCGGCAACCAATCGAGCGGCACACCGCGCGCGCGAAGACGATCCTGGAAGCGCGCGAATAACGTCGCATCATCTCGTGCCGCGCGCGGCGCTACGCCAACCTCGCAGCAAAACGCAGCCAGCGCGCCGGCGCTCTCCCCGATGTTCCATTCGACCGGATGCAGGCGATACGCGCCGTTGGTCAGGTGCGTCGTGCCGATGTTCTTGCATGCAGCGATGAGGTTCTCCGTGCGACGTGGGATGAGCGCGCCAAGCGGGATCTGGAACGGCAAGGTCGGCTCAAACATAGAGCGGGAGTTGCCGACTGCCGGATGCAGATCCATCGGATACCAACCGACGCCGATCGAATCGCGCCATGCGGCCTGCTTGGCATCCGGCCGCAACGCGGCCAGAATATCCTGCTCCATGATGCGCGTGAGCGCGACGATCCGGCGCGACTCTCGGATGTAGGGGAACTTGGACAGGCCATCGGCCGTGCCCATCACATCGGGCCGTAGCTTGAGTTCGGGGTAGCCAAAACCGCCCTCGTCTCGTGGGCACTCGGTTTGCAGCCAATACAGGAAGCCCAGCGAGAGCCGCCTGGCTTCGTCGAGCGCCGCTGCCCGATCCTGGGGCGAAACGTCAATGATGCTGCGCCAGTGGTAATCGTTGCTGTTCCAGTTGATCAAGGCCAGATCGCGCAGGGCATATGCGCCCTGCGGATCAAGCAATGCCTGCGAAAGCAACCGGCGATATGACCAGAACGGCAGGCCGGCTACGCCTGGCGCAAACATCTTGAACGGGCGCGGACTACCGTCTTTGTTGCGCAACACCAGCGTGTAGGGTTGTGCGTCGCGCATGTGCTCGTAGCTGGCTGGCTTCTCGATCACATGGTGCTCGCCCGGGCAGTACTCCACTGCGAAGCAATAGGTGAAGCCTTGCACCTCGCCGGGCCGCGCTTCGGGCGGCGCGTCCGGCTCACCGGTGTCGGCGCGCGACTCCGCGCCGGTGACGTATTCCGTTCCCGTCAGCGGCAACAGGTCGCCTAGTTCGGTCGCGTCGAGGAAGAAGCATGCGCGGATCGTTGCTTCGGCAGGCTCATCGGCAGTGGTGCATAGCCGAACTTCAGTCACGCGATCATCGTGCACCACCGCCGACTTCGGCGCATGATTGAGTAAGACGACCAACCGGCTGCTCACAATATGAGGAGCGAGCATCGTCTGCAACACAGTCAGCCCGACGCGCGGCTCAAAGCACAACCGGCTCACCCAACCATCGCCAGGGTTAAGCGGCTGGCCGTCGGGCATGGCCGGCACACCGTAGCGCGCCCGGTAGTGCGCGCGGATTGCCTCGCGCAGCGCCATGTAGCTGGGCGTGCCGCCATAGGACTCGATGTGCTCGTGTTCGTCCAGCGCACTTACGCCCTGGCTGGTCATCTGGCCGCCCAGCCAGTCCGTTGCTTCGGTCAACACAACGGATCGGCCGGCCTCGCACGCCGCCAGCGCCGCTGCCACGCCGCCCAGGCCGCCGCCGATCACCGCCACATCTACTTTACAGATCATCGCAGCGAGTATAGTGTGCTACTCAAATCACCCTTCCTTCAACCAACAACCATCAATCATCGCCTATGTCCAATTTACGCTTTGCTGCGCCGACGGAGCGCCGGCTGGCCATCGTCACCGGCAGCGGACGCGGCATCGGCAGCGCCGCCGCCGTGCGCCTGGCCGAGGAGGGCCGCGACATCGTCATCGCCGACCTGGACGAAGCCGAGGCAGCCCAGACATTGGCCGCCATCGAAGCGCTTGGCCAGCGTGCGCTGTTCATCAAAACCGACGTCGCCGATGAAGCAGCCGCGCGCGCGATGGTGGCGCAGGCAGTCGAGACATTTGGCCGGCTCGACATCCTGGTTTGCTGCGCTGGCATCTTCGGTCGAGAGACGCCCTTCCTGGAAATGACGAGCGACTACTTCGACCGCATCATGAAGGTGAACGTGTACGGCGTCTTCTACTGCCACCAGGCGGCCATCCCATATATGCTCCGTCAGCGCTGGGGGCGCTGCGTGACGATCACCAGCGGCGCTCGGCTGGGTGCGACGCACAACGTCCCCTATGGCGTCAGCAAAGGCGCGGTGTGGTCGCTCATCATGGCGCTCGGCAACGCCTACCCTGACCAGGGCGTGTTTGTAAACGGCGTGGAACCCGGCCGTGTGTTGACGCAGATGGTCGTGCCACGCTTTTCCAAGGAGCACCTGGAGAACCCCGGCGTGCCGATCGGCCGCTATGCCGATGCCGAAGAAATCGCCGAGGTGATCGCCTTTTTAACCTCAGAACGCAACACCTACACCACCGGCGCCGTGTGGAGCGTGAAAGGCGCGAGCGGCTGGAGCTGAAAGGCCGACGTTACCAGCGCGTTTCCATGAACCGCCAGCCTGGTTGGACTTTCTGCATCTCGGCCTCGTCGTCGCGCCTGGTCAGGCCGCACTTGACGTAGTTCGCATGCAGCCTGGCCAGCATGGCGCGGTCGAGTTCGATCCCCAGTCCGGGCGCATCGCCGACGACCAAATCGCCGTCGTCGAACTGCAGGCGTCCGCCGACGACCACTTCCTCGCATTGCCAGGGATAGTGGGTGTCGCAGGCATAGGTGAGGTTCGGAACCGCCGCCGCCAGATGCGCCATGGCCCGCAGCGAGATGCCGACGTGACTGTTCGAGTGCATCGAAAGCCCGCGACCGAATATGCGGCAAATGCGGGCCAGCTCGACCGATGCGCGCAGGCCGCCCCAAAAGTGGTGATCGCTCAGGATGATGTGTTCGCTGCCTAGCCGCACGCTGCCGGGGATGTCATCGAACGACGTGGTGCACATATTCGTCGCCAGCGGGATGTTCACTGCTTGAGCGACCTGAGCCATCGCTTCCTGACCGCGCGTTGGGTCTTCGAGATACTCCAGCGCACCTTCCATCTGCCTACCATGCCGGATGGCCGTCTCGACCGACCACACCGCGTTTGGATCGAGGCGTAGCGGCGTGCTGGGGCCGAACGCCTCGCGCAACGCAAAGATCGTGTCCACTTCGATCTGCGGCTCGAACACCCCTCCCTTCAGCTTGAGCGACTTGAAACCGAACTCACGGCACATGGCCTGCGCCTGGGCGACGATGCCGTCGGGGGTGAGCGCAGCCGCCTGGCGCGCAGCGTCCCAGCCAGTTGCCTTTGGATCAATGGCGAAGCCCAATTCACCACCGGCGCCTTCGTGCTTATAGAACAAATAGGCCGAGAACGGCACGCGGTCGCGCACTTTGCCTCCCAACAAGTCATACACCGGCCGGCCAATGGCCTTGCCGATCAGATCCAAGCAAGCAACCTCGACTGCGCCGAAAGTGCGGGCAGCGCGCCGGCTGTGGATGGTGGTGCGCATGCGTTGACGGTCGCCGCTTGTTGCGTCGCCGAAGTGCGCCTCGATGTCGCGTGCGAGTGCGTTCAGCCGGAATGGATCGCTGCCCACAACTAAGTGGCGCACACCCTCCAGGTCGGCAAGCACATCTGTACTGCCTGGCAGCTCGCTCACACCGTAGATGTTGTCGTTGCTCACCACCTCGACGATCACGCGCAAGGCGTATGGCGCATGCAAGCCGGCCGCATTCAGCAATGGCGGGTCGGAGATGGCAATTGGGGTAATGCGGAAATCAGTGATGCGCATGATGCGCCGGTTTTAGCACAACCTGCGCCGCTTCAAAAGCGAACAGCCCGACGCCGAGGCGACCGGGCTGCGATGGTGACGACAGGACTTGAACCTGTGACCAAGGGCTTATGAGTCCCCTGCTCTACCGACTGAGCTACGTCACCGGGCGAATCCGCACCGCACATTCTACCATTACGCTTCAACGGGTGCATTTTTTAGTAGGGGTAGACAGACCGAAATGGCAAGGCATTGCCTAGGCCGGCGCGCGATCCAACACGGGTAGGCGAAGGCAATGCCTTCGCCTACCCCTACCCTATGTTTTACCCCCCGCGGAGAAATGCATCCGCTTCAACTCGTAAGGTAGGCCGGCTCAGAAATGCCGCCCGTCGCGCGCAGCAACGTCTCCTGTACGAGCAACTCATGCGCGAGCGGCCGGTCAGGCATCTGCGCGCCAGTGATGGCGCGGATGAACGCCTCCAACTCCAGGTCGTAGAGCTGCTGGCGAGATTGCGGCGACACGGGGACGACGTGCTCGCCAGCCTCGAAGCCGCCGCCGGCCTCTTCCAGACACAAGCGCAATGCGCGCGCCGGCTCGAACGGGTCGAGCAGGATAGCGCTGCCTTTGACGCCATAGACCTCGAAGCGCCGGGCCGTCGGTCGCGGCTCCATCGCGGCAATGTCCACGAAGGCGATTGCCCGCTCGAACTCGAATACCCCAAGAGTATTGTCTCTGAATGCGGGCACGATGCCGCTATCGTTGCGCAGGAAGGCCGTCACGCGCTGCGGGCGGCCAAGCAACCAGACGATCTGATCGAGCATGTGACCGGCCAGGTCGTAGAAGATCCCCCCGGCATGTGGGCTGATCACTTCGCGCGCCGCCGGCGTAAGCCAGGTGGACATGCGCGCGCGCACGGCAAAGACATGGCCAAGGAGTCCGCTTTTCACCCAGTCGACAATCTGCCGGAAACCATTGTGGTAACGGAACATGTAGCCCATCTGGATATGCACGCCCCGCTGTGCGGCCAGATGGACCACACGCTGCCAATGGATCCAGTCGTCACCCGCCGGCTTGTCGTACCAGACATGTTTGCCCGCGCGCACGATCTGCTCGGTGTGCGCCAGGCTCTCTGCGTTCAATCCTTCTGAAGCAATAGCGACGATGGCCGGGTCGTCCAGCATCTCGCGCGGGTCATCGAACCAACGGACGCGCCGGAACGGTTCGCTCTCGTGCAACAGCCGCTCGCGTTGCGCAGGATCGGGTTCGTACACGCCGGCCAGCTCGACCTGCGAGTTGGCTTGCATGGCCAACAACTTGCCTTCGGCATGGCCGTGTTTGGTGCCGTATTGCGCCATGCAGATCTTGCTCATAGCGAGTTGTACACGTCCGACTCGTCGTCGCTGATCATGCGCTCGCCACGCAACAGGAAGGCGCGGATGTCGTGGCGGCCCGGTCGCTGCGGCACAAGATGACCCGACTCGACCATCAGATCAAGCGGATTGACGCGCGTCTGCAACGGCAGCACCACCTTCTCATGGCAGCGCGCCGATTCATACACGGCGTGGATCATCTCCAGCGCCTTGTAGCCATGGGTCGCCTCACCGCGATGGGTTGCGATCTTGCCTTCGATCCAGTCGGCCAACTCATCGGCCTGCGCCGCCCCGCCCTCCAGCCATTCGAACTGCGTGCCTTGCTCGGCCACCTTGAAAAACTTGCCATCCGGGGTGTGGGTCTGCCACCGGCCGTTCGTTCCAGCGTTGAGAAGTTGCACCTGCGCCGTCGTCAATTGGATCATGCCGGCGCTACCGATGATCAACGCACCCTGGAAGTAGTTGGGGACGAGATCACTCAACAGCAACGCCCGCGCGCCGCTGCGAAACTGGAACACGCCGATCGCGCAGTCCTCGATGCGTGTGTTGCGTTCGTATCTATCGCTCTTGCGCTCGACGTTGCCCATTACCCACACGCACTCGTCGTCGCCCAGCAGATAGCGATACATGTCGGTCTGGTGGGAACTGTAGTTGGGCAAGCCGTCGCCGCCCAGGCTCTGGATCAGCAGCACATCACCGATGGCACCTTGTGCAATCAGCTCACGGGCGAGCGTGTAGGCCGGTAGGAAGCGGCGCTGATGCGTAATGGCCAGCTTCACCTGGTTGCGCCGGCAGGCGATGACCATCTGTTCGGCGCGACCGAGCGTATCGGCCATCGGCTTTTCGCACAGGATCGCTTTAGGGTGATGCGCTGCCGCAGCAATTGTCCAGGTCGCATGACCGATGTGCCAGGTGCACACCGAGACTACGTCGGGCTTCTCCCGCTTTAACATCTCCCGTGCATCGGTATAGTGCCGGGGCAGGATACGAAACTGTTGATCCACCTCGTGCATGGCCGACGTGTTCAGATCGGCGAGCGCAACAATCTCGTAGCGCCCGCAGTCCAGATAGCCACGAATGTGATTGCGCGCGATCAAGCCGCAGCCAATCACTGCAACACGATGTTGATTGGGCATGGTGTGGTATAGCGTAAAACGCGAGGGCGCGGTGTCAGACGCAAGACGAAGGATGCGATATGCGATGCGCAGATCAGATCGCCGTATAGCCGCCGTCTACACACAGCACCTGGCCGGTGATCATGCGCGCCGCATCCGAGGCAAGGAAGACCACTGCGCCGGCGATCTCTTCCGGCTCGGCGATGCGTCCCATCGGAATCTTCTCCAGGTTCTTGGCGAAGGCCGGGTTCTGCAGCGCTTTCTCCAGCATCTCGGTGCGCGTGAACGTTGGCGCGATGGCATTGACCGTGATTTGGTGAGGCGCAAACTCGGCGGCCAGCGAGCGGGTGAGCTGGCCCACCGCGCCTTTGGCGCCAGCATAGATCGAGCGCAGCGGGCCGCCGACCACGCCGACCTGCGAGGTGATATTGATGATGCGTCCGGCGATGCCGTGCTCGATCATGCTGCGAACGACAGTCGTGGTCATGAAGAATGCACCCTTGAAGTTCACATCGGAGATGCGGTCGAAATCCTCTTCGGTGTAATCGAGGGCCGACTTGGGGGCGTTGTAGCCGGCGTTGTTCACCAGTACATCAATGCGGCCGAAGCGCTCCAGCGCAGTATTCACGAACGCGCGAATACTGTCCAAGTCGGCCACATCCAAACGCCAGGCTTCGGCGCGCCTGCCGAGCGCCCGACACTCGGCAGCGACCACCTCACACTCCTCAACGGTGCGGCTGCCCAGGGCGAGATCCGCGCCGTATTGCGCGCAGACGAGCGCGATAGATTTACCGATGCCCTTTCCCGCGCCGGTGACGACGACGACTTTGCCGTTCAGATCGAAACTGAGAGGTGTGGTCATGATGGCGCCAATTGTAGTGACCGGCGTCGCTTCATGCACAACCACAGCGGACGGGCGATGTTATGAAGGTCGCGACTGCGCGACGTCACGCCGGCTGCAGCTTTGGTGCCTGCGGCACGCCCTCCGGCGCAGGCGCGCGACCATCGCGGCCATTGGTCCCAGATGTTGGGCTATCGCCGCGCCAGAATTGGCTCATGTATAGCTCGTAGTAGAAACCCTTATGTTCGAGCAGTTCGCGGTGCGTGCCGCGCTCGACAATTCGCCCCTTGTTCAGCACCAGCAACATATCGGCGTTCTGGATCGTGCTCAGCCGGTGGGCGATGACGAAGCTGGTGCGGCCTTGCAACAGTTGGTCGAAGGCCGCCTGGATCAGCCGCTCGGTGCGCGTGTCCACCGACGACGTCGCTTCGTCGAGAATCAAGATGCGCGGGTCGGCCAGCGCGGCGCGGGCGATGGCCAGCAACTGGCGTTGTCCCTGGCTCAGTCCGGCGCCGCGCTCGCCCAGCACGGTCTGGTAGCCCTGTGGTAAGCGTTCGATGAACTGGTCGGCGCGCGCCAACTTCGCCGCAGCCATGCATTCTTCATCCGTCGCGTCCGGACGACCAAACCGAATGTTCTCCATCACCGTCGCGCTGAACAAGAACGTGTCCTGTAGCACGATGCCGATCTGCTGGCGCAAGCTCTCCTGAGTCACATCGCGCACGTCAATCCTATCAATCGTGACTGCGCCATTGGTCACGTCGTAGAAGCGCGGGATCAGGTTGATGAGCGTCGTCTTGCCTGCGCCAGTTGGCCCAACGATAGCGATAGTCTGGCCGGGTTGGGCAGTGAAGCTCACATCCTGGAGCACCGGTTCGCCCAGGTTGTACTCCGCCGTCACATGCGAGAAGGTCACTTCGCCCCGAATGGGCGGCATGACGATGGCGCCCGGCTTATCCACAATGTCCGGCTTTTCATCGAGCAAGTTGAAGATGCGTTCGGCGCCGGCGATGGCGTTCTGCAGATTGGTCCACAGCACGGCGATCTGCTGGATCGGCTGGTTGAAGCGCTGCACGTAACCCAGGAAGGCGATGATCAAGCCGAGCGAGACCGTCGTGCCGAGCAACGTCCCACCGCCGAGCAACGCTGCGCCGCCCACGCACGTGACGATGGCCAGCGCCACGTAGCCCAGCGCTTCGAGCGTCGGGGCAAGCGCGCTGGTGAACGACACTGCACGCACATTGGCGTCGCGGTTGGCAGCGTTCACCACTTTGAAGTTCTCGATGTTCTCATCGGCACGGTTGAAGGCTTGCACCTCGCGCACAGCGGCGATGGTCTCCTGCAGTTCGGCATTGACGCTGCCCATCTCTTTACGGCTCTGGCGAAAGGCCCGGCGCGCCTGCAACGAGAACCAGAATGTGGCCACAATCATGAAGGGGAGCACGACCATGCTCAACAACGCAAAGGGCAGGCTCAGCGTCAGCATCTTATAGGCGATCCAGATCAACAGCAGCGCACCGCTGAATACGTTGACAAAGGCAAAGCCGAGCGCCTGTTGGATCGCCTCGGCATCGGCAGTGATGCGCGTCATCAGGTCGCCGGCGTCATGCTTGGTGTAGTAGCCCAGCGATAGACGATGTAAGTGCTTGAACACATCAATGCGCATCGCCCGTAGCACGCGCTGGCCAACCCAGGCCATGCTGAAGAACATCGAGCCGGTCAGTGCAGCGCCGATGACGTAGAAGAACACGATGAACAGCGCCAGGCGACCGAGGCCGGCAATGCGGTCGGCAGGCGTGATTGCTTCCGACGGCGAAGGGAAGCCGCCGGCCAAAAAAGCCGATCGGATCAGGCTTTGAGTGAAGCCTTGGGGTTGCGCCTCGGCAGCCAACCAGCAATTCGCCTGCGCGTTTTGCTGCACCTGGCCAGCCGACGCTCGTAGGGTACTCGCTGCAATTGGCGTCAGATAGCAGTCCACCGTCTGGCCGATCAACTCCGGGTTGACCACCTGCGCCCACGTGGACACGATCATGAACGCCAGCACGGCCAGCAAAATCGGCCACTGCCGACGGAAGTAGAGCCAGAGACGCTGCAGCGTTACCAAGACGTTGGTCGGCTTGGGCGCCGTCTGGCTCATCATTCGGCGCATTGCTTCTGGATTATTGAACATCTTTTCGCCTCTTGTTCGTCTTGCGCTTGAGTTTCATGTCTGAAGCTGACACTTCGCGCTGAGCCGTCACGCTGCGCGCGATGGATCCTACGCCATCACCGCGGCCAACGATTGCGGCGCATCCTGATGCGCGTCATCCACCAACTGCGAGCGATAAATCTCGGCATAGATCGGGCTTTCTTCGAGCAACGCTTCATGCTTGCCGCGTGCGACGATCCGGCCTTTGTCCAACACTAGGATTTGATCCGCGTTCATCACCGTGCTGATGCGCTGGGCGATGACGATGCTGGTCCGCCCTTTCATTAGCCGGTCGAGCGCGCGCCGGATGCGCACCTCGGTCGCCAGGTCCACGCTGCTGGTGCTGTCGTCGAGGATGAGGATGCGCGGATCGAGCAATAAGGCGCGCGCGATAGCGATACGCTGTTTCTGACCACCGCTCAACGTCGCGCCGCGCTCGCCCACCGGCGTGTCGTAGCCCTGCGGAAACGCGGTGATGAAGTCGTGCGCAGCCGCCGCCTGAGCGGCGGCGATCACCTCGTCCATCGTCGCATCGGGCTTGCCGAAGGCGATGTTGTCGCGGATCGTGCCGCTGAACAGCGTCGTCTCCTGTAGCACGATGCCGATCTGCGAGCGCAGCGAGTCGAGCGTCACATCGCGGATGTCGTAGCCGTCAATCTTCACGCTGCCGGCGCTGGGATCGTAGAAGCGCGGGATGAGGTTGATGATGCTGGTCTTTCCGGAGCCGGTTGCGCCGAGCAGGGCAACAGTCTGGCCCGGTTCGGCGGTGAAGCTGACATCTTGCAGCGCCGGCGCATCGCTGCCGGCATAGCGGAAGGTTACATGATCGAACTCAATGCGGCCCTGGACGGGCGGCAGCGTGATCGCATCCGGCTTGTCGGTCACGTCGCTCTTTGCATCGAGGATCTCGAAGATGCGCGTGGCCGACGCGCCGGCCTGCCCCACCTGGGTGATGATGATGCCAAGCTGGGCGATGGGCAGGAACAGATACACCAGATATAGGCTGAATTGTTGCCACTGGCCAAGCGTCAGCTCGCCGTTGATAATCTGCGCGCCGCCGAAATACGTTACCGCCGATTGCCCCAGGTTCGCCACCATGAAGATGACCGGGAAGAGAAAGGTGAACAGGCGCGAGACCTTGAGCTGTTGGTTGACCAGCGCCGTCGCCGCGCGCTCGAACTTTGCTTCTTCGCTTTGCTCTCGGGCAAACGCCTTGACGACTTTGACGCCGGCGATGTTCTCTTGCAGGACGGTGTTCAACTCTGAAAGGCGCATCTGCACTTTGGCAAACAACGGCCCGCTCACCGCGCCGAACACCATGAACAAGATGAGCGCAATCGGCAGGATCGGCAAGGTAATTAACGCAAGCTGCGCGTTAGTGGCGAAGAGGATGATCAACGTGCCCACGATCAGGATCAATGCGCCGACGAGTTGCATCAACCCCTGGCCGATGAATAGGCGCACCTTCTCCACGTCATCGGTCGCGCGGATCATCAGCTGGCCGGTCTGGTTCTGATCGTGGTAGGCGAAGGAAAGCTGCTGGATCTTGGCATAGAGGTCGTTGCGGATGTCGTAGGCCACGGCTTGCGAGTTCTTCTCCGCCCAGAACGCTTGCAAGAAGGCGAAGACGCCGCGCACAGCGGCGAAGACCACGATCGCCAGACCGGCAGACACCAGCATCGCCGGCGCATTAGCGGCGTCGGCATTCAGCCGGGCGAGGAGCTGCTGTAGCGACCAATCGGGCGGCAAATTGGCAGCGGCCAGCAAGCGTGGCAACGCCTGAGTCGCCATGCTCTCGGGTAGTTGCGCCGCTGCGTCGAGCAAAAAGCGCGCGCGCGCGCCGGCGGTGACGGCATCAATGATGTTGCTGACCAGCTTGGGCACGGCAAGCTGCGCCAGCGTTGCGATGACCAGAAAGAGATAAGGCAGCGCCGCCTGCACGCGATAACGCTGTAGATAGGCCAGCGACCTGCGGATGGCTTTTGGATCGGTCGGTGGGACATCGGGGCGTCTTGGACGACCTCCCGATGGTTGTATATGTCGCATATTGCTTCGATGACTCCTCCCGCAAAAGACTATGCGGCGACTCTCAATTAACGCATTTGCGCTCCGGGTGGTTTACCAGCAGTGTTTCGACGAGTGCTTGATCACCGGCAACACCCAGGAGCAAGGCGTGCAGCAGGGCTCGCAAGCGCTCGGTCTGCGCCGGCCCAAGCGCTTCGATGGAGCGGGTGAACGCGTCGTCGTTTTGGATGCCGGGCAGCATGTGGAGCGCCCGCCGGCCGGCTTCGGTGACGATCAGCGGCGTGCGCCGGCGGTCGCTGGGATCTTTGCCACGCACCAAGTAGCCCTCGCGCTCCAGCTTATCTACCGCCGGCACCAGCGTGGACGGGGTGAGCAGCATATGGTTGCTCAACTCGCTGAGTGTGCACGGCTCATCCGCCAGTCGGCGCAGCAAACCATACTGCAACACGCTCATGCCAGGCAAGGTTTCATTGAGGCGCTGCTCCATGGCGCGCAAGTTGAGCTTGGCGATGATCGAGATCAGAATACGAATCTCGGCGGCCAGTTCGGCGGTCGTTCGAGATGAGCGTTTGCGGGAGCGCGCGGCGATAGGCGTCATATCGTTCGCAGACAAAAGATTCGCCAGCAAATATTACGCGGACGTATGAGCGCCGAATGAGGGCAAGCTGAAAACGGAGAAAGGCGCGCCGGCGATCACCGGTCGCTGCGGGCCAGCCGACGCTCGATGCGCGATTGGCCGGCCTGCAACAGGATGGTCATCAGCCAGTAGAAAGCTGCGGCGATCAGCAATGTCTCCATCGAATGGAAATACTGCTGGCCCACCTTCTGCGCGCGCCAGAGCAACTCTTGCACACCAATGACCGAGACCAGCGCCGAGTCCTTGGTCATGGCGATGAACTCGTTGCCGATCGGTGGGATAACGACGCGGAACGCCTGTGGCAAGATGATCAGTCGCATGGTTTGCCATGGCGACATGCCCAGCGCGTATGCCGCTTCGCTCTGGCCTTTGCTGATGGACTGGATGCCGGCACGGAAGGTCTCGGTCATGTAGGCGCCGTAGTTGATCGCCAACGCCAGGATACCAGTAGGGACGGCGGGCAGCAACAGCAGACTGCTGATGAAGGGATATTGCTGCTCGAAGCCGGGGATGAGCTTGTTGAGCTGCTGGTTGATCTGCGGCAAGCCGAAGAATAACAAGAAGATCTGGATTAGGAACGGCGTCCCACGGATCAGTGAGACGTAGAACGTCGCGACGCCATAAGCGATGGGATTCTTCGACAGCCGGCCCAGCGCCCCGAAGAATGCGAAGATGACCGCCAGCGTGATCGAGACGACGGAAATGAACAACGTCATCGCGATGCCCACACGAAAGACGTCGTCCGTGCCGGCACCGTATACGATGAATCCCCACCATTCGCGCATGAAAGCCGTATCCAGCCGGATGGCGGCTAGGAAGGTGAGGATGCACGCAAAGATGACGACCCAGACGAGCGCAACCCGGGTTTTGAAAGAAAGCGCCGCGCGTGAGGGGCGCGGCTCGCTATGTGCGGGCGAGGAAGGGAGCGAGGCAGCCATGGGATGGGCCAGGAACGGGGTTACGTGCGACTTTGTGGATAGCTCCCAGGATTCTCAGAGAATCCTGGGAGCTTACATTCGCATAGGACTGCATCCACGACGAAGCGCCCTGCCCTATGCCGCGGGTCACTTCGTCAGCTTGGTCAGGTCGAAGCCGTCGTAGTACTTTTTGGAAATGGCCGATAACGTGCCGTCGGCGTGCATGTCTTCTACAATCTTGCTCAACGCTGCCAGAAACTTCGCATTGGGCTGTGCGGCTTTGTCAATGCTGATGCCCACGCGATCGGCGAACACAGTGGAACCAATCGTCACAACCGGCGCTCCCTTTTTGATCGCGTCGGCCAGTACGTTGGACGCTGTCAACACAGCGTCGTAGTCCTTGCGGCCAGCTTGCATGGACTGGATGCATTCCAGATCGGTCTTCACCGTCGCTACTTTCGTGTTCTTCGGCGGTGGAATAACCTCGCCCTCCATCTCAAGCGTGCCATTGAGATATTGCTCATAGACGGTGGACTCGCCCACGCATACCACCTTGCCTTCCAGCTCGCTGAGGTCCTTGATGGCGTCCTTCAGGTCGGCGCGCACGCCGAACTGGCCGGCAGTGTAGTAATACGGCGGCGTAAAGTCCAGCACTTTCTGTCGTTCGGGGGTGATGGTCATGCTGCCGATGCTCACGTCCCAGCGGCCGGCCCAGTTGCCGGCCGTGATCGCGCTCCAGTCTGGGGTGACGAACTCCACCTTGACCCCGAGCCGCCGGCCCACTTCATACGCCACGTCAATATCGAAGCCGGTCCAGGTCTTGGTCTTCTCGTCGAAATAGCTCTGCGGCGCATAGTTCGCGTCGGTGCTCACGCGCATCACGCCGCGCTCCTGGATGATGTCGAGCAGGTCTTTCTGGCCGGCAGCCGGCGCAGCCGTCGGTGATTCAGCTTGCGGCGCCGCCGTCGCAGAGGAGGCCGGTGGCGGGGGCGGAGGCGCTGCACAGGCGCTCAACATCGCGGCGACGAGACATGCAGCCGGCAGAATAAATGTGCATTTCATGGTTCTCACCTCTTCGCTGTGGGATGGACAGTCGCGCGGGATTGTAGCGCTACGAGAGAGAGATGCAAGCACCTGAGCACGTGAAGGGCTACCGGGCAGGTAGGGCAGTGCTTTCGCCGACCCGACTGCATTTCGCAAGATGAGTTTTTAGACGCACCCTCAGTAGAAATACTCGATGGGCCAGCCGCGCTGTCGCGCATAGCGTTTCAGCATCCGATCAGGATTGACCGCCACCGGACGGCCTACCACATCCAGCAGCGCGCGGTCGGAGTATGAGTCGGTGTAGAACGTGCACGCGCTCAACGGCACGCCGCGCTCGGCAGCGATGCGCTCGCCCCAGATGCGCTTGCCCTCGCCATAGCACGGCTCGCCCACAATGCCGCCGGTGAACCTGCCATTGGCGATCTCCAGCTCTGTGCAACGGTAGGGGATGCGCAGATAGCGCGCGACCGGCTCGACGGTGAACTGTGTCGAGGCCGAAAGCAGAACGACGTAGTCGCCCTGTTGCTCATGCGCCCTCAATCGGTCGAGCGCTTTCGGGGCGACGTGGGGAAGCACGTCTTCCTCCACCCACCGGTCGCACAACTGCTTCGTCGCCGCTGCATCGCCGCCGCGAATGCGCCGGCTCAGGCGCGCCATCGCCCTTGGGAAGTTGAGTAGGTTGAGGGAGTATTGCAGGCTGATCACCATCACGCCGATCAACTCGCGCGTGGATATCATGTTGCGCCGCCACAAATATTTGACGTAGAGTGTGCCGCTGCTTGCATCCAGCAGCGTCTTGTCCATGTCGAAGAAAACGACGCCCATAACCCGTTGACGAGTGGAGATCAGCCATACGCCCGACTCCTCACCCCCCGCTCGAACAATCCTCCGCGCTAATCTCCAAACAGCCCAGTCTCTAACTTCTCGCCATGCCGATAGGGAGGATAGGCGCGCGCGAAATACTCGAAGCCCTGATTGCGTCGGAAGAGGAAGCGCACGATCCGGCTTCCCCTCGCCGGCGGTTGCTGGCTGGCGTGGCAATCCGACGCCGCTTGCTTGATGTGAAAGTAGCGCCGCGTGTCTATGCGCGTCGTGACCGGCACGTCCCACGAGGCGATCTGCGCCAGGTCAATATCCTTGTTGCGACCAAAGCGGCGCGGGTCCTGCCGGAGCAACGGCATGATGCGCACCCCCCACTTGAGCAGGCGTTTGGGGATCACGGTGAAATACAGGCGCGGCGCCGGCACGTTTTGCTTAACCACCGACCACAGGCCGTTGGGCTCCAGCTTCCACTGGATGCCGTACAACTGCTCATAGGCGCGCATCGTTGCCCGATGCAGCCTGACATGGTCGGGATGACCATAGCCGCCGTATTGGTCGTGCGTGATGATCGCGTCGGGCCGCAAGCGTTCGATGAAGTCGGCGATGCGCCTGGCCACCTCATCTAGCGGCGCGGCGTGCAGCGTCCCTTCCGCGCCGTTGTTGGCCGCGCCGGCCATACCGCTGTCGCGGTAGCCGAGGAAGTGCACCCCAGCCAGGCGCAGTTCCTTCGCCGCGCACGCCAGCTCCACCGTGCGCAGTTCGGCGACGTCGGCATAGCCGTTCAGGCGCTCGGCGTCTACTGTGCCGGACTCGCCGCGCGTGCCGCACAGGTAATGCACGGCCGCGCCGTGATGCGCATATTTGGCCAGTGTGCCGCCCGGACCGAACGATTCATCGTCGGGATGAGCGAGGATGACGAGCAACGTAGCCATGGCCGACGGAGTATACAGCGGATAGATGCCGGCTGGTACATCAGTAAGCCTGAACCTTGCCGTCGGCAACCTGACCTTGCCTGTAATGCATGACGTGCGCGATCACCTGCGCCGCCTCGATTACTTCGTCGCGCGAGACATAGCAGTGTGTCACGGCGCGGATGCGGCGCGGACCAGTCGGCAGCATCTTCACCCGCTCGGCGACAGCGCGCCTGCACAACTCGGCAGCGTCGAACGGCAAAGCCGGATCGAGGTCGAAATACACCATGTTGGTCTTCACCCCAGCCAGGTTGATGTGCAGCCCCTCGACCCGGGCGATGCCCTCGGCCAGGACGCGCGCATTGGCGTGGTCATCGCGCAGGCGCTCGACCATCTGCTCCAGAGCGACGATGCCGGCTGCGGCGATCACGCCGGCCTGGCGCATGCCACCGCCCAGCACCTTGCGCCGTTTGTGCGCGATGCGAATGAAGTCCCTCGACCCGCACAGCACGCTGCCAACCGGTCCACTCAACCCTTTGCTCAGACAAAACGTCACGCTGTCGGCACACTGCGCCAGGGCTTTCACATCTACGTTCTGCGCAACGGCGGCGTTGAAGATGCGCGCGCCGTCAATGTGCAGCTTCAACCCGCGCGCATGGGCGAGATCGGCAACCTGGCGCGTGTACTCCGGTGTGAGATAGGCGCCGCCCATGCGATTGTGAGTGTTCTCCAGCGCAATCACGCGCGCCGCCGCAAAGTGCGCGTTGTCAGGGCGAATGGCCGCCTCGATGTCCTCTAGCCGGAGCGAGCCATCCGGTTGGTTGGGAACGACGTACGGCAGGATGCCGCCGACAATGGAAAGTCCGCCGGCCTCGTTGGTGTAGACATGCGACCAATCGCCGACGATCGCCGCGTCGCCGCGTCCGCAATGCGCCAGCAGCGCCGTCAGGTTGCCCATCGTGCCACTGCTGACCAGCAGCGCCGCCTCGTGGCCCAGCTTCTCGGCAGCCAACTCTTGCAGAGTATTGACGGTGGGGTCTTCGCCGAACACGTCGTCACCTACTTCGGCAGCCGCCATCGCTTCGCGCATGGCTGGCGTGGGTACGGTCAACGTGTCGGAGCGAAGATCAATGAAGTCGTTAAGCGCCATGCGAGGATTCTATCGCGCCCGTGATGCAGTGACGGGATAGACCCCACTACGCATCATCCAGCACGCGAATGCCCAGCTCATCGGCAATGCGATGGAAGAACGCGCTGACCTCCGGCAGCTCCTCAGTCGTGTTGCCCTCGGCGATCACCGGATAGTCGGGCGCAAGCGCCTCCATGCGCCGGAAGAGCGCTCGAAAGTCCACCAGCCCACGCCCTGGACAGCCCTGATCCACTCGCACGTTCAGATGATTCACCGGCCAGGCATCTTTGGCGTGACAACTGATGATGTAATCGCCCAGCACGTCGAAGTCGGACTCGATCGCCGCTGCCGAGTCGTAGACCGTCTTCAACGTCAGCCAGTTGGCCGAGTCGTAGTCGCTCTGCACCCAGGGCGAACCGACTTCGTCCAACACTTCGCGGGTCACACGGGCGTTCTCCAGGGTGACCGTCTGCGCGCCCTCCAGGCTGAGATACACGCCGGCGTCTTCGGCTGCCGGGGCGCACTCCCTCAGCGTCTTCACCAGTTGGCGGCGCGCCTCGGCCGTCCAGTTGTAAGGATGCGGCCACCACGATGCGGCATGCACGCCGGCGCCGGCGGGATGCATCGAGCCGGGGCCGGTGTCTATTGCCCGCGCCCCCATCCAGCCGGCCAGCCGCAGCGCTGCCTGGATCACGTGCACCGACTCGCGCCGCATGGTCTCATCCGGCGTGATCATGTTCTGCCAGTAACCCGTGGCCTGATACAGGCGCACCCCTTCGCCGTTCAATACATCGCGCACACGCTGCGCAACATGGCGCGGTGTCGTGCGCGGATCGTTGGCCGCAAAGCGCGCGAAGATGCCGCTGAAGCCGAGTTCGCGCACGCGGCGGCATAGCGCCGGCGTCAAGTCATTCATGTCGGCAGGCAGGAAACAACCACTCATTCCCAAGCGCATCGTGCATTGCTCCGATGAGGTTTTTCGCAATCATAAGCTGCCGGCGATATGGCGCAACCGGTCGAGCACATTGCATTTACATCTGCGCTACACTTCTGGCCACGAGGTGACCGATGCGGTGGATTCGCGCCTGGAGTGATCAGGCAATCGAGACGCCGGCGCTGGCCTGGTCAGCGTTCGGCGCTTGTGTGTTCGCGTTCGTCTTTGGCACGGCCGGCTGGTATGGAAGCTTCTTCGGCGAGGTCAACGCGCCACTGTGGGCCTATCCGTTCATCCCCGATTGTCCATTAGCGGCGCTCATGTTCGGCGTCGCGCTCCTCCTGATGCACGTGAAACGCACCAGCAACTCGATCAACCAGCTTGCGGCGGTGTTCTGCATCAAATACGGCGTGTGGACGATGTCGTTCTGGGCGCTGTACTGGGCGCGCACCGGCAACGTCGAACTGAGCGGCGTGTTCAGCGGGCCGGTGATGTTTGCCACACACCTCGGGCTGACGATCATGGGGCTGCTGCTGTTACAGTATGTGCAGCCGAGCGTGCGCAGCACGATGCTCACATTCGGGTGGTTCGTGCTGAGCGACATCGTGGACTACGCGCCGATCGCCGCCGGCCGGCTGGGCGGCTATGGCTACTACCCACCGCTGCCGTGGATCAACGGCGACCCGGCGGCGCTCGTGCCGGCCATGATGTGGAACGCCATCGCCATGACCTGGCTGTTGAACGGCGCGTTGTTGATCTGGGCGCTGGCCCGCCGCCATTCGACGCCGAAGCGGTCTGCGACAGCGCGCGCCTCGGCGAGGTAAGGCCAAACGGCGGCCGCTTAAGCAGTCCGGCGTTCGATCTGCGCGCCGATGGCGCGCAGCTTCTCCTCGAAGCGCTCGTAACCGCGATCGATCTGCTGCACGTTTTGGATCACGCTCACGTCCTCAGCGCACAGCGCGGCGATCACCAGCGCAACGCCGGCGCGAATGTCTGGGCTTTGCACGCGCTCACCGCGCAGCCGGCTCGGTCCCTGCACCACACAGCGGTGCGGGTCACACAGCACGATGCGCGCTCCCATGCTGATGAGCTTGTCCACCCAGTACAGGCGGCTCTCATACATCTTCTCGTGAAACAGCACGCTGCCTTCGGCCTGCGTGGCGGCGACGATGGCCGAGCTGATGGCATCGGCGGGGAAGGCCGGCCAGGGGTTATCGTCAATTTTCGGCATGTAGCCATCGAACTCCGGCTCGACGACCAGTCGCTGGTTGCCTGGCACGAAGACATCTGCGCCATGTGTCTCGAAGCGGATGCCGAGTCGGCGCAGCACCAACCGCGTCATGCCCAGGTGCTGCGGGTCAGCGTTGCGAATCCACAGACCCTGTTCATCGGCGCAGAGCGCGCCGATGATGATGAAACTGGTGACTTCGATATTGTCGGCGCCCAGGGTGAACTCTGCCCCGCCTAGCCGGTCGCGGCCATGAATCACCAGCGTGTTCGAGCCGGTGTGCTCGATGCGCGCTCCCATGCGATTCAAGCAGTGACACAGATCTTGTACATGCGGCTCGCTGGCAGCATTGCGCAGCACTGTGACGCCCTTCGCCAACGCCGCTGCCATGATGGCATTTTCAGTCGCCGTCACGCTGGCCTCGTCGAGCAGAATATCGGCGCCGGTCAAGCCAGAGGTGCTGATCTGAAATTCACCGTTGACGCTGATGTTCGCGCCGAGGGCGCTGAAGGCGAGGAAGTGTGTGTCAAGCCGGCGGCGGCCGATCACATCGCCGCCTGGCGGCGGCAGGTTGATACCGCCGACGCGCCCCAACATCGGACCGGCCAGCAAGATGCTGGCGCGAATCTCACGGCACAAATCGTGGCTCAGCGCGCAGGCGTTTACGTCGGCCGCGTGCAAGCGCAGGCTATTCGGCGCTATCCACTCGACCGACACGCCGAGCGTCTGCAACAGGCGCGCCATGACTTCCACGTCACGGATGCGCGGCACGTTGTGCAGGATCAGCGGCTCTTCGGTGAGCAGGCTGGCAGCCAGCAGCGGCAGCGCGGCATTTTTGTTGCCGGAAGCGACGACCTCGCCGTGCAAGCGGGCGCCACCTTGGATGATGAACTCTGAATTCATATAGTCGGACTACATACCGTTGGATGCAGACTGGCGCGACAAAAAAAGCGCCGCTTGCCGTCGAGGACGACAAGCGGCACAAAGTAGCAAGCGCTAAAGCACCAGGCTCCAGGGATTCTCGAGCAAACGCTTGATCTCGTTGATGAACTGTGCACCCTCGGCGCCGTCCGTCAAGCGGTGATCGCCGGAGAGCGTCATGTTCATCACGGTACGGATCACGATCTCCCCGTTGCGCACCACCGGCGTCGGCGCCGCCGTCGCTACCGCCAAAATGCCGGCATCGGGCTGGTTGACGATAGCGATGAAGTTCTCCACGTTATACATGCCCAGGTTGCTGATGGTGAACGTCTGCCCACCCACATCACCCGGCTGCATCTTGTTGCTCCGCGCGCGCTCGGCCAACGCGGTCATCTCCTGGCTGATCTGCTTAAGCGTCTTCTTGTCGGTGTCACGCACGGTCACCGTGACCAGACCGCCCTCGACCGTTACGGCGCTGGCGACGTTCACGTAATCGCGCATCTCGATGCCTTCCGGCGTGAATGCAGCATTCATGTTGGGGAAGCGGCGCAGCGCCAGTGCCACCGCGCGGATGACCATGTCGTTCACCGAGACCTTAATCCCCTCCGGCTTCAGCGACTCGTTGATCTGCGCGCGCAAGGCCAGCGCAGCATCCATCTCCACAGCGACGGTGATGTAAAAGTGCGGGACTTGCTGCTTGCTGGCGACCATGCGCGCCGCGATGGTCTGTCGCATGCGAGTGAGCGGTTGCGTGGCGCCAGGGGCCGCGGGCGGCGCTGCCGCCTGGGCAACCGGCGCGGGTTGTGGCGCCGGCTCGGGCGTCTTGAGGATCGGGCTGCCCAGCGGCTTGCCGACCGGCTCCGGCGTGGGAGGCGGCGGCACGAACGCCTCGACGTCGGCTTTGGTAATGCGACCATCTGGGCCGGTGCCTTTCACATAGCGCAGGTCAATGCCGCGCTCCTCGGCTAGGCGCCGGGCGACTGGTGTCGCGATGATCCGGCCTTCGTTTACTACCTGTGATGAAGCAGCATCCGGCTGCGTCCGAGATTCCGTTTGTGCCGCCCCGTTCGACTTCGGCGCATCCGGCGCAGGTTGAGACGCCGGCTGTGGCGGGGCAGATGGCTGCGCCCCCTCGATCTGTTCATCCGGGTCAGCGATAATGCCGATGACCTGACCGACGGGGACTTTTTGGCCGGCCTGAGCGAGGATCCTGCGCAACACACCGCTGCTGAACGACTCAACCTGAATGGTCGTCTTGTCGGTTTCGATCTCTGCGATCGGCTCGCCTTTAGCCACGGGATCGCCTTCCTTCTTCAACCAGGAGGCAATCGTACCCTCGGTCATGTCGAACCCCATTTGGGGCATGGTGATTTGTGTAGCCATGTTCTGGAACGAAGGATCTGTAGGAGACAAGATTTCGGTGAGTAGGATGTTCTCCGGCCTGCCTTCTCGATCCTCGATTTTAGTATTGCTTCTGCATCATCGCATGCACGGCAGCGACCACGTCCTCGGCAAACGGCAACGTCGCGCGTTCTAGATTCTTGGCGTAGGGCATCGGCACTTCCAGGCCAGCCACACGCGCAATCGGCGCATCCAGGTCGTTGAACGCCATCTCCTGCAACGACGCCGCGATCTCCGCACCCAGGCCGGCCGTGCGCCAACCTTCTTCAACCACGATGGCGCGGTTGGTCTTGTGAACCGACTCCAGCGCCAATGACAGGTCGAGCGGGCGCAGCGTACGCAGATCCACGATCTCGACATCCAGACCTTCTTCAGCCAGGATGCGCGCCGCCTTAAGGCTCTCCATCGTCATGCGCCCCCATGTCACAAGGGTCACATCCTTGCCCCGCCGCTTGTAGTCCGATACGCCGATGGGGATGAGGTATTCCTCGTCAGGCACCTCGCCGCGCGTGCCATAGAGCTGCAGATGCTCCAAGAATACCACCGGGTCATCGTCGCGGATACTGGTCTTCAGCAGTCCTTTGGCATCGTAGGGGGTGGACGGTGCAACAACTTTCAAGCCTGGAATGTGAGCGAACCAGGCATCGAAATTTTGCGAGTGCGTCGCGGCGGTGCGACCATGGCCGTTCGGCGTGCGGATGACCATCGGCACCTTGATCTGGCCGTTGAACATGTGGCTTTGCTTGGCAGCATGGTTGACGATCTGATCCCAGGCTACCAGTGTGAAGTTGACGGTCATGATCTCGCACACCGGACGCATACCGCCCATAGCTGCGCCGATGCCAACGCCGATGATCGCTTCCTCGGCAATGGGCGTATCGCGCACGCGGCCGGGGAACTCCTTGGCCAGGCCGGATGTAACGCCGTATGCGCCGCCGCCGGCATAGGCCACCACGTCCTCGCCCCAGATCACAACAGTGGGATCGCGCTGCATCTCTTCGCGCAGCGCTCGCTTCAATGCTTCGCGATAAGTGATTTCTGCCATGTCTCACGCATGCTTGCCGTTCGCGGGAATGTCCTTTGCAATCGTGGGCGGGCGAATGAGCGAGCCGGCGATTTGCATGTTGCGAACGGGTTGTTGATAAATGTAATCGTAGAGCGTATCCAGCGAAGGTTCAGGGCTTTTGTCGGCAAACTCGATCGCGTCTTCGACTTCCTGCTCAACGCTCTTTTGGATGTCGTCCAGGTCTTTCGGCGTCACCAGGTTGCGCTTCAGCAACACCTCGGTTGCGAACCGCGTGATCGGGTCGCGCTCCTTCCACCGCGCGATCTCGGCCTTGTCGCGCTGCACGTCGGGGTCGGCCATCGAATGGCCACGATAGCGGAAGGTGACGACGTCGAGGAAGGAAGGGCCTTCCCCTTTGCGCGCGCGCTCTGCCGCGCGACACACCGCTTCGCGCACCGCCATCACGTCCATGCCGTCCACCTCTTCAGCGTACATGTTGTAGCCGGCGGCTTTCTGGATCATCGGCACGGCGCTGTGCACGTCGTAGTGCGTCCCCATGGCGTACTGGTTGTTCTCGACCATGAAGATGATCGGCAGATTCCACAACTTAGCCCAGTTCATGGCAGCGTGGAAGGTGCCGATGTTGGTCGAGCCGTCGCCCATCGAGCATAGCGTCACCCGGCCCGTCTTGAGATATTGCGCCGCCGCAGCCAAACCGGCAGCCAGCGGCAAATGGCCGCCGACGATGGCGTAGCCGCCCCAGAAGCGGCTTTCCACGTCCACGAGGTGCATCGAGCCGCCGCGCCCGCCGGTGGTGCCTGTCGCGCGCCCGAATAGTTCGGCCATCACCGCGCGCGCGGACGAACCGCGCGCCAGCGCCCAGCCGTGATCGCGGTAGTTGACCACCACATCGTCATCGGGATGCAACGCCGAGACCGACCCAACCGCGACCGCTTCTTGCCCGTTGTAGAGGTGCAAGAAGCCTGCGATCTTGGCTTTGGCATACATCTCCGCGGCGCGATCCTCGAACACGCGGATGAGGACCATTTGCCGGTAGAGTGCGACCAGATTCTCTTTATCCATTTCTTCTCCGTAAAACCTTTCTCCCCTTGTGCACCGAGCCGGTCCACGCACCTACCTTGTCCTCAGCCAGGCTGAACGCGGCCAGAGGTGCTCGTGTGCAGCGGAAGCATTGATTTGGCCACCGAGGGTTAGAACACCACACCGTTGCCGACGGTTCATCGCAGCGCAGCAACGCGGGTGCGCTCGAACGCGGATGAGCGGTACAGCGCCGGAGCACGCAAGTATTTTACGCACACTCGCGTGGCTCAAACCCTTCGAGCCGCCCTGATCACCAGCATGTTCAACCTTTCGCCAGCGTCACGTTGCTCACGCCGGCCAGGGCGTTCTCATACAGGCTCAACACGAACAACAGCGACGACAGGCGATTCAAATAGCGTACCAACTCCACATTCTCCACCAGGCCATCGTGAACGAGATGTACGACCAGGCGTTCCGCACGGCGAACAACGGTGCGCGCCAGGTCAAGGTACGCGCCCGGCAGCGAATCGCCCGGCACGACGAATTCCTTAGGGAGCCGGATCAGCGCCGTGATGGCATCGGTCTGCTCTTCCAACCAGGCCACCCGCTGCTCGTCTATTTTGCGGAATTGTGGCGCCGTCTGCTGCGTGGCGGCTAGCTCGGCCATCAGGTGATACAGATCGCGCTGGGCTGCAAGCAACAATGCGCGCGTGCGTTCGCTCTGCGCCGCAGCGCGCGCGATGCCAATAGCGGCGCTGGATTCGTCCACCGTGCCGTACGCCTCCGGCTGCGGCATGTACTTGGCGACGCGCCCTTCGCCAAGCAAGCTGGTGAAGCCGTCATCCCCGGTGCGCGTGTAAAACTGAGTCGTCATGGCTGCGTCATTATATGGGTTTGACCATCGGTATAATTTTGCCGTGTTGCCTCGCGCGTCGCTCGTACGCACCGTTAGCCTGTTCGCTTCGCTCATCGTCGCCAGTTGTTCGGGCGCAGTGAGCAGTCAGACGCCGACGCCACCTCCCACGGTCGCCTTGCCCACCCCGCGGCCCACGCTCACCCCGCGGCCCACGCCGACGCTCGCAGCAGCGACGCCGCCCCCGCCCAGTCAGCCGATTGCCACGCCCACGCCAGTGATCTACGTCGTGCAAGCCGGCGACACACTGATCCCCATCGCCAACCGCTTCGGGGTCAGCGTCGCCGACCTGATCGCCGCAAACGGCAACCTCGACGCAACGCGCCTGCAAATCGGACAACAGTTGATCATCCCGCAATTGCCGCGATCGGTTCCATCCGACGGCTCGCTGATCCCTTCGCCGACGCCGGTGCCTTACGAGGTGCGTGGCCTGAATTCCGTCCGCTCACCAGCAGGCAGCCTGGACGTGATGGGCGAAGTGTTCAATCCTGGGCCAACGGGCATGGGCAACGTGAAGGTGCTGGTGACGCTCCAAGACGACGCCGGCAACGCGCTGCAGAGCGCCGTCGCCTCCATTCCCCTCAGCGCTGTCCCGGTCAACCAGACCTCACCATTCCGCGTGCTGTTCACCGATCCACCGCAGGGCTTCAGCAGGTTTAGTGTGATACCGCTGCGCGCAGAAGCCGTGGATCCACGCGCGCTCATCATCTCGCTCACCGTCAGGAACGTGACGGGCCGACCCGAAGGACCGCAATTCCGCGTCACCGGCGAGATTGCCAATACCACCGCCGATACGGCCGGCCAGGTGCGCCTCCTGGTGACGATCTACGACGCCGAGCGACGTGTGGTGGGATATCGCTACTTCACGCTGAGCGAAGCGCCGCTAGGGCCGAACGAAGTCTTGCCTTTCGACGTGTTGTTGACCACGGCTACGCCCAATGTAGCCAGCTTCGCCGTATACGCCGAGGGCACGCGGTGATAAGCAGGTAGAATTAAGCTGCTCGCTTCATTCAGCCCCCGTCCAAGTCCGCGCGCTCGATCGCCGACCGGTCCTCGCCCTCCCCGTCGTCGCCCCAATCCACCGGTCCGGCGAGCAACTCAATATGGAAGAACGCTACGCAACATCGGGCTTTCCCCCTGGCCTGCTGATCCTGGGCGCATCCGGCGGCGTCGCCCATGCCCTGTTACAGCTCTTGCCTGCGTATCGCCACGAGTTCGGCGAGCTGGTACTGATGGATGGGCGACGCCGCGTCACCGATTCGCCTTTCCTCGACCATCGCGCCCTGCGCTACACCTTCATCGAGCATCATCTGGATGTTCAGCGCGCGGATGTCGAACTCGCGCCCATCCTCGCGCGTCACGCCATCGCCATCGTCCTCGATCTGACCGACGCGCGCAGCCTTCCCATTCTCAGGGCGACGCACCGCGCTGGCGCCAGCTACGTCAACACCATGCTCAACGACGCGCGCTTCACCGTGCCGGAACAGCACGCCCAGATCCTCTCTTGCGGAGCCGAGTTCGCGAGCCGGCCACATCTGCTCTGTACCGGGATGAACCCCGGCATCGTCAACCATTGGGTCAGCCAGGGCATCATGCGCCACGGCCGGCCACACGAGATCGCCTTCTTCGAGTTCGACAGTTCAGCACCGGCCGACACACCACCGCATACATGTGCACCGTTTATCACCTGGTCGCGCAAGGAGTTCCTCCATGAAATCGCCGAAGACCCTGGCGGCAGGATGGGCTACGGCGGGGAAATCGAATGGCTCCAGCCGAATGCGCTCAACCATCCGGTGGACACACGCCAACATCTCCGGCCGATCCTCGATCAGCCGAATTACCCGCGCGGCATGCTGCTGTTACACGAAGAGGTCGTCACCCTCGGGCGACGATTCAACCTGCCGGCGTCGTTTACCTATGCCATCCATCCCGCCTCACTGGCCGCATTGCACGCCAGCAGGTCGAATCACGAGCCGCTGACCGCCGACCGCCTGATGTTGGCCGACAACGTGACTATCCCTCTCATCGGCAGCGACCTCGTCGGTGTGTGGCTGAAATACGACGACCGCGATGTGAGGATCTTCAACGTGATGCACAATCGCAGCCTGCGCGGCACGAACGCCACCTATCGTCAGGTCGCCATTGGCGTGCTGGCCGGCGTCCGCACAGTCGCACATGGCCAGGTACCGCGCGGCGTGCACTTCGTAGAAGACTTCGATGCGTCCGTGTTCACAGAGACGGTGCGCACCCACATGATCGTGCAAGAGCACATCGTCTGGAAGCCGCAGCCGGAAGCGCAACCGGTGCGGCGCAATGCCTCGTTGGCACGGTGGGCTTGAGACGCTATTCCCATCCCGCAGTCAATGCCCGCGCACGACCAGCGCCTCCGGGTCAGCCTCGATCAGTTCTCTGGCCCGGCGCTTCACCGGCAAATGCTCGCCCTCGCCATCGCGCAGCGCCAGCAGCAATACTGGAGCCAGGCTGGGCGAGCGCAGGAAGATCGGCGCGTTGGCGGCTACCAACGGTCGCACCACGACGCCCCCAAACCCAACGAAGACGTTGACAGCGTGTGCCGCTGCCAGATCACTCGACCCATCGCCCACCAACATCGCGCGGCAGCCGCGTTCGCGCAGCCCGCGGATGACCTCGGCCTTGCCATGCTGCACTGTAAGCGGGGACTCGTCATACATCAGATACGACTCATCGGGGTTACCGACCTCGCTGCAGCGCTGGTAATCCCACCAGCGGCCGCTCAACTGGTTATAGGACAAGCCGACGGCATGAATCCGCTCGCGCGGCACGCCCAGCCATAGGCCAAAGCCGACGACGGCATCGGCCAGGCCACCGCTGATGATGAATACTTTGCGCCCCAGCGCGTGAAGCGCGGCGATCGTCTCGCGCGCATCGGGCGTGACAGCGCGCTTATAGGCTTCCTCGACAGCGCGCAGGTCAGCGCGCGTCGGTGCGAGCAAGCGCAGCCGTTCGGCATAGACCTCCTGAAGCGGAATGCGCCCATCCATCGCGGCATTCGTGAGCGCAGCGATGCGCGCTTCCACGCCCTTGAGTCGCGCCAGCTCGTCAATGCCCTCGATCGTCGAGAGAGTACTATCGCAATCGAAGAACACCTCGTCCACCAGCAGAGGGCGGCGCTCGAACATGCGATTGATTGTATGCGCAAGCACGCTATCATCGGCGACATCCATGCTGGCCAAGGTCTATTCGTGTGCGATCCTCGGGCTAGAGGGTCATGTCGTCGAAGTGGAGGTGGACAGCGGGCGCGGCCTGGCAGCGTTTACGCTGGTCGGCCTACCCGACGCCGCAGTGAAGGAGAGCGGCGAGCGCGTCCGCGCCGCGATCCGCAACAGCGGCCTGCACTTCCCCACCAACCGCGTCACGGTCAACCTTGCCCCGGCCGACCTGAAGAAGATCGGTCCCAGCTATGATCTGCCGATTGCACTCGGCCTGTTGATGGCGTCGGAGCAGCTCGCCCCGGACTGCCTGGACGGCGCCATGGTGGTGGGTGAGCTGGCGCTGGATGGTGTCGTCCGACATGTGCGCGGCGTCTTGCCGGTTGCGGCCTTTGCGCGGACACAGGGCTTCCGCCGCATCTTTGTGCCGGCCGCCGATGCAGGCGAGGCAGCGCTGATCAACGGCATCGAGGTCATCGCCGTTGAATCGCTGGGGCAACTGGTCAATGGACTGACCGGGACGACGCCACTGCAGGCTGTGGAGCCGGGCCTGCTGACGCATCGGTCAGCGACGCCGGCTATGCCATCGCCGATCACTGATTTCGCCGAGATCAAAGGGCAAGAGGCAGCCAAGCGCGCCCTGGAAGTTGCCGCTGCCGGCGGGCACAACGTGCTGATGGTCGGCTCGCCCGGGGCCGGCAAAACGCTGTTAGCGCGCGCTTTGCCGGGCATCCTGCCCGAGCTGACGCTCGAAGAGGCGCTCGACATCACGCGCATCTACAGCGTGGCCGACATGCTGCCGATGGACACGCCGCTGATCCAGCAACGCCCCTTTCGCGCGCCGCACCACACCATTAGCCATGCCGGCATGATCGGCGGTGGCAAACAGCCGCGGCCAGGTGAGGTATCGCTGGCGCATCGCGGCGTGCTCTTCCTGGACGAGCTGCCCGAGTTCGACGCACGCACACTGGAGGTACTGCGCCAACCGATGGAAGATAAGGTCGTGACGATCTCGCGCGCCTCCGGCGCGCTCAGCTTCCCGGCCAACTTCCAGCTTGTCGCAGCGATGAACCCGTGCAAGTGCGGCTGGTATGGCGACCCGATCAAGCCATGCACATGCACGCCGGCACAAATCAGCGCTTACCAAAAGAAGATCAGCGGCCCATTGCTCGACCGGATAGACATCCATCTAGAGGTGACCCGGGTGAACTTCGAGAAGCTGAGCGACCTACATCCTGGCGAGTCATCGGCGGCGATTCGCGCCCGCGTGCAGGCAGCCCGCGACCGCCAGGCACACCGCTTCCGTGGCACGTCCCTGGCCTGCAACGCCGATATGGGCGTGGGCGACCTGCGGCGCTATTGCGAACTGGACGAGGCCGGCCGCAGCCTGATGAAAGCTGCCATGAACCAGTTGCAGATGAGCGCGCGTGCCTTTCATCGCGTGCTCAAGCTGGCTCGCACCATCGCCGACATGGCCAGCAGCGACCGGATCGCCACAACCCACCTCGCTGAGGCACTACAGTACCGCCCGCGTAGACAAGAGGGTGCTTAGCGCCCATCCGAAAACTCACAGCACAAGGTCTAGGCTCTTAACACACGCTTGAGGATGCGTTGACGGCAGCTTAAATTCAGCATGGCAGTATGAACTTCAGGCGCTTCTTCCTTTTCTCTTCCTCTTCTTGGACGGTCAACGCGGTGGAACCCCCTTCCACCGCGTTGATATGTACTCAACACCTCGCGCGACTCACCTTCGCGTAGTCGCGCTCAATATTTTTTATCAAAATATTAACCAAAGCTTTTTCTTTTCTTAAACTCAATATGACAAGGTGGTTACGGAGTATAAGGCCTGTGCGCGTTAGAGAGAACGCACAATTAAGCAAACGACTCACTTCTGTTACACAAAACCTTAAAGAGTGCTTAACCGGCTGCGGTTAGATTAGTGTTGAATAACCGCGAAACTAAGCGAGCCAGATAAGTGACGCATAAGGAGACCAAACATGAGCCATATGACAAACTTCGGATGTCCAAAGATCATCGCAAGCCTTGTTGCCGCATCCGTAGCACTTGCTGCATGCACCGCAGCAGCTCCAGCAGCTCCGGCGCCTACCGCAGCTGCCCCCGTTGAAGCGACCGCGGCCGCGCCTGAGCCCACTACGCCGGCA
>CALGMA010000014.1 GCA_937959265.1 uncultured Anaerolineae bacterium | reverse complement strand
GGGCGGCAGGGGTCTAGCTTCCATTCCTCGTTATCGGCCAGTTCGCCGCGCAGGGTGCTGATCCCGACGACGGGCAGGCCAGGCACAGCGGCCAAAGCGGCAAGGTCGTCCTTGATGCGCGCCACAATAGGGCTATCGCTCGATTCCAGCTTCTGGAGAATTTGGACGCAAATTTCTGTCGCCTGATCAACCACCGTGCGGCGATTCACCACGTAGAAAAGTCGCCGGGGCAATGCTGGCGCGCCTGACTCAGCTTGGTAGGCAAGGGCGATGAGCCAAATCACGATCACTGTTGTCTTGCCCAGGCCCGTCGGCAGGCTACAAGCGTCAGGAATTCGGTTTTTGACGAAGCGACGAAAGAGCCGCTTTTGCCACCTCAGCGGTGGGAAGCCCATGAGTGCTTTGAACGCTTCTACGAAGAAATCCTCGGCTGGTGCGTCCATCTATACTCCTAACAGAAATGACTTGCTATTGCACTGTGGCTTTTGTCTAGTGGAATGCGGTAGCTCTTGCTGGCCGGCTCACGCCAAGCTCTTGGGCCCGCTTGTCGGCGTTCAGGTATTTGCCGGCGCGCACCTGCCGGGCAATCTCCATGATGCGTATCAATTATTGGCGTTGCGATATGCGCCTGGTCTCCTTGCGCAGTGAGGCACACGACTACACCGCCGCGCTGCGTGCTCACAAGTTCAGTCCTATAGTCGTAATAAACGAGAAAAGTGCACCGGACGTGCACTTCCTCTCGCTCCGTTCTCCCCTCTCGTACTGAAAGAGAGGTCAGGGCAAGATCGGCGGCCTTGCCGGCGAGAAGGTATAGGTGCGGATCGGCCCGCGCGAATCGGCGTCGGTGACGCGCAGTTTGTCGCCGACGCGCGCGAAGGTGAGCCGGCGCGTCACGCCGTCGCCGAAAGCGAAAGCGATGCTGAACGGCTCGCCGGTGAATGCCTGGCTGCGCACACCCCAATCACAATCGCGCGGCCGGCAGTAGGCGAACGCCTGCACGGCGATGGTTGGACCGATGTTGCTGATGACCAGGCGCGTGACACCGTCGGTTGCTGGATCGTCGTTCGCCCAGACGCCGCTGTATTGGCCGTAGCGCGCTTCCATCGCTTGCGCCGTCGTCTGCACGATCGCAGTCGCGGTTGCCTCCGCCGCTTGTTGTGCGCTCGCCGTGGCCTGCGCAATGGCGGCGCTTTGTGCCTGGGCCGTCTCGCGCACGATGGCGGTGCTCGTCGCGCTGAATATGGCCAGGGCGTCCTGCGTGGCTTTGGCCGTGGCCGCCTCCTGCGCGCGGGCGAACGCATCGGCAATAGCGGTGGCGGTGGCCTGTGAAGCAGCCGTTGCTGTTGCGGCCATTTGGGCCTGTGCGGCGGCTTCGGCGTCGCGCGTGGCCTGGACGATAGCGCTGGCGGTTGCGTTCGCGACAGCCGTCGCCTGAGCGTCCACCACGATGATCTTGACCGAGCGGCGCACTTCCCCCGATGGGTTGCGTGCGATGAGCGTGTATACCGTGGTCTCGTTCGGCGCGACGCGCACGGCGTCTTGCGGCTTGAAGGTGCCGGCCGGTTGCAGCTCGACGGCCTCGGCGTTTACCACGTCCCATTCGATCAGCAACGGTTCGCCCTTGTTCAGGATGATGTCGCTCAGGTCGTTGACCTTGTTCATGCCGTTGAACGCAAACACGGCCAGGCCGATTTCGACGGGCGGCGGCGCGAAGGTCGGGCGGGGCGTCTCGGTGGGCGTGGGGTAGATCAGTTGGCTCGTCGTCGGCTGACCCAGCCGGTTGTAGGCGACGAGCGTGAAATCCGCTTCGCCCGGGCGAACGGGATACGCGCCTGCGCCGGTGTGCGGGTCGAAGGTCAACCGGGATGGATCGGCCGGTCGGCCATTCACCAGCAGCTCGACGCGTTGTGCGTTGCTGACCTGGAAGCGCACGGCGGGTTCCGGCTCGTCGGCCGCCAGCGCGAAGCTGAGGATCCCGGCCGGGCGCGAGAGGAAGGCATACACCGCCAAAGCCAGTATAGCCAGCGCGCCGACCAGGAGAGCCAGCCCATAGCGTCGTGGAGGTTGCGCTGGTGCCGGGGGTGAATTGGTTGCGCCGGTGGGTTGTGCAGAGCCGTCCGGCAAGCTAGAAGCCGGCGTAGGCATAATGAGTTTGCATGTGTAGCTGCCGATGCGGAGGCGTTGTCCGCTCTGCCAAGCATAAGGCGCCTCCGGGGTCAGCCTGCGCTCGTCCAGGTAAGTGCCGGTCGTCGAACTCAGGTCGGTGACGGTAACGCGGCCGAGCGCGCTGTCCCAGCGGATGTGCAGGTGGAGGGGGGAGACGTCTTTCGACGGCAGCGACACGCCGGCATGTAGGGCGCGGCCCACCGTCAACCCTTCGCCGTCTGGCGAAAGCAGAAAGATGTTCACCACACGGCCAAGTTCATCCTGCACGCGCACTCGCGGCGCGTGAGCATTCGTTTCACCCATCACGCAGTGAGGAGAGTATAGCTGTTGCTGTCTCGCGACCAAGCCGGATGGCGTAGTTGGTGCCGCGATCCCATGGGTAGACCTGGCTCATGCTGGCGAAGAACAAGCCGGGCAGGGGAGTCCGCACCGGCGGGATGTGTCGGCTGTGATTGACGAATGGCACCGGCTGCGCGTAGGTCTCGCGAAACGCCCAGGCATCTTGCACCCAGGATGGGTCGAATTGCGGGTTGAAGCGCGCCAGCGAGGGTAGAAAGGCGTTGCGCAATTCGTCTTCCGTCATGGAGAAGTACGGGTGCGCGGGAGGGAGGTAGTCGCCACAATAGATGAGATGTTGCCCGCCGAAGTGCTCGGCCGCGACAAAGTTGGTGTGCTCGCACATGGCGAGGTAAGGGAAGCCGGCGCTCTTGGGCAGGTTGTGCCAGTAGTAGCCTTGCCGGTCGAGCTGCCGGTCGAGCGCAAAGATTACGATCACCGCGCCCAGTGACTGCAGCGCGTTGAGCGCGCCCAGGTAATCCGGCGACAACTGTGGCGCAAGTCTGGCCATCAAACGCGGCGACGTCGTGCTCAATACGGCATCGAATTCGTGGAGATTGGAGATTGGAGATTGGGCGCGCACGATCCACTTTCTCGATTCTGCATTTTCAATTCTCAATTCTTCGACGCGGGTCGCGTAGTGGATGACGCCGCCCAGAGCTTGCACGCGCTTAGCGAGGGCGTCGAAGAAGGCTTGAAAGCCGCCGATGAAGGTGCCCAACCGAGGGCTGCGCGCCTTGATGCGTGCCCACAGCCAGGCCATGTTCACCTGTTGATAGAGGTCGCCGAACTTGCCTTCGAGCAGCGGCTGCCAGATGACCTCGTACGCCTGCTGCCCCATCCACCGCGACGCCCACGCATGCGCGGTGTAGCGCTCCAATGCGCGCCAGTTCGCGGTGAGGTATTTCAGGTAGATCGTGGCCAGGCCGAAGGGGATCTTGGCGGGCAATGACAGGCCGGGGAACTTCAGTGCAGCCGTCGGCGAGTCGAGCGGATAGAAGTGGCCATTCCAGTAGGAAACCGTGATGGGCCGCTTAAAGATGACGCGATCGCGAACGCCGAGCTCATCGGCCAACTTCAGCATGTCGCTATCGGATTCGAACCAGTGGTGATAGAACTTCTCCAGCGACCAGTCCCAGCGCGGCGTTTTGAAGCCGGCAGCCAGTCCGCCGGGTCGGTCGCCGGCTTCGAAGAGCGTGACGCGGTGGCCGGCTTGCAGCAGATCGTACGCGGCTGCCAGGCCGGCTGCCCCCGCGCCGATGATGGCGATGTCCATACGGTTGCTATGCTACCTTCGCCCGGTGTGGTGTCGGTGCGATTCGCCCCGGCATGAACGCCGAGGCTGAGGGAACGGCTGATGTGAGGATATGCCCGATGCGCGTGTTCGCCCGGCGCCGAGGTCGAGTCGGCTTACACCATTCTCCCTGTCTCCCACGGTTCGGCGCGGGCGAGGAAGTCCTCGGCGAAACGCTGGCTGTAGCTACCGAGGAGAAATTGCACACGCGCGGCATCGGGTGAGACCACGATCAACCCTGCATGATGCCGTTTCTTCAGCCGCCAAACCACTTCGGGATCGTTGTAGCCGGACAGGTCGGGGTGTTCCTGGCGCGCCAGGCACATCAGGATGCCGGCATGGTCGCGGCGCGTGGCAGGCAGCGCATAGTCCTCGCCGCGGAAGCGAGCGACCTCCATGCGCGCCCACTCGGCCCAGGGGTTGATGCCGGTCGCATACTCGATCATATCGGCGATGTTGGCGCCGCCCACGCGCACGGCGGCCTCGAGGAAGAGCCACCGGCCGGTTTCGAGTGTGCGGAGATATTCGGCGTGCACTGCGCCGCTGAATCCTTGCGGCGCCAGTGCGCTGATCACCTGCGCGTTGAGCGCTGCCAACATTTGCGCTTCGTCGCTCTCCGCCGGCAGCGTGCGCGTGGTAAAAACGCCGCCGCCGTGCGACACGCTGAGCGGTGGCTTGCCGTAGGCGCTGGCGACGGTAAACACGACCTCACCCTGCCATATCAGTGCGTCCACATGAAACACGTCGCTGGGCACGAACTGCTCTAACAACCGGCGGGACTGCTCATCGCCGAGCTGATCGAGCCAACGCCAGACTTGTTCGGCGTCCTCGCAGCGCTTGATGCCCATCGCGCCGGCCTCGTGGCGCGGCTTGAGCAACCACGGCGGCGGCACGTGCGCCATCCACGCCCGCAGGACGTCGTAGTTGAACACCGGCGTGAACTCGGGCACCGGGATGCCGGCAGCCTTCGCCCGCACCCGCATCGCCAGCTTGTCGTTGAACGGCTGGGCTTCCGAGGCGGTCATGCCGGGCATGACGAAGTGCTCGCGCAACGCGCCGGCCGTCTGCACCTCGTATTCGTCCAGCGGGATGATCAGGTCGAATTGCAGGCCACGCGCCATGTAGCTGGCTGCGTTGATGACATGTTGGCGGTTCGCCAGGCTGTGCATGTAGTGAATGCCCTCGAGCGATTCGTAGGGCCACTCTTCGTCGCGCCAGCGCTCCTCGGTCAACAGAAACACGCGGCAGCCCAGACGTTTAAGTTCCTGAATCAGGCGCTGGCCCTTGACGGCGCTGCTAAGGCACAAGACGGTGATCGGTTTCGACATGACGCGTTCCTCGCACTGCTTCGACGTTTAGTGCCGAATCGTGGATGCGATTGGCCAGGATGTCAACTCGCTTGAGAGGGAGAGGCGACGCAGGCGTGATATTCTCTCCCTGCGCGACGAACGCTTCGATCCGCGCCGATATGCGCAAGCCCGCCATCGAGCGAAAGAGCCTGTTTCAAGACTTCCGAAGGTTGGTCATCAGCTTTGGATGGTTCTTCATTGCCGAGGTCGTCATCCTGACCATGCTCGCCCTCGCTACGCCGCGCGTCTCGTTCACGCCGCTTTCCCCTGGCCTGATCGTGCGCGGCCTGGGCGCGGCCTTCGTCATCGCGGCAGCCAACTTTGCCATTTTGCCGGTATTGCTGTGGTTGCGTGCGCCGCTCATCGTCTTTACCGTCGGGGCAACCACGCTGGTCGTCAATGCGCTGCTGCTCGCGTTGGCGGCCGATCTCTTGCTCAACGCGAGCATAGACCTGGCGCCGATGGAGATCTTCCCGAGCGCACTCTTCCTTTCACTCGCCAACGCGGTTGCCAACGGGCTGATCGCCCTGGACGACGACTACACCTACCTGCGGTTCGTCATCCAGGCTGTGCGTGGGACCGACGCCCATCTCGACCGGCCCAAAGATCCCGACCGGCGGGGCATGGTGCTGCTGGAGATAGACGGTCTTTCGTACGAGCGCATGCAGGCGGCGGTCGAGCACGGGTTGATGCCGGCGGTGCGCGACTTGCTCAAGGCCGGCCACTGCCTGATGCAGTTCGATTGCGGCTTGCCATCGCAGACGTCATCGTCGCAGGCTGGCATCATGTATGGCAATAACGAGGACATTCCAGCCTTTCGGTGGTACGACAAGCGCCTGCGCAGGATGCTGGTGTCGAACAACCCGGACGACGCTCATTTCATCAACGTGCGCCACAGCAACGGGCGCGGGTTGCTGCGCCAGGGCGCCTCCATCAACAACCTGATCAACGGCGATGCGGCGCGCTCGCTGCTCACGCTCAGCACCCTCCCGCGTAACAGCAAATTGCAGACCGAGCGCGCGCTGGACACACTGGCCTCGTTTTGGTTCAACCCTTACACCTTCGGCCGCACGCTGGCGCTGTGTGTCGTGGACTTGTGCATCGAGGTGTATCAGGCACTACGTCAACGGGTGCGCGATGTCCGGCCTCGGCTCGACCATCGTTTCCCCAGCCCTTACGCCGGCCTGCGCGTGATTACCAATGTGCTCCTGCGCGACCTGGCCGTTTATGCGGCCATGCAGGAGATCATCCGCGGTGCGCCGGTGATCTACATGTCGTTCGTCGGTTACGACGAAGTCGCGCATCATGCCGGCCCGGATTCGCCGGACGCGCTGAACACGCTCAAGGGATTCGATCGGCACATCCGGCACGTACAACAGACCATTCGCTACTTCGCTCCGTTCGACTACGACCTGGTGATCTTGTCCGATCATGGCCAATCTGCTGGCGCGACCTTCCGGCAACGCTATGGCAGGACGTTGCGTAAGCTGATTGACGACCTGACGCGCGCCGATGTGCGCGTAGGCGAGGAGCAGGCAACCGAAGCCGGCCATTCCTTCGTGCAAGCCCTGGTCGCCGAGCTGAACGCAGCCAGCCAGCACCTGAAGTCGCAGGAAGGTCGCCGTATTCGTCGGGCGATGATGCGCGCGACGGCCCGCACGCTCGAAGGTGTGGAGAAACGCCGGCAACGGCCGGGCATTCAGGGTGGGGACGATATCATCGTCTGCGCATCGGGCAACCTCGCCCACATCTACTTCAACTCGGTTGGCGAGCATCGCGTCTCGCTTCAGGCTATCGAGGCCGAGCATCCCGGCCTGGTGGACGCGCTGATCCGGCACGAGGGTATCGGCTTCGTTGTCGTAGCGAACGATGAAGGGCACGTGTTGGTGTTGGGCAGGCGTGGCGCGCGCGACCTCAGCATCGGCGCCGTGACTGGCGAGGATCCGCTGGCGCCCTTCGCCGATGGCGACTCGCATCGTCGCGCCGAGCAGTTGCTGCGGCTGGCCCAATTCGAAAGCTCTGGCGACCTGATCTTGAATAGCGCGCTCTATCCCGATGGCAGCGTCGCCGCCTTCGAGGAGTTGATCGGTTCGCACGGCGGGTTGGGCGGCCAACAAACGCACGCCTTCATCTTGCACCCCTGCATCGAGCAGGACGACAGCAATCCCATCAGCAATTCAGTGGACGTGTATGTGTTGCTGGAAGCGTGGAAGAGCCGGGGCGATTCGGACTGAATTCGTGCATTGCGACGCAGCCACGGGCCATCTTTCATTCGGCAGTTGCGCCAGCGGTTTGCGCGTCGGCTTGTTGCTCGGCGAGGCGCACCAGGTCCCAAAACTCGCTCTCGAACTGGCTTTTGCCTTCCTCGCTGGGCAACACCTGGAACAGCGCGCGGTAGGCCAAATAGAACGCCACGGCGAATGCGGCAAACGACGCCAGCGTGAAAGCGATGCGTGTGATCGCGTTCACTTCCGCCACCTGACTGTTGAACGTATCCGTGCCGAACGGCGCAGTCACGATGCTCAAGTTGAGCAGGAAGTTGGCGACGCCAAGCACTGCGTTCATCACGCCGACAAGCGTCGTCGCAGTGATCAAGCCTTGCCCCACTTCCGGCCTGGCGAAAAGCGCACGCAATGCCCCCTCCTTCTCCGGCGTGTCGGGTTGCAAGACTTGCGCGATGAAGAACCGAAACATCGGCTTGCCGATAGCGATCGAACCAAAGAATAGGGCTACGGCGACGATCAGGCCAGCAGTGTCCTTCAGCGCGTAGCGCCAGCCATCTACGAACCAAAATGCCAGCACGCCGTTCATGATCGCTGTGAGCGCGACGTAGGTAGTGATGGCGTTGAAGCGCCGGCTGATGAGGAACGTATCGGCCAGCACGTAAGCGACCGGCACCAGCGCGGCCATCACGTAGGCCACCGGCGCACCGAGCGGCCTGGTGAGGTTGTTCAGGATGAGGATGGGGATGACTGCCCCCATCACAATGTCGAGCAGCAGCTTCGTCCAGCCTTTCATGAGCGCCGATTATCCATGAGCATCCACTCATCCTCCGCTCACGCGCGCGCATATACTGCCTCGCATGTCTCGCGCCGTTCGACTTGTCATCCCGGCAGTAGTCGCCGTTGTGTTGGCTGCCCTTGCGATTTTCAACCTTGCTCAGGCTGACCGCGGCATAGTGCGTCAGGCGCGTGACGTAGACGGCGTGCCGATGACGCTCTTCTTGCCTGCCGACTCGACGTCGGGCCCTCAAAACTCAAGACTCCCCGCCGTCCTGGTTGTGCACGGCTTTAGCGGAAACCGCCAGTTGATGTACGGTTTCGGCTACACGCTGGCGAAGAATGGCTACGTCGCGGCGCTGATTGACTTCGCCGGCCATGGTGCCAGCCTAGATCGTTTGCCGGATTCGTTCGCCGGCGATGCGCAATATCAGAAGCTCGCCGCGAACATCGCGACGACGCTGGCGCACCTGCTCGCGCAGCCGTTCGTTGATCCTGAGCGCGTGGCGATCCTGGGCCACTCGATGGGCGCGAGCGCCGTCTCACGCTATGGCAGCGCGCACGGCGATGTGCCGGTCACGATTGCGCTGTCGCTGGGCAACTTCGGTCGCCAGTTGCCCAATGACCCCGGCCGTCCGCGCAACTTCCTGATCCTGGTTGGCGCCAACGAGTTCGCCGGCTTCATCCAGGGTAGCACGGCCGGCCTGACTTCGGCCTATCCGGACGGCGTGCCCGGCGTCACTTACGGCAATTTCGCCGACGGCACGGCGCGTCGGCTGATCTACGCGCCCGGCGTGGAACATATCAGCATCCTCTTCAGCCACGATGTCTATCGTGAGATGGTGCGCTGGCTCGATCAGGCGTTCGCCGTCGGCGCGCCGGATCGCCCGGTCGAGGCCGATTCGCGCATCGGCTGGGTGCTGTTGCTCTACCTGGCGGCGGTCATCGGTTTTCAACCGCTCGCGGCGACGTTGCTGCGCGGTCATGCGGCGAACGCAATGACGGCGCGCAGCGCAGCATCCGGCCGGTTTGTCATCCTCAGCGCCCTCGCTGCGGCGGTCGTCGCGCCGGTCCTGCTGCAATTCGGCGGCGCGCTCTATCGCTGGATGCCCCTCACGGTTGGCAACTACGTGGGCATCTACTTTCTGATCTACGGGCTCATCGTCGGCGGCGCGTATCTTGCGCTTCGGCGGCGCGGGGCGCCGGCGGCTCAGCGCGCGGCAGCCGAGCCGGGCGAACGCGCCGCGCCGGCGTCGCTCGGCATCGTCGGCGCTGCGGCGTCCGACTTCGCGCTCAAGCCCGCCCTGGCGACCCTCGCGCTGACGGCTTATGCGCTCGTCACGTTTGGGCTAACCGCGCATCTCACGTGGAACAACTTCGCGCTGGTGGGGGATCGCGCCTGGGTCGCCGGAGTGTTATTCGCCTGTTGCTTCGTCTTCTTCTTGGCCGACGAGTGGATGGTCGCCCGCGCATCGCGTCGCGCCCGCGCCGGCCTCTATGCGCTGACCAAGCTGATCGTCATCGTCAGCCTGATTGCCTCGGTCGGCCTGTTTGGTGCGCCGGGTTTCTTGCTTTTGCTCGTGCCGGTGATCGCCGTGCTGTTCCTATGGCATGGCCTCTATTCGCACTGGCTATTCGGCATGACGCGCCGGCCCTGGATCGCGGCCGTCCTCAACGCAGCGGTGTTTGCCTGGGTCATCGCGGCGACATTTGCGGTCGTGCAGTATTGACCGGATTCACGGTTCGAGCGCCGAGACAAACTCGCGGAGCGCGACGACGACGCGCCGCGCCTGCTCCGGCAGTTGACCGCCATCCAGCATCTTGACGCGCTTCAACCGTTGGCCGTCGTTGACCGAGATCGAATAAGCAAAGCAGTCCGCGCATGCGATGTCCTCGTAGGTTTCATTCAGGTCGAAGAATCCGGCGGCCATGAGCTCGCCCAGCAACTGCGCCACCTGCGCCGGCGGCAGGGCATACGCCTTGCCGTTGTGATCCACCACGCTGCCGTCGCCACGGATGATCCACGATTGCGTCACACCGCCGATGCCGCCGCTGATCTGGAAGGCGATCTCGGCTTTGGACTCGGCAGACGCGCCGGTAGCAACCGGAGGCATCGCAGCGGGGGTGCGGGAGGGGCGCGGCGGCGGCGCTACTGCGCAGCCGGCGAGCCACACGAGCAGGCAGAGCGCGACCGGCCCGCGCCAGGCTGAACAGGTGAACATGATGCGCAGATTCTACGGCAGGATCGGCCAAGCTGCGCGCGATGTCCGCCGTTTCAGTTCCCTCTCATCCCGGCTCGCTAGCATGGCGTTATGCGCCCACGCCTGGTGGATTGGACGTTGTTCGCGCTGGCGACGTTTGCCGCCGGCAGCGGCTTCGGCGCGTGGGTGTTGCTCGACGCGCAGGCGGTGCCGGTCATCGTCGTCCATGCCGTTGCCGGGCTTGCGCTCCTCATCCCGTTGGCGTGGAAGTTCCGCCGCGTGCAGCCGCGCGTGGCGCGCGCCGGCGCCTGGGATTGGAAGACGCCGCTCTCCATCCTGACCGCGATGGCCGCCGTCGGCTCGGTCTTCAGCGGGGTCTTCTGGACGCACGCGCAAGCGCCGGTCGGCTACCCGAACGGCATGCACCTGCACATCGTCTTCGGCATCGCGCTGATGATGTTGCTCGGCTGTCACGTCGTCCTACGCTTCAGGCGGCCAATGCGGCGCGACTTGCCGGGCCGACGCGATGCGCTGCGCTGGCTGGGCATGCTTGGCCTGGGCGCGTTGGTGCTTCCGGCGCAGCGCGCCATCAACGACGCGCTCAAGCTGCCCGGCGCGCACCGCCGCTTCACCGGCTCGCGCGGCGCGGGCGATGACACCGGCCCGGCCATGCCGGTCACCAATTGGATGTTCGACCGTCCGGCGCCGGTTGATATGGCAATGTGGCGCTTGCTGGTGCGCGGCGCAGTGGAACGCCCACTCACCCTGCGGCTGAGCGACCTGCTCCAGGATCACCAGGCTGCGACCCTGCGCGCGACGCTCGACTGCACCGGCGGCTGGCACAGCACGCAGGATTGGCGCGGCGCCCGCGTAGGGGATTTGCTCGACCGCGCTAGCCTACGCCCAGAAGCGCGCTTCGTCAGTTTTGTGTCGGTCACCGGCTACCGCTGGAGCTTGCCCCTGGCCGAGGCGCGCAGGGCGCTGCTGGCCACGCACTACGAAGACGCGCCGCTAGAGCACTGGCACGGCGCCCCGCTGCGGCTGGTGGCGCCCGGCCGGCGCGGTTTCGTGTGGGTAAAGTGGGTGCGCGAGGTCGTTGTGCTAACCGAGCCGGACCCCGGCCAGTGGATCGCGATTTTCACCAGTGGGTTCAATGAGGTCAGTGATGGCTAAGCCGATCCTGACGCGAGTGAAGGCTGACCATGTTGAGCGGAGGCCTGCAACCACGGGCGAGGGTATGGCCTGCGCCCACCCTGAGCTGACCGCCATCATCCTGTAACTGCTTCGGGCGCGCGGGCCAGGCAAGACGATCTGTCCCTCCGAGGCGGCGCGCGCCTATGCGCCGGACGATTGGCGCAGGCACATGCCGGCCGCGCGCCAGGCCGCGCTCGATCTGGCCGACGCCGGTCAAATCGTCATCTTGCAGCGCGGCAAAGTGGTGGACGGCCGTTCGGCCAGGGGACCGATTCGACTCGCCCTGAGGAACTCGGAGATGCCTGCGCGGGCGGGATAGACGACGCCGCAGGCGTCGTCCTACCTGGCAGTCATCGGCAGCGCGATGCCGAATGTGCTGCCCGCGCCGGGCTTGCTCTCGACGAACGCCGCGCCGCCGTGCGCCTGGGCGATGCTCTTGACGATGGCCAAGCCAAGGCCGCTGCCATCGGCGCGATGATTCTTGCCGCGATAGAAGCGCTCGAAGACATGTGGCCGGTCCTCGGGCGCGACGCCGATGCCGGTGTCGCGCACCAGCAAGCGCGCGTGGCCGCCCTCGGCCTCCGCGCATACCTCCACGCGCCCGCCGGCCGGCGTGAACTTGAGCGCGTTCTCAATCAAATTCGACAGGGCGATCTCGATGCGCGCGCGATCGCAGCGGACGACGAGCGGCGTGGAATGCACGACGAGGCGGATCCCTTTCTGTTCAGCCGCCTGCGCGAACGGCCGAGCAGCCGACGCGAGCAACTCCGCGACGTCGTGCTCGGCAAGCTCAAGTTGGGCGATGCCGGCGTCCAGGCGGGACAGATCGAGCAGGTTGTGCGTGATCCACTCTAGGCGGGCGAGCTGCGTCGCATTTTGCGTCAGAAACTCCGCGCGGATGGTCGGGTCGTCGCCGGCCGGGCCTTGTAGCAGCTCGTTGGCCATCTTCAGCGCGGTGATCGGCGTGCGCAGCTCATGCGACGCATCCGCGATGAAGCGACGCAGGGCGTCGCGTTCCGCCGAGAGCGCCTGGAAGCTGGATTCCAGCTTGGTCGCCATGTCGTTGAAGCGGCCGGCCAGTTGTTCGATCTCATCGCGCGGCCGGCCCTTGGCGCGCATCGGCGCGCGGGCCGATAGGTCGCCTTGCGCCATGCGCGTGGCGGCCGCGGTCAGGTCGAGCAGCGGCGCCGATAAGCCGCGACTGACCCATAGGCCGGCCAGCACGGCCAGCAGCGTTGCGCCCAGCGCAGCGAGCATGAAAGCGCGTTGCGCCGTTTGCAGCGTTGCCGCGTTGAGCGCCGAAGCGCTGCTCAGCTCGACGTAGCCGATGATTGCGCTGCCCAGCTCGACCGGCACACGTACCTGCGCGCGCATCGCGTCGGCAAGCGCCGGCGCTGCTGGTTGCGTCGGCGGTGAGTCGGCCTGTTTGCGCAGCTCGGAGAAGACGAATTGATCGCCGTAGGGGCCGGGTAAGCGCTCGACGACCATGATCTGCGCGTTCGGCGACGCTTCGCTCATGCCCAGCGCCTCGAGCAGGCGCGCCTCGAATTCGGGATAGGTCATCCTGCGCGAGAAAAACCCGGCGATGATCCAGGGCGATGGCCCACCGGCGCCGATGAAGTCGGGGCGATTGGGTGGGGCAATCCACATCAGGCGATCCGCTGCGCCGCGCGGGCCGGAATCCACCAGCAGATTGCCGCCGGCGTCCAGGATGCGCACTTGCACATTGCCGAGGAAGGCCGCCATGTCGGCCAGTTGTTGCAAGCGATACAAGTTGGACACGGGCTGAATCGAACGCGCTGCCTGGCGCGCGACGGCTTGCGCGTTCATCGTCAGCAGCTCGGTCTCGCGCTGCGCCAGGTTGCTGCGGATCAGCCCAAGCGCCAGCGCGCCCACCACGCTCACCGTGAGCACGGCCAGCAGCGCGTAGCTTAACACTAACCGCCAGCGAATCGAAAGCGCCCGCATCTGGCTATCCCTCCACTGTGCAAATCAAAAAGGCTCCACGGGCCACCGCATGTCGCGGCAGCCCGTGGGATGAATCATAAGCTGAGCGAGGGAAGACACCTGCGCTATGCGTCGCGCCCAATCGTCCCCGGGACTTGCGGCGGCAATGGAAGATCATCGAAGTTGAACGGCAGGCGGAAGCCAGGGATGATCTCGAACCCTTGTGGGCCGTTTCCTTCGCCGCCGGGCAGGATGCGCTCGAAGCGGATGAATTGCCCAAGCGACACGCCTATGTAGGCGGCGCCGGCCTTATTTGGGTTTTCGCCCAGCGTTACGGTGATCTCGACCGGTTTGTCTTCCCCCTGGCGCTGCACGCTCAGCGTAACGCGATCGCCGGGTTTGCTGTTGCGCACCAGTTCGGCCAGGTCTTGCGGTGCCTTGATCGGCTTGTCGTTGGCCGCAAGGATCATGTCGCCCTGCTTCAGGCCGGCTTTGTCCGCCGGGCTGCCGACCACGACGTTGTTGATCGTCACGGCGGCCCAGGTTTCAGGCATCGGTGCGTTGCCGTGCGGCGGGATGGGCGGGAAGCGTCCCATCGCGTCGAAGGCCGGCGCGTAGCGAATGCCGAGGAAGGCTGCGCCTTTCTTCTCCGGGTTCTCGCCCAGCGTCATCTTCAACGTCTTCTCGGCGTCGCCGCGGCGGAGGGTGAGCGTCACGACGTCGCCGGGCTTGAACTGGGCGATCACGTCGGCCAGTGGGTTCTGTGCATCCAGCCGGGTCTCGTTCACGGCGATGATGATGTCGCCGCGCTGCAGGCCAGCCTGGGCTGCCGGGCCGTTGGTGATCACCTCGGTGACGCGCACCTGCGACGAGAAGCGCGATAGCTGTTCCTCCAGGCGCTTGCGCAATTGCTCAGGGTCGAGCGGCGGTGGTCCGGGCACTTGGCCGGGCAGGATCGGCATGGCTTCGACCCCTGGCGGTGGACTCTGGAAAGGTGTCACACCCAGGATGGGGCGGCCATCGGCTTCGCCCAGGGTGACCCTGAAGGTCAGCTCGCGGTCACCGCGGGCGACGCGGATCTGCGCTTCGTCGCCCGGCTTGAACTTGGCCAGCGCGTCGCGCAGCGCCTGCGCATCGTTCACCTCAACGTCGTTCACTTTGAGGATGATGTCGCCGCGCCGGATGCCGGCTTTTGCCGCCGGGCCGCTGCGTTGCACGGAGACGATCAGCACCCCCTTTTCATCCTCGGCCTGCGCCACAACGGCAGCCGGCGTTTGGGCTGCTGCGATGTTCGATGTCGTCGCTGCGCCCGCTAGGGCGATGGCCAGAGCAGCGATTAGGCTCATGACTTTCATTGTGCGTTTCGTCATATCGCTCATCTCCTGTTTCGTAGTTGATTTCCAAACGAGATTCTAGGGAGGAATGTTTGTGGAACGCCGGCGCATTCGGTTAAGGTTTGGCAACGTTTGCCGGGTGGCCAGCACCAATGGCACAAGCGCGTGTTTGGCTAAGGTTTTGCAACGGGCCGATTTCTACTCCTCATTCCTGCCGGAGAGGGGAGCGCGCCGGACGGGATTTACGGCTCGAACTTGTAGCCGACGCCGCGCATCGTTACCAGCCAGCGCGGCTGAGCGGGGTTGTCCTCGAGCTTCTCGCGCAGGTGGCGAATGTGCACGTCCACGGTGCGGTCGTCGCCGATGCCGCTGCTGTAACCCCACACCGCTTCGATCAGTGCGCTGCGGCTGAACGGCCGGCGCGGGTGGGTGATCAGATGGCGCAGCAGCTTGAATTCGGTCGGCGTAAGGGGGATGGTCTTGCCATCGCGTTCGACGACCAGACGCGCCATGTCCACCTTGATGTTGCCGAAGATGATTTCCGGGGCGTCTGCGTCGTTGGTGGCCAGCTCGCCGTATGTCCGGCGCAGGGCAGCGCGCACGCGCGAGATCAGCTCGCGCAGGCTGAACGGCTTGACGATGTAGTCGTCGGCGCCCAGTTCAAGGCCGAGCACTTTGTCCACCTCCTCGTCGCGCGCAGTGACCATTAGGATGGGTTGGCGTTTGCCCTCGGCGCGCAGTTGCCGGCAGACGTCGAAGCCGCTCATGCCCGGCAACCGCGCATCCAACAGGATCAGGTGAATAGTTTGCTTGCGCACGGCTTCCAGTGCCGCCTCGCCGGTCTCGACCACGGTGGCGGCGAAGCCTTCCTGCTTCAGGGCAAATTCCAGGCCGCGCGAGATAGCACGGTCGTCCTCGACGACGAGGATGTGATGGGACGCTTCGGTCATGGATAGGCAGATGATAGAGGGGCAGGATAAGAGGATGAATAGAGCGTGCCGCTGCACGGTTGCGCCTTTTCGCCGTTGCGCTATAACGGCGCGCAATCGAAGGATTCGCCATGCTTCTCGTCAAGCGACTCTCCCGCCTCCTCGTGGCCCTGCTCGTGGTATTGCCCGTCGTTGCCGTGCTGCCTTCTCCTGCCGCCGCTGCCGGCCGCAAGCGCATCGTGGTCGTACTGCGCGAACAGCGCGTCTATGCCTACGAGGGCAACGCCGTTGTCTTCACCACCCGTGCCAACGTGCGCGGCGCCAAGCGCGGCAACTTCCGCATCCAGAACAAGGTTCCGATGGCCAAGTCGTCGGTGTTGGGGTGGAAGCTGCCATACTGGATGGGAATTTACTACGTCGGCCGCATCCAGAATGGCTTTCATGGCTACTCGATTCAATCAAACGGTAGATTGGCCGCCAATTCGCTCGGCTGCATCGTGATGCCCACGTCTGAAGCCGCGTGGCTGTATCGCTGGGCGAGCGTAGGCACGCCGGTGACGATTCGTTAAGACTCGCTGTCGGTGGAAACTGCCGGCTGGTCTGTCAGACCCTGGCCGGATGCGTGCGCCCGCAGGAATAGCATGTTCGAAATCTGGGATCCCTCGGGCGATATTCTCTAACGAAGCCGGGGCGCGGCTCGGCTTGGCCGTGCGTCGAACGAGGGCAAACGCAGTGGTCTGGCCTCCAGCAAGCGTCGGATCTCGAGGATGGCGCGTTCGAGTTGTGCATCGCGACCGTTCGCCCAATCCTGTGGTGTGTTGTCCACCATGATGTCCGGCTCGGCGCCGTAGTTCTCCAGCCGCCAGTCCACATCGTGGAACCACAGGGCGAACTCCGGCTGTGTGGTGATCGTGCCGTCGGTCAGCGTGTGTTGTGGTGAGATACCGATCACACCGCCCCAGGTACGCATGCCGATCAACGGCCCCAGCTTCAACGCCTTGAAGCCGTGCGCAAACACGTCGCCATCGCTGCCGGTATACTCATTGGCGATGGCGACTAGCGGACCGAGTAACGATTCTTCGGGGTAGGGGATAGGCATCTGCGCCCACCGCGCGACGTCGTAGCCAATGCGTTTGCGGGCCAGTTTCTCCAACAGGAGCTGCGAAACATGCCCGCCGCCGTTGTAGCGCACGTCCACGATCAGCGCGTCGTGCTCCAGCTCGGCCAGGAAGCCGCGATGAAATTCGGCAAAACCGCGCGGCATCATGTCGGGGATGTGCACGTAACCGGCGCGCCCATCGGTCGCCTCGTATACGCGCCGACGGTTGCGTTCCACCCAGTCGCGATACCAGGCGTGTCGATCCACGTGGAGCGTTTTGACGATGACGATTCTGGAACTTGGAGGAAGGGAGTCGGAAGAAGGCTGTGATGTGGTGCCCGGCTCTTGGTTCTGTCGGCTCACCGTCAGCGCCACGTCCACACCGGCCTGATTGACCAGCAGCATGTGCGGCGAAACATCCCGCGTGAGCTTGACGCCGTTGATGGCTAAAAGGTGATCGCCTGGACGTACGTCCGCGCCGGGCGCGTTCAACGGTGAGTCGTCCCTCGGAAACCATGTGTCCCCTTGCGCGACGCGCACGATGCGCCAGATGCCCTTGGCTTCGTCCCACGCGAATTCGGCGCCCAACCGGCCCAGCGAGACCGAACGCGGGTTGTGGCGATAGTCGCCCCCGTATTCGTAGCAGTGCGATGTACCCAGTTCGCCCTGCATCTCCCACATGAGATCGCTAAATTCGCTGCGGCTGCTCACTCGCTCGACCAGCGGCAGGTAGGTGTCGTAGACGGCCTTCCAGTCCACCTGCGACATATCTGGCGTCCAGAATTGGTCGCGTTGCAACCGCCACGCTTCGCGGAACATCTGCCGCCATTCTGCAGCAGGATTGATGCTGACGTTGACGCGCCCCAAGTCAATCCATCCCGTCTTGCGAGGTGGGCCGTCGTTAGCTGGTTGTGCACCAACCTTGATCACGCGCAGACGCGCGCCGGTCGAATAGACCAACCAGTGTCTATTGGCCGACAGGGAGAAATCGCGCACGCCCTCGGCGATGTCTTCTTCCTTGCGCGACTCCAGATCGTAGCACTTCAGCCGAGAGGATGGCTCGCGCGAGTCGTCGGGTGCGTTGTTAGAAACCGCCTCCGGGGGAGAGCTGGTGTAGAAGATGCGCTTGCCGTCGCCCGCACCGGCGATCTTGCGATACAGACCTTCGCGCACTGGAAAGGCGAGCACGCGCTTCTGGATGCCGTCCAGGTCAATCACCAGCCTTGGGTTCTCTTGCCTGGATGTGCCCTTGTCGTCGCCGGACGGCTTCTCTTTTGGATCTTCCTTGCCCTGGCCTCCCTCTTCGTCGTCCTCATCCTGCTCTTTTGGCGGCAGCGGGACGAACGGGGATGGCGTGTCCTTCTGTAGCGTGAGTAGGCACGGAATCATGCCACGCGGGAAGCTCAGCTCGAATTGCAAGTTGTCGTACACCGGAGAGAAGATGCGCGAGGAGAGGAAGAAAAGGTATTTGCCGGTGGGATCGAAGACCGGTTGGACATCGGCCAGCACCGGATCGGTGATCTGAGTGATCTGGTTTGTTGCGCCATGCCACAGCTTGATCGCTGTTCGGCGTAGAGAGATCGAACAGTCATAAGCCAGCCACTCGCCGTCGGGCGACCAGTCGAAGCCCTGGATCGGCTTGCTCACGCCGCGGTCCACGACGGTGAGCGTCTCACTTTCGTGGTCGTACATGATCAGCTCGTAGCGGTGGTTGGTGAACGCGAGCTGGCCCTTCACCGGGTTGACTTTGATAGCGGTGATGCGGCCGGTGTCCATCAGCGGTGCGCGCTCGCTCGGCGCGCTGTCTTGAAAGGCGAAGCTTTGCCAAGTCTCCTCACCGCCCTCGTCGGTGATGGCGAGCACAGTCTCATCGCTCGTCCAGACCGGCAGACGATAGCGCACGCCGTCGGGCGCGCCGTGTTGCGTCACCGCGCCCTCATAGTTGTAGAAGGTGTAGAGTTTGCCGCGCGTGGTGATGGCCAGCTTGTCGCCCTTGGGGCTGATGGCGAAGCCGTCCAGGCTGACGCCGGCATAGGAGAACTTGCGCTGCCGCTGGGTTTGGGGCGACCGCCACTCGATGGGGATAAGCTTTGAGCAGCCGGTCGCCGGATCGAAGACATAGAGGTCGGCGCCGGCATGGTAGACGATGCGTTGGCCGTCGCTGGTGGCATTGCGCACGTAGAAGTCGCGGTGCGCCGTGTGCCGGCGCAGTTGCTTGCCGTTTGGTGTGCAAGAATACAGGTTGCCGATGCCTTCGTGGTCGCTGATGAAGTAGATGCGGTTGTCGTCCAACCACATTGGCGACGCGAGGTTGCTATCCAGCTCAATCAGCGGCTTCCATTCGCCGTTGCCGCGCAGGTCAATCCACAAGCGCCCGGCCATGCCGCCGCGATAGCGCTTCCAGCGTGCAGGATCGCCGGTATTGCGGCCGATCACTGCACCGCCACGCGGCCCATAGGCGATCATGCGCGCTGGCCCGCATGGGATGCGCTGTGGCCGCGCTGGATCGTCCAGAGCGACGGTGTAGAGGAAAGTGATGCTGTCGAAGGGCTGGTTGGCGGCGCTGGCGAAGATCACCCGCCCATCGCGCGTCCAGCCGATCACGTCGCAATCGCCGCCGAGATAGGTCAGGCGTTGCGGCGCGCCGCCCAGCGCCGGCATGACGTAGACCTCTCTGCCGCCTTCGTCTTGGCCGGTGAAGGCCAACCATTGGCCATCGGGCGAAAAGCGGGGCGACGACTCTTCATCCGGCGCAGCGGTGAGCCGGCGTGGGATGCCACCCGCTACCGGGACGACCCACAAATCGTCTTCGCATACGAATGCAACAATGTCTCGAAAGATGGTAGGGCAGCGATAGTAGCCGGGCGCCATGGTGGGCGCTATTTTAAGGCGAGGATGAGGCAGCAGGAAATACTGCGCATCTCGGTATCGTGTTTGGCGTCTTACCCTGTGCGCTTCACGTTCTACTCGTAGCGGCCGCTGGCGCCAGCTTCGCCACGTGAGGCGACGCCGAATTGCTTCAGCATCGTGCGCAGCTCCTGTGGCGACATCGTGTTGGGGTCGGGCAGTCCCTCTTCACGCCAGCGTACGCTGAGCTCGGCAGCCGTGAGCGCCATCTGCGCCACGTCATAGGCTGCTCTGGGATTGCCGAGCTGGCGTGCTTGTGCTGCGAACGCGGCCAGTTCCCTGCCCTCCGCTTGTAGCCAATGGCAGACATGTTCGAGAACGTCCAGTGGCGATTCTGCTGTGACGCCGGCTCCGCCTTCGATCACATAGCGAGCGTTGCCCTCTTCCTGGCCGGGCAGCACCTCGATGAAGATCATGGGCAGGCCGCAGGCGAGCGACTCGGTCGTGATCAATCCGCCAGCCTTGCAGATGATTGCGTCGGCGGCATGCATGAAGGTGGGCATCTGGTCCACAAAGCGGTAGAGGTGCGCCGGCACGTGCCACTCGGTCGTGCGCAGCGCGCGATCCAGTTCGTCGTCGCCGCCAGCGCTGATGACGAGTTGGATCGGCAGACCGGAATGGTTCAGCCCACGCAACATCTCGCTCAGCCTCGGCACGCGCGCGCTGCCAATGGCAAGGATCGTCGTGAGATCGGGACGCCAGCCGAGTTGGGCGCGCAGCGCGTCCTTCGGGCCTTCATCCTTGCTCAGCGCCGGGCTGACCGGGATGCCGATCAAGCGGATTTTGTCTTCGCGCACGCCGGACTTCACGGCCAGGTCATACGCTTCCTGTGTCGGCACCACGATCCGGTCGCTCACGTTGTTGAACCACACGCGGTGCACGCTGACCAAATCGGTGACGACAGTGATCAGCGCGGCGCTGCGGCCGTTCAGCCGGAACAGGGCGTTCAACGGCGCCTGGTAGAGCGGCCAGGTGTTGACGATGGCTTCCGGGTCGTAGGTGTTGAGCGTGTCGCGCAGCGCCTCATACAGCATCAGGATGACCGCGCTCTCGAAGATCAGGCTCGTAATCGGCTGATCGGTTGCGAGGTAGCCGAGCTGATAGAGCTCCGGCGCTTGCTTGACCAGCCGGTCATAGTCGGTTTGGCTGTCGCGCAGCAGCCGGGGCACGCGCGGGTGTTCGAGCGCATTGACCACGTCCACCTGGACTTGGTCACCGGCGAGTTCGTGCAAAGCATCGGCGATCGCATTGGCCGCGCTACGATGGCCGAAGCCCGCATCGGCGGTGAGGATGAGGATTCGCCTGCGCTCAATAGACATGATCCCATTATCGCCTCGTGCAGGAATTTCGCAGCTATCATCCCTGCCATGGCTTTCAAGATCAAACGACGCGGCAAACTGACCTACTACTACGAGGGTGACGACGCTGTGCTTTCCAACCTGGTGACCGAAGCGCAGCCCGATGGCAACTTGCGTATCTACTTTGCTGGCCTGACCGGCGGCTACTCGGCCAAGGGCGTGCTCGGCCTGGATGAACTGATGACGATGGATCCGGAGCGCGAGATCCCGCTGGTGTTTCGGTGCTGGGAGAAGTGGTTGCGTGAGGCCGGCATCTGCGAGCGCATCACCGAGGTGGACTTCATCGAGATGCACGTCTTTGGTTGTCAGCCCAAGTCACCCAATCCACTGGTGGACCCGGTCGGCTTCCGGCAGGAGGTCGACCGGCTGCGCACGGCGTATGCACGGGCCTATCGCAGCTGGTGGCAGACGCACATGCCCGAGCATGGCTTGCCGTGCCGTTTCACGGTGCATGTGGTGGATGTGCCGGACGCCGTAGCGTCGTACGAGTTCTACAGCGTAGGGTTGTTGCAGCGGTAGTGTCAATGGTGTCATGCGTGACAGGCGCCAACGACAACGCTGACTGCGGATGTCCTCATCTCGCCCAACTCGGGCGTCAGAGGTGTCATGCGTGTCAGGCACCCACGACACCACTGACACTATCCGACACTCAGTATGACCCTCGCCGCATTGCGTCCGTTGATGGCGATGACGCTGCCGCCGGGATGCGTGCACGCGCCGCATAGATAGACGCCCGGCATCGGCGTTTGATAGCTCAGGCGCTTGTCCCACATGAAATCGGGCAGGCACTCGCCCTGGAAGATGTGCCCGCCGGTCAGGCCGGTGCGCCGCTCAATGTCAGGCGGGCCGAGCACTTCGACGTCGATCACAGCATCCGGAAAGTTGGAGACGAAGCGCGCGATGGATGCGATGCCAAGCTGCCTCACTTCGTCGCGGCGCTCGTCCCAGGAGCGACCATCGGCAAAGGTATATGGAGCGTATTGGGCAAATACGCTCATGGTGTGGCAGCCGCGATAGGGTGAGTCCGGCACGATCACGCTCAAGTCGTGGACGGTTTGGAAGTACTGCTCCGTCCACAGCCATTGTGGCAACTCGCCTCGGTGCGCCGCTTCGAAGCCCATCTGCCATTCGGCTTTGGTCAATGGCGTATTGATCTGGGCAAAGTGATGCGGCCGATACTGACCTGGTCGCGCCTTGAAGTCGGGCAGCTCGCGCAGCAAGAAATTGAGCTTGACGGTGCAACCTTCCATTGGGATGCGCTGCACGCGATCGCGCCAGCACGGCTCAGCATCATCGCCGAGGAGGCGCAGCGTCGTCTGCGGGTCGGCGTTGCTCACGATGACGGGCGCGTGAATCACCTCGCCGCCCTCCAGTGTCACGCCTTTGCCGGGATGGATGCGCGCGATCGGTACGCCGGTTGCCACAACGGCGCCGGCCTCTTGCGCTGCATCGCAGAGGATGAACGACACGATGCCCATCCCGCCCTTCACATAGCCCCATGTGCCCGGATAGCCGCCCAGCCGGCCACAACTGTGGTGGAAGTAAATCGCGGCTGTGCCGCGGTCGAACGGGCTGGCGTTCGTGCCGATTACCCCCTGGCCGAGGTAGGCCATCTGCAGGCGCTCGTCGCGCAGGTAGCGCTCGACATACTCCACCATGCTCCACTCGAAGAGCAGGCCGCGCACTTCCTCATCGCTGCCGATGCGTTCTTCGATCTGCTCACGCGAAGGAGACACGTTGAGCCAAAGGTCGTCTGGGCTGTCGGGCCGGATCAAGTCGCGTGCGCGCGTCATCACGTCGTGCATGGCGCGCCAGCCGGCTATATCGTCCGGCGCGAATCGGCGGATCTCGGCCTCACATTGCTCGACATCATCGTAGAGCTGCACGCCGCTGCCGTCCTCGAACGGCACGAACAGCCCGTTGAGCGCCGGCACCCACTCGTAGCCATACTTTGCGAAGTTCAGCTCCTCGATCACCAGTGGGTGGAGCAGGCCGGCCAGGTAGGCGCACGGCGACATGCGCACGCCGGGCCATGGCTCGTCCATCGTGCATGCCCCGCCGACATGCTCGCGCGCCTCCAACACTAGCACGCGCTTGCCGGCGCGGGCGAGATATGTGGCACACGTCAGGCCATTGTGTCCTGCGCCGACCACGATGGCGTCCCACGTTCGCGTCGCCAGCTCTTTGACCGGCGCAGGCAAGCCGATTCGACCAGATGAGGCAAGGGCGGAAGGAGATGGCATATGAAGACCGGCAACACTCATCCATCCATGGTGGATGAGTGTTGATTAGCATTTCGTCAGTGCAGGTACGGTCGCAGTACGTCGCGCGCGATCAGAAAGCCACGCTTCACCAGATCCTCGGTCTTCTCGAAGGCACGGTCTTCGTGCTCGATGCTCAACACATAGTCGTAGCCGACGGTGTAGAGCGCGCTGATAAAGCGCCCCCAGTTCACCTCACCTAGACCCGGCAGGCGTGGGATCTGCCAACCCATGCCCAGCGACAGCACACCGCGCTGGTAGAGCTGCTCGCGATTGATCTCCATGTCCTTGGCATGGACGTGGAAGATGCGGTCGCGAAAGTCATACACGACACGTTCGTAGTCGATCATCTGCCAAAGCAGATGCGATGGATCGAGGTTGAGGCCGAAATTGGCATCGGGGATGATCTCGAACATCTTGTGCCAGATGGCTGGCGATATAGCCAGGTTATTGCCGCCAGGCCACTCGTCGTTGCTGAAGATCATCGGGCAGTTCTCGATGGCAATTTTGACGCCATGATTGGCGGCGAACTTGACGATGGGTGGCCAGACCTGGATGAACTCGTCGAGGTTGGCTTCCAGCGTCTTGTTCTTATCTCGCCCGACGAACGTGCCGACGATCGGCACGCCCAGCATCTGCGCCGCGATGATCACTTTCTTCAGGTGCTCAATCACCGCCTCGCGGTGGCTCGCGTCAGGATGCAGCGGGTTGGGGTAGTAGCCCAGCGATGAGATCACCAGGTTGTGCTTGCGCATCAGCGCGCGAATGGCGTTCGCCCGCGATTTCGACAGCGCTGTGACGTCAATGTGCGTCACGCCGGCGTAGCGCCGCTCGGCTTTGCTTACCGGCCAACATGCCAGCTCCAGCATGCCGAAGCCGTTGTCGGCGGCCCATTCGGCCAACTGTTCTAGCGTCAATCGCGGCAGCGCCGCGCTCATCAGTCCGAGTTTCATCGCTTGCTCCTGTAGCGTTGTTAATCTCCTACTTCGACCCAGCGACGCTCCCTTGCGCTTTGCAGGATCGCCTCACCGAGCGAGAGCTCGTAATGTCCGTCTTCGAACGTCGGGAAGTCCGGCACGGCATCGAAATCGCCGGCTTGCAGGTAACGATACACCGCGATGTAGAGCTGCTTGAAGGTATCGGGGAAGCCCTCGTTGTGGCCGCCAGGATAAGAGGCGAATTGACGCGCCAGTGGGTCGAGCAGCGACGGATCCTTTATCAGCACTTCGTTCGGTCGCTCGCGATGGCCAATCCACAGCTCGTTCGGCCGTTCGCTGTCCCACGCCAGCGATGACTTCGCGCCGTTGATTTCGAAGAACAACCGGTTTTTGCGGCCCGCGCTTACCTGCGAGACGGTCAGCGTGCCACGCGCACCACCAGCGTAGCGCAGCATGATCGTCGCGTAATCCTCAGTGTAAATGGGCTGATCCGTCGTGTCGGTGACAGTTTGCAGCTTGCCGGTAAATGTATCAATCGGCTTGGCCGGCTTCTTTCGGACGGGGATGAATGTGGCAAAGTCCGCGCACACTGTCTCGATGCGTAGGCCGGTCACGAAGGTCATTAGGTCCAGCCAGTGCGAGCCGATGTCGGCCACCGCGCGCATCTCGCCGCCTAGCTCTGGCTCCAGCCGCCAGTTCCAGTCCGTTGGCAGCAGCAGCCAGTCCTGCAAGTATGACCCATGTACGATGCGCACGTCGCCCAGGTTGCCGTTCTGCACCATTGCTTTGGCCTGATGCACGAGCGGATAGAAGCGGACGTTGAAGTTGACCGCATTGACCAGCCGGCGTTCTTTGGCCAGCGCAACCAGCTCCGCCGATTCGTGCGTGTTCATCGCCAGCGGCTTCTCGCACACCACGTGTTTGCCGGCCAATAGCGCCGCCTTCACCTGCGGATAATGCAGATGGTTGGGTGAAGTGATGTGCACGACGGTGATCTCCGGGTCAGCGATCAGCGCCTCCGCTGAGTCGTAAACCGTCTCGATGTTCAGCGCCTCGGCCTTGGGCGCGGCGCGTTCGGTGCTGCTGCCAGCGATGCCTTTCACGTGGATGCCCAACCGCCGCAGCGCCTCGACATGGACCGGACCGATGAAGCCGGTGCCGATCACGCCCACTGGTAGACGCGTTGTCATGATTCCTCCCTGCCAAGTGTTGGCAGATGATAGAGTGTGGAGCACATCAACGCAAGCGCGATAGGAGTACACTAGCTTCATGTCCTCTGCGCTCGGCGATTTTTGCCGTGCCCTGACTGCCTATGGCGAGCGCGATTTCGACCGGGCGCGCCGGCTGGTGCAGCAGGCGGCCCAGTCCGATCCGGCTAATGTCGTCTATTCGGCAGCCGCTACCTATCTCGGCCGCCTGATACGTGAAGGGGAGTCCCATGTCTATGTCGCGCCCGAGGCGTTCGGCGCGTTCATCCGCGGCGGCGGCAACGTCCCGCTCTACGCGCGCACCAGCGCTGCGCTCCGGCGCGTGTATGAGGGGTACACATCGCTCTCCCTGCTCGACATTGGCGTGGGTGATGGGCTGGCACTGCTGCCTGCACTCCCATCCAATATCTCCCGTCTCGACGTGCTCGATCCCTCGCGCGCGATGTTAGATCGCGCTAGCGCGGCGCTCAGCGAGCGCGGCGTTGCACATCGGGCGATCCATATGACGGTGCAGCAGTTCCTGCACGCCGGCGCCGGCAGCTACGATGTTGCCCAGGCGACGTTTGCCATGCAGGCGCTGCCGCCTGATGAACGATCCGGTGTGCTGGCCAGCTTGCGCGCGCTCATCGGGCGTCTGCTGATCGTCGAGTTCGATGTGCCGGACTTCCCAACGGCGCGCGAGGAATTGGTCGCGCCGGCGCGCGTGCGTTACTTTGTCGAGCGCTACCAGCGTGGCCTGGCCGAATACACCGACGACGGTGGTTTGGTCGCCCAGGGGTTCCTCATGCCCATCTTCTTTGGCGCGTTCGATCCCGGCGAGGCACGCTTGAACTGGGAGATGCCGATTGCCGGCTGGGTGCACGCCGTGTGCGAAGCCAGCTTCGCCCACGTGCGCATCGAGCCAATCTACGACTACTGGTGGGCAACGGCGCATCTCATCAACGCAACCTAGCGACCTGATCGCTCACGCTTCTCGAAACAACGTATCGACTCCAGCAGCGCGCCTCAAGCGTTCAACGGTAAATCAACAGGCCGCTTCTCAGCCGAGGACTGGCGAATCGCCAGGATCAGCTCTTGATCAAGTCGGCCTTGCAGCGGTCCATAGCTGGGCTCAGTATCTGTGCGGATTGCGTGCACTAAGCTCAGGATGCAGCCGGCTACGCCGATTTCGTCATCGTGCCACTGCGGGCCGTTCCCGTGTAGCTTTGGCGCGAAAGGATTATCCCAACGCACGATCGGTTGGTCTGGATCGCCCGTGTGCGCAACCATCGCGACGAGCGCGCCGCCGTCTACGCGTTCCCAGCGCCGCTCTAGCACGATGAAGCGTGGCGCTTCGCCGCCCGGCGCGAGCAGGCTCAATCGCTCTTCGACATCCAGGCCAACGCCAACGGTGATCCCCATACCCTTCTCGGCCAAGAAGCGGCTGCTGCGCCACCAGCGCAAAGGCGCATCGTAGCCCACACTCGTCCAGTGGAACAAGCCCAGCCGACCGTCTTCAAACTCGATGATGCCGTGCTCCTGCGTCTCGGGACGCGGTCGCACGTCGTTTGCCAGGCGCGACCAATATGCCGCAAGCTCGTATTGGCGCACTGCGCCGGTGACGCGCACCGGTTTGGCGTCGAAGCCCAAATAGCTGCGCATGATGCTAATGCCGTGGTAACCATGGCCGGCGAAGTCGTTGAACGAAGTGTGCACACGACCGAACAAGCCGGAGGCGATCAGCTTGAGCTTGATTTGTTCGAGCGGGCGGCGATGAAATTGCTCGGCGATCTCGATTTTGAGGTGTCGTTGTTGCGCCGCGGCAATGATCGCGTCGGCTTCGCGCAAGTCATGCGCGATGGGCGTCTCCAACAGCGCATGCAGACCGGCCTCGACCGTCATGAGGCCGACCTGTCCATTGGCGTGATAACTCACGCTCACGATGCCGACTTGCGGCGCAGTCTCGCGCACCAGCCGGTCGAGGTTGGTGTGGGCGGGCACGCCGAACTGCGTCCCCAGCGCTCGAACTTTCTCTGCGTTGCGTCCCCATATCGCGACGAGCTGGACTTCGGGCATGGCTTTCAGCAGCGGCCAATACAGATAAGATGTGCGACGACTTGTGCCGATCAGGGCAACTCGGATGGGTTCCAGGGTAGTCATACCCGAGTTATCCATCTGCCGAAGTGATAGTCAAGTTGTGATTTGCCGGCGCGTTGCACTTGCCGATAAACTTGCCGTGAGGAGGATGATGATGAAAACAGAGCCCATTCGCCCCGATCTCGTGGGGATTCGCGCGCAATATGACCGCGATGGCTATGTGATCGTGCGCAACGTGATTGATGCCGACTTGGTGGAAGAAGCCCGCCGGCACATTGAATGGCTGATGGCGCACAACCCGGGCGTACGACCAGAACAACTGCACCACTATCTGATGACCCACGACGCCTTTTGGGTGCGGCTGATCAGTGACGACCGGCTACTCGATGTCGCCGAGCAGTTCGTCGGGCCGAACATCGCCCTGTTCGCCTCGCACTACATTGCCAAACGGCCATACGATGGCCAGGCTGTGTTGTGGCATCAGGACGGCAGCTATTGGCCGCTGGAACCGATGGAGGTCGTCACGCTTTGGCTGGCGCTGGACGACAGCACGCCCGAGAACGGTTGCATGCGCGTCATTCCCGGCACGCAGCACCTGGAGCTGAAAGGGGTACAGCGGCGCACCGATGTGGATAACGTGCTCAACTCCGGCATGGACGAGTCGCTCGTGGACGAGTCGAAGGCGGTGGACGTTATCCTCGCGCCGGGCGATGTTTCGATCCACCATCCCCACGTCATCCATGGCTCGAACGCGAACACTTCACCGCGCTGGCGTCGCAGTTTGACCATTCGCTACATTCCCACCAGCACCCGGATCATCTGCGATGGCCAATGGCCGAGCGCCTTCTTGTTGCGTGGCAGGGCGGTCGTGGGTGTAAACAGTTATCTGCCCTTCCCAAAGTATTCACCCGAGACCAGCATGCCGTTTCGCGGCTGCGAATGGTGGCATTGAACGCCGCCCATATCCGTTGCGGCATGGGTTGAAACCAACTCTGGAAACAGCAGCGCTCAACGCGCCTAGAGCGCGTTGAGCGCTGCGCAGGCCTGTTACTTACAGGCACATCTGCTCGCCTCTACGCCTGGCGTCCGCCGGATAGTGCTTCCAGCAGCGCGGCTAGGCTGCGCTCGGCCGTCTGTGGATCCACGCCGGTGAACTGCGCGAATTCGCTGGTCAGGTTGTCGTCATTGAGAAACTGGGCGGCGTTGCCGGCAGTCAGCCCCTGAATGAGGATGCCGCCTTGCTGACCGGATTGTGACTGGCTGGCGTCGGACATCACCTGGCCGATCTTGCCCAGCACTTCGCCGGCCCCTGATGTCGGCGTGCCTGCGCCTCCCTGGCTGCCGGCCGGTGGCATGCCGCCCATTCCACCGAGTAAGCCACCGAGGATCGAACCGAGATCAATCTCGCCTGATGCTTGGCCGCCGGGCGCCTGGGGGGCTTGTTGGGGCATCTGGCCGCCCATTCCACCGAGTAAGCCACCGAGGATCGAACCGAGATCAATCTCGCCTGATGCTTGGCCGTCGGGCATCTGCGGTGCTTGCTGCGATGACTGGCCACCTAACGTGCCGCCCAGAAGTTTGCTCATGAGGAACATCGCGCCGACCATGGCCAGTTCGCGCGGGATGCCGATCTTGCGCGCTACGTCATCCACTGTTGGGCCGATGAGGCCGCCAAGCAGACCACCGCCCATGTCTGCACTAGATGGAGAGGAGGATACCGATGCTGCGTCGCCCATCAATCCACCCAGGTCACCCAGAATCGAGCCCAGGTCGAGGTTCTGCTGTTCGGCAACGCCCAATGCACCTGCTTCTCGCGGGCTCGATTCGTCGGCGATCAAAGTGTTTTGCACTAGAGGTTCGTCCGCTGCTTTGAGGGTGTTTTGTACGGTCGTCTGAGGCTTCGCTGAGGAGGTCTTCTTGTGGGTGGAAGTTCTTTTCTTGGTCATCTCTCGCTCCATTGAATGCCGAACATCGGGCCCGGCCGGTTCTCACTTACGGCGCTGATTCTACGCCATGTGTTCGATCGGACACATGGCTCCGAACGGCTGTCACATCACGATACGAAAACTCTCTTGACAACGCGGGGTTATCGCGTATGCTTTTGCAAGACTCTTAGTGTATGAACGCCACGAAGCTGTTCATCACGGCCGTCGCTCACGGAATGCGGGTGACGGCTGTTTCGTATATTCGCGACTGGCGTGCGTCGTCCACGGTTCGGTTCGCCGAGGTATGGCCGAATCGTTAACTAAGCAGACTCATCGTATGCGTGTCAACGATTGACACCGACAAGGGAGCGGCGCAAACGTCGCTCTTTTTGTTATCTCGGACCAGAGGAAACTAGGATGGACAATCAGGGTGATCAATGTATTCCGTGCGGGCACCCACGCGTGACTGATGGCAACCACGAATGGTCATCTGCGTCGCTTTACGATGCTCGCTTCGAACATGATGCGTGCGGCATCGGCTTCCTGGCCGATCTCTCCGGACGCCCCACCCACAAGATTCTCGATGATGGGTTGAAGTGCCTGGAACGCCTGGCGCATCGTGGCGCACTGGACGCCGACGGCAAGAGCGGCGACGGCGCCGGTGTGCTGTGCTCACTTCCTAGCACGCTAATCAATCGCGAACTGGAGCGCGTCGGCCAGCAGGCGCATCGCCCCGGCGACGTGGCCGTGGGCATGATGTTTCTGCCGCGCGATGCGAGCGCCAACGCTCGCGTGCGCGAGATCATCGCAGCAGAGTTGGAGCGGCGCGAGCTGCAAGTTCTGATGTGGCGCACCGTGATGCACGAGCCCAACGTGCTGGGCAAGCGCGCGTTGGAGATGCTACCCGACATCCAACAGGTCATTGTCGAGCGCCCCTACGGCTTCCGCACCGAACTCGAGTTCGATCAGCAGCTCTACCTCATCCGGCGCCGCATCGAAAACGCCGTCAAGGCTGCCGGCATCGAGAATTTCTACATCTGCTCGTTCTCGTGCCAGACGCTGGTATACAAAGCGCTCGTTTCGGCTACCCAGCTTCGTCGCTTCTACATTGACCTAAACGATCCCGACTTTAAGGTCTCGCACGTTATCTTCCACCAACGCTATTCGACTAACACCTTCCCGAGCTGGGAGAAGGCGCAGCCGTTCCGCTTCCTGTGCCACAACGGCGAGATCAACACGGTAGAAGGCAACCAGAACTGGATGCGCGCGCGTGAGCCGGAGCTCAACTCGCCGATCTGGGGCAGCGAGATCGAGCACCTCAAACCGATCGTGGACGTGACCAGCAGCGATACCGGCCGGCTGGACAACGTGATTGAGTTGCTCACCCTGGGTGGGCGCGACATTCGCCACGCGATCAAAATGTGCATTCCACAGGCGTGGGAGAAGGATCCCGACCTCTCGCCGGCGGTGAAGGGCTTCTTCCGCTATCACGCCGCGCTCATGGAGCCGTGGGACGGCCCGGCATCCATCGTCTTCAGTGACGGGACGTTGATCGGCCTGGCGCTCGATCGCAACGGCCTGCGCCCGGCGCGCTATCTGCAGACCCGGGATGGGCTGGTCTATGCTGGCAGCGAAATCGGCGCGCTGGATGTGGAGCCGGAACGCATCCTCGTCAACGGCAAGCTCGGTCCTGGCCAAATGGTCTGCGCCGATCTGCGCGCGCGCCGGCTGTTCACCAACGACGAAATCCTCAAAGAGCTTGCCTCGCGCAAGCCCTATCGCGAATGGGCTTCCCGCCAGCGCGTGCGTCTGGAGGAAGTGGCGCAGATTGTGATCGAACAGCCGGCGGTCAACTCTGATGCGCTGCTCGTCAAGCAAGCGCAATTTGGTTGGACCAGCGAAGAGCTGACGTTGGTGATCAAGACCATGTTCGAGGATGGCACCGAGCCGGTTGGCTCGATGGGCGATGATACGCCGCACGCTGTGCTCTCACCCAAGCCGCGCCCGCTGTTCAACTACTTCAAGCAGCGCTTCGCCGAGGTGACTAACCCACCGATTGATCACTTGCGCGAAGACCAGGTGATGAGCTTGCGCGTGCTGCTGGGCCGGCGTGGCAACCTGCTGGCCGAGACCGAAGAGCTGGCTCACCTCGTCCGGTTGAACAGCCCGGTGCTCGCCAACGAAGAACTCAAAGCGCTACAGAACCTGGATGATCCGGCGTTCCAGTCGGTCGTGCTGGACGCGACGTTTCCCGTGCCGGCTCCCGATGGCCGACTTTTGAATTTCGACTTGGCAGAGGGGGGGCGGGAGTGCTCCCTCGAACACGCAGTGCGCAGGCTGTGTGACGACGCCGAGCGCGCTGTCCAATTCGGCGCCAGCATCCTGATCCTCAGCGATAAGAAAGCCGGCCCACAGCGCGCGGTCATTCCGATGCTGCTGGCCGTCGGCGCAGTGCATCATCACCTCATGCGCAAGGGGCTACGCAGCCGGGCCAGCCTGGTCGTGGAGAGCGGCGAAGCGCGCGAGGTCCATCATTTTGCCGTGTTGCTCGGCTATGGCGCCAGCGCGATCAACCCCTACTTGGCGCTGGATACGGCGCGCGAGGCCGTGCAGCGCGGCCGGGTGCGCGATAAGTCGTTGAGTGAAAGCGACGTGGTCAAGCGCTACATCAAGGCCGTCGAAAAGGGCATCCTCAAAGTGATGTCCAAGATGGGCATCGCCAGCGTGGATGCCTACACCGGCGCACAGATCTTTGAAGCGGTCGGCTTGGCGCCAGAGCTGATCGAGGAATGCTTCACCGGCACGCTGTCGCGCATCGGCGGCATTTGCTACGGGGAGATCGAGCAGACTGTGCTGCAGTGGCATGCCAACGCTTATCGGCTAATCGAGAATGAGGGTGCTCTTGTGGACGCCAATTCCGGATCCTCAGTTCCCAATTCTCAATTGAAGCTGGATCATCCCGGCTTCTACAAGGAACGCGCCGGTGGCGAGCCGCATGGTTACTCGCAGAAGGCCGTGCATGCCCTTCAGAAAGCGGTTCGCCTGGGCAACATCTTCGACTACACCGGCGACGCTGAGCTGGTTACTGGCATCGCCCGCACCAGGGTCAAGACCTTCGCGCTCAACGGGAACTTCCAACAGGGCTATGCGCTTTATAAGGAATTCGCCGATCTGTTCGAACCAAACGGCCAGCCGATCGAGCCGCGCGATTTGATGGCGATTCGCTCCGACCGCGCGCCAATCCCGGTTGACGAAGTGGAGCCGCTCGGCTGCATTCTGGCGCGCTTCAGCACGGCGGCTATGTCCCTTGGCGCACTCTCGCCGGAGGCGCACGAGACGCTGGCAATCGCGATGACGCGGCTGGGTGGTCTCAGCAACAGCGGCGAGGGCGGCGAAGAAGCGCGGCGCTTCATGGAGGAGGGCAACAGCGGCATCAAACAAGTGGCGTCCGGCCGCTTCGGTGTGACGCCGGCCTATCTGCTCAGCGCTGCCGAGCTGCAGATCAAAATGGCGCAAGGCAGCAAACCTGGCGAGGGTGGCCAGATCCCCGGCCACAAGGTGACCGACCTGATCGCCCGCGTGCGCCACACCGTGCCCGGCGTGGCGCTGATCTCGCCGCCGCCCCATCATGACATCTACTCGATTGAGGACCTGGCGCAGCTCATCTACGATCTGAAGCAGATCAACCCGGACGCCAAAGTGAGCGTGAAGCTGGTGGCGCAAGCCGGCGTAGGCACCATCGCTGCCGGCGTCGTCAAAGCGATGGCCGACATCGTGCTGATCAGCGGCCACAGCGGCGGCACCGGCGCGTCGCCGCTTAGTTCTATCAAAAACGCCGGTATGCCCTGGGAGATCGGTTTGGCCGAGACGCAGCAGACGCTGTTGGAGAATAACCTGCGCAGCCGCGTTCGCCTGCGCGCCGACGGCGGCATGCGCACCGGGCGCGACGTGATCATCGCGGCGTTGCTGGGCGCGGACGAGTATTCGTTCGGCACCGCCACGCTCATTGCCGAAGGTTGCATCATGGCGCGGGTGTGTCACCTGAATACCTGTCCGACTGGCGTGGCGACCCAGAAGCCGGAGTTGCGCCTCAAGTTTGAGGGGAAGCCGGAGCACGTCATGGCGTATCTGCTGTATGTCGCGCAGGACGTGCGCGAGCGTCTGGCGCAGATGGGCTATCGCTCGCTCGACGAGATCATCGGCCGCTCCGACCTGATCGCTAAGCGCTCTCCCTCATTGCACGAAGCGCCGCCGGTGCGTCACCGCGAGGAGATGCTCACTCTGCGTAGCTTGAGCGTTGCGCCGCCGAGGGATCGCTCGCTGCGCCACAGCGAGCGGGCGCCGCAATATCCGCGCAATGCGCTGAACGAGATGATCGTGCAGGACGCGCGCACCGCGATTGACGAGCAGTGGCCGATCAAGCTGCATTACACCATTCGCAATCAGGATCGCAGCATCGGCGCGCGGTTGAGCGGTGAGATCACGAAGAAGTACTACGACGGCGGCCTGCCAGCCGGCACGATCGAGATCAGCTTCCGTGGCTACGCCGGCCAGAGCTTCGGCGCGTTCACCACTAACGGCATGCGCCTGCATTTGGTCGGCGCGGCCAACGACTACGTCGGTAAGGGCATGCGCGGCGGCGAAATCTCGATTCGTCCCTTCCCCGAAGTGACCTACGTTTGGGCCGATAACCACATCCTGGGGAACACGGCGCTCTATGGCGCAACGGGCGGCGCGCTGTTCGCTGCCGGACGTGCCGGCGAGCGCTTCGCGGTGCGCAACAGCGGCGCGTGCGGCGTGGTGGAAGGCGTGGGCGAGCATGCCTGCGAATACATGACCGCCGGGGTCGTCGTGGTGCTGGGGACGACCGGTCGCAACTTCGCTGCCGGCATGACCGGCGGCATGGCCTTCGTCTACGATCCCGACGGCACCTTCGTCAACCGTTGCAACACCGAACTGGTAGATGTGGATCGCCTGACGCACCCCGGCATGAAGAAGCTGGTGAAGAGTCTGCTGCGCCGACACTACGAGCTGACCAATAGCCCACGCGCCCGCGAACTGCTGACCAACTGGGAAGAAGCGTCCCTGTCTTTCCGGCGCGTGCTGCCCAAGGATCGCGTCGCCGAAATTGAGGCCATCAACGAGTTCTCCGACTTTCAACAGACGTGATACGCAAGGGTAGGCAAAGGCATTGCCTCTGCCTACCCGGCCAGCCTTTACTGAATCAGCGTTCAGCGAACGTAGATCGGATTGCTGTAAATCCAGCCACGCCACCAGCCGCGAAAGAAGCGCTGCACTTCGACGCGATAAGCGCCCGGCGCGACGCTGGTATATTCCAGCGACTTGCCCAGCTTCCTTGCTGCGGTTCGTCCGTTGTGTTTCAGCGTGATGAAACCGATGCCCGGGCAGCGCACCTCAAAGCGCGTCGCGCCATGCCGATGTAACGTTGCACCCATCGTCGCTTGCGCTGCGCTGCTGCGCGCCGTGAACGTGAAGCCCCGCGCGCGGCCGGCCAGATCATAAGCGACGAAGCATCGCCCGGCTCGCAACGCGTCGTAGATCATGCGTTTGTCTTGCGCGACGTCCTGCGTCAATGGCCGTTCGATGAGCAGGTGTGTGTTGACGCAACGAAACAGATAATCGTATGGGAAGATGATCTTCCGAATGGGACCGATCTGGAAGGGCGTGCCATGCGCGTCGGCGTTGCCGATGGCGACCACGCGTCGGCCGTTGAGCAGCAGCTCATCCCACTTGCGCAGCGTGGCTTTGAACGGACCACGGATCACCAGCGAGGGGAAGAACGTGCCGAACAACGCTGCTGGCCAACTCCATAGCCGAGCTTTGAATTCGGTCATGTAGTTCCAGATCTCAATGCCGGTGTTGTCTTGCACATCCCAGTCCACCCATGGGATGGCAGCGAAGTCGTCGCTCAGCGGACTACCATACTCGATCGGGTGCGCAAAGAACGTCAGTCCACCGCGCCGAGCGATCTCATGCGTCAGCTTGTGCGGATTCGACGCGAACGGGGCAACCTCTGCGTTGGTGTTATATACCAGGCAGTGATTAGCTTGCGGCCGGCGTTGCGCATCGTGCACTTCCTCGCCTGCCAGCACCAGTACGCCGTCCACATAGCCGTCCTTGCCGCACACCAGAACGTTGTGATCGGTGATGATGATGGCGTCCAAGCCGGCGCGTACTGCCGCTGCGGCGATCTCTCGGTGGTAGAGGTGACCGTCAGAATACGGTGTGTGCATGTGCAGGTTCGCGACGATCTCGACCATGGCGCGCGATTGTAAGCGAAGCAGCGGTCATGACTTCTTGGCAGAGCGAAATGCTATAATTTCAACTATCGCGGGAGTAGCTTAGTGGTAGAGCGTTTGCTTCCCAAGCAAAAAGTCGCGGGTTCGAATCCCGTCTCCCGCTTGAGCTGACAGGTCTTGCACCTGTCATTTTGCTTTTTCATGTTGTGCCTCGCCCTTGTGACATCCTTCGTCGCCGGCAGAACGAGGCGCGCCTGCACCGTTGCATTGGCGCGACCGGCTCTGCGGCGCACTTAACTCGGATGACTTGATCCGGGGTGGGCGTGAGTCAGGAAAACCGGCCGAGGCTCGCTGGAATACAGCAAGCCTCGGCCAACCCATACACACTCTCAGGAGAGTAGCCGATAAACGCTTACTTCATGCTCGGTGGCAGGATTACCGTGTCGATCACGTGAATGATGCCATTGCCGGCCATCACGTCGGCAGCGATGACTTTCGCGTTGTTGATCATCACGCCGCCGTAGCCATCCGACTTGATGTTAATCTCTTCACCTTGCGCTGTCTTGGCGTTGGTGAGCTTGACCACGTCGGCTGCGGTCACCTTCCCCGGCACGACGTGATAGGTGAGGATGGCGACCAACTTGTCCTTGTTCTCCGGCTTGAGCAGGTCCTCGAGCAGGGCCTTGTCGAGCTTGGCGAAGGCCTCATCGGTGGGGGCGAAGACGGTGAACGGCCCTTCGCCC
>CALGMA010000013.1 GCA_937959265.1 uncultured Anaerolineae bacterium | reverse complement strand
GCATCGGTCTGGTAATAGTCCAGCACATCCACGCGAAATGGCAGATCGGAGTCCTCGAAGTCCGCGCAGAGGGCCGCGAAGCGATAAGGGTCAATCGGGCCGGCCTCGCGCAGCAGCAGGTCGAGGTCGGAGTGTGACTTGGCGCGGTCGCTTGCGCGCGAGCCAAAGACATAGGCCTGTGCGTTGGGCGCATGGCGGCGCAGGATTTCGAGGACGATGGTCAGGTATTCCGGCTCAAGATGTGGCATCGTCATCGCAATCTCTCCTCCAAATGCGTGAGCAAGAATTGCGCGTCGTCTAGAAACTGCGGGACGATCTCGAACACCTGCATCGCAGTTGGCTCGCTGTATTATGTGGCCGGTCAAGTTGCGCCGTTGCAGGTAGAGCAGCCATGCCTGGGCGTCACGCAGTAGCCCTTGCTCGTAACCGAGTCGAAAGAGCTGCCGATTCGTCATCCGATCCACCTGCCCCAAGCCGTATTCCTCAAGGTACCGTTTGAGCGTCTTCCGCGCAACCTCGAACGTAAACTCGAAGCGCTGGATGACCGCATCGCGCAGCATGACCTGAACTTCGGGGCAGTGTGATTCACCAGTTCGCGCTGATAGATCGCCAACGCCTCATCCAGCGCGCCGACGGTGCGCCGCAAGTTGCTCAGGTCCACTGCCATATAAGGCGATTATTGCATCAGCGTCCGCGCGTCGGTGATGACGCCGGTGATGGCGCTGGCGGCGGCAGTCAACGGCGAGGCGAGGAAGGTGCGCCCGCCTTTGCCCTGCCGGCCTTCAAAATTGCGATTGCTGGTGCTGATGGCGTACTGGCCGGGTTCGAGCTGGTCGCCGTTCATGGCGATGCACATGCTGCAGCCCGGCTCGCGCCACTCTGCGCCGGCGGCCAGGAAGATCTCGTGCAGCCCTTCGCGCTCGGCTTGCTTCTTCACCTGGGCGCTGCCAGGCACTACCATGACGCGCAAGCCTTCCTTCACCTTGCGCCCCTTCAATAGCCGGGCTGCTTCGCGCAGGTCGCTGATGCGTGAGTTGGTGCAACTGCCGATGAACACCACGTCCACGGGGTGGCCTAGCAACGGCTGGTTGGGCCGCAGGCCCATATAGGCCAGCGCCTTCTGCAGCGCCGCCTTGTGCGCCGGATCGCCGACCTGGTCAGGGTCGGGCACGCGGCCGGTGATCGGCATCCCCATGCCGGGGTTGGTGCCGTAGGTGATCATCGGATCGAGCGCGCCGGCGTCGAGCGAGATCTCGGCGTCGTAGGTGGCGCCCTCGTCGGTGGGGAGGGTGCGCCAGTAGGCCAGCGCGCGATCCCAATCTGCGCCCTTCGGGGCAAACTCGCGGCCAGCCATCCACTCAAAGGTGGTGTCATCGGGAGCGATCATGCCGGCGCGGCTGCCCCCCTCGATGCTCATATTGCAGATGGTCATTCGCTCTTCCATCGAGAGCCGACGGATGGCCTCGCCGGTGTACTCGAACACATAGCCGGTGCCTGCGCCCACGCCGTACTTGGCGATGATGCCCAGGATGATGTCCTTGGCCGCGACGCCCGGCTTCAACGCGCCGTCAATGCGCACGTTCATCGTCTTGGGTTTGCGCTGCAACAGGCACTGGGTGGCCAGCACCATCTCCACCTCGCTGGTGCCGATGCCAAAGCCGAGCGCGCCAAAGGCGCCGTGGGTCGCGGTGTGGCTGTCGCCGCATACGATGGTCATGCCCGGCTGGGTCAGCCCCAGCTCCGGGCCGATCACGTGCACGATGCCTTGCTTGTCGGCGCCGGTCTTGATGCCGTAGAGCGTGATGCCGTTCTCGGCGGCGTTGCGCTCCATCATCTCGATCTGCTTGCGCGCCATCTCGTCCACGATCGGCAGGCTGCGGTCGTGCGTGGGAATGCCGTGATCGAGCGTGGCGAAGGTGCGGTCGGGCCGACGCACCTTCAAGCCGCGGCGCCGCAAGCCCTCGAAGGCCTGCGGCGAGGTCACCTCGTGCACCAGGTGCAGGTCAATGTAGAGGACGGCCGGGCTGTCCGGCTCTTGCGCCACAACGTGCGCATCCCAGATCTTTTCAAAGAGCGTTCGAGGTCGGTCGTTCATAGTCGGTCAGGATTCTACGAGATTGGATTGTGCTAAAGAAGATGAGGTGTCTGACAGGCGCGCCCGATACGCGCGCGCGGCTGCTTCCACCCCCAACCGGGGGCTGCTCAAGACGGGGCAGGGCAGCTCGGCGCACAACGGCTCGGCGACGGCCATGCTGGCCTGCGCCAGCACGATCACGTCGAACCGGTCGCGCGCGCAGGCTTCGGCCAAGCGGTCGGCGATCGCGCGGGCGTAGCCGGCCTGGTCGCCGCGCTCGATCAACGGCCATGCCGATGGGATGAACAGCGCAACGGTCTCGCGCGGCTTGCCAGCTTGCCGCGCGATGTCCTGGATCAGCGCCTGGGTCGGCGCTAACGTGCTCTGTAGGGTGGCCGCGATGGCGATGCGGCGGCCGAGTGACACGGCGCGCTCGGCCATCGGGCGATCCACGCGCATCACGCGCTCGCCGGCCTGCTCGGCCAGCCCGCCGATCGAAGAGCAGGTGCACAGCACGAATGACTGAGGGTCGGCGAGCGGAGCCAGGGCAGCGCGAACGCGCGCGATCGCCGCCGGCGTCACGGCGCCGGCATCGCGCACCTCGCGCAGGATCGCCTCATCCACGACGTGTCGCGCCGGAATGTCCGGCGCGAGTTGCTTGAGCAGCGCGTCGAATAGCGCGACGTTGGACGCGGCGGTGTGGAAGAGCGTGAGCATGCGCTAGACGGCCTCGGCCACCGGTCTGCGCGCCGGTTGCGTGCGCTGTAAGCCGCGATTCACCGCAGCCAGGTATGCCTTGCCGCTGGCGACGAGCGTGTCGGTGTCGGCGCTGCGCCCGCTGAAGATGTACTTCTTGCCCTCGCTGTCATTCATCTCCACGCGGATGGTGACGTGAGCAATGGCGTCAATCCCCTCGGTCACGGCGTGCACGTGGAACTCCACGAGCTTGGCGTTGGCGCCGGTGATCCGGTTGATGCAATTGCAGACGGCGTTGACCGGCCCGTTGCCGAGCGCGGCGTCTTCGCGCGGCTCGCCATCTTGGTCAATCAGCCGCACGCTGGCGACCGGCGTGTTGCCCGTGCCGGTGGCGACGTGTAGCTCGTCCAGCTTGAACAAGTCGTTGCCCAGGCTCTCGAACTGATCGGTGAGCAGCGCCTCGATGTCGGCGTCGCTGACCACCTTCTTCTTGTCGCACAGCGCCTTGAACCGCTCGAAGGCCTTGTCCAGCTCGTCGCGGTTGAGGTCGTAGCCCATTTGCCGCAGCCGGTCGGCGAAGGCGTGCCGGCCGCTGTGCTTGCCCAACACCAGGTTGGTGCTGTTCCAGCCCACGTCCTCCGGACGCATGATCTCGTAGGTCAGCGGATTCTTCAACATGCCGTCCTGGTGAATGCCGGCCTCGTGGGCGAAAGCGTTGGCTCCGACGATGGCCTTGTTCGGCTGCACCGGGATCGACGTCAGGCTGCTGACCATCTTGCTGGTGCGCACCAACTGCGTGGTGTCTATGTTCGTGTAGAGCGCGCCGAAGAACTGCGGGCGGGTCTTCAGCGCCATCACCACTTCCTCCAGGCTGGTGTTGCCGGCGCGCTCCCCGATGCCGTTGATGGTGACCTCGGCCTGCCGCGCGCCGGCCTTGATGCCGGCCAGCGTGTTCGCGGTGGCCATGCCCAGGTCGTTGTGGCAATGCACGCTGACGATGACCTTGCCTTCCTTGACGCCGGGCACATTGTTCACGATGCCCTCGATGAGCTGGCCGTATTCCTGCGGCGTGCAGTAGCCCACGGTGTCCGGGATGTTCAGCGTGGTTGCGCCGGCTTGCACGGCGACGCTCAGCACCTGCCAGAGGAACTCCGGGTCGCTGCGGCCGGCGTCCTCCGGCGAGAACTCCACATCGTCGCAGAAGCCTTTGGCATACGAGACGAACTCGCCCACCTGCTCGATGCAGTCGTTGCGGCTGATCTTGAGCTTGTACTTCAAGTGGATGTCGCTGGTGGCTAAGAAGGTGTGAATGCGCGGCCGCTTGGCCCACTGCACGGCGCTCCACGCCTGTTCGATGTCCTTCTTGGCGCAGCGGGCGAGGCTGGCGATCACAGGCGTTTGATCAAGCTGGCCAACCTCCTGAGCGATTCGGCTGACCGCCTCGAAGTCGCCGGGCGAGGCGACCGCAAAGCCGGCCTCGATGATGTCCACGCCTAGCCGGGCGAGCTGGCGCGCGATCTCCAGCTTCTCGGCCAGGTTCAGCGTTGCGCCGGGCGATTGCTCGCCGTCGCGCAGGGTGGTGTCGAAGATCAATACACGGTTTGGGTCGTTCATGGCTTATCCTCTTCCTATCGCATATGCGTGGTGGCTGCTCAAGTTTTCACGCGCGCTTCTTGCGCAACAATCCGGCCGCCCTCGATGACCATGCGATGGGTGATGCAGGGCAGGCAATCGTCCTCATGATGGGTGACCAGGATGATGCCGGCGTCGCGCGATGCCGCTTCCAAGATGTCCGCGAGCTCGGCGCGAAACTTTTGGTCTAGCCCGTCGAACACTTCGTCCAGGATGAGCAGGCGCGGCGCGTTTACCAACGCGCGCGCCACCAGCACCTTGCGCGCTTGCCCGTAGCTCATCTCCAGGATGCTGTGCTGGGCCAACGGCTTCAGGTCGAGCCACGCGATGACCTCTCGCAGCCGCCTGCGCTGGGCTTGCGTCAGCGGCTGCAGCCAGCCGACGCTGGCGAAGAAGCCCGACGCGATGACTTGCTCTGCGGTCAGGTCGGCGGCGTAGCGCGCTTGGAATTCGTGCGAGACGTAGCCGATGCGCTTCTTGATCTCCCACACATTGTCGAAACCGTTGCGCCCGAAGCGCTCGATCCGGCCGCCGCGCGCCGGCCACAGCTCGCCCAGGATCAGCCGCAACAGCGTGCTCTTGCCGACGCCGTTGTCGCCGGTGATCATCCAGTGCTCGCCCTCGTTCATCCGCCAGTTCACGTCGCGCAGCACAATCGTCGTCCCGTCGTCCGACGCGACGTTGGCGTGGCTGATGTGGATCAAGGCGGGGCGGGCCTCGCGGGATCGGAAATCGGTGATCGCGCGGAATCGCGGCGGCGCGGCGCGCCGGCGGTCCGCTGCCTCGCCGCGCTGCGTCTGCGCAATGATCCGGCCGTGCTTTAGCTCCATCACGTGGGTGATGGCCGGGATCAATTCGTCGCGCCGATGGGTGGTCATCAGGATCTGCGCGCCCCGCTCGGCGATGCCTTGGATCATGTCGAGCAGAGCGCCGCGCGAGCGCGCATCGAGGCCGACGCCCACCTCGTCGAGGATGAGCACATCCGGCCTGGCGACGATCGCGCGCGCGATGAGCGCCTTGCGCAACTGTCCCTGGGATAGCTTGTCGAAGGGCGCATCGGCCAGGGCCTCGATGCCGACTTCGCGCATGACTTGCGCGACGCGCGCCGCTTCGTCCGGCGTGGGCTTGCGCGTCGCCAGCTCGCTGTCGAGCAGGCCGGTGAACACGATCTCGCGCGCCGTGATGCGCGGGCGGAAGTCGTCGCCGTATCGGCGCGTGTGCGCGCGCAGGTAGCGCTGTTGTTGCTCGGCGCTGACGATGGCGATGCGCTGCTTCACGCCGATGGGCGATTGGGTCGGTCGGCCGTCGAAGGCGTAGATGCGCAACCCGCCGTCCACCGGCGCCGGCCAGATCTCGCCGCGCAACAGGCGCAGGAAGGTGGTCTTGCCGGCCCCGTTGGGGCCGAGCACGGCCCAGTTCTCGCCGCGTCGCAGCGACCATGTGAGGTCGTGGAGCACTCGCGCGCCGTTCAACGCGACGTTCACGCGCTCAAGGCGGATCAGCTCATCCCCGGCGTCGCGCGACAAAGCGGGATGGCGCTCGACCGACGGGGAGACGGGATGCCGATGCCCCGACCGCTCCCGCAGCGATTGGGTGAACGTTGTTCCCATCTCCCGTCTCCTTGTCCTCTCGCTTGGGTCACGCGCCGCCTTCGCCGGGCTTGACCTCGCGCGGGTTGAGCCACGGCATCATTCGCCGCAGCTTCAGCCCGACCTTCTCGATCGGGTGATTGATGTCGCGCCGGCGGTATTCGTTGAAGCGCTTGCGGCCGGTCTGATTCTCCTTGATCCATTCGCGGGCGAACTTGCCGGACTGGATGTCGGCCAGGATCTTCTTCATCTCGGCGCGGGTGCGGTCGTTGATGATGCGTGGGCCGCTGATGTAATCGCCCCATTCGGCGGTGTCGCTCACGCTATAGCGCATGAAGTTCAAGCCGCCGCGATACATGAGATCCACGATCAGCTTGAGTTCGTGCAGGCACTCGAAGTAGGCCATCTCCGGCGCGTAGCCGGCCTCGGTCAACGTCTCGAAGGCCGCCTTGATCAGGTGCGAGACGCCGCCGCACAAGACGACTTGTTCGCCGAACAGGTCGGTTTCGGTCTCTTCCTTGAACGTGGTGCGGATGACGCCGGCGCGCGTGCCGCCGATCGCCTTGGCGTAGGCCAGCGCATTCTGCAGCGCGCGCGTCCCGCCCTGATGCACGGCGACCAGGCAAGGGGTGCCGCCGCCATCCTGGTAGGTGCCTCGCACGGTGTGACCGGGCGCCTTGGGCGCGACCATGCTCACGTCCACGTATTTAGGCGGGACGATCTGCCCAAAGTGGATGTTGAAGCCGTGGGCGAACATCAGCGTCTTGCCTTTCGCCAAGTGCGGCTCGATGTGTTCTCGGTAGATTTGCGCGGCCGGCACATCCGGCACCAGCATCATGATGAAGTCGGCGGCCTGTGCCGCTTCGCTCACGTTCATCACGCGCAGGCCGGCGTTTTGCGCCTTCTCGCGGCTCTTGCTGGTCTCCGGCAGGCCGACGACCACGTTCACCCCGCTGTCCTTCAGATTGAGCGCGTGGGCGTGCCCCTGGCTGCCAAAGCCGATGACGGCGATCGTCTTGTCCTTGAGGAGTTCGAGATTTGCGTCGTTGTCGTAGTAAACCTTAGCCATGGTGAGTTGTCGCGTCGTTGATTGTTCGATTGTGAGGGGGACGTTCACCCCCTGGTCATTGCGATGCGGCCGGTGCGGATGACTTCCAAGATGCCGTAGTCCTGCAGCACGTTGAGGATCGAATCCACCTTTTGCTCTTCGCCGGTGATCTCGATCATGACGGATTCCTTCGCCACATCCACAATGCGGCTTTGGAACATGTCGGCGATCTGTTTGATCTCGCCGCGATGTTGGGCGTCGCTCACCCGCACCTTGATGAGGGCTAGCTCGCGCACCACGGTGGGCAGGTTGGTCACATCCTGCACGTCAATCACGTTGACCAGCTTGTAGAGGTTGCGCTCCACCAGTGCCGCGTTGGTTCGGCTAGCGTCAATCACGATGGTCATGCGCGAGACGGTCGGGTCTTCGGTCGTGCCGACGGCCAGGCTCTCGATGTTGAAGTTGCGCCGGCGCATCAGGCTGGCCACCCGGTTGAGCACGCCGGGTTTGTTCTCCACCAACGCCACCAGCGTGTGCTTGGTGGGGTTCTTGCGGGCTTCGATTCGGTCAATCAGCATGGTTCTCCTGTCGGATGGCTATTGCGCTTTCTCCTTCATGAATTGCATCCCGCCGCCGAGCGCCGCAGGCTGGATCGGGCGTCGGGTCATCTCGTTCAGCGACTTGCCGGGCTGGATCATGGGGAACACGTTGGTCTCCTTCTCCACGACGAACTCGATCAACACCGGCCCATTGTGTTCACGGGCGCGGCGGATGACTTCGCGCGCCTCCTTGATGTTCGTCGCGCGCATGCCGCACATGCCGTAGGCTTGCGCCAGCTTCACAAAGTCCGGCGTCCACATCTCCACGGCGGAGTAGCGATGATTGTGCATCAGCTCCTGCCATTGGCGCACCATGCCGAGGAAGTTGTTGTTGATGATGGCGATTTTGATGTTGAGGTTCTCCTGCATCACGGTGGCCAGCTCAGGAATGCTCATCTGGAAGCCGCCGTCGCCGGCGATGGCCCATACCTCTTCGTCCGGCCGGCCAAATTTCGTGCCGATCGCCGCCGGCAGCGCAAAGCCCATCGTGCCTAGCCCGCCGCTGGTGATCAACTGATTCTTGCGCGTATGCTGGAAATACTGGGTCTCCCACATCTGGTGCTGGCCGACGTCGGTGCAGATGGTGCATTCGCCCTTCGTCTCTTCCCAGATCGCGCGCATCACGTGCGGGGCCAGCAGCATATCCTCCGGCAGCTCAACGTTGAGCACGTCGTGCGCCTTGGTGTCGGTGCGCCACTCGTTGATCTGCTCCATCCAGGCCGGGTAGCTGCGCTTCTCGATCAGCGGCGTCAGCTCGCGCAGCACGTCTTTGACGCTGCCGACGATGCCAACCTCAGCCGGTACGTTCTTATTGATCTCGGCGGCGTCGATGTCCACGTGGATCACGCGGGCGTTCTTAGCGTAGGTCTTGAGGTTGCCAGTCACGCGGTCGTCGAAGCGCATGCCCAAGGCGATCAACAGATCGGCGTTCGCAATAGCCTGATTGACATACGCTTCGCCGTGCATGCCCATCATGCGCAGGTTCAGCGGATGGTCCTCGCTCAACACGCCGATGCCGAGCAGCGTGGTCGCCACCGGAATGCCGGATTTCTCCACGAACTCGCGGAACTCCTCATGGGCGTTGCCATGCTTGATGCCCTGGCCGGCCAGGATGATCGGCCGGCGTGCGTGGTCAATCAGCTCTTTGGCGCGCTGCAACAGCGCCGGCATGTCCTGACGCCCGTGGGGTTTGATGGCGCGGTAGCCTCGCATCTGCACGCTGGTGATCGGCTCATAGTCCACCATCTTCTGCTGAGCATCTTTGCAGATGTCCACCAGCACCGGGCCTGGCCGGCCGCTGCGCGCGATGTAGAACGCCTCGGCCATCACCTGCGGCAGCTCGTTCACGTCCATCACCAGGTAGTTGTGCTTGGTGATCGGCAGCGTGACGCCGGTCACGTCGGTTTCCTGGAAGGCGTCTGAGCCGACCAGATGGGAGGCAACCTGGCCGGTAATGGCGACCACCGCCGATGAATCCATCATGGCGTTGGCCAGGCCGGTGACCAGATTCGTCGCGCCGGGTCCAGATGTGGCCATGCACACGCCCACTTTGCCCGTGGCGCGGAAGTAGGCATCCGCAGCGAGTGCCGCGTTCTCTTCGTGGCGGACGAGGACGTGATGTACGCGGTCCTGATAGTCCACCAAAGCGTCGTAGGTGGGCAAAATTGCGCCGCCCGGGTAACCGAATACCACGCTTGTGCCTTGTTGAATGATCGTCTCCCAAATCACTTGTGCGCCGGTCAGTTTCATGTTCGTCTCCTCTTATTCAGCCTGCGGCCTTCCGACACAACGAGTCGCAGGTCAACAAAAAAGCCCTCCGTTTAGGAGGGCTTTTCGATCCATGGATATACGCTAGGCTCGCGCGGTCGCCATCCTAAACGGGTCTTGCTCCAAGCCACTAAGGACAAGGAGCGCGCTAATAACCAGGACGACGACAAGCAAACCGCTCATATTCAACACGGCCTTTATACCCTTTTGCCTGTCAACGTGTCAACGACTACAATGGCTACCTATCAGATAGGTCCATGCAAGAGACGCCCATCTCTCATCGAGAGCCATCATCGGCGCTGCCTGCCTGGCTCGCGGATCACATCTTGTCCGAGCTGATTCAGCGCGGAGCAAGCCCAGGCGTATTTTTGCCTTCGGAGGGTGAACTGGCCAACCGCTTCCAGGTCAGCCGGCCGGTCATCCGCGAGGCGATCAAACAGTTGGAAGGGCGGGGGCTGGTCGAAGTGATCAACGGGCGCGGCGCGCGCGTCCGACCGTTGGGCGAGCGGCAGTTGCGCGCTTACTTCACCCACGCGATCGCGCTGCAGCGCGTGCCCTTTCGCGAGCTGATGGAAGCCCGCAAGCCGATCGAGATTCAGAGCGCGCGCCTAGCGGCCCAGCGGCGCACGCCCGATCAGCTCGACGCGCTGCAGGACATCGTCCGGCGCATGCGGCGCAACATCGGCAACGCCGACGTTTACGTGGACCTCGACCACGACCTGCACGCGCTGATCGCCGATGCGTCGGGTAATCTCATCATTGCGCATTTGGTGCGCTCCTTGCGCGGCGCGCTCAATGACCTGACGCACGAGACGCTCTATCGTCGGCGCAACCGGCAGCAACTGGAGCGGGTGCATGCGCTGCATGAGTCCATCGTCACCGAGATCGGCTATCGCAATCCCGACGGCGCCGGCCATGCGATGGATGTACACTTTAGTGAGGCGCTGTCTTTTTTGATCCAGCGTCGGGAAGGCGGAACGGCGCGCAGCCCATAAGCCTGGGCGCGCGGACAGGACCGCCGCTCCTCGCCCATTATCAGGTCCTCACCCTGCGGCTAACGCTGCCCTGCGCATAACGATGAGAGCCCCTCAGGTTCTCGAAGAACCTGAGGGGCTCTCATCGCTGACAACCGATCAGATCGCTCGCAGCAGTCTGACCGATGTAGGGATCGAAGGGCAGCTACGCCAGAGGCGGTTCTTCAGCCTCGCGCAGTGCATCACGCAGTTGCCGCTCCAGCGCTTCCGGCAGGGTCGTGTGCAACACGCGCCCCTGGAAAGGCTTCAGCTCGGCCAGCACTTGCTCCGGTTTACCGCTCTCGACCAGTAGGAAGATGGCCGACGAATCGGGGTGCAGCCGCTGCGCCACTTCGCTGATGAAGCCGTTATCAATGCCCTTGTCGCGCAAGCCGCCGATCAGCCCACCGATCAGCAGGCCGCCGACCGGCCCGCCCAACACTGTGCCGACCAACAGGCCGATGCCGCCACCAGCGAGCACGGTGCGCCCGCGCTTGTCGGTCGTCTGTTTGACCTCCGCCTCCGGCGCAGCCACGCTGCCTGTCGGCAAGGCCACGCCATGGCCGCCGGCATCGCCGGACGAAGTAGGAGCGACGACGATGCGCTCACTCGCCGGCGAACGCGAGGCGAGCGCGGCGTCCTTCAGCTTCAGCGCACCGCGCGCCTCTAGGTCGCGCAGCGTTGCCAGCGCCGCCTCGGCGGTGTGCTCACCCTCGAACAGGATCGCTACTAGGTAATTGCTCATTGCGCCTCCGAAACGCATTTCTACGCTGATGCACGCGCGGCAGCCTGGGTGAGTGCACGCTTGGCCATCACCTTAGCTAGATGGATGCGATAGTCGCCGCTGGCGAAGCTATCACCGATCGGGTTGCTGATGCCATCGGCAGCCAGTGCAGCCGCAGCGGCGATGTTCTCGGGCGTCGGCGCCTTGCCAGTCAGCGCGGCTTCGGCGGCGTAGGCGCGCACCGGGTTGGGCGTGGCCCCGCCGATCACCAGGCTGACCTTGCTGCATGTGCTGTTGGCAACCGTGACGACGGCAGCCGCGCCGACCACGATGTAGCCGGAGGCGGGGTGCTGCATGTCGGCGTAGGCGCCACCGGTGCCTTTGCCGTAGCCGTTCACCGTCACCTCGGTCACGATTTCATCATGGGCGAGGGCAGTAGTGAACAGATCGGTCCAGAAGCCGGCCAGGTCAATCGTGCGCGAGCCGTTGGGGCCGACGGCCGTGACGCTGCCGCCCAGGGCGAGCAGGTTGGGTGGGTAATCTGCAGCCGGATCGGCGTGGACGATGGCGCCGCCGATGGTGCCGCGATTGCGCACCATCTGATCGCCGATTTTGCTCGCGGCCTCGGCCAGCAGCGGGCAGTGCGCTTGCACATCAGCAGAAGCGGCGATCGCGGCATGGGTGGTCATCGCGCCGATGCGCAGCTTGCCGCCCTCGACGCGAATGCCGCTCAGCTCGGGGATGCGGCCGATGTCAATCAGCGCGCCGGGCTGTGCCAGGCGGTATTTCATGGCCGGGATGAGCGAGTGCCCGCCGGCCAAGACCTTGACGTTCTCCTTCGTGCTCAGCAGTTGCACGGCTTCGGCGACCGTTGCCGGCCGGTAGTAGTCGAAGTTTGCTGCAAACATGGGTCTCCTTCGGAGAAATTGAGAATTGAGAATTGAGAATTGAGAGTTGAGAGTTGAGA
>CALGMA010000012.1 GCA_937959265.1 uncultured Anaerolineae bacterium | reverse complement strand
ACCTTCGGCAACCGCATCGCGCACAACCACATCCACGACTTCTACTACAGCGGCATCTCGTGCGGCTGGGTGTGGGGCTATGCGGAGAGCGTCAGCCGCGACAACCGCCTGGAGAAGAACCACATCCACGACCTGGGCAAGGGCTGGCTGAGCGACATGGGCGGCATCTACACGCTCGGCGTGCAGCCCGGCACAGTCATCCGCGGCAACCTGATCCACGACGTGGAGAAGGCCAACTACGGCGGCTGGGCGATCTACCTGGACGAGGGCAGCGCGCACATCCTGGTGGAGGACAACGTGTGCTACAACACCAGCAGCCAGCCGCACCACACGCACTACGGCCGCGAGAACATCTTGCGCAACAACATCTGGGCGTTCGGGCGCGAGGGGATGGTCGCGCTCAGCCGGGCGGAGGCGCATGTGTCGTACACGTTTGAGCGCAACGTCGTCCTCGCCCACGGCCAGCCGATCTTCATCGGCGGCTATGCCAACGACTTCTCGAAGCGCAGCGTCATCAGCGACCTCAACCTGTTCTGGGACGCGGCCGGCGGCGAGCCGACGTTGATGGCCATGCAGCGCGACGGACGCATCCACGCCGCGCCGGCGTTCGGCCTGGCGCAATGGCAAGCCGCCACCGGCAACGACCGCAACTCCATCATCGCCGACCCGGGGTTCACCGATCCGGCCCGCTTCGACTTCACGCTGTCGCCCGATTCGCCGGCGCGGCGGTTGGGCTTCCGGCCGATTGACCTCTCCGACGTCGGCCCGCGACCGCCCGACCGGCGAGAGTGAATTTCGATCAGGCGCCAGGTTGCTCCCAGAAACCTGGCGCCTTGCTCATGGTTCTCTGCTCATCTGCAGCATGTTCTCGAGATAATGGCAGTACAGCGCATAGGCGCGCGCATAGGCCTCCGCTGCCGCCTCATCCGGTGAGATAAGCGCCGGCTGACTGAAGACGCGATTCATCGCTGCGGCGAAAGGCATCCCGGGCTCTAGCGCTTGTGCGCAGAGCGCGAAGATCACATTGCTGGCCGCACTATCGCTGCCATATAACGCGAGAGTGCGTTGGCAAGCATCTGCCAGCACACGCTGCCAGATCCCGTGCCGGGCTACGCCTCCCGATAACGCAACGATCGGCGAGGGCATGCCCAAGCGCGCAAATCGCTCTAGCACCAACCGCGTGCAAAGGCCAACGCCCTCGACCACAGCGCGCAGCATGTGCGCCCAGGTGTGTCCCAGATGCAACCCGACGAACATACCGCGCAAGTCATCGCGCCAAAATGGGCTGCGCTCGCCGGCCAAGTAGGGCAAGAACACTAACCCTCCTGCGCCCGGTGACACCTGCTCGACCACGCGCATGGCTTGATCAAAGCTCAGGCCAGAAGCTGCGCCAAATGCCCGCCAGGCCCAGTCGAGCGCACCGCCGGTCAACGACGAGACGCCGCCCAAGAGGCGAAAACCGCATAGGTCATAGGAATAGATGCCATCGTTTTCGTCGCGCACCCCACGCAAGTGATCGGGCAGGATGGCATACAGCATGGATGACGTGCCCATCGCGATCATGACACGACCGGGCTCGATTGGCGCCCCACCGAGGATTGCTGCGACATCGCCTACGCCTGTAATGACCGGCGTGGCACGCGGCAAGCCCAACGCATCGGCCACATCGTCCAACACGACACCCACTATTTCGTCTTCGTCGCGTAGGGGGGGTAACACCGTCGCGTCGAGGTGTGCGTAGTGCAGCCGTTCGGGCACCCACCGGCGTGATCCCCAATCGAGCAGCGCTGCGCCGCCCGCCTCTGAGGCGTCGGTACATATTGCTCCGGTGAGGCGATAGCGCACATAGTCCTTTGGAAAGAGCAAGGTCCGCGCTTGAGCAATGGCTTCCGGCCTGTAGCGCGCCAACCACATCAGCTTGGGCAAGGTATAGGTCGAGTTGAGATGGTAAGGCGGCAACTGCAAGGCAGCCATCAGCTCGGCCGTCTCTTGGGCACAACGTCGGTCCAGCCACAACAGGCAAGGTTTGATTGGTTCGCCACGCGCATCCAGCAGCACCGGGCTGTGCATCTGTCCGGTCAAGCCGATGATGCGCACGGCGCGCAGGTCTGCATCCAGCTTAGCCAGCGCCGGCGGCAGCGCGCGCCACCAGTCATCGGGGTCGGCTTCAGCGGAGTTCGGCGTAGGCGAAGTGTAGGCGTAACCTTGGCTGGCTTGTGCCACGATCCCGCCCCGCGCCGAATACAACGTCGCCTTCAATGCCGATGTGCCCACGTCGAGCACGAGGACCGCGCCGGCACGCAGTTCCGTCGAATTCGCCATCGTTCAGCGCGCCAGCTCAGGATTGACCTCGACGATCACCTTCAGCCCTTGTTGCGCTTGCACGATCTCGAAGCCGCGCTGCAGCTCGCGCAAGGGGACGACGTCGCTCACGAGGGGCAACACTTGCACCAGCCCGCGCTCGATCAAGTTCAGCGCCTCGGCGTAGTCAATCGGCGTGTGGTCGGCCGAGCCGGTGATGACCAGCTCGTTGTAATGGATCAAGTTTGGATCAATCGAGACCGGGTCTTGAGGATACACGCCGGCGAAGATATTCAGCCGGCCGCCATAGCCAAGGGCTGTTGCCGCAGCTTCAACCAGCCTGGACGAGCCGAACGCGACGACGGCAGCATCGGCGCCGTAGCCATCGGTCTCTGCCCGCACCGCTTCATGCAGGGGTTGCTGCGGATCCAGCGCAACATCTGCGCCGAGCGAAAGCGCTTTGTCCAACCGTTCACGTTTGAGGTCGGCGGCCAGCACCCGCGCGCCGAAGCGCTTGGCGACCTGGATGTGCAACAGGCCGATCGGACCACAGCCGATGACCAGCACAGTCTCACCGGGCGTGATGCGCAGCATGCGCTCGCCGCGCAACACGCAAGCCAGCGGTTCGGTGAATGTGGCGGCGCGCAGGAGTGTGGTTTCGCGCATCGGATAGACATTGGTCTCTGGGACGATGGTAGCCTCGCCATACGCGCCGCTAGCGTAGCGCACACGCTGGCACTTGTTTGGCCGGCCTTTGCGACAGGCCGGGCATGTGCCGCACTTGATGATGCCATCGGGCACCACCCACTGGCCGGGCTTCACACTGGCCACCTCGCTGCCCACCGCAGCGACTTGCGCGACAGCCTCATGGCCAAGGATCTTGGGCAACTTGATGGAGGACTTGCCGACATACACCCGCACGTCACTGGGACAGATGCCGGTCTGCGCCACATGCAGCAACACATCGCGCGGGCCCAACGGGGGGAGTGACAGCGGTTGCCATTCCAGCGTAAACGGTGCCGTGCACACCATCGCCTTCAATCGCTTGTTCGATTCCATAAGAGGGAGAGCGTCGTTTGACAAAGTTTGCGGTCGCCATACTATACTGCCCTCTCGTAGGCCCCGACGCTCCTACGCCCTGCGCACCAGCATTCCATTCGCCACCGCCGGCCAGCTTTTGCGCTGGGCAACTCAAACGCCTGATTGAGGAGGTGATGAACGACGCAGAGTGCGACGTGACTCCCATAGACTGCTCGCGCATGCGAGCCGAGAGATTCATCATTCGCATTGAACCGAGACGTTGCAAAGGGGGATGGCTCGTCAGATTCCTGATGAAAACGAAGTTGATCAAGAAGGAGAAGCTCATGTCTTTGCAAAAGTTTCGTGCTTGTCTTGGAGCGATGAGCGCGATGGCGCTCATGCTCGCTGCGTGTGCCGCACCGCCGGCAGCCGCACCTGCCCCATCGGCGCCGACCGAACCGGCTGCGCCGGCGCAGCCAACCGATCCAACCGGCATCGTCACCCGAGAATTCGCCGGTGGCAAGCTCACGCTCGCCGCGCAAACCGACCAGTTCGTCGAAGCCTTCCGGGCCCTGATTCCAAAATTCGAGGAGCTTTCGGGCATTGATGTAACGATGGACGAGCTGGGCTACGTAGACCTGCGCCAGAAAGCGACTGCCGACTTCGTCGGCAAAACGGCCAATTACGACCTGATCACCGTGGACATCGTATGGAGCGGTGAATACGGCCAGAACAAGTGGACGGTGGACCTCAAGCCGCTTATAGAACGCGACAAGGCGCAGCTCGCCCTCGACGACATCCTGCCGGTGATGTGGACGCTGGGGAGTTGGGGTGAGGGCCAGTGGGCCTATCCGTTGGCCGGCTACGCGAACATCTTGAACTACCGCGCCGACCTCTTCCAGGAAGCCGGCGTCGGCGTGCCCAAGACGTTGGCCGAGCTACAGGAAGTGGCCGTCAAACTCGCTCAACCCGATAAGGGTGTGTGGGGCATTGGCCTACTCGGTGCAAAGGGCCCGGCTGTAGCGCAGGACTTCATGGCCTATGTGCAACAGTATGGCAGCAGCCTGCTGGACGAGAACGGCAAGCCGGCCATTGATACCGAGGCCAACCTCAAAGCGTTGGAAGGCTTCAAGGCGTTGTTCGACGCCGCACCGCCCGACGCTACCGGCTGGTGGTGGGGCGACCGCAACGACGCCTTCTCCAGCGGCAAGATTGCCATGATGCTGAACTGGAGCACAGCCATCAAGAACCACAAGAACCCCGACCTTAATCCCTTTGCCGAGAAGATCGAAACGGCTTTCTCGCCACTGGGCACAGAGGCCGGCAAATATGGCTTCGGCGGCTGGGGCATCGGCATCAACGCCGACTCGAAGAACAAAGAAGCAGCGTGGATGTTCATCAAGTGGATCACCAGCCCGGAGATCCAGAAAGAGTGGGTGGATAACAACGGTTCGCCCATCCGGCGCTCCACGCTGACCGACCCGGAGTTGGTGAAGAAATACCCCTGGTTCCCTATCCTGCTGGAGTCGTATGAGAAGGGCGATGGCGACTACCGGCCACGCCAACCGTGGTACAGCAAGATGGAGGACGTGATCGGCACCGAGGTGAACGCTTACCTGGTCGGCCAGATCGATGCCAAGACCGCGCTGGCCAACATGCAGAAGGCGGCGCTCGACATCATCAAATGACCTGGTGAGCTCCATGCGGCCTCCGAGGTGATGCTGCGGAGGCCGCATCCTCGACTGCTGTGGCGAATATTGCCTCCGCTCCTTCCTCGCTCCCTGCATCCCACGCGCGTTCGCGCCGGCTGGATCGCAGTGAGCAAACACACCTGGCGATGCTGGCGCCGGTGTTGGCCTTCGTGCTGACCATTGCCCTGGCCCCTCTGCTCTTCTCGTTCTTCATCAGCCTGACCGATTACCGACTGACCGATCCGACGCAAGCCAAGCCATTCGTCGGCCTGGGCAATTACCTCAAAGCTTTCCAAGACAAGGCCGTGCTCGAAACGCTGGTCAATACGGTAGTGTTCACCATTGGTGCCGTCACGTCGCAGGTTTTGCTCGGGCTGGGGTTGGCGTTGTTGATGTCTGGAGAGACGCCCTTCATGCGCACGCTGCGTTCGCTGGCGATCATGCCGCTGGCGCTGCCACCATTGGTAGTCGGCCTAGTATGGAAGGCGCTCTACAATCCGCAGTTCGGGCCGGTAGCGTATTACCTCAAGCAGGTGGGTTTGTCGGTGGACCGCGGCTTTCTGGGCGAGTTCACCACGGCGATGCCCGCCGTGTTGCTGATTGATCTGTGGCAGTGGACGCCGCTGTTAATGATCATCTTTCTCGCCGGCCTGAAGAGCCTGCCCACGGAGATGCTGGAAGCGGCATATGTGGATGGGGCCAGCCGCACGCAGGCGTTCTTCTACATCACCCTGCCTATGCTGCTGCCGGTCATCTTCATCGGCGTGTTGCTGCGCACGATGAACGCCTTCAAGGTCTTCGACATCATCTTCGCCACGACCGGCGGCGGTCCGGGCAACGCCACATCGGTACTGAACTTCCACATCTACAAAGTTGGATTGACGTTCTTCGACATGGGCTATGCCGCTGCGTTGGCCAACATCCTGCTCTTCATGATCGGCGTGTGCTGCGCGTTCTACATCCTACTGCTACAGCGGCAGCGCGCTGCAGAATTCTGAGTCAAGACCAATGCAGGCTACCCGGACAGAAAATCTCATCCGCAACGCGCTGGCCGTGCTGGTTGTCGCGTTCTTCCTCATGCCCATCGTCTGGTTGTTCACCACATCGTTCAAACTCCAGCGCGACACCTTTCAATTGCCGCCGATGTGGCTGGGCTTCCAACCCACGCTGAACAACTTTGCCTTTGCAATCAACCAGATCCAAGTCGGACGGTTCATGCTGAACAGCGTGGTCATCTCCGCCGGCACGACGCTCATCTCGGTGGTGTTGGGGACGCTGGGCGGCTACGCCGTGTCACGTTCCAGGTTGCGCTTCATTGGTGCGTCGAGCTATTTCTTCCTGGTGCTACTGATGATCCCACCGGTGGCGATGCTGGTGCCGTTTTACCTCATCATGCGTGACTTTGGCTTGCTCGGCACGTATTGGGCGGTGATCATCCTCGACACCGTATACAACGCACCCTTCGTCGTGTGGATGATGAGCAACTACTTCCGGTCGGTCTCCACAGAGATGGAGCAAGCCGCGCTGGTGGATGGCGCCTCCCACTTTCAGGCCTTCCGGCTGGTCGCGCTGCCATTGGCCGTGCCGGGCATCATTGCATCGGTGTTGTATTGCCTGATCTTCTCCTGGAATGACTTCATCTTCGCCCTGCTGCTCACGTCGCCTTCGACCAAGACCGTGCCGCTGGCCATCATGGGTCAGTTCAGCACGGCGCAACTGCAATGGGGCTACATGGCAGCACTCAGTGTATTCGCCGTATTGCCCGTATTGCTGGTTGCACTGGTGCTGAACCGATACTTCGTGCAAGGGCTGACCGCCGGCGCGACCAAGGGATGATTCGATGAACGGCACGCTTTCAACCACGACCACGCGCGCCGAGGCGCACTTCCGCGGCAATCTGCAGCGCACCGGCTGGCTCGGCTTCACGTTTCATCCGCCGCTGCGCCTGGCCTGGGAGCGCACGTTCGACGGAGAAGTGCGCTCACCTACCATCGCGCATAAGCGCATCTACTTCAACACGCTCAGCGGACACGCCATCGCCCTTTCGCTCGATGGCGATCTGGTCTGGCAGTTCACCTCCGGCACGCGGCTGAATGCTTCGCTGATGATTTGGGGCGACCGCGCCTACTGCGGCTGCAACGATGCGTACTTCTATTGCCTGGATGCGCACACCGGTGAACTGGTCTGGAAGCACAAAGCCGGCGCCGCCATTCAAGGCAACTTCGCTGCATTCGATGACGCAGTCTTCTGTGGCGCGTACGATGGCTTCGTGTATGCCTTCGACGCTGCCACTGGCGATTTGCGTTGGAAAGTCTACGTCAACAGCGGCATCAACTGCAGCATCGCAGAAATGGATGGCGTGCTCTACTTCGGCACCAACGGCGGCACGGTCTATGCGCTGGATGCCCATACCGGTAACGTGCTGTGGCAAGCACGCGCGCCGGGTGGCATCAACTCGACCTGTGCGGTGTCGGCGCGTGGTCTGTTCACCGGCACGCGCACGGGCCAGCTTTGCGCGTTCGACCTCGCCACAGGCCGGCTGTGCTGGTCACAGGACTTTGGCGCGCGGATCTATGCCTCGCCTGCGCTGGATGACGCATTCGTCTACATCGCTTCCGATCGGGGCACGCTGCGCAAGCTGCGCATCGAAGACGGCGCGCCAGCTTGGGAAGCGATCATCGGCTCGGGCATGCTGCCGCCGGGCGGCCAGATTTGGACTTGTCCCACACTCACCGGCGACGTCGTGTGGATCGGCCCGGCGCTGGGTAAGATCATGGCGCTTGACTGGGCTACAGGCGCCAGCCGATGGCACTATCCCGTCGAAGGGCCATCCAGCTCCAGCGTTGCCATCGGCGAAGGTGTGCTCGCCAGCAGCACCGGCGGCAACCGCCTGCTCGTGTTTAGGAGCATGGAAGAGAATGAAGAGCCAAGGCGCGAAAAGTAAGACCCACTTGTGAAGACTGATGACGATCAACTACACAAAGCGCCGACTGCGGCGGATTTTTAACACCGATGACAAGACAGTGATCGTGGCGATGGACCACGGCAACTATCTCGACCGGCCAATGGCCGGCGTGAGCGATCCGGCGTATGTCATTCGCGAGACATTGGCTGCCGGCGCAGACGCCATCCTTACTACCTTCGGCACAGCCATGCGCTGCGGTGACGCGTTGGGACATTGTGGCCTCATCCTCAGCATCAACGACCTCATGCCCATCGCCGATGTTGCTGTGGAGCGCGCGCTGCAACTGGGCGCCGACGCGCTCAAGGTTATCCTCTACCCGTTTACCGGTGACCGCCAGAACCAAGCCAACTGCGAAAGACTGGGAATGGACTGTGCTCAGTGGGGGTTGCCGTTCCTGGTCGAAACTATCCCCGGCACGTTTGCCGCCGGGCCGGAGATGCGCACGCCGGAGAAGATCGCTGCCGGCGCGCGCATCGGCGCAGAGTGCGGGGCCGATTTCATCAAGACGCTCTACACCGGTTCGCCCGATACCTTTCGCCTCGTGCTGGAGAACGCCACGCTGCCGGTCGTCGTGCTGGGCGGCGAGCGGACAACCAATGTGCGCGACATGCTGGCACAGATTGATGACGCCATGCGAGCCGGCGCCAGCGGGGTTGCAGTTGGGCGGAACATCTGGGGACACGAGTCGCCGGCGCGGATGACAGCGGCCATCGCAGCTATCGTCCACGGCGGTTCGAGCGCAGATGAAGCATTGCGGTTGCTTCAAGCCTGAAGCGCTTCGTTGGCACGATGCTGGAGCCGTATGGCAGCTACCTGCGCCACAGCAGCCGGGCACAAGGCTTCACGCCAATGTGAAGCGCGCGTCTGAACAAGCCCATTGGGTAGGCCAAAGCATCGCCTTGGCCGGCCCAACTGTCCCTCACGGGTCGAGTTTTCAGACGTGAGCCAAGGCACGCTGCACTGGCATCCGCATGTGTTCACAGAAAGTCACTACAATTCCTTTGTTGTTGGCGCGTAATCAGCAGATTTAGCGCGCAGGAGATTCCTATGCCACATGGACCTCTCGCCGGATTGACCAAAGACGTCGTTCGCAGATTGAACATCACCGACCTGGAACGCATCGAGCGCTTTCGTCGCGCCGGCTATGGCGGTGCGGTGTCGGATGCACTCGCCACGCTGGGCGTGACTAATACCGTGCTCTCCGATCGCTTCAAACCACTGCGCCAGGGCATGCAGCTCGTCGGACGTGCCATCCCGGTCAAGCTGCACTCGCTGCCCGACCCCAGCCTCGATCCCGCATGGCAACGCGAAATCGAGGCAGACTGGGAAGCGAAGGGCGGCCACCCGCAGAAACGCATGATGCGCACCATCGCCAACGAGCCGCCTGGCAGTGTGCTGTGCTTCGATTGCGGCGGCGACATGCAGCCGGCACACTTCGGCGAGATGAGTTGCCAGCTCGCCTACGCCCATGGCTGCCGCGGCATGTTGATCGCCGGCAATTGCCGCGACACACAGTACGTGTTGAAGATGCCGGACTTCCCGATGTTCGTCTTCGGCACGCGCCCCAACGCCTTCGGCGGCTGGACCATCCTCGAAGTGAACAAGCCGATCTATCTGCCCGGTCACGTCACGCACTATGTGCGTGTGGACCCCGGCGACTATGTGTTCGCCGACAACGACGGCGCGCAGATCATTCCCAGGCAATTGGTAGACGAGGTGCTGTTGCGCGTCGAGGCCATCTTCGAGTTCGAGAATCGCGAGCGCGAGATGTTGGCCGCCGGCATGCCGATTGACGAGGTGTACAAAGAATTCGGCGTTTTGTAGCTCTGAGCGATCATCTTTGAGCTTTTTGAGTGTTGCGCTTCGAGTCTTTCACTCCCGATCCCCTGTTGATCGCTCGCAGCCCATGGCTCATAGCTCAATGCTCATCGCTCATGGCTCATGGCTCACTATGATCAAAATTGCAGAATACCTCCCCCCAAATCCTTCGCCGTTGTGGAAGCTGGCCAAGCAGGCCGGCGTGGACTATGCCGTGGGCGGGTTGCCCCTACCGGGCGACTGCGGGCCGGGCGAAACGCCCTACGACTTTATGCCCCTGCTGCGCATGAAGAAGCGCTACGAAGATGGCGGCTTTAAGCTGGCCGTGATCGAAGCACGCCCGCCGATGGACAAGATCATGCGCGGCCTGCCGGGCAAAGATCAAGAGATCGAATGGTGCATCACGCTGATCGAGAACATGGGCCGACTGGAGATCCCGGTGTGGTGCTACGCTTGGATGGCCGTGATGAACTGGACGCGCACCAGCACCAGCACGCCGTCGCGGGGTGGCTCCCTGGTAACCTCATTCGACCTGAGCGACTACGAGAAAGGACCACCGCTCCCTGAGGTAAAGGAGGAAGACTTGTGGAAGAATCTCGAAGACTTCCTCAGGATCATGGTGTCGGTGGCCGAAAAGGCCGGCGTCAAGCTCAGCGCTCACCCCGACGATCCGCCGCTTTCACCGCTGCGCGGCGTTGGGCGCATCCTCACCAGCGTGGAGAATTTCCAGCGCGTGGTGGACCTGGTGCCCAGCGATTACAACACCATCACGCTGTGCCAGGGCAACTTCACGTTGATGACCGACGACTTGCCAGCGGCGATTCGCCATTTTGGCCAGCAAGGCAAGATCAGCTTCGTGCATTTTCGCGATGTGAAGGGCGACGTGCGCCATTTCGAGGAAGCCTGGCACGACGACGGCAAGACCGACATGCTGGCATGTATGGAAGCCTACCGTGACATCGGCTTCGAAGGCGTGCTGCGCCCCGACCACGTGCCCACCGTCGAGGGCGATAGCAACGAACACGCCGGCTACTCGTCGTTCGGCCGGCTCTACGCCATCGGCTACATCCGCGGCCTGCGCGAAGCCGTATACCATCAGAAGCGCGAGGCGTGATAAAGACGGGAGACAAAGAATCCGACTTAACCGACTGAAATAGCTCGGACGACTCAGAAGGCTTAGGCGTGTGAGCCATGAAGATCGTCGTCACCGGAAGTCGAGGCAAAGTCGGTGCTGCCGTCGTCGGGTATGCGCGCGCCCAGGGCGCAGATGTGCTGGGCGTGGACATTGTCGCAGCGGGTGACGGGCACGGTTACATGCGCGCTGACTTGACCGACCTGGGACAGCTCTACGACATACTGCGCGGAGCAGACGCGGTCATTCACCTGGCCGCAGTGCCGCGCGCCGGCCAGTTCACCGCAGCGCGCACGCTGCTCCAGAACGTGAGCAGCGCCTACAACGTCTTTCTCGCGGCACATCACCTGGGCATTCGGCGCGTGGTTGCGGCCTCGTCTATCCAGGTGATGCACCGCGCCGGTCATCACATCCGCGCGCGCTTCCATTACTTCCCGCTCGACGAAGCGCATCCGCCCGACCCGAAAGACGAGTATGGCCTGAGCAAGCTGATGGCGGAGCAAGCAGCCGAGATGTTCGCGCAGCACTATGGCATGACCATCGTCAGCCTGCGCTACGTGTGGGTGTGCGCGCCGGACGAATGGCGCAGCCTGCCGCATCCACCGCCGGCAGACAGCGCCATTGACCCGCTGCCGTTCTGCGTGCATGTGGAGGACGCCGCCCGTGCGGCATGGTTGGCTGCCATGGCGGACCTGCCGCCCGCGACGCATATCCCGGCCTTCATCGCTGCGTCGGACATCCGTTTTACCATTCCCACCACGGAATTCCTGCGCCGGTTCTACCCCGGCATCCCCGTGCGCGGCGAATTGAGCGGCTACACTTCGCCGATCAGCATTGCACGCGCGCGCCATGCGTTCGGCTTTGTGCCGCGCTATGCTTGTCATAATCCGCAACGGAGAGCAATATGAAAATCGTCATTACCGGCGCTAAAGGCAATATCGGTTCTGTGGTCGTCGAATACGCGCGCAGCCAGGGCGCGCAGGTGCTCGGCGTGGACAACGTCGGGCGCGGCGATGGCCTCGGCACATATATCGCTGCCGACTTGACCGATCTCGGCAGTTGCTACGATGTGATGCGCGGCGCAGACGCGGTGATCAACCTGGCCGCCATCCCCGACAGCCGGATGTTCCCGAACGCGCAGACGTTCATGACCAACATCGCCATCACCTACAACGTCTTCTTGGCGGCGGCGCACCTGGGCGTGCCGCGCGTGGTCTGGGCGTCGTCCATCCAGGTGAACCACACCGTGCCGCCGCACCGGCCGGTGCGCTATCGCTACTTCCCGCTGGACGAAGATCACCCCGTGGACCCGCAGAGCGACTATGCGCTCTCCAAGCATGTCGGCGAAGTGATCGCCGATTCCTTCGCCCGCGATTTTGGCCTCACCACCGTAAGCCTGCGCTTCACCGACGTGGTCACCGTCCAGCGTTGGCCGCGCCTGCCGGAACCGATCCCGCCCGACGAACGTTATCCGCTGCCCCACTATGTGCACATTCACGACTGCGCGCGGGCGTGCTATCTGGCTGCAACCGCGCCGCTGCCGGCGGGTTCGCACACCGTCGCGTTCGTCGCCGCGCGCGACACGCACGTGGATTTGCCCTCGCGCGAGCTGGTTGCGCGTTACTACCCCGACGCCGAGCTGCGCGCCGACATCCAGGGCTATGATGCGCTGATCAGCGGCAAGCGCGCCGAGGCAGCCTTCGGCTTCATGCCGCAGTTCAGTTGCCGGTCGGGCGCGCCCGCCTAAGGCGCCGGCCCCGCTGCGCCGGATGATAATCGCTGCTATGGAGATGATCGAGATCGGCCGGCGCGCCAAGGCGGCGAGCCGGCAACTCGCCCGCGCCGGCACCGCTCAGAAGAACGCCGCGCTGCACGCCGTTGCCGACGGCTTGACGGCCTGCCAGGACGACATTCTGCGCGCCAACGCCCAGGATGTAGAGAACGCGAAGGCGCGCAACGTTGAGGCCTATTTCATCGATCGGCTGACTTTGACCCCGCAGCGCTTGCAGGGCATGGCCAACGACATGCGCGCCGTGGCAGCGCTGCCTGATCCAATCGGCGAGCAGTTCGACCACTGCACGCTGCCCAATGGCTTGCGATTGCACAAGCGCCGCGTGCCGCTGGGCGTGCTGGGTGTGATCTATGAAGCGCGGCCCAATGTCACCACCGACGTGGCCGCGCTGGCGCTGAAGAGCGGCAATGCGGTCATCCTGCGCGGCGGCAGCGACAACATCCACAGCAACACGGCGCTGACGGCAGTCATCCACGCCGCGCTTGACCGCGCCGGCTTGCCGGCCGACACAGTCCAACTGATCGCCGATACCGACCGCGCGCGCATCCTGGAGCTGCTGCGGCTAAACGATTACGTAGACCTCATCATCCCGCGCGGGGGCGAAGGGCTGCATCGCTTCTGTCGCGAGCACAGCACCATCCCCGTCATCACCGGCGGCATGGGCATCAACCACCTCTACGTGGACGAGACGGCTGATCAGGCCAAGGCCGTCGAGGTCGTCTTCAACGCCAAAACCAGCAAGCCGACGGTGTGCAACGCGCTGGGCACGCTGATGGTGCAGGCGACCATCGCAGCGGAGTTCCTGCCAAAAGTCGCGGCGCGCCTTGCCGAAAAGGACGTCGAGCTGCGGTGCGACGAGCGCGCGCTCGCCATCCTCCATCCGCGATTCCCGCTTGCGCGCCGCGCCGATGACGCGACCGACTGGGACACCGAGTGGCTCGCGCTGATCCTCGGCGTGAAAGTGGTGGACTCACTCGACGAGGCGATTGCCTTCATCCGCGCGCACACCATGGAGCACAGCGACGGCATCTGCTCGCGCGACCCGCAGGCGATCGAGCGGTTCGTGAGCGAAATAGACTCCTCGGCGGTCTTCGTGAACGCCAGCACGCGCTTCAACGACGGCGGCCAGTTCGGCCTCGGCGCCGAAGTCGCCATCAGCACCCAGCGCATCCACGCCCGCGGGCCGATGGGCCTGCGCGAGCTGACCAGCTACAAGTGGGTGTGCGAGGGCGATGGGCACGTGCGGCCCTGACGCCCGGCCCACCCGGGCTATGCGCCGGCCGCCAGCCGCGCGCGCGCCAGCGCGATGGCCTTCAGATTCGCGTCTATGCCGATCCACTGGCGGCCCAGCGCCTGCGCCGCAACCAGCGTCGTGCCGCTGCCGCAGAACGGGTCGAGCACCAGGTCGCCGGCGTTGCTGGCCAGCGCGATGATGCGCTTCAGCAGCGCTAGCGGCTTTTGCGTCGGATAGCCCACGCGCTCGCGCGAGGTGGGCGCAATGGCCGGGATGTCCCACACGTCATCCAGCGGCTTGCCCCCTCGCAGATAGTAACGCCGGCCATAGCTGATCATGTAGCGATTGCCCTGCTCGTCCGTGTGGCAATACTTCGCCAACATCGCCGGCGTCGGCGCTTCGCGGATCAGGTTGAAGGTGTAGTCGGGGCCGTTGGCATACCAGAAAATCACGTCGTGCTTGGTGAGCAGCCAACGGCGCGTCCTGCTGGCGCCGAGGCCATAGCGCCAGATAATCTCATTGACAAAAACTGCCCGACGTTTCACCCTCGATCTCTGATCCCCGTCTCCCATCTCCTGATCCCCGAACACGCTATCCAACATCAGCCGCACGTGATGGCTCATGCGCCAGTCGCAATGGAAGAACAGCGAGCCGTTTCGGGCAAGCACGCGGCGCATCGCCTCGACCCGCGGGCGCATGTAGGCGATGTAGCCGGCCGGCGACCCGAACGCATCGTCATAGGCAAGGCCGGCCTCGTTGGGCTTGCCACGCACGCGCCCAATCTGCCGACTGTTCGTGTTGAACGGCGGGTCGAGGTAGATCAGATGCGCGCAGCCGTCGGGCAAGGTGTGCAGGATGTCCAGACAGTCGCCAATGTGAAGCGCGTTGTTCATCGTGCAGTCAGCGGCGGGGTTGTGGGCATCCGTCGCATTTCGATCAGCCACCCGATCACACTGATGACCGTGAGCGCCACGGCGACCAGCACGCCGGCCTGCGGCGTGAAGCGAATCGCGACCGAGGCGACGATCAGGTTCGAGAGCGCCGATACCACCGCCCAACCGACGTTGTCCAGGGCGAGCACACGCCCGCGCACGTAGTCCGGCGTATTCGCCTGGACGATCAGGCTGCTCAGCGTCATCGCCCAGGCGTTTCCCCAGTGCGCGATGCCGGCGCAGAGCATGCCGGCAAGCGGCGAACGCGTGAAGGCGAAGAGGAAGTAACCCAGGATGGCTAGCCCCATGCCGGCGACGATGAAGCGATGCAGTCGGCGCGTATCTTGCAACGAGGCCGCGCCGCTCACGAGCAGCGGCGAAATGAACGCGCCGATCCCGCGCCCGGCGAACAGCAGGGCCGTCCCAAAGTCGCCCGTGCCGTAGATCGTCAGCGAGTAGGTGCCGAACAGGCCGAAGCCGCCCAAGGCCCACGCCACGGCCGGCTTGGCCAACAGATAGTTGCGCACGAAGGTGTTCTCCTTCAGGTAACGCACACCCTCGGTCAACACGCGCAGCGCGCTGACCCCGCTGAGCATCTGCCGTTCGCGCTGGGCGCTGAAGTTCGCCCGCGTGCGCCATACCAACCAGGCCGCGATCAAGAACGACAGCGCGTTGGCGACGAACGCGGCCTCCCGCCCCAGCAGGGTGGTCACGGCGCCGCCGAGGAACGCGCCGACGAACAGCATGGTTGCGAAAGTCGTCTGGCCGAGCATCGCAGCGACTGGCAATTCGTTCCGCGCGACGATGTTCGGCAGCGCCGCCGAAGCCGCCGGCATATAGAACGCCGTGCCGATGGCAATGGCGACCGTGCCGGCGTAGGCGATCCACGCCGTATCCTGTGTGCGGATGAGCAGGAAGCTCAGCGCGATCGCGCTGCGGGCCAGGCTGGAGATCATCATGATCGCCTTGCGGTCGTACCGGTCGGCGACGACGCCGGTGAGGAACAGGCTGGCGATGGCAACCGGCACGATCTGCGCCACGCTGATCAAGTTGCCGGCGGCGGGGTTGCCGGTCAGCTCAACCAACAGGCCAAGCAGCGCGATGGTGTTGAACCAGTCTCCAAGCTGCGAGACGACCTGCGCCAGCCACAGCTTACGCGCGTTGGGGTTGCGGCGCAGCAGCACGGCATAGCCGCGAAGTCCGGCGGGGAGCGGAGCGTCGGCGGTCGGGTGTGTTGCAGCGGGCGCAGTTAGTGTCACGGCGTGCGCAGAGTGATCTCCGGCTGCCCAATGTTAACAGAGGGTGAGACAAAGCCGGCGCGCGTTTAGAATGTATGTATCCAAATGTCACTGCAGCTCACCGAGCAATCCTTCGGCATCATTCCCGTCTATCGCAAGGACGGCCAAACCTACTTCCTCCTCATCCGACACAACAGCGGGCACTGGGCCTTCCCCAAAGGTCATGCGGAACCGGGTGAGAGCGAGATGGAAACCGCGCGGCGCGAGCTGCGCGAAGAGACCGGCATCCGTGACGTCACGCTCTACCCCGAGCCGATCTTCGAAGAACGCTACACCAAGGCTGCATGGAGCAACCCGCGCCAGACGGTTGCCAAGACCGTGCGCTACTTCCTCGGCATTGTGCACGACCCGCACGTGCACCTGCAGGCCGCGGAGGTGCAAGACTACAAGTGGGCGACCTATGACGAAGCGCGCGCCATCATCACCTACGACGCCACCCGACGCCTGCTGGAAGAAGCGGTGCAGGCACTCTCGCTGCAACAGTAACCATCTCAGCCGAGATCAGTCGAACAGTCGCACGTCTATTTCTGCGCTGGCGGCGAGATGCTCCACGCCGATTGGCGCACAAGCGATGCCATCGGCGCGTGCCAGGCCGAAGATCAGGTTGGACTTGGTCGAGATCGGCTCCGCCCAGAGGGGAGAATGGCGATTGGCGATAGGGAATTGCACAAAGTTCGACTTCTCTGATCTCGAATCGCCGATCCCCAGCCTGACCGGAAACCAATGCTCCAAGTCCTGCGGCGACTTCATCTCACGGGCGAGCGTGGCCCGGATGAACCGCGGCTCGGGTGGGTTGAGCGCCCCTTGAATGCGCCAGAGCGCTGGCATGGCAAATAACATCCCGGTCACCAATGCGCTGATCGGGTTGCCCGGCAGCCCAAAGACCGGCTTGCCATTGCACACCGCAAACAATGTGGGCTTGCCAGGGCGGAACAAGATGCCGTGAGCGAGGATGCCCGGCTCGCCCATCGCATTCACGACCTCGGGCACGAAATCGCGTTCGCCCACGCTACTGCCGGCCATGAAGATCACCATGTCGACTTCGCGCATTGCGCGCTGCGCCGCCTCCTCGAACGCCGCGCGCACATCGGGCAAGATGCCGAAGTCGAACGGCTCACCGCCGTTGCGCGCAACCAGTGCCGCCAGCATCGGCGCGTTGATATTGCGCACCTGGCCAGGGCGCGTTTCGGACTCCGCCGGCACCAGCTCGTCGCCGCTGGCGATCAGCGCGACGCGCGGCTTGCGGATCACTTCGACCTGCGTGACGCCCAGCGCCAAAAGCCCGCCGATTTCCTGCTCGCGCAGGCGCATGCCCGCGCGGACGACGACCTCGCCGGCCTTAACGTCCTCGCCGGGCTGGATCGCATTCTCGCCCGGCGCCAGCTTTTTGTTGGTCTGGATCTTCCACTGCCGGACGAGCACGGAAGGCAGCGAACCATCTGTTGGTTCTGCCTGTCGCCGGTCGTCCAACGTCAACGGCACGGTATCTTCCAACATCACGACAGCGTCGGCACCTTCCGGCAGGTTGCCGCCGGTGTGCACGAGCGCCGCTTCACCGTATCGAATGGCGAACGGCGCGATCTCACCCATGCGTACCTCGCCGATCACGCGCAGCACACCCGGCGTGGCATTGGCGCGCACAGCGTAGCCATCCACTGCACTGCGACGGAACTCCGGCATGGGTGTGGGCGAGACTATGTCGCGTGCCAGCACGCGATCACGCGCCCGCATCGTCGGAATCACCTCTGTTGCGGCAATACCGTGTGCCGGCCCATAGCCAGCCGCATCGAGCGCAGCGTTCAACTTCGCGACGGCGTCTACCGGCGTGAGCAGATCGAATTTGCGCATAGCGTGATTGTACCGAGACAAGCCCTGTGCCTCATCCCCACCCCCGATTCGCTCGACCCTTGGTGGATAATATGTCTGGTTGTCACAGGCGAGGGCGTAATATGGCATTCGCAACCCCTATTCACACGAATGAGCAGAGCGTAGATCGCGTCCTACAAGCTGGCCTCCCCGTACTGCTGGTGTTCTGGCGTGACGACTGTGCGCCTTGCCGGCAGCTCGATCCGGCACTCGACCGGCTGGCAGCCGCATACGCAGGCAAAGCGCTGATCGCCAAGATCAATGTCCGGGATAATCCGGCGCTGGCACGGCGCTACACGATCGCGCAACTGCCCGGGCTGGTGTTCGTCAAAGACGGCAAGCTGGCCGGACAGGGCAGCGGCGCTGCGCCCGAAGCAAGCCTGCAGGCGTGGTTCGACTATCTCATCACCGGCGGCGCGCGCCCGGCCAACCCGGCCGGCCCTAGCGTCCCGCTAGCAGGCGCAATTGCATCTGCAGCAGCACAGGCACCGGGGCCGACGCAAACAGCATCAGCGGCAACGTCGGATCATCCGATCACGCTGAGCGACGCCACGTTCGACCAGGTCATAGGACGCAGCGACAAGCCGGTGCTAGTGGATTTCTGGGCTCCGTGGTGCGGCCCGTGCCGCATGATCGCGCCGACGGTCGAGCAGCTTGCCCGCGAGTTCGCTGGCCGCGCCGTAGTCGCCAAGCTCAACGTGGACGACAACCCGCGCGCGGCCGAGCGGTTCGACGTGCGCGGCATCCCGACGTTGATGATCTTCAAGGGCGGGCGGGTAGCCGAGCGACTGGTCGGCGCGCAGCCGGCTGCAGTGCTGCGCCAGGCGCTGGCGCGGCATGTGAGCGCGTAACGCTGAAGGGGCCGGCCGAGTGCGCGTTACCGGCACATCGCGCGTGACAAACTCACGATGTCACCCAGAACGCCGCTCGCCGTCACTTCTTGCCCTGCGCCGCGTCCGCTCACGGCCAGCGGATTGTCGCTGAAGTAGCGCGTGTGAAAGACGACGATGCTGTCGCTGCTGCGGATGCTGCCCAGCTTGCTCTCCGGCGCAGCGCCCACCAGCCCGACGCGCAGTTTGCCGTCGGCGATCTCGGCGGCATAGCGGAGCTTGCGGCCGCCGGCGGTCAGCTCGGCGGCGCGCTGCTTCATCGGCGCATCGAGCGCGTCGGCCTCGCGCAGGAATTCATCTACGCTCAAGGCATCCATCTCCGGCGGATACAGCGACTCGACGGCGACATCCCGCATTTCCAACCGGTAGCCCAACATGCGAGCCAAGATGAGCGCCTTGCGCGCAGCATCCAGGCCCCCTAGGTCTTGGCGCGGATCGGGTTCGGTATAGCCTTTCGCCTGTGCGTCGCGCACGGCCTGACCGAACGGTACACCGGCCTCCAGTTGAGACGAAAGGAAGCCCAGCGTGCCGCTGAGCGAGCCTTCGATGCGCAAGACGTCGTCGCCGCTGTCGAGGAGCGTGTTCAGTGTGCTGATGACGGGCAACGCTGCGCCGCAGGTCGTCTCCCAACGCGCACGCGCGTCGGCGATGGCGTCCCACCAGCGCAGGTCGCCGGCCAGCGGGAGCTTGTTCGCCAACACCACGCCCATGCCGCGCGCCTTTGCCTCCATCAGCCAGGGCACGGTAGCGACGGTCGCCGTCGTATCAACCACAATAGTGTGCGACGCGAGGGAGTCCAGGGTCGGCGGCTGAGGATCGTCGGTGAGGCGTTCGCCACGGTCCTTGCGTGCGAGTAGATCGTGGATCACAGCATCGGGCAAGCCGGACGGCGCCATAATGGACGAAGCGCTATCTGCGGCGCCGACAATCGAGAGGCGCAGCCCGTTGCGCTGCATGTGCCGATCGCGTGTGGCGAGGATCTGCCGAGCCAACGCGCGGCCTACGCCGCCGAAGCCCAGTAAGAACACGGGTTGGAGATACAAGTCGCTCATCTTACAACGGCGCGAGTATAATAATAAGTGTCAACGTCACGAAGAGAACGATGTCTGCCCCCAATCGTCGCCTCCACGCATGAACGCCCATTTGCATCGCGAGGCGATGCGCCCGCGGCGATTTCCTCTTGCACGACTGGATCTCTCCTCTACGACTGAGCACTTACGGCGCGCTGTACGCTCGCAGGCTGTGCGCGCCACATTTACGATTTTCATTCGACAATGTCAGCTAAACCTCTAAAGTGGATACCCATCGGCGGGCTCGGCGAAGTGGGTAAGAACATGATGATGTTCGAGTACGGCGAGGACATCTTGCTCATAGACGCCGGCATCATGTTCCCCGAGTCTGACATGCTCGGCGTGGATGCCGTGATTCCGGACTACAGTTTTCTGAAGGAGAAACGGGATCGGGTGCGCGCCCTCATCATCACGCATGGCCACGAGGATCATACCGGCGCGATCACCCACGTCGTCCGCGACTTTCCCGGCGTGCCGATCTACACCTTGCCGCTCACGCGCGGCTTGCTCGAAGTCAAACTGAAGGATGCCAAACTGCTCAACCAGACAAAGATTCACACCGTTGCCGCCGATGGCGAAATTACCATCGGGCCGTTCAAGGTGGAATTCTTCCGCATGTGCCATAGCATCCCTGACAACGTGGGGTTGGGCATCACCACGCCGGCGGGATTAGTGGTGCACAGCGGCGACTTCAAGTTCGACCACACGCCGGTGGACGGCAAGCCGTCTAATTTCGCCAAACTGGCCGAGTTCGCCGGACGCAGCGTGCTGGCACTGTTCGCGGACAGCACTAACGCCGAGATTGCTGGCACCACGCCCAGCGAGCGCGCCATCGAGCCGACTTTCGAGCACATCTTCCGCGATGCAGAAGGCCGAGTGATCGTAGCTACCTTCGCCTCGCTGGTCTCGCGCGTGCAACAGGTGGTGAACGTATGCGACATCTACGGTCGCAAGCTTGCCCTGGCCGGCACCAGCATGATCGAGAACGTTAAGATGGCCCAGAAGATGGGCTACCTGGAGATCCCCGATGGCATGTTGGTCCGGTTGGAGGAAGCCAATAAGATGAAGCCCGACACCGTCGCCATCATGGCCACCGGCACGCAGGGGGAACCGAGCGCGGTGCTCGGCCGAATGGCGGTGGGCAAACATCCAGTCCTTAACGTCATGCCCGGCGATACGATCGTGATGTCGGCACACCCCATCCCCGGCAACGAGGAATACATCCACCGCATCATCAACCGCTTGTTTCAAAAGGGCGCGGAGGTGCTCTACGATCCGGTCGCCAAGGTGCACGTCTCCGGCCATGCCAGCCAGGAGGAGCAGAAGCTGTTGATGAGCCTGATCCGCCCCAAGTATTTCATCCCCATCCACGGCGAGCTGCGCATGTTGAAGGCGCATGCACGCCTGGCACATGAGTTGGGCATCTCACCCGATCGAACGTTCGTCGTCGAGAACGGCACGCCGATCGAGTTCGTAGATGGCGAGGCGCGGCAACTGGACCGCATTCCAGGCGGCTATGTGTTCGTGGACGGCAGTGGGGTGGGCGACATCGGCAAAGCGGTCATTCGCGACCGGGAGGTGTTGGCACGCGACGGCTTCGTCATCGCAGTGATCCGGCGCGACGAGGATGGCCGGCTGGCCGAGAAGCCGGAGATCATCACTCGCGGCTTCGTCTACATGAAAGACTCCGAGCCACTCTTACAGACCATGTCGCAGGCCGTCGCCGATGCGCTACGCGACATCACCGGCGCGACGGGCGAAGGCGCAATCCGCGAACGCGCGGCCGATGCACTTAGCCGGCTGATCTACAGTGAGACCAAGCGCCGGCCGATGATCGTCGCCGTCGTCGCTTGAATACAAATAAGCCTCTATTCGTCTGTGCTCACGCCTTGCGGGAAGAAAACCACGCCGATGCCGCTGCGGATGACCAGGTAACGTGGCTGCGATGGATTCGGCTCGATCTTGCGGCGCACACGATAGATCAACTCATGCAGGCTATCTTTGTCGCGCCGGCTGCCCCATACGGCCTGAATCACCGTGTCGTATTCGCACACGTCGTTGGCGTGTTGCATGAGATATTTGAGCAAGCGGTACTCGGTGCGCGAGAGGAAGACGGGCAGCCGCTCACCATCGCGCCACACCGCCGCGCTGGGGCTGATCCACAGGCCGACCTGCGTAGCGGGCGACTCGGCCGGTTGGGCTGACAGTGCAGCGCGCGGCGCGACATGAGCGAAATCCTCCGCCTGTGTAGTGTCACTGAGATAGCGGAACACAACATCGAATGAATCGCCTATCCGGATGCGGTCGCCGCTCGACAACTTGACTTTTGCTTTCTGCAGCAGCCGGCCGTTCACAATCGTGCCGTTACGGCTGTGATCCTCTATAAACCACGCGCCATCCTCGAACATCAGGCGGGCGTGCTCGCGCGAGGCATGTATGTCATCGGGGGGCAGTTGGATGTCATGTGGGTCGAGTGCGCCGCGACCGATGCGCACGACGGGCATGCGCAGGCTGTAGCGCTCCCCAGACCGTGTATTCGATTGCAACAGCGCTGTTTGTAGTGGTGGAACGTGGTTTGACGATGCGCTCATAGACCCTATTCTACGTACTTTCTAAGTTTGTGTGGGGCATCCTGGCTGTGCTATAACCGCCTTATGCAGCAAGCCGACACTCTGCTCACCGGCGGCGTCGTCATCACTATGGACGATGCCTTCCATCAATACCCGAACGGCGCCGTGGCCATTCGCGGCGATACGATCGCCGCCGTCGGCGATGCCGACCCAATCACGGCTACCTACACTGCAGGGGAGGTGATTGACTGCACAGGTTGCTGCATCATGCCTGGCCTGGTCAACTGCCACACCCACACACCGATGACGTTGCTGCGCGGCCTGGCCGACGACCTGCGGCTGGATGTGTGGCTGTATGGCTACATGCTGCCGGTCGAACGCAAGTTCGTCTCGCCGGAGTTCGTGGCGCTGGGCGCGCGCCTGGCCTGCGCCGAGATGATCCGCAGCGGGGTGACCTGCGTGAATGACATGTATTACTTCGAGGAGACCATCGCGCAGACTATCGCCGAGGCCGGCTTGCGGGCGCTGTGTTCGCAGACCATTATGCAGTTCCCCACGCCTGACGCATCCAGCGCCGACGAGAGTTTGGAGTTCACCGAAGCTTTCATCCGCAAGTGGAAGGGGCACCCGCTAATCACGCCGGTGATCGCTCCGCACGCGCCTTATACCTGCAGCGGCCCGCTCATGCGCGCCTGCGCCGAGATCGCCATCAAATATGACGTGCCGTTGCATATCCACATCAGCGAAACCTTCCAGGAGGTAGAAGACAGCCGGCGCGAACACGGCATGCCGGTGGTGAACTGGGTCAAGAAGAACGGCGTGCTGGAGGCCAAGGTGATCGCCGCGCACTGCGTAGCGATAGACGCCGGCGAGATGCGCACGCTGCGCAACGCCGGCGCAACGGTAGCGCACAATCCCTCGGCCAACCTCAAGTTGGCCAGCGGCATCGCCAACGTCGCCCAGATGTTGAAGACCGGCCTCAACGTCGGCATCGGCACCGACGGTCCGGCCAGCAACAACGACCTCGACCACTTCGAGGAGATGCGGCTGGCAGCGCTGTTGGCTAAAGGCAGCACGCGCGATCCGGTCGCCGTGCCGGCGCGCACGGCGATGTTGATGGCGACGCGCATGGGCGCACACGCGCTGCACATCGGCCACGTCACCGGCTCTCTCGAAGTCGGCAAGCGCGCCGACGTCATCGTGCTGGAGCTGCGCCGGCTGCACAGCACGCCGCAGTACTCCAGCATTGCGGCCGGCAGCGACGCCATCTACACGCAGATCGTCTATTCCAGCAAGGCCAGCGACGTGCGCGATGTATTCGTGAACGGCAAGCCGCTGATGCGCGACCGCGCGCTGCTCACCCTGGATGAGGGCGCAATCGAATCGGAGGCCAACCGGCTGGCGCAACAGATCCACACATTCCTCATGGCGCGCGAAAGCGACGTATTGCGCAAGCTCGCCGCTATTGGCGGCGTGCAGCAAGAGGAATCGTTCGAGGTGCAAGTAAAAGCCCGCATCGGCGACCCGCAGCCGATTATCGAGATGATCAACAGCAGCGAAATCAACGTGGTGCGCCACGTGCACTACCGCCAATACGACACTTACTTCTTCTTCGAGGACGAGCCGTCACGCCTGCGCTATCGCGAAGACGAGCGCATAGATGAGCGCGGCAACGTGGTCGGCAGTCGCTATCGCCTGACGCTGGTGAGCGGCCAGAGCGAACGCGAATACCCCCATTCCATCCTGCTCAGCCGAGTGCGCTTCATGTCGCCGGCGGATCGTAGCCTGCGCTTCTACCGCGAGTACTTCAAGCCGACGCACGAGGTGCAAGTCGAGAAGGATCGCCTGCGCTGGGAAGTGTTCTATGACGATGAGGAGCTTTTCATCAACATAGACCGCGTGGTGAATCCGGCGCGCGACGGCTATTTCCTGGAGATCAAGAGCCGCACCTGGAGCAAGCGTGACGCCGAGCGCAAAGCCGCTGTGATCGGCAAGCTACTGGCGCGCTTCGGCGTAAGTGACGATGCCGTGCTGCGGCAGGAGTATGTGCAGATTGCGCAGACATGAAGTGTGCTCGCCAACTACAGGCGTAGCGCCATGCTGATCGTACGGTCGTCGTCGTTGGTGGACGGGCGAAAACGCTCGACCTCCTGGAAACCCAGCGAACGGTAGAGCGCTTGCGCTGCGCGCATCTCCTCCAGCGTCTCCAGGCGCAGCACCGCGTAGCCGGCCTGTCGTGCTACTTCGATCAGTGCGACGACCAGCCCGCGCCCCACGCCCTGGCAGCGTGCTGCCGGCCGCACGTAGAGCCGCTTGACCTCACCGACCAACGCGTCTACCGGCTGCAGCGCAGCCATACCGGCGACCAACGTCTCCGTCAGGCCTAGCAACAGCCGGCCGCGCGGCGGCGCATACGCTCCAGGAAGCTGCACCAGCTCCGTGTCGAAGCTGTCGAATCAAGTGCATACGCCGGTCGCGCTGGCCAGCGCGGTTACCGCATCGCGATACTCGCGCATCAACGAGCGCACCTGGTCGAAGTGAACCTCGCTCCGTGCGTGGATAATACGTAACATCGTCCAGATCGTATTGTAGTTGTGAAGGAGGTTCGATGACAAAGCTAAACGACGCACAGATCCAGGAACGGTTGACGCAGGCCGAAGGTTGGCGCTTGAACGAGGCCGGCGAGATCACGAAGACCTACACCTTCAGCGGCTTCCCACAGTCGCTCATGTTTACTACCGCCGTGGGCGTGCTGGCCGAAGCAGCGCAGCATCATCCCGACATCACTATCAAGTGGAATAAGGTGACGCTGGCGTTGACCACGCACGACGCCGGCGGCCTGACCGACAAGGATTTTGACCTCGCCCGGCAGATTGACGCGCTGCCGCATTGAGCACATGCCATCGGGTAGGCGAAGGCAGTGCCTTCGCCTACCCGTTCATGCCACCCGTTTGCCTGCTCAAACGCCCGCGCAGCGAACCCACCACCGTCGCACAGTTAATACGACTTCCCGATCAGCGCGCGCTCGCGCACCTTGTTGCCGCTGACCACGCAGGTCCACTCGCCTTCTGACTGGTCGAGTGGGAAGTTCAAGCTCTTAGCCGTCAACTCCTCGCGGATGCGCTCGTCGTTCCTCGGGTTGTCCTCCAGCGGCGCGAGCGCCCAGCCGTCTTGCACAGCTTCCTTCACCTCGTCCCAGGTGAAGCACTCGCGGATGTTGCGGTTCTGGAACGCCTCGGCTTGCTGAAGCAGCGAGGTGTGGATCTCCGGCAACAGGGCATGGATGCGCTCGGCCAGGCCATCCTGCGATACGAACGCCTTGCCAGCCTTGCCGGGCATGTCGCGCCGGGCCAGCGCCACGCTGTGGTTCGCCACGTCCTTCGGGCCGATCTCCACGCGCACCGGCACGCCGCGCATCTCCCAATCGTTGAACTTGAAGCCCGGCGTCTCGTCGCGGTCGTCCAGCTTCACGCGCAGCCCCGATGCCTTGAGCGACTTACAGACCCGATCTGCAACGTGCATGACTTGCGACTTCTCCGCATCGTTCTTGAAGATCGGTACGATCACGACCTGAATCGGCGCGATCTTCGGCGGCAGGCGCAAGCCCTGGTCGTCGCCATGCACCATGATCACCGCGCCGAGCAAGCGCCAGCTCAGGCCCCATGAGGTCGTCCAGCAATACTTCTCAGTGTTATCGCGGTCGAGGTACTTGATCTCGAACGCCCTGGCAAAGTTCTGACCGAGGTCGTGGCTGGTGCAGCTCTGCAGCGAACGCTTGTCGCCCATCATGCTTTCGACGGAGAAGGTGTTGATCGCACCGGCGAAGCGCTCGTTGATGCTCTTGCGCCCACGGAAGCCAGGCAGCGCGCAGTCTTCGCGCATATGGTCGTAATATACGTTGAGCATGCGCAGCACTTCCTCTAGTGCCTCCTCGTGGGTAGCATGCGCGGTATGTCCTTCTTGCCAGTAGAACTCCATCGTGCGCAAGAAGGGCTTCGTGCGCTTCTCCCAGCGCACCACGCTGTTCCAGCAGTTGATCAGCACCGGCAGGTCACGATAGCTTTTGATCCACTGCGAATAGGAGTATCCGATGATCGTCTCGCTGGTGGGTCGCACGACGAGCGGCTCCTCCAGCACCTCACCACCGCCGTGGGTGACCACGGCCAGCTCTGGCGCGAACCCTTCAACGTGATGCGCTTCTTTCTGTAAGAAGCTCATCGGGATGAACAGCGGAAAGGCCGCGTTGACGTGGCCGGTGTCTTTGAAGCGCTTGTCCAAATAGTCGCGCATGTGCTCGTAGATCGTCCAACCATAGGGCTTGACGACGATGCAGCCGCGCACCGGCGCGTAGTCGGCCAGATCCGCTTCGCGGATAACGTCGAGATACCACTCCGAAAAGTCCTGTGAGCGCGGGGTGATCTTTGCCATGATCAAGTTACGAATATTGGATGTGAGTGTATTGGACCAGCGCGAATACAAGCCGACCATTGCAGCCAGCCAGAGCCGAGCCGCAATCAAATTCGAGGATCAACCCGCCGGGTCAGGCAGCGGGCGAAGCAGGGAAACGGTGAGATGCGCCAGTCATATAAGTGTAACGGCATACGCTTCACCTGCGCCGCGAAGCGCAGCAGAGCGGTGTCAAGTGGAATCGCGTGTTGGGCAGCTTATTCATGCCGTATGATAATTGAGTCTGCTGGTCAGCTTTCATGTTGTTTGCAACTCAAATATTTGATAGTTGGAAATTCGGATTCCAAAGCTTGCCCAAAAACACTTTCAATATTGAGAGGAAGGCATGCATCCCTTGAAGCTTTGCTTTCGGAAAGCCTGGCACCTTTCAGAAAGCCTTCATCTGCGCCTTTGTGTTCGAAGCCGAGGTTACCATTTCCAAACTGCAACATACCCAAAACTTGCAGACATATCTGCCTTCATTGATACACTCTTCGACATGGCTATTTTTCGGCCCTGACAATCCAAATTCGAAAATGCCTTCGTCTACCCCAAGCGAACCGCTCAACAGAAATTATACAGATGCTTAAAACGGATATGCAATAATGAAATGTGTTTCAATTCAGGAAGATGGCGTAGGCTTACAGATTCAGTCCATGCAGGTTGTCTCATCATCCGCACACCCGAAACACATTGCGTGATCCTTCAGTAGACGAACTCACCCAGGAGGCTGATGCCGTGCCCAAAATCTTGATGCGTGTCACATTGGCGTTTGCTATTTCTGCTCATGCCGCGGTGTCTGCTGCAGCAGCCCGTGCGGATGTGTTCGCGATCGCGTCTGCGCCGCAAATCCGCCGAGTCGGCGCGATCACCATCACGGCGGATCGCTTTATCGAGACCGAAAATGGCTTTACGCGCGCCGTCGGCAACCTGCGCCTAGGACAGATGTTCCGCCTGACCGGCGCCGATGCGATGGTGATGTTCGACGGCGCGACGGTGCTTGGCTCCGGCACGTTAGAGACGATCACCGGCAACATCGCGTTGTTCGACGGTGGCTTCCGCGCCGATACGAAGACCGGCGTCGTTGTGCCGCTGCCCGGCGCCAGGTCACGGCTGCGCCATCTACGAGGCGTCCGGCCGATCACTTCGGCCATCACCCAAGTTAACATTCCCGCCGGCACAGCACACGGCAGAGCGCTGGTGCGACTCGGCCCCAACCAGCAGATCACCTCGACGCTGGGCTTCGATCTGGTCAGCGGGTTGCTCTTTGGACGGCTTCCACCGGTCGCCTTCCAGGTATCGGGGGTAACGATCGCTGCACCGAATGGGCTGCGGCTGATCGACGGCGGCTTCTACGCGCCGGTTGCCAGTATCACACTGCCGCCGCAATTTGGCGGCAGCTCGGTCACCGTCAACGAACTGCGCATCGTTGGTCAGGACATCACCTTTGGCGCTGTGGACGGCTTATTCGCCTTCCCCGACATCACTCTGGGTAGCAGCGATGCGATTCGGTTTAGCGGCAACACCGCAATGCTGAAGTGGGACCCAGTCATGCGCGACTACCGCTTCGACATTTCGACGTCGCTGATCGTTCAAGGCGCAACGCCCGGCGAGGCCGCCGCTACAGTGGCGCTTGCCACAGTGGATGGTCAGCCACAACTAAGCGGCGCGTTGCCACAGTTATCCTTCAATGTCGCCGGCGGCGTCTTCCAAATGGGCAACGTCTCGATCAGTAACGAAGGGTTGTCCGCGCCAACGGCGACGCTGACGCTGCCGACCGTCACTGGTGATGCAGTATTCGTGGTAGACAATCCGCGCGTGGATGGCAGCGGGTTGTCAGTCAGTGAGGGCACGTTCTTCATACCCGGCTTCTCCTTGGCCGGGGACTTCCTGAGCGTAAGCGATGTGACTGCAGCTCTGGTGAACGCATCTGAGGGTTATGCGGTCGCTGCCGAGGGCACACTGATCATGAACCTGCCCGGCAACGAGCAGACAACCGACGTGGTGTTATCACTTGCCCCTAACGGCCAACTGAGCGGTGAGGTGGTCGGCTTGCAACTCAACTTGGGCGGTGCGATGCTGACCTTGGGGCCAGCGCGCATTGACAACACCGGCCTGAAAGCATCGTCGGCAGCGTTGCAACTGCCGGAGAGCCTGGGAGGCGCAACAACGGTGGTGACCGATGTGGTCATTAGCCAGGATGGACTCTCCTTCGGCTCTGCCGGCGCGACTGTTGACCTGCCCTCTATTACGCTCGCCGACCAGGTCGTCCTATCGGACAATCGCGCCGTGCTCAGCGTCGTCCCGATCAACGGCAAGAACTACTATGCGTTCAACGTCGCTTCCACGTTGCGCGTGGACCTGCCTGGCAACGAACAGCAACAACAGATCCAGTTCACCCTCGCTCCCGATGCACAAGGACGAACGCAGGTGCTCGGCACATTCGACGGGCTCACGCTCGATCTCGGATTCGGCTCGCTGGAGTTATTGGATGTGACGCTGAACAACGCCGGCCTGTTCGCAGATCACGCATCGTTTGCACTGGCCCCGGCATGGGGCAACGGCGTGACCAAGCTGGATGGTGTGGCATTGACCGCAAACGGCCTGAGCGTGAACGATGGTACGTTCACTCTACCGGCGATCGTGCTAGCCGACGGTGCACTGGCGCTAGAGGGTGCTCGGGCCAATCTTACCTACGACGGAACACAGTATCGCGTCAGTGGGGAAGGGCAACTCACGCTCAGTTTGCCGGGGAATGCCGGTCAGACCAACACGATCGCCTTCACGCTCTCGCCGGACGGCTCAATCACCGGCGAGTCGCCTGGATTGACGCTCAACCTCGGCGTGGCAAGTCTGGAAATGGGCCAGACGCTCGCATCATCAAGCGGCGTCGCCGTAGCCTCGGTGACATTGACGTTTGCGCCGGAGCTAGGCGACGTATCCTTCAAAGCTACCGATGTGAGCGCTACTCCCAATGGACTGACCACCGGCGACCTAGTGCTAAGCGCATCGGCGCCGAGCATCGGCCTAGGCCGTGGCAAGCTGGTGGACAACAAGGTGAATGTAGCACGGTTACGCGCGGAGTCGGGCGAAGTGTACGCGCTTGTCCTCGACGGCACGCTCGACGCCGGTTCAGGTCTCAAACCGATGCGCGTAATTCTGAACACCGGCAAGCCCATCGAGGTTGACAGCGACAGCCGTCTGCAATTCAGGGTAGGCAACTTGAGCTTCACCCTGCTACCGCGATGACCAATAGACGGGCTAACGCGTCGTCGGATCGAGCGCGTCGCGCAGCCCATCACCCAGCAAGTTGAAGCCGAGCACGGCCAAGGCGATGGCCGCGCCGGCGAACACCGACGGCCATGGATTGGTCTGAATGAAGCCATAAGTCGAAGACAGGATGTTGCCCCACGACGGCGCCGGCGGCTGGATACCAAGGCCGAGGTAGCTCAGCGCAGCCTCGATCAAGATGGCGGCGGCGATGGTGAGCGAGGTTTGTACGATGAGCGGCGCGGCGATGTTGGGCAGAATGTGTCGCCACATGATCGCGACCGGCGGCACGCCCAACGCGCGCGCTGCTTCGACATACAATAACTCGCGCGTTGCCAGAGTCGAACCGCGCGCCAACCGGGCGAAGGTCGGCAGGTTGACAATCGCAATGGCCAGGATGACGTTGCTCAGCGCTGTGCCCATCACGGCCAGGATGGCGATGGCCAGCAGCACCGCCGGGAAAGCGAGCAACACATCCATCAGGCTCATCAATAGCGTGTCCGTCCAACCGCCGCGATAGCCGGCGACCAGTCCGATGATCACGCCAATGACCAGCGAGCCGGCGACGGACAACACGCTCACCTGTAGCGACGGCATCGCGCCGTGCAGGATGCGGCTGAGCACATCGCGCCCGAAGTCGTCCGTGCCGAGGACATGCTCGGCGCTGGGTGGCTTCAGCCGCAAGCTCATCTTTTGCGCCGTGGGGCTGTAGGGCGAGAGCACCGGGCCGAGCACAGCCGTCAACACGAACAACGTCACCAACGCCGCACCGATGATAAATTGTGGGCTGCGGATGGCGCGGTAGAGCGCACGGCGAAGGGGCGAATTCATCGAGCGGATAGCCTGATCCGTGGATCAATGACGCTATACAACACGTCTACTAGCAGGTTGATCAGGATGAAGATCACGGTGAACGCCAACACGGTGCCCTGCACGATGGGGTAATCTCGGGTGGAGATGCCGTCGAAGACCAGACGGCCCAGCCCGGGCAGAGCAAAGATCTGCTCAATGATGACCGCTCCGCCCAGCAAGCGCCCCACCTGGATGCCAATGACGGTGATGATCGGAATCAGCGCGTTGCGCACGGCATGCTTCATCACCGTCTTCGCCTGCGTGAGTCCTTTGGCACGCGCGGTGCGGATGTAATCCTGCCCGAACACCTCCAGCAGCGACGAGCGCATGAAGCGCATGATGGTCGCACCCAACGGCAGCGCCAGGCCCAGCGCCGGCAAGAGCAGATGGCGCAGGTTACCGGCCACGCTCTCGTACAGAGGCACATAGCCGATGGAGGGCAGCAGGCGCAGGTGGAGCGAGAAGAGCAGCATGAGCAAAATCGCCAGCCAGAAGCCCGGGACGCTGATGCCCAACAGCGAGATAACGCCGACGATGGCGTCCGTAGCCTTGCCGCGATGCGTCGCAGCCAGGACGGCCGGTGGAATGCCCAGGATCAGACCCAGCAGCAGTGATAGTAAGGTCAGCTCGATCGTCACCGGCAGTCGCTGCAGGATAGACTGGCCAACCGGCATGCGCGTGCGGATGGATTGTCCGAAGTCACCGCGCAGGACGTTGGTCAGCCATTCGACGTATTGCGCCGGCCAGGGACGATCCAGGCCGTATAGCCGACGGATGCCCTCGACGTCTGCGCCGAGGGCATCCGGGCCGAGCATGACCAGGATGGGATCACCCGGAATCCAGCGCACCAGCCCGAACGTAAACAGGCTCACGCCGAGCACAACCGGGATGGCGACGAGCAAGCGATGGACGATATAACGCGTCACGAATGCTTTCGCCGATGAGGGTGCAAGAGCGACCCTGCAGAGTCGCCCGCATCACTGCCCCTCCAAAAAGAAGCACGCCGCATCACTTGTCGAGCCAGACCTGGCGGAACGATACGTGCGAACCGTTGAGATAATGCTCGTAGCCCTTGACGTAGTTCTGCATGGCCTCATATTCGTTCGCCGCATATAGAAAGACCATCGGCGAATCCTCGAGCAGGATGCGCTGCGCCTCGCGATAGATCTCGGCGCGCTTGGCCTGATCGGTTTCCTGCGCGCCCTGGGCAACCAGCTCATCGAACTTCGGATTGCTGTAGCTCATGAAGTTGTTCTGGCGGCCCGTAACGTAGGTGCCGTCGAGCGGCGTGTGCGGATCGGCAAAGGCGCTGTACCCGCTGACAACCGCCTCGAAGTTCTTGCCGAGGTAATCCTTCAGGAAGACGCTCCACTCCAGCGATTCGATCTCCAAGTTGATGCCGATCTCTTTCAGTTGCTCCTGGACAGCGATGCCGGCGTTGCCGAGGAAACTATAGGTGGGCGTGTTCTTCAACTTGGCGGTGAAGCCATCGGGATAGCCGGCCTCGGCCAGCAACTGCTTCGCCTTCTCCAGATCGCGTTTGTAGACCGGCTCTTGTAATCCTGGCCAGAAGGACGGCAGGAATGGGCCGGCGTATAGCGGTGTGCCGGCGCCGTTCACAGCAGCCTGCAACACCGCCTCGCGATCTACCGCCCAGGCGATGGCCTGGCGCACCTTGGGATTGTCGAACGGCTTGAGCGTCGTGTTGAAGGCCAGGAAGCGCACATTATTGTTACCTTCGCCGGTGATCACGATGTTGCCATCGCCGCGCAGCAATTCCAGATCCTTCGGCGGCGCGTACTCGATGAAGTCCACGGTACCGGTGCGTACAGCAGTGCTGCGCGCCGTGTCATCGGGAATCGGCTGATAGATCACCTCGTCGAGCAGGGGCTGTCCGGGGATGAAGTAGTCCGGGTTCTTCTCGAGCACCGTGCGCGTATTGGGTACCCACTCCTTGAGCTTGAACGGACCGGTGCCGTCGGCCACGTTGTCCAGCTTGCCACCGTTCGCTTCGATGAAATCTTTGTTGACGATGGCCATGGTGCGGTCGGCCAACACAGCGAGCAGCGGCGCGAACGGCTTCTCGGTCTTGATGATGACGGTGTAGTCATCCGGCGTCTCAATCGCGACGATGGGCGCCAGTTGTGAGCTGCGCGGCGATTTGACCTCCGGATCCTTGATCCGCTCGAGCGAGTATTTGATATCGGCCGAGGTCAGTGGCTTGCCGCTGTGGAACTTCACGCCTTGCCGCAGCTTAAACTCCCAGGTGGTGGCGTCAATGGCGCGGTAGCTCTCGGCCAGATCGCCCGCGATCTCCAGGTTCGGCTTGAAACGCAGCAGTGAGCTGTAGACGTTCTCCAAGATGCGATACGAGGCGGTGGCGTTAGTCAGGTGCGGATCGAAGCCAATGGCATCTTGGTTCGTGCCGACGCGCAACGTGCCTCCAGGCTTGGGTTGGCCAGGCGCAGGGGCAGCGGTTTCAGCCGGCTTGGCTTCCTCAGCGGACGGTTGCGCCGGAGGCGGCGCTGCCTGGGGTGGTGCTGCGCATGCAGCAAGCGCGAGCGTCAGCGCCAGACCAAACGCTGCCGTCAATCGAAGGGGGGTTGAACGGGACGATTGACTCATGGGTTTTGCCTCCTCAGACTGTTTGCTTCTTCGGGATTGCCGGCGTGCCGCTTTGCTCAGGTCAGGGAGTCATCGGTGATCAGACGGCGCGCTTGTGGTGTGTACCATTTTGTCGCATCCCCACCACGTGTCAAATTGCGTGGCGTTGTAGAGAAGCTGGATGTATGGCGCAGATTAGGCCGGGATGGTCAGGCTCGCCAGATCGCGCGGGTAGTAGGTGATGATCTCGTAGCCGTCCTCGGTGATGACGACGGTATCGGAGTGACGAAAGCCACCCAGGTGTGCAGCGTATAGCCCCGGCTCCACGGTAAACACCATGCCCGGCTTGATCTCGGTGTCGTCGCCCACGTCCAGGAAGGGTGCTTCGTGGTAGCGCAGGCCAATGGCGTGGCCGGTATGATGCTTCCAGTATGGCATCAGATCGTGCTGTTCGAAGTAGGTGCGCACGGCGCGATCTACATCCGAACATTTAACGCCTGGTCGCAGCGACCGGATGGCCAGATCCTGCAGCGCCACCATATGATCGAACATGCGCTTCTGTTCATCCGTCAGGCTACCGATCGCCATGGTGCGCTCGAGTTCGCTGTTATAGCCCCACATCGGGGCGCCGGCGCCGGTGACCAGCACGTCCCCTGGTTGGAAGGTGATGTTGTTGGCCAGGGCGTGGGGAATGGCCGCGTTGCGGCCGATCTGCCCCCGATAGCCGGCGGATGCGCCGTCACCATATAGGCTACGCGAGGCATACAGCGGCCCAAGCGTTTCGAGCATGGCCAGCGTGGCTTCCTGGCCGGCGCGCAGGCTCACCTCGGTTTCGGTTGCGCCGGGGCGCGTGTAGCGCTGCAGCAAGCGGTGCGCCAAGTTGCCCCACTTGGCGCTCTCCTTGATCAGCGCGATCTCGGCCGGACTTTTGATCATCATTATGTCTTAAACGAACGCCGTCACCCGCACGACCTCCGCGCCGGTCATCTCGCTCAGCGCCGGCCCGCGATAGCCAAAGATCCACGGATAGCCATTACTATCCGCACCGATCCGCTGCCCAATGCCCATCTCGGCCAAAAGTGAGGCCAGCACATGCGCCGGATGCGGTGTATAGGGATACTCGACGTAGTGCTCCACGCGCTCGATGCCGGTTTGGGCGCGCGCGTGTTCTAGCTCCAGCCGTGGCACGAACATCGCCTGCTCCCCCTGCGCATTCATCACGAACGCGATCGGTCGCTCGGTGGGAATGAACGCGAAGCCGGAGAAGTAATGCACATACGCGCCATCGAAGAGCACGACGCCGCTCAGCTTTTGTGCTCGGATGTGTTCTAGCAAGCGCTCAGCGCGGCCGCGGAATTCGGTGCGCGTGATTTGAAGGGCAGTCTGCATCGTAAGACCTCTCGCACAAGGATGCGCTCGATTCTAGCCCGCTATACTTACGAATGCATGTCCATCCCGCCGCCCCCGAATTGGCAGTCCCTCGCCGACGACGTTGTGCGCTACCTGCGCGACCTGATCCGCCTGGACACTTCGAACCCGCCAGGCAACGAAATGCTCGCCGCCGAGTATCTCGCGCGCGTTCTGCGTGCAGCGGACATCGAACCCGTCGTCATCGAGACCGCGCCGAAACGCGGCAACGTGATCGCGCGCCTCAAGGGCGACGGCAGCGCCGCACCGCTGTTGCTCTATTCGCACACCGACGTGGTTCCGGTAGAGCGCGAACGCTGGACAATGGATCCCTTCGGTGGCGAGGTCAAGGATGGCTTCGTGTATGGCCGTGGCGCGCTCGATATGAAAGGCATCACCGCCATGCAGTTAGCCGTATTCCTTGCGGCCGCACAGGCAAGTCGGCAGGGAGAGTTGGCCCTGCGACGCGACTTAATTTTGGCAGCCACCGCCGACGAGGAGGCGGATACCAACCAGGGAATCGGTATCCTGGTCGAGAAGCACCCGGATTTGCTACGGGCTGAATACGCGCTAAGCGAGTTCGGCGGATACAGCTTGCACCTTGGCAGTCGTTGTTTCTACCCGATCCAGACGGCAGAGAAGGGCAACGTGTGGATGCGCATGGTCGCGCGCGGCCGGCCCGGCCATGCCAGCGTCCCGCAAGCCGATAACGCGGTGATGCACCTCTCGCGCGCCTTGGACAAGCTAGCGCGCATGCGGCTGCCGGCGCGCATCACCCCCACGTCGCGCGCATTCATCGCCGGCCTGGCCGAAGGCATCGGCGGCGGGCAAGGCATCGCCCTGCGCGCCTGGCTGGATATGGATGCGCTGCGCGAGGTGCCGTTGCACCACCTCGTAGGCGATCCCGGACTGGCCGCAGAACTATACGCCGTCACGCACGACACCGTCGTGCCCACAGTCCTGCGCGCCGGCTACAAAACTAACGTCGTGCCCTCGTCCGCCGAAGCCACCCTGGATTGCCGCACCCTGCCTGGCTCCACGCCCGACGCGCTGATCGAGGCGCTACGCCAGTCGCTGGGCAGCGACCTGCCGGTCGAGTTTCAAGTGGACAGCAGCGGCGACGCACTCGAGTTTCCCTTCGACACACCGCTGTTCAAACTGATCGAGCGCACGCTGAAACAGCACGACCCGCAGGGCATCACACTGCCCTACATGATGACCGGCGCAACCGATGCCAAGCACGTCGCCAAGCTCGGCGCGATCTGCTACGGCTTCTCGCCAATGCAGTTCGCGCCGGGCGAGAGTTTCTTCGAGATGGTACACGGCCACGACGAGCGCGTGGCAATCTCCGCGCTGGCCTGGGGCGCGCGTGTGCTCTACGAAGTGGTGCGCGATTTCTGCGCCACTTCGTAGAAACCTTTTGGAGAGATCACCAGCGACTTGGGTTGGCCAGCAGGCGGGGCAGCCGGCTCAGCGGCATCTGGCACTCCTGCGGCCCAGCCGCGTAGGGCGCGACTTGATACACGTCGAACGTAATCACCAGGTTCCTGCGCCCGACGTTCCAATTCGCATAGTTCTCCGGCTTAGGCTCGGCGCCTTCAGGGAAGATAAGCACGTCCTTTCGTCGCAGCGCTTCCACGCAGTAGGCCGAGATCGCGCCGAGATAGTCCACGCCGGGGCGGAACAAGTCGGCCAGGTCGAGATTCCGGCCTGTGCGCGGATCGAAGTTGATCACACGAGTAAACGAGGTCGGATGCGCTGCGCCTGCCATGTACACGCTGTAAGTTGAGCGAATGCTGATGAAGTCGCGTGTGGCGCGGAAAGCCTCCCACTGCGACGAGAGCGTGCTGGTCGGCACGGGCGCCTGTGTGACGACGCCCATTGCAGCGACTTCGGCCTTGAAGCTGGCAATGGCTTCGCGCGCCTGGGCTTCGCTGAGGGCATTGAAGGGTAGCCAGACATCCGCCGGCCGGTTCACCACCGCATATCGCATGTCTATCTCGTATCCAGCAGCCGCATCTTTCTCCTGGATACGTCGCGTCACCAACCGGGGCGTTGGGATGGTCTGTGACGGGCGTGGGGCAGGTGTAGGCGCGACCGTAGGCTCCGGCGTCGGTTCAGGCGCGGCAGTCGGTGGGGGCGGCGTAGGCAAAGGCGAGTCGCCCTGCATGTGCGCCGTGGTCACGGGCGACGCCCCGACGATGAGCGCAGCGACAATCGCGCAAAGGCCGAATCCCTTGAGCGAAGCAAGTATCGAACGTGAAACAGTATTCATGGCGTCGGATTTCCTTTCAATAGATGGGCTCGCAGACGGGTTCGCGGAACACGGGGATTCTACGTCGGGCGACGCGCGTTTTCTCTACGAGTCTACGATAAACCGCCAACAACCGTCAAATACAGCAGTCGGCCTGCCTACTCACTCAAGCAAGGGCAACCCCAGCAGAAACGCAGGCCCGACGTGTTCGATCTTGCGCGCCGCCAGCACGGTCGCATGCGAAGCGGCGGTAACCGGATCTTCGCCGCGCGCCAGGCCAGCCAGCGTCGCGCCGCAGAAGGTATCGCCGGCGCCGGTCGGGTCGAGTTCGTCCGCCGGATCGGCGGGGAGCGGCGTGGCCTGGTCTCCGGCGATCACGATCGCGCCGCGCCGGTCGAAGGTGATGAACAGCAGGGCACCCTCGCGGGTGCGCGTGGAGACGCGGCCGGCTACCCGCAGCGATCCCCACAAGCCGATCGCCTCGTTCTCGTTCATGAAGAACAGGTCGGCTTGTTCGAAGATGGCGCGCACGGTAGCCGGCTCGTTCTGCACGATGCGGTAATACGTGCCGGCGCTGATCCGCCGCGCGCCGCGCTCACGGCACACGTGCAGGAAGTCGAGCATCTTATGCGCCGAGCTGAGCGCGGCGATGTGCACGAATGCGTAGCGTGAGAGGTCATCGGGCAAATATTCGGTCGTCAGTTGCGATTCTGCGCCCCACGATGCGCCGACCAGCGTCGCCCGACCTTCGCCGTGATGCACGATCTCAAGGTGCGGCAGCGCATCCGGCGGAACTTCGGGGCCGATCCAGTCGAGCCGCCTGGCAACCGTCGCCAGCAAGGGAGAGAGCCGCCTGGGCCGAGGTCCGAGCAGCGTGGCATGTACACCGGCGCACCGCGCTGCCAACGCGGTATAAAGGCCGGCACCGCCGATGGTCTGATAGGTGTGCCCGCCGATGTGCAAAGTGTCTAACGAGACGCAGCCGACGACAAGGATGGGGTTGGTCATGATCGAGGATGTTGACTATACGCGACCGACCGGCAACACGCCGGCTTACAATCACGCTGTCGCACCCACGCTGTCACACCGTGTCCCAGTCGAAGGCTGACATCCGCCGACGTATCCGCGCGTTGCGCGACGCTGCCCCGGCCGATCTGCGCGCCGAATGGAGCGCGCACATCTGCGCGAAGGCGATAGCGTTGCCGGCGTATCGGCTCGCGCAGACGATTCACATCTTCCTCTCGATTCAGAGCGAAGTGGACACCCAGGCCATCATCGCGCATGCGCTGGCCTGCGGTAAGCGAGTAGTTGCGCCGGTCTTCGTGAAGGGCAGCGACGAGACGCCATGCGCGCAGATCACATCGCTCGACCCAAACGCGTTTGACTTCGGCAAATGGGATCTGCGCGCGCCCAAAACGCTGCACCTCGTGCCGCCGAACGAAATAGACTTAGTGTTTGCGCCGATGGTGGCGTTCGCCTGTCTCACCGCCGGCTGTGACCTACCTCAGGAGATAAGCAGAGCTAGGATCGCGCGCATCGGCTATGGGATCGGCTTCTACGATCGCTTCCTGAAGCGCGTCCGTGCCGGTACACCCAAGATCGGCTTGGCGTTCGAGTTGCAACGGGTCGAGGCGATCCCCATAGAGCATTTCGACGTGCTGCTGGACGGCGTCATTACCGAGACCTCTGAATGCCTCCCTAGCCTAGGATGATGTTTCCCCCGTCGTCACCCGCCGCATCACCTCGCGCCAGAACGCCCAGCAGTCATCCACGTCTTTTTGCGTCTTCAGGTCAATGGGATGCCGGAAGGGTAGCGTTTCCACGCGTTCGAAGAACTCGGCGATGAGCGCGCCGGCGTCCAACGTCAGCAGCTTGCGATCGCGCACCACGACTTCGCCGTTGACGATGACGTGCCGGACCGAGGCGCCGGTCTCGCAGTGCACGAGCATGCCGTAGGCATCGTTCATCGGCGCGAGCGTCGCCGTGCGCGTGTCCAGCAGGACGATGTCGGCCAACTGTCCAGAGCGCAAGCTTCCCAGCCGGTCACCCAGCAATAGCGCCGCCGCCCCGCCGATCGTCCCGGCCTCGAACGCCTCACGCGCCGTAATCCACGTCTTGGGATCGTGATGCTTCAGATTGTGGATGAGCGCAGCCAGCTTGATCGCGTCGAACATGTTCTGGTTGTCGCTGCTACATGCGCCATCCACGCCCAGCGCCACGGTGATACCACGATCGAGCATCTCGCGCATCGCCATCAGCCCGCTGCCCAGCTTAAGGTTGGCTGCCGGATTGTGCACGGGAATCGCGCCCCGCTCGGCCAGCCGGTCCAGATCGTCCGCGCTGCGAATCCAGACGCTATGCGGCAACGTCACCTCAGGGGCGAGCAGATCTTCGTCATACAACCAGTGAATCACGGTTTTGCCGCGCGCGCGCCGGATGCAGTAGTCTTGCACGCGTGTTTCGACGCAGTGCATGTGTACGCCGGCGCCGTGCTTGCGTGCCAGCTCCAGCGACCACTGCAAGCACTCGGTGGTCACCAATTGGCCGGCGGCCGGCCCAAGGAAAGTTTGCAACCGGCCATCGTGTGAGCGGTGCCAGTTGCGCATCCACTCGTCGAACAGGGCAAGGTTATCGCGAAGCACACCGCGGCGATAGTCGTCACGGTCGGGCCGATAGCCGCCGTGCGACAGGCCATAGACGCTGCCGCGTAGGTCGTGCCCGAGCGCGTCGGCGGCATCGAGCACGTAGTCGTGATCGTCGTACATCGGCGCCACGGCCGCCCGGATGCCGCTATCGCGGTAGGCTTCCATCACGGCGTCCAGGTATTCACGCTGCCATGGGCCGCCGTGCCACAGATGGTCAAGCGAGCCGGTCACGCCGCTCAGCAGCATCTCGATCGCGCTCATCGCAGCGCACAGGTAATGGTCGCGCGCGGTGTATTCGCCGCATGTGCCGTAGAGCCAAACCAACCACGGCTCCAGCGGCATGCGCTCCGTGGCGCCGCGCATGTAGTTCTCCGGCGAGTGCGTGTGTGCGCTGATCAAGCCGGGGATGGCGAGCAGGTGGCGGCCGTTGATCACCTCCAGATTGCCGATTGGCGATGCGCGATTCATGATCGCTGCCAGATTGAGGCCGCGCGATGGTGCAACTTCGGAGATGCGGTTGCCTTCGATGAGGACGGATTGATCGCCAGCGGTGCTACGCGGCGCAGTTGGATCGAGGACGTCTACGTGTTCGATCAGGATGGCCATGGAAGCCGATGATACCGGTCATCGGCCGGCGAGCCGAACCAAGCGACGAAGGGCGGGTTGCCGAGATCCCCGCGCGCAAGACTTGGGCGCGTCGCTCACGCAACTGAAAGGATACCGCCGGTGGCGATGCCCCATGCCTCACCGCACACCCAAGCGGTATCATCGTGCATCATGCCTCTCGATACCGAATCTCTGTTTGCCGAACGCATGCGGAACATGCGGCCTTCGCTGGTGCGCGAATTGCTCAAGAACGCCGGTGGCCCCGGCTTCATCTCATTTGCCGGCGGCTTGCCCAACCCGAAGTTCTTCCCGGCGGAAGCGCTGATCACCGCAACCGAGGCCGTCCTGCGCAACGACGCAGCAAACACGCTACAGTATGCTGTAAGTGAGGGCTATCCGCCCTTGCGCGAGTGGATTGCCACGCGCTACCGGCAGCGCTTCGGCCTGAATATACCTGTTGAGGAGATCCTCATCACCAACGGTTCCCAGCAAGGCCTCGATCTGCTAGGCAAGGTGCTGCTCGACCCGGGTGACGTGGTGATCAACGAGCGTCCGGGGTACCAGGGCGCGATCCACGCGCTGTCCATATACCAACCGCACTTCGCCAGCGTGACGCTGGGGGGCGACGGCCTGGATGTCGGCGAACTGAGCCGCGCGTTGCGTGCACACGCTGATCGCGCGAAGTTCGTCATCATCACACCCAACTACCAGAATCCAACCGGCCTGACCTACAGCGAGGCCAATCGGCGCGCCATCGCCGGCGTGATCCGCCAGCGCAACATGCTCCTCGTAGAGGATGATCCGTACAACGAACTCGGTTTCACTGGAGAAAGTGCGCCACCGATGCGCGCTTATCTGGAAGATCGGGTTGTCCTGCTCGGCTCGTTCTCCAAGATCGTCGCGCCCGGCATGCGTCTGGGTTGGTTGATCGCGTCTCAGGAGATCATGCGGCGCATCATCATCGCGAAGCAAGGGGCGGACTTTCACACGAACAACTTTGCGCAGCGCGCGCTGCATCACTACCTGATCTCCAACCCGGTCGCCGAACATATCGCGCGTATCCGCGCCGGCTATGCGTCGCAAGCGCAAGCAATGATCGCAGCGCTAGAACGCCACCTGCCGGCAGGCATCTCGTTCACACGCCCACAGGGCGGCATGTTCATCTGGGTCACCCTACCCGAAACGGCGGACGCGATGGCGATCCTCAAAGACGCCGTTGCGCAGAAAGTGAGCTTTTTGCCGGGCGCGCCGTTCTTCACCGATGGCGATGGCCAGCGCTACATGCGGCTGAGCTATTCACAGGCCGACGAGGCGACGATCGAGGAGGGCATCGCGCGGCTGGCGCGCGTGGTGTTGCAGCACCTCGATGCACCGGCGACCGAGCATGCGGCAGGGGATAGGTCAAACAAGCTCCGCCCGCGCATTGAAACCCTGTGACCGTGGGTACGCAAAGGGATAGGCGAAGGCAATGCCTTCGCCTATCCCTTGTAAATGGTAGAATGTTCTTCGTAGATTGGGGCGTCGCCAAGTGGTAAGGCAGCGGACTTTGGATCCGCCATTCGTTGGTTCGAATCCAGCCGCCCCAGTAAAGATCGAGAATCGAAGGAGACGATGCCCCGATTCTCGATTTACTTTTCCGACCTCTTGGAGCGAACCCTGCCGTTGTTCCGTTCGCGTGCGCGCTTTGCCGGAATCAACGCTGCGGCCAGAGCCTGCTCCACCCGCTCCACCAGGATGAATTTCAACGAGTCGCGCACTTCCAGCGGCAAATCCTCCAGGTCCGGCTCGTTGCGCTTGGGCAGGATGATCGTCTTCAGCCCGGCGCGATGCGCGGCAAGCACTTTCTCTTTGATGCCGCCCACCGGCAGCACCGAGCCGCGCAGCGTGATCTCACCCGTCATCGCGACATCGTGGCGCACTTTTCGGCCTGTAAGCAGCGATGCTAGGGCCGTGGCGATGGTGATGCCCGCCGAAGGGCCGTCCTTCGGCTGCGCGCCAGCCGGCACGTGAATGTGAATGTCACTCCTCTCGAACATTTTCGGAGCAATCTTCAGATCGCCGGCGTGGCTGCGCACATACGATAGCGCCGCTTGCGCGCTCTCCTTCATCACATCGCCCAATTGGCCGGTGAGCTGGAAGCCCTTCGACCCCGGCATGCGCGTGGCCTCGATGAAGATGATCTCGCCGCCCACCGGCGTCCAGCTCATCCCGGTAGCTACGCCGGGGATCTCCGTGCGTTCGACGATTTCGTTATAGAACTTGGCTTTGCCGCGCAGCTCGGACAAGTTCTCCGGTGTGACGTGGAAGGGTAGCGTCGCCTTGCCCTCTTGCGCGCGCGCGACCAGCCTGCGGCAGATGCTGCCGATCTCACGCTCCAGGTTGCGCACGCCGGCTTCGCGCGTGTATTCGCGCATCAGCTTCAGGATCGCTTCGTCGCTGAAAGTCACCTCGCCGGGGCGCAGGCCGTTCTCCTTGAGCTGGCGCGGCACCAGATAGCCCTGGGCGATGTGCAGCTTCTCGCTCTCGGTGTAGCCGCTCAGTTGCAGGATCTCCATGCGATCGCGCAACGGACCGGGTATGGTCTCCAGCGTGTTCGCCGTGCAGATGAACATGGTCTGCGAAAGGTCGAACGGCACATCCAGGTAGTGGTCGCGGAAGTCGCGGTTCTGCTCTGGGTCAAGCACCTCGAGCAATGCGCTGGATGGATCGCCGCGAAAGTCGCTGCCCATCTTGTCCACTTCGTCGAGCATGAAGACGGGATTGCGACTCTCGGCCCGGCGAATGCTCTGGATGATCCGCCCCGGCATGCTGCCGATGTAGGTGCGGCGGAAGCCGCGAATCTCGGCCTCGTCGCGAATGCCGCCCACGCTCATGCGGATGAACTTGCGGCCCATCGCCCGCGCGATGCTGGCGCCCAGCGACGTCTTGCCCACGCCCGGCGGACCGACGAAGCACAAGATCACGCCCTCACGCTCGCGGCGGATCAAGTCGGTCTCGGGCTGCGGGTTGGCAGTCTGCGCCTCGTTTGGCTGCTCACCCTCCTGCAACTTGGAACTGGTCGCTTGCAACTCCTGGCGGCGCTTGCGCACGGCCAGAAACTCCAAGATGCGGTCTTTGATGTCTTGCAGGCCGTAGTGGTCTTCGTCCAGCACTTGGCGCGCGTGTGCGATGTCCAGGTTGTCCTGCGTGGTCTTCTGCCAGGGCAGCGACACCATCCAGTCCAGGTAGGTGCGAATTACGCCGTATTCGGCAGCCTGCGTCGGCATCTTCGACATGCGGTCGAGTTCGCGCTCGGCTTCTTTGCGCGCTTCCTCGTTCATGCCGCTCGCGGCGATCTTCTCTCGGAAGGCGTTGATCTCGATCTGCTGCTCGTCGGCCTCGCCCAGCTCACGCTGGATGGCTTTGATCTGCTCGCGCAAGAAGTACTCGCGCTGCACCTTCTCCATCTCGCTCTGCGCTTCGGTTTGGATCTTTTTGCCGAGTTGAAGCACTTCCAGCTCTTTGTTCAGGAGCTGGAGCAGGAAGAGCATCTTATTGGGCAGACCGTCCATCTCGAGCAGCCGCTGCGCATCGTCCAGGTCTATGCGCATGTAAGTGGCGACGGCGTAGGTGAGCTGGCGCGGGTCCTCGATGCTCTGGATCATCTGCGCCAACTCATCGGGCATGTCGGGGCGCAGTTCGGCCATCTTGTTGAAGCCTTCGCTGATGTTGCGTCGCAGCGCCTCGATCTCGAGTGAGTTCTCCCACGTCTCCGGCAGGGGCTCGACTCTGGCGACGATGTAAGGGTCTTCGCTGACGATCTCGACGATGCGGAAGCGCTCTGCGCCTTGCACGATCATGTTCACCACGCCGTCCGGCGCCTTGAAATGGCGCGCAATCGTGGCAATCGTGCCGACGTTGAAGATGTCCTCTGGACCCGGTTCATCCTTCTCGGGATGCTTGCTGGCCACCAGGCCGATCGGCATCTTGCGCAGCGTCGCATCGTCAATCAGGCGGATCGAACGTGGCTGCGACACGCGCAACGGCAATGCGGACAACGGATAGACCAGCACGCCTCGCAGCGGCAGAATCGGCAGCACGCCCAGCGACTCGGTGCGCCCCTCGTCGGGCTGCGGTCCCTCGGCCGGCGCGTCCGCCGGCTCGTTCACGTCGGCCATTTCTTCGAGAAGATGGTCCAACAAGAGTAGGTCCAATGGATTCCTTTGCATGCTTCCGTGCATAGGTTAACACACCTACCACGCCAACGTTGGTCGGGTGTTAGAGGGCAAGCGAACGCACCTGCACACGGCGGCCGATGAGCGCCGCTGCAACCCGAGCGAATTGAGCAGCCGATCCGGTCGTCCAGAACTCATGCCTGAGCGTTGCGCTGCTGACGGATTCAGCCAGTTCCAGCCATACTTGCTGCGTGCGCCGGGCGACGGCCGGCGCCGGGTCAATGACCGTCACGGCATGCGCGCCCGGATGCGCTGACTGCCACGCGCCGATCGCCTGCTCGATCCACGGCCGGAGAAAGGGGAAGTGTGTGCATCCGAGCACGAGCGCGTCTGCGTTCTGCGCCAGCAGGGGGGTAACGCAGTCGCCGACCAGACGATTCAGGGCATCCTCCGCGGCTGCGCAGACCGACAGCCGTTCCACGGCTTCCACCCAGCCAGGACAAGGCTGCTCGATCACGCGCAGGGCGCGCCCCCAGCGTGAGACCAGGCCGGCGTAGCGCGCGCTCCGCAGCGTGGCCGGCGTCGCCAACACGCCGACCACGCCGGTTTGCGTGCGCAGCGCCGCCGGCTTGATGGCCGGCTCCATGCCGACAAACGGCGTCGCCGGGAAGGTCGCGCGCAACACCTCGAGCGCCGCAGCCGAAGCTGTGTTGCAAGCGATGACGACGACGCGGCAGCCGCGCGCGATCAACCAACCGGCGGCGCGTAGCGTGAGCGCGCGCACCTCGTCGAGCGACCGCTCGCCGTAAGGGACGTGCGCTTGATCGGCGAGATAGGTCAGCGATACATCGGGGATGAGTCGGACGATTTCACGCCATACCGACAGTCCACCGACACCGGAATCGAAGATGCCAATCAAGAGAAAGGCTTGCCCTATGTCGGTCGCGTCACGGGCGTCATAAGCACCGAGGCACCGCCACCATCATTGGTACTATCGGCACCATCGGCACTACTGACACCCTTGACACCATTGACACTCCTGACACTCCTAACACTCTCGACACCACTGACACTACCAACGCTACTCCTCGATGATCTCCACACTGATCAACGCCTCGCCGGGTTGGCGGGCACGGCCGGGGTCGCGTTCGGGGATGGCATTCACCACGTCCATGCCTTCGATTACCCTGCCGAAGACGGCGTGCTTGCCGTCCAGCCACGGTGTGGCGACATGGGTAATGAAGAACTGCGAGCCGTTGGTGTTCGGGCCGGCGTTGGCCATGGACAAAATGCCCGGCCCGTCATGTCTGAGTGCGGGATGGAACTCGTCCTTGAACTGATAACCAGGGCCGCCGCGGCCGGTGCCGGTCGGATCGCCACCCTGGATCATGAAATCCTTGATCACGCGATGGAAGGTCGTACCGTCGTAGTAGCCCTCGCGCGCCAGGAAGACAAAGTTATTGACGGTGTTGGGGACTTTGTCAGCGAACAGCTCGATCACGATGTCGCCCTTTCCGGTCTTGAGCCGAGCCTTGTACTTCTTGGTCGGGTCAATTACCAGGGGAGGCGGGGACTTGTATTGCTTTGCCATAGTGCTCATTCTCTCACGCCGCAGCGTTAAGACTTTCTTCACACAAACTCACACGTTCCTTAAAGGATTTCGGCTGAGATGTGCTCGTGATCAACTGGAGGACATCATGAGAAAGACCAACGTATTAATGCTGACTACGATGATTGCGCTCACACTGTCAGCTTGCGCTACGCCGCAGGCCGGTATGGTGCCTACGGCTGTGCAGCAGGCAAAGGAAGTAGCTGCCACCGCTGCGCCGACCATTGCAGCCGCTGCGACTGCGGTTGCGCCCACTGTCGAGGCTGCTGCTACTCAGGTGAGCGCAGCCGTAGCGACCGCAATGCCCAAAGCGCAGGAGGCGATGAACATGGCAGCGTTGATCGCAGCGGCGCAGGCCGAGGGCGAACTGAACGTCATCGCCCTCCCACACGACTGGTGCAACTACGGCGAGATGATCGAAACCTTCAAGCAAAAGTATGGTTTGAAGGTCAACGAGATCACGCCCGACGCTGGCTCCGCCGAAGAGCTGGAAGCCGTGAAGGCCAACAAGGACAACAAAGGTCCACAAGCGCCCGACGTGCTCGACGTCGGCCCGGCCTTCGCCGTCCAAGCAGTCAAAGAAGACCTCGTTGCGCCCTACAAGGTCTCGACCTGGGACAGCATCCCAGACAATCTGAAGCATCCCGACGGCCTGTGGACCGGCAATTACTACGGCGTGATGGCGATGCAGGTGAACGTGGATGCCGTGCCGGCCGTGCCGCAGGACTTCGCCGATCTGCTCAAGCCGGAGTACAAAGGCATGGTCTCCATCAACGACCCGCGCATCGGCAACTCACAGGCGCAGGCCGTGTTCAATGCCGCATTGGGCACGGGCGGTTCGCCCGACGATTCGTCGAAAGGCCTGGAGTTCTTCGCACAGCTCAACGCCGCCGGCAATTTCCTGCCGTCGTGGAACCAGCAGACCTTCGGCCGCGGCGAAACGCCGATCGTCTTCGACTGGGACTACAACGCGCTAGCGCAGCGCGATGCCAACAAGGACAGCATCAACATCGAGGTCGTCATCCCCAAGTCAGCGCAACTGGCCGGCCACTACGCTACCGCCATTAGCAAGTATGCGCCGCACCCCAATGCCGCCAAGCTGTGGATGGAACACGTCTTCTCCGACGAAGGCTCGCTAATCTGGATCAAGGGTTACTGCCACCCGACGCGCTACAACGACCTGGTGGCGCGCAAAGTGATCCCCGAAGACTTGGCCGCCAAGCTGCCGTCGGACGAACTGTATGCTAAGGCGGTCTTCCCCACGCTGGAGCAGTTGAACAAGCATAAGCAATTGTTGGCCGACAACTGGGACAAGGTGACCAAGATCGAGTTCCGCAAGCTCCAGTGAGTCAGCGATTGCCGTAGAATCTTCACAGAAACCAGGTTTCTCTGGAGAAACCTGGTTTCTGTGATTCTGCCTTGCGCGATGGACACAGCGATCACCGCTCCCAAAGCCAAGCCGATTAGTCCGTCGGTGTCGTGGACCTGGCTGGGGACCTTGCCGTTTTTCTTGTTCATCTTCGCCTTCCTGCTTTTGCCGTCGCTGACCATCATGGCCGGCGCCTTCCGCGACCGGGATGGCCACTTCACGCTCGACAATATCGCCGGGCTGTTCCAGCCGCTCATCCTGGAGTCGTACCGCACCAGCATCGAGCTGAGCATCGTGACTGCAGTGATCGGCGCGAGCCTCGGCGCGCTGCTGGCCTATGCAATCACCTGGGGCGGCCTCTCAGGCCGGATTCGTTCGGGGGTCATCACGTTCAGCAGCGTGGCAGCGAACTTCGGCGGCATTCCGCTGGCTTTTGCCTTCATCACCCTGCTGGGCCGCACCGGCGCGCTGCCGGTCTTCCTGCGCAACGTCTTCAGTATTGACCTCTATGCCGCCGGCTTCAGCATCTATACCGTGCAAGGCTTGATCCTGGCTTATTTGTACTTTCAATTCCCGCTGATGCTGCTCATTATGGTGCCGGCGTTCGACGGGCTGAAACGCGAGTGGCTCGAGGCCGCGACAAACCTGGGCGGCACGACGTTCGACTTCTGGCGCTACGTCGGCTTTCCGATTCTGTTGCCATCGTTTCTCGGCGCGATGGTGCTGTTGTTCGGCAACGCCTTCGGCGCATACGCCACCGCCGAAGCGCTCACCGGAAGCAAAGTGGACGTGGTGACGCGCGTCATCAGCAGGCAAATTCGCGGCGACGTGCTCTACAACCCCGGACTGAGCTATGCGCTAGCCTTCGGCATGGTCATGATCCTGGGAATATCCATCGCCCTATATGTCTGGCTGCAGCGCGTGACAGCGCGCTGGTTGCGTTAGTGCGAGGAGGCAAGAAGATGAAGACCACCGGCTTTTGCCCAAAATGCGGCAGCGACGTGATCGCTCGCGTGGCCGGACGCCAAGACGAGACATCCATCATCGTGGATTGGGGCGGCTATTTCACCAGCGTGCCGGTCGCGCGCTATGTGTGCTGCACCTGCGGCTACATCGAGAGCTACGTGGAGTTACCCGAAGACCTAGACCGCATCCGGCGCAAATTCAGACTCTACACCCCACAGGATGAGGTAGAGGTTCCATGACCGGCAGACGCTCCCTCGCCGCACGACTCTTCGCGTGGGCGATCCTGATCGTCTGCGCCGCCTACCTGATCGTGCCGTTGGTAACGCAGTTCGACTATTCGCTGCGCGCCCGGCGCGGTGAAATCGGCTTCACTGCTTACACCAACGTGCTTGCTATCCCGGAGCCCGACAAAGTGCTTCAGGTTCAGGTATCGCCGTTCAAGATTGCCCTCAACCTGCCGCGCTTTTATTCATCGCTGCTCTTCTCATGTCTGATGGCAGTGCTGACCATCATCGTCAGCACCACCATTGTCGTGCCCACGGCGTATTGGGTTCACCTGCGCGTGCCAAGGCTGAAGCCGGTGATGGAGTTCTTCACGGTGCTTCCGTTTGCCATTCCCGGCATCGTGCTCACATTCGGCCTGCTGCGCACCTACAGTGGTCCGCCGTTCTCGTTGACAAACACCGAGCTGGGCACGGTGGCGCTGCTGGTGGGCGGTTACACCATCGCCGTCATGCCCTACACATATCGCTCGGTGGACATCGGTCTACGGGCGATTGACATTCGCACACTCACCGAGGCGGCGCGCAGCCTAGGCGCCGGCTGGCCGGCTATCATCCTACAGGTCATCCTGCCCAACTTGCGCGTGGCCGTGCTCGGCGCAGCCTTACTGACCTTCGCCATCGCCATCGGCGAATACACGCTGGCCAACTTCCTGTTCCCCGACGAGCGCGCGTTCGGGTCATACATGGCCTCGGTTGGCAACAACAAAATCTTCGAGCCGGCCGCGCTGACGATCATCAGCTTCGTGCTCGTATGGATCCTGGTGCTGCTCATCCAGCGCGTGGGCCGCGGCACCGGCCAGACGCAGATGACCGGAATGAGGTAAAACAATACAGTCACACGCCATGGCCTATCTGGAATTGATCCATCTGCGCAAGGTGTTCGGCACAACGACAGCGGTCGAATCTTTTGACCTGGACGTCGAGAAGGGCGAGTTCGTCTCGTTCCTCGGACCGAGCGGCTGCGGCAAAACCACCACGCTGCGCATGATCGCCGGCTTCGAGCAACCCACGGAGGGCCGGATTCACATTGACGGGGAGGACGTAACCAACACGCCGCCCAACAAACGTCGGCTGGGCATGGTCTTCCAGTCCTACGCGCTCTTCCCCAACATGACGGTAGCCGACAACATCGCCTTCGGCCTACGCATGGCGAAGGCGCCGGCGCATTTGATCCGTCAGCGCGTGGAAGAGATGCTCGCGTTGATCCAGATGCAGGGTTACGGCAAGCGGTATAGCCATCAGCTCTCTGGCGGCCAACAGCAGCGCGTGGCGCTGGCGCGCGCGCTGGCCATTCAGCCGCGTGTGCTGCTGCTCGACGAGCCGCTCTCTGCACTCGACGCCAAGATCCGCGACGAGCTGCGCAACGAAATCCGGCGCATTCAGCAGGCGCTCCACATCACCACCATCTACGTCACACACGACCAGGAGGAGGCGCTGGCACTCTCCGACCGGATCGTGGTGATGAACGGCGGACGCATTGAGCAAGTCGGCGCGCCGTTCGAGATCTACAACCGGCCACAGACCGAGTTCGTCGCCCGCTTCGTGGGCACGCTCAGCACGCTGCGCGGCGTGGCCAGCGCCGATGGCAGCGTAGTCGTCGGGGGCCAGCCGGTGCGACTCGGTCAGCCGCTTGCCGATAAGCGCCCTGGCGACGCCGTGACGATCGCCCTGCGCCCTGAGACGATCACCCTGAACGATGACAAGCCCGGCAACAATCGGGTGACGGCAAAGGTGGAAGGTGTTACCTTCCTCGGCTCGATCGTGCGCGTGCAGTTGAGCATAAACGGCTCGGCATTCGTTGCCGATGCGCTGAACAACCCTAACTTCACGCCGCCGCACGCCGGCGAGACTGTGACGATTGGCTTCGCGCCGGAGGCAGCGCGGGTCGTTGGGTAGCGCAACAGCAGACGCCTCAAGCCACGAACGCGAAGCTGCAGTCGGCCCGAGCTATAGGGCAGCCAGCGCCGCGTTCACGTCCTCAAAGAGCCGGTCGCACACTTCGGCCAGTGCCCCACGCTTTGCGGGATCGCGCGCCACGCCGAAGCCGACAACCCGAACGTCAACGCCGGCGTTCCGCAATGCGGCTGCCGCCTGACGCGCGGCGCGCACCCCGCCGGCGTTGTCCTCGAAGACGATCACCTGCCGACTGGCGAGTCGCTCGATGCCGCCCCGCTCTCCTTGCGCGACGAACGCATAGGCCGCTAAGGCAGCATCCCGCAGCGGGCAGCCGACCGCAGCCAGCATAGCCGCAATCGGCTGAACCAGCGCCGGCTTGGCGTAATCCCAGATCGAGCCACCTTTCACGTCGGCCAGCCACTGCATCGGCCCCAGGCCCATGAGCGGCAGTTCCGCCATGTCCAACTGGGCCAGCGCGATCTCGCCTTCCGGCGTCTGATAGAGGCCGGGGCGACTGTCGTCGGGGGGAAGCGTGGGGCGCGCTGTGTAGGCGCTGGCCGGGTGTGCGCGGATGATCTGTCGGCTGCGCGCGTGGGGGATCGGCACATCCATCGTCTCCAGGAACGACGGCGTCTCGACTTCGGCCCGCAAGCCGAAGTGTTGCTCAAAACGCGCCGATCCGAGCACGAAGGTATAGAGCAGCCGGGTCGTCTCGCTCACGCGCGGGTCGCGCACGTCGTCGAGCAAGCGATGAATGCCCGGGTGCAGGTCAGGCGGCGCTTCGCTCAGCAACAGCGCGCGGGCGCGCTCGTGCGGCAGGCCGGTGAACGCGCGCGTCTTGATCGCCCAGGCAGCGAAGTCGGGGCGGCCAGGTCTGCCGCGATGATGCGCCAGCAGGTTGATGCCGACGTTGAACGCGGTCGAATCCCATTCATTTGAGAAGCCGCACGCATGCAGGACGTTGATTTCGTCCTCGTTCGGCGTGTAGTCGGGCAAGCCCCACTTGCGACACACGAAGCGCGCCGCTTCGACTTGCGCGCAGCGATAGCCGCGATCTTCGATCAGCGTGCCGTCAACGTCGAGCAGAAGGATTGGCGCCAGAGCGCTCATGCCGGCGTCGGCGCTTCGGGCGCGATTAGCCCTTCGCGCTTCAGGTCAGCCCACAGCGCCGCCGGCGTGGTCTGCTGCGCCGCAGCGACGTTCGCGATGACCTCTTCGGGCTTCTGCGCGCCCAGCACCACGGAAACGACGGCGGGGTGCGCCATGGCGAAGTGCAAGGCGGCCACGCGCAGCGGCACGCCATAGCGCGCACAAACCGCATCAATCTTCCTGGCCTTCTCGATCACGTGCGCCGGCGCCGCAGCGTAGTTGTAACTTGCCCCCTCGCGTGGGCCGGTGGCCAGGATGCCGCTGTTGAACACGCCGCCCAGGAAGACTGCGATGTTTCGCTGCCGGCAATATTCGAGGAAGTCGAGCGAGGTCTGTTCGAGTAGCGTGTAACGGCCGGCGAGCAGAAAACAGTCCACGTTCACGCGCTTGGCGAACTCCCATTCCATCTGCCACTGGTTCATGCCGGCGCCCACTGCGCCGATCACGCCCTGGCTGCGCAGCTCGAGCAACGTGGGGAAGGCGTGATCGAGCGCGTCGCGGAAGTAAGTATCCTCCAGGCCGGCGCCCTGGCTGCGGTTGAACTTGTCGCCGTCGGCGTCGTGCACCAGCACGCTATCCAGCCGATCTACGCCCAATAGCTTCATGCTGTTCTCCACGCTGCGCAGGATAGCTTCGCGCGAGTAGTCGTGATACGAGCCGCCGTCCGGCTTGGGGAAGCGGCCGGCCTTAGTCTGAATGACGAACCGGTCGCGCGGCACGCCGCGCAGCGCTTCGCCGACCACGCGCTCGGCCTGTCCGCGCGAATAGAGCGCCGCCGTGTCAATGAAGTTAATCCCCTGGTCCAACGCGGCATGCACCGTGGCGATGGCCGGCGCGTCCTCTCTCACAACATCAAGCCCAAGCAAGAATGCCGTGCCCAGGCCGATGTGTGTAACTTCCAGCGCGGTGCGCCCAACCCTGCGGCGCGGGAGAGTATTCGTCGTCATGTCGTTCGTCGCTCCTCAACCAACGGTTGTCGTCTGATCGGATTATCGCAGCAGCGCCGCCGACGGCTAAATGTGATGGATGTCCGAAATGCACAGCGTGAAGTGAATCGGGTAGGCGAAGGCAATGCCTTCGCCTACCCTCAGTGCCTGCGCCTACCCCAACGGGCGTTCCGCACAGGCTCTAGCTCCTGTCGAGTTGTTCGGCGTGCAAGGAGTCCTCCTTTCCCTTTTTCGCGGCATGAATCCGCTCGCTGATGCGCGCCAGCAGGATCAACACGAACAGGATCAAGAGCGTGCTGAAGACGCCGAGCACGTAAGCCCCAACGCCACAGGCCATGCCGATCGCCGACACTGCCCAGATGCCGGCCGCCGTCGTCAGGCCGTGTGGCGTATGCCGGTCACGGCGTTGAATGATGGTGCCTGCGCCGAGGAAGCCCACGCCGGTGACGATCTGCGCCGCAACGCGGCCAGGGTCGCCCTCCTTGAACGCGAACAGAGATAACACGGTGAATAACGCCGCGCCCAGACCCACCAGCATGTGCGTGCGTAATCCGGCGGAATGACCTTGCAGCTCGCGTTCGAGGCCGACCAGCGATGAGAGCAATGCTGCCACAGCAACGCGCACGCACAACTCGATTTGTAGTTCGACGGCCATACGCCCTACCCCACTAGGACGGCGCTCCCGTCCTTCGTTTGTTCGTGGGCGTCGCGCCATCCCATTGCGCCGTCAGGCCTTCAGCGCGTCCAACGCCATTAGCGCCGCGCCGATGACCCCGGCTTGTTCGCCCAACTTTGCTTCGACGATCTTGATTTTGTCCAACTCAGTCCGATTGATGGCATGCTGCTTGGCCACATCGCGGATCTGAGCCACCATCCACTCGCCCAGCCCTTCGATCACCCCGCCACCATAGACGAGCATCTCCGGATCGAAGGCGTTGATCAGGCTGGCCGCATGTAGGCCTAGGTAATAGGCTGCACGGCGCAACACCTCGATCGTCAGCGGATCATTCTTGCTCACGGCCTTGGCCAGCACACTGCTGGTGATTGCACCGTTGCCCTTCTCCTTGAGTAGGTCGGGCAGCACACTCCTGCGCCCGGCGGCGATGCCCGCGCGCAGGTCACGGTCAATGGCGCTGCGGCTGGCCAGCGCTTCGATGCCACCGCGGATTCCGCCACCGGGTGCGTAGGGGCCATCGGCCAGGATGACCATGTGACCCACTTCGCCGGCGCTCGAACGAAAGCCGACCCATGGCTTGTCGTTGACGATGATGCCGCCGCCAATGCCTGTGCCGACGAACACGGCGATCATACTGTGCACGCCCCGACCGGCGCCTACGCGATGCTCACCCACCGCAGCCACGCGCACGTCGTTCGATAGCGACACCGGGACCGCATGCCAGCGCCGCAGCAACTTGGCAATCTCGATGTTGTGCCAACCAGGCAGGTTGGTCAGGCTAATCACCACACCGTTGGCGCTGTCTATGATGCCCGGCGCGCCAATGCCGATAGCAGCGACACGATCTTTTTTGAGCTTGGCCTCATCCAGCGCTTCATCCATCGCTTTCTGGATACGGGTGATGACGACCTCTGGGCCTTTCTCGGCCTGCGTCGTCTTTTTTGCCGCAGCGAGCACGTTGCCCTGCGCGTCTACTACTGCGGCAAGGATCTTCGTGCCGCCCAGGTCTATACCGATTGCGTATTTTGATGCCACGATTGCATCTCCGTTGTCCCTGTGTTGTAGTTCGACAGATTATCCGTCCTGGCCGAAAGCCGCATCCGTCGCGCTGCGCAACAACGCACAGGTATAAAGCCTCCGCTAACCTGATGCGCCCGCACGAATGTGCGCCAATGTTAGAATCTCACATCCATTTTGCAAAGTGAAGTGAGCCGCACATCATCATGCGCGTTCCAATCTCCTGGCTGCGAGAATACGTCGAAGTTACCCTGCCTGTTGAAGTTCTAGCCGAAAAGTTGACGCTGGCCGGCTTCGAGGTTGAGCACATCGAGTATGTCGGATTGCCCGGCAGTGAGCTGCCGTGGGATCGCGACAAAATCTTCGTCGGTCAATTGCTCAAGGTCGAGCGCCATCCCAACGCCGATCGCTTACTGCTGGCCACGGTAGATTATGGCGCCGATCAGCCGATCACGGTCGTCACCGGCGCGCCGAACATTCGGCCCGGCGACAGCGGGCAAAAGGTGGTGTTGGCGCTGAAAGGCGCGCGCCTGTACGACGGTCACAAAGCGGGCAAGGTCATCATGACCTTGAAAGAGGCGACGTTGCGCGGCATCAAGAACGACTCGATGGTGTGCAGCGAGAAGGAGCTGGGGCTGAGCGACGAACACGAAGGCATCCTCATCCTGCCCGACGATGCGCCGGTCGGCGCGCCGCTGGCCGATTATCTCGGCGATGCCGTGTTAGAGGTCGCCATCTTGCCGAGCACGGCCCGCGCCGCGTCCATCATCGGCATCGCGCGCGAAGTCGCCGCGCTCACCGGTCAGACCGTCCGCTACCCGCCGATGGACTTCACCGCCGAGGGTGAACCCATCGAAGGCGAGCTGCGCATCGAGATTCGCAATCCAAGATTGAACCCGCGCTTCACCGCCGGCATTATTCGGGGCGTCACGATCGGCCTCTCGCCCTTTTGGATGCAGCGACGGCTGGCGTTGTGTGGCATGCGCGCGATCAACAACATCGTGGACATCTCCAACTACGTCATGCTCGAATTTGGCCAGCCGACGCACGCCTTCGACCTGGACGCCGTGCGGGTCGGACCGAGCGGCATCCGCACGATCATCACGCGCCTGGCCGAGCCGGGCGAGGCCCTTACCACCCTAGACGGGCAAACGCGCGATTTGCAGCCGACCGACATCCTGGTGTGCGACGAAGTCGGCCCGCTCAGCGTGGCCGGCGTGATGGGTGGCGCCGACAGCGAGGTGAAAGAAGCAACGCGCAACGTGCTGTTTGAGGTGGCAGCGTGGGACAACATCAGCATCCGCAAGACCGCGCGCCACCACAACCTGCACAGCGAGGCCTCGTATCGCTTCTCGCGCGGTGTGCATCCGGCACTGGCGATGGTCGCCCAGCGGCGCGGACTGCATCTGCTGCAGCGATATGCTGGCGGAGTAATCAGCCGGGGCATCCTCGACGCCTACCCCTCGCCGGCTCAACCCGTCAGCATCACGCTGCATCCAGAGCGGGTGAACAAGCTGCTCGGCGTCGAGATGGCAGTCGAGGAGATGGCGCGCATCCTGCGTTCGCTGGAATTTGAGGTAAAGGCCGAGGGCGGGAGTGAGCAGCCGGGAGTCGCCACTCCCGCTCCCCAACTGCCGCGCCTGACGGTGACGACTCCGGAGCATCGCTTGGACATCGAGGGCGAGCACGACCTCATCGAGGAGATCGCCCGCATTTACGGCTACGATCGCATCCCGGAGACGCTGATGGCCGACGCGCTGCCGCCCATCCACGGCAACCCCGAACTCGACTTTGAGGAACGCGTGCGCGACTTGCTGGTGGGCGCCGGCTTGCAAGAGATCGTCACCTATCGCCTGACCACGCCGGAACAAGAAGCGCGCATCTACGCGCCCAATACACCTGCCGATCACCGGCCCTACGTCACGCTGGCCAACCCGATCAATCCCGAGCGCACCGTGATGCGCCACACCCTGGTGAGCGGCGCGCTCGAAGCGCTGGCGGCCAACCTGCGCCATCATGCGCGCGTGGCGCTTTTCGAGATCGGCGCCGTTTTCTTGCCCGGCAGCGATGGGCGCCTGCCCGAAGAGAAGCCGCGCCTAGCGATTGCGATGAGCGGCGCGCGCGCCGAACCCTCCTGGCGCACCGGCAACGCGGACGGCGCGCCCGTCATGGATTTCTACGACTTGAAGGGCGTGGTCGAGTCGTTGCTGGATGGGCTGCACCTCGGCGAGGTGACCTACGAGCCGACAATGCACCCGACATACTACCCAGGCCGAACGGCCGCAGTGCGCGCATGCGATGCGTCGGGGATGCTGTTGGGCATCTTTGGCGAGTTGCACCCGCGCGTGCGCGAAGCGTGGGGGCTGCCTGCCGACCGGACGGTGCTGATCGCCGATTTCGACTTGGAAGCGCTGCGCCACGCCGTGGCCCGGGACTATGCGATCCGAGACCTGCCGCGCTTCCCGGCCACCATTGAAGACCTGGCCATCGTCGTGGACGAAGCTGTGCCGGCAGCAGCCGTGGCGCGGACGATCCGCCAGGCCGGCGGCGCGCTGCTGCGCGATATGCACCTGTTCGATGTCTACCGCGGCGAGCAGATCGGCTCAGGCAAGAAAAGCCTCGCTTACTCGCTGACATATCAGGCCGAAGACCGGACGCTTACCGACAAGGATGTGGAGAAATTGCGCGCCAAAATCATTCGCGCAGTCGAGGGGCAACTTGGCGCGACCGTGCGTCGGTGAGTCGATATCACGGAGATCGAGAATTGAAGATAGGAGATTGACATCGCCAGGCGTTTCGCGATCCGGCAGGTGGTGGCGTACGTACACTGCTGTGTGCCAAACAGTCGGGCATCGGAGGACGTCACAGCAGACTAGACCGCCAACCGAGCAATGCTTAGCGTGCAACTAAGCGCGCCTCAGAGCCATCTCAGGGAGAACAAGTAGCCTCGTCATGGCGCCGTTCCAAACCACAGTCATGAACAACAGTCGCAACGCCTGGATCGTCATCATCGTCGGCTTGATGTTGATTTGCGCCTGCTTCGGCACCATTGGCGCCGGCCTGACCTGGCTGGCGGCCATGCGCACCTTCAGCGGCCCCGAGTTTCGAGACTTCCCACCGGATATTGACAGCCCGCCCGTCGGAGAGGGCAAGACGACAAACGCGCCGATCGAGGTGATTCGCCCAACGCCGCAGCCCGGCGCGCCCGACGATCCGATCGAGATAATCACTACTGCCGTGTTGCCCCGCGAAGACCTGGCCGAGCTGGCAATCCGCTTCAAAGGCGTATCGCCGAAGGAAGCTGAGGTCAGTTGTCCCAAGCTTGCCCCGGAGTATCAGGTCGGTGCGACGCGCATCTTCACCCTGACCAATTCGGACACCGACGAGTTGTTCCAGATCGAAGCGCGCCTGGAGGAGAAGGGTGAGCACGTTTACATGTGGGTGCAGAGCACGCCCACGCGGGTGCGCTTGAACCAGGACAAGCTGCGCCGCGCAGTCGAGATCTTCGATCGCCGGATTTATCCGCGCACGCGCGAGTTCTTCGGCAGCGAGGACTTGCCAGGCGTGGATTGCGACCCGCGCGTGCACATTGTGCATGCCCTCGGCCTGGGCCGCACGGTCGGCGGCTACTTCTCCTCACCCGACGGCTATCCGCGGGCTGTGCGCAGCGACTCGAACGAAGGGCAAATCTTCATCATGCACGCCGCGCGCGGCTACAACGGATCCGATCCGGCCAGCGAAACGTATCTCAGCACCATCGCCCACGAATTCCAGCACATGATCAGCTTCAACCAGACCCATACGCCCGATCTGTGGCTGGAAGAAGGGGCGGCGCAGTTCGCAGAGCGTCTGAACGGCTATGGCGATTCGGTCACGACGGTGTACGACTTTGCCGCGGCGCCGGACACACAGCTCAACACCTGGCAGGAAAGCAGCGCCGGCGGCAACAGCGCGCACTACGGCGCGGGCTATCTATTCTGGTCTTATCTCTACGACCGCTTCGGAGAGGAGATTCTGCGGAAGTTCGCGCGCTCGCCGGAGCGCAGCGCGCGGGCTTTGATGCAAGTGCTGGCCGAGGCTGGCATGGTGAACCTCGACACCGGACGACCGCTCACGTTCGAAGCGCTGTTTGCCGATTTCGTCATTGCTAATTACATGAACCGTGAGGCGATCGAGCCGGGGACGAATCGCTACAACTATGCCACGATCCGCGTGCCACCGATGGCAACGCGCGCCGAACTGAATGCCCAGGACTATCCATACTCGGTTCGTGAGGGGCTGGCGCAGTTCGGCACGCACTACTACGAACTCATGGGGAGCCGGCCGGTGACGATCGCGTTCACCGGCTCGACCATTGTCTCGCTATTGCCGACCAACGAGGCCGATGGCGCGTTCTGGTGGTCCAACCGCGCCGACGCCAGCAACTCACGCCTGACGCGCGAGGTGGACCTTACCGGCGTCACGAGCGCCACACTCACCTACCGGGCATGGTATCGGCTGGAGAAGAATTACGACTATGCCTACGTCACCGTCAGCGAGGACGGCGGCCTGACCTGGAAGGTGCTCTCGCCTACCTCTTGTACCACAGACAACCCACAAAATGCCAACCTGGGCTGTGGCTACACCGGCCCATCCGGCGGGACCGAGAAGACCGATGCACCGCGCTGGTTGGACGAGCGCCTTAGCCTGGACGAATTCGCCGGCAAGAAGATCCTGCTGCGCTTCGAGATGGTCACCGACGCCGCGATCAATCGCGAAGGATTGGCGGTAGATAACATTGCCATCCCGGAGATTGGCTTCTACGACGACGCAGGTGCCGACTTGGGTTGGCAGGCAGAGGGCTGGGTGCGCGTCGGCAATTGGCTGCCGCAGCGTTGGCAGGTGCAGGTCATCCTCACCGACCGCGACGGCAAACGTCGGCTACAACGCATGACGCTCACCGACAATGCCGGCGCGCTGATGCTCGACTTCGGCGGGACGGTGCGCAGCGCCGTGCTGGCCATCTCGCCCACGACGCAGGGCACCACCGAGCCGGCCGGATACGAGCTGCAGATCAGGTGACCGACCGCGCCTCAATGCGCGCCGGTTGCGTGATGATCTGCTCAGCGGCGGCGATCTGTTCCACGTCACCGACCAGGCCGATGTGGTCGCCCGGCAGCAGCACAGTGTGCGATTTCGGGTTGGGCATGATCTGCTGCCCGCGCAGGATGACGACCACCGACGCGCCCGTCCGCCCGCGGATATCCGCCTCTGCTAACGTGATGCCGGCGACCGGGCTGTCCTCTGCTAACTCAAAGAGCGTGATTTCGAGGATCTGCGCGGCTTCCATGAACTGTCGCAGCGCATGTCGCTCCGCGCCGGCGCCGACATCGTAGTGCTCACGCCGCACCGCATCGGCGTATTGTTGCACCTCGCGAATCGGCAAGCCGAGTCGTAGCAGCGTGTGGCGGACGATCTCCAGCCCACCTTCCAACTCTGGATGAATTACGTCTTGCGCGCCCAGCATGGCCAGTCGCTTGACGCCGTCCGGTGTGATCGCTCGTGCAATGATCGGCACATCGGGCGCAAGCCGACGCGCGCTCATCACCGTCATTTCTGTCGTGGCTTCATCGGGGAGCGCCACAACCAACGCCCGGGCGCGCAGCAAGTGCGCATGTGCCAGGATTTCCGAGTTAGCCGCATCGCCGAATAATGTCGGGACGCCACGCTGCTCCAGGGCAGCAACGCGCGTCGCGTCGGAGTCTACGACCAGATGTGGGACGCCGAGCGATCCGAGCACATCTACGATGTGCCGGCCAACCCGCCCGTAGCCAACGATCACCACGTGGTCGCTCAGGGTCTCGCGCGGCAGCGGCTGCTCCGGGCCATGCTTGTCCAACCGCTGCCAAAATGCCGGCCAGCGGCGCAGAACCGACTCGGCCGAGCGAATCAGCCGATACATGAACGGGTTCAGCGTGATGGATAGCAGCGACCCGGCCAGGATGAGCGAGTACTGATCGCGATCGAGCAAGCCCAAATTCAACCCCGCCTGGCCGATGATGAACGAGAATTCGCCGATCTGGCTGAGGCCGGCAGCAACGACCAGCGAGGTGCGCGCCGGCGCCGGCAGCATCGTCCCCAGCAGGATTGTGATGACCGGTTTGCCGATCACAATGAGCGCGGTGAGCGCCAGCACATGCCCGGCGTTGGCGATTAAGTATGCCGGGTTGACCAGCATGCCCACCGACACAAAGAACAGCACGGCGAACGCCTCGCGGAAAGGTAACAGATCGGCGCCGGCCTGATGGCTGAGCGGGGACTCGCTGATGATCACCCCGGCCAGGAACGCCCCCAGCGCCAGCGACACGCCGAACAATTCTGAGGAGCTAATGGCTGTGCCCAGCGCCAGCACCAGCACCAACAGGATGAACAGCTCGCGCGAACGCGTGCGCGCAACGCGCAGCAATACCCACGGCACGACGCGTCCGCCGACAAATAGCGTCAACGCCACGAAAGCGCCTGCTTTGACCACCGTCCAGGCAATGTTCTGTGAGCCGGCGTTCGGGCCGGCCACTGCGACCACCGGCAGCGTGACCAGAATCAGCACACTGGCCAGGTCTTCCAACACCAGCCAGCCTACCGCGACGCGGCCATGCTTGGTATTCAACAGACCGTTATCCATCAGCCCGCGCAGTAGCACCACCGTGCTGGCCACCGAGACTGCCACGCCGAGCACCAAGCCGGACGTGACCGACCACCCCCACAGGCGCGTGAATGCGAACCCCAGTGCAGAAGCAGCAATCATCTGCAAGATCGCACCTGGCAAGGCGACGCTGCGCACCTGCCACAAATCACGGAGCGAGAAGTGAATGCCAACGCCAAACATGAGAAAGATCACCCCCAGCTCGGCGAGCTGGCTGATGGTCTCCACATCGCCGACGAACGCCGGGCTGAAGGGACCGATGGCGACGCCGGCGAGCAAATATCCGACGATGGTCGGCAGACCGATACGTCGGGCGAGCACGCCGCCCAAAAACGCCACGCTGAGCGCGACAGCGATGTGGATCAGCAGGGGAATATCGTGCATCAACTCTGGTCTTGGCCTGGATCGAGAGCCGATCCCTGTTCGGTTTGAGCCTTAGTGGGAAGGGGGCGTCGTGCGCAGTGTGGACGGCTGTGCGTATTATCCGCGCAAACCGAGCGGGCCGGCAAGCCCGGCGAATCTGGCTTACACTTCGCACGCTATGAAACTCATCACCTACGAACTCGACGGGCGCACCGGCGTGGGCGCACTGCACCCCGACGGCGGCGCCGTAGACCTCACCGAAGTAGGCAGCGCGCTCGAGATCGCATCGAATCCCCCGGCGCGGGCGCAGGCCGAACGGCTGATGGCCGACCCTGCGCACCAGATGCCGGCTCTGCCACGCCTGCGCGCGCCGTTCACACCGCGCTCCTTCATCTGCATCGGTTTGAACTACATGGATCACGTCAAAGAGAGCAACTCTCAGCCGCCTGCGCGGCCGGTGGTATTTGCCAAGTTCGCCAACGCCCTGGCGCATCCGGGCGATGCAATCACCTGGTATGCCGACGCCACGCAGCAAGTGGACTGGGAAGCCGAGCTGGGCGTGGTGATCGGCAAGCCGTGCTATCGCGTAAGCAAGGAAGACGCTATGGCCTATATCGGCGGCTACACTTGCGTGAACGACGTGAGCGCGCGCGACATCCAGCTCACCGACAGCGCCAAACAGTTCACACTGGGCAAGACGCTCGATGGCTTTTGCCCGGTCGGCCCGTGCCTGGTCACCGCCGATGAAATCCCCGACCCGCAGAACCTGGCCATCCGCTGCCTGGTGAACGGCAAAGTGGTGCAGAACTCCAACACGCGCGAGATGATCTTCGACGTGGCGACGCTGGTGTCATACCTCAGCAAGTTCATGACGCTGATGCCCGGCGACCTGATCGCCACCGGCACGCCACCCGGTGTGGGCATGGGCATGAAGCCGCCGGTGTGGCTGAAGGACGGCGACGAAGTCACGGTTGAGATCGAGCGAATCGGCGCCCTGACCAACTTCTGCCGCGTGCGCTGAGCGCAGGGCAAAATTAACCCCGACGAGGAGCGAATAGGTTCAACGCCCGACAGGCATCAAGCTTGTCGGGCGTTGCGCGATTGACGCCCGCGTTCAAGCCACCCTGACCACTTGAGCCGATGCGACTACTGCGTAGGGAGAACGCGCCTGCGCCGCAATATAATTTATTGCAGCGGAGCCACACCAGGCAAGCGCGCGATCGTCGTCCTAGTTACCGCCATTCGGAAGAAGCCCGGGGGGGCCGTGGATGCGCAGGCGAGTTTCGACTTTTGAGCGGGTTGCGTTTAGAGGAATAGCGAGGTGAAGTCGAAGATGAGCAGGGTAAACCGTCTATTGATCGGATCAGGCTTAGCAATGTTGCTCACACTCACTGCGTGTGTGGGCAGCCCCAGTTTTAGCAGTCTCTTCAATCGCCGGGTGACGCCGGCCGTGCCGGTGGATGTGTCACCCAAGGTAGCTGCGCAACTACGTGACTTCGACTTTGCCGTACAGAGTCTGCGCGAGACTTACCTCAACGCCGATGCCATCAACGACGAGTGGCAGACGACTGTTGATGCCGAACGCTTGAAGATCGCGCAGGGCGATGGTGATGAGGCGCGCTTCGTCGAGAGCTTGCAAAAGATCATCGCAGAGCTGAAAGATGAAGAAGTGATCGTGCTTCCGCCCGCGCAAAGCCAGCCGTCATCCGGCAGCTCAGGGGCATATTCCGGCATCGGCGTCTTGATTGACCTGCCCCAGGAGGGCAAGGATCGCCTATTGGTGTTGGCAGTGTATCCCGACTCGCCGGCCGATCGCGCCGGCATCAAGCCACACGATGCCATCATCGCGATCGAAGGTGAGCCGGTGACGTTTGCCAAACGCAACGAGCTGATCCCCAAACTGCGCGGCGAGACCGGCAGCAAGGTCACCGTCACCGTGCGCACGCCCGGTCAGCCCTCGCGCGACGTCACCTTGACGCGCCGTCCGGTCGAGCCGCGCAGCCCCATCAGCTACAAGCGCTTGCCCGACACGAACATCGGCTACATCGCGCCGAACCCGACACAACTGGGCACGATGCGCGCCGACACAGCCGACGCACTGCGCGATTTGAGCGCAGATCGCAACGTGGACGGCGTAGTGCTCGATTTGCGCATCATCCGCGGCAACGAGTTCCCGCTGGATGAGATGCTCAGCTTATTTGCGAACGGCCAGGTGGGTACCGTGCAGACGCGCAGCAAGAAAGAAAAGATCGAGATCGCCGGAAAGAGCATCGCCGGTTCCCAGGAAGTGCCGCTGGCTGTGCTCGTCAGCGAGCTGACGAGCGGACAGGCCGAGGCGTTTGCTGGTCTCCTGCAAGACCTCGGCCGCGCGCAGATCGTTGGGACAAAGACGAGCGGTCAGATCGCTCAATTCGCCACGGCCACGCTGCCCAGCTCGCGCCTGCGCATCCAGATTCCCACCGGCGACTACATCGGTGTAAAGAACAACAGTTGGCGCGGCAAAGGCGTGACACCGAACATCCTGTCCGAGTCGGCCTGGGAAGATTTTACGGCCGAGGACGATCCGCACATTAGGCAGGCCATAGACGTCCTGACGGCACCCTGATCAGTTTGCCGGCACGCTTCCCGGCCGCGCTCAGTTCTTGACGATTGCGCCTTCCGGCGGTGTGAAGTCCGGCCCATAGCGATAGACCGCTTGCCAGGGCACATACTTGCTCACCACGCGCTCGTTGATCAGCGTCTCGCCGTTGCGCGTGACGACGCGCGTGAAGAAGACCGTCGCGCCATCCACGGCGTAATCTACCTGCTTGGCCTGGCCAGGCGGCACCTCTCCCTCGGTGTCGCGTTCGTAGATATCCGGCCCGTGCGGCACGACATCGGTGATCGTGGCAGAGCTAATCGCCACCTGACGGCCGTCGGACGTGCCATAGAACTTGAAGGTGAGCGTGACGCGCGCCGGATCGTAGATCGTTTCGATCAATAGATGGGCATTCGTGTCGTTGATGAACTTGAAGTCTGCGTAAGGCGAGAACACCGACGCATCGAAGCCAGGTCCCATGCCGCGTTCGTAGTAGCTGACGCGATAGCCATGCGGGTAGCGCTCGACGATGGGGAAGCCGGCGCGCAGCGCCGCCTGATAGGCTGTGGTCGAGACCTGACATACGCCGCCGCCAACGCCCTTCACCGTCCGGTTGCCGACGATGATCAAGCCTTCCTGGAAGCCCTCTTTCTCCGATACATCGCCCAGATATTCGTTGAACGAGAAGACCGCGCCAGGCGGTATGACGACGCCGTTGAAGCGCGCTGCTGCAACTTTGACGTTGGCTAGCCGGGCTGCGCTGGACCCTTTGAAGTAAGTCGTCGCCTGGGTAATGAGCTGGGTGATGCCGAGGTCTTGCGCCGTGGCTGTGGCCGGCACAGGCGCCGGCGTGATGTTGACCACGAGCGTTGCGACGCGGTTGGCGCTGCGCGCGGCAACCTCCAGCGCATCCAGCGTAGCTTCGATGTCGAGCACACGCGCATCGCGCGAGGGCGCGATGGCGCGCAACTGGCCGCTGGACAGGTTGAACGTGAACCGTGCGTTCTGCGCTTTCTGCGCTACGGCTTTGCCCAGCGGCTCGAGCAGCGCGCGCAGTTTTTCTCGCCGCATCCGTATGCTGATGTTGGCCGGGTCGTCCGGCGGCTGCTCGATCAGCACGAAGTCGAGCAAATCCTCTTTGCGAATGCGGAACGCTTCGAGCGGCAGCAGCGGATTGCCGGCGTCGTCCCAGCGTGGCGCCATCACAACCAGATCGTCACTCACGATGCGCGCGATTGCGTCGGCCGCCGCAACAACCGAAGCAACCTTTGGCTCGAGCGTCTTATAGGGCAGCACGATGTCCGCCGGCCGATTCGTCAGCACCGCCGAACGGATCAGTTGCAGAGCCATCGCCTCGTCCAGCTCGCGGCCGACCTGGGACGGCGACGCGCGCGGGACGTTGCCTTCGAACACGATGCGCGCATCTATGGCCGGTCGCTCGGTCTGCTTGGCTACTTGCTGCACGATGTGCACGATCTCGCTACCATCCACTCGCACAACGGGCGACACATCTATCCCGTGCCACCATGCCTCGAAGCGCTGACGGATCTGCGTCTGCAGGTCACCTTGACGCCCGACGTTAAGCGCGATGCGCACCGTCTCCGCCGGATCGAGGCCAACGCCGAAGTCGGCCGGCCGAAAGACATACCGTTGTTCGGCCGCCCGCAAGCTGATCGCGGGCAAATGGAAGTATTGAGATTGGAGTTGCGCGATGGCGAAAACTTCCTCCGGCGTCATGCCGCTCAGGTCTATGCCCTGCAAGCGCACACCGGGAAAGACACGATTCTGGTAGTTGATATGGTGGTAGGCCAGCATGCCCGCCCCATACGCCAGGCCGACGACCAGCGTCGCGAACAACAAGTAAAGCGGTCGAAACAAACTTCTGAGCATCGCTTGCGCATCATCCGCAACAGCGCACGGTGACGTATCAAATTGTATCTGCTCGCGGCTGCTAACGGGCGCATTTCTCTGTAGGGGCGAGACATGGGTAGGCGCAGGCAATGCCTGCGCCTACCCTCGATATGTTGCGCATGCCCCTCCTCGCCAGAAATGCACCCCTGCCAACTGCCTACCGGCCAGACGACGATTCGCAGGTGCGGCGGGTTCTCACCTTGCCGGTCACACGACCTTCGCTGTGTGGCGCGCTTCGTTCAGCATGGCGCGGGCTGCGGTAGCAAGCCCGGCCCAGTCACCGGATTCGATCAAGCAACTCGGCAGTATGCTGGCGTTCAAGCCGACGAGTTGCGCGCCGGCAGCCAGATACGCTTGTGTTTCGCACGGCTGCACAGCGCCGCTCACCCACAACGGAATTTCGGGCAGCGGTCCGCGCACGGCGCGAATGAAGGCCGGACCGCCGATGGCGCCTGCAGGGAAGACCTTGACCACATGCGCGCCCAGACGCCAGGCATGCATGATCTCGGTCGGCGTCATGCCGGCGGGGATGGCAACCACGCCGGCTTCACGGCTAGGGCGGATGATGTCGGTCTCGCAAATCGGGGAGACGAGGAACTGCGCGCCGGCCTCGATGCACTGGCGCGCTTCGGCCGCGCTGGTCACCGTGCCGGCGCCGATCAACACGTCCTCAGACACGTCGGCGCACAGGGTTTTGATCACGTCTAGCGCGCCAGGCACGGTCATCGTGACCTCTACGCACCGGAAGCCGCCTGCTATTAAGGCGCGCGCCAACCCCAGCGCGCGTTCGGTTTCGGCGACCCGAATGATGGCGACGACTTGCTCGTGGAAGAGTGTGCGCAGACGGCGTTCGATGGGAAGCATAGCGTGATCGGTATTGTATTGCGCTTCAGCGCATGTCTGAAAGGGTCCGCCGAGCAGGCGAAGGCCATACCTTCACCGATCCAACCGCGATTGTAGTCAAATAGTCACCCTTATAATCCAATTCGTTGTGCGATCTCGACCTTTCTGGCCCACCGCAACGTTGTGCATCGCCCTCGTGGCCTGCGGGGCAGCCCCGTCTCCAGCACAACTGTCGGCAGCGCCAACCGATCCACTCGGCCAACAAGAGCCACAAGCCACGCTGACGCCGCGCGCCTACCTACCTGCGACGACCGTCGAGGGCCGTAAACGCGTGTTGTTCATTAACGGCGATCACGTCCCGGAGACCGGTTATCCGCACTCACGTGTGCATGACGACGGCAGCAAGTCAGAGAGCTTCTCACGGTTGCGCACTGAGGTGCTGGAGGGCGATCTGAAGTTGTCGGTGGACGAATACATTCTCACGGCCAACGAGGCGATCACGCCGGCGTTGCTGTCCCCGTATACGCTGGTCGTGCTCGGCTCCAACGGTCGCCTGCTGGGCACCGGCGAAGTGCAAACGCTGACCGAGTACTATGATGCCGGCGGTCGCGTCCTCGTCTATGCCGACTTTCAATATGGCCCAGACAACTGGGCCAGCGACAATAGCTTCCTCGGGCAATTTGGGGTCGAAGTGTTCCCCGACAACTTCCAGCCGGCGACACAGATCACCGACATCGTGACCAGCCACCCCATCATGCAGGGCGTGGCGTCGTTCGCTACCGAGGGCAGCAGCCAATTCCTCATCAGCGCGGCGCGCTTAAGCGAGCATCAAGTGTTGGCGAAGTGTTCGCCGCTGGAGCGCAGCGGTTGCGCCCTGCAGCCGGCGGAGCAAGCCAAAATTCAGCCTGGCGATGTGGTCGCTTGCACGTGGGTGCGCGAGAACGCTCGCGGCGGCAAGCTAGCCGGCACATGCGACCGCAATACCTTTCACAACGGGCCGGGGCCGGGCACCGACATTGACGCGTTCGACAACCGCACCTACGCGCGCAACCTGTTCCGATGGCTGACGCAGTGAGTTCACAGGCCAGCATCCAGAAGTCGGAAGCCGGAAGCCAGCAGTTAGGGAGAGGAGGGATTTACCCTGATCACCCCTTCTCGATTCTCAATTTCATCCTCGTTGCGTTCCTGGCGCTGTGCGTGGTCTACAACGTGACGCTGCCGGTGTTCGAGGCGCCCGACGAGGCTTCCCACTTCCGCTACGCGCACTACCTGGCCAACGAGCGCCGCTTGCCAGACCTGAAGCGCGACTTGCCCTCGCACGAAGTAACGCAGCCGGTGTTGTATTATGCGCTGACGGCACTGGTCATCAGCCCGTTCGACCGCAGCAACCTCGACCAGTTAGTCCAGCTCAACCCCGATTGGTTCGACCGGTCGCTCAACCAGGGCTACACCGGCGTGCGCGGTCAACACATTCATACTGCTGCTGAAGATTGGCCATATCAGGGCGCAGTGTGGGCTGTGCGGGCAGCGCGCTTGCTGTCGTCGCTGTTGGGCGCAGCGACGATCATCCTTGTGTATTTAATCGCGCGCAGCATCTTCACCGGCCACGCCATCACCGATGCTTCACGCACATGGGTAGCCGCACTCTGTGCAGCGTTGGTGGCTTTCAACCCGAAGTTCATTCACCTCAGCAGCGTCGTCAGCAACGACATCGCCATTACGCTGGCCGCTACAGCGACCTGCTGGTGGATGGTACGTATGACGAATCCGGCGATCGCGCGCGGCTGCGGCGCAGCGCGCGCATTCTTCGTCCTCGGGACATTGGTGGCCACAGCCACGCTATGCAAGCTGCAAGGGCTGGGCTTGCTCACACCGGCGCTGGTTGCCGTCTTTCTGGTCACGCCACGCAAAAGTCCGCTGACGCGCATTGCAGCACTGCTGGCCGGCTTCTCCGCCGTGGCCGGTTGGTGGTTCATTTTCAACTTACTCAACTACGGCCATCCGTTGGCGTGGGCGCAGGTGCAGGCAGCGAATGCGGCGCTGCTGCGCATCCCGCCACTGAGCGCCGGCGAAGTCGTTGCAACGCTGCCGTTGTGGTTCACATCGTATTGGGGCAACCTGGGCATCGAGCTGCACTACGATGAGTGGGTGAACGTCGTGCTGTTCGTTGCGCTGGCGCTGGCCGTGATCGGCTGCGTCGTCGCCTTCGCTTGTCGGCTGCCGATGGTGGGCAACCGCGCCGGCTTCACCTTGTTGATGATTTGGCAGATCGCCACCATGGCCATGTTCGCATGGTGGCTGCGCAGCTATGTGGGCACAGAGAACAGCCGACTGATCATGCCGGGCGTCGCGCCGGTCGTGCTGTTGACGGCAATGGGCTGGCTGACGCTCGCACCACAACGCGCCTGGCCTGCAACGTCCATCGCCGGTGCAGGGTCGTTGCTTGCGCTGGCCGTTGCGGCGCCGTTCGCCACGCTCTGGCCGGCCTACGCCACGCCCGACATTATGAGCCGCGAGGCTCTCATTGCAGCCTATCGTCTGCCCAGCGCCGGCGTCGCCATGTTCGACGGCGCGATCGAGCTATTGCACGCTGAGGTCGGCGCCAAACGCCTGAAGCCCGGCGAGCACCTGGAGGTGACGCTCTACTGGGGTGCGCTGCGGCCGATCAACCAGAGCTACCGCGTAGTGCTGGAGGCGCTCGACCTCGATGGCGAAGTGATCGGGCGCAAAATGGCCATCCCCTTCGGAGGGCGCTTTGCCACACAGCGTTGGCAGCCCGGCGCATACTTTCGCGACGCATACTGGCTGCCGATTAATGCAACGGCGCCGCGTGGCCCGGCTCGTGTGCAACTCAGCCTATTCAAGTTATATCCGGAGCCGGGCGCCGCGCAGATCGACGGCACAAGTACGCGCGCCTTCCTGATTGACCGGGTGAAAGTCGAAGCGGCTACAGCGTTGCCACCTGCATCCTCGCAGCCGCCGATCGCCGTGTTCGGCGACGCAATACGCCTCGACCGAGTGCACTTCGCGCCGGATCACGTCGCCTTCGATTGGACGGCGCTGAAACCGCCTGGCAGCGATTACACGCTTTTCGTGCACATCCTGAATGCGAACGGCGCGCAGATCGGCCAACAAGACGCCGAGCCGTTCGACGGGCAGTACCCCACCGGCCTGTGGGAGACAGGGGAGCAGGTGCGCGATGTGCGTGTCATTGCGTTATCCCCAGAAGCCCAGCGGCTGCGCATCGGCTGGTACGACCGGCAGACCGGCCAGCGTCTGACTGCCCGCATGGCCGATGGCAACCCATGGCCGGACGATATCGTGTTCATCGAAATTCCCTAGCCGCCGGTACTGCTGCGGCCCAGGAGTCTTATTGTGGAATTACGTGGTTTGAACTTCAAGCGGCGCATCCCTATTCTTGCGCTCGCATTTATCATCACTTTCGGCCCTTCACTTTCCACTGCGGGCACGTCTCAAGCTAAACCCACGCGCGCCTTGGAGGTGCCGCCAGGATTCAAAGTCGAGCCAATCACTTCGAACCTGGAGCTGCCGACGACATTCACTTTCGCACCGGATGGCCGCATCTTCATCGCCGAGAAAGCCGGTCGGGTCAAGGTGTGGAAGGACGGCGTGCTCTACGTACAGCCGCTGATTGACATCCGCGACGAGGTAAACAGCTTCGTGGATCGCGGCCTAATCGGTATGGCGCTCGACCCGAATTTCGCCGAGAACGGTTGGATTTACCTGCTCTACGCATGGGACGCGCCGGGCGAGGCTACGGACGTAGATGAACCTCGCCGCAGCCGGCTGGTGCGCTACACCGTCGAGGGTGATGTGGTCAGGCCGAACAGCGCCTTCGTCTTGTTCGACGACCACTGGAATTACACGCAGAATCACTCGGTCGGCACGCTCAAGTTCGACAACCGCGGGTTGCTCTGGGTCTCGCTGGGCGAAGGCTCGCTCTCGGCCATGCCCGACAAGCTCTCGCTCACCGCACTCGACATCAACACACTGCAAGGTAAGGTGCTGCGGATTGACCCGCGCACCGGCAACGGTGTGCCCGGCAATCCGTTCTACGACCCGCGCTTCCCCAAGCGCGCGCGTTCACGGATATGGTCGTATGGTTACCGCAACCCCTTCCGCTTTGCCTTGCATCCGGAGACGCAACTGCCCTACGTTGGCGATGTAGGCTGGAACACCTACGAGATGCTGATGATCGCGACCAAGGGCTCGAACTTCGGCTGGCCGTGCGTCGAAGGCAGCATGGACCGGCCGGAGTTCCAAAGCGCGCCGGAATGTCGTGGCATCAACGCGAAGACCACGACGCCCAAGGAGCTGAGCTATCATCACAACGAGAACAACGCTTCGGTGACGGCAGGCGACTTCAACACCAGCAACAACTTCCCGCCAGAGATGAAGGGCAACTTCTTCTGGGGCGACTACTCCACACAAGCTATCAACCGCACGGTCTTGGACGAACGCGGGCGCTTCAAGGAAACGATCCCCTTCGGCAAGCAGATGGGTGAACCGGTGGACATCCAGTTCGGCCCGGACGGCGCGCTGTGGTATCTCTCGATCTACTCCGGCGGGCTGCGGCGCATCGTGTATGAAGGCAGCCCCGTCGGCGCACTGACGACGATCACCCGACCCGTGGTAAGCAACAAGCCCTCGGCGACCATCCTCGCCCCGTTCGACGGCGACACCTACCTGGCCGGTCAGACCGTGCGGTTGCGCGGCGAGGCCAGGAACGCCGCAGCAACCGAATGGCGCATCACCCGCTACGACGGGCGGCGCGCCACGCCGATCACCAGCACGACCGGGCTACAGGCCAGCTTCGTCATGCCGGCCGATTTGCGCGATGATGGCTTCGTCGAGGCCATCTTCACCGCAACCGACAACAAAGGGAACCTTGCCGCCGCCAAGGTCAACATTTATCCATTTCCGAGCGACGGCTACATTCGCGCGTGGTGGCTGAACGGCGGGTATCCCTACGGCACGCTGGACGACGACGTCCTGCCCGGCGGCGAAGCCAGCTACATCGCCCGCCCCGGCGACAAGACTGCCTGGGCGATCCGCAGCCCGTCGCGCAACATCAACCTGCTGAATTACATCACGCCGTCGCGGAAGACTGTGGCCTATGCCTTTGTGTGGATCGAATCACCCGAGGATCGCAAGGGCCTGCTGGGGATGAACTCGGACGACGGACTGGCTGCCTGGCTGAACGGCAAAGAGATCTGGCGCAACAAAGTGAGCCGCTACATGCCCGACGATCTGCGCGACATTGACCTGCCACCCATCGAGCTGAAGCGGGGCTACAACGCGCTTTTGCTGAAGATTGACACCAACGATGGCGATTGGCAGTTCAAGGCGCGCGTGCTCAACCCCGACGGTTCGATCATGCGCGACGTAGCAGCCAGGCTGGTGCAAACGCCGGCGCGGTAGCGCCTCGCCGGATCTCAGTGTTCATCGGACTGCGCCGACTTGTACTTCGTCAGCGCCGCTAGCGGTCGCAGCAGATCAGGATTGCGCAACTGGATCTGCGATAGGCTGACGTTGAGCAACACGTAGAGCAGTGGCATCAAATGCGAATCTGGCCGCCAAAGGCCGAATTTGGCAAAGCTGCTGCGAGGCACGGCGGCGTCGCCAGTGCGGGTCTGGCGTGTGATTATCCAACGATCGCGGAAGCATACGATCGCGTCGGGAGTGTGTTCCGGCCGGATGACGTTGTCTTCGATCAGGCTGTTCAGGCGCTGCAGCAGCAAATCCGGTGCGGTTGCTTCTGCCGCGAAGACGTAACCCAGGTAGGGGTTGAGCTTATCGTCGGAGAGCTGCGCGTAGCGCGCGCCGAACACTCCCAGGTGGTGCATTGGCGTCACGTCGTGGGCCGTCGCCTTGGCGCGATGCATCCGTTTGAGCGAAGCCACGTTGTGCAGGTGTTCGACGAACATCTCCTGATCCAGGTGCGGCGCAACCTCGCACATCGCATACACCCCTTCGCATGGCAGCAGCCGCCCCATCGGCAAGGCAAAGATCGCGTCGTAGATGAGGATGCTGTCTTTGCGTGTGGTTACGTCGTCTATCGAGAACGCCCTGCCCCATTCCAGGCCGTAGCGCAAGGGCAACATCGGCCGGAGGACATGCGCAACAAAGGCGTGATAGTCTTCTGCAAGGGAGGCACCGTCATGAAAGACCTCGCCCAGATGGATGCGTTGCTCGATGGGTTCAACGTAGGCGCGGATGGCATCCAGGATCAACATGATCGTGTTGATTGAGTGTATCGCATATCTACGTTGGATCGGTGTATGAGGCGCGCCATTTCACATTCGTGTCACGCATGGATCAGTTCTACGTTGCGCAACGCTGCTAGGTCGTGCGCGCCGGTGCACAACATCACGGCACGGAGCTGGCCGAGGATCACGGCGATCTCATCACCGACCGCTTCCGGGGAGATCGTGGCCGCGCGCAGGAATGGCCGGGCCATACCGAACAGCGTTGCACCCAAAGCCAGGCACTTTGCACCATCCACCCCGTTCTTCAGACCGCCGCTGGCGAAGATGACCACCTCCGGCGCAGCCTCGCGCACATAGCGAATCGAATCGGCCGTAGGGATGCCCCAATCCACGAATGCCTCGGCGATGCGGCGCTGGACGTCGTTCCGCGCGCGGAACATCTCAACCTGGCTCCACGACGTGCCACCGGCACCGGCCACGTCAATAGCAGCCACACCGGCATTCGCCAAGTCACGTGCAGCGCGGGGTGAGATTCCCCAGCCGACCTCCTTGGCGATGACCGGGATGTCATCGGCCTGCAAGGCACGCACGACCCGCTCGATCTTGCCGAGCAACCCATCCCAATTCACGTCGCCTTCCGGTTGCAGGATCTCTTGCAGCGGGTTCAGATGTAAGACCAGGGCGTCGGCGCCGGTCAGCGCTACAGCGCGCCGGCACTGATCGGCATCAAAGCCATAGTTGAGCTGCACCGCCCCGATGTTAGCGAAGAGAAGAACGTCCGGCGCGACATCGCGCACCTGGAAGGTATCCGCCAGTTCTGGCTGGACGACCGCGGCGCGCGTCGAGCCGAGACCCATGGGAATGCGCGCTTGTTGCGCTGCAATCGCCAGGTTGCGGTTGATCACACGCGCCTGCTCCGTGCCGCCGGTCATGCATGAGATCAGCAACGGCGCGCCGAGGCGCCGCCCAAACAAAGCTACGCTGGTGTCTATTTCGCGCGCATCCATCTCCGGCAGCGCCTGGTGCATAAAGCGATAGCGCTCCAGGCCGTTGGTCAAGCGCGACGCGACGTTTTCATCCAGATTGATGCGAATGTGATCGGCTTTGCGCGTTTCCAACTCATGTCCCTCGTGCGCGCTCACGTCGGCGCGTCGTTCATCCTTCATAGCTCGGTTCCGTAACCCTTCTCCGCCAGCGGTGTTTCAGTGGCACAGAGATAGATTAAAATGCCCAACGGATCACCACAGGAGGAATAGATTGATGTCAGACCAGTCCACATTCGAACGCGTCAAGGCGCTTACTGTCAAGCTGCTCGGCGTTGCGCCCGAGAAGGTCACAATGGAAGCAAAGTTCCGCGAGGACCTCGAGGCGGACTCGCTCGATTTGGTTGAGCTCATCATGGCATTTGAAGAGGAATTCGGCGGTGAGATCTCCGACGAAGACGCTCAGAAGATTACCACGATTGGGGAAGCCGTCGCCTATCTAGAGCAACGACAGAGCCAGGGCGCATAAGTCGCTATGACATCGAGCAATCGAAAGGCTCCTGCATATGCGGGAGCCTTTTTGTTCGGCGACGGCTTTCAGGCGCCATGCGCATACAAGAAAGACTCGACTTCCTCTCGGCTCGGGATGCTGGGCTGAGCACCCGGCCGGGTGACGGCAATGGCTGCGGCTGCGCAGCCAAATTGCGTGGCCTCGCGTACGGGCGCGCCCTCTACCAGCCGTGTCACGAACGCGCCGATGAACGTGTCGCCCGCCGCAACCGTATCTACCGCTGCGACAGGAAAGGCCGGCACATGGCCACGCCAGGCCTCGGCATCCACCCACACCCCGTTTTCACCCAGCGTCACCAGCACGTTGCGCGCGCCGCGCATCCGTAACGCTTGGGCCGCTGCGGCTGCACTTTCCGGGCCGCGTACTTCGACACCGGCCAACCGGCTGGCTTCGTTCTCGTTGGGGATGAGATAGTCGCACAACTGCAGTAGCGCGTCGTCAAGCGGGGCGAAGGGCGCCGGATTGAGGATGCTCAGCCGGCCTGCCCGGCGCGCCATCGTCATCGCTGCCTCAGTAGCAGACAAACTGGTCTCCAACTGAGCGATCACGGCGTCCGACTTCGCCAGGCGATCTGCGGCTGCACACACGTCGGCCGGGGTCAACGTCCGGTTTGCGCCACTGGCTACGACGATTTCGTTTTGCCCGGTCGCGTCATGCACCAGGATCATGGCTGTGCCGCTGGCGCTACCGGCGCGACGGATCACGCCTTGTGTGTCCACGCCTGCCGCGCGTAGATTTGTAAGCATAGCTTCGCCGAATGCGTCCACGCCGACACAACCGATCATGCAAGCCGGCTGGCCCATACGCGCCACCGCATAGGCCTGATTGGCGCCTTTGCCCCCGCACGCCGTCTGCAGATCTTCCCCATGAATCGCCTCGCCAGGTGTGGGGAAGCGCGGCACGCGGATGACGAGGTCCATGTTCAAACTGCCAACGACGGTAATCATCGGGAATCGAGAATTGAGCACGGCTCGAGCAACTTGCGATTGCGAGTCGCGATGCGTTATCCTTCTTCGCCTTTGGTTTGAAGTTCGTCGTAGAGGTGCTCCAGGCCGGCGCGCATTTCGTGAACCAGCACTTCATACGCCGGCGACACCTTGCTGCGGGCGACCTTCGGCGCATAGAGCATCATCAAATCGGGCACGAGCGCGCTCACTTCGGACCGGCTGCGATTGGCGCGCACGAGCGCTCTGACGCGCACCGCGGCTGCCTTGATGTAATCGAGCGTAGCGTCCACTGCTTCGGCCGGTTCACTCGCCGGACCACGCCCCGGCACGAGCGTCGTGATCGTGCGGTTCTTCTTCAGCGCAGCCAGGATAGCCTGCCAATGTTCGAGGTTAGCCTGTGCCAGGTTGGGTGGTTGGCCGACGGTCACATGATCGCCGGTGAAGACAATGCCGGAGTCTCGCAGCGTGACGAAGCATGCGTCGGGCGAATAGCCACCTTGAAAGGTGACATCCACGAAGGTCACATGCTTCACGCCAAGCACGATGCTCAACGAATCGCTGAAGGTGAGCCGCGGCGCGCCGTTGAGATCTCTCACCAGGGGTGCAGGGGACTCGAAAGGCTGAGCAAGGGCAGGTTCAGCCGGCGCGGCAACCGGTGCAAAGGCGGCGTTATGCACAATTGCCGTTGGCGCACCGACCGCAGCGAGCGACTCAGCGCTCATCCGATCTGACGAGGTGAAGACTACAGCACGGATGGGCTTGTCGCTGAGTTCGGCCACTTGCGCGCGCCAGGAGCGCGCCTCGGCCGGATCGGGCGGCAGATCAATGCAGATGACCGCGTCTTCGCCGATGACACATCCCACGTTCAGGCCACTGGCGGTTGCGTGATAGAACACGTTCTTGTGAATTTTCTTCATAGGCGCGTCGTGATTGACATTGTACGACCGACGTCAACGCAGGGAACGTAACGCGTATCATTCATGTCTATCTGCGCTCTGTTTGCAAGTGAGCGAGCGCAGCCCGCGTTTCTCGAACATGAGTTGAATCTATAACTTCGGTATGCAGCACCCAGCAAACACGGTCAGCGCGACCGATCCACTCGCAGAGAGCATCAACGATATGGGATATCTGCTCGGCGAGGTGATCGCCGAGCTCAACGGCCCAGATGTGTTGGCGCTCGAAGAGCATCTGCGCAAGCTAGCCAAGGAGAGCCGAGCCGGCAATCCACAGGCTGCAGAGCATCTTCGGGTTGCCATCGGCGAACTGAGCGCCGACGAAGCCTATGAGATGGCCATGGCGTTCACCACCTACTTCGAGCTGGTGAACCTGTGCGAAGAACATCATCGTACGATGAAGCTGCGCCGGTATCGCGCCGAACGCGCTGCCGGCCGGCGGGCCGAACCGGTGCGCGAATCCATCGAAGCTGCGTTGATCGAACTGAAGCGCCAGGGCGTCACGGCGGAAACGCTCCAGGCGATGCTCAATCAGATGTCCATCGAGTTGGTCTTCACCGCTCACCCCACTGAAGCCAAGCGCCGTACGGTGCTGACCAAGCTGCGCCGGTTGTCGGACCTGCTCAAGGCGAATGCCCAGCCCCCGGCTTCCGACTCTTCGGCCTCGGCCCATGGGGGATTGGAGGGTGGAAAGTGGAGAGGGGAGAACCACGCTCTCGCCGCTGCCATCAAGCGCGAGATCGCGGCGCTATGGTTGACCGATCGCGCGCGCACCATGCAGCCGGCGGTGACCGATGAGGTGAAAACTGGCCTGTGGTACTTCACCTCGACGCTGTGGCAGGTGATCCCGCAGCTATACGCCGACCTACAGGCCGCGCTGGATGTGCACTATCCGGGTGTGCGTGCACCGGCGCGTTGGCTGACTTTCGGTTCCTGGATCGGCGGCGACCGTGACGGCAACCCCAACGTCACCCACCAGGTCACGGCCGACACGTTGCAGTTGCACCGCGAGCATGCAATTGACAAAGTCCACAACGCCGTGCACGAACTGTCGCGTTTATTGAGTATCTCGATTAGCCGAGACACCATCACGTCGGAGATGCAGGCGCTGATCGTACGCACGAATAGCGCTTCAGCCACGTCACGTGTGCGCATGATCGCTCAGCGCTATCCCAACGAACCTTACCGGATGGTGCTGGCCAGCCTGACTGCGCAGCTCCAGGAAGCTTTTCAGCAAACCAAATCACACCCGCTCTATCCGTTCAACACGGCACGTCCTACGCTGGCGCTGTCGCCGAGCCTATCTTTGCCACTGATGCGGCCGCCGGCGATCACACTGCGCCAGGTGAAAGAGATCCTCGATGCAGTGGGCAACAGCCTGCGGCGTGGACGGGCGGCACTGCTGGCCGGCGGCGAACTGAGCGACCTGCAGCACCAACTCGACGTGTTCGGCTTGCACTGGGCACATCTCGATTTGCGCCAACACTCCGCCTGGCACGAAGAGGCAGTCGCTGAAATCCTGGCCAAGAGCGGCGTCTGCGACCACTACGCACAACTCGACGAGGCGCAAAAAGTGGTGCTCCTGACTGCGCAATTGTCGCAGCCGAACAGCAGCCTGTTGGATCGCATCGGCCCACTCGATGAGCGCGCGCTGTGTGTGACAGAGCCGCTCGAACTCGCGCGCGAAGCTATGGAACGCTATGGGCGCGAAGCGCTGGGCATCTACATCATCAGCATGACCGATGGGCTATCCGACGTGTTGGAGGTGGCGCTGCTCATGGCGTGGTGTCGTGTGCGGCTGCCCATCGCGCCGCTCTTCGAGACGCGGGACGACCTACAACATGCGCCGGACATCCTGCGCGCCATGTTCACCCATCCGATCTATCGGGACATCCTGCACGCACAGGCCGACGAGCAATTCATCATGCTCGGCTATTCGGACAGCAATAAAGATTGCGGCTACATCACGGCCAACTGGGAACTTTACAAGGCCCAGGAGGCGATTGCCGCGGTTTGTCGGGAGCACGGCATTCGCTTCACGCTCTTTCACGGGCGTGGCGGGACAATTGCGCGCGGCGGCGGTCCTGCGGCAAAAGCCATTCTTGCACAGCCCATCGGCCTATTGGACGGGCGGATTCGCATCACCGAACAGGGCGAGGTGCTCTCCACGCGCTACCAGGACCCCGACCTAGCGCGCCGGCATCTGGAACAGGTGACCTATGGCGTGCTACTGGGTATGCAACGTGCCGATCACCCGCTCGCCATTCCGGCAGAGTGGAAGACGACGATGGAGGAGATCGCCGATCGCGGGTTCGAGGCGTATCGCGCGTTGGTACACGAAGATCCGGAGTTTCTGAAGTTCTGGGAACAAGCCACGCCCATCGCCGAGATCAGCATGTTGAAGGTGGGATCGCGGCCGGCGTTCCGCAGGCAGACGCGCTCGGTGCAAGACCTGCGCGCAATTCCCTGGGTGTTCTCATGGATGCAGAGCCGATTCGTGCTGCCTGGATGGTACGGGTTGGGCACGGCATTGGAGGCAATGCTGCAGCGCGGCGGCGAAACGCGCACGTTGCTGCAACGGATGTATCGCGAGTGGCCTTTCTTCCAGACCACGCTGGATAACGCTCAGCAAAGCCTGACCAAGGCCGATATGGGCATCGCATCGCTCTACGCCACGTTAGTGGAAGACGAACGCATCCGTGAGCGCGTTTTCAGCATCATCAGGCAGGAGTTCGACCGCACCTGTCAAGCGATCTTCGTGATCACCGGCCAGGCCGCGCTGCTGGATAACGAACCAGTACTGCAAAAGTCCATCCGCCTGCGCAACCCTTACGTGGACCCGCTCAACTACATCCAGGTAGAGATGATCCGCCGATTGCGCCGGCTGATGCATGCCGGCGAAACAACGGAGACACCGGAGGTTGTCATGCTGCGTCGGGTCATCGAACTGACCATCAACGGGGTGAGCGCCGGATTGCGAAACACCGGCTGAGTACAATTGCGCGCATCGCTCCATGAAAGACGCACTGTTGAATCGCTCTCACTTACTCTGGTTCATCCCCGGACTGCATGTCAAGCGCTGGTTCATCCTGATGCTCGTGGGCGTGACGCTGATTGGCCTCGGCATCGGCTTCATCCTGGTCGAGATCTACCGCGAAGCGTCGCTGCCGGCGATCTTCTACTATCTCACCCTGCAGTTCATCCCGCGCTGGTCGCGCGGGCTCTTGCTCGGCGCGCTGGGCCTCGGCGCCTTCTTGTTTGGCTTGTATCGCCTGAATCGCACGCTGATCCAGTCGGCGCGCGGCAACGACACGCAGCCCATTGTCAAAAAACTGGTGCGCCAGTATGTCACCTCACAGGGGCCCCACATCGTCGCCATCGGCGGTGGACATGGCCTGGCAGCGCTGCTGCGCGGTTTGAAACAGCACACCTCCAACATCACCGCCATCGTCACGGTGGCCGATGACGGCGGCAGCTCCGGCCGATTGCGCCGAGAGTTCGGCGTGCTGCCGCCGGGCGACTTCCGCATGTGCATCTCGGCGCTGGCCGACGATGAATCGCTCGTTTCGCAGTTGATGCAGTACCGCTTTGGCAACGGCAATGGGCTGAGCGGCCATTCGTTCGGCAACCTGTTCATCACTGCCATGGCCGAGTTAACCGGCAGCTTCGAGCGTGCCATCCTGGAATCGAGCCGAGTTGTAGCCAGCCAGGGCCGGATCGTGCCCAGCACACTGACCGATGTCACGCTGTGCGCCGAGTACAAAGCGCTGGACCTGGCTCCCGCTGCGATAGGCCCGATGCCCTCGCTTGCGCCGGTGCGTGGCGAATCATCCATCGGGAAGAAGGGCTTGCCGATCGAGCGCGTCTGGCTGGAGCCGGCCGATCCACCGGCGTATCCGGAAGCGATTCGGGCCATCTTGGAAGCCGACCTCGTCGTCTTAGGACCGGGTAGCCTGTTTACCAGCATCATGCCCAACCTGCTGGTGCCGGAGATCGTCCAGGCGTTGCGAGAAACGCCGGCACAGTGCATCTACGTATGCAACTTAGCAACGGAGCGTGGCGAAACAGACCGCTTCAGCATGAGCGACCACGTCCGTGCCATCGAGCGACACATCGGGCCAGGCATCCTGGATGCAGTGCTGGCAAATGACCAGGTCAATCCCACCTTCAAGGCGCCAAGCGGCATGGATATCGTCCTGGCTGATGCACATGTTGAGGGCAGCACAGTCGCCGTCGTGCGCGCCAACCTGGCTGACGAAACCGAACCCTGGCGTCACGATTCAGACAAGCTTGCTGCTGCGGTGTTGAAGTTCATCCAAGACTGAGATCGCCACGAGAAGCGATCGCCGGCCAGACGCTGAACAGCGGTTGTGATACGCTTGCCTTCAATCGAAGGATCGTTGCTCAAATAGCTCGAAGGAGAAGATCATGTCTAAGACAAAAATCGGAATCAACGGCTTCGGCCGGATTGGGCGGCAAGTTCTGAAAGCGCTGTTCGAATATCATCGCGGCGCGTTTGACGTCGTCGCCATCAACGACCTGGTGGACGCCCACACCAACGCCCATCTTTTCAAATACGACTCGAACTACGGTCGCTTTCAAGGCACAGTCGGGGTGGAAGGCTCTGATCTGATCGTGAATGGCGATCGCATCAAGGTATTTGCCGAAAAGGATCCGGCCGCCATTCCCTGGGGCAGCGTCGGGGCCGACATCGTGATCGAATCCACCGGTCTATTCACCGACGCCGACAAGGCACGCGCGCACCTCAACGGCGGTGCGAAGAAGGTCATCATCAGCGCGCCGGCCAAGAAAGAGGACATCACTATCGTGATGGGCGTGAACCACGACAAATACGATCCGGCCAAGCATCACGTAGTGTCGAACGCCTCGTGCACGACCAACGGCCTGGCTCCGGTCGCCAAGGTGCTGTTCAACCGGTTCGGCATCGAGAAAGGCATTCTCACCACCATCCACTCATACACCAACTCACAGCGTCTGCTCGACGTTGCGGCCAAGGACCTGCGCGACGCGCGCGCGGCGGCTATGAACATCGTTCCCAGCGAGACCGGCGCAGCCCGCGCGGTCGGTCTGGTCATCCCTGAGCTACAAGGCAAGTTCAGCGGCATGGCCTTCCGCGTGCCTACGCCGACTGTGTCGGTGGTGGACTTCACAGCTGTGCTCGGCCGAGACGTCACCAAGGACGAGGTGAATGCGGCCATGCAGGAATACGCCGAAGGGCCAATGAAGGGCATCCTCGGCTATACCGATGAGCCGCTGGTTTCGATGGACCTCAAGGGCGACACGCGCTCCTCCATCTTCAGCGCGATGGATACGCTCGTCATCGGCGGCAACCTGGTGAAAGTCATCGCCTGGTATGACAACGAATGGGGCTACTCGTGCCGCGTCGGCGATCTGGCCGCATATATGGCGTCCAAGATGTAACCCCGATCTGTTCGATTTGGCAGAAGCGCCCTTGGCCCACGCAAAGGCTGAGGGCGCTTCTTGTCCTTCGCCCTATAATCGGCTTAGTCCATGCCCACCGCTGAGCGATTGCAGCGCCTGATCCTCTTGTTCTCGTTGCTGCTGGGCATCGCTGCAGCGCCGCTCTTGTTCGTGAATGTGTGGGCGGCGATCGCCCTCTTCATCCTCGCCAGCCTTGGCATCGGCTTGGGGACTGTGGCGCGCGTTTATTCAACACCCATCACGCGCGATTCCCTCAACGCCGAAGGTCATTCAGCCGTGAATCCACCGGCTGCTCCTCCCGCCACCAGCGAGGAGACAAAGCAAACGCAAATCGCCAACATCGAAGAGACCGTCGCAACAACTGGGGCGATGCAACCAACCGCCGGTCAACCGATCGCCCCGACGCCGGAGACCCACGTCCGACAATACACAACAACCTGGCTTTGGCTGATCGGGGCCTTGTTGGCCGGCATCGCAGTCGGCGTGCTGGCCAATCGCATCCTGCCCGCGCCACATGCCAATTCTGTCGACGCACAGGACGTCGCGCCGATCGAGTCGCTATCGTCGTCGCCCGTTTCGCCGATCCACAAGCCCGAAGCTACTTCAGGTTTGATCGAGAGCCGCGTCATCGTCGCGGGTGAGGAGTGGACCGTGCTGCACTCGGCGCTCGACATCGGCCAAGCCGCCGACATCTTCGATGGAAAGCCAGACACGCTGATGCGTGGCGAGCGTGCTAATCCTTTCATCTTTGAGGTGCACTATCCTCAACCGAAACTGGCTAGTAGCGTCCTCCTGCACCTCGCGCGGATGAGCGACTTCGAAATCGCCATCGCTGCAGCGACTGCAGACGGCGAAACGCTCAATTTCGGTGGGACATACGTCGAAGAGCTGGTAGACCCGGTGCTCGAATTCGAAGTACCCGGCGGCACGCGACCATTGCGATCTGTGCATGTGGCGATTCTGGATCGCCGCGACCCGCCGCAAGAAGGATTTCACACACACGTGCGCGAGTTCGTGCTGCGCTGAACGCTTCGACTGCTATAGTTCCGGCTATGAGAATCCAAATAGGACGCTGGTTCATGGCTGGAACGCTGTGTGTCATCGCTGGCTGTGCCACGGCCCCTCCTATCGCACCGGCGCGTGAGGCGCCGATAGCACCGACGATGACCATGAGCGAACCCACGCCACCTGCGACGGCCGAACGCCAGGCCGCCGGCGGCAATACGCAACAAACTATGAACGCCATCCGACCGGAATTCACGCGGGCAACAACTACGTTTGCGCTGGACTTGTTTCGGCGGGTCGCCCGGCAGGACGCCGACAAGAACGTCTTCATCTCGCCAGCCAACATCGCGATTGCCCTGGCAATGACGGCAAACGGTGCACGCGGTGAAACGCTGCAAACGATGCTCGCCGCGATGGGAAACGAAGGCGCGACGCTGGACGTGATGAACGCCGATTACGCCACGCTGCAGGCGTTGCTCAGGCGCGACGACCCAAGCCTGGTTCTCACCATCGCCAACTCGCTCTGGGTACGGGCCGGTGTTCCTTTCAACGCAGACTTCTTGCAACGCACACGTCGCTTCTACGACGCAGAGATCAGCGAGCTCGATTTCATGCAGCCCGACGCGCCAGATGTTATCAACGGTTGGGTAAGCGACAAGACCAACGACAAGATCAACGGCATTGTGAGCGACATCCCACAAGATACAGTGCTGTTCCTCATCAGCGCCATCTACTTTAACGGCGCGTGGCAGACGCCTTTCAACAAAGAACTGACCCAGGACCTGCCCTTCAACCTGCTTGATGGATCGCAAAAGCAGACGCCGACCATGTTTCGATCCGGCATGTTCGAGTACCTGAAAGGCAGCGACTTCCAGGCAGTGCGCCTGCCATACGCAGGCGATATGCTTCAGATGGTCGTGTTCCTTCCAGACGAAGGCCACACGCTGGCCGAGTTCGAATCCATTCTCACAAGCGAGAACTGGGAGGCCTGGAGTGCACAATTCGCTCCAAAGCAAGGGCAACTGCTCCTTCCCCGCTTCAAGGCGAAATATGACGTCACTTTGAACGACGTATTGCAAGAGATGGGTATGGCGGTCGCCTTTGACCCGCAAAAGGCGGACTTCTCTGGTATGCGACCGATTCCTCCAGCCGTCTTTATCAGCAGCGTGCAGCACCTAGCCTATGTGGATGTGAACGAAGCCGGCACAGAGGCCGCGGCAGCGACGTCTGTTCAGATGGGCGTCACTTCAGCTAGGCCAATCGAGGACACATTTACCATGCACGTGGACCGGCCTTTCTTCTTCGTGATCGAGGACAGCGACACGGGCAGCCCGGTATTCGTCGGTGCGATCGTCGAACCTTGAGCGGCGCACCGGCTCCGGGCCCGGATAATTCAGCGCTGCCGTAGCTTCATTCACGGTGACGCTGATGTGTCCGGAGTTACACTCGGTGCCTGCACCGACGAGCCGTCTTCTGCACCGGGCGTCCCATCTGCCGAGGGTGTAGGATCGTTAGCTGGCGGCGGCGACGGCGTGGGCGTCTCAGACCCTGACGATGGCGGCACCGGCGTGGGCGTGGGCGTCGGCGGCACCGGCGTGGGCGTCGGCGGCACCGGCGTGGGCGTCGGCGGCACCGGCGTGGGCGTCGGCGGCACCGGCGTGGGCGTGGGCGTCGGCGGCACCGGCGTGGGCGTGGGCG
>CALGMA010000011.1 GCA_937959265.1 uncultured Anaerolineae bacterium | reverse complement strand
GATGCGCCGATAGGGCTTGCGCTTCAGGTCGTTTTGCGCGCCCCAGCGTTTAGCTTGTTGCCGCCAGCTAATGCCGCCAAACAAGCGATACAGCCAGGACGGCATTAAGGGCCTCTCGATGAGACGCTGCGCTTCGCGAGGAACCGGCTGTCCCTGCGTCAGCGCTTCGGCTGCAAGCGTCAATGCGTTCCTGAGCGGCAGGACGCGCCCATCCAGTTCGTTCAGCGGCTTGCCATGCACCAGGCCCTCGCCGGCGCCCAGCGCAAGGCCGCCCTGCCAGGTGAAGCCGGCCTGGGCGGCAAATTCAGCGCAGATCGCCAGAGCATTGGCGGCGTGATGCGATTCAGGGAAACCGCAGTTGACGAGAGCGGCCAAACTCCCGGCCCGGCCGGAGCGCGCGGCGCGATGGGCGGCCAGTCGTTCCAGCAACACAATATCGGGCGCAGGAAGCGAATCAACATAGATGGGAAAGGCCAGGACGATCAGATCGGCGGAATCCGCCTGAGCGAGCAGCGCTTCCATCTTCTGCGAGTTGTTGAGCAGGGGATAGATGTGCACCGTTTCAGTCTGCGCGCCGCGCGCGGCGAGCTGTTGCATCAGATAATCGCCGAGCGCGTAGGAAGTGCTCTGTCGGGCGCGCGGACTACCCACCAGCAACAGAGCGCGGCGCGTTAAGGAAGGCTGGTCAGCCCGGCCGGCCGGGTCTGGCAGAGCAGGCCGGGAAATCGTCTGGCGATGCCCTATCGCTTCCAGCACAGACGTGACTCGAAAGACAAGCAAATCCTCTGGCAGATCCCCGGTCACGATCTCACACCATGACGCCTCGGCATAGAAATTGATGCTGTTGCGCCAGGCAAGGTGACGGAAGATGGCCTCGGCTGCCGGATTCGGCGCGGACTGCCAGCCGATGGCCAGGAAATCCGCATAGCGGTCGTAGCGTTTGGCGTGATGGATCTCGCCCTGCCAGGTGGTGAAGAAGGGCGAGATGTTTTGAATCTGATGGTCAACGGCCTTCTTGAGAGTTGCGCTATATCCGCCAAAGGTGATGGGGGTGAGGTAGATGAGCAGGTCAGCGCCGACCATGGCGGCGGCAATCACGCGGTTGTCGTCGTTGGTGTTGCACACGCCGGGGCTGCGCACCCAGCAGAAGAAGTCGCCGGCGCAGTTGCCGATTGTGTTTTCGCGCAGGGTAAAGACTTGCGCGTCATGATTTCCAGAAGCCAGTTGGTTCAGCAGCGCAGATCGAATGCGCCGGCCGATGGCGTCATCTGCCGCAGCGCCGTCCAGGATCACCGTTTTCATGTTCAGTTCCTTTGGCAGAGAACAGATCGTCACACGGTGAGCGATTTCGCTGCGACCTTGTCGGGCGCCCCATCCGGCCGGCCAAAGCGATACGCGATCACCTTCTTCCGGCACGAGTCGATGCAGTTGCCACACAGAATGCAATCGCTGCTTTCCATGTTTCCGGCTTCCACCATCCTGCTCACCGGCAAACTCATCGGGCAGTGCCGATCGCAGCGATGGCAACTGACACATGCAGTGTCCGTGACGGTCAATCGCAGGGCCGGCAGGCGCAGCGCATTGCTGGTTTTGCGCCCCAGGATCATGAAGGGCGCCATCCAGCACACGGTGTGGCAAAAACCGCGCTTGCCGGCCACAATGGACAGCGTAAATGTCAGGCCCGTCACCGCAAAGTAAATGACATACCCCAGCGGATGCACCAGCGACACGCCGGTTGGGATATGAAAGAAGGGGTCAACGGTGTGATAGCCGCCCGACACGATCGCCAGCGTCACAATGGCGCCGAGCCAGGGAATCCAGATCGCCCACCTGGTCCATCCCCACTTGCGGTTGACCGGCTCGTCGTTCATGGCAAAAGCAGCCTCCATCTGCCCGGCGCCGGGGCACAACCAGCCGCAGTACAGACGACCGACCACCAGCGCTGCTGCGAACAGCAGCCCGAAGACAATCAAGCTTCCGTTAACAACGCCGTTGGCTGCCCCATCGATCGGGATATAGGGCGAAAAGTAGAAGATCGTGACCGGAAAAAGAATCAGGGAGATCAGGAGCAGAGCGGATCGAATGCGTTGTCGATAGAGCACAAACGTGTTCATGAGTAAACCTCAGGGGCGGGCCTCATCGGCCGCACCCGAATGACGACGCGCTCACGCGCGACGCGAACAACATCTTCAGCAGCCGGTTCTCCGCGCGCGTCCAGCCGCACGCCGAAGGCACGCGCCAGCTTTGGGGCGCGCCGCAGATAAGCCGTCATCTGCGCGGCAACGCCAGCTTCATCTTCAATCACCCGCGCCTGGCCGGGCACATCGGCGCCGCGCAATCTCAAGGCGACCGCGCCACTGCGCGCGTTGCGCCACCACGTGCGCGAGCGCAGACTGACAATCAGCAGCTCATCGCCATCGGGCAGATAGTTCACCGGCGTCACGTACACCCTGCCGGTCTTGCGGCCGGTAACCCCGATCAGCAACATGCTGCCGCTGAGCAGGCCGTGCAAAGGCGAGCGCAACAGCCCGCGCATGAACCCGTTGCCCAGGCGCATGAAAAGAGAGGGTTTCGCAGCGTTCATCGTTTTCATCCTCCGTGGCGCGGTCGCTTGCGCGCCGTCGCATCGCCTGCGGCCTGAAAGCCGCTCAGGGTGGCCGACACAGTTAGTTGCGTCATCCGCTCGATCAGGCCGGCCTCAACTTCAGGGGTGATCAGCGCCAGCGACACCAGCCCGTGAACCACCGCCCACATCGCCATGGCGTAGCTCATCACATCGCCGGGCTTCAACACGCCGGCCTGCAGCGCATCGGCCACGGCCCGCGCCAGCACGTTAAACGGATTGACCTGGTCATTCTGGCTTTCTTTGAAGCGCGCCGCCAGGAAATCGGCTCGCCGCATGAACATGACCTGATACAGCGATGGATGCTCCAGGCCAAACGCGATATAGGCCCGGCCAATCGCTGCGAGGCGTTGCAGCGGATCGCGCTTGGCTTCGGCGGCCGCGGCCAGTCGCCGGCCCAGTTCGGCGTAGCCACCGTTGAGCAGCTCGAACAGCAGGTCGTCTTTGTTCCTGAAGTAGAGGTAGATCGTGGTGGCGGTGTAGCCGATCCGTTCGGCCACCTGGCGCATCGAGAGGCCGTCGTAGCCGCGCTCGAGGAACACTTCGCCGGCAGCGCGCAGAATCGCCTCGCGCAGCGCCTCCTTCTCGCGCGCTCGGCGCTCATGACTGACGTTGCCAGCGTCCGCTGCCCTGTGCTTTACTGCGATGGTTGACATGATTTACACCGTTCTTTTAGTTAACGCTGTTAAGCATGGTAAACGTCGGCGAGACATTTGTCAAGAGGAAGGGCCGGTCGCAGCGCGCATTCCATGCTTGTCGCTGGGCGCGGGATCAAGCAACGCCCGCACATGTCGTCTTCATCACCAACTGCTGCGCAGACTGGTTGGTGCCCGCCGACACAGCCCGGCGCGGAGCTTATTGACGCGATTGAGCAATCAGACCGCTACCGCGACACTTCGACCAGCGCATCGCCGGCGACGGCGTAGATGCGATCGTCCGGCGCCGGCCGGATCGCCGCCGTCCCCGTGAAGCTGCCGAAGGCCGGTAGGATCATGCGGCTTGGCCCCACGACAAAGCAGGGGAGTCTTTCGCACAGCCCGGCCCTGCCGCGCAGCCTAACGGATGGGTGCACGTGGCCGGCCAGCGCATAGTAAGCCGAGGACGCCGCAGGCGTGTGCCGAAACGCCAACGGCGGCTCAACGAAAGGCTCGTCCACACAGGTCATCTGCCACTCCGCGGGCGGATCGCCGGCTTGCGCGTCATGATTTCCCCTGACCAACAGAAACTGCCTATGCGAATGCTGCGCGCGCCAGGCCGCAACGTCCGCGACCACAGAGGCCGCCCGCCCCTGGCGCGCGTGCAGCACATCGCCCAGGAAAACCACGCGCACGGCATCCGTGGCCGCGATCAACTGCGACAGACGCCGCAGGTCATCCGCCAACCCGCCCTCCGGCACGGGGACGCCGGCGCCGCGAAAAGCCGCCGCCTTGCCGAAGTGAACATCGGCTACGAACAGCGTGCCTCGCCGCGGCCAGAAAACGGCCCGCTCCGGCCAAAGTTGCAGCGCCTCGCCGGCCGCCACGATCGTCACCATCGCCCCTTACACGCTCCGCCGCTCACTCCTCCTCGAACTGCGCCTGCATCTTGCGCACCCGGTCGAGCAGCGTCTCGCTGCTGAGCTGCTCGCGCAACCGATCAACCATCAGCGGAAAGGCCAACGGCGTCGGCCGGGCCACGTCGAGCAGCGTGATCCGCCCGCATGAGATGCGCCGCAGGGCGCGCGCCAGCCGGCTCTCCTCTAGCTGACGCTCCAGCACTTCGCGCCGCGCCTGCGCCAGGAGAAGGTTGTCGGGATCGTACTTGCTGAAGACCTCGTAGAACAGCGCGCTGGATGCCTGGAGCTGCCGGCCCGACTTGCGCCGGCTGGGCAGGCCCTCGAAGACCAAGCCAGCGATGCGCGCGATTTCGCGGAACTGCCGCCGCGCTAGCTCCGCCGCATTCAAGCTGGCAGTCAGGTCGGCCGCCAGATGGTCAGGGCTGAACAGCGCGCGGAGGCGCGAACCATCCGCCGCATCCAAGTCCACGCGGTCGGGCGAGAGCAGCTCAAAGCCATAGTCGTTGATGGCGAACGAAAACGAGATCGGGCGCAGGCGCGACAGGCGATAGGCCACCAATGCGGCCAAACCCTCGTTCACCGCCCGCCCGTCGAATGGGAAGAAGAACAGATGATGCCCCTCGCGCGTCTGGACGCGCTCGATCAACAACTCGTCCGGCTCGGGCAACTTGGAGCGCCGAGCCTGCAGCTCCAGGAGAGGGCGCGCGGCGGCCATCTCCTCATCGTCGTATCGCCCCAGGCGCGCTTGGTCGAGCTTTTCGCGCAGCATGCGCGCCAGCTCGGTAGAAAGGGGCATGCGGCCGCCCATCCAGCGCGGCACGGCGGGCCGCTTGCCGGTCGCGCGGCGCACCCATGCCGTGTTGTCTTGCAGACGCACAAACTCCAGCAGCTTGCCGGCGAACAGGAAGCATTCGCCGGGCTTCAACCAGCTCACGAACGCCTCCTCCACCGTGCCCAGCCGCCCGCCTTTTAGGTATTGCACGTTGATGGCCGCCTCACCGACGATCGTGCCGATGGACAAGCGATGGCGCTGCGCGATGCCATCGTCGGCCACGCGATACACCCCATCCTCGCAAATCACGCGCCGGAACTCTGGATAGGCATTCAATGCCCGCCCGCCGCGCGTCACGAAGTCAAGCACCCATGCCCATTCCTCATCGCTGAGGTTGCGATAGGCATACGCCCCGCGCAACTCGGCGAGCAGCTCGTCGCTGCGGAAGCCGCCGCCGGCGGCGACCGTGACCACGTGCTGCGCCAGCACATCCAGCGGCTTGTTCAACGGCAGCCGCGCCTCGATATGCCCTCGGCGGATGGCGTCGCGCGCAGCCGCAAATTCGACCAGCTCCAGCGCATGGGTCGGCACACAGATCACTCGGCTGGGTCGGCCGGGGGCATGGCCGCTGCGGCCGGCGCGTTGCAACAATCGCGCAACGCCTTTGGGGCTGCCCACCTGCAACACACAATCCACCGGCGAAAAGTCCACGCCGAGGTCGAGCGAGGACGTGCACACAACCGCGCGCAGCCGGCCGGCCTTCAACCCGCATTCCACGAACTCACGCTCGGCCTTGTCCAGCGAGCCATGATGCAACGCGATCTGGCCGGCCCACTCCGGCCGCGCCTCGAGGATAGCCTGATACCACATTTCGGTCTGCGAACGAGTGTTGGTGAAGATGAGCGTCGTTGCGTTGGCCGCGATCGCCTCGAGCACGCGCGGCAGCATCACCAAACCCAGGTGGCCGGCCCAGGGGAAGCGTTCCACCTGCTCCGGCAGGAGCGACTCGATGACGATCTCTTTGGGCAAGTCGGCGCGGATGAGCGCGGCGCCGGCCGCGTTCATCCCTACCAGCGCCTGTAACGCCACATCGAGGTTGCTCAACGTCGCGCTCAGCCCCCACGCGCGCAGGTTCGGCTGCCAGCGGCGCAGCCTCGCCAGCGCCAGTTCAGTCTGCGTGCCGCGCTTGGTGCCGAGCAATTCGTGCCACTCATCCACGATCACGCAGCGCAAACCGAGAAAGCGTTCGCGCGCGTCGGGCCAGCTCAGCATGAGCGAAAGGCTCTCCGGCGTGGTGATCAGCGCAGTGGGCAGGCGCGTTTTCTGTTTGGCGCGCAACGATGTCGCCGTGTCGCCGGTTCGGCGCTCGACCGTCCAGTTCAGCCCCAGCCGCTCGACCGGCTCGCGCAGCGATTGCTCGGTGTCGGCCGCCAGCGCCCGCAGCGGCGTGACCCACAACACGCGCAGCGGCGGCGCAGCATCGCGCCGGACGCGGCGCGACGATGAGGCGTCGGCTTCGCCGCGCCCGCTCGCCGGTTCGGCAAGCGCCTCGGCCAACACGCCGAGCCATGCGGCATAGGTCTTGCCGGTGCCGGTGGAAGCATGAATTAGGCCGCTGCGACCTTGCAGATAAGCGCGCCAGGCTTGGCGTTGAAAGTCGAACGGCTGCCAGCCCTGCGCAGCGAACCAGCCTTCGACGCGCGACAAGGCGGCTTCCCCTGCTGCGCTCAATGCGCCTTCCTGCTCACCGACCATAGGTCACGCTTCGGGTTCGACGGGCAACAGGGCGCGGATGCTCTCCAGGGTGTCGGCGTCTTCGATGCGCTTGTCATCGCGCAAGCGCAGGATGCGCGGGAAGCGCACGGCGATGCCGCTTTTGTGGCGCGCGGAGCGCTGGATGCCTTCAAATCCCAGCTCGAAGACGAGCTGAGGCTTCACGGTGCGCACCGGCCCGAACTTCTCCAGCGTGTTGGCGCGGATGAAAGCGTCCACGCGGCGAATTTCGGCATCGGTCAGGCCGGAATAGGCTTTGGCGAACGGCACCAGCCGGCCGCCATCGCGCGGGTCGCCGTCCCAGACGGCGAAGGTGTAATCGGTGAACAGGCTGGCGCGACGGCCGTGACCGGCCTGCGCGTAGATCAACACGGCATCTGCCGTGTATGGGGCGACCTTCCACTTCCACCAGTCGCCGACAATGCGCCCCACCCCATATCGGCTGTCCAGCCGCTTGAGCATCAGCCCCTCGGCGTCATGCGCACGGCTGCGCTGCTGTTGCTGCCCCAGCGCTTCCCACGACTCGGCGACCACAATCGGCGAGAGCTTCAGCGCAGGCAAGCGACACGCTTCCACCAAATGCGCCAACTGCTCGCGACGCCAGCGCAACGGCCGGCCGCGCACATCCCGGCCATCCAGCTCTAGCAAATCGTAGGCAAACAGGACGACCGGCGCCTCAGCCAGAATCTTCTTGGTGAGCGTCTTGCGCCCGATGCGAGTTTGCAGCCGGCCGAACGGCAAGACGCGCCCATCCTTGAACGGCAAAATCTCTCCATCGAGCACGACGCCATCCGGCAGCGCTGCGCCGATTGCGGCGATCTCCGGGAAGCGCTCGGTGATCAGCTCTTCGCCGCGCGACCACAGGTAGGTTTGTCCGCGCCGGCGGATGAGCTGAGCGCGGATGCCATCCCACTTCCATTCCGCTTGCCAATCGCGCAGGTCGCCCAGCGCGGCCTGCAACGTCTCGGCGAAGGCGGCCGGGTCGGCGTCGAACAAGCGTCCGCGCGCATCGGTGGGCAGTTTGCTCTCCAGCGCATAGGCGAGGAAGAACGGATATGGCCGGCTGATGTCGGCGTCGGTCGTCTCGGGCGCGATGAGCTGCGCAAAGAAATCGGCGCTGGGTTGCCATTCGCCCATCAGGCGATGCGACAAAGTCGCCTCATCCACCCCGCTCACCTCGGCCAGCGCGCGCACGACGAGCTTCTGCGAGACGCCCACGCGAAACGCGCCGGTGATCAGTTTGTTCCAAACGAAGCGCTCGCGCGAATCGAGCGAGGCCCAAGCGCCAAGCACGGCGCGCTTTTTGTCCGGCTCATCCATCTCGCGCAGGGGCAACAGCACACCCTCGACCCATTCGGTCAGCGAGCGTGGAGCATCGGCCGACGCGCGCGCGTCGAGCAGCGCCATGGTCTCGGCGAGGTCCCCTACGACGGTGTAGCATTCCTCGAACAGCCAATCGGCGATGCCGGCGGCTTCGGCTGCCCAGGCGCGCAGATTAGTCGTGGAGACGGCCTGGCGCGGCCGGCGGCCGATCAGGAAGTAAATCGCCCAGGCCGCATCGGCCGGGGGCGCGCTGCGCAGATAGCGCACCATCGCCGCGACCTTCTCATTGGTCTTGTTGGTCGCATCCAATTCAGCGTAGAGCAAAGCGAAGTTTCGCACGGGTGTCTCAGCGCGAATCATACGCGAGCGCATGAGCAGGAAGCGAGAGGATCAACAGCATAGCACAATTAGCGCCGGAATGAACTCGCTATCACCCTCTTTGACGCAAGCGCAAAGTGCGCCGGGGCCTGTGGGACTGATCAACGGCCTGCGCAACCTGCGCGCCTTTCAAACGGACATCCTCGGCTTTCTGACGCGCATCGCGCGCGAGCATGGCGACTTTGCTCAGTTCAGCTTCGGCCCATTTCGCATGTGCTTGGTCAACCATCCTAGCCTCGTTCATCAGGTGCTGGTGGAAGACGCAGCCAAGTACTACAAGACGAAGCTCACTAAAGCGCTGCTGCGCCCCTCGCTGGGCGACGGCCTGCTGATCAGCGACGGCGAGCTATGGAAGCGCCAGCGCAAGCTGATCCAGCCGGCCTTCCACGCCGCGCGCATCGCCGCCTACGCCGATACCATGACCGCCTACGCGCAACAGGCCATCGCCGAATGGCAGCCCGGCCAGACGCGCGACATCGGCCATGACATGATGGCGCTCACGCTCGACATCGTGATCAAGACGTTGTTCGGCGAGCAGCTCACGCCGAAGGAACGCGAGGACATCGGGCGCGCCGTGGACATCGGGCAGCAGCAGGTCGGCCAGGCGTTCAAGACGATCTTTCGCGCGCCGGATTGGCTGCCCACGCCGGCCCGGCGCAGGGGCGAATGGGCGACGCAGACGATCAACGCCGTCATCGCGCGCTTCATCGCCCGCTACCGGCAAACCAGCCAAGATCGCGGCGACCTGCTTTCGATGATGCTGGCGACGGTGGACGAATCGGGCGGCATGAGCGACGCGCTGGCGCGCGACGAGGCGTTCACGCTGATCGTGGCCGGCCACGAGACCACGGCGAACACGCTCACGTGGGCGTGGTATCTGCTGTCGCAACATCCGCAGGCCGAAGCGGCGCTGCACGCCGAGCTGGATGCGACGCTGGGCGGGCGCGCGCCTTCCTTTGATGACTTGCCGCGCTTGCCGTTCACCGAGGCCGTAGTGAAAGAGACCTTGCGCCTGTATCCGGCAGCCTATGTCACCGCGCGCGAGCCGCAGGAAGACGCGCGCATCGGCGACTATCCCGTGCCGAAAGGCAGCACCGTGCTGATCTCGCCCTACGTCACGCAGCGCGACCCGCGCTGGTTCGATGCGCCGGAACAGTTCAAGCCGGAGCGCTGGCTGGGCGACCTAGAGAAGCGCCTGCCGAAGTTCGCCTACTTCCCCTTCGGCGGCGGGCCGCGCATTTGCATCGGCAACGCATTCGCGCTCATGGAAGCGCGGCTGATCCTGGCCACGATCGCGCAGCGCTTCCGGCTGGCGCTTGCGCCAGGGCACAGCGTGATGCTCGATCCGCTAGTGACGCTGCGCCCGAAGCACGGCATGCGCATGGTGGTGCAAGCGCGCCATGGGTAACCATTGGGGTGGGCGAAGGCAGCCTTCGCCCTACCCAGTCAGTGCCTTCGCCTACCAGTAGCCCACCCTAGGGTGAGCGGCGAACCACCGGCAAAAAGATCCGAGGCGACGCCGGAGCTTCCACAGCGCCGATATCGCAGACGGCAGCGCCATCGCCATTGCCATCTGCCGGTCGCGCGATGCCGTTTTGCGATTGGCTGTTGACTGGAGGGGTGAGACAAGCTATGTTGTCGCCGGCGTCGATCGCCGGGCTACCAGCGTTGAGCGGGAAGTACGCCGGCGCGCCGGTCAGAGTGCCCAAGTTGGGATCAACGCCGATTCGATTGCCGTTGCTATTGGTCAAGTTGCATGCATTCGAGCCGGTGTTCTCGATCAGCATGTGGAACGCGGTGATACTCGAAGCGCCACCTCCGATTGCGCAATCTCCGCCAGCTACGCTATTGGCAATGATGGTGTTCTGAAGCGTTGCACTGCCGGAGTTGCTGAGGCCACCCCCACTGACATCTGCACCATTGCCTGAGAGCGTGGTATTGACGACGGTTAACGTTCCAGCAGCGTTGGCGATCCCCCCGCCGGTAACATCGGCGCGGTTATCGGCAAAGGTGCTATTGCTCGCCAGTGTTTCGCTCGTCCCGGCGTTGTAGATGCCGCCGCCGCTATGAAGCGCGATGTTCGACACAACAGCGCTCTTGGAAAGCGCCAAACCACCTGCATTGCCACTGTACATGCCTCCACCAAACGTTGCGCGATTGGCGTCTACGATGCTGCGACTCACCGATGCTGTGCCTTCATTGTAGATCGCGCCGCCTTCGCTGTTGGCCTGATTGCGATCGAACGTGACACCGTTCACGGTTAACGCGCCGAAGTTGGCAATGCCGCCGCCATCTGCAGAGGCAGTGTTGGCGGAGATGGCGCTGTTGTTCACCGTGAGCGAGCCGGCATTCCACAGGCCGCCGCCGTTGTTATCCGTAGTGTTCCCCGCAAAAGCACTGTTATCCACGCTGACCACGCCGCCGGCGTAGTTTGCCAGCGCCCCGCCGCCGTTGAACGCGCGATTCGACGAGAACGTGCTGTTGGCGATGTTCAGCGTAGCGCCATTGAAATTGGCGATGCCCCCGCCCGCTGCCGCAGCATTATTCGAGAAGGTCACATTCCTCACTATGAGCGTCCCAAAATTGGCGACACCGGCGCCATCGGCGCTGATACTCGCGCCGGTGATTGTCAAGTTTTGCAGCGTTAGATTCGCGCCAGCTCTCACCCATAGCAATCGCCCGGCGCTTTGGCCGCTGAGGATGATGTTCCCGCCACCGTCAATCATCAGCGTGCCGGCTGTGCTCGTAGCCACAATTTGCGGCAAGCTGCCAACGGGCGTAATGGTCCCGTTCACGCTGAAGGTAATCGTATCGTCTGCCGGCGTGTTATTGGCGACATGAATCGCATCGCGCAGCGAACAATCGGTCGCACTGCAAATGTGATCAGACGTATCTGAAAGGACATTGACCACGAGCGACGCCGCGCTCGCCGGACGAACCGGCGCGCCCACCGGCAGCACAACACACCAGGCCAAAGCTACAAGAAAACGAAGGGCGAAACTTTTCAAGTTCATCAGAAGAATAGTCGGGCAGGCGAAGGTAATCCCTTCGCCTACTACCCTTTCAACGAACAACCAGCGGCAGTTGCGATTTCCATTGCGGGTCGGCAAACCAAAAGCCCGCGCTGTTGCCGGCCGAAGATTGGCCAATGGTGCCGTGCAGGGTAAATGCGCCGCCGCTGCTCTGGCCACCTCCGGTAGCAATGACAGACCGGATTAACGCGGGCGACGCAACCGAAGCCTGCACATTCACCGAAGCCGGAGCGCCAGACGAATCTTACGACGATAAACACAAACTAGAGAAATATCGCCAACCTTACAACGGAGATAGTTACGAGTTCAGTCAGAATGTGGGCTCCGCTTCAATGCTGTCATCACTAGAATCGCCTTCGAATCGGGTCAACAGCACATCGGCCTGCAGTCCGCGTTCTCGTAAGTGACGCGCCAGCGAGGCTGTGTAGCCGTGCGTCAACAACACGCGATCGGCGCCAGTGGCTTGAATCGTGCGCATCAGCTCGTGCCAATCGGCATGATCGGAGAGGACAAAACCGCGATCCACAGCGCGCCGCCGGCGCATGCCCCGCACTTGCATCCAGCCGCTGGCAATCGCCGTGGCGCAATCGCCGAATTTGCGCACCCACGGCGTGCCGTTGGCCGACGGCGGCGCGACGATCAGCGCCTGGCGATAGCGCGCCCTATCCGTCACCCCGCCCACGTAGTCGGTGGCCGGCAGGGCGACGCCCGATTCGCGATAGGCCGCATTCACGCGTTCCACCGCGCCATGCGTGAGCAGAGGGCCGATGGACGAATCCACGCCGGCCAGGATGCGCTGCGCCTTGCCCAGCGCATAACCGTAGATCACGCTGGCGCGGCCAGCGGCCGCGTTCGCTTGCCACCACGCATGAATCTGCGCAAAGACGGTTCGCGGATCGGGCCAGTGGTAGATCGGCAAGCCAAACGTGCATTCGCTGACGAAGACGTGACATCGCACCAACTCGAACGGGGCGCAAGTCGGATCGGGGGTCGTCTTGTAGTCGCCGGCGACCACCCACACCTCGCCCTTGTGCTCGACGCGGATCTGCGCAGACCCCAGGATGTGCCCGGCCGGGTGCAAGCTCACGCGAACGCCGTTCATGGTGACGGGCCGACCATAGGGCGCCGCCTCGATGATCGCATCAGGGCCAAGGCGCAAGCGCAACACGTGGCGGCCTTCGCTGCTGGTCAGATACGCTTGGCTGCCCGGTCGGGCGTGGTCGGCGTGGGCGTGGGTAATCACCGCCCGGCGCACCAGTCGCCAGGGGTCAATCCAAAAGTCGCCCGCTTCACAATACAGGCCGTCGTCGGTGAGTCGAAGGAGGTCGGACATGGCGAAGGCAGAAATCCCAAGGGCAGATGATAAAAGATGGCAGCTAAGCCTATACCCAGGGTGGGCGAAGGCAATGCCTTCGCCTGCTCATGTTCCCCGGTGGGTCTGTGCGACCGAATCGTGCTAGCATCGCCGGCATGGCAAAAGTGGCCCTGTTCGTGACGTGCATCGTGGACATGCTGTTCCCGGAGGTCGGGGAAGCCGCGTTGGACATCCTGGAGGGGCAAGGGCTAACGGTCGAATTTCCCGAAGCGCAGACTTGCTGCGGCCAACCGGCGTTCAACGCCGGCTTTCACGCCGACGCGCAGCCGGTAGCCGAGCGCTTTCTGGACGTGTTCGGCGCTTACGACGCCATCGTCACGCCCAGCGGAAGCTGCGCCAGCATGGTTCGACACTACTACCCGGAGCTATTCAAAGGGCACCCCCGCTTTGCCGAAGCCGAAGCGATTGCGGCCAAGACATGGGAATTGACGCAGTACCTGGTGGACGCGCTCGGCGTGACCAACCTGGGCACATCGCTCGCTAAGCCGACCCGCGCAGCCATCCACGACGCTTGCCACGGCTATCGCGGCCTGGGGATCGGCCGGCAGCCGCGCGCGCTGCTGGCCAACGTGGGCAACCTCTCGCTGGTCGAGCTGGCCGGCCACGACCAATGCTGCGGCTTCGGCGGGTTGTTCGCGATTAAGATGGGCAAGATCAGCGCGGCGATGCTGAACGACAAGCTGGCGAACATCCATGCCGCCGACTGCGACATCGTCATCACCGGCGACGCCAGTTGCGCGATGCACATGAACGGCGGCCTCTCGCGTCGCCGTTCCGCCAAGCGCGTAGTGCATGTGGCAGAGGTGCTGGCGGGCAGGATTTGACATCTTTCATCTTTCGTTTTTGGAGACAGATATGGTCAGCATGACCACACAGCAGATGAAAGTGCGCACGAAGCAGTTCAGCCTGCGGGTGCTAAAACTTTGCGCAGCGTTGCCGAGAAGCGAAGAAGTGCGGGTAATCAGGCGACAACTGCTTCGTTCCGGCACATCAGTTGGTGCGAACTATCGCGCCGTGTGCCGGGCGCGATCCGACAAAGATTTTCTTTCGAAGTTAGGCGTCGTCATTGAAGAGACGGACGAGACATTGTTCTGGCTCGAACTCCTCGTGGAAGGCGATATCATGCCGTCAACCAAGTTGTCGTCCCTGACGCAGGAAGCGAATGAACTGCTGGCCATCTTCGGCGCAACCCAACGGACGATAAAAGCCCGCCTGAGCCGAAAGAAATCAACAACGCCAAAGCCCGCAAATAAATGAAAGATGAAAGATGAAAGATAGCTTCTCCCGCTCTGCCATCATCGCCCTCAACGACATCCAGCTCCAGACCGCCCTCGACCGCGGCACCACGCGCGGGGTGAACGGCCGCATTGCCGCGATGGGCGAAACGACCGACGCCGACGCGCTCCGCCGCCAGGCGCGGCTGGCCCGCGAACATGCCCTGAACCATCTGCCCGACCTGCTCGAACAGCTCGAACGCAACGTGATCGCCAATGGCGGCCGCGTGCTCTGGGCGCGCGACGCCGCCGAACTGAACCAGGTCATCCTCGACCTCTGCCAACAGCACGGCGTCCGGCGCGTGACCAAAGGCAAGAGCATGGTCACGGAAGAAAGTGAATTGAACCACGCGCTCGAAGCGCGCGGCATCGAAGTGACGGAGAGCGACCTGGGCGAGTACATCATCCAGCTCGCCGGCGAGACGCCCAGCCATATCGTCTTCCCCATGCTGCACAAGACCAAGGAGGCGACCGCGCAGCTCTTGCACGACAAGCTGGGCATGCCGATGACCGACCGGCCGGAGGACATGACGCGCTTCGTGCGCGGCGTGATGCGGCGGAAGTATCTCGAAGCCGACATGGGCATCAGCGGCGTCAACTTCGCCATCGCCGAGACCGGCACAATCGCCACGGTCGAGAACGAAGGCAACAACCGCCTCTCCACCAGCGCGCCACGGGTGCACGTCGCCGTGATGGGCGTCGAAAAGGTGATCGCCACCTGGGAGGACTACGCCATCCTGGTGCAACTCCTCGCCCGCAGCGCCACCGGCCAGCGTTTGTCGGTCTACAACAACCTGATGAGCGGCCCGCGCCGACCGGACGAGCCGGACGGGCCGGAGGTGTTTTACCTGATCATCATGGACAACGGCCGCTCGCGCATCCTGGGCAGCGAATACGCCGAGAGCCTGGCATGCATTCGCTGCGGCGCGTGTTTGAACGCCTGCCCGGTGTATCAGAACATCGGCGGGCACGCCTACGGCTGGGTGTACCCAGGGCCGATCGGCTCAATCGTCTCGCCATTGTTGCTCGGCCCAACCAACGCGCCGAAGCTGCCCTATGCCAGCAGCCTGTGCGGCGCCTGTCAGGCGGCTTGCCCCGTGGAGATCAACATCCCCGACATGCTGCTCAAGCTGCGGCGCGACCTAGTGCAAGCCGGCGACGCGACGTTCGCCTGGCGCGCGGGCATGCGCCTATGGCGGCAGGCGATGCTTTCGCCGGCGCTGTATCGCAGCGGCGGCTGGTTGGCCGGCCTCGTCACGCAGATGCTGGCCAACGCCGACGGCAAAATCGAGTCGCTGCCGCCCCCGCTGAAGGCTTGGACGGACAGCCGGGACTTTCCGGCGTTCGCCAAACAACCCTTCCGCGAACGGCTGAAGCAGCGCAGGCGCAGCAAAGAGGAGCCAAGCGTCGGCGCGTAGAATGCCCACATGTCATCCGCCCGCGAAGACATCCTCGGCCGACTGCGCCGGGCGCTCGCCCAGCAGCCGCCCTTCCCCGATCAGCCGCGTGCGTCCTATTTGCCGGTCACCCGGCTATCGCCCGATGAAGACCTGAAGGCGCGCTTCATCGCCGAGTGCGAGCGCGTCAAGGGCATCGTGCGCGTCGCGCCGGATGAGGCGGCCGCGCGGGATGCGCTGCGCGATCTGCTGGCCGTCCGCAACGCCCGGCGCGTCACGATGTGGGACGAGGCGCACATCCCGCTGTCCGGCGTCGCGGCGCTGTTGCAAGACCTGGGCATCGCGCGCGTCCAGGGCGACCCCGCCGATGTCGCCGCTGCCGACGTCGGCATCACCGGCGCCGACTGGGCGATCGCCGCGACCGGCACATTGGTGTTGTCATCCGGCCCCGGCAAACCGCGCATGGCCTCGCTGTTGCCGCCGATCCACATCGCCGTGCTCACCGAAGATCGCATCGTGCCGCGCCTGGAGGACTACATCGCGGCGGAACGCACCCGACAACTCGGCGCGTTCCGCCGCAGCAGCAACGTCACGCTGATCACCGGCAGCAGCCGCACCAGCGACATCGAGATGCATCCGGTCTTCGGCGTGCACGGGCCGCTGGAACTGCATGTGATTCTGATCGAGAACCTTCGCGCCGCGCGCGGCTGAACGCCTATCCCATCCATCCCGATGCGCGTCGAGTCGGCGCAGGCAATACCTGCGCCTGCCTACACTTCACTTCCAGATGCCCACAAAGCACGTACAATTCGCGCAGTCAAGCAAAGCGCCCGTTTATCTTTTGCGTCATCTTCTCTCAAGAGCCTAGGACAATGGATTACGCAAATCGTTACTGCATCGTCGGCGCCGGCACATCGGGCCTGGCTGCCGCAAAGAACCTGAAGCAACACGGCATTCCCTGCGACGTGTTCGAGAAGCTCAACGACGTGGGTGGCAACTGGTACTACGGCAAACCCGGCAGCAGCGTTTACAAATCCACCCACCTGATCTCTTCCAAGCCCGGCACGGAATACACCGACTTCCCGATGCCGAAGGAGTATCCCGACTATCCCAGCCATTGGCAGGCGCATGAGTACATCAAGAGCTACGCCCGCCATTTCGGCCTGTACGACCTGATCACCTTCAACACCGGCGTCGAGCGCATCGTCCCGACCGACGAGCGCGCCGCCAGCCCGCTGTGGGATGTGACGCTCAGCACCGGCGAGACGCGGCGCTACGGCGGCGTGATCATCTGCAACGGGCACAACTGGGATCCGAAGTGGCCGGACTATCCCGGCCGCTTCGACGGCCTGACGCTGCACTCGTGCCAATACAAGACGCCGGATGTGCTCGTGGATAAGCGCGTGCTCGTCGTCGGCGCCGGCAACAGCGGCTGCGACATCGCCGTAGAGAGCGCGCAGAACGCCAAGATCACCTTCCACAGCACCCGCCGCGGCTACTACTACAACCCGAAGTACACCTTCGGCAAGCCCTCGGATCAGGTGAACGAGCTATTGCTCCGGCTGCGCGTGCCGCTCACCGTGCAGCGCTGGCTCTACTCGATCATCCTGAAGCTGCTGATCGGCCTGCCGCAGGATTACGGCTTACCCAAGCCCGACCACAAGTTCTTTGAGACGCACCCCATCGTCAATCAGTTGATCCTCTACTATGTCGGCCAGGGCGACATCAAGGTCAAGCCGGATGTCGCCGAGCTGCGCGGCGATCGCGTCTTGTTCAAAGACGGCAGCGAAGAACTGATTGACGTGATCATCTACGCCACCGGCTTCAAGATCACCTTCCCCTTCATCGAGAAGCGCTACTTGAACTGGCAAGGCCACAAGCCGCTGCTGTACTGGCACATCTTCCATCCGCGCTACGACAACCTGTTCGTCATCGGCCTGATCCAGCCGGACAGCGGACAATGGGGCCTGGTGGACTATCAGGCGCAGGCCGTCGCCAAGTTCATCTGCGCGCAGCGCAACAATCCGGCCAAAGCCGAGATGATGCGCCGGATAAAGGCCACCGCCGAGCAGCCGCACAATCGCGGCATCCAATACAAGGACTCCACGCGGCATTACGTCGAAGTGGAGCACTTCGGCTACCGTGAACACCTGAAGAAGCTGATTAAAAAGATGGCGTGAGCCGCGCGATCCCATGACTGCGCCTATTGCAGAGATCTTCCAAACGATGGCCTACGGCCCGGCGCCGGAGAGCGCCAAGCCAGCGCTGGACTGGCTGAACGCGCATGAGCGCACGTTCGGCCAGTTCATCGCCGGCCGCTGGACGCAGCCCGACCCCGGCCGCCTGTTCGACAGCGTGAACCCCGCCACCGGCCGGCCCTTGGCCCGCATCACCCAGGCGACCCAGGACGAAGTGGACGCCGCCGTCGCGGTGGCGCGCGAGGCGTTCGAGTCGTGGTCGCAAACGCCCGGCCACATCCGCGCGCGCTACCTCTATGCCATGGCGCGGCACATCCAGAAACATGCGCGGCTGTTCGCCGTGCTCGAATCGCTGGACAACGGCAAGCCCATCCGCGAGACGCGCGACCTCGACATCCCGCTGGCCGCGCGGCACTTTTACCATCACGCCGGCTGGGCGCAGTTGATGGACACCGAGCTGGCCGACTACGACCCCCTAGGCGTGATCGGGCAGATCATCCCCTGGAACTTCCCGCTGCTGATGCTGGCCTGGAAGATCGCGCCGGCGCTGGCGATGGGCAACACCGTGGTGCTCAAGCCCGCCGAGTGGACGCCGCTCACGGCGCTGCGCTTCGCGGAGGTCTGCGAGGCCATTCGCCTGCCGCCCGGCGTGGTCAACATCGTCACCGGCGACGGCCAGGTGGGCCAGATGATCGTCAACCACGCCGGCGTGGATAAGATCGCCTTCACCGGCTCCACCGAGGTGGGCAGGCAAATCCGCATCGCGACCGCCGGCAGCGGCAAGCGGCTCTCGCTCGAACTAGGCGGCAAGTCCCCCTTCATCGTGTTCGACGACGCCGACCTGGATAGCGCAGTTGAAGGCGTGGTGGACGGGATTTGGTTCAACCAGGGTCAGGTGTGCTGCGCCGGCTCCCGCCTCCTGGCGCAAGAGGGTATCGCGCCGCGCTTCTACGCCAAGCTGCGCGCGCGGATGGAGAAGTTGCGCATCGGCGATCCGCTCGACAAGGCGATAGACCTCGGCGCGATCATCGCGCCGCCGCAGTTGCAAAAGATCGCCCGGCTGGTCGAACAGGGCGTAGCCGAAGGCGCGACGATGTGGCAGCCGAGCTGGGCCTGCCCGACCGAGGGCTACTTCTACCCGCCCACCCTATTCACCGACGTCTCGCCCGCGGCGACGATCGCACAGGTGGAGATCTTCGGCCCGGTGCTAGTGGCGATGACCTTTCGCGCGCCGGCGGAGGCCGTGGCGCTGGCCAACAACACGCGCTACGGCCTGGCCGCCAGCGTGTGGAGCGAAGACATCAACCTGGCGCTCGACGTGGCCGGCAAGCTCAAGGCCGGCGTGGTGTGGATTAACTGCACCAACCTGTTCGACGCCGCATCCGGCTTCGGCGGCTATCGGGAAAGCGGCTTCGGGCGCGAGGGCGGCAAGGAAGGGCTGTTCGAGTACGTCAAACTCAAGCCATCGCAGGCGACTCCCCCATCGAAGCGCAGCGCGCCGCGCGCAGAAGGCGGCGCTGCTGCGAACCCCCTGGCGCACAACGCCCCCAGCAATGGCATTGACCGCACGCCCAAGCTCTACATCGGCGGCAAACAGGCGCGGCCCGATTCCGGCTACAGCCGCGCGATCTACGGCGCCGACGGCGCAGCGATCGGCGAAGTCGGCGCAGGCAACCGCAAAGACATCCGCAACGCCGTCGAGGCCGCGCGCGCCGCTGCGGCCTGGGGCGATCAGACGGCGCACAACCGCGCCCAGATTCTGTACTACATCGCCGAGAACTTGAGCGCGCGCCGGGCGGAGTTCGCCGCGCGCCTGGCGCAGCAAACCGGCTGCGATTCAGCCGCCGCCGAAGCGGAGGTAGCCGCCGCGCTCGACCGGTGGTTCACCTTCGCCGCCTGGGCCGACAAATACGATGGCGCCGTGCGCCGTGGGCTGTTCCGCGGCCTGACGTTGAGCGTCAACGAGCCGGTGGGCGTCATCGGCATCGCCTGCCCGGATGAAGCGCCGCTGTTGGCGCCGGTCACGTTGATGGCGGCGGCGATCAGCATGGGCAACACGATTGTGCTGATCCCCTCAGAGCGGCGCCCGCTGTCGGCGACCGATTTGTATCAGGTGCTCGACACCAGCGACGTGCCGGCCGGCGTCGTCAACATCGTCACCGGCGCGCGCGATGAGCTGGCTCAGGTGCTGGCCGAACACGCCGACGTGGACGCCCTGTGGTATTTCGGTAGCGCGGCGGGCAGCGCGATGGTCGAGCGCGCCTCGGCGAACAACCTGAAGCGCACCTGGGTGAACTACGGCCAACCGCGCGACTGGTTCACGCTCACCGCCGCGCAGCAGGCCGAGATGCTGCGCCAGGCGACGCAGGTGAAGAACATCTGGGCGCCCTACGGCGCATGAGCGCGAATGAAAAGCGCGCTTGCGGCGCAGGGCGCAATGAGGCGCGCCGCAAGCAAACCGTTGACGCAGCGCTAACCCGGCGCTAACGCGCGGCTGCTACCTTCGCCTCCGGCGAGGTGAAGTATGACGAACCGGCTCATTCGACATCTCATCGGCCTGACCGCCGCCGCAGCGTTGGCGGCAGGCTGCGCATCGCCCCCGCGCGTCATCGTAGTCACGGCGACGCCCCGGCCAACACCCGAGGCGACGCCGGCGCCGCTGCCGTCGCTCGCCGATCCGGGCGCAATTGAGCTGCTGGCCGAACGATTGTTCGTGGAACTCTACGAGCGCGCCAGCCCGTCGGTCGTGCACATCACCAGCCGCGCGCAGGTGTTCGACTTCTTCCGTGGCGTGGTGCCGAACGAAGGCGCCGGCTCCGGCTTCTTCTTCGACGACCTCGGCCACATCGTCACCAACTATCACGTGGTGGAAGGCGCCGATGAGATCGAGGTGGTGCTGGCCGACGGCACGCGCGCCGGCGCCCGCGTGATCGGCGCCGACGCATACTCCGATCTCGCCGTGCTGCGCGCGGATGGCCTCTCGCCGGAGCAGATCAAGCCCCTGCCGATGGGCACGACGAAGAACCTAAAGGTAGGTATGCGCGTGTTGGCCATCGGCAACCCCTTCGGCCTGGACCGCACGCTGACCACCGGCGTCATCAGCGCGCTGGGCCGCACCATCGAGCGCGAAGATCAGGCAGCGCTGGGTGAGGTGATCCAGACCGACGCGGCGATCAACCCGGGCAACTCCGGCGGCCCGCTGCTCAACCTGCGCGGCGAGGTGATCGGCGTGAACACGGCGATCCGCAGCCCCAGCGGCGGGTCGGTCGGCATCGGCTTCGCCGTCCCCGCCGACACGGTGACGCGCGTCGTCCCGGAGCTGATCGCCAAGGGCCGCTACGACCACCCCTGGCTTGGGCTGACGGCTTACGAGATCACGCCGGACATGGCGCGCGCGTTGCAGTTGCCGGTGGATCGCGGCCTGTTGATCGCGCAGCTACAGCCCGGCGGGGCGGCCGACCGCGCCGGCGTGCGCGGCGCAACACAGCAACTGCGCGTGCGCGGCGGCTACTTGCTGATCGGCGGCGATATCCTCACCGCTGTGGACGGCCGCCCAATTGCCACGCGCGATCAATTGACTATCTACTTGGAGAACAACAAGCGCGTAGGCGAAACGGTGACCCTCTCGCTCGTCCGCGACAATCGGCCGCTCACGCTGACGGCGACGCTGGCCGCTCGACCATAAGTCCAGCCTGGTCTGCGCGCAAATCATGCAGGTGGGCGAAGGCGCTGCCTTCGCCCACATTTTTTGCCCATGAGCTGAGCGCGGCCGCGCGCAAAGCGGCCTCGCTGCGCAGGATGTGGACGTTTTGTGGACGCTTGGCTTGTAGCGTAGGAGTCAAACATCCGAGGTGTTTTCATGAATTTCGCTTCAAGAGGTGAATTATGAAAAAGACAGCCTACGCTCTATCGTTTGCGTTATGGTCTGCGCTCCTGCTGTCGGCCTGCGGCGGCGCAGACAACGCGCCTGCCCAGGACGCCAGGCCCGTTTCTGTCGCAACGCCAACCGTCGCGGGCGACTCCGGCGGTGCCGTTGCCGTCACAGCCTCAACATCAGCGCCCCGCCCAGCCACAGAGGGCGGGCAGATTGACCCGCGCGCCTTCACGCCGACAACCATTGCCGAGGTCGCCCCCACGCCGGCGCCGGGCTCCGGCGGGCTGATTGACATGGAGGTGGCCATCGAAGCGCCGCCGGAGATGGCCGGCGTGACGAAACTGTCGAGCCTCAACATCATCCCGCCCTTCGCCGGATTCGCAATATGCTCGTTTAGGACTACGGCGACGCCTTTCATGCTCATGTTTGCCGTGCCGCCCGGCCAGAATCCGCCTACGCCGGTCGCCACCTTTCAGTTCGTAGCCAGCGCCGCCGTCACGCCGAATCAGCCGACGCCGGCTAACTTCGAGGTCGGCCTGTTCAAGTCGGCGTCGGAAGACCCGCAGATGTTCGCCGGGGACGGCGTCATCATCGTCGCCGGCGATGGCAAATCGGGCACATTCGAGACGCGGCGGATGAAAGGGCGCTGGAGCTGCACCTTCGCCGAGTAGGAAGCGCGTCATTTCGTGGCGCGAGCAGGAATCCAAACCATAAGCAAAAGGAAACATAAAACGAACAGACTCAAGACGATGCGAATCATGATGGCGGCCGGCCTGGGCGTATGCCTGACGCTGGCCGCGACGCTGGGCGACAGCCGCGCCCAGATCGAGCCGTTGAGCGCTGCGGCGACGCAGGCCAACATGGGCACGGGCTTCACCTACCAGGGCCGGCTCACCAGCAGCGGCGCGCCGGTCAACGGGACGTGCGACTTCCAGTTCGGCCTGTGGGACGCGCTCAGCGGCGGAACGCAAATCGGGACGACGCTTGCAAAGTCCGGTGTTTCCGTCACCGCCGGCTACTTCACCATCTCCGACCTGGACTTCGGCGCCAACGCATTCAACGGGCAGGCGCGCTGGCTGGCGATCAGTGTGCGCTGCCCGGCGGGCAGCGGGAGCTACACCGCGCTTAGCCCGCGCCAGGCGTTGACCCCCGCGCCGCACGCGCTGGCCCTGCCCGGCTTGTGGACGCAGCAGAATGCCGTCAGCCCCAACTTAATCGGCGGCCACCAAGCCAACGCCGTGACAAACGGCGCGGTCGGCGCGACGATCGGCGGCGGCGGCATCGGTGGATACAACCAGCGCGTGACCGACGACTACGGCACGGTGGGCGGCGGTTCCAACAACCAGGCCGGCGACGCGGCCGGCACAACCGGCGACAGACCTTACGCCACCGTCGCCGGCGGCGCTCAGAACACCGCAAGCGGCACGGCAGCCACCATCGGCGGCGGACGCCTTAATGTTGCCGGCGGCGCCGGCGCGTTCGTCGGCGGCGGCGACGGCAACACCGCCAGCGGCGGCTGGTCCACTATCGGCGGCGGCTACGGCAACACCGTCAGTGGTATTGATGCATTTGTCGGCGGCGGCAGCAGCAACACCGCCAGCGGCAGCCGGTCCACCGTCGGCGGCGGCGACGGCAACACCGCCAGCGGCTCTTTGGCAACCATCCCCGGCGGATACGGCGCAGTAGCCGATCGCTACGGCCAGATGGCGTATGCCTCCGGTTACTTCAGCAATCCCGGCGACGCGCAAACGTCCGTCTATATCTTGCGAGGCGTGACGAATGGTTCATCAACAGCCACCGAATTATTCCTGGATGGCTCCAGCGAGCGGTTGACGCTGCTGGGCCGCACGATTTACTTCGAGGCGATGATCGTCGGGCGCGATGCGAGCGGCAAATCCGCCGGCTACCGCATCAGCGGAGTTGTGGAGGACTTCGGCGGCACGACCGCCTACGTCGGCTTTGCATCGGTGGATCTCGTCCGAGAAGATGACGGTAGCTGGGATGTAGCCGTTACACCCGACAGCAGCGACGCCTCGTTGCGCATCACAGCGCTTAGCCCAGGCAGCCCCGCGCGCTGGATAGCCGTGGTGCGGACGGTGGAACTCAAGAACCCATAGTAATGAAGAGGAAGCATCCATGAAACGCATCAGCGCTTTTCTCGCCGTGTTGTTGCTGAGCGCCGGCGCGGCATTCGCCCAGACCGGCGGCGGCTACAACCTGACGTGGAACACGGTGGACGGCGGCGGCGCAACGTTCAGCACAGGCGGGACGTACAGCCTGGGCGGCACGGCCGGCCAGCCCGACGCGCAGCCCCCGACGACCGGCGGCGCGTATGCCCTGCAGGGCGGCTTCTGGTCGCCGCCGGGGTATGTGATATACGCGCCGATCGCGCGCAAGCCCTAGCGCGCTCACCGGGTGGGCGAAGGCAGTGCCTTCGCCCACCCTACACTGCCTTCGCCCACCGCACAATCCCTGCGCCCGCTTGCCCTCACGCGGGCAGGCCGCTATCGGGCTATCGGGATCGGGGCCTGCATTTGACATCTGCCATCGTCACCTCTACAATCCGATTACTTTCTCAACTTGAGAAAGTATTAAAGCGCCGCCATGTCCAAGAAGACACTCGCCGGGAGCAACGCCAGCCTGGTGCGCGCGCACAACCTGCGCGCCGTGCTCAGCCAGTTCCTCGACGCCGGCAGCATCTCGCGCGTCCAACTCGCCGAGCGCACGGCCCTCTCCAACACCACGATCACCCATCTGATAGATGACCTGCTGGCGCAGGGCATCGTCGTGGAAGATGAAGGCGAAAGCGCACGCCACAATGGCCACCGCCAGGTGGGCCGGCCGCGCACCGCGCTGCGCATCAACCCCAACGCGCGTCACGCGGTCGGCGTGCACATCGGCATCGGCATCTTGCGCGTCGCCGTGGTCAACCTGCACGCCGAGATCATCCGCAACACCATCGCCGAGTTTGACGTGGCCGCGCCGGCCGCGCGCGTCTTGAGCCAGATCGCCGAGCTGGTGCAGCAAGCCATCACCGAAAGCGGCATCCAGGCCGACCGCCTGATCGGCCTGGGCATTGGCGCGTCGGGGCTGGTGGACTACGAAGCCGGCGTTAACGTGTTTGCGCCCAACCTGGGCTGGCGCGACGTGCCGTTGCAGGCGTGGATGCGCGACCGCCTCGGCCTGCCCACCACAGTGGATAACAACGTCCGCGCCATGGCGCTGGGCGAGGCAATGTTCGGCAGCGGGCGCGGCGCCGGCGTGTTGGCGTTCGTCTATGGCCGCGTCGGCGTGGGCGCCGGCTTTGTGGTCAACGGACGCCCCTTCCGCGGCAGCGGGGCGGGCGCCGGCGAGATCGGCCACACCGTGATGATCCCCGACGGCGGCGACCTGTGCATGTGCGGCCGGCGCGGCTGCCTGGAGACGCTGATCTCCGAGCCGGTGATCGTCCGCGAAGCGGAACGGCTGGCGCGCCGACGCCCGCGCAGCGCGCTGGCGCGCGCCCTGCGGCAGGATGGCCGGACGAAGCCCATCGAACGCATCTTCGCCGCCGCGCGCGAAGGCGACGCTACGACGCTCGGGCTGCTCGAAGATCGCGCGCGCTACCTGGGCATCGCGCTGGCCAACCTGGTGAACGTGCTCAACCCAGAGTTGATCTTGCTGGGCGGCATGTTCGCCCAGGGCAGCGAGTTCTTTCTGCCGGTAGCCGAGCGCGTCATGCGAGAGCGCGCCTTCGCCAGCCTGGGCGACCAGGTGCGCGTGCGCCCCACCCAGTTCGGCTGGCGCGCCGGCGTGATCGGCGCCGCGTCACTGGCGTTGAGCAAGTTCCTCTACCACTTGGAGGACGCATGACGACAGCGCACTGCGCAACAGAAACACTGCGCGTCGGCTTCGTCGCCTGCGCCCGCCCGACGTTCGATGTCGCATGGGCCGATGAAGTGACGCGCGCCGCGCGCGCCGCGCTCGAAGGGGCCGGCTTCGCGCTGATCGGCGACGCGCGCCTGGCAGCCGACCTCGACGCGCTGGACGCCGCTTTGCAGGCGCTGAGCAACGAGCCGCTGGACGCGCTGATCGCCTTCCAGGCCACCTTCACCGACAGTTCGTTCGCCGCGCGGCTGGCCGAGCGATGCGCGGCGCCGCTGCTGTTGTGGGCCGCGCCCGAGGCGCGCACCGGCGGGCGGCTGCGGCTGAATTCGCTGTGCGGCATCAACTTGGCCGCGCACGCGCTGAGGCTGCGCGGGGTGAACTACCACTGGCTGTATGCGTCACCCGACGACGCGCAGGCGATCGCGCAGATCACCGCCGTCGCCAAGGCCGGCCGCGCGCGGCGCCGGCTGCGCGCAACGCGGCTCGGCGTCGTCGGCGAGCACCCGCCCGGCTTCGAGAGCTGCCGCCTGGACACCGAACGCCTGCGCCGGCGACTGGGCGTGGAAGTGGCGCGCTTTGAACTCGCCGAGGTCTTCGCGCGCGCCCGCGCAGTCAACGGGCAGGTCGGCGCGCTGCGCGAGCAACTCGGCGCGCACATCGCCGGCCTCGACGCGCTCCTGCGCGAGCCGGTGGACGGCACGCTGGCAGTCTACGTCGCGCTCAGGCAACTGGCCGAAGAAGCGAGCTGCGACGCGCTGGCCGTGCGCTGCTGGCCGGAGTTCTTCACCGAGCTGGGCTGCGCCGCCTGCGGCGCCCTGGCGCTGTTGAACACCGATTGCCTGCCGTGCGGCTGCGAGGCCGACGCCAACGGCGCGCTCACCCAGCTCATTTTGCAATGGATCGGCGGCGCGCCGGCCTTCGGCGCCGACCTGGTCGAGTGCAACATCCAGGAGAACAGCGCCGTCGTCTGGCACTGCGGACAAGCGCCGTTGACGATGGCCGACCCGCGCGGCGGCATACGCGGCGGCCTGCACTCCAACCGCCGACTGCCGTTGGTCATGGAGTTCGCCCTCAAGCCGGGCCGCGTGACGATTGCGCGGCTGAGCCAATCGGGCGGCGATCTGCGCCTAGTGGTCGGCGGCGGCGAGATGTTGGCCGCGCCGCCCAGCTTCAGCGGCACATCCGGCGTGCTGCGCTTCGACCGGCCGGCGGGCGACGTGCTCGCGACGATTATGGCGGAGGGCCTGGAACATCACATCGCTCTCGCTTACGGCGATCACACCGCCGCGCTGCATGCGCTGGCCAGGATGCTAGACATGCCGACGCTATCGCTGTGATGCGCAGGACGAGGAAGACGCTGCCAAAGGGCCATCCGAAAACAGACAGGACGAAGCGAATTTGGGGTAGGTGCAGGCATGGCCTTCGCCTGCCCGACAGGCGCTAAGGAGGTGATCATTCGAGAGAAGAAAGAGGTTGATTCCACGCCGCGCGCTATCGCGATTGACCGAAAAGTTGGCTATTGCTCAAGCGATGAATTTCCAGGAGGAAAGGACATGAACCAGAAGAAGACTTCATCCGTCCGAATTTCGCGCCGACGCTTTCTCGTCCTAGGCGCACAAGGCGCCGGACTGGCCGCGTTGGCCGCATGCGCAGCGCCGCCCACCATGCCGGCCGCACAACCCCCGGCTCAGGCGCCGGCGCAACCCGAAGCTGCGCCGACCACGGCGCCGGCTGCAACGCCGGCCACAGTTGACTTCCTGGCCTGGGGCGACAACGCCGATATCCCGGCCTGGGAGGCGCTGGTGAAGCGCTACAAGGAAATCGCGCCCAACGTGACGGTGAACGTCACGCCGGTCGCCGAACCCAACGCGAACTTCTATCCCAAACTGCAGACCAGCATCGCCGGCGGCACGCCGCCCGGCGTGTCTTCGTTCCAGGGATGGGAGTGGCAGCCCTATGCCGATCAGGACGTGCTGGCGCCGATTGACGAGTTCGTGAATGCTACCCCCTACTTCAAAGACGTGTACCCCGAGGGCGTCGCAAGCATCGAGGGCACGACGATGCGCAACGGCAAGCGCTATCTCATCCCGCTGCAGCGCGCCGCGATGCTGATGTTCTACGCGCGCAAGCCGTTCGAGGAAGCCGGCTTGGAGTTCCCCACCGACGACTGGACGTTCGACCAATTCATGGAGCTGGCGACCAAGCTGACGAACCCGGAGAAGAAGATGTACGGCTTGCAGGCCAACGGCAACTGGTTCCGCGACATCGGCTGGATCCGCCTGACCGGCAAGCAGGAATTCGACCAGCTCTACGATCCAAAAAAGGCGATGTTCAACCAGCCGGAGATCGTGGACATTGTGCAGAAGATGGCCTCGGACGTGTACTACAAGATGAAGATCGCGCCGACGCCGGCCGACCTGCAAGGCGGCGCCAACACCATCCAGACCGGCAACGTGGCGATGAAATACGAAGGCCCGTGGTTCTTCCCCGCGCTCAACAGCCCGCAACTGCGCGAGGACAAGAAGAACGTGCCGTTCGATATCGTGCTCATGCCGAAGATCGGCGAAGGCAAGCGCCGGCACCGCGGCTGGACCGAGGGCGTCGCGCTGCTGAAGGGCGACCAACTGCAAGCGGCGTGGGGCTTCGCCGCGTTCATGGCCGGCGAGGAAGGCGACAAGCTCTACTCGCAGATCACCGGCCGCATCCCCAACACCAGCGCGCTGATCGAGAACTTCTGGCTGCCGGTGGTCACCGAGCGCTTCGAGGTGAAGAACGGCAAGGCGCTGCTGGAAGCCTTCAACCTTTCGGAGGTGGATGTCGTGGGCGGCATCCCCCGCTCGAAGATGTGGAGCGAGGTGGTCAAGCCGGTCGGCTGGGATCCGCTCATCGGCGGGAGCGCCACGGCGGCAGAAGTGCTGCCCAAGGTGGACGAGGGCCTGCAGGCCATGCTCGACGAGTACTGGAAGTCGAAGCAGTAGGCAGTCGCGGCGCGCGTATCGCGCAGGCGTGATGCGCGATACGCGCGCCCATCACCGGAGGGCGCGATGGCAGCGATCACCCAGGCGCAGGCAAAAGCGCAAACGCGGCGCATCGGGCGCGCCCGGCTGCGCGATTGGCTGGATGGCTACCTATTGACCTCGCCGTTCATCATCGGATTCCTGGTCTTCACGGCCTTCCCGATGCTGTACGCGATCTGGTTGTCTTTTCACAAGTGGAATCTGATCGGCGCGCCGACGTTTGTCGGCCTGGACAACTACATCAAGGCGCTCACCCATCCGACGGCGCAGCTCAGCCTATACAACAGCGCGTTCTATACGGTCTTCGCCGTGCCGATTCAGCTCATCATCTCGTTCACGCTGGCGCTGGCGTTGACGCAGGCGATTCGCTTTCGCGACCTGTATCGCGCCGGCTTCTACCTGCCGATCATCGTGCCGCTCGTCGCCAGCGCGGTGGTGTGGCAGCGCGTGTTCCACCCCGAATTCGGCATCCTGAACGAGGCGCTGGGCTGGCTCGGCATTCCGCCGGCCAAGTGGCTCTTCGACCCCGCCCTCGCCAAGCCCGCCTTCATCATCATGTCGTTCTGGATGATCGGGCGGCAGATGGTGATCTTCATCGCCGGCCTGGGCAACATCCCGCAGTCGCTGCTGGAGGCGGCGAGCATTGACGGCGCCGGGCCGGTGCGCCGGCTGTTCAGCATCGTCATCCCGCTGATGACGCCGCTGATCTTCTACAACTGCGTGATCGCCATCATCAACTCGTTCCAGATCTTCGTGCCGGCGCTGATCATGACCGACGGCGGCCCACAGAACGCCACGCTGTTCGCCGTGCTCAACATCTACCGCGAGGGCTTTCAGTTCTTCAACATGGGCTACGCCGCCGCGCTCTCGTGGGAGTTGTTCGTCATCGTCATCGGCTTTACGATTGCCCAGTTCGGCCTCTCGCAGCGCTGGGTGTATTACTCGGACTAATGGCAACATCCACCATGACGACCCCGCTGACGACCGGTCAGCCCAGCAGCCGGCAACTCAGCCGCATTGCCGGCCTGGTCATCCTGCAGATCGTGATGACGGCGTGCCTGATCACCTTCCTCGCGCCGACTTTTTGGATGATCTCATCATCGCTCAAGGCTTCGACCGAGGTCTTCCAGCACCCGATCGTGTGGATTCCGGAGTCGCCGCAATGGAGCAACTACGCGAAGGTGTTCCAGACGCTGCCCTTTGCGAAGTTCGCCTGGAACACGTTCGTCGTCGTTGCGCTAGCGGTGTTCGGCACGGTGGTCTCGACGGCGCTCGTCGCCTATGGGCTGGCGCGCGTGGAATTTCCCGGCCGGCGCATCGTCTTCGCGCTGATGGTGGCGACGATCATGCTGCCGGACATCGTCACGCTCATCCCGCGCTTCATCATGTTCCGCACCTTCCGTTGGATTGACACCTTCGCGCCGCTCACCGTGCCGTTCTGGTTCGCGCTCACCACGCTCTACGTCTTTCTAATGTATCAGTTCCTGCGCGGCATCCCGAAGGAGCTGGACGAAGCCGCGACGATTGACGGCGCCAATCGCTGGCAGATTTTGTGGCATGTGATCCTGCCCCTGTGCAAGCCGGTGATCGCCACCATCGCCGTGTTCGCCCTGATTCAGCACTACAACGAATTCCTCACCCCGCTGATCTACCTGAACCGGCTCGACAACTGGACGCTTGCGCTCGGCGTGCGCGCCCTGAACGACTCCAACGTGGCCAACTGGGAGTTGGTGTTCGCGGCCAGCACCCTAATGCTCATCCCCGTGCTGCTGCTGTTCATCATCGCGCAGCGCTACTTTGTGCAAGGCATCGCGCTGACGGGGTTCGGCGGCCGCTGAGCGCAGGGCGAGATGCCATCGTTCGACACGGTTAACCATCATGGAGAGTTCAAAACGCTATGAAGTTCTTTCTTGACAGCGCCATCGTAGACGAAATCGCCCATGCGCTTGACCTGTGGGACATTGACGGCGTGACGACCAACCCGCGCCACATCCTCGCTTCCGGCAAGCCAATGTTGCAGGTGATTCGCGAGATCGGGAAGCTGGTGGAGGGCACAACGAAGACGGTCTCAGTGGAAGTCAACCCGCACTACAAGACGGTGGACGAGTTCGTGCGCGAGGGGCGCAAGCTGGCGTCCCTGCACCCCAACTTCGTGATCAAGCTGCACTGCATCGAGCCGGCCTTCAAGGCGATTCCGATCCTGGCCAAGGACAGCATCCGCGTGAACGTCACCTTGATCTTCAACGCGGTGCAAGCGCTGGCCGCCATGCGCGCCGGCGCATATTACGTCTCGCCATTCATCGGCTGGAAGGAAGCCAACGCCGAGGAGACGCGCGACCTGATCGCCGACATCGTTCAGATCCGCGACAACTACGGCTTCAAGACGGAGGTGCTGGTGGCCGCCGTGCGCAACGGGCGACAGATCGCCGACGCCGCCGTCGCCGGCGCGGACATCGTCACCGCCGCGCTGAGCGTCTATAAAGACGCCTTCGACCATCCCTACACGCGCGACGGGCTGGCCAAATTCCAGGATTTCTGGGACAAAGGGCAGTACGAGTGAGCCTGCGCAGCCGCCCGTTGTTCGCGCCGCGCAGCGACAGCGCACACAGACAGATAGACTAAACCCACTATGAGTGAGCCAAAGAAGTTCCTCATCGGCGGCCAATGGCGCGCCGGTCAGACGACGTTTGCAGTCCGCTTTCCCTACACCGGCGAGCCGGTCGCCGAGGTCTGCTCGCCGAGCGACGACGACTTGGAAGCCGCCGTGCGGGCCGCGCAGCGCGGCGCGCGCGTCATGCGCAAGCTGCCGGCGCACGAGCGGTCGGCCATCCTGCGCCGACTGCATGCCCAGATGGAAGCGCGCACCGAAGAGTTGGTCAACGCCTTGGTCATGGAAGGCGGCAAGACCAAGAAGGCCGCGCGCGGCGAAGTGGCGCGCGCGAAGCAAACCGTCTTCGTCGCGTCGGAGGAGGCGCGGCGCATCCCCGGCGAGGTCGTCAACATGGATTGGACGAAGGACGGCGAGAACCGCATCGGCATCGTGCGGCGCTTCCCGCTCGGCGTCATCCTGTGCATCGCGCCGTTCAACTATCCGCTCAACCTGGCCTGCCACAAGGTGGCGCCGGCTTTGGCAGCCGGCAACGCCTTCATCCTCAAGCCGGCCAGCGCCACGCCGCTCTCGGCGCTGCTGCTGGGCGAGATGCTGCTGGAAGCCGGCGCGCCGCCCGAAGCCGTCAGCGTGGTGACGTGCAGCGGCGCGCAAGCCGAAAACCTGGTGCGCGACGAACGCATCGCCATGTTCTCTTTCACCGGCAGCAGCGAGGTGGGCTGGCATCTCAAGCGCGTGTGCGGCCGCAAACGCGCGGCGCTGGAGCTGGGCGGCAACGCCGCGGCCATCGTGCATGAGGACGCCAACATCGGCTATGCCGCTAAGCGCATCGCTTTCGGCGGCTTCACCAACGCCGGCCAGAACTGCATCAGCGTGCAGCGCGTGCTCATCCACCGCCCGATCTACAACGAAGCCGTCGAGACGCTGCTCGATGAGATCAACGCGCTGAAGGTCGGCGACCCGCGCCTGGAGGAGACCGACGTCGGCCCGATGATCACCGAGCGCGCCGCCATGCAAGCCGAGGCATGGGTGGAGGAGGCGCTGAGCCAGGGCGCGCGCAAGCTGCTCGGCAACGGCCGGCAGGGCGCGCTGCTGCACCCCACCGTGCTGAGCGATGTGAACCGCGAGATGAAGGTGAGCTGCCAGGAGGTGTTCGCGCCGGTGCTCACCGTGCAACCCTACGACACCTTCGAGGAGGCCATCGCGCTGGCCAACAGCACCGACTACGGCCTGCAGGGCGGCGTGTTCACGCGCGACATGGGCCGCATCATGCAAGCCTACGAGGAGATCGAAGTCGGCGGCTTACAGGTGAACGACGTCTCCACCTTCCGCGTGGATCACATGCCCTACGGCGGCGTGAAGGCCAGCGGCATCGGGCGCGAGGGCGTCAAGTACGCCATCGAGGAGATGACCGAGCCGAAGCTGATGGTGATCAACCTGAACGGGTGAGAGCGGCGGCCGCAGTTTGCGAACCACCAGCTAGGCCATCACAGTCCCATGCGTTCTTTTCTCTCTCATCTCGAATGCTCGTACTGCGGCGCGACGTATTCCGCCGACGAGCTTCACACGACTTGCCCGAAGTGCGGCAAGGTGCTGCTGGCGCGCTACGACTTGCAGGCCGCACGCCAACATCTGACGCCGGAAGCCCTTTGTCGGCGACCCGCGAACATGTGGCGCTGGTTCGAGATCATGCCGGTGCGCGACCCAGCCAATGTGGTCACGCTTGGCGAAGGTTGCACGCCGCTGCTGCCCGCCGGCCGGCTGGGCGAACGGCTGGGCGCCGACCGGCTGTGGATCAAAGATGAGGGCCTCAACCCCACCGGCAGCTTCAAGGCGCGCGGACTATCCGCAGCCGTGTCGAAGGCCAAGGAGCTGGGGGTCACAGCGGTCGCCATCCCCTCGGCCGGCAACGCGGCCTCGGCGCTGGCCGCCTACGGCGCGCGGGCGGGCCTGACCGTGTATCAGTTCATGCCGCAGGACGTGCCGGAGATGATGCGCAAGGAGAGTTTCCAATACGGCGCGCAGGCTTATCTGGTGCAAGGGCTGATCAACGACGCCGGCCGGCTGGTGCGCGAGGGCGCCGCGCGCAAGGGTTGGTTCGACGTGTCCACGCTGCGCGAGCCGTATCGCCAGGAGGGCAAGAAAACCATGGGGCTGGAGCTGGCCGAGCAGTTCGATTGGACGTTGCCCGACGCGATCATCTACCCCACCGGCGGGGGCACCGGCATCGTCGGCATGTGGAAGGCCTTCGACGAGCTGGAGCAGCTCGGTTGGATCGGCGCCAAGCGCCCTAAGATGATCGTGGCGCAGGCCGAGGGTTGCGCGCCAATCGTCCGCGCCTTCGAGGCCGGCCAGCGCCACGCCGAGCTGTTCCCCAACGCGCACACCATCGCGCCGGGCATCCGCGTGCCGGTTGCCATCGGCGATTACCTGATCTTAGACGCGGTGCGGCAAAGCGGCGGCACGGCAGTGGCGGTGAGCGACGCCGAAATCCTGCGCGACATGCGCGAGATGGCGCAATGGGCCGGCGTGTTCGCCTCGCCGGAGGGCGCAGCGACGCTCTCGGCCTACAAGCGCCTGCGCGCCGATGGCTTTCTCTCGCCCGACGACGTCACCGTGCTGTTTAGCTGCGGCAGTGCCTTCAAGAACGCCGAGCTAATCACGCCGCCGCCGCTGCCGGTGCTCGATCCAAATCAGCCGGATGTGTTAGAGAGAATATGAGCGAAGTTTGCAAGCGCAACTCCAAGAAGGAACTCATCGAATTCGACGTTGTTGGCAGATGGAAAGGCAGGTGATCCGCCATCGAAGCGTCGCCCATGTTCCTCATCACCGAATGGATGCCCGTAGGCGTTGACCGCCTCGCAGCCGCAGGCGTAACGCTCTACGACCCGGAGCTTTGGCGCGACCGCGCGCGCCTGTCGGCGCAGCTCGCGAACTGCGCGGCGCTCATCGTGCGCAATCAGACTCGCGTGGATGCGGCGCTCCTCGCCAACGCGCCGCAGCTCAGGGTGGTGGGCCGGCTGGGCGTCGGGTTGGACAACCTAGACCTTGAGGCGCTGCGCGCGCGGGGGATCACCGTCGTCACCGGCGGCAACGCCAACGCCATCGCCGTGGCCGAATACACCCTGGCCGCGATGTTGACCCTGGCGCGCAGGCTGCCGGCCGCCGATCACCACACGAAGGGCGGCGGTTGGGATCGCGCTGCGTTCGGCGCCGGCCTCGAGCTGCACGGCAAGACGCTCGGCTTAATCGGCCTCGGCGACATCGGCGCGCGAGTGGCCCGCCGCGCTCTCGCCTTCGGCATGCGCGTGGTAGCGCACGACCCCTTGATCACGCCCCACCATTTCGCCGCTGCCGAACTGGGCGTAACGCTCGCGCCGCTGGACGACCTGTTGGGCGAGAGCGATTTCATCTCGCTGCACGTGCCGCTGCTGCCCACCACCCGCCACCTGATCAACGCCGAGCGGCTGGCGCGCATGAAGCCAACAGCCGCGCTGATCAACACCAGCCGAGGCGGGATCGTGGACGAAGCCGCGCTGCTTGAGGCGCTGCGCGCCGGACGGCTGGGCGGCGCCGCGCTCGACGTGCGCGCGCACGAGCCGCCCGAACAGCCCGACCCGTTGGCCCAATTCGAGAACGTGCTGCTCACGCCGCACATCGCCGGCCTCACCGCCGAATCACAGGCGCGCGTGTGTCAGGCAGTAGCAGAGGATGTGCTCCGCGTGCTGCGCAGCGAAAGGCCTTTGTTCGCCGTCCAGTAATCTGTTACGCTCGCTCGGCCCGCAGCAATCCGAACCACGCCAGCGTATCGCGCGCAGTCTCGACGAACGGCCTTGCCGCATGACCCAGCTCGACCTCAGCTTTGCGCGAGGAAACCGGCCCCCAGAACTCGAAGGTGCGGAAGTTCTCCGGCAGGTTGACGAACGGCAACGCATCGGCCAACCGAACCAGCGCGCGCACCAAGCCGCGCGCCAGGCGCAGTCGAGGCCGACGCACCCCCTGGCAGGCATCTACCGTCTCCAGCAGCTCGCGCATCGTCAAGTTGTGCCCGCCCAGGATATAGCGCTCGCCGGCGCGGCCGCGCTCAGCCGCCGACAGATGCGAGGCGGCTACATCGCGCCCGTCCACGCAATTGATCACGGCGTCGAAGTAAACGGGAATGCGCCCGCGCCCCGCTTCACGGATGACCAAACTGGTGGTCGGCTTGACATCGCCGGGGCCGAACACGGCAGTCGGCAACAACGCAATCACCTCAAGGTCGCGCACGGCCAGGGCGAGCCGCTCCATGGCCCATTTCGCCTCGTAGTAGGCACTGCGCGCGCTGCCGGGGACGTAGCAACTGCGTTCATCCAGCGCCGACATGCCGGGGATATAGCGCTGCGCCAGGGTTGTGAGCGAGCTGGTGTAGATCACGCGACGCACACCCGCTTCGCGCGCCGCATCGAGCACGCGCTGCATCTCCGCGCGCGCTTCGTCAACGGCGCGCGCGATGCGCCGAAAATCCTGCGGATAGGCCGCGGCAGCATGGAAGAGCACGTCGCAATGGCACATCGCTGTCACCAGCGACGGGCCATCGCGCAGGTCGGCCGGTGCCCATTCGACCGGCAGATCGCCGATCGCACCGGTGTTTGTCGGATGGCGTCGTATGGCGCGCACCGGCCACCCGTGCGCCACCGCCGCGCGCGCAATTTGGCCGCCGATAAACCCCGTCGCACCGAGGACGCAACATTTCATGTCATTGACGTGACGAATCTGCGCTGCACTTCGCAGTTTCACTCCTTATAATCCAAACGCAATGCAGTACAACTCGCCGTGGCGGCCCCAGCGCAGTGCACTCATCGCCGCGATCTACCTCGTCACGCTTCTCATCATCGGGACGATCGGGTTCAGCCTGCTCTCGGGTTCCAGCTTACTGGATGCGCTGTACATGACCATCACGACGATCACCACGGTCGGTTACGGCGAGATTGTGCCACTCAACGCTGCCGGACGCATCTTCGCCATGCTCATTATTCTGGGCGGCGTTGGCCTGGTGTACTACTCACTCACGGCACTGGGTGCATTTCTAGTGCTCGGCGACTGGCAAAGCCGACTACGCTACCGGCGGAGGCAGCACATGATTAACCAATTGAAAGGGCACACCATCGTCTGTGGTTACGGCCGTATTGGGCGACATGTTGTGCGCGAGTTGATGCGCGAGAAAATGCCTTACGTCATCATCGAGATGGATGCCAACAAGGCTGCACAGCTCGAGTCACAAGGCCACCTCGTCGTCAGCGGCAACGCTGCTGACGAAAGACGGTTGAAAGAAGCGGGCATCACACACGCCAACCATCTCATTGCCTGCGCTTCGTCGGATGCAGAGAATGTCTTCATCACCCTAACGGCCAAGGGAATGCGCCCCGATCTGCACATCGTCGCCCGGGCAAACTACGAGGAGTCCATCCCCAAGCTGATGCGCGCTGGCGCGGATCGAGTGATCGAGCCGTACACCATCAGCGGCCGGCGAATGGTCAGCGTCATTACCCGACCCGACGTGGCTGACTTTCTCGACGAGGTAATGCACTCGGAAGACCTCGAACTCTGGCTGGAGCAGATCACCGTCGGCGAAGGCTCACCACTCATCGGCCGATCCATGTCGCAGTCAGAGTGGAGTGATGCACACGGCGTCGTGGTCCTGGCCTGCACCGACCCGATCACCGGAAAGCGCACGCAACCCCAATCAGGCATGACTTTCGAACGTGGGATGCGATTGATCGTCATCGGTACCGCGGAGAAACTGCGCGCGTTCAGCGAACTGGCGCGCAACCACGCCCATCTGCGACGCCGGCGCGACTGAGAAACGCCGAATCACCCGCTGGCGACTTTTTGCTGCTCCTGCGCTTCCTCGACCAGCACACGTCGCAGCACTTTGCCCACCTGCGTCTTGGGCAGCTCTTTGCGAAACTCGATCACGCGCGGGATCTTATGCGGCGCAAGGCTCTGCTTGCAAAATTCCTTGAGCTCATCGGCAGTCGCGCTCGCCCCCGGCTTGAGCACGACGAACGCGGTGAGCGTATCATCGCCGCGGGCGGGATGTGGCACGCCGACCACAGCAGCCTCGAGCACCGCCGGATGCGTGAACAGCACTTCTTCCACGTCACGGGGCAACACCTTTAGCCCACCGACGTTGATCATGTCCTTCTTGCGGTCCACGATGTAGAAATAGCCGTCGGCGTCCATGCGCGCGATGTCGCCGGTATGCAACCAGCCGTCAGCATCAATCGTTCTAGCCGTCTCATCCGGCCTATTCCAGTAACCCTTCATCACTTGCGGCCCGCGGATACACAGCTCGCCGACTGTTTCCGGGTTGCCGTCCATGGGCAGGTCGGCGCCAGTGACGAGGTCCACCAATTTCGCCTCGGTATCAGGAAAGGGCAAGCCGATGCTGCCAGCGCGGTTCTCATTGAACTCCGGGTTGCAATGGGTCACTGGCGAGGCTTCGGTCAGGCCGTAGCCCTCGACCAGCCGGCCGCCGGTGATGGCATTGAAGCGCTTCTGAATCTCCACGGGCAACGGCGCCGAGCCGCTGATGCAGGCTTTCACGCTCTTCAGATCGTACTGGGCGACGTTGGGATTGTTGACGATGCCGATATACATGGCCGGCACGCCGGGGTAGATGGTGCAGCGCTCCTTGCTGATGATGCGCATGACGTTCTCGATCGGCCGCGGGTTGGGCACGATGACCAACTCGGCGGCCATGGCAATGCCGTATAACATGCACACCGTCATACCGTAGACATGAAAGAAGGGGATGGCAGCCATCACCTTCTCACCGCCCTCGACGCCGCTGGTTAACCACGCGCGCACCTGCATCGTGTTGCACACGAGGTTGCGATGGGTGAGCATGGCTGCCTTGGGCACGCCGGTAGTACCGCCGGTGTACTGGAACAACGCCACGTCGTCCGGTTGCGCCGCCGACGCAGGCGCCGGATCAGCCGTTACCAGCAGGTCGCTGAACAGACGCACGTCTGGTTCACCCGTCACATCCACCCAATCGTGCTCCTTGCGCTGGCGCGAGTGCACAAGCTGTTTGAATGGAAACGGCAACGTATCGTAGATGTGCGCGACGATGGCGTGTTCGACTGCCGTCTCCGCCCGGATCTCCTTCAGCCGGGGATAGAACAGGTTGAGCAGGATGATCACCTGCGCACCACTATCCACGAGCTGCTGCTTGAGTTCGCGCGCAGTGTAGGTGGGGTTGGTGTTCACCACGATCGCACCCAAGCGCGCGGCGGCGAAGAAGGCGATGACGAAGTGCGGTGAGTTCGGCAGCATCAGCGCCACGCGGTCGCCGCGCTTCACACCGAGTTTGTGCAAAGCGGCGGCGAAACGCTCGACCAGCGCGCCGAGCTGGCTGTAGGTCAGCACGCCGCCCACCATCACGCGTCCGCCCAGGATATAGCGCAGCGCGAACCGGACGGCCCGGTGATTAGGGTATTTGCGCACAGTGTCGGCGAGCAGGTCGTTGAGCGTCGCTTCGGGGTAACTCAGCGTGGCCGGCACGCCGCGATCGTAGCGCTCTAGCCACGGCTTGGTGGACGGCTGGCGATCCGACATAGAACCTCCTCCTCTCGCTTGCCGACGTCCAGTAAACGCCGGCACCCTAATCATGGCGCACAGCCAGTATACTCACGGCAGCGCCCAATGAAAATTGACACCGGTTTTGGCGTAGGCAATCTTGGCTCTCTCGATGAGATCGTCGCCTGCGCCAGGCGCGCCGAGGCAGTTGGCTTCGACGCGTTGTGGTCGTCTGAGACGCAGCACGATCCCTTCTTGCCGTTGACGCTCGCCGCGACGTGCACGCAGCGCATCCAGCTCGGCACCGGCATCGCCGTCGCCTTTGCGCGTAGCCCAACCACGCTGGCGCATCTGGCCTGGGATCTGCAAAGACTGAGCAACGGGCGTTTCATCCTCGGCCTGGGCACACAAGTGAAGGCGCACGTCGAGCGACGCTTCGGCATGCCATGGGATCGGCCAACGGCACGCCTGCGTGACTACATTCTCGCCATCCGCGCGTTGTGGCAATGCTGGCAGACCGGCGAGAAGCTCAACTTCCGCAGCGACTTCTTCAAGCTCACGCTGATGTCGCCGTTCTTCAATCCTGGACCGATCGCGCACCCACACATTCCAATCTACATCGCCGGCGTGAATGCACAGCTATGCCAACTGGCCGGCGAGCTGTGCGAAGGCTTCCACGTGCACCCGTTCCACACGCCCAAATACCTGGCCGAGTGCCTCCTGCCCAACATTGCGGTTGGCCTGAAGCAGGCCGGACGGTCGCGCAGCGACATCCAACTCGCCTCGGCGGTCTTCGTTATCGCCGGCGACAGCGAGGCGGAGCGTGCGCGCAACCGGGAGATGGTTCGCCGACAGATCGCCTTCTACGCCAGCACGCCCAGTTACCACACCGTCTTCGCGATGCACGGCTGGCGAACAGTCGCAGAGAAGCTGTCGTCGCTCGCCGCGCAAGGGCGCTGGGAGGAGATGCCGGCGCTGGTCAGCGACGCGATGTTAGCAGAGTTCGCCGAAGAAGGTGCGTGGGCCGCACTGCCGGGCAAGCTGCTACGCCGCTACGCCGGCCTCCTCGACCGCGTGGCTTACTACGCCAATCTACCGGATGCAGTAGCACAGATGACGGTGCGCGCGTTCAAAGCCGACGGCGTAGATAGAGACGCACTCACACTACCCCAAGAACGACTCACATGACCATGACCTGGATGGGCGTAATGCCCGCAATGACGACCGCATTCAACGAAAACGGCGAGATTGATCACGCCTTTGTCGCCCAGCATACCCGATGGCTGATCGAGCGCGGCTGCACCGCCATCATCACGCCCGGCTCGCTGGGCGAAGGTAACACACTGAGCTTTGCCGAGCGCGTCGCGCTGTGGCACACCTGCGTGCAGGCCCTGGACGGGCGCGCGCCGGTCGTCGCCGCCATCGCTGCGCTCAGCACGCGCGAGGCCGTTGATATGGCGAAGGCGGCCCAAGACGCCGGATGCAGCGGGCTGATGGTCCTGCCGCCCTACGTATACAAAGGCGACTGGCGCGAGAACAAAGCGCACGTGAGCGCAATCTTCCAGGCCACGTCGCTGAGCTGCATGCTCTACAACAACCCGATTGCCTACGGCGTGGATTACCTGCCGCAGCAAATCGCCGAGCTGGCCGGCGAGCACGCCAACTTCGCCGCCGTGAAAGAAAGCAGCACCGATGTGCGGCGCATCATGGCCATCCGCGAGCTCATCGGCGACAGGCTGGCGCTGTGCATCGGTGTGGACGATCTAATTGTCGAAGGCATCGCCGTCGGCGCGGTCGGCTGGGTGGCCGGCCTGGTCAACGCGCTACCGGAAGAGAGCGTGGCCCTGTTCTACTACGCCTCAAGCGGCGAGCGCGACAAGGCCGACGCGCTCTACACGTGGTTTCTGCCACTGTTGCGCATGGACACCGTACCCAAGTTCGTACAACTCATCAAGCTCACCCAACACGAAGTGGGTATGGGCAACCCTCGCGTGCGCCCGCCGCGGCTGGAACTGGCCGGCAAGGAACTGGAGACCGCCCGCAACATCATTCGCACGGCGTTGGCCAAGCGCCCCCAGCACATATTGACTCCGTCCGGCTTATCGGCCTCTGGCTAATCCAAGCGCATCATCGGCGTCACATTCACCCCGGACACCGATAACGCCGGCGACACCTGCCGACATTACTCGAACCACGCCGTGCCCGGGTATTGGTATTGCCGCGCCACCTCCTCGTCCAGCTCGACGCCGATGCCGGGTCGGTCGGTCAGCTCGATGTAGCCGTCTTTGATGATGTCCTCTTTCTCTTTGATGATCGTCCTCCAGTAGGGCCGCTCGTTCCAATGCCACTCCAGCACCAGGAAGTTGGGCACGCTGGCGCACACATGCGCGCTGGCCATCGTGCCGATCGGCGACGAGACGTTATGCGGGGCAAACGGGATGTAATACAGCTCGGCTAGGTTGGCGATCTTGCGGCCATCACTCAGCCCACCACACTTGGGCAGATCGGGCATGACAATGTCCACAGCCTGCTTCTCGAATAGCTCGCGGAAGCCGAAGCGTAGATAGACATTCTCACCAGCGCAGATGGGCGTCGTGCTGTGTCGCTTCACCTCGCGCATCGCGTCAATGTTCTCCGGCGGCACCGGCTCCTCCAGCCAGAGCAAGTGATATTGGTCCAGGTCGCGCACCAGCCGGATGGCGCTCGGCACATCGAGGCGCGTGTGCACGTCGGCAGCTACAGCCACATCTTTGCCTGCCGCACGCGTCACCATATCCACCACTTGCAACATGCGCTCATGCTCGCGCTGCATGGCGGTGTGGTTGAACTTGTCTTTGCTGAACGTGCCCTCTTTGAGCGTAAGCACCTGCGTGTCGGCGTCCACCGGGATGCGCTTGGCAGAATATGCGCCAATGTCCAGGTCTATCTTGAGCGCGGTAAAGCCTTTGGCCAACACGCCATGCACCACGCGCTCGATCTCATCGAACTCCATGCCAGGGTCCACCTGACAATCGCAATACATCCAGATCTTGTTGCGGAACTTGCCACCGAGCAGCTCATACACCGGCACATCCAGTGCCTTGCCCTTGATATCCCATAGCGCGCTCTCGATGCCGGTGAGCGCAGTGATGAGCGCGCCGCCGGTGCCGCCGTCGAAGACATGGCTGCGACGCATCTCCTCGAACAGCGCGTCAATGGCGAATGGGTCGCGCCCGATCAGTTTTTGCTCAAGATACTGGATGATGGCGATGGCCTGCTTGCCACCGTGCACACATTCGCCGATGCCGGTGATGCCGGCGTCCGTCGTGATCTTGACCCAGAGGTGCATGCCGTGGCCGATGGTGGCAGCTGTTTTGACAGATGTGATTTTCATAGTTGCTCAGTTGATAGGTCGACAGGTTGTGAGGTACAAGTGTGTGCGTAAAACGCCTACGATGCAACTCGGCACCGACTAGCCCATAGCTGCCTGCAACACCGACGCCCTACCCTCCTGGCGCCGGCGCACATCGTAATACAGGAGCGTGATCACCGTCATGCGGAATGGTACGACGACGCAGGCGGCGAGGTTGCCGAACACCACAGTCGCGATGCGATTGGTCTGTGCAGAATCAGACGCTGCGCCTATTAGGCCGATCATGAAGAATGGCATGAGCGAGGCGAGGAAGAGCAACAATTCCAACACCAACCACACCGCCAGTATGTAGCTGTAGGCGCGCCCGGTCAGGCGAATGCTGCGACGCAATGCCGCGACGCCGCCCAGGTCCTCGTTCATCACCGCTGGCGCAGCGAACAACCAGAATGGGTAGGTTGCGATGAGCAAAGCAGCGCAACCGATGAGCCCGGCGACGTCCTTCGTGCTCAGCCAGCCGGCCGCGACGATGATGAACACCGGCGCAACACTGGCCGCCAGCAACGCCGGCAACCGCGCCCATGCCGATGCCGCAGCCTCGCCAACGGCGATTGTGCGACCGAAGTAACGGCGCGATACGACGCGCACCGTCGCGCCGGCCTGCCAGGCGCCGACGATCCAGGACACGACGGCACTCGCTACCAGCCGCACGTCGAAGCCATCCATCGAGCGCAGGATCACACTGGCGACCGTGTCAATGTCGCGCACCGAGCTGTAACGGGGTGGCACCGACCACTGGTCGGGTTGCGTGAGCGCGAATGCTTGCCAGATCAAGAGTGGCAGATTGGTAAGCAGCATCACACCGAGGAACGTGAGTGCGTTGACGAGGACGAGTTGAGCAGAGTCGCTGATCGTATCGTTCAGATCAAGCGGGCGGAACTGCACAGTCGCTTGCTTCATAGCCGATGGCGATGAGCCATCAGAGCGCGAGTATATGCCATGTACTTGCTCCAGACCGCTCACCCAACACGAACAATCCAACGTCACAAGGTGACACCCGCAGGTTGCCACGACGCCCGGGCCACTTTGCCCGTTTGTTGACCTTGGCCTATAGTGGTCCCTCGAATCATCATGAACACACGCACCGGAAACTTCCCCATCGGATTTCGACGCAGCGGCTCGGCCTGGCAGAAAGACTTGCCGGCCCTTTTGCAGTGGGCTAGAGACAACGGCCTCAGCGGCATTGACCTGGGGCGCGACGCCGACATCGCTGGCCAGCATGTCCTCGATGCCGGCCTGCGCATCGGCTCGGTTGACCTCAAGGAATGGCAAGGCATGATCTCGCCCAGCAAAGCCACGCGCCGCCGGGCAGTGGAGGCAAATGCCACCTATATCGAACAGAACGCCGCGCTTGGGCCGCTCAACTACTTCCTAGTCATGCTGCCGGAGAAGCCCGAGCTGCCGCGCATCGAGAACTTCGGCTACATGATCGAGAGCTTCACCCAACTCGTGCCCGTGCTCGAAGCAGCACGAGCGCGCATCGTCATCGAAGGCTGGCCGGGACCAGGGGCACTGTGTTGCACGCCGGAGGGCTACCGCGCCTTGTTCAAAGCTGTGCCGGCGAAGGTGATGGGGATCAACTACGACCCGTCACACCTGATGCGCATGGGCATTGACCACATCCGCTTCTTGCACGAGTTCGCCCCACGCGTGTATCACGTGCACGGCAAAGATACGGAGCTAGACGCCGAGAACCTCTACGAGTTCGGCCACGAGCAGCCGCCAACTTTTGCCAGGCCGGTTGCCTATGGCGGCATGGCCTGGCGCTATTGCATCCCCGGCCACGGCCAGGTGCGCTGGGTGGCGGTGATGCGCATCCTGGCCATGCACAAGTACAAAGGCATGATCTCGATCGAGCTGGAGGACGCCAACTTCAACGGCGCCGCCGAAAGCGAACAACAAGGCATCCTGCTGGGTGCGCGATTCCTAGCCGGCTGTTGAAGAAATGACATCGGCCGAAACCGGCGCTCGGTTCATCAAAACCTGTCGCGCGGGTCGGCAGGCTCGGGATCCTTCGAGAATCTGGGGCTGTCTGAGCCTGAGCGGTTACTCGATTACGACCCTGCTCAGGTCCTCCTTCGGCTGTGGATAACGCATCTTGAATCCCTTCAGCGTGTCAAGGATGATGTTCACGGCGACCCAATCGCGATACCACTTCTTGTTGGCCGGGATTACATACCATGGCGCCCATTCGGTGCTGGTCTCGTTGATGGCATCCTCGTAGGCCCGCATGTAGTCGTCCCAGCGAGCGCGCTCTTTCAAGTCGCCGATGTTGAACTTCCAGTGTTTGTTTGGGTCATCCAGGCGCGCCTGCAGCCGGCGCTTCTGCTCGTCTTTGCTAATGTGCAGATAGAACTTGAGGATGGTCACGCCCTCGTCGGCCAGCATCCGCTCGAACTCACGGATGTGCTGATAGCGGCGCCGCCATACCGACTCCGGCACCAGCTCCTGCACGCGCACGATGAGCACATCCTCATAGTGGCTGCGGTTGAAGATCACAATCTCGCCTTTGCCGGGGACGTGTGGATGCACGCGCCACAGGTAGTCGTGATCGAGTTCGACCGGCGTGGGTGCTTTGAAATTGGCAACCTTCACGCCCTGCGGGTTAACGCCGTCGAACACCGAGCGGATGAGGCCGTCTTTGCCGCCGGTGTCCATGGCTTGCAGCACCACCAGGAGTTTGCGTTTGTGCTCGGCATACATCAGTTCTTGCAAGTTTTCGAGTTCGTCGTTCAGCTCGTCCACTTGCTCTTTTGCCACCGCCTTCTTGCCATCGAACAGACTGGTGTCTTCGGGGTCGAAATCGCTGAGTCGGACGGGACAGCTGGGGGTCACTTTGTATTGGTCCATAGCACTGTGATCCTTCGATTCTCGACGACGCGGCAAGGCCGCAAACACCCTCCTATAATACTCTTACGTCCACGTAATAGCATTGCGGTACACTGAACTTTATAAAAGACGGCGCTGGCCATAGCCAACGACGCCGCAGACTTCAAACTGGTTTTCGTCGCATGGCCTGAGTGGCCAATCGCGCCCATCGTTCCTGCGCTTCGCGCATACACGACGACACATCTCAGCTTTCGACCTTGCACGCCGGTGCGAACGGTGGGCGCACAGCGTGAGGTTGAGACATGTTCGAACATCTCTTGGTACCACTCGACCGCTCGGTGCTGGCGGAGTGCGTCTTGCCGCACGTCAGCGCCATTGCGCATGGGTTCGGCTCACGTGTGACGCTGTTACACGTCATCGAAGCGCCTCGCTTCGCCGAAGCAGCGCTGCCGGTCAACCCGCTGGAATGGCGGCTGAAGCGCGCCGAGGCGCAGTGCTATCTATCTGACATCGCTCGCCAGCTCGAGAACGAGGGTATCGCCGCCGCCAGCCGGCTGGCTGAAGGCCCGCCCGCCGAGCAGATCCTCGACGTCGCACGAAACGAGGGAATCGACCTCGTTATCTGCAGCAGCCACGGTCATAGCGGCCTGAGCGAATGGAACGTCAGCAGCGTGGTGCAGAAGATCGCGCTGCGCGCTTATACATCGCTGATGATCGTGCGCGCGCACCAGGCGACGCAAAACCAGTCTGCGCTCAGGATGGACGCGCCGTACTACAAGCGCGTGCTGGTACCGATGGACGGGTCACAGCGCGCGGAGTATGTCATCCCCGTCGTCGCGCGTCTGGCGCTGCAAGGCTCGCACATCCTGCTGGCGCACGTGGTGCAGCGGCCAGAGATGCCGCGCCGCACACCCCTCACCCGTGCCGATAGCGAACTCTCCGAACGCTACGTGGCCTGCAACCGCAGCGAAGCCGAATACTACTTGCGCGATCTGCGCAGCCGGCTTCCCGGCGACGTAGAGACGCGCATCATCGTCGGCGACCACGTTGGCCGCACTCTGCACGAACTGGCCGAGCAGGAAGACGTGGACCTGGTGCTGGCCAGCGCACATGGCTACTCCGGCCCGTCACCTTGGCCGTTCGGCAGCGTCGCTAACAGCTTCATCGCATTCGGCAACCGCACGCTACTGATCGTGCAAGACGCGCAGCCGCCGGCCGAGCGACTGTTCCAGTCAGCCGCAACGGTCGCCAGCCCGGTGCGCAGCCTGTTCGGCTTTCGCGGCGAGAAAACCTTCTGATTGCGCCAAGCGCATCGCGGCCGGTGACGCCGAAGTTCGATCACGGGCCCTCATCGCAGCGCGCGGCCTGAAGACATCGAACTCCATATGCGCCTGATTGAACAACTCGACGCCCAAGAACGCCTGCTCGAACGCGCCGTCGCACAGCTTCGCCAACCAGGCGATCGGCTGCCGTCCTACGCCGCCGAGTGGCTACTGGACAACTTGTACGTCGTACAAGGGGCCTTCCGCCAGATCCGCGAGGACATGCCGCCCGGCTTCTACCGCAAGCTGATCAAGCTCACGGACTATCCAGGCGAATTGCGCGGCATCCCGCGCATCTACGCCATCGCCCAGGAATTCATCTCCAGCGAACGCGCCCGGCTGGACCCAGTGGATATCGAGCACGCGAGCCGCTTCATGCAGCTCTACCAGGATGTGCAACGACCGGGCGATGCGCCGTTGACGATGGCCGAGTTGTGGGCGCTGCCGGTCATGCTGCGCCTGAGCGTGCTGGAATATCTGGCACAGGCCACTGCCAAGATCACCGATCTGCCATTCGCTCCACTGCCGATCAGCCCACCGCTGCCGGCCGGCGCGCCGGATGAAGAGATCGTCGCCAACTGCATCATCAGCCTGCGCGCGCTCGCCACGGTGGACTGGCAAAGCTTCTTCGAAGGCATCAGCCGCGTGGAACGCGCGCTGTGCGAAGACCCGGCCGGCGTCTACCCACACATGGACAAAGAGACGCGCGATCACTACCGCAAGGTGATCGAGCGCCTGGCAGAAGCGGTCAAAAAGCCAGAAGTGGAGGTGGCGCGCGAGGCAATCGAGTTGGCCCGCGTCGCGCAAGCCGAAGCCGGCAGCGCGCGCCGGCGTCACGTCGGCTACTACTTGCTCGACCGCGGCAGGATGCAGCTCGAAGCCCAGCTCGGTTACCGCTCCTCGTTTCGCACACGCGCCGGCGCGTGGCTCCGAGCGAACCCCACCCTCGTCTATCTGGGCGCGATCGGCGCGCTCACGACCATCCTCTTGCTCATCATCACGGTATATGCGCGCTCCGCGAACGCAGACGCCGGCCACGTGATCGCTACCATGTTGCTCGCGCTAATCCCGGCATCGGCCATCGCCGTCAGTGTGGTGGATTGGGCAGTGACGATGCTGCTACCGCCGGCCTTCCTGCCCAAGTTGGACTTCAGCAGAGGCATCCCAGACGAATGCCGGACACTGGTGGTGATCCCAGCGCTGCTGACGAGCGCGAAGGAAGGCCGCTCGCTGCTGCAACAATTGGAGCTACATTACCTGCGCAACCCGGAGCGCAACCTATATTTCGCCCTGCTCACCGACTTCGCCGACGCCAAGCAGCCACACGAGCCTGGCGATGACGAATTGATCGAGCAGGTCGCCGCCGGCGTCCGCGCGCTCAACGCCCGGTACGGCAACGCACAACGGCCTTTCTTGCTTCTGCATCGTGAGCGGCGCTGGAACCCGCGCGAGCAAGTATATATGGGCTGGGAGCGCAAGCGCGGCAAGCTACATGAACTCAACCGATTGCTACGCGCCTCGCCCGAGGAAGCGCAGAGGCTCTCTTTCACCACGCTGATCGGCGACCTGGACGTCCTGCGCGGCATCCGCTACGTGATCACGCTAGATGCCGACACCGTGTTGCCGCGCGACGGGGCGCAACGCCTGATCGCGACACTGGCGCATCCACTCAATATCGCCGAGTTTGATCCACACACCGGCCGGGTGTGCGCCGGCTACACCATCATTCAGCCGCGCGTGGAAGTGATGCCGATGAGCGCCAACCGCTCGCTGTTTACACGCATCTACGCCGGCGACGTTGGCCTGGACCTGTACACACGCGCCGTCTCGAACGTGTACCAGGACTTATTCGGCGCAGGCATCTACGTCGGCAAGGGCATCTACGACGTGGATGCATTCGAACGCAGCCTGGCAGGGCGCGTGCCGGAGAACACGCTGCTCAGCCACGACTTGTTCGAGGGCATCCACGGCCGGGTGGCCCTGGCCACCGACATCGTGATGCTCGAGGACTACCCGCCGAACTATTTGGTGCACATCCGGCGTTCACGGCGCTGGATTCGCGGCGACTGGCAACTGCTGCCCTGGCTGTTACCCCGCGTGCCATGCGCGGCGGACCCATCCGGCAGACCGTGCTGGCGAAAGAACGACCTGCCGGCGATAGACCGCTGGAAAATTCTCGACAACCTGCGGCGAAGCCTGCTGGCGCCGGCACTGCTGGCGCTGCTGATCGCCGGTTGGTTGTGGCTGCCCGGCTCCCCCCTGGTGTGGACTGCCCTGGCGACCTTCACCCTCGCGCCGCCGCTGTTGCTGGGGGTGCTGGCCAGCGTAGCGCGTGCAGTGAAGACGCGCTCACTGCATCACGTCTCGCCCCCGCTGTTTACCGGCCTGTGGCGATGGCTGCTGGCGCTGGCGTTTCTGCCCTACGAAACGGTGCTCACGCTGGGCAGCGTGATCATCACGCTCGTGCGAGTCGTCTTCACCCGCCGACATTTGCTGCAATGGGTCACCGCAGCGCAAGCCGTGGAGCAGTTCGGCCAACAGGTGACGCTGGGAACGACGCTGAGCAAGATGCTATCCGCGCTGGTCGTCAGCAGCGGGTTGGCAGTCGCTATCACAGTAGCCCGGCCAGCGGCGCTGCCGGTCGCCTTGCCCTTCCTGGCAGCATGGGCGGCCTCACCTTACATCGCCTATGCAATCAGCAAACCCATCCGCTATACGCCAGAGCCGCTGAACGAGGGCCAGCGCGTCATGCTGCGCCGGCTGGCCCGCCGCACATGGCTATTCTTCGAGCGCTTCGTTGGGCCGGATAGCCATTGGCTGCCACCGGACAACTTCCAGGAATCGCCGCGCGGCGTCGCAATGACGCACACCTCGCCAACCAACATCGGCTTGATGCTTATTTCGACGCTAGCAGCGCACGACTTCGGCTACGTTAGTCCACGCGAACTCACCTCGCGGCTGCGATTGACGTTTGAGACGCTAGAGCGGCTGGAGCGTTACCAAGGCCACTTCCTGAACTGGTACGACACGCGCACGCTACAAGCACTGCCACCGCGTTACGTCTCGACGGTGGACAGCGGCAACTTGGCCGCCTGCCTGCGCATCCTAGCCCAGGGCTGCCGTGAGTTGCTGGAGACAAGCGTGATGCGCCGTGAGCGCTGGCACGGCTTGCTGGACACGCTCGGATTGCTGGACGAAACCGCAAACGAGCTGAGCGAATCCGGCGCGGGCGAGCCAGGCAAGGACCTGCGCGCGCTGCAAACGGTGCTCAAGCAGACGCGCAACCTGATCCGAGCGGTCGAAAACCGGCCAGCGCGCTGGATGGCCACCCTGGAAGAACTGTCCGACGACTGCCTGCACACATTGGCGCAGACAGCAACGGCGCTGGTCGAGTCGCGCGTACAATCCGCCGACGCTGAGATGCTGCACCGGCTGCGCCTGACGCTCGACCGGTTGCGCAACCACTGCGAGCAGATGCGTCGAGATGCCGAAGATTTGCTGCCCTGGTTGCCGGCTTTCGAGCAAGCGCCGCAGCTCTTCCTGGAGGGCCGCAGCAACTTCCGGCCCGATCATCATCACACCGCGCTGACGGCCAACGTGATGCGGGAATGGCGTAGCTTGCGCGGCGCGCTGCCCACCGCGCCGAGATTGGTGGAGCTGCGCGACCTGTACGCTATCGGCCAAACCCGCCTGGCCGACTTGCAGCGTGCGCTCTCGGAACTGCCGGCGAGCGACGATGTACGCGAAGCGCAGGATTGGTGCGCCTCGCTCGCCGAGGCGATCCAGACCGCTGCCGTGCAGGCGCAGGCGCTTATCGCCGAATGTCAGTGGCTAGAAACGATGTGCGAGCGCTACTTCCAGGAGATGCAGTTCGGCTTCCTCTACGACCCCAGGCGCGAACTCTTCCACATCGGCTACAACCTGACGGCGGGCCGGCTGGACGACAACTACTACGACTTGCTGGCTTCCGAATCGCGCATCGCCAGCGTGGTGGCCATCGCCAAAGGTGACGCGCCGATCCGGCACTGGCTGTATCTGGGCCGACCGCTGGCGCAAGTCAACGGCTCGCCGGTACTGATGTCGTGGAGCGCGACCATGTTCGAGTACCTGATGCCGCTGTTGTTCATGCGCAGCTACGAAGGCACGCTGCTGCACTTCAGCGTGCGTGGTGCGGTGGAACGACAAATTGCTTACGGCAAGCGAAAGGGCACGCCTTGGGGCATCTCCGAATCGGGTTACTACGCCTTCGATGCCGCACTGAACTATCAGTACCGCGCCTTCGGCGTGCCGGGCCTAGGGTTCAAGCGAGACCTCGGCGAGGATTTGGTCGTCGCACCATACGCTTCGCTGCTCGCGCTGCCGGTGCGCCCGCGCGAGGTGGTGGACAACATCGCCCACCTGAGCCGGCTGGGCATGCTGGGCGTCTACGGCTTATACGAGGCGATAGACTTCACGCCGAAGCGGCTGCCGCTCGGCAACAAGCATGCCATCGTCCGCTCATACATGGCCCACCACCAGGGCATGATCTTCCTCTCGCTGGCCAACTACCTGCTGGAGAACCCAGGCGGGATGGCGCGACGCTTCCATGCCGACCCGCGCATGCGCAGCATCGAGCTGATCCTGCAGGAGAAGGCGCCGCTGGACGCGCCGATCGAACAGCCCGGCTTCGAGACGACCTGGCCACCGGGCGTGAGCCAACCGCACCTGGTGACGGCGCCCTGGACGACGCCGGCACGCACGCCTCACCCATACGTGCACACCCTTTCGAACGGGCACTACACTACAGTGGTGAGCAACGCTGGCGGCGGCTTCAGCCAATGGCACAGCCTCGACACCCAGCAAATGGTGGACCTCACGCGCTGGCGCGCCGACGCCACACGCGACGCGCACGGCACATGGATTTACATCCAGGATGTGACGCCGAGTAAAGCGCATTCGCCGAACAACGGCCGGCAAGGACACGCCGAAGACGCCCAACCTCGGATCTGGTCCGCCTGCGCCCAGCCCATGCCGGATGATGGCGAGAGCGGCGAGATGGATTGCTTTGCACACATGGCATCCTTCCGCCGCAACGTCTGCGGCATTGCTTCGACGCTCGACGTGGTCGTGTCACCCGACGACGACGTGGAAATCCGTCGCCTCACGTTGACCAACCAAACGGATCGCCCGCGGCGACTGCGGGTGACGAGCTACGGCGAGGTAATCCTGACGCAGCAAGCCGGCGACGCGCGCCACCCGGCCTTCAACAAGCTATTCATCGAGAGTGAGTATGTCGCCGGCGCGCTCATCTTCCACCGCCGGCCGCGTTCGCAGAGGGAGGCCCAACAGCAGCTCTTCCTGGCGCACGCTGTCGCGCCGCCGGAGGACGTGCCGCCGACGCTCGTCTGGGAGACCGATCGGGCACGCTTTCTTGACCGCAACGCCGCACCGGGCACAGCACTGCAGGCATTACGCGATAGCGATACTGCCCGTGCACGCGACGCGCACGGGCCGGTCTGCACGCTCGATCCGATCTTTTCGCTCACTCAGGAAGTCTCCCTTAAGCCACGCGAGACAGTGCGGCTAGCCTTTCTTACCCTCGTTGCACCGTCGCGTGTCGAAGCGCTCTCGCTGACGCGCCGCTATCGCAACTGGCGCCAAATCGAACGGACGTTCGACCACGCCCGCGCACGCGCCGAGCTGGAGCTGCACCGGCTGGGCATCGGCACGCCGCAGATCGAACGCTTCCAGCGGCTATTGTCCAGCCTGTTGTATCCGAACGACGCGCTGCGCGCCGAACCGAGTGTCATCGCAGCCAATCGCAAAGGACAGGCGAGCCTATGGCCGTTCGGCATCTCGGGCGACCACCCCATTCTGCTCGTGCGCTTGCGCGATTCCGAAGCGTTGCCGCTGGCGCAGGAGGCGCTGCAGGCACATCTCTACTGGCGCAACCGCGGGCTGAAGATAGACCTGGTCTTCCTGATCCTGCAGCCGGGCGACTACAGCCAGGAGCTGCGCGGTCAGTTGCAGCGGCTGCTCGCGCGCATGGAGGGCGAGACTTGGCTGAACCAGCGCGGCGGCATCTTCATCGTCTATGCCGATCAGGTCGGCGAAGAAGGGCGCACCCTGCTGGAGACGGCGGCGCGCGCCGTGCTGGATTCGTCGCACGGCAGCCTGGCCGATCAACTCGGCGGAGTGCGCGATGAGCCCGATCGCCTGCCGCCTTTCGTTCCCACCGGCGCATTCGAACGCGAACCGGAGGCGACACCACCGCTGGTTAGACCGTCTCACTTGCACCACGACAACGGGCTGGGCGGGTTCACCCCGGATGGGCGCGAGTATGTGATCTACCTGACACGTGGTCAGCACACGCCGGCGCCGTGGTCGAACGTGATTGCCAATCCGGATTTTGGCTGCCTGGTGACCGAATCGGGTGGCGGGTTCACCTGGCATGCCAACAGTGGTGAGAACCGCCTGACGCCGTGGTCGAACGACCCAGTGTGCGACCCGCCGGGTGAAGCAATCTACCTGCGCGACGAAGAGACGGCCGAGGTATGGTCGCCAACGCCGCAGCCGATGGGCGACGATGCACCGTACCTCATTCGCCACGGCGCCGGCTATTCGATCTTCGAGCACCACAGCCACCGGCTGAAGCAGCGCGTTCAGATGTTCGTCGCACCGGATGCGCCGGTCAAGCTGGTACAGGTGCGGCTGGAGAACACGTCGCAGCGCCCCCGACGCATCACAGCCACGTTCTACGTGGAGTGGGTATTGGGTGTGCGTCGCGAGGAGACACAGCCCTACATCGTGACCGAATTCGACCACGCGCGCCAGGCGTTGCTGGCCCGTAACCCCTACAGCATGGACTTCGGCGAATGCGTGGCATTCGCCGCGGCAAATAAGCGGCTGCACGGGCTGACGGCAGATCGCGCCGAGTTCCTTGGGCGCATGGGTAGCGTGTATGCGCCGGCAGCGCTCAAGCGCATCGGGCTGGCTGGCGCGGTCGGACCCGGATTGGATCCGTGCGCCGTCCTGCAACTTCACCTCGACCTGGCGCCGGGCAGCAGTGAGGAGGTGTATTTCATCCTCGGTCAGGGCAACGACCACACCGAAGCATTGCATTGGATCGAGCACTTCCAGAATCCGGACAACGTCGCAGCGGCATGGCAGGCCGTGCAACGCCTGTGGGACGGAATCCTCGGCGCGGTGCAGGTGCGCACGCCCGATCAGGCGATGAACGTATTGCTCAACCGCTGGCTGCTTTACCAGGCGCTGGCGTGCCGCATCTGGGGGCGTTCGGCCTTCTATCAATCGTCCGGGGCGTTCGGCTTTCGTGACCAGTTGCAGGACGTGATGGCGCTGATCCACACCCAACCGCGGATCACGCGCGAGCACATCCTGCGCGCGGCGCGCCATCAATTCCCCGAAGGCGACGTGTTGCACTGGTGGCATCCGCCGGCCAGCCGGGGCCTGCGCACGCGCATTTCCGACAACCTGCTCTGGTTGCCGTTTGTCACGGCGCACTACGTGCAGGCCACAGGCGACGTATCCATTTTGACCGAGCCGGTGTCTTTCCTGGCTAGCACACCCCTAGGAGATGGTGAAGAGGAGCGCTATGGCCAATACGGCGCGAGCGATATTGCAGCCACTCTCTACGAGCACTGCAAGCGCGCCATCGCCCGAGGCGTCACCCGCGGCGCGCACGGCCTGCCGTTGATGGGCGCCGGTGACTGGAACGACGGCATGAACCGCGTCGGCGTCCATGGCAAGGGCGAGAGCGTGTGGCTGGGCTGGTTCGCCTGTGCCGTGCTGCGCCGATTCGCCGAGGTGTGCGAGCGCATGGGCGAGACAGAACAGGCCGAGGCCTACCACACCCAGGCGCATGAGCTGGCAGCATCCATCGAGTCGCATGCCTGGGACGACGGCTGGTATCTGCGCGCGTTCTACGACGACGGCGCGCCACTGGGCACATCGCGCGACGTGGAATGCCAGATTGACGCCATCGCGCAGTCGTGGGCAGTGTTGTCCGGCGCCGGCCGGCCTGACCGCGCCGCGCAGGCGATGGCCGCCGTGCACGCGCGGCTGGTGCGAGAAAGCGACGGCCTCATCCTGCTGTTCACGCCACCGTTGGACAAGACCGAGCGCGACCCGGGCTACATCAAGGGTTATGCGCCCGGCATCCGCGAGAACGGCGGGCAATACACCCACGCAGCGCTATGGACGGTTTGGGCATTCGCCCAACTCGACGATGGCGATCGGGCGCAAGCGCTCTTCTGCTTGCTCAATCCGATCTACCACGCCGACACGTGTGAGAAGGCGCTGCGCTATCTTGTGGAGCCATACGTGATCGCTGCCGATGTATATGGTGCGCCGCCGTATGTCGGCCGGGGCGGTTGGACATGGTACACCGGATCGGCCGGCTGGATGTACAGGCTGGGGCTGGAAGCGATCCTGGGCATCCAGCGCTGCGGCGACGCATTGCACATTCGACCTTGCATCTCTTCTGATTGGCCGGCGTATGAGGTCACCTATCGCTTCGGGGCAGCGACCTACCACATCTGCGTCGAAAACCCGCGACGGGTGTGCACCGGCGTGGCTCAGATCACGTTGGACGGCGCACCGCTGGTCGGCGACGCGATTCCGCTGCGGGACGACGGCCAGCAACATACGGTGCACATAGTGATGGGGTGAGCTGGTTTTGCGGCGCGCGACACCGCACGCTAAACTACATTCACAACTGAATACCGGACGAGAAGAGGAGATGTTGAATCAGGAGTATCCCGAGTATGAACAGGGTCATACTACCGTTCATCGCACTGACTTGGCTCACCACAACCATCGTCCCCACATTTGCCCAACCCTCTAATCCCCCGATCGCCACAATCAAAACCGCCCAGTGGCAGGCGCGCGCCGGGCTGGCCATCCCCGAGCCCACCCCGACAGACAAAGCGCCCCTATCCTTCGAGCGTGCCGAGGCGCAAGCGGCCCAGAATGTCGCAACCGGCACACGCATCGTCTTCCAGTCGTTCCGTGACGGCAACTGGAGATCTACCGCGCCAACGGCGACGGCAGCAGCGTGCTGCGCCTGACGGTGACGCCGGCCACCGACATCGAACCGCGGCTCAGCCGCAACGGCCAGAAGATCGTCTTCGCATCCAACCGCACCGGCAACTTCGACCTGTATGTGATGAACTGGGACGGCAGTGGACTGCAGCAACTGACCAATACACCGTCCGACGAGCGCGAGCCGGTCTGGTCGGCAGATGGGACGCAGATCGCCTTCTCGACGAACCGGGACGGCAACATCGAGATCTACACGATGAACGCGAACGGCAGCGGGCAGACGCGCATTAGCAATCACCCGAACCCTGACTTCGCGCCCACGTGGTCGCCGGCGAACGATTACATCGCCTGGGTGCGCGCCGTTAACGCGACCGACGGGCAGTTGATCAGGCATGACATCGCGAACGGTGCGCAGACGACCGCCTCAGTGCCACTGCGCTTCTTGGATACGCCGGTATACGAGTCATCCCCCAACTTGTATACCTCGCCAGATATCGCGTTCAGCGCAGATCTCAACGGCGACTACTTCAACGACGTCGCTGCATTGGGCAAATCAACGATTGTGGCTACAACCGACAGTCGGGCCATCCGGCGACGTCTTTCTCTTCGTCCGTCCGCTCCTAGACACGATGATCATGCGCATCCCGTTAGCGAACCAGGCCGGCGCTTCGGCGATCAGCCAGATCGCAACGGTACCCACTGGCACGAACAAGTCGACGCTCGCCTTCATGCACCAGATGCGCGGCGCCTTGCCATCCTACGACTCGGCCCTGGGTGTGAAGGTGACCGACGACGCAGGGACGCAGACCCCACTGGAGAAGAAGACGCCTGCCGGCGACTGGGCGCTGCAGTGGCTGGACATGAGCGCCTGGGCCGGCAAGACCGTGACCATCACTATCGAATTGGCGCAAGCCGCCGGCGCGCCCTATGCCGAAGCCTGGCTGGACGCCGTCTCGCTAGGCGAATGGAACACGCCGGTGCTGACCCAGGTGACGCCCGCCAAACTGCCGGTCAGCCAGTCCGGCACGCCGATCACCCTCACCGGCCTGAACTTCATCGCTCCACCATCGGTGAAGCTCGGCAACATATTGCTGAGCGACGTGCAGTTCGTGGATGAGACGACGGTGCGCGCCACGGTGCCAGCCGGCACGCTGCCCGGTCTCTACGACGTCACCATCATCAATCCGGGCGGCCAGTCGGCCACGTGCGCAGGTGCGGTGCAGATAGGCGAACGTACGGTGATGCCGATCGTCCTACGCTGAGCGGGCCTTCAAGCCGTCAGGAGCGCGCACAGCGCCTCCGAAGAAATCACGCGCGCCCGCTGCACCTCGCGACGGGCGCGCAACATGCACGGGATGCCAAGCAAGCCGGCAAGCTGGCCCTTAAGCCGGTTGCGCGCTGCTTGCCCACGCCAGGCCCGCAGCGCGCTCCAGGTGATGCGCAACTGTTCACCGACGATCGCGCCGAAGTGCGCGCGGATCACCTCGCCCGGCACGTCCTTGGCCAGCAGCCAGATGAAATTGCGGCCATCGTAGTAGCTGTTGATCACGCCACCACCAGTCGCACTGACTTTGTGATAGACGATGGCATCGTGGGCGAAGGCACACTTGTAGCCGGCTAACTGTGCTCGCCAAGCCAGGTCCACGTCCTCGCACGAGAACTGGAATCGCTCGTCCAGCAGCCCGATCACGTCCAACATGGCGCGCCGGTACACGGCCGCCGCGCCACACGCCCCAAAGACATACTCGACGTCAAATCGGCCGTCGTCCAGTTGCCACACGCCGCGGTTGCCCGGCACGCCGCGCACCGAGTAGAAATCGCCCGCGCTGTGCAGGTGGTCGCGCCGGTCGAACAAGCGCAGCTTACTGGCCACAAAGCCGGCATCAGGATGATCGTGAAAGCAGCGCGCCACATGCTCCAGCCAGCGCGCATCCGCTTCTGTATCGTTGTTCAGAAGCGCGATGGCCTCGGCCGACAGGCTGGCTGCGCGGATGCCGGCGTTGCATGCGCCGGCGAAGCGGAGATTCTCCGGCAGCGCCAGCAGCTTCACCTCGGGGAAGGACTCGGCCACAAGGCAGCGCGACTCGTCCTGTGAAGCATTGTCCACCAGGATGACTTCCAACGGCGGCAGCGTCTGTCGGCGTAACGCATTCAGGCATACCGGCAGGTGAGGTGCGCCATTCCAATTCGGAATGACCACGGAGATGAGCATGCGCAATAGAAATTATAATTTCGCGAGTAGGAACTTTCTGCATGCCTACTCTCACGTCATCTCCTACGCGTGAGGCCGAGTCGAATGCCCTGACAGCGACGGAGTCAGACCACGCGACGGCCGATCCGTTCGCCGGCGAAAGTGACCAGGCATTGGTCCGGCGCGCAAGGACAGATCGCGAGGCATTTGGCGCGCTCTACGAGCGCCACGTTGCGGCGATCTACCGCTACGTCTTCTATCGCGTCGGCAGCGTGGAGGATGCAGAAGACCTGACGGCGCGTGTGTTTGCCCGCGCACTGAAGCACATCCACAACTACAACGATCGCGGCGTGCCGTTCACCGCCTGGCTGTATCGCATCGCGCACAACGTGGTGGCCAACTTCCATCGCGACAACAGCCGTCGCCCCTCTATACCGCTCGATGAAGTGGAAACGCTGCACGAGCCGGCCTCACAAGTAGATCACGCGGACACGGATCAGCGCATTGATGGCGAGCGAGATCGTCAGCGGCTGCTCCAAGCCATTCGCATGTTGCCCCAGGAACGACAACATCTGATCGTGCTCAAGTTCGTCGAACAATTGCAGAATGCCGAAATCGGCCAGATCATGAACCGCAGCGAAGGCGCAGTCAAATCGCTGTATCACCGCACATTGCTGCAATTGCGCGAGATCATGGACGAACTGGAACGCCCACGTACACAGTAACGCACATGACACACGCAACGCCGAAACTCACCCCCGAGGACATCGCCTGGCTGGAGCGCCGGCTCAGCGCCGCGGTCGCGCCAGTTGCGCCTCGCCCCGAGTTCGTCTTGCGCGCCAAGCAGGAGCTGATGTATTCACCCGTTGCCCGTCCGCTGCCGGCATGGGTGAAGCGCAGCGTGCTGGCAGCAGCAGCACTTTCTACGATCTCGCTTGTGGCAACGTTGTTCTACCTGCGCCACCGCAGGTGAGTCCCCGCCAGCGGATAGCGTGCACAACACATGGATACAGCACTCATGATCGGCGTTATCGCCGTTTCGTTTCTCGTCGTTATCATCTTGCTGGTGCGACTCAGTCGCACCTTCGATGAGATGACACGTCTGAGCGACGCCATGCGCCAGTTGCGCCGGCAACTCGACACGACCAGCGGCGAACTCGAACAATGCCAGTCAGCCAAAGAGGCGCTGGGCGAGACGGTGTTCGATCCGGTCGTCTTCGTAGATGATGACCGGCGCGTCGTCGCCTGCAATAACGCCGCCGACCGGCTCGGGATTTGCAAAGTCGGTCACAGCCTGATCGAAGCGACCCGCTCGTATGAGCTGGATAGCCTGGCTGGCGACGCGATTGCTGGACGCGCCGAACTGCCGCGCGAGTTGGCTTTGCACAACCGCCTGTTCCGCGCACAGGCCACCCGCTTCGAGGGCGGCGCGGTGCTCGTGCTGCGCGACGTGAGCGAACTACAACGCCTGGGCCGCGCCCGGCGCGACTTCGTTGCAAACATCTCGCATGAACTGCGCACCCCACTCACCGCAATGAGCCTACTGCTCGACACCTTTCGCGCTGAATCTGCCAACATCACACCTGCGCAACAACGCCTGCTCGGGCAAATGCAAGACCAGACCGAGTCGCTCACCCAGTTGGTGCAGGAGCTTTCGGAGTTGACGCAGATTGAATCGGGCCAGATGCCGATGCGCATGCTGCGCGCCTCGCTGCACGAAGTCGTCAGCACGGCTATTACCCGCCTGTTGCCGCAGGCTGAACGGGCCGGGTTGCGCATGATCAATACCGTCCCCGAAGCGCAGCGGGGCTTGTTCGATCCTGACCAGATCCGGCGCGTGCTCTCCAACCTGCTGCACAACGCGATCAAGTTCACGCCGCAGGGACAGATCACCGTTTTCGTCCTTGCGGACGAGGAAGCAGACAGACAACTTCAAAAACTGCGCGCCGACCCTAACGGCTTAGATTTGACTGTGGAGGATGTACTGATCGTCGGCGTGCGCGATACCGGTGTAGGCATTCCGCGCGAGGAGTTGCCGCGTATCTTCGAACGCTTCTACAAAGTGGATCGCGCACGCGGCCAGGGTGGCACTGGCCTCGGCCTGGCCATCGCCAAACATATCGTCGAAGCGCACGGTGGGCGCATCTGGGCCGAGAGCACGCTGGGCAAAGGCACAACCTTCTATTTCACTGTGCCGCGCGAAGAGTAAAGAGGGTCGGATCGCATCAATCGGTCTGCCCATCCACTGGCTGCATGGTAATATCTTTGTTCAAACTTGCTTGAGAGCGACTCCCCCATGCACACCCGAAGATACCAAGCCGTGCTCTTCGACCTCGACGGCACCCTGCGCGCGAACCAACCCGAAGGCTTCGAAGCATTCGTGGAATACGCCGGGCGGGTCGGCATTGCCCTCACCGAAGAGCAGATCAAGATCTGCGAGCGCGAAGCGCACCGCTACTGGGCCAGCGATCGCGTGGACGCCGACATGGCGCGTTACGACCAGCGCGGCTTTTGGGTGAACTACAACCAGATTCTGCTCAACGCAATGAACGTCGCACGCGACTGCGCAGATTGCGCCCATCGCATCCAGGACTTGTTCGACGGATACGAACCACAAGATGTGGTATTTGCCGACACCCGCCTGGTGTTGCAGACGCTCTGCGACGCAGGCTACACGCTCGGCCTGGTGTCGAACCGCGAAGAGCCGCTCGACCCGTTCGTGGAGCAATACGGCATTCGCCAGTTCTTTGCGTTCACGCTCTCGGCCGGCCAGGCCGGTTGCTACAAGCCGGATCCTCGCATCTTCTATCGCGCGCTGGAGATGGTCGGCAACGTCGCACCCTCAGAAGCGGTGTACGTCGGCGACAACTTCTTCGCCGATGTGATCGGCGCGTTGAATGTCGGCATGGACGCGATCTTGATTGACCCGCGCAACGTATTCGAGCGCTACTACACGACGCGCGTCAGACACCTGAGGGACGTGCTCAGCTTGATCGAAACGCGCCAGGCCGTAAGCAGCGTTCGCTGACCCGATGGACACTCGATCGCGTTTCGCCTTGCACTACGCATCCGCTGGCCTCGCCCTGGTGCTCGCCTTCGCCGGCCTGGGCGCAGCGCTGCCTTTATTCGCATCCGGCCACGCAGCGCCGCCGGCCCAGTCACTTCGCATGACGCCTGCGCCGACCGCCAGCGTCACCGCCAACACCACAGCGCGCCAACAACGCATCTTCCGCAAACTGTGGCGCACCGTCAACGAACGCTACATCTATCCGGACTTCAACGGCTTCGACTGGCAGGCTGCACGCGCTGAGATCCAACGGCGCATCAACGCCGGCTTGACGGACGAGGCATTCTACGAAGCCATGCGCGACTTGATCGCCGGCCTGAACGACGACCATTCGCAGTTCCTCTCGCCCGACGAAGCCAAAGACGAAGACGCAGAATACGAAGGCACCGGCACCTACACCGGCATCGGCATCGTGAGCGCCGTGAACGCAGCGCGAGGTTACATCTATGTACTGACCGTGATGCCCGATAGCCCCGCCGAACGCGCCGGCATCCGGCCTCACGACCATGTGCTCGAGATAGACGGCCAACCCTCGGTGGATGCCTCTGGTGAGTCGCAATCCTGGCTGCTGCGCGGCGATGCCGGGACGACAGTCACCCTGCGCGTGCGCACGCCCGGCCAGACGCCTCGCCTGGTCGCAGTGCAGCGCGACGAGGTGACGAGCGTCGAGCACATCGAGCACCGATTGTTCACCGGCGACGCCGGCGACCTGCGCATCGGCTACCTCAAAGTGCCGTCGCTGTTCGAGGCCAGCGTTCTCCCGCGCTCCCGCGCAGCGATCCGCGACCTGATGAGGGATGGGGCGCTGGATGGTTTCATCCTCGACCTGCGCACCAATGGCGGAGGCACCTACGGCAACTTGCGCGGCTTGCTCGCGATCTTCACCAGCGGCGATATGGGCGAGTTCGTTGCGCGCAGTGGCACGACGACGCCGATTCGCGTCCGCGCATCGGCCATCGGCAATTCGCAACAAGTGCCCCTGGTGGTGCTGATCGGTGCTGCGACGGAGTCCTTTGCCGAGGTACTGGCCGGCTCGCTACAAGCTGGCGGACGCGCCACGCTGATCGGCCAGACCACAGCCGGCAACGTCGAGATTTTGCTCTCGCACGACTTCGAGGATGGTTCGCGGCTTTGGCTGGCGGAGGAGACCTTTCGGCTACCGAATGGGGCGATGTGGGAAGGCGAGGGGTTGACGCCAGACATACTGATCCCACTCGGCTGGGATGAGTACACAGCGGAAGACGATCCCGTGCTCGCTGCGGCTCTCAAGCATTTCGAATCGCGATGATTTGCGACTACGAAGGTTCGGACTACCGCACGCGCTTCTGGGAGAACGCCGACCGCGCCTACGAAGACGCCGTCGAGCGCATTGCCATCGCACACATGCTGCCGCCACGCGGCGCGCGCATGGCCGAATTCGGCGCCGGCTTCGGCCGCCTGGCCGATCTCTATGCCGGCTACGATGAGGTGATCCTGCTGGACTACTCCCGCTCGTTGCTCGAAGAAGCGATGCAGCAGTGGGGGCACAACCCGCGCTTCAAATTCGTCGCTGCCGACATCTATCATCTGCCGTTCGCGCCTGGTGTGCTCAGCGCTGCCACGATGATTCGCGTCATCCATCACATCGCCGACGTGCCGGCTGCGCTGACGCAGATCCGGCGCGCCATCGCACCCGGCGGGACGTTCGTGCTCGAATTCGCCAACAAACGCAACCTGAAGGCGATGATGCGCTACCTAGCGCGGCGCCAATCCTGGAACCCCTATTCGCCCGAGCCGGTCGAGTTCGCGACACTCAACTTTGACTTCCATCCGCAGTGGATGTTGCAAGCTTTACGCAACGCCGGCTTCGACGTTCGCACCAAGCGGACCGCATCCTACCTGCGCGCCGGGTTCTTCAAACGCGCCCTGCCACTCAGGACGATGGTGCGCATAGATGCAGCGCTCCAGCGCACAGCCTCGCTGGCGTTGCTCTCGCCCAGCGTGTTCGTGCAATCGGTGGCCGCCGGCCAGGGCCACGAAGCCGAAGGTGAAGGCGCAGCGCTGGGCGGCGAGGGGATCTTCCGCAGTCCGCGCTCCGGGCAGCCGCTGCGGCGCGAGGGCGATATGCTGGTATGCGACACGGATGGCACGCGCTGGCACGCAGAGGATAACTTCTATGATTTCAAAGCGCCACTCTAGCGACAGCCTCGATCAAGGCTGCGCGTTGGGCGCTGCTTCCGGCTGCTGCGGCGCCGGAGGACGCACAGTGAAACCATAGAGGCGATCGCGCGTGGCGACATAGAGCGTGTTGCTGGTCGCATCCAGCGACATGTCTTGCGCGTCCATGAATTCGTCCTGCATGCCGCGATACTGGCGCACGAACCGGCCACTCTTCGTAAGCTCCACTACCGAGCCGCTGCCAGCATCGAGCACGAATAAACTGCCGCGATTGGGATCATCACCGCTGAGTGCGATCGCAGCAACCCGACTCCACTGCTGATCGGGCAGGTCGGTCGCGGTGAACTGCATCGGCTGGCGGCTGAAATACTTCAAGATGGCACCGTTGCGCTGCAGCACATAGATCGCCCCGTCAATCGCAAAGTCCAGGCTTTCTTTGAGGGGGTTATAGGGTGAGCGAAAATAGGAATCCCCCGAACCCAGTTTGTCGCCGGCCAGCCGGTAGCGCCAGATTTGGCCCACGCCTGTGTCAAGCAAATAGACCGTGTTGTTGTACAGCTCGCCGGCCTGCACCTGCACCGGTGTTGCATCGGCATCGGCGGAGATGGGGATCGGCGAAGCGCGGCCGGTGGCCGAGCTGTATTCGAAGATCTGCCCGGTGTTGAACAACACTGCGCCCTCCGTCCGCCAGCGATTATCGGTGGTGGTCGCCCAAGCCACATCCACCAAAGCAGCGTTGGTGGTCGTCAAGCCCTCACTGAACGCGATGCTTACCTTCTTGCCGGTCGTGCCGGTGCGTTCAGCGTTGAGCACGTAGTAGTCGGCGCTGTTGGCATCCATATTCAGCACATACACACCTAGCGCCGAGGCGGCGATGCGCCGTGCTGCGCTGCCCTCCAACACGGCCAGCAGAATCGGTTGCACCCGTGTTACCTGGCTGATCTCATCGAGGCGGGCGCGTGCCTGTGCTTTCACTTCAGCAAAGGCAGCGTGGTCTTGGGGGTTCTTCGTCTCATATACGGAAATCATCTCCAGCGCCCGCGCCCAATCGGCTTTGGCCTGAGCAGGGTCCGTCACAGCTCTGGCCGCTTCCACCTGCGCTTGCGCATCGTTGCGCAGGCGAATCCGCTCTGCTTCGTCGCTGAACTGCAGATACAACATCGCAACGATAACGGCAACGACGATCGGGATCAGGATGGCAATGGCGGCCAGGAGAAAGGTTGTCGTACGAGAACGCCGTTCCACCTCGGCCGGCGTCTCCTGCGGTAACAGACGCGCACCAAAGGCGCCCAGGCTGCGCTGCATCGAACGTGCTGCCTGGTTCACCGAGGCAGTGATGGTCGCAGTTACCGGCGGGACCGCCGGCGTGGCGGCCTGCACCGAAGCGACCGAGGCCGATGGCGGTTCGGCGCGGCGCGCAGAGGAACCAGTCTCGCCGGATGATCGAGCCGGTTGAGACGGAGAAGACGACGAAGCCGATTTAGCCGTGCTGGAGGCGACATCCACCGACAGCGCGACGCCGATCATGCGGCCGCGCTTAACGTTGGCGTTGAGATAGCCGGCCACCATGCGCGCGTCGCCCTTGCCCATGCAGACACGGATCAGCTCGTCGCTCACACCCAGGGTAGAACGTGAACCGGTCAGTACGAACACGTCGCCGGGCTGCACAACAAAGTTGTTGAACTGCACATCCACCGAAGGGCTGATGCCGACGACCTGAGCCGGGGTCGCTGTGTAGGGCGCAATCACTTCGAAGGCACCCGCATCCGAGCGCGCATAGGCAATGGCCGGGCCAGCCTGGGCGATGATCAAGCCGTCGCCCGTAACCAGCGCACAGCTGATCGAACCTTCCAGGCGCTGGCTGGGCGGCGCGCCCTTATTCAGCTGCACGACGCGGTCGTTAGCCAACTTAATCGCCAGGCGTAGTGCGGACGTCACACCGCCCGGCGCCCGCATGAACGCATCGTTCAACGTGCGGGCGATGTCGGCGCATGTCGAAGGTGAGGCCATGGGCAGATCGAGGAAGACAACCAACATCTCACCCTCATGCGCCGCGCGTGTACCCGCCACCTGCAACGAAACTTGCGGCGTGTCACCCAGCTCTTCGCCGTTGATGACGTTGATGGAGGAGAACGAGACGTCGTACATCAACTCAGCGCACAAGGTTGCGCAGCTCTTCCTCGCCGATCATCGGCACGTTCAACTGCCGTGCTTTGCTGATTTTACTCGCACCAGGCGCATCGCCCACAACCAGGTAAGCCGTGTTCTTGCTGACACTGTCCGTCACTTTGCCGCCATGCGACTCGATCCATGCGGCAACTGCCTCACGAGGCTGCGACAGCGTACCGGTGATGACGAAAGTGCGGCCGGCGAGCGGCCCTTTCGCCCCCGCCTCCGGGCTGCGCACGGCTTGCCTCGGATCCACGCCGGCGCGCTTCAGCTTCGCAATCAGCGCGCGGGTGCTCTCGCGCCTGGCCCACTCGCTCACGCTCTCGGCGATGACCGGGCCAACGCCCTCAATAGCCTGGAGGATCTCCGGCGACTCGCTTGCTGCCTGAATCAGCGCATCCAAACTACCAAAGCGATCGGCCAGAGCGCGTGCAGCGACTTCGCCGACATGACGAATGCCCAACCCGATGATCAGGCGGTATAGCGGCTGCCGCTTCGACGCCTCGATCGCATCCAGCAGCTTTTGCGCCTTGCGTTCGGCGAACTTCTCCAGACCCAGCAAGTCTTCCTTCTTCAGCGCATACAGATCGGCGACATCGGCGATCAGCCCAGCCTCGATCAGTTGGGTTACGATCTTCTCACCCAGCCCCTCGATATCCATCGCGCCGCTTCCGACAAAGTGGCTAATGGCGCGATCCAGCCGGCCGGGGCAATCTGCGTTCGTGCAATAGAGCGCGACTTCACCTTCGCGGCGCACCAGCGGCGTACCACAAAAAGGACACTTGGTCGGCGGCGTGATGATGCGTTCCCGACCGGTGCGCGCGGCGACCACCGGGCCGGCGACGTAAGGGATCACGTCGCCGGCGCGCTTGACGATGACGCGGTCGCCAATGCGAATGTCCTTGCGGGCGATGTCGTCGTAGTTGTGCAGCGTAGCGCTGGTGATCGTGATCCCGCCGACGTGCACCGGCTCCAGCACCGCATTCGGCACGATGTTGCCCGTTCGGCCAATCGTGACGTTGACATCTTTCAGGATGGTCGTGGCCTCGCGCGCCGGGAATTTGAAGGCGATCGCGCCGCGCGGATCCTTGCCCACGTAGCCCAACCGCCGTGCCAGATCCAAATCGTTCAGCTTGATGACCATGCCATCAATCTCGAAGGGAAGATCGTCGCGCTTTTCGATGTACGACGTGCAATAGGCGATAGCGCTTTCCAGGTCGCCAAAGCGTCGGGCAATATCGGTGACCGGGAAGCCCAATTGCCGCAGATAGTTCAGCGTCTCCCACTGCGTGCGGGGCGGCGTCTGACCGGCAGCCCCAGGGGCGAAGTCCACGACGGCATAGCACAACAGGCGCAGTGGGCGCTTAGCCGTCAAGCCGGGATCGAGTTGGCGCAGCGCACCGGCGGCGGCATTGCGCGGGTTGGCGAACGTTCGCTCGCCGGCTGCCAGTTGCGCTTCGTTCAGCTTCTCGAAGTCGGCGATGGGCATGAACGCTTCGCCACGCACGCTCAGCCGGGCCGGCACTACAGCAGCGTCTTTGCGCCTCAGCGCAAGGGGCACGCTCTTCACCGCGCGCAGATTGGCCGTGATGTCTTCGCCCACCAGGCCGTCACCGCGCGTCGCTCCCTGCACGAACACGCCATCGGCATACGTCAGCACTACGGTCAGCCCGTCAATCTTCGGCTCGACCACGTAGTCGTCCAATGTGTGGAGGTCGCCGCTATCACTGAGGTTCTGCTGCGCATACTTGAGCAAGCGATCGCGCCAGGCACGCACGCCGGCCACGTCGAACGCATTGCCCAGGCTGAGGATGGGTTGTGAGTGACGTACTTTGGCGAACCCCTCGGCTGCCGGCGCACCCACCCGTTGCGTCGGCGAATCCGGCGTAATCAGCTCAGGGTATTGAGACTCGATTTCGCGCAGCTCGTTCAGGAGCGCGTCGAACTCAGCATCGCTAATGATCGGCGCATCGAGTACGTGGTAGCGATAGTTGTGTTCATTGATCTCGGCGCGCAAACGGGCCGCGCGCTCGACGACGCTTGACGGGACCGAGACAGGCGCTGCGTTCTTCGACATACGCCTATTATGGCCCGGCGTTTTGTGTATAATTTTGGTATAGTCCTCGATAGCTCAATCGGTAGAGCAACCGGCTGTTAACCGGTAGGTTACAGGTTCGAGCCCTGTTCGAGGAGCTGTGTCGAACTTCCGAAGTCACGTGGACTTCGGAAGTTCGTTTTTATTCCGTTTACCCCACCACGCGTCGCTGGGCCGCGATCAACGTGTTCTTCAGCAGCATGGCGATCGTCATCGGGCCGACGCCGCCCGGCACGGGAGTAATGGCCGACGCCTCCTCGCTGACCTCATCGAAGTCCACATCGCCCACCAGACGCGAGCCGCGCGGATTACTTGCGTCTGGGACACGGTTGATGCCCACATCTATCACTACGACACCGGCCTTAACCATGTCACCGGTGATGAAGCGCGGCTTGCCGATCGCTGCGACAAGGATGTCGGCAGTGCGTGTAATGCTGGCGATGTTGGGCGTCCGGCTGTGGCAGATCGTTACCGTCGCATCGCGCGCCAGGAGCATCAGTGCGACGGGCAAGCCGACGATCGTGCTGCGCCCCAAGACCACAGCGCGCCGGCCGGCAATGCGGATGTCGCTACGATCGAGCAGCTCGATGCAGCCCTGCGGCGTGCATGGCGCAAAGGGAGCCTGCCGGCCTTTCACACCCAGCAGTCCTAGATTGACCGGGCTGAAGCCATCCACATCTTTGTGCAGCGGCACCGCCGCCAGAACCACTTGCTCATCCAAATGCGCCGGCAAGGGCAACTGCACCAGGATGCCATGCACATCTTCACGCGCACCCAAGTCTTGCATCAGGTGCATCAACTCGTCTTGCGTCGTGGACGCAGAAAGCTCGTACCCGAACGACGCGATGCCTACTTCGGAACATGCTTTGCGCTTGTTGCGCACGTAGGTCGCTGAGGCCGGGTCGTCGCCGACTAGCACCGTCGCCAAGCCAGGCGTCACGCCATGCTCCGCTTTCAGGCGCGCCACGGCCTCCTTGATCTCGGCCCGAATCGTCGCGGCAATCGCTGCACCGTCAATGATCTTTGCCATGGGAATGGAACGACGATTGATGATAAATATTCAACCTTTACCACTTACCACTACTTACCACCGACCAACACCTGAGCGCGCCGGCGTAGCTCGGCCAACGCATCGCGCATTCGGCGTTGCGCATCGCGGTAACCCTCCAAGGTCGGATTGGGCCCGCGCAGATAATCGAGCACGATGGATTCTGCTCGCACGAACGGCTCGCACAATTCGGTGACGCCGGCAGCGATGGCGTGCGGAATATTGACGATGCCGTTTGCATCGGCGTGCAATAGGTCACCCGGATTCACCTGCAGCCCGCCCACATTCACCGGCATGTTGCCGGCCAGGATGTGGTTGTAGCCATGTGAGACGATGACGCCAGATGCCCAGCAGGGAAAGCGCAGGGCGCGTACCTGCTCGATGTCGCGGGCTGCACCGTTCGTGATCAAGCCGACGAAGCCAAACGCCTGAAAGGTGGTTGCCATTACCTCCCCATAGGTGGCTGCAGTCGGTGGCTCGTCCAAGTCCTGGAAGACGACGATGCGCGGCGCCGAGATGGTTTGCGCGTCGGCGATCAGTTGCAACATGCCGCCGTAGGCATCCTGCGCCGAGGGCGGATAGGCCGAGCGAAAGGTCGCCGTCACAGCGTAGCCAACGGCCGGAGGTAGCTCTGGATAGATCGCCTTCAGCGTAGCGTTGGCGTAACCAGCCGTGCGCGGTCGCACGTCGAACAGCTCGATGACGTTGGCAATGGTGGGTGAATCGGCCTGCGCGAGCATGGCTAAATGGTCGCTGCTGAGGGGAGGTGAATTCATGATTCGTTGCGTTGGTGGATATTGTGACTTCGGTGCATTAAAAGGTCTAACGCAAATGATACTGCAGCGTGTGATTGCTCAGCACCTACGGCTCCAGCATCCGCATGGCGCTGGCTGTGAGCAAGGCCACCGATACCGGCAACACGTCCTCATCTATCTGGAAGCGCGGGCTGTGATGCGGCTCGGTCATACCCTTAGCCTTATTGCCCGCGCCGATGAACACATAGGCGCCGGGCGCGGCTTGCAGGAAGAAAGCGCAATCCTCAGCGCCCATGGTGCGGTGGTCGCTGCGCACACGCTCTGCGCCAAATAGCTCGATTGCCGTCTGGCGCACGATCTGCGCCATCGCCGGGTCGTTCACCGTCGCCGGCGTGCTTGCTTCCGAGAAGGTCACATCAGCGGCCACACCCAGCGCCTGCGCGACATTTTCGGCGATCTGCCGGATGCGCTCGCGCAGCAACTGCATCACTTCGTCCCGGAAGGCGCGGATGGTGCCCTGCATTTCGACCAGGTCGGGGATGATGTTGGGCGCCGTGCCACCATGAATGCTGCCGACCGTCACCACGCCCTGATCCAGCGGATCCACGTTGCGAGAGATGATGGTTTGCAGCGCCGTGATGATATGCGCTACAGCAACGATTGGATCGGCCCCCAGATGCGGTGATGCGCCGTGCGCACCACGACCGCGCACGGCGATACGATATGCGCCGCTGGCAGCCATCGTCGGCCCGTCGGTCATGCCGACTGTGCCGACTTCCTCGGTTGCCCAGACGTGCATCGAGAGCACGCGATCGGGCTTGGGGTTCTCCAGCACGCCATCGCGGATCATGGCCAGCGCGCCGGCCACGATTTCCTCAGCCGGCTGAAAGGCGAACTTCGCTACGCCACCCCACCAAGGGCGGTGCCGGGCCAGCAGCTCGGCGACGCTCAGCCCAATCGCAGTATGGGCATCATGGCCGCAAGCGTGCATCTTACCGTCGTGCTGCGACTTAAACGGCACATCCGCGGCTTCCTGGATCGGCAGAGCGTCCATGTCGAAGCGCAACAGGAGGGTGAGCGGCCGGCCAGCCGGTCGCCCACCTTCCAGCACGCCCACTACACCGGTTTTCCCAATACCGGTCTGCACCTCATACCCGAGTTCGCGCAGCCTGTCGGCGACGATCGCAGCGGTGCGCACTTCCTGAAAGGCCAGCTCCGGATGCTGGTGCAGATCGCGGCGCATGGTGACCAGCCGGTCGCGCATCGCATCGGCTTCTTCACGTAGTTGGGTGAGTTGGATCATGTTTCCTCCTGACGAGACTCAGACGCGAGAAGATTCGAATGAACGAACAGTTTCGTCACTCCCAAGGACGATTCAGATCACGCAACACCTCATCACACGGGATGCACTCGAATCGGGACTATACGCGAAAGTTGACAACGCACATTGCACAGCGACTACGCATGGCGCCGTATAAAGCCAAACGTGCGATACAAATCAGACGCTGCACTAGAAACTGCAGGCGCGCATTGCAACTGCACGGCGCGCGCCACTGCCCCGACCCGAAGCGCACCAGCGCCAGATACGTCGCAGCATCCGATCACGATGCAACCATCCGGTTGGGACAGCGAGCACCGTGCAATGCTTTGGTTCACGCGACATACGCGCTGCGTATCGTCCAACTAGCAAGGGGCACGGCGCATTCATGCGCGCGCCTCGGCCGTTTCGCCGATGAAGACCTCAAATGGCGCGAGGCGCAACGACGACAGATGCACGGTCTGGCCTTCGCGGCCATGCGAGGAGAATAGGCAGCGCGCCATCGGCCAGGATAACGCGAAGCGTGACTCCTGCGGCTTTGCTGACATGTTCAGGACGATCAGGCAAGTCTGGCCAGAATCAGGGTCGCGGCGCAAAAAGGCCAGGTAATCCTCGGCGTCTTCGTTAACCGGCGCGTAGTCGCCGGCCACCAGGGCCGGCGCGCGCTTGCGCAACGCCAACAGCCGGCAATAGAAATTCAACATCGAGTCCGGATCGCTCTCTTGGTCGGCGACGTTGACGCCCCGGGCATAGTTCGGGTTGACGGGTAGCCAGGTGCGCGCGCCGGGCGGGCTGAAGCCGGCGTTGGGGGCGTTCGCCCATTGCATCGGCGTCCGGCAGCGGTCACGGCTCATGCGCGCGGCCATGCGCATTGCTTCATCGGGCGGGACACCCTCGCTCACCGCGAGACGATAGAGGTTGATGGCCTGGTTGTCGCGCAACTGGTCGAAGCGCGCCAACAGCAGGTCGGTCATGCCGATCTCTTCGCCGTTGTAAATCACCGGCGTGCCGCGCAGGGTGAGCAACAGCGCCGCGTTCACGCGGGCGATCTCGGCATCGTGTTGGCCATCGCCAAAGGCGCTCCACATGCGCGTGGAATCGTGGTTGCCCAGCGTATTGCACGGCCAAGCGCCGGGCGGCAGCACGCTCAAGCGTTGCTTCTGATTCTCGCGCACCCAGGTTGGCGTCAGCCGGTTGGTACGCATCAAAGGGAAGTTGAACACCAGGTGCAACTCATCATCGCCTTTCCCATAATAAGCCACATCGTCATCTTCGCCGATCAACACGCGGTCGCCGGGATATTCATCCAGCAACGCCCGCAGATCCTTCATCAGTGCATGCACTTCCGGCAATCCGAATTGATGGCGAAACATCTCCCACAAGCCGGCGGTCAGCGCGGCTTGCTCTTCAGGCGCGCGGCTCTCGCGGCCGAAGCGCAGGATGTCCGTCATCGGCATCGTGGACTGATGGGGAGTGAGGTGGGGGTCCTCGAAGATCGTGCCGATGGCATCCAGCCGGAAGCCATCCACGCCCATATCCAGCCAGAAGCGCGCAGCCTGCCACATCGCCTGCTTCACCGCAGGGTTGCGCCAGTTGAGGTCGGGCTGCTCTTTGAGGAAGCAGTGGTAGTAGTACTGCCCCGTGTGCGGGTCGTATTCCCAGGCTGAGCCGCCGAAGATCGAGTTCCAGTTGTTGGGCGGGCCGCCATCCGGCGCCGGATCGCGCCACACATACCAATCCCGCTTGGGGTTGTCGCGGCTGCGGCGCGACTCGATGAACCAAGGGTGCTGCTCGGAAGTGTGATTGAGCACCAGGTCGAGCACCACGCGCATCCCGCGCGCGTGAGCGCCGTCGAGGAAGCGCTTGAAGTCATCGAGCGTGCCGTACTCCGGCGCGACGCCGGTGTAGTCGGAGATGTCGTAGCCCATATCGGCGTTGGGCGAGGGAAAGTGCGGCGAAAGCCATAGCACGTCCACGCCCAGCGATTGCAGATAGTCCAGCTTCGCGAGCATCCCGGCGAAGTCGCCGATGCCGTCGCCATTGCCGTCCGCGAAGCTGCGCGGGTAAATCTGGTAAAACGTGGCCTGTTGCCACCAGCGCCAATGTGCCATTTATGAGATGACCTCGTAGACGAGCAGGATCGTGAGTTGGACGGCGAGGGTAGCGGCAAAGACCTTCCACGAGCGCGGCCGGCCAAGGTTCAGGCGATGCCACTCGCCGGTGCCAATCGCAAAAGCAATGAAGCCAAAGGCCAGAATGGGCAACAGGCAATAGCCGATTGCATCGGCTGATTCGAAGTCGCCGCCGAAGCGCCGGGCGATGCGCGCATAGATCAGATAGTAGAGCTGGCGCAGCACATATACCTCCCACAGGCCCAGAGCGACCGTGATCAGCCACAAGGCGAGCGCCAGCCCGGCGATCAACACGTCCTTCGCTTCGAGCTCGTGATTCGACGGCATGCCCCACCCTCTCGCTCAAAGCACCCTTCGACAAGTCAGTCGCGAAGCCGGAGGCAGGCCATGCACCTTCCCCGGCAGTCAGATGCCCTTCAGTTGCAGCTCCTCTGCGCGATGACATGCCACCCAGTGGTCGGGCTTGAGTTCGCGGAACGCCGGCGTCTCGGTCTTGCAACGATCAATCGCGTAGCGGCAGCGCGGATGGAAGTAGCAGCCGCTGGGTGGATTGGATGGGTCAGCCACGTCACCCTGCATGATGATGCGTTCGGACTTGTAGAGCGGATCCGGCTTGGGCACTGCGGAGAGCAGCGCTTCGGTGTAGGGATGCAGTGGGTTGGCGTAGAGTTCTTCGGCGCTGGCCATCTCGGCCACCTTGCCCACGTACATCACGGCAACGCGGTCGGAGATATGCTGCACTACGCTCAGGTCGTGCGCCACGAACAGGTACGACAGGTTAAAGTCCTTTTGCAGGTCTTGCAACAGGTTCAACGTCTGCGCCTGGATGGACACGTCGAGCGCGGACACCGGCTCATCGCACAGCACCAGGCGTGGGTTGAGCGCAAGCGCGCGCGCGATGCCGATGCGCTGGCGCTGGCCGCCGGAGAATTCGTGCGGGTAGCGGCGCAAGTGATCGGCGCGCAGGCCGACGCGCTCCAGCAGGTTGACGATGATCTCTTCGCTGCGCCCCTTCTCGTATTTGCCATGGATCACCATCGGCTCGGCGATGATGTCGGACACGGTCATGCGCGGGTTGAGCGAGTTGATCGGGTCCTGGAAGATCATCGAGATTTCCTGGCGCACCTTGGTCATCTGGTCACGATCCAGTTCAAGCAAGTTGATCATGCGTGGCTGGCCGTCAGGTGAGAGCACCCGGCTCTTGAACAAGATCTGGCCGGCCGTCGGCTCATACAAGCGGATAATGGACCGGCTGGCCGTGGTCTTACCGCAGCCACTCTCGCCCACCAGCCCCAACGTCTCGCCCTCGCGCACATACAGGCTCACGTCGTCCACTGCCTTTACATAGCCCACGACCTTCCTGAGCAGGCCTTTCTGGATCGGAAAGTATTTCTTCAGCCCTTTGACATCGAGCAGGATGTTATCGGCCTTGCCGTTCTGTGACGTCTCTACCATCGCTATCACTCCTCATAGAGCAAGCAACGCACCCAGTGGTTCTCGCCGACGTTGGTCCAGTTCGGGATGAGCTTATCGCACTTGCCCGCCATGAAGGCCGGACAACGCGGATGGAACACGCAGCCGGTCGGCAAGTGCAGGGGATCGGGCACCATGCCCTCGATAGAAGCCAGGCGCGTGCCGGTTTTCGGGCCGAGCTTGGGCACCGACTGGAGCAGCGCCTTGGTGTAAGGATGCTTGGGGTTGTAGAACAAGTCCACCACCTTCGCGCGCTCGACCTGCTTGCCCATGTACATCACCACGATCTCATCGGCCATGCTGGCAATCACGCCGAGGTTGTGGGTGATGAACATGATCGCCATGTTGGCCGTCTGCTGCAGCTCGCGCATGATGTCGAGGATCTGCGCCTCGATGGAGACATCCAGCGCAGTAGTTGGCTCGTCTGCAATCAGCATATACGGCTCGGTAGAGAGCGCGATGGCAATCATTACGCGCTGACGCTGGCCGCCGGAGAGCTGGTGCGGATAGCTGTCTACGCGCTGTTCTGGCTTGGGGATGCCGACGCGACGCAGCATCTGGATAGCGATCTCCCGCGCTTCCTCTTTTGTCACGGGACGGTACTGCATGATCTTCTCGACCATCTGATCGCCGAGCTTCTTGACCGGCAGCAGGCGGTGCAGGGTGATCGCCTCGTTCAGGTGCGCGCCGGCGGTGTAGACCGGCGTGAGCGAACTCATCGGCTCCTGGAAGATCATGGCGATCTCACCGCCGCGGATCTGGCGCACCAGCTCGCCGTCGGGGTCGAGCTTGGTCATGTCAATGACCTCGATGTCCTTGATCTTGCCGTCCTTATCGGGGTAGCGCGAGTAGCGGTAGTACAGAATCTCGCCGCTGGTGATCTTGCCGGGCTTGGGCACCATGCGCAAAATGGCGCGTGCAGTGACAGACTTGCCACAGCCGCTCTCGCCAATGATGCCCACGGTTTGGCCACGCCTGATGTCGTAAGTCAGGCCATCTACGGCCTTGACCACACCGCCGCGGATGTTGAACTCGACCTTGAGGTCGCGCACTTCGAGAAGCGTCTGGCGCGTGTCGGCCGGCGATGCAGTTGTGGCGACCGACGTCTGTGGAAATGGGGTCTCCATGATGATCTCCTAGCGGCTGCTGTAAGGGTCGAGCGCGTCGCGCAGCCCGTCGCCGAGCATGTTATAGGTGAGGATGGTGAGCAAGATGGGCGGGACGACCCACAGCAACCATGGCACGAAGCGGATGGCGCGCACCGTAGCCGCGTCTTGTAGCAAGGTGCCCCAACTGGTTAGCGGTGGGCGCAGGCCCAGGCCCAGCCAGCTCAGCGCCGTCTCGGCCAGAATCATGCCCGGGATGGAGAGCGTGGCAATCACGATCACGTGGCTCATCGTGCCCGGCATCAGGTGGCGAAACATGATGCGCCGGTCTTTCGCGCCAAAGCTCTTGGCCGCCAGCGCATATTCACGCTCGCGCAGTGAGAGGATCAAGCCGCGCACCTGGCGTGCCAGGCCACCCCAGTTCAGGAAGGCCAGGATCAGTGTGAGCATGAAATACACCACGATGGGCGACCAAAACGCCGGGATGGCCGCCGAGAGCGCCATGAATAACGGGATGTTGGGGAAGGCGGCCAGGAACTCGGTGAAGCGCTGCACGAACATGTCCACCGCACCGCCGTAGTAGCCGGAGATCACGCCCAGCGTCACGCCCAGCGCCAGCGTCAGGAACTGACCGATCAAGCCGATCATCAGCGATAGCCGGCCGCCGTACAAAATGCGCGTGAAATAGTCTCGCCCCAGGGCGTCGGCGCCCATGATGAAGATGCGCTGCTCCTTCTGATCGGCCTCGATGCCGAACAGGTGGATGTTCATCGGGATCAGGCCGAACAATCGATACTCATCGCCCTGCACGAACAACCGGAGGGGATACTTCCGGTCGGTGTTGATCTCCCAGGTGCGCAGGCGCTTGACTGTATCTATCTTGCGATCCAACCCGTAGATGAACGGCGCCTGGAACTGGCCGTTCGCGTCCACGAAGCGAATCGCCGTCGGCGGCGCTTCGACAAAGTTGCTGCGGTTCTCCAACTGATACGGCGAAATGAACTCCGGGATCGCCACGAACGAGACATACAAGGCGATGAGCAGGATAAGGCCAAGCACGCCGAGTTTATTCCTCTTGAAGCGGTACTTGACCAGGTCCCAGTAACTTTGCCCCAACTCCCTCTTCTTGGCGACGGGCAGCGCCGTAGGCGCGGTTGCAACTGCCATTTGTTCAATCCTCCCTCGAAGACTCCAAGATTGCGACCTACTCCAGCCGGATGCGCGGATCCACCCACGCAAGCAACAAGTCGGCTACCAGGTTGCCAACCAGCAACATGATCGTTAGGAAGACGATGCACGTGCCGGCCAAATACATATCCAGCTTGCGCAGCGAGTCCACAAACACCGGCCCGATGGTCGGCAGGTTCAGCACGATGGACACCAGCGCCGAGCCGACCACGATGCTGGGGAACACTTCCGATCCGAGGATGGTGATCAGAGGGTTGATCGCAATGCGAACGGCGTGCTTCCAGACCACCGTGCGGTTTTTCAGCCCACGCGCCCGCGCCGACTCGACGAACGGCTGGCCGAGCGTATCCAGCAAGTTGCCGCGCATGATGCGCACCAGGCCGCCGATGCCGGTGACGGCGGCGATCAGTGCGGGCAGCCAGAGATGCCCCAGCAAATCCATGAACTTCGCAAGGCTCCACGGTGCATCCTGGAACTGTGGCGAGAACAGCCCCGTCACTTCCAGGTTGAAGACGATGATCGCAAAATACATGATGATCAGTGCCAGCAAGAAGCCGGGCATGCCCAGACCGATGAAGCTGATCACCGAGATGATTTGGTCGGTCAGCGAGTATTGTTTCACCGCGGAAATCACACCGAGGGGGATGGCCAGGAACCAGGTAATCAGCGTCGTGGCCAGTGCGAGGACGACCGTGTAGCCCAGGCGCGCACCGAGGATCTCGCTCACCGGCCGTTCGAACTCGAACGATTCGCCGAAGTCACCACGCAAAAAATTGGTTGCCCAGTTGATGTAACGCTCGAGGAAGGGCTTATCCAACCCATAGCGCAGGCGTAGCATCTCCACCTGTTGCTCCGCGCTGCGGTCGCCGCGCGCACGCAGTTGCTCGACTTTTTGAGTCAGGAAGTCGCCGGGGGGCAGCTCGATGATCACGAAGCTGACGAAGGACACCAGCACAATCATGATCAACGCGTAACCGATCCGGCGAATGAGATAGTTCACCATATGCGCTTCTTCATCATCGAGCCCCGCGAGCGAGGCCCATACAGCAATCTCAATCGTTCAGAGTCTATCCGAAAACTCGCAGTGTGAAGTGCGGTTGGATAGTCGGCATGAAGACATTGCCTCTACCGCTCAACTGGCTTCTCTAGATAGGCGCTCGGTGAAGATCGCGCTTGCCGAGTAGAGGCGTTCGAATAGCCGACTGATCTGCTCGAACGGGCACCGAACGATGGATCGTCAAAGGGTGTGATGACACCGAGAGAACCGATGCGGCGGATGAGGTAAACCCCCTCCGCCGCATCACTATGTGGCATGGGCGACGCGCGATGACGTCACCCGCGTCACAAACGACTACTTGTCCATCCACCACGTCGCAGGGATCTGGTTGCCAGGGGTCGCCGGCGCCCATGGACCGACTACGCCGTAATCCAGGATGTTGCGCATATAGTTCTTGACAATGATGGGCATGGGCTGGTCGCCGGCTACGCCGATTACGAACGGCCCATCCTCGACGATCACGTCAATCGCCTCCCAGACCACCTTGTGGCGGTCCTCGATGGTCTTGGTCTGCAACCCCTTCTCGTAGAGCGCCTGAAGCTTGGCAGCCGGGCTGCCTGCCTCGGGCTTCACACCACAGGAGTAGGGTTGGCCCTCGACCAACTTGCACTGGTCTTTGCCGCTGGCATACCACCGCCCCTCGAGCGGGAACATGTAGCGGTTGACAATCGGGAAGATCCAGTCCGGATACGTCCAGATGTCGATCTCCGAGATGTGCGCACCGCGGATCATGTACTGGCCTTCGTTGGTGCGGGTATCCAGCTCAGGCTGGCCCTGCAAGTTGTTCACCTTCACCTTGATGCCCAGGTTCGCTTCCCACTGCGCTTTCGCTTCGGCTGCAGCATCCACTTGCACCTTCAGGCTGCCGCCCCAGTCGCTGATGTCCATCACCAGCTCAAAGGGCTTGCCGCTGGGTAACGTGCGGAAGCCATCCGCGCCCTTCTTCATACCGATCTCGTCGAGCAGCGCGTTGGCCTTATCCGGGTCGAAGTTAGCGTAAGCCGACGCCCACTTCTTGTAGACTTCCTGACCCTCCGGGCTGGCAAAGTGCCACGACTGCGGGCTGATGGTGGCGCCCTTGGCATCGCCGATGCCGCCCCACACCACGTCAATCATGCGCTCACGATCCATCCCGTGCGAGAGGGCCTGGCGGAAGCGCTTGTCGCGCAACAACGTGCGAATCTCAGCCGCCATCTCCGGTGTGTCGTCCGGATAGTTCTTGCCACCCTCGACATAGTACTGGTTCACCATGTAACCCGGCCATGCGCCAGCGCCGTTCAGGTAGTTCTCCAGGAAGCGATAGCCGCTGGCTTCAGCCTTCTCTTGTAGCAGCGGGATCTCGTTCGGGCCGCCGCAAACACGGAACGCCGTGTCGTAGCGCCCCTGTGCACAGTTCAGGATGCGCACCTGCTCGTCCTGCACGATCTCTACGGCAATGGCGTCAATATAGGGCAACTGGTTGCCTTGCTCATCCACGCGCCAGTAGTAGGGGTTGCGGGTGAACTTGTAGTTCTGGCCATCCTGCGAAAGCTCGGTGAGACACCAGGCGAACAAGCACGGGAATTCGGGGTTCAGCCACCACTGGTCAGCCTTCTGCAAGTCGTCGTAGGTCTTGTCCGACGCATACTTGGGGTGGAACTGCTTCAGGTAGTGCGCCGGCTTCATCATCGGGTTGGCAAACTCCCAGAAGCCCTGCGCCATGTAGAACGGATTGATCCACATGGGCTGATCCGACTTCCACACCACCGTGTAGTCATCGGGGAATTCCATATCAATCAACGAGCCATCGGACTTCCGCAACCAGGCCGGGCGGCTGACGCTACCCTTGTAGTCCTCGTCCTTCACCATGTCCTCCCACCAGAACTTCCAGTCGGCTGTGGTGTAGGGCTGACCGTCGGACCACTTGAGGCCCTTGCGCAGCTTCAGGGTGAAGGTCTTGCCGTCCTCCGACCACTCGTAGCTTTCGGCCAAGCCAGGCTCGTAGCCGGTCAGGTCGGCCTTCCACTTGATCGGCGGCTCCGAGATATAGAGGAGCACGTTGCCCACGCCGGGCCACCAGCTTGCGGTTTGGATCGTGCCGCCGTACTTACCAATGGCTTCACGCACCGGCGTCACCACGGGCTGCTCGGGCAGACGTTCTTTGACGGGCGGCAGCTTCCCTTCGCTGACCAGCTTAGCCAGGTCAGGCGCTTCCTTGAATTCGGCCTCGGGGGCAACCGTCGGCATGGGTGTAGCTGTGGCTTCTACGGCTTGAATGGCCGCGGTTGGTGCGGCAGGGGGTTGGGTAGGAGCCGCAGGGGCGGTCGTCGGAGCAGGTTGCTCGGCCGGTGCGCCGCAGGCAGCCAGCACAAACGCTGCACCAGTGATGAGAGAAATCAGCTTGGTTCTTCTCATGGCTTTCCTCTTCTTAAATTCCAGTTCATCCGTTCCCATCGCGGGGAACTCTGCTCATGGTTTGGGAGCGATGTCACGCTCCCTCAAATGCGACGATTTACAGTCAATCGTCTCAGGACTAAGGTATTTGATGACAACAATGATGGATTCGTGTTGCCTCTCTTCGAATAGACGCCCTCCTTCAACATGACGATTTTTTGGCCCTATGGTGGTCTTGGCTGCGTTGTGCGTTGGACAAAGCAGCCACCCTCCAGGCGTCAGCCAACAAACTAAATCGGTTTTATACAAGCTTATCGGGATTGTCAAGTCAGATTGAAACTTCAAATTTCACGAATCGGCAAATTTCAGCGTCGCAGAGTGAACGTTCGGCTGCGACAAACGAGTGTCTCAAAACATATCTCTGATGATGGAAGGTAGAATCTCGAAAACATGAAGAACGTCATGATCACCGGAGGCGCGGGCTTCATCGGCTCGAACTACGTCCGCTACGCCCTCGAGGCGCATCCCGACTGGTACATCCTTGTGCTCGATAAGCTGACCTACGCCGGCAACCTCGACAACCTGCAAGATGTTGCAGAGAAGTTCAAGGGGCGTTATAGCTTTGCGCAGGCTGATATCGCAGATCGCAAGGTCGTGTTCGACCTGATCCGCCAACATCGCATTGATACGATCGTCAACTTCGCCGCGGAGTCGCACGTGGATCGCTCGATCCTCGACCCTGACGCATTCATCATGACTGACGTGTATGGCACCTATGTGCTGCTGGAGGCGACACGGGAGTTTGGCCTGGAACGCTTCCATCAGGTTTCCACCGATGAGGTGTACGGCGACATTCAAGAAGGTTACTCGAAGGAGACTGACCCGCTCGAACCCAACTCGCCCTACTCGGCCAGCAAGGCCTCCGCCGAGCTACTCATCCGCTCATATCGCGTCACATACAACGCGCCGGTCACGGTCACGCGCGGCTCCAACACCTTTGGCCCATACCAATACCCGGAGAAGCTGCTGCCGCTGTTCATCACCAACGCGATTGACGACCTGCCGTTGCCGCTGTATGGCGATGGTATGCAAGTGCGCGACTGGTTGCATGTGATAGATCACGTCACAGGCATAGACATGGTGTTAACCAAGGGTGAGGTGGGCGAAGCCTACAACGTGGGCGGCGAGAACGAGCAGCACAACATCGACGTGATTCGCATGATGCTGCGCATCCTGGGCAAGCCGGAGTCGTTGATCAAGCGTGTGGCCGACCGCCCTGGCCATGACCGGCGCTACGCGCTCGATACCCGCAAGCTGCGCGCGTTGGGCTGGGCGCCGCGCGCGGACTTCGAGGGCGCGTTACGCGAGACGGTGGACTGGTATATGAACAACGCGTGGTGGTGGCGCAAGATCAAGAGCGGCGAGTTCAAAGAGTTCTACCGCCGGCAGTACGCCGAACGGCTGGCTCAGGCGGTTTGAATTTAGAGTTAAAAATGCAGAATTGAGAAACATCGTGCTCAACGCTGCGCTCGATTCTGCATTCCCATCATGTTCGAAATCACCTTCCTCGGCACCGCTGCTTCTGCGCCATTACCCAAGCGCGGCCTCTCCTCCGCCATCGTCGCACACGATGAGTATCGCTTCATGGTGGATTGCGGCGAGGGCACACAACGCCAGTTGCTCAGCAGCGGCCTGGGATTCCGCCGGCTGGAACACATCCTGATCACTCATTCGCATCTGGATCACATCCTCGGCCTGGCCGGCATCCTCTCTACGTTGGGGCAATGGGAAACGATCGAGCGCATGACGATCTACGGCGGCCAGAGCGCGCTCGACCGCATCGAAGACCTGATCTACCGCATCGTGTTCCGCGGCGCGCGTCCGCCCATCCAGCTCGACCTGGTCGAAATCAAACCGGGCGTCATCCTCAAGGGCGAAGACTTCGACGTGGTGGCCTTCCCGGTGCAACATCGCGGGCCGGATTGCTTCGGTTTCATCTTTCAAGAGCACTCGCGCCGGCCGTTCCTGAACGACAAAGCCACTGCGCTCGGCGTGCCGCAGGGTCCGGAGCGCCGCGACTTGGTTCGAGGTATCCCGATCACGCTGGCTGATGGCCGCGTCATCCGGCCGGAAGACGTGCTCGACGAGCTTCAGCCGGGCGCCAAGTTGGTGATGACCGGCGACATCGGTGAGACGACCGGTCTGGAGAAGGTGGCACGTAACGCGCACGCGCTGGTAACTGAGGCGACGTACATGGACGCCGACATCCAACTGGCGCGCCAAAACAGCCATATCACCGCCGGCCTGGCCGCCCGGCTGGCGCGCGAGGCCAACGTCAAGCAGCTCATCCTCACCCACATCTCCGGCCGTTACCGCGAACGCGACCTGGAGGCCGAAGCGCGCGCCATCTTCCCCAATACAGTCATTGCGCGAGACTTCGACACTTTCAAGGTAAAGGCAGAGTAAGCCATGCCCATCCTCCTGCTCATCCGCCATGCGACGAACGACTTCGTCAAGACCGGCCGGCTGCCCGGCCGCACGCCGAACATTCACCTGAACGACGAGGGACGCAAACAAGCGGAAGCGCTCGGACAGATGTTGCGCGCCCGTCCGCTGGATGCAGTGTATAGCAGTCCGCTGGAACGCGCGATCGAAACGGCCTGGCACGTCGCTGCGCCGCAGGGCTTGCCGATCCACATCCGCGCCGACCTGGCCGACATTGACAACGGCGACTTGACCGGCAAGGAGATCAAGCGACTGGGCGAAGACGAGGCCACGAAGGCCCTGTGGCAAGTGGTGGTGGAGATGCCCTCACAGGCGAAATTCCCCAACGGCGAAGCCATGCTGGATATGCAGCGGCGCGTCGTGGACGCCCTGGAGGCGATCATCGCTGCACACGACGATGTGGACCTTCCCGATAAGCCATCAACGCCACCCGCTTCCCATACCGACCCCGCGCCGACTTCGCCGAAGGGCGACGCAGGCAAGGCCGACCACCACGATCAGGCTACCGCTGAAAACACACAATCGGAAAAGCCGAAAAAGCGGCCGCAGGTCGTCGCCATCGTTGCCCACGCCGATGTGATCAAAGCGGCCCTGGCGCACTATCTGGGCATGCCGTTCGATCACTTTCAACGCCTGGCCGTATCGCCGGCGTCGGTGAGCACGCTGATGGTCACCAACGACGAAAAGCGCGCCAAACGGCACATCGTCGTGATGAACGTGAATCAGACGGCGCCTTAAAGGCTGCATTCGCTGGGTCACGGAGCGACGCTCGGCCGCATCGAATTAAGAGGAGTGCGTCGCGATCTTGCGCTACACAGACCCGCCGCATCGGTTCTGGGCATACAATCGGCTAGACGCACTCCAGGAGGCTCTGGCTAAACATGCGCACCGAACGTAGATGGTTCTATCCCCTCGTCTACTTTCTGTTGCTTGTCATTGCGTTCCTACCGCTATACACAGAACGGCCCTATGACCCACGCGACACTTCGCAGGTCATTTTTGAGATTCTTCAGCACGCCACGCTTCCATACGCGGCATGGGGATGGGTATTTCACCTGCTGACGCTGGCGGTCATCGGCGTTGCAACCTGGAACCCCCAGGCAGGCGGACGCGCCATCGCCGCTTACTTTGGCCTAAATTACCTCGTGGTGGCTGCCACGCAGACCCGTGCGGAAACTCCAACCTACGGAAGCGCAGTGCATACCGGCGCGCTGGTGGCCAACGTGCTGCTCGCGGCGCTCTGGCTATGGTCGGCGTGGAAGGGCAACCTACAAATTCATTGGCAAACGATCCCGCGCTGGCGCTGGCTGCTCTTGCCGTTCGCGCTGCTGGCCTTCTGGTCGCCATTGCGATTAGAAGGGTCGCGCGCCGTCCCGGACTTCAATCCGGTCCTGCTACTGACCTCCCCAGACTACGGCCTGGCTTACTGCTTCTTAACACCGGTCTTCTTGTTCCTGCTCATCTTGGCCTGGCCGCAGGTGAACCGTTTTGCATTTTGCGTGACTGCCTTCAACGGCTTGCTCTATGGCATCTTCAACCTAAATCACTGGGCCGTCTCAGAGCGCGTGTGGTTGGGGGTCATGCATCTGCCGTTGCTGGTGCTGTCACTCGTGGCGCTGGGGTTAGCGCATTGGGGAAAGCGTGAACACAGTCCACAGGCTCGCCTGTGTCGCCGCCTGGGTTGAAGCCGACGATATCCAACAAGCAGCATCTGCTGCCGGGATTCACGTCTACGCTTCGCGCGTCGAGGGGCCTTCATCCTGAGTCCACTACAATCAGCGTCGCATGCGAACGCTCGTCTCACTCGACATTGAAACCACCGGCTTTGACCCCGAACGCGATGCGATCTTAGAGATCGGCATTGTGCGTTTTCGCGGCGAAGATGTGCTCGAAGAATGGAGCAGCCTGATTGACCCTCAGCGTCCGATCCCGCATAAGATCACCGAACTGACCGGCATCACCGACGACATGGTGAAGCGCGAGAGTATCCCGCTATGGGCCGGTCTGCAAAAGGCGCAGCATATCATCGGCAACGCGCCGATCATCGGCCACAATATCGCGTTCGACCTGGGCTTCTTCAAGAGCCTGAAGACGCCGCCCCCCTTCACCAAGAACACCGCGCTGGACACGTTCGAGCTGGCCGGCATCCTCGTGCCGTACGCCGGACGCTACTCGCTCGGCGCGTTGGCCAGCGAGCTGGGCATCAGCCTGCCGGAGTCCCACCGGGCCATGGCCGACGCGCGCACAGCGCATCAGCTCTATCTGAGAATCTTCGAGCGCGCCGTGGCGCTGCCGCGCGAGACCGTAGATGAGATTAGCAAGCACGCCGACCTGAGCGGCTGGACGCTCGCCGACTTTTGGCGCGACGTGAAGGAAGAGCAATCACGCGGTGCGTTCAGCGCCAGCATCGGCGCGCAATTGCGACGGCTGACGCCGGACGGCCGGCGACAAAAAGATCCATCTGCCGTCCTGCGCCGCCGCGCGGCGCTCCAGGCCCAACCGCTCAAGCCCGCAGAGCAAATCCAGCCGCTCGACGTCGAGCGCGTCGCTGCGACACTGGCGAACGACGGCCCATTCGCGGCTCAGTTCCCCGGCTACGAAATGCGCCCCCAGCAGGTGGAGATGCTTCGTCAGATTGCGCAGACCTTCAACGAGGGCGGGGTCGCGTTCATCGAGGCCGGCACCGGCGTCGGCAAATCGCTGGCCTACTTAATCCCTGCGATGACGTGGGCGATGCAGAACAACGAGCGCGTCGTCGTCAGCACCAACACCATTAACCTGCAGGAGCAACTGGCCGACAAGGATGTGCCGGCTGTCATCCGCATCCTCGGCGAAGCCGGCCGCGCTGCTGTGATGAAGGGCAAGGGGCGTTACCTGTGTCCCAACCGTTTCGCCGAGCTGCGTCGCAACGGGCCGAAGACGGCCGACGAGGCTCGCCTGCTGACCAAGATCCTGATTTGGCTGCCCAACACGCTGACCGGCGACGGCGATGAACTCTTCATGCCCATGCCCGGCGAACGCGCCGCCTTCCAGCACCTCTCGGCGCAGAATCCGATCTGCAACACCAACACGTGCAGCGCGACGGACTGCTTCTTCAATCAGGCGCGCCGGCTGGCCGACAGCGCGCACGTCGTCATCGTCAACCACGCTTTGCTGCTGGCCGACATCGCGGTGGAGAACCGCGCCCTGCCCGAATACAACTACCTGATTGCGGACGAGGCGCATCATCTGGAAGCCGCTGCGACCGACTCGCTCACCTATCGCCTCGACCGCGACGAGATTCAGAGGATTTTGAGCGACCTGGGCCGTGCGGCCAAGACGCGCCAGACCGGCGGCAGCGGCTTACTCGCCGAGATCGCGGCCAACATCCGCGCCTTGTTGGAACTCGAGCAGGGCGCCCTGCTCAACAGCCTGTGCGATCAGGCTATGCAGGCCGTGAGCGAGGCCTGGTCGAGCAACATCACTTTCTTCGACATACTGGGCGAGTTCATCGCCGACGAAATTAGCAGCGATGCGCCCGATTACGTCCAACGCGTGCGCCTGACGCGCGCGCTGCGCAACCAAAGCGGCTGGGCGCGCGTCGAGATCGCCTTCGGCAACTTCCAACGCGATTTGGACGCGCTGGCTCGACAGCTCAACAATCTCTTCAAGGCGCTATTAGAGGCGACGCTCCTCGCCTCCGATGCCGACGCGCTGGTCCTTCGGCTGCACGGCGCAATCCGCTTCATCACCGAGGCGAGTGAACAACTGAACGGCATGTTTGCCAAGCCGAGCGACGACCGCGTTTACTGGGTGGAGGTCGAAATGCCGCGCAAGACTACGCGCCAGCCGCGTCTGACGCTGAATGCCGCGCCGCTGCACGTCGGCCCGCTGATGCAACGCGAGCTATGGCAAAAGAAGCGCGCTGTCGTGCTCACTTCGGCCACTCTGCGCACCAGCGCAGCCAACGGAAAAGGCCAGCCCAGCTTCGACTACATTAAGAGTCGGCTCAGCGCACCGGACGCCGAGACGCTGGCGCTCGGCTCGCCGTTCGACTACCTATCCTCGACGCTGCTCTACCTCGTCACAGACATCCCGGAACCGAACCAGCAGGGCTATCAGCAAGCCGTGGAGCGCGGCCTGATCGAGCTGTTTCGCGCCTCAGAGGGACGTGGACTCGCCCTCTTCACCAGCTACTCGGCACTGCGTGCTACGTCGCGCGCCATCACACCGGCGTTGATGCGCGACGACATTCTGGTGCTGGAGCAGGGCGATGGCACGTCGCGCCGGGCGATGATCGAGGGCTTCCGCGCCGCCGACCGCGCCGTGATGCTGGGGACCAAGAGCTTCTGGGAAGGCGTAGACATTCAGGGCGAGAAGCTGAGCGCGCTGGCCATTTGCAAGCTGCCTTTTGACGTGCCGACCGACCCGCTTTTCGCTGCGCGCAGTGAGACGTTCGATAACCCATTCAACGAGTACTCGGTGCCAGAGACGGTACTGCGCTTCCGGCAGGGATTTGGCCGGCTGATCCGCTCGAAGAGCGACCGCGGCGTGATCGTGGTGTTCGACCGGCGGCTGTTGACCAAGAGCTACGGCGCCGCCTTTTTGAATGCGTTGCCGGGGCCGACGATCGTACGCGCGCCGTTGGCGCAATTGGGCAAAGCGACGCGCGATTGGCTGGCGAAGCGCTGACCGCAACACGGGACGCATATAATTCAAAGGGTGAAACGCGCAGATTTTCGGATGCAACCTCTCTTCACATCGCCGTCGCATCTCCAACCCACGTTTCCCACCTCGCCTCACCTGCACAACCCGACATCTGAAGTGAAAGCACCGTCATGCGAACCCTGGCTATGATCCTCGCCGGCGGGCGCGGCAGTCGCCTGAGCGTGCTGGCAAACAAACGCGCGAAGCCCGCCGTGCCTTTCGCAGGCAAATACCGCATCATTGACTTCCCACTCTCCAACTGCGTCAACAGCGGCATCTACACTGTGGGCGTAGTGACCCAATATCGCCCCCGCTCACTGCAAGATCACATCCGCAACGGTGCGCCATGGGATCTCGACCGGCTGAACGGCGGCGTGTGGATGCTGCAGCCGTATCAGGGCCGTCTGGATTCCGACTGGTACGAAGGCACCGCCGACGCCATCTACCAAAACCTGGACTTTGTGCGCAACGCCCGCGCCGACTATGTGCTTATTCTCTCCGGCGATCACGTCTACAAGATGGACTACAGCATCCTGATCAGCTTTCACCAGGAGAAACGCGCCGACGTGACCGTCGCTACGCTCAAGGTGACGCCCGAGGAGGCCAGCCGGTTCGGCATCGTGCAGACGGACGCGAACTACCGCGTCACAAACTTCGAGGAGAAACCGAAGCAACCCAAGGGCACGCTGGCTTCGATGGGCATCTACGTGTTCAACTACGACACGCTGGTCAAGGTGCTGCACGAGGACGCGAAGAATTCAGATTCGACGCGCGACTTCGGCAAGGACATCTTCCCGAAGATGGTGACCGAGAATTACCGCGTCTTCGCCTTCCCTTACGCCGACTACTGGGTGGACGTCGGGACGATCCAATCCTACTGGGAGGCACACATGGACCTGCTGGCCGACACGCCACCGATTGACCTGCTCGACCGCGAGTGGGTGATCCACACGCGCTCCGAGGAACGCCCGCCGGTCAACATCCGCACCGGCGCTACCGTCAATCATTCGCTGATCACCGACGGCTGCGTCGTCGAGGGGTCGGTCGAGTATTCCGTGCTCTCGCCCGGCGTGCGCGTGAAACGCGGCGCAGTAGTGCGCTATTCCATCATTATGACCGATGCAGTAATCGAACCGGGCGCGATGGTGGATCGCTGTATCATTGACAAAAATGTGGTAGTCGGACGCGGGGCGTGTGTGGGCTACGGTTCGGACTACACTGAGAATGCCGAACTGCACCTCAACACCGGCATCAGCGTGGTCGGCAAAAACACCATCATCCCACCGGACTTTCGCATCGGCCGCAACGTCGTAGTGGGCAGCGACTTGAACGACGACGCCTTCAACGGCGACCTCCTGCCCAGCGGCCAGAACTTCATGGTTGAAGCCACCGATTGATATGAAGCTTGATCACCTCGCCATCGCCGTCGCCGACCTCGACGCAGCACTCACCTTTTATCGCGATGCGATGGGTCTGGAACTGGATGGGATCGAAGAAGTGGAGCGAGAAGGGGTGCGGATTGCCTTTTTGCCGCTCGGCGACAGCGAATCCCGCATCGAACTGGTACAGCCAACGCGCGACGATACCGGCATCGTCAAATGGATGACCAAGCACGGACCTGGCATGCATCACGTGTGCCTGGCCGTGCCCAACCTCGAGTCTGCGCTGTCGCGGCTGATCGCTCATGGCTGCGAACTGATCAACCCGCAGCCCGTCACGCGTGAAGACGGCACGCGCTATGCCTTCATCCATCCGCGCAGCGCATTCGGCGTATTGATAGAGCTGTACGAGAAGCCAGAGTGAAGCCCACCTCAAAAAAAGACCGGACCTTGTAGGGCCCGGTCTTCTGCGTGCTGAAGAAACATCAGCCGATCTTCTTGCCGATCTCCTCGATCAGCCGGTTGCGCGTCTCCTCCAGGGGGATACGCTCGATGACCGGCGCAAAGAAGCCTTCGACGATCAGCCGGCGCGCCTCGGTGGCTGGGACGCCGCGGCTGCGCAGATAGAACATCGGCTCGTCCTCAATTGTGCCGACCGTGCTGCCATGGGTGCAGCGCACATCGTCGGCCTCGATCTCCAGGCCGGGGATCGAGTCGGCGCGGCTGCGCGTGGAGAGCTGCAGGTTGCGGTTGGCCTGATAGGCGTCGGTCTTTTGGGCGCCAGGGAAGACGCGAATGTTGCCGCGCCACACCGTGCGCGCCTCATCGCGCAACGCTGCTTTGTAGAGCAGGTCGCTCTTGCAGGCCGCAGCGATGTGGTTCTGCTGCGTGTCGTAGTGCAACTGCTGCCGGGCATCGGCAAAGTACACCCCGCTCAACAGCGCCGTGCCATGTGGGCCGACCAGATCGGCCTCGATCAGGCTCTTGGTGAACTTGCTGCCGACGCCGCCGATCACCCAGTGCAACGTGGCTTCCTCACCCACCTTGGCGCGCTCGGTGGAGAAGTTATACACGTTGCGCCCCCAGTCCTGGATGCTGACGTAGTCTAATACTGCGCCCTTGCCGAGCATGATCTCAACCACGCCGCTATACATCGCCTGGTGCGGGCCGGTGGGCGAGGCGAAATCCTCGATCAGCGTGGCTGTGGCGCCCTCGCCCAGCACGACCAGGGTATGGCTGAAGCCGGCGAGCTGATCGGCGGCCATGCGCGTCGTCACGCGCAGCGGTTTATCCAGGCGGACGCCGTCTGGCACATACAAGACCGTGCCATAGCGCACGAAGACGCCGTGCAGCGCGGCATAGTAGGCATCGTTGAGCTTGACGCACTGCATCATCAGCCACTCATCCAGCAAGCGTGGGTGCTTCTTGATCGCGCCCTCGAGGCTAGTGAAAATCACGCCCTGCTGCGACATGCCGGCGGGCAAACGCGAGCGCCTCACGTCGAGCGTGGTGTTGGCCGGCGTGATGCCGGACAGGATCAGGTCTAGCTTGAAAGTGCTGAGATCCACGCGCCGCCACAGCTCGTCGTGCCGGTTGGGCGCCGGTGTATCGCGGAACACGCGCAGCGCTTCCAGACGCCGCGCCAGCATCCACGACGGATCGCCCAGCGCAGCCGAGTATGCTTCTACAAACTCGCGGTTGAGTTCGCCGGCTTTGACCACCGGCGCCGGTTTCAATACAGGTTGAACGACTGCCATGATTAACCGACCGTGCCCTCCATCTGCAACGCAATCAAGCGATTCATCTCGACGGCGTATTCCATCGGCAACTCTTTCACCAACGGCTCGATGAAGCCGGCAACGATCATGGTCCCGGCCTCGGCCTCCGTCAAACCGCGGCTGCACAGGTAGAAGAGCTGCTCCTCTCCGATCTTGGATACGCTGGCCTCGTGACCGATCATCACATCCTGCTCTTCCAATTCGATGTAGGGGTAGGTATCGCTGCGGCTTTGCGGGTCGAGGATCAAGGCGTCGCACACCACATTCGCCTTGGACTTCTTGGCCCCGCGATCGATTCTGACCAAGCCGCGGTAGC
>CALGMA010000010.1 GCA_937959265.1 uncultured Anaerolineae bacterium | reverse complement strand
CCGGCCGGCCCGACGGCCATGGCCTGAAGGCGATCTGCATCACCCAGCGCCGCGCGGGCGATTGTCAGCTTGACCCGAACACCGACAAGCCGCGCTTTCTGCTGATCGCCGCCGTCCACGCCCGCGAGTTGAGCGCCGGCGAGATCGCCTGGCGATGGGTGGACTTCCTGGTGAACGGATACGGCCACGACCCCGACGTGACTTGGCTGCTCGACGGGCACGAGATGTGGGTGATCCCGGTCGCCAACCCCGACGGCCGGCGCCTCGTCGAACAGGGCGGCAGCGCGCCCTATCTGCAACGCAAGAACCTGAACGACGCACAGGGCGCGTGTGGCTTCCCGCCCGGCCATCCGAGCTACGGCTCTTGGCAGCCCGGCGTGGACCTCAACCGCAACGCCTCGTTCCAGTGGGGCGTCTCCGGCGTCGGCGCCCACCCATGCGATCAGGCCTACCTCGGCCCGAGCGCGGCGTCGGAGCCGGAGCAGCACGCGCTCGAAGCGCTGATGCGCGGCCTGTTTGCCGACCAACGCGGCCCGGCGCTGAGCGACGCCGCGCCGATGACGGCTACGGGCGCAATGGTCACCTTGCACACCTTCGGCGACCTGGTTTTGCTGCCCTGGGCATGGACCTCATGCTTCGGCGCCTGCCCGCCCGCGCAGCGCGCGCCGAACGACGCCGGCCTGCGCGCCTTTGCCTTTAGGATGAGCTACTTCAACGGCTACGCGACCGGCCAGGCGTCCGAGCTGCTCTACCCGGCCAGCGGCACGACCGACGACTGGGCATACGGCGTGTTGGGCGTGCCCAGCTTCACCTTTGAGATCGGGCCGTTCGCCGGCGGCTGCGGCGGCTTCACCCCCGACTATGCGTGCCAGGATGACGTTTTCTGGCCGCTCAATCGCGCGGCGCTGCTTTACGCCGCTAAGGTCGCGCGACAGCCCTACGCGCTCTCGCTCGGCCCGACGACGCTCTCGGTGACGCTGAGCAGCAACCTTGTGACGCAGGGGCAAACGGTCACGCTGACGGCGGTGATTGCCGATGACGCGCTGGGCGATCATGCGCAGAGCGTCGGCCGGCCGTCAGCGCAACCCATTGCTGCTGCGGAGGCGTATTTAGCTACGCTGCCCTGGTTGGGCGGCGCGCCGATTGCGCTCGCCGCGCAGGACGGCGCCTTCGACAGCGCGACCGAGGCGGTGGTCGGCTCGCTCGACACGACCGGGCTGAGCGTGGGCCAGCACCTGGTGTTCGCGCGCGGGCGCGACGCCGAGGGGAACTGGGGGCCGGTCACGGCGCAGTGGTTAACGGTCGCCGGCGACAGGGTCATGTATCTGCCGCTGATTCACCGATGAGCGCAACCAAGTAGCCACAGGCCGCGCGCCTACAGCCGAACTCGGTTCGCCGCCCTACCGAAGATCGGCAACAAGGCTACACGTCCACGGGCGGCATTCGCGATGCCGACGACCCAGGCGAAGAAACTGAACACATAGGCGGCGATGACCAGGGCGAAAAGCGCATTGCCGAAGATGAACGCGTAAGGGATCCACCCCGACAGCCAAGCAATCACCGCCCAGCCGGCAAACGTCGCGATCAGGAAGACGATCAGGCCGACAGCTTGCTTAAGATGAAATATGGCGAAGGCATCCTGCCGGCGGGCTAATAGCACGTAGAGCCAGCCGACGATAGGAATATAGGCAATGGCGCCTGCCGCGCGCGATGAAGCATCTATCGTCGGTACGTTCGGCATCGCTCACCCTCCAATCCCCTTCAACTGGAGCTCTTCCGCGAAGTGGCAACTGACGAAGTGGCCTGGCTTCACTTCACGCAGCTCCGGCACGTTCGCCCTGCACTCCGGGCGCGCGTAGTTGCAGCGTGGGTGGAAGATGCATCCCGGCGGCGGGTTGACCGGGCTGGGCACCTCGCCTTGCAGCTTGATGCGGTTCGGCTGAACGTCGGGGTCCGCCGGCGGGATGGCTGACAACAGGGCCTCGGTGTAAGGATGCAGCGGGTTGTGCAACAGCTCCTCGGTTTCCGCCATCTCGACGATCTTGCCCACATACATCACGGCAATGCGGTCGGAGATGTGCTCAACCACTGATAGATCGTGAGCGATGAAGATCAGCGTCAGGCCCAGCCTGTCCTTCAATTCTTCCAGCAAGTTCAGCACCTGTGCCTGCACCGATACATCCAACGCCGACACCGGCTCATCGGCGATAACCAGCCGCGGGTTGAGCGAGAGCGTGCGCGCCAGGCCGATGCGTTGCCGCTGGCCGCCGGAGAACTCATGCGGATAGCGGTTCATGTAGTTTGGGTCGAGGCCGACGGCGCGCATCAGCTCGGCCACGCGCGCTTCCGCCTCCTTGCCGCGTGCCACGCCGTGAATCTCCAGCGGCTCGCTGATCAAGTCCTTGACGGTCAAACGCGGGTTGAGCGAGCTGAACGGATCCTGGAAGATCATGCGCATCTCCTGACGTATCGGTTTCATCTCCCTATGGCTGATGCGCGCGACATCCACCCACTCGCCGGTCTTGCGCCGGAAGCGGATCTCGCCGCCGCTCGGGTCATACAGGCGCAGGATGGTACGGCCAACGGTCGTCTTGCCGCAGCCGCTCTCGCCGACCAGGCCGAGCACTTCGCGCTCGCGCAAAAACAGGCTGACGCCATCCACTGCCTTCACATACCCGACCACGCGCTGCAAGAGGCCGCGGTAGACCGGGAAATACATGCGCAGATCGGTCACTTCCAGGATCAGGTTCTCTTTGTCCACCATGCTCGTCTGCACCTCACCAACGTATGGGAATCTCGCTCGTCGCCATGACGATATCTGGGTCTTGCCAGCCTTTCTGCTGGGCCAACTTGTAAAAGGCGCGGCGATATACCAGCTTCACCTTGACGACGCCGCCCAAGCCAGCCGGCCAATCGAAGGCGTAAGTCGTCGTATCGGTGACAAAGGGGAACAGGCGCGTATCGGCGACTTCGGTCATCGGACGCCAGAAGGCCGTAGCGGGCGTCTCGCCGCTCCAGTCGTCGCGCAGCACGCGAGCGAAGGCTTTGCCCGGCCGGCCGGCATAGTTGCCCGCCCAGTCCGGCAGCGTCGGCCCTTGTCTCAGCGGCACGATACGACCGTCCGCGTCCATCGCCTCGATCACCAGCATGACCGAGCGCATTGGCGCGTCGGTAGGCACAGCGTGGCCGGCACCCGTGTTGGCCAAGCTGACCTGCACACGCACGATCTGCCCCTCGACGGTCGCCACGCCGGTCATCGTTACGGCGCTGCGCAGGAAAGTCTCGTCGGATGGGCCGAGCATCGTATGATCGTTGTAAACCGCATAGTAGCGCGCTACGCCGCCGCGCTGTGGGAAGACGGAGTACGGCGTGTCCTTGATCGACATGTGGCAATCCTGGCAGGTGCGATGCAGACTCGACCCAATCTGGCTATATGGGCTATGCAGCCACTCCCCATACGAGTTATAGATGACGGTGCCGCCGGTCATCTTCATGTTACTCACCACGCCACCGAACACGCCAAAGTGGCACGCTGCACAGAATTCGCTCTGCGCCTGAAGCGGCAAATAGCTATCACGTTCGCGGCTGGCGTCGGTGAGTGTGCCGAAGAAGACCTGGTAATCGTCGTGCGGCCGGGCCAGGCGAAGCGACAAGATGCCGGGCATGTCAGCGTAGGGCAGGCCGGTGCCCGGATCGAGGATCACTTCGCGGATCTTGTGGCAGAACTCACAACCGATACCCTCGAGGCCAATGCCTGCGATGCCCACCGGCGTCACGCCGCGGATAGAAGGCTTGACGCCAGCAACCTCGGCGTTGTCGGCGGTCGTCGTAGCGTGGCAGCCCGACCAGGCACACGAGTTCGTCGTGGGGATACGCGCAGCCATCGGTGTGTGGCATGTCGCGCACGTGCCGGCACGGTCGGGGTTGTCCAGCCGGAAGCCAGGGCCGGTGTCGGGTAGCGCCGGATCGAGCGGAAGCACCGATTTGCCGTCGCCAGCGAAGCGCGTCGGCTGACCGCGCCGACCACTCAGGTCGGTGCCTCTGAACATCGAGATGAAGCGTGGGTTGGTGGCCGATTGCGAGTGCGCGTCGGCCTCCCATTCGGCATATTCGCGATGGCATAGTCCGCAACTGGCCGAGCCATGTATGCCTTCTTCGCTGAACCAGGTGTATTCGTGGTTGTCGCCGTCGAACAGTGGGCGCAGGGTAATCGTGACACCGCCTGCCTCGGGGATTGCCTGTCGCGGATCGAGTTTGGCCCAGCCGATGTAGTGCCCTGCTGCCCAAGCGGTCACCGTCACAGCATGCGGCGCACCCAGTCCCTGGCCGTGCAGCGTAAATGCGCCGTGCTCATCCGTCGTCGTTTGGTTCTGCGTGCCCTGCACCTGCACAATCGCACCAGCGACCGGACCATTGGCATTTGCAACGACGCCAGAGATCGTAGCCGGCAACCGCGTAGATGAATCCTGGCCGGCCTGACTGGCGCAGGCCACCAACACAACCAGCAGCGCCGGTAGGACAACGCCGAAGATCAGTGCCCATTGCACCGGCTTATTCGCAACTCTCCACATCGTTCTCGTGTGCGTCCGGCGCACTCGCCACGCCTTCCTGGCTCATCGGGATGCGTATGGATCGGCAGCGTCGCGCAGGCCATCACCCAAAAAGTTGAACCCCAGCACGGCCAGGATGATGAAAGCCGACGGCATCAGAATCCATGTCTGCTGGCTGAGCGTCTGCAGGTTCTGCGCGTTGCGCATCAGCAACCCCCAGCTAGTCAGTGGTTCTTGAATACCAATGCCGAGGAAGCTGAGGAACGATTCGGCCAGGATGACGCCAGGGATCGAGAGCGTGAGGATGACGATGACGTGGCTGAGCGTGTTCGGAAACAGATGCCGGAAGATGATGCGTGAATCCGACGCGCCCATCTCCTTGGCAGCCAGGATGAAGTCGGTCTGGCTGAGCGCCAGCACCTTGCCGCGCACTTCGCGCGCCAGCGTCGTCCAGGACAACAGGGCGAAGATGCACGACATGATGACAAAGATGGTGAACGAGTCGGCGGTTTTAGGCACGATGGACGCCAGCGCCATCCACAACGGCAACTGCGGGAAGGCGTTGACGAACTCGACGAAACGCTGCAACGCGTTGTCCACGCGACCGCCGTAGTAGCCCGATACGACGCCGACGATGGAGCCGACAGCGATGCTGATGAGTGCAGCGAATACGCTCATCGTCAACGACACACGGCCGGCCTGGCAAGCCTTGCCCCACAGGTCGCGGCCCAGCTTGTCCGTGCCCAGCATGTATAGCCGTCCGGGCTCTTCTACGCCGACCAGGTGCAGGTTGGTAGGGAAGATACCGAACAGTTTGTAGGGCCACGTCTGCACAAAGAAGCTAAGATAATACTTCTTGGTCGTGTCTTCCTTCCAGGTTACCTGGAAGGTCTTCGGGTCCATCTCGCCAACGATGCCGTAAACGAACGGTCGAAAGCTGAAGTTGCCCTCGGCATCAATAAGGTGGATGCGATTGGGGGGCAGAAAGGCGTCTTTCAGGTTGTCGCGGTCGATCGGATTGGGCGAGAAGAATTCCGCCAGCGCAGCCAGGACCATCAGGGTGATGACGATCAGCCCACCGATGATGGAAATTTTGCTGCGCCGGAAGCGCCGCCACACCAATTGGAAGTAGCTCTCGTGGTGTTCGGTAACTTCGAGCAGTTGCTCGAGCGTTGGGCCAGTCGGCGCGCTTGGCTGCTCTGGCCTGGAGAGGGCGCCTGTGGTTGCAGTTGCCATGGGCGTTTAGCGAGTGAGCGCGAGACGCAAGGTGTAAAACGTCACAAGGAATTCGTCTTGCGTCATACGTGTCAACTATTGTCAACTATATCGAATCCGTGGGTCGAGTATGGCCAGCGCGATGTCGGCGATCAGGTTGCCAGCGATGATCAGCACGCCGTAAATCAGCAATAGCGAGCCGGCAATATAGATGTCCTGGCCCACCAGCGAGTCATAGAACAACGGGCCGAGCGTGGGCAGGTTAAGCACGATGGCTGCCTCCAGCTCGCCCTGCATCATGTAGGGCAGAACGGTGCCCTGGTAGGCGACGATAGGGTGCAGCGCGTTCGGCACAGCATGGCGCGTCATCACTTGCCGTTCCTTCAACCCCTTTGAGCGCGCGGTGGTGACGTATTGTGCACCGAGCACGTCCAGCAGGTTGCCGCGCATCACGCGCATGTTGTAGGCCACGCCGCCCAGCCCGGCGATCACCAGCACCGGCCAGATGTTCTTGAACATATCCAACACACGCTCCACGCTCCACGGCGCCATCACATACTGCGGCGAGAAGAATCCCTGGATGCTGGGCTGCTTGAAGGTGAACACCAAGACGTACAGGATGATCAGCGCAATGGCAAAGCGCGGGATGGACGTGAAGATGAAGGCCATGATGGCTGCTGCGTTGTCGGCCAGGCTATATTTGCGCGTGGCAACGAAGATGCCGATGCTGATGCCGACCACGGTGGAGATCAAGTGGCACATCAGCGCCAGCGCCAGCGTTTTGGGCAAGCGCTCGGCGATGAGCACGCCTACGTCCTTGCGATAGGCGAACGAGTAGCCGAACTTGCCCTCGGTCACGATTCCCTTGACCCAATTGAGGAATTGGACGGGTAGTGGTTGATCGAGGCCATATTGCCGGCGCAGGTTGTTGGCCTGCTCTTCGGCCTGTTCCTCGGTCATGCCGGCTTGCTGCAGCAGGAAGGTTTTGTAGTTGGTCGCGACATCGCCAGGCGGCAACTGGATCACTACGAACGAGACGAAGGCGATCCCGATCAGCATGAAGAAGGCGATCAGCAACCGGCGCAAGATGTAATTGGCCATGGCGATTTCGCAATGCGTGCCTCGTATCACGTATCGCGTGGCGCTACGCGATACGTGATACGTGATATGCAACTCGTTACGCGCCGTATACCGGAATAGTCTCCGGTCGGTTCTGCTTCAACTGCTGATCCTTCGGCGTCCACAGTTGATCGAGCAGAATGGCGTCTTCGACCCAGGTATACAGGAAGGTCGGCGTGGCTACCGGGATGTTCTTCACGCGCTTGGCCAGGCCCAGGCCGTAGCGACCGCTGAACACGCCCATGTGGTATACGTTCTCGGTGAAGATGCGCTGGTACTCGGACATGATCTTCTGGCGCTCAACACTGTCGAACGTCACGCGGTACTTCTCAACCAGCTCGATCAGCTTCGGCTCAAAGTCCATCAGGTTGCGTGGCTTGTCACCTTCCTGGTGGATGCCGAAGCGCTTGGTGATGGGCGCAAGCGCCGTCGGGTTAACCGAAGGCAAGCCGAACGCCTGACCACCACGATACACGCGCAGATCCCAGTTGCCGGTCGTGTTGAGCTCGCTGAGCGTCGTGCTATTGGCGACACGGGTGTTGATCTTGATGCCGACTGCAGCCCACTGGTTGACCAAAGCCTCGGCCACGCTCTGCGTCTCCTGCGCATCCTCGGAGGAGAGCAGTTGCAGCACCACCGGCTGGCCCTTCATCGGCCCCTCGGTCCACTCGCGTACCCCATCGCCGTTGGTGTCCCGCAGACCGATCTCGTCGAGCAGAATCTTGGCCGACTCAGGATCGTAGGGGTAGTAAACCACGTCTTCCTTGCGGAAGTACGGCGATCCCGGGTACAAGCCGCCAGCGTAACCGCGCAGGAACGGCCCGCGCATGATGGCTTGGGCGATGCCGTCGCGATCGGTGGCATAGCTCAGGGCCTTGCGGAACTTCAAGTTGCGATTGAGTTGGCGCACAGCGCGGTCGCGGTCGTCCTGGGCGCCGACTTCCTCGGCGAAGTTGAACTCCACGCCATAGCCCAGCAGCTCCGGCCCCCAGTTGATGGCAAATTTCGCGTCGGCCTCCTGTGCTTTAGTCATGGCGTTGACATACGAGCTGGGGTTCTCCAGGTTGGTGTGATCGCAATCACCGGCCATGGTGCACAGGTCGCGCCCGATGCCGCTCGGTCCCTTGCGGTACTGGATTTCGTCGAAGTAGGGCAATTGCTTGCCGGTCTCGTCCACTTTCCAGTAGTATGGGTTGCGGCGCATGATCAACAACTCATCGGTCTTGTACTCGGTCGGCACCCACGGGCCCATGGTGGGGATGGGCAGCTTATCCGGCGGCATGGCGTTCTCGAAGTCCTTGTAGGTCGGCTTCGGATCGCGCTTGCTGAACTTGGGATGGAAGTCCTCCAGCGCATGCTTGGGCGAGACCACGAAACCGTATTCGCTCAGGTCGTAGTACACGCCTAGTGGCTTGGGAATGCCGAAGGTGAACTTGATGGTGTAGTCGTCAATCTTCTCCAGCTTGGCGTCCTCGCCGCCGTACTTGAACGCATCGAGCGTACGCATCGAGTTCACGTTAGGATCCATGACGTAAGCTTCCCAGGTGAAGATCACGTCGTCGGCCGTGAAGGGCACACCGTCGGACCACTTAGCCCCTTCGATCAGATTGATCGTTAGCGAGCGGCCATCCTCCGACCAAGACCAGCTCTTGGCCAGGTGAGGGAACGGCTCGATGTCCTGGTCGGCGCGGAAGAGCGGGCCGACTTTGAACAGCGATTGATACTGCACGCTGTACGACTCGATGCCGAACCAGCCGGCGCTGACGCCGGCCATGCGATTCCAGCCGGCCGTCGGACAAGCCGAGAAGCCGCGCCATAGGTCGCCGTACTCGCCCGGGCCGTCCTTCATGCCGCTGCTCAACACAACTTGTGGCTCCTTCGGCAGGCGCTCCTTCACGGGCGGCAGCTTGCCTTCGTTCACCAGCTTAGTCACCCATTCCGGCTCGGAGTACTCCGGCAGCGCCTTGTAGGTGACAATTTCGCTGATCGGCTGGCGCCTGGGCTGGCCTCCGCCCAGCTCGAGCGGCGGGGGGTCAGAATAAGGGATGGGATCTTTGATCATGCCTGCAGCGGGCATCTCGGCCGGTTTGGCCGGTTCGGCAGGCGCTGCTGGCGCTGCCGGTGCGGAGGGTGCAGGCGCTGCGCAAGCAGCAATCACGACGGTGGCGCCTCCAAATGCACCGATGCGCAGCAATTCGCGACGCGTCAGTTTTTGCTTACTCATTGCGCTGACTCCTGAAATATGAGTTGAAATGTGTATGGGTTGAGACTCGGGAGAACGAGATCGGCTGGGATCCGCTTCACATGCGTCTAGGCAATACAGCTCACCTCCTTTGCGTCAAGGATTGCTGTGTAGCCAGCAAGCGGCCAGGTGGCCTGGGGCAATTTCGGTCAGGGCCGGCTCACGTTCGCGACAGATATCCTTGACGTGCGGACAACGCTCGGCAAATGGGCAGCTACGAATCGCCTCGGTCGGTGACGGCACCATGCCCTTGATCGGCACCAGTGCCTGCTTACCCTTGCGCCCCAGTACCGGCACCGATTTCAGCAGGCCTTCTGTGTAGGGGTGCAAAGGGTAATGGAACAACGCACGCGTGGGCGCAAACTCGACAATGCGGCCCAGGTACATCACAGCCACGTGGTCGGCCATCTGCGACACTACACCGAGGTTGTGGGTGATCAGGATGATCGAAGAGCCGAAGTCATTTTGCAACTCGCGCATCAAGTCAAGGATCTGCGCCTGCACGGTCACGTCCAGCGCAGTAGTCGGCTCGTCAGCGATCAGGATGGAAGGATTGCACGACAAGGCCAATGCGATCATCGCGCGCTGGCGCATACCACCGCTGAGTTGGTGCGGGTACTGACGCGCGCGCTGTTTGGGTGCGCTCATCTGCACCTTGGCCAGCATCTCCTCTGCGCGCTCGAACGCGGCTTTCTTGGAGACGCGCTGATGGATCTGGACGGCTTCGGCGATTTGGTCACCGATCGTGCGCAGCGGGTTGAGCGAGGTCATCGGCTCCTGGAAGATCATGGCGATCTCTGCACCGCGAATCTGACGCATCATGCTACCCTTCGGATCGAGCCTGGCGATGTCCACAACTTCATCTGTCTCTTTCAGATGCAGGTTGATCGCGCCGCCAACGATCCGGCCGGGCGGGCTCTGGATCAGGCGCATGATGGACATCGAGGTGATGCTCTTGCCGCAGCCGCTCTCGCCGACCAGGCCCAGGGTTTGCCGGCGCGCCAGCGAAAACGTCACGCCGTCCACTGCACGCACCACGCCGCTCTCCAGGAAGAAGTACGTCTTGAGGTCCTTGACCTCCAAGATCGGGCGTTCGGCCACCAATGCAAGAGGAGAAGAGCCAGGAGCAGTTTGTGTCATCCCGCGTTTACCCGAACTGCGGCAGCCAGCGCTGCTCGGCCTCGAACATTTCGTTGACCATCGCCCGGATCTGCGGCAGCGTCATCAGCGCGCCGGTTAGCGGGTCGAGGGCGATCGCCTGATGCACGGCGTCGCGGTCGCCGGTCATCGCGCCGATCACGGCCAGCTCCTGCACGTTGATGTTGGTGCGATTGATGGCGGCGCACTGCGGCGGCAGCGGCCCGTGCATCGTCGGCTGGATGCCGTTGCGATCTACCAGACATGCCACCTCGACGCAGGCGTTCGCCGGCAAATTGCTGATGGACAATGCGCCTTTGCTGCCGGGCAAGCCATCGTTGGGCACATTGCCGTAGACCACGCGCTTGCAATCGGTCTCCATGCCGTGGATGATCAGTGCGCCGTATTCCTCGCTGCACTGCAAGGGGCCATGGGTCATCTCTTCTAGCCAGCGCTGTTGTTCCGGCGTCTCGCGCTCGCTGCTGATCAGGAAGTAATCCCAACGCGTCTTGATGTAAGCCTCGATGGTCTGTGGGTTCTTGCGAAACCAGGGCGTATATTCGCTGCCGTGGTGGCTGCTCTCGGTGTGAAAGTAGCCGAACGTGCGCATGATTTCGGTGCGCACACGCTCGCAGTAATACATGTCGTCGTCCACGTGATGCTCGGCCCCGGTCTGCACGAATTTGCCGTTGCGCCGCCTGCCGCCCTTCTCCTGCGCCTCAAAGGGCGACGGATTCTCGCGGAGCATCGTTTCGCGGATCTTCGGATAGACGTCATTACCCTCTCTGTCGGTGAAGCGCGTGAACCATGCCTGGTGGTTGATGCCGCCACACTTGAACGACACATCGTCGTAGCGATAGCCGGCGCGTTTGATCAGCATGGCGCTGGTGCCCTGCACGCTGTGGCACAGGCCCACCGTCTTGATGCCCATCTCGCTCGTCGCCCAGCAGTTGATCGCCATCGGGTTGGCATATTGGATGAGCAGCGCGTTTGGGCACAAATCCTGCATGTCCTGCGCAATGACCTTCAGCGCAGCGACGCTGCGCAGGCCGCGGAACACGCCGCCCGGCCCCAGCGTGTCGCCGACGCATTGATCCAGGCCGTAACGGCGCGGGATCTCGACATCACAGCGATACGCTTCGATGCCGCCGACTTGAAAGGCAATGATGACGTAGTCTGCCTTGCGCAGCGCCCTGCGCCGGCTGGTCGTCATCTCGACGCAGGCCGGTAGTTGATGATTGGCAACGACGCGCTGCACGCGCTCGTAGGTGCGCCGCAGGTTGGCGGCGTTGATGTCGAACAGCACCAGGTTGGCCGCCTGCAGTTCGGGAAACGACAGGATATCGATGCACAACCGCAATGGAAAAACGTAGCCGCCGGCGCCAACGATGACGATGCGAGGTGAATGCATAGTGTATGCACATTTAAGCCAGACTACTGCGATTGTCAAATGTGCACCCCGGCGATCCTCCGAACGGGTGAATCATCTTCACCTAGAGTGACTTAACTCGTCTCTCATGCAAGGCCGATACACTGAATCTAGTCATCGGCTGGCGCGTGAGACGATTCAAACGCGGCGGAAAGTACACCTAAGGAGGCAAAATGACCGAACAAAAGACCGTTGCCGGCAACGGCAACCGCACGGCGACGTGGACGCTCATCGGCGTGCTCGTTGGATTTTCGCTGCCAATCTTCATGTGCGTGTGTTTGATGTTGACCTCGCTGGTTGGCTTCGGCGCTTCGCTCGGCACGGCGGGCGGCGCCTCAATGGCGACGAGCGGGACGACGATTGTGCCGCGCCACATCTCTGGCCCGCTCACCGGCCCGGCTGTGGCCGTCATCGGCGTCAACGGCCCGATTGTGAGCGGCGAAGCGCCAGAATTCGACCTGACTGGCCCCACGGCAGTCGCGGCTTCGAGCAGCATCGTTCAGTTGATCCGAGAGGCAGCGCGCGATCCACAGGTCAAGGTGATTTTGCTGCGCGTGGACTCGCCGGGCGGCAGCGTGATCGGCAGCGACGAGATCTACCACGCTCTGAAGCAGGCCAACAAGCCGGTGGTGGTGCACATGGGCGCGCTGGCGGCGTCGGGCGGCTACTACGTCAGCATGGCTGCCGACCACATCGTCGCACACCCCGACACGCTCACCGGCAGCATCGGCGTGATCAGCGAGTTCACCAACATCGAGGGGCTGTATGAGAAGCTGGGTCTGAAGAGCACGGTCATCAAGTCCGGCAAGTTCAAGGACTTCGGCAATCCCACCTCGCCCTTCACCGAAGAGGACCGCCAGTTGTGGCAGGCGGTGATTGACGAGACCTACGAGAGCTTCGTCAAGATCATTGCCGACAACCGCGGCATGACGGTCGAGGAGGTGAAGCAATTGGCCGACGGGCGCATCTACACCGGCCGGCAGGCGTATGCGCTCAAGCTGGTGGATCAGCTCGGTTACTTCGATGATGCGGTAAAGGAGGCCGCGTCGCGGGGTGGCATCACCAGCGAGCCGCGTGTAATTGAATTTCGCCGGCAGACGCCGTTCGCACAATTGTTCGGCATGTCTGTGGCGCGCGTTATCCTAGTCGCCCTGGGTGTGCCGGTCGAGCGGCTGAACGCAGCGCCGGGCGTGCTGGAGTACCGGTAGTCCATCTACGCAATGACCGGCCTGGCGTTCGTGCGATTGCGCAACGGCAGCCGCGTATGCGATTCGGAACGGCGGGGTAATTTGTTCGGCACTACAGCGCCACTGCCTGCTTGATGATCGGCCCGGCGACGGTGAACGCCACGCGCACCGTCTGGAGCGGTGTTTCGTCGCCCAAAACCTCGATCAACGCGACCAGCGGCGTGCCTTTGGGGATGCCGCGCGGCAGCCACATCGTCGGCGCCGGCCGGCGCTCTATCGCGCCCACCATTGAGGTATAGCGCAGCACTTCGCCATCTTCGGTCAGGATACTCACGTCAATTGAGGGGAATTCCTTGAACGGCGTCAGACCCATCTCCACCGTCACACGCGTGCCGTCCGGCCAGGGCATCACGCGGTAATCGGTGATGCGCGCGTCGCTCAGCGGGCGCTTTGGGGGCTTATCGAACGGGTGGCCGTTCGGGTTATCGTAGAACTGGATATCGTCAGGCATAGCGACATTATCCCGTGTCCAGAGATAGCGCTGTGGTTGTAACCTAGGACGACTATGACAACATCGCGACAATTGAGTCGAATCGAGAAGGGGTTGGTCATCGCCGCTTTCTTCATGTGGAGCGCGATGATGGTCGGCGCGGGATACGTGGGCCGCATGTTGCTCGCCCCGGTTGAGCTGCGCACTGAACGCGTCTACCGCTACGGCGGCAATCCGCACGCATTGCTCGACGAAGCGTGGGGGTATGTGCGCGATCATTTCGTCGGCATTGTGCCCAGCGATACGGTGCGCGAGTACGGCGCTGTGCGCGGCGCGTTGACTACGCTGAACGACCGCTACACAACGTTCGTCGAACCCCAGACGCGCGCGCTGGAGCGCGACCACATGCGTGGCAGCTTCGGTGGCATCGGCGTCAGCTTCACACGCAACGAACGCGGGGAGATCGTGCTGTCGCCCATGCCCGATGGGCCGGCGGCCAAGGCCGGCGTACGCGAGGGCGACATCCTAATCGGCATAGACGGCGTGCCATTGCCTTCGCCGGCCACCTTCGAAGATGTCGCGCGCATCCGCGGCGAGGCTAGCACGCCGGTGACGATCGAGGTGCTGCGCGGCCCACAACGCGAGCGATTGACGTTCACCATTATCCGGCAGATGATCGAGGTGAAGTCGGTTGAATGGCGCACGATCACCACGACTGTGGGCGGCACGCCGGCGACGATCGGTTACATTCACATCAGCAACTTCACCGAACGCACAGGTGAAGAAGCGAAGCGCGCGCTCTCAGCACTGTCCGCCGCGGACTCTCAGGCCTATCTCATTGACCTGCGCAACAATGGTGGCGGTTCACTGGCCGCCGCAGTTGAGGTGGCAAGCGAATTTTTGAGCGACGGCATCGTCGCCATCGAGCAGAGACGCAATCAACCCGAGATCATCCATCGTGTGCGCAAGGGGCGTGCGAAGCCGGCAGGCGACAAACCCGTCGTCGTCTTGATGAACAGCAATACGGCCAGCGCGGCGGAGATCGTCGCCGGCGCGATTCAAGATCACAGGCGGGGCTTGCTCATAGGCGAGAAGACCTTCGGCAAGGGATCGGTGCAATTGATCTTCGATTTGTTGGATGGGTCGGCGGTGCGCGTGACGGCAGCGAAGTGGCTCACGCCGGAGCGGCGAGAACTGGATGGCACCGGCCTGATGCCGGACATCGAAGTGGTCGGCTCTGAAGATGCACAGCTCGAACACGCCATCCGCGTGTTGGGCGAGGCCATAGGCGACGCCCGGCGATGAGGTGGCGATTTGCAGAAACAGACACTATTGGTTACAAACGAACCACGGGTAAGGTAGATTATGGGGCGATCGGACTCGACCGGCAGCAGCCCGGTCAAAAACATCGCGCTGGGTTTGCTCGGCATGTTCATCGGCGCGCTGATTTTCATCCTCGGCATGACCGCCGGCGTCGTCTTGTCACGCCCCGGCGGCCTGCTGTTCACGGGCGCCTCGCCTTTTCCACCAAACGTCGCCGCGAGCGCCGGCGATAGCGACGCCGCAGCCGGGCAACAGGAATTGAACTTTGCGTTGATCAACGACGTGATCAACCGCCTGCGCGCGCAGTGGTATGGCGAGATGCCGTCGAGCGCGCAGCTCACCGACGGCGCGATCAAAGGTCTGGTCAACGCGTTGGGCGATGAATTCACGCAATACGTTGAACCGCGCTTCGCCAAGCTGATGAATGAAGACATCACCGGCGCGTTCGAGGGCATCGGCGCGACGCTGAAACAAACGCCGTCGGGGAGTGTTCAGATTGTGCGCACCTTTCCAGGGATGCCGGCCGATCGCGGCGGCGTGTTGCCCGGCGACATCATTGAGGCGGTAGACGGCGTCAGCACGCAGGGCCTCAACTCGACCGAAGTCGCGGCGATGGTGCGCGGGCCACGTGGCACGGAAGTGACGCTTACCCTACGCCGCGCCAATCGCTCGCGGCCCTTCCAGGTGACGCTGGTGCGAGAGCGCATCGAAATCCCGCTCGTCTCGAGCCGAATGGTCGGCGATGGCTCGATCGGCTACATCAGCCTGTTCGACTTCAGCCAGCCGGCCAGCAAGCAACTGGAGAAGCATCTGCAAGAGATCCTGGAGAAGCAGCCCAAGGCGCTGATCTTCGACCTGCGCGATAACCCAGGCGGGCTGCTCAGCCAGGCCAAAGAGGTGGGCGATATCTTCTTGAAGCAGGGCGTATTTGTCATCGAACGCGACTACCGCGGCAACAAGAAGGTCACGTCAACGACCGATCGAGGCATCGCGCAGGATATTCCGATGGTGGTGCTGGTCAACGGCGGCTCGGCCAGTGCAGCGGAGATCGTCGCCGGCGCGCTACAGGACAGGGGCCGCGCCACGCTGATCGGCGAAAAGACCTTCGGCAAAGGGTCGGTGCAATCGCCGCAAACGCTCTCCAATGGCGGCCAGTTGCGCATTACCATCGAGCGCTGGTACACGCCGAACGATCGCGCCATCCACGGCGTGGGCATCGCCCCCGACTACATTGTGAGCAACCCGCCGGAGGACGCGCGCGACGGCAAAGACCCGCAACTCGAGGCGGCCATCGAGTTCCTCACCACAGGGAAGACGCCGCCGCCGACGCCCATCCCAACCGTCGCCCCCACACCGCTGCCATGAGCTTTGCTTCTGGGCAGGAACCGGCTGCGTGCGCCGCTCATGCGCCAGACGGAGCGCGCGCTTTCGACGCGCGCGCGCTGTTTGCCCACCTGCCCAGGGCGACATGGCTGGCGCCGGTCGCCGTGGTCGGCGGCGCGCTGTCCTCCGGCGTCGCCCTCGCGCGCCCTGGCTGGATGTTGACGCTGGCGATGGCCGTGTTGCTAAGCCTGGCCTGGGTGGGCGTGTGGGGGACGATCGCCGGCGTGAACTGGTCTGCTTCCCTGTCGCTCTGGCAACGCTGGACGCAAGGCGCGCCGCTCAGGGCGCTCCCCTACACCCGGCCGGATTCCGACGCGGCATACGCATCGCTCCGCATCGGCCAGCTTGTGAATTGGCTGGAACGCGAACTGTTGCCGCGCTACGGCGCAATCTTGCTTCTCGGGGCGACCGGGCTGGCCATCATGATCGTGCTGGCGGCGGCGCTGGGGCCAGCGGCGACGCTGCTGGCCATCGGCGCGATCTGCCTCGCCCAGGTCGCCGTCGTCGCCTGTCGCGGAGACGGCGCTCCGAACGCCATCCTGGAAGGCGCAACCGTGGTCGGGCTTCCGATGCTGCTGGGCGCTGCGACCTTCGCGCCGGTTGCGCCGGACGTGTGGCTGGTCAGCGTCGCCATGGCCGTGGCGTTCGCCGGCATTCGCAAGGGATCGCCGCGCACGCGCAACGCAGGCTATGTGTTGGCCGTGCTGGCAGCCGCGCTCACGCGGCAGCCCATCGGCGCGTTTGTCTTGGCAACCCTTTGGGCGCCGTCGTTGATCCTGGGCTTGTCACGCCACAACTACGGCTGGCTGGCGGTCGGCCTATTGGCGTTTGCCGTCGCGCGGGCGGCGGGTGGTTAGTCGGTGGTAGCGGATCGTTCGGCTTGCGCCTGTTGCGCTTGCCATCGCCAGAAACGTCCCCTGTCCCTGCCCCTTTCTCTTGCGCGGCGCTTATAATCTTCGTTAACCTCCATCGCGGTGGAGGGCAAGCACTCGAATCGTCGCGCCAACGCGCGATTTATAAAAAGGAGCGTAAAAGGCATGCCAAACCTCGGACCGTTAGAGATCATCATCATCCTGGTCATCGTCATCCTGCTGTTCGGCGTCGGCCGCATCGGCAAGATCGGCGGTGAGCTGGGCAAGAGCATTCGTGAATTTCGCAAGGGCCTGGAAGGCGACGAGCCCAAGAAGCCGAGCGAGACGCAGACCGAAGGCAGCGAGACGAAGGTCTCTTGACTGAGAAGCGGAGAGTCATCTTCAATCTCCAGTTCTCTCATCATTTCGGATGGCCAGGTCTCCCTTCTCCGCGCTCTCGTCGCTCGGGCCGTTTAGCGCGATCCTGAGCGTGCTGCGCGAGGTAGACGTACGTCCGGCGCGCATCGCGGCGGAGACGCCCTTTCTGATCGCGTTCGTCAGCCACGACGTGCAGTTTGCTGAACATCTGGCCACCTTGATGTACCGTGGTGACCGACCGACCGATACGCCGCCTTATCGCGCAGCAATCGGCACGCCGATCACCGATGCCACGCAAATCTCGCGCGCGAACGTCGTGGTCATCGTCACGCGCGACGACCCCCAGCTCGATGAAGCGTTGCGGCTGAAGCGCGCGTTGGAAGCGTCGAACGTGCCCTTGCTCATGTGCTTCGTGCAAGAGCGCGGCGCGCCTCCGCCGGCGCAGAGCGTCACCTCCGGCCACGCCGTCACGTTGCCGCTCGATAACGGCGCGCTCGACGAGCAGACGGCGATCGAGCGCCTGACGGCAGCGATCCGCCAGCTCAAAGCGATTGACGACCTGGCGCTGGCACGTCATCTGCCTGCCTTTCGCCCGCCGGTGGTCCGCGCGCTGATCGAGGACGTCGCCATGGCCAACGCCACTTACAGCCTGGGCTCCGGCCTGCTGCAGATCAACCCTGCCACCGGTCTGCCGATCGCCGTCGCCGACACCGTCATCCTGACGAAGAACCAGGCCATCATGGCCTACAAGATTGCGCTGGCGATGGGGCTGCCCCCAGATTTCAAACACGTCATGCCGCAGATCGCCGGGGTGATCGGTGGCGGCCTCGTCTTGCGGCAAGTCGCGCGTCGCATGATCGGCTTGATACCGGGGCTAGGCATCGCGCCCAAGGTGGCGATCTCGTTCGCCGGCACCTTCGCTATCGGCGAAGCCGTCTATCGTTGGAGCCGATCGGGCGAACGGCTGACCGAGGATGGGCTGAAGGCGATCTACGCGCTGGCCGTAGAGCGCGGCAAGGATCTGGCAGCCGGCCTGCAGCGGCGTTGCGCCACGCGCCCGACCGAACCGAAGGCCAAGCCCAGTCCACCAGAGCAAGCGATTATCGAGCTGCCGCCAGCGCCGAGTCACAACGGCGCAGCGCAATCGTATTGACGTGTCATGTTGAAAGTCGGTGATCCTGTCCCCGAATTCGAATTGATGTCCCAAAGCGGGCCGATCAAATCGTCCGACCTGCTCGGCAGGCGCTACGTGCTGTATTTCTATCCGGCTGACGACACGCCGGGCTGCACGAAAGAAGCATGCAGCTTCCGCGACAACCTGCCCAAATTCGAGTCGCTCGGCGTGCCGGTGTATGGCGTCAGCCCGCAGGATGTGCAGTCGAAGCAAAAATTCGCTGCCAAGCACGCGCTGAACTTTCCGTTGCTGGCCGACACCGACCACAAAGTGGCCGAGGCGTTCGGCGCCTGGGGCGAGAAGAGCATGTATGGCAAGAAGTACATGGGCATCCTGCGCACCACATTCGTGATCGGCGCCGATGGCAAAGTCGAACATGTCTGGGAGAAGGTGAAGCCGGAAGGCCATGCCGAGGAGGTGTACCGCTGGTTGAACCCGACGGCCAAAGCGGCAGCCGCGCCCCGGCCAACGAAGAAAGCCGCGCCGGCCAAAAAGAAGACCAGCGCGAAGAAGTGACGGTCGCCTGAACCCGGCTCGCGCGTCGGGTTTTCGTTTCCTACACCTGGCCAGGACAGCGTGCACCAGCACAAGCCATCATCGCCGATAATCGGGGCCTCGACGTGCCATGAATGATCTCACGACCGACGTCCTCGTCATCGGCGCCGGCCTCACCGGCGCAGTGATCGCCGCACAGCTTGCCGATCGAAATGCGCGCGTCGGCATCGTGGATGCCCAGCGCGTCGGTCAAGCAGCGACGCGCCGCGCGCTCGGCCTGGCGACGATCAGTCCCCACATGGCGCACATCCGGGAGACGAAGTATGGACTCGAGCGCCTCAAGCGCCTGGCTGCGCAGCACGGCGCGCTGCTCCAATCATGCAGCGTGATCCATCTGGCGACTACTCGCGAACGCGAACGGGCTTTGCAACAACTCGCCGAGGCTGTGCCGGATGCCGGCCTCGAGTGGACGACCCAGCGCGACCTGTTGCCGTCCGGATTCGCGGGTGGCCTACTGGCGCACGACAGCGCACTGGTGGATGTTGACTTATTGCTCGTTCGCCTGTTGCGTCATCCGAACATCGCGATTCGTCAGTATGCCGAGGTGTTCAGGCTGGAGAGCGCCGGTGAGGTGACCTACGCGCTGTGCAAAGACCTCACGATTACGGCATATTGCGTGATATTGGCGACGAACGTCTATGTCGGCTTGCTCTCACCCTACCTAGCCGATTCGGTGCGCGGCGCGCGCGGGGCGATCTGGTCATCTCAGCCGCCGCAGGCTGCCGGCGCACCTGCCCACCTATACGCTGGTATGCCGTTGCTCTTCGATGATGCGCGGTTGGCGCTAATGCCGGGCAAAGACGGCAAGTTGCACGGCGCGGCATGGCTATGGCATGAACGCGATGCAGACAAAGATCCGTCCGAAGAGTTGCGCCGCTTTCTCAAGCGATTCGGTCTGGGCAAGCCCGAACAGACCAGCCAGTGGAGCACAGGCGTAACAACGACGACCGACGACGGCGCGCCGCGCGTCGGCCGCCTGGACGTCGAAGGAAACATGCTCTACGCCCTCGGCCTAGGCGCATACGGCCTAGCCTGGGCGCCCGTCGTCGCCGAGCGAATCGCGGCATTGGCATTCGCAGGCTAAGCGTTGGCGATGAGGCTTGCCCTGGTGGTCGTATCCGCGCTGTTCGCGCTCGCCAACGCAGCGCGCGCACTCCTCGCCGCCCAACAAGCTGTCCAACTACCGGATTTACCGGCTGCCGCGCCGGCGGCCTACATCGTGCTCATGAGCGCCGCCTGGGCCGTCGCGTTCGGCATCTGCGCCATCGGTCTGGCGCGTTCGCGCCGCTGGGCGCCGCGTGTTACCATCGTGGTCATTGTGTCGTACCAGGCCAATCTCTGGCTGAACCATTTCGCGTTCGCCCGTTCGTCCGAAGCGAACGCGCGCGCCGGCTTTGGCATCCTGCTCGGTGCGCTTTCCATCCTATGCATCGGTGGGGCCGCGCTATGGCTAGACCGTCGGCTTGCGGCGCGCCAGGCCAAGACGCGGCGATCCGACGCCCATCCATCGCTGACATCTGACACCTGACTTTTGATCTCTGGCACCTGTTATCTGACCACACCATGCCCGACTCCTCCGATCCTCGCATCCACAAATTGCGCGAACTGCGCGCGCAAACCTTGGTCGCCGGCGGCGAAGACAAGATCAAAGCGCATCGCGCCAAGGGCAAGCTCACCGCGCGCGAGCGGCTCGATCTGCTGCTCGACCCCGGCTCGTTCCGCGAAATTGACGCCTTCGTCACCAACCGCCCCAGCGGCATCGGGATGAGCAGCCAGCACTGGCTGACCGATGGCGTGGTGACCGGCTGGGGCACGATTGACGGTCGGCTGGTCTATGTCTTCTCGCAAGACTTCACCGTAATGGGCGGTAGTCTGGGCGCGGCGCATGCCAGCAAGATCGTCAAAATCCAAGACACGGCGCTTAAGAACGGCGCGCCGGTGATCGGCATCAACGACAGCGGCGGCGCGCGCATCCAGGAGGGGCTGATGTCGCTGGTCGGCTACAGCGACATCTTCCTGCGCAACACCATGGCCAGCGGCGTGATCCCACAGATCAGCGCGATCATGGGGCCGTGCGCCGGCGGCGCGGTGTATTCGCCGGCGCTGACCGACTTCATCTTCATGGTGAAGAATACCAGCCACATGTTCCTGACCGGGCCGGACGTGGTGAAAGCCGTGACCCACGAGGACGTGACGTTCGAGCAACTGGGCGGCGCGCTGGTGCACAACACGACGAGCGGCGTGGCGCACTTCGCCGCCGAAAGCGAGGGCGATTGCCTATACCTCATCCGCGTGCTGCTCAGCTATCTGCCCAGCAACAACATGGAAGAGCCGCCGTTCGTGAAGAGCAAGGATGACCCCCTGCGCACCGACGACGCGCTGGACGCCATCGTGCCCGACAACCCGAACAAGCCGTACGAGATGCGCGAGCTAATCTACAAGATCGTCGACGACGGCGACTTCTTCGAGCTGCAGCGCGAGCACGCGCAGAACATCATCATCGGCTTCGGCCGCATGGACGGCGGCAGCGTGGGCATCGTTGCCAACAACCCGATGGTGCTGGCCGGCTGCCTCGACATCAAGAGCAGCATCAAGGCGGCGCGCTTCGTGCGGTTCTGCGACGCCTTCCACATCCCGGTGGTCACCTTCGTCGACGTGCCCGGTTTCATGCCGGGCACGGCG
>CALGMA010000009.1 GCA_937959265.1 uncultured Anaerolineae bacterium | reverse complement strand
GTCTGTGGGTTGTCCTTGAAGCGATCCAATAATGCATCGTCAACCGTCAGGTCATGAGGTTCTTCCAGCAGTAGTGTCCACGCCGCTTCTGTGTCGCCCGGACGAATAGTCAACTCAGCTATAGCGCTATCCTGTATCTCGGCCAACAAGTCCTTCCTGTCCAGATCACTGGCCTGAGCCCACTCTGTTGAAGCAAGCACACGCTGTTTCACAATGTCACGAACCTTGGGTTTGGCTGCGTTAACCCATTCGTTTAATTCCTTACACTGGATATTTTTTTGTGCCACCAAATGACCGAACCATTCTCCAATTTCGTAATCCACGCCTTGTTCGAAGGCTGTCACCAATTTGACAGCATCTGCGGCGTCTAATCCGTAGAGCGTCACGGGGAAGGGCAGTCCTGGCCCTATGACAAAGCCACCGTCCCCAGTCTGTTGGTACCCAACCCGCGTTTCCCTACGTCCCAATCGTCCATTTGTTGTATCTACAGAAATTGCTAGTGTGTGTACAGCGTCAGCTTGGTTAGGTTTTGCCGCATTAGAAGTCTTATGGCTACCTTTATTGCGGAGAAAGAGCCAATAGATAATAGCAGCAACCACAATGAGCCAGAATATCCACATAGCAAGTCCTTTGTTATTTCATTTGGTCGGCTTTGTCTTCGTGGAGAAGCCGATTGCGACGCCAAGGAGCCCAACGGCACGCGCATCAGCCGCACGCGGAACGAGCGGAGCGAGCGAAGCGGTCGGCTGGATGCGCGTGTTATGCCGCCTGCTTTCTGAAGGCATTACTCTTTGAACGGGTCGTCCTTTTTCTCCTTACACTCAATTCTTGGAAGTCAATACCACTATGTCTTGAGGACCATAAATGTGTTGGGTCACAATTGCTATCCAGCGTCCATCATGCGAAAGATATCCTTCGCTTTTCAGCAACAGCGGTCGTGTTACTGGCTCGTATTCCCTTGGCCGGACTCCATCCGCGCGCACCAAGTTCAAGACGTTACCCTTTGACAAGGTGTTCTGAATCAACCCATTCGGAACACTCGCGGTTGGGTTAGGCGATTCATATGGCGTCGTATATTCCCAGACTTGTGTTTCGGTGCCACAGGCGGCTTTGTAATACAGTCGGTTGTCGGCACTCCAACCCAGTATTCGGTACTCGCAAGGACGCTGCTCAGTAACCCTTTGCCATACCCTAATGGAATTTTCCAAAAGGCCCGGCTTTGTCACAAATAACATCTCATAACCAGGAGCAGCCGATAAAGCGGGTTGGTAGTGCAACACCCCAACTGCAAAGATGATGAGCGATGTTACTGTCAGCGCCAATATCATTAGTAGAATTGCGCGACGAATTTGTGGCATTGGCAAATTCTGGAATCCTGCAATTGCTATCATTCAAGCGAAACTCCTTTCCGTTGATTGGACGGAAGCCGCAAGGTTTTATCAGGCGGCATAACTACATATTCTGCTGCAATTCTGCGGGCTAAGCCCGCTATTGTCAACTCACCCTGACGCCACGTAATCTCACCAAGTCGCGGCTTATCTTGCAAATTCGCGGGAAACAACTGACAATCAGCGTCATGGGAAACCTTGCGGAGACGAAACCAAACGCGCCGCATACGCCAAACCCGCCCCGCCTGCTCGACCAACTCCGCGATGCCATGCGCCGCCTCCATTATGCCTACAGCACCGAGAAGTCTTACGTCCAGTGGGTCACTCGCTTCATCCTCTTTCACCACAAACGCCATCCCAAAGAGATGGGGGAACCAGAGGTGATCGCCTGGCTCACCCACCTGGCCAAAGAACGCGACGTCGCCGCGTCAACCCAGAATCAGGCCCTCAGCGCGGTATTGTTTTTGTATCGCCACGTGTTGCAGCGCCCGCTCAACCTCAGCATCGAGGACAGCGTGTGGGCGCAGAAGCCGGCCCGTTTGCCCACCGTGCTCACCCGCGACGAAGCGCTGCGCGTCATCGCTTGCCTACATGGCGAATTCGCCCTTATGGCCAAGCTGCTCTATGGCTGTGGCCTGCGGCTGAACGAGTGCGTCGGTCTGCGCGTGCAAGACATAGACTTCGAGCGCATGCAGATCATCATCCGAGACGCCAAAGGGGACAAAGATCGCGTCACCATGCTGCCGGCCGCGCTGGTTGCGCCATTGCAAGAGCACCTCATGCGCATACGAGCGCTTCACCAGCGCGACCTCCAGCGTGGTCTCGGATTCGTTGACTTGCCCGACGCACTGGCGCGCAAGTATCCCAACGCAGCACGCGAGTGGGCATGGCAATACGTCTTTCCTTCGCGCACCCTGTCTCGAAATCCGCGCGATCCGCAAGACCAGCGCCAATACCGGCACCACATCCATGCCAGCGCGTTGCAGCGCAAAGTGTCCGAAGCCGCCAAACTGGCCGGGATGACCCACAAACGCGTGAACTGCCACACCTTCCGGCACAGCTTCGCCACGCACCTGCTGGAAGCCGGCTACGACATCCGCACGGTGCAGGAATTGCTAGGGCACAAAGATGTGCGCACGACGATGATTTACACCCACGTCTTGAACAAAGGCCCCAAGGCTGTGCGTAGCCCGCTCGATCCGTGATCTGGCCGGACACGCCGGAGCGGCGCACAGTTAGACATCCCGCCCGCCCTTTGCTAGCATCCCCGGCATGTCACGACGCATCACTGCCCCGCGCGGGACGCAGCTCACCTGCCGGAACTGGCAGATCGAAGCCGCATACCGCATGATCCAAAACAACCTCGACCCTGAGGTCGCCTTCGACCCGGATCATCTAATCGTCTACGGCGGGCGAGGCAAGGCTGCCCGCAACTGGGCATGCTTCGACGCCATCCTCGACAGCCTGCGCCGGCTCGAACCCGACGAGACGCTGCTGGTGCAATCCGGCAAGCCGGTTGCCGTCTTCCGCACCCATGCCGATGCGCCGCGCGTGTTACTGGCCAACAGCAACATCGTGCCCAAGTGGGCCACGCAGGAAAACTTCGACCGCTGGGAGCGCGACGGTCTCATCATGTATGGCCAGATGACGGCCGGTAGTTGGATCTACATCGGCACGCAGGGGATTCTCCAAGGCACATATGAGACGTTCGGCGCGCTGGCGCGCAAACACGGCTGGGGCAACTTGAAAGGCCGGCTGGTCCTCACTGCCGGATTGGGCGAGATGGGCGGCGCGCAGCCTCTGGCGATCACCATGAACGAAGGCGTAGGTGTGATCGTCGAGGTGGACCCGTGGCGCGTGGAGCGTCGCCTTCGCCTGCGCCAGCTCGACGTCGCCACCGACAACCTCGAAGAAGCCATGACCTGGGCCGACGAGGCCAGGGCCAAAGGCGAGCCGAGGAGCATCGGCCTGATCGGCAATGCCGCAGACGTGTTGCCACGCCTGTTGGCCTACGGCGTCACGCCCGATGTGGTGACCGACCAGACCAGCGCGCACGACGTGATGGTGGGCTACATTCCGGCGGGTATGACGTTGGATGAGGCGAACGCCATGCGTCATGCGTCTCCAGACCAGTACAAGTTGCGCGTGATGGATAGCATCGCTGCTCACGTCCGCGCCATGCTGGAGTTTCAGCGCCGTGGCAGCGTCGTCTTCGACTACGGCAACAACCTGCGCCAGCGCGCCTGCGACGCCGGCGTGAGCGATGCGTTCGGCTACCCCGGCTTCGTGCCGGCCTACATTCGCCCATTGTTCTGCGAAGGCAAAGGGCCGTTCCGCTGGGTAGCGCTCAGCGGCGACCCGGAGGACATCTACAAGACCGACCGCGTAATGATGGACTTGTTCCCAGAGAACGAACACCTCATCCGCTGGCTGAAGATGGCCGCTGAGAAAGTGGCCTTTCAGGGCCTGCCGGCGCGCATCTGCTGGCTGGGCTATGGCGAGCGAGCCAAGGCCGGACTGCGATTCAACGAGATGGTCGCGCGTGGCGAAGTCAGCGCGCCCATCGTCATCGGCCGTGATCACCTTGATAGCGGCTCGGTGGCCAGCCCCAATCGCGAGACCGAAGCGATGAAGGATGGCAGCGATGCCATTGCCGACTGGCCGCTGCTAAACGCGCTGATCAACGCGGTGAACGGCGCGACGTGGGTGAGCATCCACCACGGCGGCGGAGTGGGCATCGGCTACAGCATCCATGCCGGCCAGGTCATCGTCGCCGATGGCACACCGGAAGCCGCCCGCCGACTGGAACGTGTGCTCACCTGTGACCCCGGCGTGGGCGTCGCCCGCCACGCCGACGCCGGCTACGACGAGGCGGTTGCATTCGCACGAACATACGGCGTGAACATCCCGATGTCGCCGCAGGCGCGAACATGAATGCTCGCCCCGAAAGCGCAGGACGAGACAGCGCTTCGAACTTCGGCCGATGCGCTGATGTTCGCCGGCCTCGCCTTCACACTACAGCGCTTTGGCCCGGCGCACCGCACAATGCGGCGAGTCGCTGTAGGGTAACATTTCGGCCCATGCAATCGTTGCTGTCATGGCTGAAGCGGCCGCGAATGGCCACAGCGGCGTGCATCGCCCTGCTCATGCTGCTGCCGATGGCACTGTTCTTTCCAGTGACCGTCGGTGGCTATACGTTGCTCCCCGCAGACAATCTGTTCGCCTGGCAACCGTTCAAATCTGCGGCTGCGTCGCTCGGCGTCGGCGTCCCCCAGAACGAGCTGCTCTCCGATCTGATCCTGGAAAACTACCCCTGGAAGCGCTTCATCATCAAGTCGCTCGCCGAGGGTGAGCTGCCGTTGTGGAACCCCTATCTCTTCGCCGGCATGCCGTTCCTCGCGGCGGGCCAGCACTCGGCGATGTATCCGTTCAGCCTGCTGTACTATGCGCTGCCGTTGGAGAAAGCCTATGGATGGTTCACCGTGCTGCAGCTCGGGTTGGCCGGCGTCTTCACCTTCATCTTCATGCAGACGCTCGGCGTCCGACGCTACGGTGCGCTCTTCGCCGGCGTGGCTTACCAGTTGAGCGGCTTCTTCGTGGTCTCGGTGGTCTTCCAGATGATCATCGCCAGTGCAGCGTGGTTGCCGCTGATTTTGGCCATGTGCGAGCGCGTGATCCGGCAGTCGCCTGGGCTGGGCAACCGGCCGTCGTCCATGCCCTGGGTGGTGATCGGCGCGCTGGCCCTGGCCATGGTCGTCCTGGCCGGCCACGTCGAAATCCTGGCCTACACGCTCATCGTGACGGCGCTGTTCTGCCTGTGGCGCGTGAGCACGGTGATCGGCTTCGGCAACCTGCGCGTGGATGGGCCGTATCTGGCCGGCCGGCTGGCCTGGCTGGTCGCCATGGGCGTCACCGGCATCCTCATCGGCGCGATGCAGTTGATCCCGTTGCTGGAGCTGGTGACGCGCAACTTCCGCCAAGGCAGCGCCTCGCTGCAGGAGGTGATGAGCTACGCCTTCCCGTGGCGCTATGTCGTGCAGTGGTTGGGGCCGGATTTCTTCGGCAACCCGGCGCACCACACCTACTTCGACCTGTTCACATTCAGCCGTCAGGCGGTGAATACGCCAAGCGGCAACACCGCCTGGGGCGTCAAGAACTACGTCGAAGGCGCGGCTTACGTGGGCCTGATCACGCTCATCCTCGCCGGCGTGGCCATCGCCGGCCGCATCCGCGCTGCATCGGGCCGTCGCGCGACTGCCGGCCGACAATCGAAGTTCCCGACCTGGTTCTTCGTCGCGCTCGGCGTGCTCTCGCTGTTGTTCATCTTCGGCACGCCGGCCTACGCCATCCTGTTCTTCGGCGTGCCGGGCTTCAGCCAGTTGCATTCGCCCTTCCGCTGGATCTTCCCGCTCACCCTGTCGCTGGCCGCGCTGGCCGGCGCTGGGCTCGACTCGTTGGCGACGGAACCGAGAGGCTTGCCGGCCATCGGCGGGTATCGGCCCAAGCTCACACCGGCCAGACACAACCCGATCGCGCGGGCGCACTGGATCGCAAGCGGGGTCGCGGTGGCGCTGGGCACGCTGGCGATCGCGTCGGTGGTGGTCGCGCGGCTGGCCTGGCCGGTCTTCCAGCCGTTCTTCGCGGGCATTGTCAGAAATTCGGCCGCGCAGCAGGGATTCACCGGCGCCGAGATGTTCTTTAGCTACCAAGCATTCAACGTCGTTCGCCTAGGGCTATTGCTGGTCGCCGCCGGCGCGGTCTGGTGGTTGTTGCTCAGGCATCACGCGCAGCCGGCCGAGGGCGCCCACTTTGGAGCAAAGCTGGTGCGCGCGGCGCCGGCGCTGGCCATCGCATTGCTAGCAGCCGACTTGAACTGGGCCTGGGCCGGCTTCAACCCGACGGTGGACCCCAAGCTGTTGCGATTTACGCCGCCGGCCATGCAGGCGCTCCAAGCCGACACGTCGCTCTGGCGGCTGACGGCCTACGAGCCGCGCGCCGGCAAGCCGCTTAACGCCAATTCGGCCTGGCTGTTCGACTTTCAAGACATTCGCGGCTACGACTCGATCATCCCCAAACAGTACACCGACTTCATGCAGGCTATCGAGCCACAGGGTGAGCTGCTCTACAACCGCATCGCGCCGATCAAGAACGCGCAGAGCCTGGAGTCGCCGCTGCTCGACCTGCTCGGTGTGAAGTATGTGGTGACGGAAGAGGAGATCACGACGCCCGGCTTCTCGCGCTTCTACGACGACGGCGCAACGCGCATCTACCAGAACGAGCGGGCGATGCCGCGCGCGTTTACCCTGCCGGTCAGCGCCACTGTCGCTGCCGATGACTTCGCCCAGGCCATCCGGCGCTACGACCTGCGCAAGTTCGTCTTGGTGGAACCTGACGTGCTCCGCGCGATGCGGTCAACGGCGGCTGCCGATGCGCTGCCGAAAAACTCGAACGTCTTGCCGGCGCGGTTCTCACCGGCCGGCGTCACGGTGTATCGCCACAACGAGGTGTGGGTGGATGCGCAAGTCGGTGAACCGAGCTGGCTGATCTTGGCCGACAGCCACTTCCCCGGCTGGCGCGCCTTCGTCCGGCCGTTGGGCGCGCCGGATAGCGCCGAGCGCGAAGTCCCTGTGTTCAAGGTCAACGGCAACTTCCGCGGCGTATTGCTGGGGGGCGCGGGGTCAAGCATAGACGGCGGCGCGCTTCCGACTCCCGATGCCCCGCTGGCCTTCACCGTGCGTTTCCGCTATTCGCCCGACTCGTTCCGCGTCGGCGCGTTCGCCACGTTCATCGCACTGGCGGCGATGCTGTTCCTGGGCGGCGTATATGTCTGGCGCAACGCGGTGCGCGAGGCGCGCGCGCAATCCGGCGTGCGCCTGGTCGCGCGCAACAGCCTGATCTTGACCGGCCTCAACATCGCTGCGCGGCTGATTGACTTCGCCTTTGCGCTGCTGATGCTGCGCGTGCTCGGGCCGGAGGGCGCCGGCAATTTCTACTTCGCCGTGGTGATCGTGGGCTGGTTCGAGATCGTGATGAACTTTGGCCTGAACACCTTACTCACCCGCGAAGTCGCGCGTGATCCCGCTCATGCGCAGGCCTATCTGTTGCAAACCAGCCGGCTGCGCATGCTGCTGGCACTGGGGGTCGCGCCGGCGGTTGTGCTGCTCGTGTTGATCTGGCGGGCGGCGTTCAACCTCGCCCCGGAGGCCGAGATCGCCATCCTCCTGCTCGCACTCAGCCAGTTTCCCAGCAGCCTGTCCACCGGCCTGAGCGCCGTGTTCTTCGCCTACGAGAAGGCCGAAGTGCCCGCTGCGCTCACCATCGTCAGCGCGCTGCTGAAGGCCGTGATCGGCGCGACGCTGTTGTTGCTCGGCTGGGGCGTGATCGGGCTGGGGATCACTTCCATCGTCGTCAACGTCATCACGCTGGCCCTCTTGCTCCTCCTCGCCGGGCGGATGTTGCATTTGCAGTTGCGGATGGTTGGTGCGCCGTCATCGCCCGTTACCGCTCAGCAATCATCGGTCATCCTGCGCGAGTCCTTTCCGCTGATGCTGAACCATCTGCTGGCCACGCTGTTCTTCAAGGTGGATGTGCCGATGCTGCAGGCGTTGAAAGGGCCGGTGGCGGTAGGCTGGTATAGCGCGGCCTACAAGTTCATTGACGCCTTCAACATCATCCCGGCCTTCTTTACACAGTCGCTGTTCCCGGCCATGTCGCGCATGGCGCTGCAGCGCGATGCGTCACTGGCGCGCTCGTACACGCTGGCGCTCAAGCTGCTGGTGATGACGGCGCTGCCGCTGGCCGTCGCCACGGCCTTCCTGGCCGAGCCGATGATCGCCGTGCTGGGCGGGCGGGAGTTCCTGCCGAACGGTGCCATCGCGCTTGCCATCATGGCCTGGAGTATGCCGATCGGTTGGATCAACAGCGTGACGAACTACGCGCTGATAGCCGCCGGCCAACAGCGCGCGCTCACACGCGCCTTCATCATTGGGCTGACGTTCAACGTCGTCGCCAACGCCATCTTCATCCCGCTGTTCTCATTCGTGGCGGCGGCGGTGACGACCATCTTCAGCGAGATCGTCGAGGGTGCGGCGTTCTATGTCTTCGTCCGCCAATACATCGCACCGGTGAATTGGGTCGAGGTGCTGGCCAAGCCGTTCCTCGCAGCAGGGGTGATGGCTGTTGTGACGGCGGCGTTTGCCTCCGGTGGCGTCGTGCTCATCGGGCTGGCGCTTGGCCTGGCAGCCTACGGCGCGGTGCTGTGGCTTACCCATGCGCTGGCCCCGCAGGAGCGCGAGATTCTGCGCCCGCTGGTCAGGCGCAGCGCATGAGTGCCCTGGGTGGGCGAAGGCACTGCCTTCGCCTACCCAGTTATCCAAGGCGGTTGTCGCTCGCCGCGGAAGTGCGCGCTCAGTGCCTGGACGCCGGGATGATTCATCCGTCCTAACTGCGCGATCACGGCGTCGCGGTCGTAGTCCACCCGCCGGTGCTCCAGACGGTAGCCCTTTTCGTCCGCTTCCAGCAGGTAATAGCTAGCGCGCAGATCGGGTACCCACGGGTTGCTCACGCTGCCCAGGTTGACGACGCGGACGCCGCCGACCGTGCAATCGAGCTGCCAATGGGTATGGCCGGTGAAGATCAGGTCGGCCTCACATCCCTCGATGACGGTGGCGATCTCGTCATCGCTCATCGTAGGCCGGATGCCGGGCCCGTCGTCGGTTCCCGGTGCAGCATGCACCAGCAGCACGCGCGCGCCGTTTGGCAGCACAAGCCGCTGCTCCAGCGGGAGCGTCGCCATCCAGTTCAGCCAGCCCGATGCGGCCAGCGCGCCCTGTGTCCAACACAGCATGGCCAGCCGCGTCGCCACGGCCGGCGCAGATTGGGGTGCCTGCGCGATCTCCGCCGCCGCTTCGCGCGGGTCGAGCAGGCTGCACACGTAGCGGTCGGTGTTGCCGCGCACAAAGCGCGCTTTGGGTAGATCGTTCAGCCGCTCCAGCACCGGCACGGGCGAGGGGCCTAGCGCGGCCAAGTCCCCCAGAATCCAGTGCTCGTCGGCGCCGAGGGATGTGATGTCGCTCAGCACAGCATCCAGCGCCACTGCGTTGCCGTGGATGTCGGAGAAGATCGCAACTCGCATGATGGCCAATTGTAAGGCGGCCTTAAGGCTTCGGCAGGCGCAGCGCCGTGGTCGTCTGCCTTTCGGCAGCGGATGAACGTGGCGCGACAGCGCGGCGATCCGACGGCAAAGCCAGCGCGGTGAGCGCGCTCGTCAGCGGTAGGGCGGCGAGCATGATCAGGCTGGCGGTCAGGCCCAGCCGGTCGGGCTCGGCCAGCGACCCTGTAATCGCCGTGCCGACGCCGCCCATGGCGAAGGCGAACCCCAGCGCGATGCCCGATGCGACGCCGGCGTTTTTCGGGAACAGCTCCTGCGCCATCACGATCAACGGCGGCCACGACGCGCCGGCGACGAAGCCGGCCAGCATGGCGACCGGATACACGAGCAGGCCGGGGACGCTGAACAACGCCAACGTCGCCGGCGCGTAGATCAGCCATGCAACGATCATCACCTGCCGCCCGCCAAAGCGATCGGCCAGCACGCCGCCGGCCAGCCCCCCTGCGGCTAGGGCAAATAGATTGGCGCTGGAGATCCGGCTGGCTTCTTCGACGCTGAGCCGCGCGACCTGGGTGAAATACGCCGGGATGTAGGCGGTGGTCGCCGATTGCACCCATGCCCGCATGAACATGACCGCCATCAACGCGATGATGGCGATCAGGCCAAAGCGCCGCGCCGACACGCTCGCGGCGCCGGCTTGGCGCGCCAGCCCGCTTTCCGCATGGGGTTGGCCTTGCGCGCTCAACACCAGCGGGATCAGCGCCAACCCGATGACGCTGATGATGATGCTGCCGTGCGCGCCCAGCGCAGCCATCGCTGTTGCTGCGATCACCGGGCCGATGGCGTAGCCGCTATTGCCGCCCAGCATGAAGACGGACATGGCCGCCGCTTTGCGCGCGCCGCCCGACCGGCTGGCTCCCGATGCGCCGTGAGGGTGGAAGGCCGCCGAGCCACAACCGGCCAAACACGCCATGCCCACCAGCGCCGGATAGTTCGGCGCGAACCCAAGCGCGCCTTGGAAGATCGCGATACAGGCCAGGCCCAGCGCAGATTGGTAGCGCCCGCCGGTGCGGTCGCTCAGGTAGCCGAACAAAGGTTGCGTGAGCGATGAGCTGATCGCGTAGGCGCTGATGACGAAGCCGGTTTGGGCGATGGTCAAGTTCAACGCCTGCGCCAGATAGACCATGATCACCGGCAAGGCGCCGGCGCACAAATCTACGCTGAAATGGGCGAGCGAATAGCTCCACAGGGGACGACTCTTCAGCAGGGTGAGCATCGCGCGGCAAATGGAATTGTAGCCTCACACCCAACCGATCGCGCGCGCGATGACTGCGCCGGCAGCGGCGACGATCAGGCATCCGCCCATCAGGCCGACCGGGCTAGCCTGCCGGGAGCGCAGCAACCACCACATCGCCAGCGTGGCGACCAGGGGCAATCCGCCCGGCAGAATCGCATCCAGCACGCGCGTCTGCACGGGCAGTTGCGCCGCGCCGATTTGGATCAAGCCGTTGCCGGGCAATGCGACCGGCGCGAGCACAACAACCAGCGCGCCCAGCGCGAAAGCGCCCAGGCGCATCGCGCCGAATAAGGCTGGGCGCAGCCAATTGTTGGCGCGCGCCCAGTCACCGAAGCGACGCGTTTGCGCATAGCCAAGTTGAAAGCTGATGAATCCGGCCGCCAGCACCAGCGCCGACTGGACGACTGCAAACATGAACGGCCCGATCAGGCTGCCGCGGTCCGCCAATGCCGCGCCTGCGGCGATGAGCAGCGAGCCGACCGCGCTTAGCATGACTGTATCGCCAATCGCACCCAGGCCGGCCATGACGCCCGTCTTTGCGCCGACCAGCTCGGCGTCGTTGATCGCTTCGCCGTTGGCGCGGCGCTCCTCCAACGCGATGAGCGCGCCGACCAGCGACGCGCCGAAGGACCACTCGCAGTTGAACAGCGTCAAGCTACGGCGCAACAACGTGACGCGCTCACTGGCCGTCTCGCATAGTCGCCTGGCGGCTGGCGCGAGCGCTGCAGCGAAACCCATGTTCTGAAAGCGCTCGAAGTTCGCGCCGGCGTCGTGGAAGAACATCCACAGCACGAATGAAGACTGCAGCTCCGCCGGCGACAATTGCTGCTCCGCCAGGTAACCTTCGGCCTGATCGGAGGGCAGCACATCGGCGATGAGCATCTCGGTGTTGACGTCGGCGCGTCGGCGGGCCAAGAAGGCGTGAATAATGGCGATGCTGCCGCCGAGGAGCGTCGCCTGTGTCAAGCCCAGGTAGGGCGCGCTCAGCCAGCCCAGCAGGAAGTAGGCGATGCTGCTGCCTTGCATGACCAACCGCAGGCTCATGGCGATGCCCAGCGCGGCCAGCAAATACCGGCTCCAGTCCATCGCCAATTGCACCCAGGCGGGGATGGATGCGGCGATGCCGGCGATGGTCGGCGCATCGAACAGCAGGATGAACAGCGCCGGCAGAAACGAGGTGAGCACGACCCAGATCTGCGTGGGGACGACGTTGAGCAGCGCGACGATGCTGATGTTGCCCTGGTCGGCGAAGTAATCGGCCCAGTGCGCGACCACGGTGTTGAACATGCCGCGCGCAAAGTTCAACGCGATCCCAAACACGACCAGCGCGCCGAACAGCGCTGCCGTTTCCGGAGCGTCGGGGCGCAGGCCGCTCAGCAGCATGAGCGATACGCCGACATAGCCGATGAGCGCGACATCCGGGCCGACCTGCACGCGAAGCTGGCTGAGGGCGAGCGTGCCCAAGTTAAGCGCGCCGCCGATTTGCGCGCCGCGGATCGGGTCGCCGAGTAGCGCACCGGCTATCGTGCCGGCGACGAGCGGCTGGGCCAGCACATAGCCACCCAGCCCGGCATTGAAGGCCGATCGGGCAAACGCATAGAACAGAGCGATGAGCGCAGCTTGCAGGACGCTCATCCGGCTCACCGTCCTTTGCCCTTCTTCGACGCGCTGGCCTGCGGCGATTCTTTGCGCTTGGCTGGCTTGCTCGTCTTCTTGGTCGCCGCCTTCGACTTCGATGCGCCCTTTGGCGCCGATGACTTGTCGTCGGATTTCTTGGCGCGCGTGGCTTTCTCTTGCTTCGCGGCAGCCGGCTTCTTGGTTGCCTTCGGCTTCGCGGCGGACGCTGCGCGCGATGTTTCGGCAGTCTTCGCGGCCATCAGCCGATCGTACGTCGCCAGCACGTTGGCGAGGTGGAGCTGCACCACGGCGCCGTTCAGCAGCACGCGTGGCATGCCGCATTGCTCGATGGTGATGGCTTTGGCCTCATCGCGACTGCCGCCGGCGTCAATCAGCTTTTGCACCTTGCTGCGAAGGTTGTCCAGGTAGTTGACCTGCCGGCGCAGCGTGTCGCGGATCTCGCCGCGCAGGATGATTTCCCCGTGACCTTGCACGATGTTCTCCAGTTGCATCGCGCCGACGGCTTCGAGCGACTTCTTGAGCTGCTCAGGGTCGCCGTTGGTGATGGTCGGCAGGGCCATGACGGTGTCGCCGGAGAACAGGATGCGTTCCTCGTGCAGCAGCACCGAGACGCAATCCGATGTATGGCCCGGTGTGTGGATGATCTCCAGCGTCTTGCCCGGCATGCGCAGCGTGACGCTGTTCGTGGTGAAGGTGAACGTCGGCAGGCGCAGTTGGATGGGTGCGAATTCCGGCGATTGCTCCTTGGCGCGTTGCAAGGCGGCGAAGCCGCGCTCAATCAGGATTTCGCGCGCCATCTCGTGCGCGATGATCTCGGCTTTGGGGAAGAGAAAGGCGCCGTAGACGTGATCGGCCTCATGGCCGGTGTAGATCACGAAGCGCACGCCGTCTGGGCAGCGCTTGCGAGCGAACAAAGCGATTTGAGCCGTTTCGCTTGGGAAAGGAAGTGTGTCAATCAGGATGCCCGTGTTGCCGGAGACGATCAGGCTCGCGGTCACCTGCGCGTAACGGTCGCTGGTGAAGATGTAGATGTCCTCCGAAGCCCGTTCCCAATGCATGCCTTGAGGATACCCAAGCTTTTGACGTAATGCAAATTTTTACACATAAATTGAAAAGAGTGGGGAGGATATATAACACATAAATACACGGTCACTCGATGCATGGCGCATGCCACTTGCTACACGCCAATCAGTGCTCGGTAAGTCTGCGGTTGGCGCTGCTCGAGCAGGGGGAAGAGGTTGCGCCAAAAGGCCATGACGCCGAAGTCCAGGTCGGCGACCAGCACGGCCGGCCGACTGCGCGGCGCGCGGGCGATGACGTGACCGGTCGGGTCGCACACGAACGACGCGCCGTAGAATCGGACGACGCCCTCATCGCCGGTGCGGTTGACTGCCGCCACGAATACGCCGTTGGCGATGGCGTGAGCGATCATCACCGTTTGCCATCGCGGTTGCGTATCGAAGCCCGGGAAGTCCGGCTCAGAGCCGATGGCGGTGGGGTAGAGGATCAGTTCCGCGCCTTTCAACGCGCAGATGCGCGCCATCTCTGGAAACCACTGGTCGTAGCATGTCGGCACGGCGATCCTGATGAAGCCCAGGTCGTGCACCGGATAGTCTGAGTCGCCAGGCGCGAAATAGTAATCCTCATGGTAGCCGCTGCCGCGTGGAATGTGCTGTTTGCGGGTGAAGCCGAACAGGTTGCCGCACGGGTCGAAGATGACGGCGGTGTTGAAGTAGCGCCCATCCGCGCGCTCGAACAGCGAGCCCACCACGAACGCGCCGGACTCGCGCGCCAGCCGGCTGCACAGCGCGCTGGTCGGCCCGTCGCCGAGCGGCTCGGCCAGGGCGAAGCGAGCGGGGTCCTTTGCGTCGGCGAAGTAGCGGTGTAGCGTAAGCTCTTGCAAGCCGATCAACTGCGCGCCGCGGGCTACGGCGGCCAGCACGCCGCGGCGCAGCGCCTGCGCGTGCCGCAGCGGATCAGCGTGCCATCGCTGTTGCACCAGCCCGATCCGGATCACGCGCGCGCCGAGCTGCTGAGTGTTTCGCTTGGGCATGCGAGAGATTCTATACGCGATCACTAGACACCGAGGGGCAACCGGAGACGCAGAAGGAGGGTGGGCGAAGGCAATGCCTTCGCCCACCCTCCTTCTGCGCCCTTCTGGTTTTACTGCGGGCGAGGAGAGGTCTCACGCGCCTTAGCCTCCGGCAGGTTGCGTCCTCTGCTCAATCAGCAGGGGGCGTATAATTCGCGTCGCATCAGGCTAAAGCGACGAGCGGAACATGCGCTGCGCAACGCAGCTCTCAGCGAGCCGTCGTCAGGTGCAAGTGACGGCAGCCGGCAGCGCGGCAGCACCCTCCGCGAGCGCTGGTCGAGCCAGCAAGGCCAGCCGGGTTTCGCCCGTTAGCGCGACGATGAGCGGCTCGTTCGCAGCCGGTCGGCGTCATTGCTGACTCTCGCGGACGGCCGGAACGTGGGTGGAACCGCGAGACCGAATGCCTCTCGCCCCATGATGGGCCGGAGGCGTTTTCGTTTGGGCGCGCAATGTTGAACTTGGGCGCCGGAGCAAAGATGGACATGTCACAAGCAGTCAACTCTCCTTCGGAAGAAAGGATCGCTTACGGCAAGGGCAAGTCCATGCCTTTGTCGCTCTACAAGCTGCGCCACTCGCTGGCGCACGTGATGGCGCAAGCAGTGACCGAACTCTTCCCTGAAGCCAAGCCGACCATCGGCCCGCCGGTGGAGAACGGTTTCTATTACGACTTCTATGTTCCCAATCCGTTCACGCCCGAAGACCTCGCGCGGATCGAAGCGCGCATGCGCGAGATCGTGAACAAGCATGTGGATTTCACGCGCCGCGAAGTGAGCGAGGCCGAGGCCCGCGAGCTGTTCAAGTTCAATCCGTTCAAGCTGGAGCTGATTGACGGGCTGGCGCAAGGGGTGGCAGATGACATGGGCGAGAAGGCCGATGACCGTCCTTCGCCGTCTGACTCAGCCGGAGGCAGTCGGGGGACGCAGGTGATCACCGTCTACACCCAGGATACTTTCACCGACCTGTGCCGTGGGCCACATGTGGAGAACACGCGCCAGATTGATCCGAATGCGTTCAAGCTCTCGCAGAGCAGCGGCGCATACTGGCGCGGCGACGAGCGCCGGCCGATGTTGCAGCGCATCTACGGCTTGGCCTTTTACACGCCGGAGGAGCTGCAGGATTACCTGCACATGCAGGAAGAGGCGCGCAAGCGTGACCATCGCAAGCTGGGCGCGGAACTGGAGATCTTCCTCTTCGACGATGAAGTCGGTCCGGGCCTGCCGCTGTGGCAGCCTAACGGCGGCGTCATCATCGAGCAGCTCGAAGCGCTGGCCAAGAAGATGGAAGAGGAGGCCGGCTATGAGCGCGTGAAGACGCCGCATGTGACCAAAAAAGACCTCTTCCTGCGCAGCGGCCATCTGCCCTATTACGCCGAGAGCATGTACCCGCCCATGACGCTGGAGGACGGCCAGAAGTACTACCTGAAGCCTATGAACTGCCCGTTCCACCACAAGATCTATGCCGCCAAGCCGCGCAGCTATCGCGACCTGCCGCTCCGGCTGGCGGAGTATGGGACATGCTATCGCTACGAGCAGAGCGGCGAGCTGTTCGGCCTGATGCGTGTGCGCTCGATGCAAATGAACGATGCGCACATCTACTGCGCCGAGGAGCAATTCGAGAGCGAGTTCCTCGGCGTGGTCAACTTGTACTTGAAATACTTCAAGATCTTCGGCATTGAGAGGTACGTCATGCGCCTCAGCCTGCACGGCGATGAGGGTCTGGGCAAGAAGTATGTGGACAACAAGCCGCTCTGGTTGAAGACAGAGGATATGGTGCGGCGCGCCATGCGCGATGGCAACGTGCCGTTCTACGAGGCCGAGGATGAAGCCGCCTTCTACGGCCCGAAGATAGACGTGCAAATCTTTAGCGCCATCGGCCGCGAATTCACCCTGGCAACCAACCAAGTGGACTTCGCCGTGCCCCCCCGCTTCAACCTGACCTACACGGACAAAGACGGCCAGGAGAAGACGCCGTTGTGCCTGCACCGCGCCCCGCTGGGCACTCATGAGCGCTTCATCGGCTTTCTGATCGAGCATTTTGCCGGCGCCTTCCCGTTGTGGCTCGCGCCGGTCCAGGCCATGCTGATCCCGATCGCCGATCGCCATGTGGACTACTGCCGCGGCGTGGAGAAGCAACTGCGCGCGTGCGGCATCCGTGCGCGGGTAGATGACGGCCCTGACCGCATGCAGAACAAAATCCGCAAGGCGCAGAGCGCGAAGATCCCCTACATGCTCATTGTGGGCGACAAAGAGGCACAAGCTGAAGCCGTCGCAGTCCGCCTGCGCACCGGCGAGGACCTCAAGGCGATGCCGATCGGACAGTTCATCGCGCGGGCTAGAGGGCTGATCGAAGCCTACGCTTTGACGCTGTGAGCACCGGCCTATACCGTCAACCTGCCATGCTCAAAAGGTCTTGACGTTGCACATTCGCCGCGTATAATCACATCCATCAAAAAGAGGCAGTTCAAGAGATGTAGGCGACTAGGGATCACCTGGTCGCCTTAAGTTCGTCTCACGAAACTGCCATTGTGCATGTAAGGCGCGTCCGCAATCGGATGCAGGTTCAGTTGCCTTTGGGCAACAAGCAATTTAAGGATGGTAGATTGATGGCGATGTATCAGAACGGAGCGACGAAGTCATACGCCCGTGCGGCCAACATTCAACTCCTTCCCAAGCTGATTGAAGTGCAGATCCAGTCGTTCAAGTTATTCCAGGACGAACTGCTGCGTGAACTCTTCGAAGAAATTTCGCCCATCGAGAGCTTCAACGGCGAGATGGCCATCTACTTCCCCGGCAACTACAAGCAAGCGAGGGAATATGGCCTGACTTACTGGTTCGAGGAGCCGAAGGTCAGCATCGAGGAATGCGTTGAGCGCGACTTGACCTACGGTGCGCCGTTGTACGCCAAAGTCGCGTTGCACAATCGCAAGACTGATGAGCACAAGGTGGACACGATCTACTTTGGCGAGTTCCCGTTGATGACCGAGAACGGCACGTTCATCATCAACGGCACCGAACGCGTAGTCGTCTCGCAGCTCATCCGCTCGCCCGGCGTGTATTTCAGCGCTGACGAAGACCCGAACAGCGGCCGGCCGCTCGGTCAGGCAAAGCTCATCCCAGACCGTGGTGCCTGGATGGAATTCGAGACGCGCAAGAGCGATTACATCGTCCTCAAGTTCAACCGCAAGCGCACCATCCCGGTCACCATCTTGCTGCGCGCGCTGGCGGCGGTGGATGACGGCATCACCAAGGATATCTTGACCACCGGCACTGACGAAGAGATCCGCGCGCTGTTCGCCGAGGTAGACAATAACCCCGATCACCGATACATCGAGGCGACTTTCAAGCAGGAACCGGAGTGGGCCTACAAACCTTCGCGACCGATTGCGCAGGAGGCACTGATCGAATTCTTCAAGCGCGTTCGCCCTGGCGACCCACCCACGTTGGACAACGCGCGCGAGTTCATGCAACAACAGCTCTTCGACCAGCGACGCTATGACCTGGAGCGGGTGGGGCGCTACAAGCTCAACCAGCGCTTGAACGGCGAAGGCATCATCCCACGCACGCACCGCACCATCACCAAGCGCGACATTGTCGAGCTGCTGCGGCACATGATCCAGATTAATAACGGCGTGTTGCCCGTGGACGATGTAGACCACCTGGGCAACCGTCGCGTGAAGACCAACGGCGAGCTGATCCAGAACAAACTGCGCGTTGGGCTGCGCCGGATGGAGCGCATGGTGAAGGAGCGCATGTCCATGCCGGACAATGACTCGCCCTCGCCGGTCAACCTGATCAACATCCGGCCAGTGGTCGCCGCGGTGCGCGAGTTCTTCGGCTCGTCGCAGCTCTCGCAATTCATGGAGCAGACCAACCCGCTGAGCGAGCTGACCAGCAAGCGCACCTTGTCAGCGCTCGGTCCAGGCGGCCTGCGCCGCGAGCGCGCCGGCTTCGACGTGCGCGACGTGCACCACAGCCACTACGGCCGCATCTGTCCGATTGAAACACCCGAAGGCCCGAACATCGGCCTGATCGGCCGCCTAGCGACCTACGCGCGCGTGAACGCCTACGGCTTCCTGGAGACGCCCTACCGCAAAGTGAGGAACACCGTGCCCAATGTGGCGGCCGAGACTGAAGGCCGCGTGTTGCGCGAGGACGTCCTGGATAGCAAGGGTGAGGTCATCGCCAAAGCTGGCACGCTGATTGACCATGAGCTGGCGGTCAAGCTGCAGCGCTACAAGACGATCGAGGAGATCTCCGTCCGGCCGTACGTCACCGATGAGACGGTGTACATGTCAGCTGATACGGAGGACAAGTTCACCATCGCGCAGGCCAGCGCCCGACTGAACGAGAAGGGCGAGTTCCTGGACAACCGCATCTCGGTGCGGCGATACCAGAAGTTCATGTTCGCCGACCCGAATCAGGTGGATTACATGGACATCTCACCCAAGCAGATCGTCGGCATCAGCGCAGCGCTCATCCCGTTCGTCGAGCACGACGAAGCCTCGCGCGCCTTGATGGGCTCGAACATGCAGCGCCAGGCTGTGCCGCTGCTCAAGCCCCACGTGCCGCTCGTCGGCACTGGTATGGAGTCGCAGGCAGCCATGGATAGTGGCCAGGTGGTAGTCGCGGCGGAGGATGGCGAAGTCATCAGCGTCACCGGGCGACAAATCGTGGTGCAAAGCAGCAAGGGCCGCCGTGTGTATCCATTGCGCAAATACAATCGCAGCAACCAGAGCACGTGCATTGACCAGCACCCTATCGTGGTGAAGGGCCAGCGCATCAAGAAAGGCCAGGTCATCGCCGATTCGTCCAGCACCCAGAACGGCGAACTGGCGCTGGGCCAGAACGTGCTGGTGGCCTTCCTGAGCTGGGAGGGCGGCAACTACGAGGACGCGATCCTGGTGAGTGAACGCCTCGTCCGCGAAGACTTGTTCACCTCGATCCACATCGAAAAGTTCGAGACCGAATCGCGCGAGACCAAGTTGGGTCCAGAAGAGATTACGCGCGACATCCCGAACGTCGGCGAGGAAACGCTCAAAGACCTCGACGAGAACGGCATCATTCGCATTGGCGCGGAGGTGAACCAGAACGACATCCTGGTGGGCAAGATCACGCCGAAGGGCGAGAAGGAGCTTTCGCCGGAAGAGAAGCTGCTGCGTGCGATCTTCGGCGAGAAGAGCCGCGAAGTGAAAGATACGTCGCTGCGCCTGCCAAACGGCGAGCACGGCAAAATCGTGGAAGTCAAAGTGTTCAACCGCGATGACCACCGCGACTTGCCTGCCGGCGTAAACCAGATGGTGCGCGTGAGTGTGGCACAGCGCCGCAAACTCACCCAGGGCGACAAGATGGCCGGCCGCCACGGCAATAAAGGCGTGGTCTCGCGCGTCGTCCCTATTGAGGACATGCCGTTCCTTGAAGATGGTACGCCCGTGGACATCATCCTGAACCCGCTGGGCGTGCCCGGCCGCATGAACATCGGCCAAATTCTGGAGACTCACCTCGGCTGGGCTGCCGATCGCCTCGGCTTCCGCGCCATCTCGCCGGTCTTCGACGGTGCTTCGGAGGCAGAGATCGAAGCCGAGCTGTGCCGCGCCTGGATGATTGACCAGGCTTACCGCGACATTACCGAGCGCGCATGGGCAGCGTTGCGCGAAAACGGCGTGGATACCGAGACGCTGCGCGACGACCACGACGCGCGCATGGCCTACATCGCCGAATGGCTGGCCAACAGCAATTATGATCTCGACCGTGCCGCGCTTGATGAGAAATACGCGCGCCGCATTGTGCTCGATGAATGGCTGAAAGAGAGAGGGTACGACCCGAAGGAGCTGCTGGTCTACGAGAACGATCCGCGCTCGCACAAGGAGCGTGAAGAAGCCGACCGCAAAGCTGTGAATACTTGTCTGCGCTTGTGGCTCGAGTCGAAAGGGCGCAAGGTGGGCAACCTGAGCGACGAGAAACTGCGCGAGCGCGCCAACGAGGTGAGCCTGGAGACTGGTGAACCGTTGCCGACGCTGGGTAAGATGCGGCTGTTCGATGGCAAGACCGGCGAGCCGTTCGACAATCCGGTGACCATCGGTTATCTGCACATGCTCAAGCTGGCGCACCTGGTCGAGGACAAAGTGCACGCCCGCTCGACCGGCCCATACTCGCTGGTGACGCAGCAGCCACTCGGCGGCAAGGCACAGTTCGGCGGCCAGCGCTTCGGTGAAATGGAAGTTTGGGCGCTGGAGGCCTACGGCGCGGCTCATACGCTCCAGGAAATGCTCACGGTCAAATCCGACGACGTACAGGGTCGCGTGAAGACCTACGAGGCCATCGTCAAGGGTGAGCCGATCGAGGAACCCGGCATCCCGGCATCGTTCAAGGTGCTGGTGAAGGAACTGCAGTCGCTGGGCCTAGCGGTCGAAGCGATCAACGAAGCCGGCGAGGTTATCCACTTCGGCAAGGATGAGGATCGTCGCCAGATGCCGAAGCTCGGCGGTTTTGGCTTGCCTGGACTAGAAGCGCCGGAACAATAGTCGGTCTCCTCCAGCACTATCATGGCCTGGCTGACACGCGCCACGTGCAAGAGCGCGTGGCGCGTTTGCTTGCCACGAATTCGCATTGTGAACCTGCGCGTCGCGATCCTCATCGTGATGGTTGCGTCTATCTCAACTCCGTCCGTTCACAGTCAGACGGACACCGTAGCGCGTCGTGTCGAAGCGCTCATGGCGACGATGACGACCGAGCAAAAAGTCGGCCAGCTCTTCCTAGTGGCTTTCTCCGGGCCGCAGGTGTCGCCCGCGCTCAAACGCATGATTGAGCGCTATCACATTGGCGGCGTTGTGTTGTTCGCGTCCGCTGGCAACATCCAGAGCGTCGGCCAGGTCGTCAGGCTGATCAACAACGCGCAGATGCTGGCTAAGTCCAGCGGCGCGGGCATCCCCCTGTTTGTGGCCACAGACGAGGAGGGCGGCAAGGTGGCGCGCCTGTCGCGCATCGCGGCATGGTTTCCAGCGCAAATGGCGCTGGGAGCGACCGGCTCCGAGGTGCACGCGCGCGCCATGGCCCGTGCAGTAGCGGCGGAACTCCGGGCGCTCGGCGTCAACATGAACCTCGCGCCGGTGCTCGACGTGAACGACAACCCGAACAACCCAGTGATCGGCACACGCGCCTTTGGCTCCGATCCAGAGTTGGTGGCCAGACTGGGTGAAGCGATGGTAGATGAGTATCGGGCGCAGGGCATCCTGGCAGCCGTCAAGCATTTCCCTGGCCACGGCAGCACCGACCTGGATTCGCACGTTGCGTTGCCCGTCGTCAGTCACACGCTGCAGTCGCTGATTGCAACCCACGCGCTGCCCTTCACCCGTGCCCGTGCCGACGCGATCATGACCGCGCATGTGCTGTATGCCGACCTCGACCCCAACGCACCGGCGACTCTTTCACCCCAAGTCCTGCAAGCACTGTTGCGCGAGCAGCTGGGCTACGAAGGGTTGATCGTGAGCGACTCGCTGCTGATGGGCGCGCTCACCAGCCGTGCCTCGTTGAATGAAATCGTCGTGCGCGCTTTCACGGCGGGCGTGGATGTGCTGGCGATCGGCGCCGACGCCGGTTACACCCGGCTCGATCGGCGCACAGCATATCAAGCCGTGCTCGACGCGGTCAGCGCCGATCCTGCGTTGCAACGCCGATTGGACGACTCGGTGCGGCGCATCCTGACGGCCAAGGCGCGCTATGGCTTGCTCGATCATCAGCCGGCCGATCCGCGCCAGGCAGCCGCCGTGCTGGCCGATCCTGCGCATCGCGAGACAGCAGATCGCATCGCCCGAGACAGCATCACGTTGGTGCGCGACGAAGGCAGACTCATCCCGATTCCGCCCGAGGCGAACGTGTTGCTAGCGTTGCCGGTTGCGGCCAATGACCTGGGCAGCCGGTTACGTGCGTGCCACCGTCAGTTGACCGTGACGCGTATGAGTCAGAATCCGACCGCCAGAGAGGCCAAGGTGTTGGGTCGCCGTGCCGCGCACTTCGACGTGACAGTGTTGGCGACGATGGACGCGAGCCAGCACCCAGGCCAGGCCGCAGTGGTGAAGGCGTTGAACGAAGCCGGCCTGCCGCTGATCGTGGTGGCGCTGCAAAGCCCGTATGACCTGCTGGGCTTCCCCGAAGTGAAGACCTACCTCACGGCGTTTAGCGATGTGCCGGCCTCGTTGCAGGCACTCGCTGATGTGCTATGCGGCAATGCCGGGGCACGCGGCAGCCTGCCGGTGCGGCTCTCGCCGTAGCAGTTCAGCGCAATAGCCTCAGCAGCGCCAACGCCATGCAGGCGGCCCAGGTCATCAGCTTGAACTCGCCTGCGGCCAGCGCGCGCTCGGCCTCGTCGCGGCTAAGGAAGAGCAGGGTCTGTTCTTCCAAGTCGTCAGCGTCCACTTCGGCGACTTTATGCGCCCCCAGCGCCAGCCACAGATGGCCCACACCTGCGCCGCGGTTGCCGTCCACCGGATAGCTGCCGAGGTGGAGCCACTCGCGTGCTGCGTAGCCGGTCTCTTCGAGTAACTCGCGCTTGGCGCAGTCGAGCGGATCTTCACCAGGTTCGAGGTATCCGCCGGCAGTGGCGAGCGTCGGACCATCCTTTACCGCATATTTCACCTGGCGGAAGCACAGAAAGCGCTCGTCGTCGGTGACGGCGGCGATGTTGACGAAGTCGGGCGTGATCACCCACGGCCAGTCCGAGATCACCCGGCCATCGGGTAGCTCGACCTCATGATGTTCCAGCGCGATCCAGGGTGGCTGGGTGAACAACGTGCGCCGGGCGCGTGTCTTCCAGGGGCGCATGGTGAGGTGACCGGCACGCAGCAACTGGGGCGCGCTTTACTCTACGACGAAATCATCGGCGATGTCCAGCGCACGGTCCACGATCTCCAACCCTTCGAGCAGCTCTTCCTTCGTGATGCACAGAGGCGGATTCACGAAGAAGTTGTTCCAGCGAATGAAGGTGAACAATCCGTTGTCGTTGAAGAACTTCTTGATCAGGTTCATCACGTGCATCTCGTCGCCCTTGGCGTTGTAGGGCGCCATCGGCTCTTTCGTGTGCCGGTTCTTCACCAGCTCGAAGATACTGAACAGGCCGATATGGCGGACGTCGCCGACCGAGGGATGTTTGGCTTTGAGCTTGTCTTCTTCTTCGGCCAGGAATTTGCCCATTTCCGCTGCGCGTTCGATCAAGTTGTCTTCTTTATAAACGTTGATGCAAGCGATGGCCGCAGCACAGCTCAGGGCGTGGCCGCCGTAGGTCAGGCCGGCCCATAGCACATGGTCCTCGAAATACGCGCCGATCTCTTCCGACACGATGCAATTGCCGAGCGGCGCATAGCTGCTGGTTAGCCCCTTGGCCATGGTCATGATGTCCGGGGCGATGTCGTAGTGCTCGCAAGCGAACCATTTGCCGGTGCGCCCAAAGCCGCACATCACCTCGTCCAGGATAAGAAAGATGCCGTATTTGTCGCACAACTGGCGCAGGCCCTGGTAATAAGCCTTGGTCGGGATGATGATGCCGTTTGTGCCGGTGACGGTCTCGACGAGGACGGCGGCGATGGTGTGCGGCCCCTCGAACTTGATGATATCTTCGGTCTGGTTCAGGCACTCGGCCATGAACTCTTCTTCGGAGATGTCCAGCCGGCAACGATAGTAGTAGGGGTCGGGGATGCGCACTACGCCGGGGATGCCAGGCTCGCTGGCCCAGCGGCGCGGGTCGCCGGTGAGCGTCATCGAACCGTAGGTGCCGCCGTGGTAGGAGCGATAGCGCGCCAGGATCTTGTGCTTGCCGCTCACCATGCGCGCGATCTTGATCGCGTTCTCGTTGGCCTCGCTGCCCCCCAGCGTGAAGAACGACTTCTTCAGGTTGCCGGGAGTGATCTCGGCTAGCATCTGACCCAGCCGGCCACGGGCTTCGGTGGCGGCGTAGGGGTTGGCGTAGGTCAGCTTGGCGGCCTGTTCTTGGATGGCGCGGATGACGCGCTCGTCGCTGTGGCCGATGTTCACGCTCATCAACTGCGAATTGAAGTCAATGTAGCGCTTGCCGTCGGTCGTCCAAAAATACACGCCCTTGGCATGGTCGATCGGCATCGGCGTGAAGCTGCCCTGCATATTCCATTCGAACAGGGTGTATTCCTTGTTGAGGCGGATGACTTCTTCTGCGGTCAGTGCCATGGTGACTCCAGATCGTGGGGTGGATTTGCACAGATTGTATCAATCTGACGTAAACCAGGCGAGGAACTCTTTGTTGCCGTCTGCGCCGAGGATGGGCGATTCGATCACGCCGCGTGCCGGCCAGCCCCGCTGCGCACAGAATGCGGTGATGCGAGCGACGACGTCGTGGTGCACTTGCGGGTCGCGCACGACGCCGCCCTTGCCCACATGCGCTCGACCGGCCTCGAACTGCGGCTTGATGAGCGCAATGACGCCACCCGCTTGTCTCGCCGGTGGCGCGATCCAGCCGAACACTTTAGGCAGGATCAACTCGAGCGAGATGAACGACACGTCCACAGTTGCCAGAGCGATCGGTTCGGGCAACGCGTCCAGATAGCGGGCGTTAACGCCTTCCATGACGACTACGCGCGGATCGTGGCGCAGGCGCCAGTGCAACTGGTTGCTCCCCACATCCACGGCATACACGCGCGCCGCGCCGCGCTGCAGCAGGCAATCGGTGAAGCCGCCAGTGCTACTGCCCACGTCAGCACAAACCCAGCCGGATGGCGCAATGTGAAAGTGATCGAGTGCCGCTTCCAGCTTGTAGCCGCCGCGCGACACGTAGCGAGGGGCCTGCGCGACGGTGATGATCACATCCTCGTCGAAGCGCTTGGCCGGCTGATCTACCACCTGATCGTTGACGCGCACCTCACCGGCGCGGATCAGTCGCTGTGCCCAGTCGCGACTCTCGGCCAGGCCCCGTGCCACCATCAGGGCATCCAGGCGAACCTTGGGCATATAGCGCTCATCGGCCGTGGCTCAGCCGTTCGATCAGCCGGTCGGGAAAGCCGGCGGCGCGCATCTTCTCCTGGGTGCGCTTGATGGGGTACTCGACGCGATAGGGCGTCCAGGTCAGCGTTTCTGTATCGAGCAGCGCGTAGGCCGCGCGCGGGTCGCCGTCGCGCGGCTGTCCTACACCGCCAGGATTGATGATGTAATTGCAACTCGGCTTCAGAGCGACCGGGATGTTCGGCGTCGGCGCGGTCGCGTGCACGGCGAGCGTGGCGCTATCTTTAACGAAAATGGCCGGCACGTGCGTGTGGCCGATCAGCGCATACGTCGTTGGCATATAGCCGAAGTTCTCCTCTGCGACACTCACGTCGAGCACATATTCCCAAATCGGCTCGCGCGGGCTGGCGTGTACGAGAAGGTAGTCGCCTTGCACATCTTGCTCTGGGCGTGCGCGCAGGTAGTTCAAGTTCTCCTTGGTCAGGCGCGACTGAGTCCACTCCACGACGAAGGCGGCATTCTCATGAAAGGTCTCGATGCCGAGTTTGCCCAGCACGGCCCAGTCGTGATTGCCGGCCAGGCAGACGTGCGGCAACTTGCGCAACAGGTCAATGCACTCGTTCGGGTCGGGGCCGTAGCCCACGATGTCCCCCAGGCACCAGACGATGTCGAATCGCAAGCGTCGCTTCGCTGCATCCTGCAGCACGGCTTCGAAGGCAGCCAGGTTGGCGTGAATGTCGGAGATGATGAGGCAGCGCATGGGGCGTCAATGAGCGAGTGTCCAATGCCGGGTGCTCGGTGGGAAGCATCCGACGATCAGGTGTGTTGCAGCTTCCACAATTTGATGCCGGTCTTCAGCACTTTCAAGCCAAGCAGCGCACACTTCACACGCGCTGCTGTCAGCGGCACCCCCACTAGGTCGAGCACATGTTGTGGCTCGATTTGATCAATCTCATCCACCGGCTTCCCCACCACGTCTTCGAGCAGCATCGAGGCGGCTGCCTGGCTAATGATGCACCCGTCGCCTGTGAAGGCGGCGTCGGCAATGCGATAGCGATCGCCTTCGCTACCGAGCTTCACGTCAATGCGAATGCGATCACCGCACAAGGGATTGCTTTCCTCATGCGAGATATCCGCATGCTCGATCATCCCATGATGACGTGGGTTCTCGTAATGGTCGAGGATGTGTTCACGATACAGGTCTTGCATATCCCGAGCACTCATCGCTTGAGCGCGGCTTTGGCCTTGTAGATCGCCTCGATCAAGGCGTCCACCTCGTGTAACTCGTTGTAAATGTAGAAGCTAGCGCGGGCGGTGGCACTCAAGCCGAGCCGGATGTGCAGCGGTTGGGCACAGTGATGACCGGCGCGGATGGCTACGCCGTCGCGGTCGAGCAGCGACGCCAGGTCGTGTGGGTGCACACGATCCAGCGTGAATGTCACCACGCCGCCGCGGATCTCCGGATCAGTTGGCCCGACGATCTTCGCGCCGGGCACTTCGCTGATACGTTCGAGCGCGTAGGCCGTGATCTCACGCTCGTGAGTGCGGACGGCTTCCATGCCCAGCGCACCCAAGTAGTCCACGGCGGCCCCCAGGCCGATCGCCTCGACGAAGGCCGGCGTGCCGGCTTCGAACTTGAGTGGCACCTCGTTCCAGCGCGGCCCGTCGAACCCAACCGCGCTGATCATGTCGCCGCCGGTGAGGAAAGGCGGCATGGCTTCCAACAGCTCGCGCTTGCCGTAGAGCACGCCGATGCCAGTCGGGCCAAGCATCTTGTGCCCGGAGAACGCCAGAAAGTCGCAGTCCATTTCGCTGACGTTCACCGGCATGTGCGGCGCCGATTGTGAACCATCCACGATCACCTTGGCGCCGATGGCGTGCGCGCGCTGAATGATCGGGCGCGGGTCGGTGATCGTGCCCAGCACGTTGGACACGTGGGCGAAGCTCACCAGCTTCGTGCGCGGCGTGAATAGCTCGTCCAGCCTTTGCAGGTCGAGCTGCCCTTCGGGTGTGATGGGGATGAACTTCAGCGTCAGGCCCCGTTCCTGTGCCAGCACCTGCCACGGCACGAAGTTGGCGTGATGCTCCAGTTCGGTGATGAGGATTTCGTCGCCAGGACGCAGGAAGTGCCGCCCGTACGAATAGGCCAGCAAATTCAGCGCTTCGGTCGCGTTGCGGGTGAAGACGATTTGCTCTGCCGACGGTGCGCCGATGAAGCGGGCGACTTTCTCACGCGCTTCATCGTATCGCGCGGTGGCTGCCTCGCTGAAGGCATACACGCCGCGATGCACGTTGGCGTATGCACAACGATACACCTCATCCATCGCTTGGAGCACCTGAATCGGCTTTTGCGAAGAAGCGGCGCTATCTAAGAAGACGACGCGCTTCCCGTTGACCGATTGCGCCAAGATGGGGAAGTCGGCGCGAATTCGGCGCGCGTCGAGCGTCGCGCCCTTGGCGTCGAACGCGCCGGCTTGTCCATCCGCAGCCGCCCATCGTTCGTCATTCGTCACTTCGTCACCTCGATCTGGTACTGCACAGTGCCTATCGCGTCGCAATTGACGAGCAACGTCGCCGGCCCAATCGGTTCGTTGGCGTCCACAGCCCAGATCCAGGCTGCGATGCCGTCGCCGCCGGCTCGGCGCGATGCACCCGCCGGGATCGGCACGATGTGCTGGCTGCCGTCGGCTCGCATCCGGGCGATCTGCAAGTGACATACTGCGTTGGGTTGCGTGCGAATCGTCAACGCGACTGCCCCACCAGCATACACCTTGTTGGAGAGCGACAGCAATGTGATACCAGAAGGATCCGGGGGCGGGGTAGGTGTGCGCGGTGCTTGCGAAGCCTGCTCGGGGCCGGCGCCGATGGGTCGCCGCGTGGCGACAGGCATTGTCGGCGGTATCGCTTGCGCCGTGAGTGTGGCGATGACTGCGTCGGATGTGCTGCGGATGTCAGGCGTGCCGAACGGCGTAGGCAAAAACAACGGCGTGCGTTCAACCGTGGGCACGAACAACGGCGTTGCCGTGGTGGGGGCGATGGGCGGTGGTCCGGAAGGCGCGGTTGGCTGAGGGGGAGGGGGTAGCGGCGCGGTTGGCGTGGCGATCGGCGCTGTAGGCTGGATCGGCGATTGCAGCGGCGACTGAAGCGGCGCTGGAGCCGGCTGCTGTGGCTGGCCGGCAGCAAAAACGATTGCTCCGACGACCAGGACGCCGGCAACGAGGATTGCAGCGTCGCGCCAGGTTCGGCCCGAATGCGCGTTCATGCCCACAGAGTGTAACCGGTTGAGCAATGAAAAAGGGCGCGCATGAACTTCGTGCGCCCAACTGTTGATCGGCGACGCCAAACGGCGCACGATCGTATCCCTTCTGTCGTTCGGCTATTCCTCTTCGCCTTCCGCCTCTTCCTTCTTGCCCCTTTCGATCACCTCGACCTCGGCAGGTTCGGCAGTGGCCTCTTCCTCCTTGGCTTCCACGAACCGCGTGACGCGGACGACTTCATCTTCCGGATCGTCTAGCAGCGCGATCCCTGGTGGCACGATGACATCTTTGACGCGCACCACGTCGTCCACTTTCATTTTGCTCACGTCAATCGTCACCGCTTCGATCAGATCGCTTGGCAAGCATTCGATTTCCAACGTGTCGCGCTCTTGCAACAGCACGCCGGTGCCGCTCTTCACATCCTCGGATTCACCTTCGAGTATCACGCGGATGCTGGCGGTGATCTTCTCGGTCATCGAGACCGCGTAGAAGTCAATATGCTGGATGGCGCGGCGGATCGGATCGCGCTGCACCTCGCGGGTGAGCACCATCTGCGGCGCGTCCTTCCCTGCGATGTGGAGGGTGATAAGCGTGTTACGGCCGGCTTTGCGCAGCGTGTTGGTCACTTCGCGTGCGTCAAGTTGGATGGGAATGTTCGGCACGCTGCGGCCGTAGACGATGGCGGGCACCTTGCCCGAGCGTCGCAGCGCGTTGACGCCGCTGCCGACGGCGGTGCGGATCTCCGCACGCAATTCGATCTTGTCTGCCATTGGTGTTCAGTCTCCTTTGGTTTGCGATTCAGCCGCCCATCGGTCGCGTGGACCTACTCACGGATGTGACATCGTTGGCCGGAGCTGACGGAATGTTCGGAATTCGCGCCTATGGGGCCGACGTGCTTCGCGGCTGCAAAGCGTCGGCATTATACCGCCTCGATCGAGGGATAGAGGGCATCATCGCGCTCACACCATCGCGAGGAAGTTGGCGATGATCTGTTTGCCGCTCTGGGTCAGGATGCTCTCCGGATGAAACTGCACACCGAAAGTGGGATGCTGCTTATGGCGTAGGCCCATCACTTCGCCCTCTGCGGTAAACGCGGTGACCTCGAGCGCCGGCGGCAGCGGCTCTTCCACGATCAGTGAATGGTAGCGCGTTGCTTCGAAGGGGTTAGGGAGGCCGCGGAACAGGTCGCGCCCGTTGTGGTGGATGAGCGATGTTTTGCCGTGCATCAGCCGTGGCGCACGGACGACGCTGCCGCCGAACACATACCCCATGCACTGCTGCCCCAGGCACACGCCGAGGATGGGCACCTGGCCGCTGAACTCGCGCAGCACGTCGTTGCTGACGCCGCTGTCCTTCTGTGGCGTGCCTGGCCCCGGGGAAATCACGAATCCCTTCGGCTTGAGCGCTTTGAGTTGATCGAGCGTCACCTGGTCGTTGCGGAAGACGCGCAATTCCGCGCCTAGCTCACCCAGGTATTGCACCAGGTTGTAGGTGAACGAATCGTAGTTATCAATGACGATGATCATCGGATTTCGCAGTTTGAGGTTGGGGATTAGAGACTGGCTTCCTATCTCCGCCTACTGATTCTCGGCTTCGTCAATAGCGATCATCAGCGCACGGGCTTTATTGTGGGTTTCGTGGAACTCGGCGGTGGGATCGCTGTCGGCGACGATGCCGGCGCCGGCCTGCACGTAGCACGTGTCGTCGCGCATCACGATGGTGCGGATGCCGATGCAAGTGTCCATCTGACCGTTGAACGAGAAGTAGCCCACACATCCACCATAGATGCCCCGGCGCTCGCCCTCCAACGCCTCGATGATCTCCATCGCGCGCACTTTGGGCGCGCCGCTGAGGGTACCGGCGGGGAAGGTGGCGCGCAACACGTCGAAGGCGTCCAGCCCATCGCGCACCCTGCCTTCCACCAGGCTGACAATATGCATCACGTGCGAGTAGTGCTCGATCACCATCAACTCTGGCACGCACACTGTGCCGTATTGCGCTACGCGGCCGATGTCGTTGCGTCCCAGGTCCACGAGCATGACGTGTTCAGCGCGCTCTTTCGGATCTGCCAGCAGCTCTTTCGCCAGCGCCGCGTCCTCGTGTTCATTGGAGCCACGCCGGCGGGTGCCGGCGATGGGTCGCACGCTGGCGATGCCGTTCTCGAAGCGCGCGTGCATCTCCGGCGATGCGCCGATCAGCTTCAGATTCTCCGCCAGGAGCCCATCGAAGTTGAAGTAGAACATCCACGGTGATGGATTCAACATGCGCAGCGCGCGGTAGATGGCGAATGGGTGGGCCGTCGTGCGCCGCTCGATCCGCCGCGACAGCACCACCTGGAAGATGTCGCCGGCCCGAATATGCTCTTTTGCCGTGCGTACCATCTGCTCGAATTCTGCCTGCGACTTGTTAGCACGCGGCGGCGAACAAACGGCTTGTGGATTCGGCTTGAGCAGTGCCATCGGCGCGCTCAGCCGCGCGTGGATCGTCTTAATGCGCGCCACGGCGCCTTCGTAGGCTTCGGCCACTGTCGGCGCGCCGTCCAGATAAGCGTTGGCGATGATCAGCAGCCGGTGACGGGCGTGATCGAACGCGACCAACGTGTCGGCCAGTAAGTAAGCAGCGTCGGGGAGGTGCAGCACATCGGCGGCGTCTGCCGGCAGGCGCTCGAACTGCCGCACCACGTCGTAGCCAGTGTAACCCACCAACCCGCCGCAGAAGCGCGGCAATTGCGACGACGGCACAAAGCGATACTTGGCCATCTCGCGTCGCAGATGGTCCAGCAAGTCGCCTTCGCCGGCAGGGAAGGGCTGCGCCGTCAGGCCGTCTGGCGTGAGCGTGTGGCGGTAGAGCCGGCCATCGCGGAACACCAGCGCTTCGCGCATGTGCACGCCGATGAACGAGTAACGCGCGACCTGCTCGCCGCCGGAGACGCTTTCCAACAGGAAGGCGGGGGCATCGCCAGCCAGCCGCAGGAAGAGCGAAACCGGCGTATCCAGGTCGGACGGCAGTTCGGCGTAGACCGGGATCAGATTGCCGCGCTCGCCCAGCGCGCGCACCCCTTCGAGTGAGGGTTTGATCGTCAATTGGCCCATCAGTCAAGAACTCCATGCAAACAAAAACGCCTCTCATCTCGAGGGACGAGAGGCGTTGCTCGTGGTGCCACCCTGCTTCGGGCGACTGATCCAGCCGCCCCTTGTGCGCGAACGATCATTCGCTCCGCCTTGTAACGGTGGCGGTTCCGGCACACCTACTGGGAGCGTGTTTTGGTGCTCCGTTCAGCTCGCGGCTCCCGAGTCCATTCGACCCTCGCTCCACGCGCAGCGCTTTCACCCACCCGCGCTGCTCTCTGTGCGCCTCTGCGAAGGGCTACTTGTCTCGTTCATTGCCTTTCGTAATTGGAATTCTACAGGCTTTGCGCGGAAGTGTGAATCCGGGGGTACCTAAACCCACAAGCGAAATCACGCAAGGGCGGGTTGTAGCTGGGGTAAGCGCGTTTGAACAGTTGGCGACGATTCCAGGGTTGGACGAATAAGGCGATGTTGCGCTTGAGTGCCTGAATGCAGCGGGAGAAGCCGTGTGACTTCTTGGCGAGTCGAGCCAGATAATATCGCATATGTGCGTTGCCGCCTTCGACCGAATAGATCTGCGACTTGCCGTGTGCCACGAGATGCAAGCCGGTGTCATACGCCGTGAGTCTATCGAGTAACCGATAGGGTTCGATTCGGGTGTGAAGTGCCCCTGGCACACTTTGCACAAGTAGCGTTGGCTGCCACTTTGGTTCCGTCCCGCGCTTCATGAATCTCGGTTACAATGCACATCGTTGTCGCCCACGCCGGCGATGCCTAACACCGCTATCTTTTAGGATGGAGGTGATGTCACAATGAGTAGTACGCAACAAAGCGCCGTGGCATCACCTCTAGCAACCCGCTAGAAAGCCACGGCGCGCGGGCGGCCCCCGAAAGGGGGCCGGCCTGTTTTTCAGTGCTTCCTCAAGAGCGTCTGCCGCGCCGCTGCGGCTGCCCCACGCATCACTTCGACGTTTCTGAAGCGCGGGCGCCTGGGCATTTCGTATTCGACCGGCAACATGTCCATCAGGCGATCCAGGTCTTCGGCAGTGAACCGCCGCGCGTTATAGGCCAGGCTTTCTGCAAGCTGCGCCATCGGCAGCGCCCAGCTCATCTCGCGCCGCAGCGCGTCGGCCTTGCTGTGATAGGCGCGCTTGTCCCAGGCGTTGGCGCTCTTCTCGGTGTCCTCGTGGATGCGCCGCAGGTTGATCGCGATCACGGCGCACATGTCCTTGCACAAGTCGCTGTCGTCGAGATGCTCGAACAGATGCTCGCGCACGATCTCCACGACCATATTCAAGTCTTGGCTTCGCTCTTTGACCGTCATGGGCCAGATTTTAGAACAAGGGTTCTATATCGGCAGATACGCAATCAGCAGCGTGCCCAGGCCCAGCGCAAAGGCGAATCCACAACAGTCGGTGAAGGTGGTCACGATGACCGATGAGGCCAGCGCCGGGTCTATGCGCAGCAGCTTGAGCAGGAACGGCACGCCTGCGCCGGCCAGGCCGGCCACGACCAGGTTGCCTACCATCGCCAGGGCGACGATCCAGCCCAGCACGGCGCTCTGCTGCCAGAATGCGACGCCAACGCCAACGACGATTGCAATCGCAATACCCTGCAATAGCCCCAACAGCGCCTCTTTCGAGATCACGGGCAAGGCATGCTTCAACTCGACCTCGCTCAGTGCCAGGCCGCGCACCAGGATGGTGATGCGCTGCGTCGCGGCGTTGCCGCCCATGCCGGCGACGATGCCTTGCATGGCCGCCAGGATGCCTACGCGCTCGATGGTGCCTTCGAACAAGCTGACGACGGCGGCCGCCAGAAAGGCCGTTAGCAAATTGATATACAGCCACGGTAGGCGACGTTTGAGCGAAAAGCTCAGCGGGCTAAACACGCGTTCCTCGTCCGGCACGCCGCCCAGGCGATACACGTCCTCAGTCGCTTCTGCTTCGATCACATCCACTACGTCGTCTACGGTGATGATGCCGAGCAGGCGGTTGTTCGCGTCCACCACCGGCAGCGCCAAGAAGTCATATTTCTTCATCAGGTTGGCAACTTCCTCCTGGTCGGCGCCGGCGGGCACGGAGATCACATCGGGGTTCATGATGCTGCTGATCAGCCGGTTGGGCGAAGCGACGAGCAACTGCCGGAGCGACACCACGCCCACCAGCCGGCGCTCGCGATCTACGACGAACAAGTAGTAGGGCATTTCGTCGTCGGGGTTCCACTCGCGCAGCGCATCAATCGCCTCCTGAGCAGTCATGCCGGGGCGCAATGTAAGAAAGCTGGTGGTCATGAGGCCGCCGGCGCTTTCGTCAGGGTGGATGAGCAGCGGCCGGACGTCATCGGCCTCTTCCATGCCGGCCAGCACGCGCGCCTGACGCTCCTCCGGCAGCTCGCCGATGACGTCCGCGGCATCGTCTGGCTCCATCTCGTCGAGGATGCGCGAGAGCGTCTGGTCGTCTACGCGCTCGGCGATGTCGGCCTGATCCTCCGCGTCCAGCTCGACGACGATCTCGGCCGCCGTTTCAGGGTCGAGGCGGGGAAGAAGTTCGACCTGATCCTCGACGTCCAACTCGTCGAAGACCTCGACTTGCTCGTCTTGCTTCAGCCTTTCGAGCGCGGCGATCGCTTCTTGGACGTTATTGCGATCGAGCGCAGCACGAACCTGGGTGAGCGCATAGTCAACGGTATCGCGGGTCAACTCGGCCATAGCGTGTCTCCTACACATGCGAGGCAGGCGCGACCGGCCGAGCGTCCCGCGCCTACGTCATACGCGCGAGGGGCATTCGATCCGGCGCAGCCCAATGCCTACGCTTGGGTTGTAAGCCTTCAGCGTCCATCATGTTGTCAAATGCCCGAGGACGAGACCATCGCGCTCAGGAACGGACACACCGCGCAACACGCCATCAGTCATGGGATGGCCGATACGAGTGCCCAGTTCCCCCCGCAGCACTGCGCCCTCCGGCAACAGATCGCCCACAACGATATCGAGCGTCGCGGCGACCGCCCCTGAGTTTAACGCAATAATTACCTTTTCGTCACCCCACGCGCGCAGATAGACGATCACTTTACCTTCAGCGAAGAGCACCTTGAACGCGCCATCGCGTAGGGCGCGGTAGCGTTTGCGCAGCGCGATGCAGCGCTTGAAGTAGTCGCGTAGTTCGGCGTTCCAGGTCGCTTCGTCCCAGATGAAGGCGCGTCGGCAATCGGGGTCTTTGCCGCCCAGCATGCCGATCTCGTCGCCGTAGTAGATCGAAGGTGCGCCGGGGAAGGTCATCTGGCACAGCGTGGCCAGCTTGAGGGCGGCAACGTCGCCGCCGGCGATGGACAAGAACCGTGCCGTGTCGTGGCTGTCGAGCAGGTTCATCTGCACGGCGCACACGTTCTCGTCATACAGCGCCAGCATCTCTTCGAGCGCGCGCCCGAACGTCGGCGCGTCCATCACCGACACCGGCGCATAGCCCACGCCGGAAGTCAGATTAACGTCCATCGCCTCGCCGACGAAAAAGCCGATGCATGCCTTCGTGAACAGGTAATTCATCACCGCGTCGAATTGGTCGCCTTGCAACCAACGCTGCGCCGGATGCCAGATTTCGCCGACGAGGTAGGCATCGGGATTGACGGCTTTGACGCGCCGGCGGAACTCGCGCCAGAACTCGTCATCGTCTATCTCGGCCGGCACATCCAGCCGCCAGCCGTCTGCGCCGAAGCGGATCCAGTGCTGGGCCACGCCCAAGATGAACTCGCGCACCGCCGGCGTGCGCGTGTTCAACTTGGGCAGCGCCGGGATGCCCCACCAGGCGTCGTAGTTGATCGGCTTGCCCTCGTAGGCATGCAGCGGGAAGCCACGGATGTAGAACCAGTCGAGGTAGGGTGAGGCGGCGCCGTTCTCCAGGGCGTGATTGAACTGATAAAAACCACGACTCGCGTGATTGAACACGCCGTCAATAATGATGCGGATGTCGCGCCGATGCGCCTCGTCGAGCAGCGCCCGAAACGCCGCGTCGCCGCCGAGGATGGGATCCACGCGGTAGTAATCGTGCGTGTGGTAACGATGATTGGCAGTGGACTGAAAGATTGGACAGAGATAGATAGCGTTGATGCCCAGGTCTTGCAGGTAATCGAGATGTTCGACCACGCCGAGCAAGTCGCCGCCCTTGAAGCCGTAGTGCGTGGGTTTCTCTTCCCAGGGCTCCAGGTTGCTCGGCTTGGCGACGCGTTCGCTCCTGGCGAAGCGATCGGGGAAGATCTGATAGAAGATGGCGTGTCGAACCCAGTGCGGTGTTTCAATCATTGGATGCATGATGGAGCATGAGTAAGCGATGATTGGCGACTGCGACCGACGACATCCGCCGGCTACAAATCACCACCCGAAGACCATCGAGGACGTTCATCAACGCCCCCCGGTTGTGGCGACCCATATCGCCGCCGCTACGGCTGCGCCGAGCAGCGACGCAAGGAAGTTGACCCAGTCGTTATTGAGCCAGGGCCAGCCGCGAATCGGCCGATTGGGTGTACCGTCGCGCTCGAAGCGCTTCTCGGTTTCTTTGCCGCGCTTCTCGCTGTAGTACATCGCCTGCACCGTTGCGCCGAGCAGGCTGTCGAACAGCGAGCCGGCGAAACCAGCGATGGAGGCTGCGACGATGACGGCGAGAAAGTGGGACGAGGCATCGGGCGCATCGGCAGAGCCGGCAATCGCGCGATATAACGCGGTGAAGACAACGTAGCATAGGCCGATGAACGCCGCGCCTGATGTCGCTGCGCCGGTACCCAGCGCCGTGATGCCGCCGCTCGTTCCGGGGGCGACGCGCTTGTGGGGCTGCGTGATCAGTCGCGGCGATGACCGGCTCAACACGCCGAGTTCGGTCGCCCATGTGTCGGCGTTCACCGCAGCCAGTGCGCCGATCATCGCCGCATACAACGCGCTGGAGGTTGTCGGGGTCTCTCGCGTCAGCCAGCTCAACGCAGCCAGGCCGGCCGCTGCACCGCCGTTCGCCAGCGCTTGCGCCAGGTCGCGCTGGCCGCCTTTGTCGAACGTCTCGGCGGCGCGTTGCTTGCGCGCGTTGTCCTCTTTGAAATGGCTCAGCAGCGACGACGAGACAAAGAAGGCGATCAGCAACAAGCCGGCAATCCAGCCGCCGAACCCAAAGATCAGCGTGCCGGTGATGATTGCCCCCAGCACGCCGCTGCGGGTGAGCGAGCGGCGCCGGTATGCCAACAGGCCGATGCCGGCGCTAATGAATAGACCAAGGACAAGCCGAACCAGGACGGCATCTATAGCGGTGGATTCGACCATGCGCGGCGGATTGTAGTAGAAGCGTGGCAATATACGGCGCTCATTCAGATGACTGTTGAGCGCGCTCGCGCGTGCGACGTTCGGCTTGCTCGCGCCGCCACTTCGCAATCTCGGCGTGGTTGCCGCTCAGCAGCACGTCCGGCACACGCCAGCCGCGAAATTCGGCAGGCCGTGTGTAGTGTGGATACTCCAGCAGGCCCGACGCATGCGACTCTTCGTCCGGCACGCCGGGCGGCAACACACCGGGCACCAGCCGCGCTACGGCGTCAATCACGACCATTGCCGGCAGCTCGCCGCCGGTGAGCACGTAGTCGCCGATGCTGATTGCGTCGGTGCATAGATGCTCGCGCACGCGCTCGTCCACGCCTTCGTAATGACCACAAATTAGGGAAATGCGCGGATGTTGCGCCAGCTCCTTTGCGAGCGCCTGCGTGAATGTGCGCCCACCGGCGCTCATCAGAATGATGGGGGTTCTCGAACGTGGGGGGTGAAGCGCAGATTGCGGATCGAACTCATCCGCCAGGACGCTTTCGACCGCTGCAAAGATCGGCTCAGGTTTCATCACCATGCCGCCACCTCCGCCGTAGGCCATGTCGTCGGTGATCTTGTGCTTGCCGACGGCATAGTCGCGGATGTTGTGGATGCGAATCTCGATCAAGCCAGCATCTATCGCGCGCTTGATGATGCTTGCATCAAACGGCCCAGTGAACATGCTAGGGAAGAGGGTAAACACGTCGAAGCGCATCGTCCGACCTCCAATCACCCACTCGTCATTTGCAATTTGTGATCCACATGCTCCGATCCGCGTTTCCTCAGCGCCCCTCATTCAGCGCGCGCACCGCCTTCAAGTCGCCCACGACGTAATAGCGCTCGCCGGGCCGTATCACACGGCTACGCTCGGGGCGCATCTGGATGCCGTCGCCGGACCATGCGCCAATGACGGCACATTTCAGCTCATCCTCGATCGCTTCGAGCGTCTTGCCAATGAAAGGCGAAGTGGGCTCGAAGGTGACCGTGCTGACGTTGAGCAATTGGCCTTCCAGCTTGAACGAGTAATCCACACGGGCGCGCGTGGCGGCTGTGGCAAAGGCCGGGGCGGCCAGCGCCGAGACGCTGAACACGGTCTTGATGTTGAACCCCCGAGACACTTTCTCGGCCAGTTTGGCGTCGAACATGCGCAGCACGACCTTGATGTTGGGATTCAATTCGCGCGCGTCGAGGCCGATATCGAGGTTGGTCAGCTCGTCGCTGGTGCACGCGACGATGGCCGAGGCGCGTTCGACGCCGGCCTCGATCAACGTTTGCTTGCGGCGCGCGTCGCCGATGATGACCGGCACCCCAACACGCTGCAGATAATCGAGCCACTCTTCGTCTGTGCGCTGGTTGATGCCCACGACGGTTTCCCCGAAATCCAAAAGCTCGCTGATGACGCGATAGCCGACGCGGCCGATGCCGCACACGATGATGTGTCCGCTGAACATAGATACGACCGCCACTTGTCGCTCCTTTGGATCGCCGATGAGTTGAATCACGCGCGCGGCGCCGCCGGCCAAGGCGACCAAGCCGCCGAGCAAGATCACACCGGAGGCCAGTTGCAACAACAGCGGTTCGGGGAGGTCATCCGGCCCGGCCTGCAGCGTGATGAGGTTGAGCACATACAACAACGACCGCAGCGGGTTCGCGTGCGCCCCGGTCAGCCAGAAGAGCAGTGTGCCGCCGGCGAGCACGGTAGCCAGTATCAGCAACGGCCAGCGCGTCTTGTAAAGCGCGGCGCGGACGGTGCGCGCCGCCGCCTTAAATCGCCAGAAGCGCGGAAGGCCGGGCAGGCGGCCGCTGGCGGCCCACTGCGGCCTGGTGTTCACTTCTTCGCCGATGCGCTTGACCTCCCTTTGGACTGCTGCGGCTTGGGCTTGTTGGCTTCCTGCTCCATGCGGGCCAGGCGTTGCATGTAATCCAGCGGATGGCTGATTGCAGCGGGAATAATGCGGATTTCCACGCCGGGCGCGACCTCGATGCGCGCCAAATCCTCCTCGCGGTTCAGGTAGGTGAGCTTGCCGATCATGCCGCCGACCGTGACGATTTGCTCGCCGATCTTCAGCTCTTCGATAACCCTCTCTTGGTTCTTGCGGGCGCGATTTTGAGGCATGACGACGATGACCCATACCAGGATGAACACAAATGCGATCGTGATCGCCAATACAACAGTCGCTAGGGTCAAGTCCATGGCGGCGATTATAGCGAGCGGAGCCCCGACTCTTCGGCGGCGGGGATACGTTTCCGCGCCCGAGCACATATAATCGGCGCGCCATGCAGTTCACCGGACGTTGCTGGGTCTACGGCGATGACGTGAACACCGACGTCATCTTCCCGGGCAAGTACACCTATACCCTCACCGACGTCAACCAGTTTGCCGCGCATGCGCTGGAAGACCTCGACCCCGATTTTGCCAAGCAGGTGCAGCCGGGCGACATCATCGTCGGCGGCAAGAACTTCGGCTGTGGCTCATCGCGCGAGCAGGCCGCAGTATGCCTCAAGATGTGCGGCGTGCGGATCATCATCGCCAAGTCGTTTGCGCGCATCTTCTTCCGCAACTGCATCAACAACGGCGTGCTGCCCATCGTCTGCCCTCAGGCCGTGGAGGCGATCCACAAGGGCGACATCATCACGGTGGATTTGGAGCGAAGTGTCATTCGTGTTGATGGTGTCAATCGTTTCGATCGTGTCGGACGAGCCGTTACTTCCGACACTTCCGACACTAAAGACACCAATGACACCGGTGACATCAGAACCTTCCCCTTCCCGCCGTTGAGCACGTCGGTCATGGCGATCATTGAAGCCGGCGGGCTGATCCCCATGCTACGCCGCAAACTGGGCACCGAGCACCTGCCTATGCCGGAGATCAAGTTTGCTGCGGAGTGACGCCGACGTTCGCAAACCTTAGCGCGCGATGAAATTGGCATTAAAATCGAGCAAGGTCAGGCGGAACCTAATCCGCAGTTATTCCTCAAGCAACTAGTAGGAGAAAGAGACTATGAGTCGCAGAAACTTTGTCGCGATAAGCGGCGTCGTGATAGCTGCCTCGATGTTACTCGCGGCATGCGCTCAACCCGCCGCGCCGGCGCAACCTCAGGTCATTCGAGAGACCGTCGAGGTTGTCAAGGAGGTTGTCAAAGAGAAGGTCGTCGAGGTCGAGAAAACGGTCGTGGTGGAAGCCACACCGATTCCCTCCGAGAAGCCAAAGGTGTTGCGCATCAACCTGGGCACCTATCCCGACGTCATTGATCCTCAGAAGTCCTCTTTCGTCAACGAGATCGCCCATTTGAAGCTGATCTACGAGGGTCTGACCAAGCTCAACGAGAAGCTGGAGACTGTGCCCGGCGCCGCCGAGAAGTGGGAGTACAACGCCGACGCAACCGAGCTGACCTTCACGCTGCGCAAAGGACTCAAATACAGCGACGGCACCCCGCTCAACGCCAAGCGCTTCGAGTACTCGATCATTCGCAACATCAACCCCGCGACGGCCGGCGAATACGCCTCGATCACCAATGAGATCGCCGGCGCACCGGAATGGCAAAGCGCAGAGTCCGACGAGGATAAGAAGAAGTTCGAGGAACAAGTGCGCCAGAGCGTGCAAGCGCTCGATGCGTCCGGCCAGCCATGCAAGGACTACGAGCAGGAAGACTGCCTGACGCTGAAACTGAAGCTGTCCAAGCCTGCGCCTTACTTCCACACCGTGATGAGCCTGTGGGTCACATATCCGGCCAAGCAGGAAAACATCGAGGAAGGCGGCGAGAACTGGTGGAACAGCTCCAAGTTCCACATCGGCAACGGCCCATTCATCCTTAAGAGCCTGGAGCCGTTCGTGAAGGGCGTGTTCGTGCCCAATCCCAATTATTGGGGCGACGCGCCGAAGGTGAACATCGAATATCAATACATCACCGACTCGAATGTCGCCTTCCAGGCTTACAAGAACGACGAGTTCGACATCATCGGCCTGGCTGCGGAGGACTACCAGGCGGTGATGGCCGATGCGGAGCTGAGCAAACAGGCGACGATATACCCCGGCTCGTGCACCCTCGCGCTGCAATTCCGCAACTTCAAGGAGCCGTTCACCGATCCGAAAGTGCGCGCGGCCTTTTCATATGCGCTCGACCGCGAGCGCTGGGTCAAGGACGTGTTGCAGGGCCTCGGCTCACCGGCCCTGACCTGGATCCCGCCGGGCTTCCCTGGCTACAAGGAAGGCGAGACGCGCTTCGCCTATGACGCCGAGAAAGCAAAGCAACTCATTGCCGAGTCGTCCTATGGCTCGGTCGCAAACCTGCCGACGATCGTGCTCACGTTCGGCGACACGCCGCGCAACCGCGTGCGCTATGAATGGCTGGGCGCACGGTTCAAGGAAATCTTCGGCGACGATCTCAAACTGGAGCTGAAGCCGGTCGAGCCGACCGCCTTCACCGCCAAGCAGAAGGATCGTGAGAGCGATCTGCAGATGTTCATCGGCGGCTGGTGCGCCGACTATCCCGATCCGCAGAACTGGCTGAGCGTGTACTTCGAGGGCAGCACCACCTTCGCCGACCGCATCGGCTTCAAGGACGAAGCGTTCGACAAGCTGATCGCACAAGCCGATGTCGAGCTCGATCCGGCCAAGCGCGCCGAGCTGTATCAAACAGCGCAGGATCGTTTGGTGGACGCCAACCCGGTGGCCTTCTTCTGGAACAACGTCAACGCTTATCTGGTCAAGCCGTGGGTGAAAGGCATCGTCACGACCTCGCAGGATGCCGACTGGCCCGGCTCGACCGTGCCCGCGACGATTGACATTGACACGTCCATGCTGCCGAACTAGGGCTGGGCGCGTCGTTCGACAGAAACCAGGTTTCTCCGCCAGAAACCTGGTTTCTGTTTATCCGCAGCGATGGCGACTTTTTTAGCGCGACGTTTTCTCTGGTTCATCCCGGTCTTGCTCGTCGTGGCGCTCATCACGTTCGTATTGATGAAAGCCGCGCCGGGCGGCCCATGGGATCGCGACCCCGAAGCGAAGCAGGTGGACCCGCGCACGCAAGAACTCCTGGCCCGCCAGTATGGGCTGGATAAGCCGGCCTGGCGTCAGTTCATCGGCTATTTGATCGGCGACGTTGACAAGGAAGGCCAGTTTGTGTGTGGCGCGGTGTGCGGCAACCTTGGCCCGTCGTATCGCCAGCGCGGCAAGACGGTGCAGCAGATTTTGTTTCAGCCGCCGCCTGAGAAAAGCTTCTTCGATTCCAAGTTCGGCCACACGTTGCGCCTGGCAGTGTTGGCGCTGGCGTTTGCCCTGGTCGTCGGCATCCCCGCCGGTGTGTTCTCGGCGCTCCGGCAGAATTCGTGGATTGATTACGCGCTCACGTTCATCACGAACATCGGTATCGCCGTGCCCAGTTTCGTTGTGGCGTTCTTCTCCATCCTCATCTTCGCTGTGGGATTGAAGCTAATGCCGGTGGTGCAGAAGTCCTGGGCCGGCATTACGCCGTTCATCATCCCGGCCATCGTATTCGGCTTCGGCACGATGGCGCAGACGGCACGGCTGATGCGCTCGACCATGCTCGATGTGATGCGCCAGGATTACGTGCGCACCGCGCGCGCGAAGGGCTTGTTGGAGCAGGCGGTGATCTGGAAGCACATGCTGCGCAACGCCCTCATCCCGGTCATCACGACGCTCGGGCCGGCCGTGGCTGGCCTGCTCACCGGCTCGATCGTCATCGAGAACATCTTTGGCGTGCCTGGCGTCGGCCGAGATTTCATCCAGTCCATCGGCAACCGCGACTACTCGATGATCATGGGCACGACGCTGTTCTACGTTGTGCTTATCTTACTGGGCAACCTGAGCGTGGATATCCTCTACGGCGTCGTGGATCCGCGCATTCGTGTGGAGTAATGTATGGCCCAGGCGACTACCTCGCTCCCGCGCGCCACACCGTCCACTTTGCCGGCGACACCCTCGCAGAGCCAATGGGAACTGGCCTGGCGCCGGCTGCGCCGCAACCGCGCCGCGCTGGTTGGCGGCGTGCTCGTAGTGATCTATCTCCTGGCAGCCATCTTCGCGTCGTCGCTCGCGCCGCACAACCCGATCAAAGACTACGGCGCAGCCAAGGCTTTCTTACCGCCCTTCTGGCAATCCGATTCTCCGGCGGGCAAGGCGTTCGATCCGGCCTTCCCACTTGGCACCGACCAACAGGGGCGCGACGTGCTCAGTCGCATCCTGTATGGCACCCGCACATCCGTTGTCGCCGGTGTGCTGCCGGTGACGATCGTCGTGCTGATCGGCGCGACGTTGGGCTTCACCTCCGGCTACCTGGGCGGCAGCGCCGACAACCTGCTGATGCGCATCACCGACATTTTCTACGCCATCCCTACCGAGCTGTTGCTGATCCTGGTGATGGTAACGTTGGGCGATACAGCGCTGGGCAAGGCGGCCAATGGCGTGCCCTTGTTCCTGTTGGCGCTGGCGGCTGTGTCCTGGTCAGGATTGGCCCGCCTGATGCGCGGCTCGGCGCTGGCGCTGAAGAGCTTGTCGTTCGTGGAGGCAGCGCAGAGCCTGGGGGCGTCGCGCGCGCATATTATCACCCGCCACATCTTGCCGAATAGCGTGGGCGTGCTGGTGGTATGGATCGCCTTCGCCATTCCGCGCTTCATCATCGCAGAGGCGATCCTGGGTTACATCGGCCTGGGCCTGCGGCCTTCGCTGAACCCCAATGATTTCTTCATCACGAGTTGGGGACGACTCTTCCTAGACGCCTACTCGATCATCGGCAGCCAGCCGGGCTTTCTGCTTTCGGTGGCTGCTGTCGTCTCGGTGCTGGTAATCTCATTTACCTTCCTGGGGGACGGCCTGCGCGACGCCCTTGACCCGCGCATGAAGAAATGAGGCCGACCAGCGCGATCAGCGCCAGCCACAGCGCCACGCCGGCAGCGCTGACGATGAAGCCCAGACGGACGCTCTGCGGCTCGTAGCTGAACGTCACTTCTTTCGCGCCGGCGGGCAGCGCAACGGCGCGGAAGAGCGTATCAACACAAGCGATCGGCGTCTCGACGCCGTCCACGCGCGCGACCCAGCCGGGGAAGCACGCATCGCGCAGAATTAGTCGCTTGTTCGAGTGGGATAGCGAATCCTGCGGCGTCGCATCGGAGAATCGAACGCGCACGAACTCCGGTTGCTCCTCGACGATCTCTCCGCCCACCTGTCTGATGTCAATCGGCGCGCCGGCCGCATTCTGCACAGCGACGCGCGGCGCATGCCGCAGGTTCTCATAGATCTTCACGTCGCCGGAGTGGATCAGGCGCATCACATGGTCGCCGGTCGCCATCTGCGAGAGGAACGTCCCGTCGGTCTGGTCAATGCTGGTGAGGCCGCGCAGCGTGGCACGCGCGTTGGCCAGGCCGCGAAAGGCGACGGCCTGCGGCGTCTTGCGCCCGGCCCATGTCAGGCGCGCGCCGAAGTAAGGCGTGAGCGGTTCGGCAGCGCGAATCTCAAACGCCTGCGCATCGCCATCGGAGAAGCGCACCTCGGCGGCAGCGATGACCTGGCCGGCTTGCGCATCCTCGGCGCTCAGGACAAGCCCCAGCGCGGTAGACGAGAATTCGCGCAGCGGGATTTCGACTGCAGCCGGCGTGAGCGACGCGCTGAACAGCAGGTCGTAATACACGCCGTCTATGAACACGTCCTGCGTTTTGTCGGCGATGAGGTAGCGCACGGCCATCTGCTCTAGCCACTGATTGGCCGGCGGGCCGGCCAGAAACTCGCGCAGCCGGCCGTCCACCGCGCCGGTGGGTGTCGCTGCGAATTGGCGCGCGAACTCGGCGTAGCGCCGCGTCGGCAACAGGCCGCCGTCGTAACCATCCACGCTGGGCAGCCGGTAATACAACGACAGGTTGGGCGACATGATCTCCTTGTGCTTAGCCGCAATCAGCCGGTCGTATGTTTCATCTGCGTTCAACGACGCGCCGAAGATCAGCTCCTGTTCGGCTTTGTCGCCAGGGTCGAAGAAGAGCGATGAGAGCGCCAGGATGCGCCCCGTGCGCATCGCGCCTAGCTCCGACTCGGCCAGCAGGTGCGCCGTCGCCGGACGCAGCGAGGTGAGCGCTTGCCGGTCTGCCGCGCGCGCGTAGGGCTGGAACTGCGACGCGACCAGCAATTCGAGGACAAGCGCAATGATGAACAGCGGCGCGATCGGCAATCGGGAATCGGCGATTGGGGCATGGTTGCGGCGCATCGGCCACCAATGGCCGACGACGGCCACAGTTACTATTCCGATTGCTGCAGCCCATCCCAGCATCACGCCGCGCCCGGGCAGCGCGCGATACTCCGGCTCCGGCGAGAAGCGCGCGCCGACCAGCAGGCCGGCGCCCCACAGCCCCACGAGCAACAGCCAGGCAATCAGCCAGTTGCGCGCCTGCGCCGCGCTCAGGCCGCGTTGCAGGCGCTGCGCGCCGAAACCGACGAGCATCGCAGCCCCCAGCGCAAACACGATCAGCCAACGGGCCTGGGCGCGAAACAGGTTGAAGCCGGGCATGAGGCGGTACAAGACGCCGAACGCGGGCGTGACCACTCCCAGCGCCAGGACGACGCCGGCTATCACCAGCACGCAGGGGATGAGGCCAGATGACGATTGTGATGCGGATTGCCGCCCCCGCATCTCCAGTCCGCCCAGCAGCGCCAACGCCAGCCCACTTGCGCCGAGATAGGCGACATACTCCGCGAACAAAGGGTCGCCGTAGGTCGGCATCAGCGCGCGCGCGACCACCCATGGCCGCCAAGAGAACGATCCGGCTTCGTTGAACGGCAAGCCGCCCGCGCGCGCTGACTCGCGCGAAAGCTCAAGGGTGGGCAGCAGTTGCGCGCCGCACATGGCTGCGGCAAGCGCAGCCCCGGCCACGGTGACGAACAGCGGCGCAGCCGCGCGAAGCGTCGTCTGCGAGTCGGACGGCCGGTTGTTCCATAGCGCAACTAGCGTCAGCAACAGCGCAATCAATCCCATCGCTGCCAGGCTGATGTAGAGCGATTGTGTGTGCCCGGCCAGCACCTGGAGCGATGCCACCGCCGCTAATCCAACCACCGACCGCATGATGCCGGCCGGCTCGCTTTGCCGCGCCGATGCAATGACGATGAGCGCGCCGAGCGGCAGCCATGCCAACGCCTGCAGTTGGTTCAAGTGCTCGGCCTGCGCGCCGAGATAGCCGCCCAAACCAAATGTGACTGCGCCGGCAAACGCCGCCAATCGGCCGAGCGCAAACCCGCGACGGGCCAGCGCGTAAGCGCCGAGCGCAGCGATGGCCAGGTGCAGCGCGATATTCCACGAAACCGCGCGCTCGGTCGGCAGCCAGGCCGTGAGCACGTTGAAGGGGTAAAAGAAGCCGACCTGCGGGTTGGCGAGAAACGGCGCGCCCATGAAGGTGTAGGGGTTCCACAGCGGCAGGCGCAACTCGCGGACGGTCTGCGCCGCGTAGTCGCGCAACGGATAGAAATAGAGCAGCAAGTCGCCGCGCGCGATGATGCGGTCGCCCAGCGTGAGCTTCCAGGTCGCGGCGAGCGTGAGCAGGATGAGGAGGCAGGGATACAGGAAGGCGAGGAAGTAGTGATGACGCCTGGCCTCCTTGTCCCTCTGTCGCTTTGTCTGCTCAGCCGCGTTCACGCTTCAAGTATGTCGAGCAGCCGGTCAATCTCTTCGCGCGCGTTGTAGTGGGTGAGGCCGATGCGCACCATGCCGCCGTCGGCTTCGACGCCCAGCCGCTCGGTGAGGTTGATGGCGTAGTAGTTGCCGTCCCACACGCAGATGCCGTGTTGGGCCAGGCGTTCTGCGGTCGCGCGCGGATGCTCATCTTTGTAGCGGATGGCAATGGTGGGTACGCGCTGATCCATGCGCGCGCGCTCGCGAATGCCGAAGAAGCGCACGCCGGGGATCGCCGTCACATGCTCGATCAAGTAGCCGGCCAGCTCAGCCTCGTATGCGCGCACGGCATGCATCGCGCGATGGATCTCAGCAGCGCGTGGGCTGCGCAGGTTCGCGCTCGACGCCGGCGCCGCGTCGGCCTGCGCGGCCAGCCATTCCAGATACTCGATCACGCCCAGCAACCCAGCCTGATTCTCGTGGCTTTGCGTGCCGGTCTCGAACTTGTGGGGTGGCCGGTCGTCGGCGGGGCGCACCTTGTAAGCCGGCAGCCGGTCGAGCACATCATATTTGCCGTAGAGGATGCCCTGGTGCGGCCCCCAAAACTTGTAGGTCGAACAGGCCAGGAAGTCGGCGCCTAGATCGCGCACGTCAATCGGCAGGTGCGGCGCGGCAGCGACGGCGTCCACGAAGACCAGTGCGCCGACATCATGCGCCATGCCGGCGATCTGCTTGATGGGGTTGATCGTGCCGACGGCGTTGCTCACATAGCCCACGGCTACCAGCCGCGTGCGCGCGTTCAGGTAGCGCGCGAAGTCCTCCATGACCAACGTGCAATCTTCAGGATTGACGTCTACCACATGCACGCGCGCGCCGCGCTCTTCGGCCATCAATCGCCAGGGCGAGAAATTGGCATCGTGGTCGAGCCGGGTGAGGATGATCTCGTCGCCTTCGCGCAGCGCGCGGCCGATGCTGCGGCTCAGCGCGAAGGTCAGGCTGGTCATGTTCTGGCCGAAAATGATCTCCTCTTTGCGCTCGGCGTTGAGCAAGTCGGCGGCGGCTTCGTGCGCGGCCTCGATGAGCGCGTCGCTCTCCTGGGCGGTGATGAATGCGCCGTGCGTGTTGGCGTTGTGGCGCGTGAGGTACTCGACCATGTAGTCCAGGCAGCGCCGCGTGACCTGCGTGCCGCCGGGCGCGTCGAAGAACACCAGCGGCCGGCCGGCGTGTTCGCGCGCCAGCGCGGGGAATTCGCTGCGGATTGCGGAAGGGTTGAGCATCTTTTTACTTTCTGCCAAAGTCCGCCGGGTTCTCGCCCCATTCTTCGGTGCGCCACTTCAGCACGGCGTTGCAATACTCGCGCTCGTCCAGCCAGCGTTCGGCTTGCGCAATGCGCTCGAATAGCACCGCGTTGCGCGGTGTGCGCGCTAGCGTCGTTTGGCAGCGCGCCTGGGCGACCCATGCGATCGCGTTGTTCGAGTCGGTGTAGACCGGCGCCTGGCTACCGCGCGCGTTCAACCAGGCCAGCGCATGCGCAACAGCGAGAAACTCGCCGACGTTGTTCGTCGCGTCTTCAAACGGCCCTTCGCGGAATACCTCGCGGCCGGTGGCGATCTCGACGCAGCGATACTCCATCACCTTCGAGCGGGCGTTCCAGGCGGCATCCACGGCGTAGCCCTTGCGCGCTTTGGCCGGCGGAGCTGCCGCATCACGCGCGAAGCTGCCGGCTGCGAACGCGGCTGCGGCCTGGGCGCGGTTGGGAAAGGCGCGATAGCGCGCGCCGGCAAAGCCTTCCACTTGCGCTCGTGCCTGTGCCCAGTTGTCGTACACACCCGGCACACGGCCCTGCCACACCACATAGAACTTGGCCATCGCGCATCAGACAGATGCTTGACGCAGAATGCCCTTCCTAGCGCAGCAGCGCGGGAATATCCGTCGGCAGATCGGCCATGCGAATGCCGGCGGCCTTCATCGCGGCGATCTTGCTCTCTGCCGTGCCCATGCCGCCTTCGATGATCGCGCCGGCGTGGCCCATGCGTTTGCCGGGCGGCGCCGAGCGTCCGGCGATGAAGCCGGCCATCGGCTTCTTGACGTGATCCTTGATCCAGGCAGCCGTGGTCTCCTCGTCGCTGCCACCGATCTCGCCGATCATCACGATCTTCTCCGTCTCCGGGTCCTCATTGAACATCCGGATCACTTCGAGGAAGCCCAGGCCGCGCACCGGGTCACCGCCGATGCCAACGATGGTGCTCTGGCCCATGCCGGCTTGTGTCAGCGCATTCACGGTCTCATAGGTTAGGGTGCCGCTGCGCGACACCACACCCACGTTGCCGGGCGTGGCGATGTTGCCTGGGATGATGCCGATCTTGGCCTGTCCGGGCGTGAGCAAGCCAGGGCAGTTCGGGCCTAGCAGCAGCGACTGCTTCGTGTCCAGGTAAGCGCGCACGCGGATCATGTCAATGACCGGGATGCCTTCGGTAATGCACACGATCAGCTTGATGCCGGCGTCGGCGGCTTCCATGATGGCGTCGGGCGCGAAGCGCGCCGGCACGTAAATCACGCTGGCATTGGCGCCCACTTCGCGCACGGCTTGGCCAACGGTGTCGAAGACGGGCACGCCGTAGTCCGTCACCATGCCGCCTTTGCCGGGCGTGACGCCGCCGACCACGATTGGGCTGTAGGCATGCATCTGGCGCGCGTGGAAGTCGCCCTCTCGGCCAGTGATACCTTGCACGATCAGGCGCGTGTTTTTATCTGCGAGGATAGACATGAAAGAACCTTCTATTGTGAGGTGTCGAAAGCGCTATGTGCGTCAAGTAACAACCGGCGACGATTATAACGACCAGCTTCTGCGGTGCGCCTGCGCTCGGCTTTCTCTGGAACAAACGAGCGCAGGCGTTTCTCTGGGCAGGGGGCCTTCTCTATTGGAACGGCGGCGCATAGAGCAGACCGCCATTGCGGTAGAGATTGTTTAGCCCGCGCGGGATTTGGTTGATCGTAGTTGGACCAAAGTGGCGGTCGTAGATCTCGGCATAGTTTCCCACCGCCTTGATCACGTTGACGGCCCAGCTCTTCGGCAAGCCCAGCTTCGCACCCAGATCAGTCTGTGGATCGCTGCCAAGCAGCCGACGCACCTCGGCGCGCCGGTCTGTCTCTGCCACAGCCTCCACATTCTGCGCGTTCAGATTGAATTCCTCAGCAGCAATGACGGCAAACACCACCCAGTCCACCAGGTTGCGCCACTGGGGATCATCCTGGCGCACCACCGGCGCAAGGGGTTCCTTCGAGAGCGTCGCGTCGAGGATGATGTGATTCTGTGGGTCGGGGAGTATCGCGCGCCGTGTGACCAGTGCCGATTTGTCGGCGGTGACGGCTTGGCATTGCCCGTCGGCATAGGCCACGAAAGTCCGGTCGGCATCATCGAACGTAGCGACCTGAAACTGCAACTGGTTGTAGGTTGCAAATTCGATCAGGTTCGTCTCGGTCGTCGTGCCTTTTTGTACGCACACAGCTTCACCTGCCAGGTCTTCCAGACCGGCGACACCACTGTCTCTGCGCACCATCAGCCCTTGCCCGTCGTAGAATGTGATGGCTGCGAAATTTACCTGCTCGTCGGCATTGCGGCTAAGCGTCCAGGTGGTGTTGCGCATCAGAACGTCAATGTCGCCGTTGCGCAGCGCAGCAAAGCGCTGCTCTGCGGAATAGGATCTGAACTCAACAGCATTCTTATCTCCAAAGATGGCCGCCGCAATCGCTCGGCAAAAGTCCACGTCGAATCCGGCGACGTTGCCCGATTGGGCATCGCCGAAGCTGAAGCCAGGCAACTGGCCGTTGATGCCACACACCAGCTTGCCACGCGCCTTCACCTCGGCCAGCTTCCCGCCGCTTGTCGCAGCCGGTTCAGCCGGCGCGGCCAGTGTCACTTCGACAATGCGGGTCACCTCTACCTCGCGCGTCACTTCGACTTCGCGGGTGACTTCGACCGGCGCCGGCGGCTGTCCACCACAGGCGACCAGAATAAGGGGGAGCGTAGCCAGGATGAGCAACGATCGGTTTTTCATAAGCCTTCTTCTCCGTAGGATTGAGTTACTTGTTGCCCGCCAAAATGAAAGAGCGGCATCGCTCATGATGCCGCTCTTCACGAACCCAGGTCACGCGCGCGGGCAGCTACTTGATGATACCTGCCCGGCGCATCCACTCGACACGCTGCTGGATGTAATCCAGCGAGATGTGCTCGGCTTTGGCCAGCGCATTCCAATCCGGCAGTCCCAGCGGGGCCGTCTTGATCGCTTCCAGGATCGTCTTCTCCAACTTGGTCAACTTCACCACGTTTTGACCCTCCTTCTCTTCTTTATGATGATCGCGCATGAACTAAGGATGTGAAATAACAGCTCATGGACAACATCTAATTATACAGGGTTATGGAAGAAAATACAATGTTTTTATGGTGAGAGCTCATCTGCGACTTGCCGATGATTTGCATATGCTCAACGTCGAGGTAGCGCGGCCTGGCCGCGCCGAGCCACTTCTTCAGACGATATGATGCATTATGATTTTGTGTGTCACACCCAACCCGGCGCTCGATCGCACGCTCGTCGTCCCTGACTTTCGATTCCACGGCGTCAGTCGTGCGACCCAGGTATTGATCGTCGCTGGCGGTAAAGGACTGAACGTCGCACGCAGCATCATTCGGCTGGGCGGCCGCGCGTTGTGCACCGGCTTGTTGGGTGGACACACCGGCTGCCATTTCGCCCAGCTCGCCGAGGCCGAGGGGCTACACGGCGAATGGACGTGGCATGCCGCCGAGACGCGCTGCGCCACGATCGTCGTGGACAGCAGCGGACACGACGCTTCACTCATCAACGAGCCGGGGCCACTCGTAAGCGATGAGACCTGGCAGCAATTCGCACAATCTGTCGTTACGTGCGCGGCAATGCACCATGTGAGCGCAGTGACCTTCAGCGGCAGCGTCCTGGCCGGCCCAACCCCAGCCATGTTCGCTGCGTTACTCGATGCGTGTCGCGCTCTGGGGACGGAGGTGTGGGTAGATAGCAGTGGCGAATGGCTGCGCGCTGCTGCGAACGTACCCGGCGTCAACGTCAAGGTCAACGGCGAAGAGATTGCAGCCTTAGCGGGATGCATCGTCGAAGCGCCGGCCGATGCACTCGACGTCGCGCGCAACCTCCGCACGCAGCATAGATGGCGGCGCTGCATCATCACGCTGGGTCAGCAAGGCGTCGCTATGGCCGGCGTGAACGGGTCTGGGATCGCACAGCCGCCGACGGTGCCCAGCGTCAGCTCTATCGGCAGCGGCGATGTATTCCTCGGCGCACTGGTGCACAGGTTGAGCGAAGGTGCGAGCGAGGCAGACGCGTTGTGCAGTGCAGTCGCGGCCGGCGCAGCCAATGCGATGAGCGTGGGCGGCGGTCGCTTCACGTTGGAGGACTACCGCACCGCGTTGGCGAGAACGCACCTGATCCTCGGTGTGTGAGTGGACATCGGTGGTTTCACGCGATCTCTCCGTTAGGCGAGCAAGTGCGTGTTTGTGCATGCGCGTCTGCCTAGCTTTCCATATAATTCGCCCGCAGCGCAGTTCTCCGTAGAGCTGTCCGATCAGTCGAATCAGAATTAGTCGAAATCGAAGGAGGAAAGACAAATGATACGCTCACGAAAGGTGCTCGGCCTGCTCATGGCAGTTCCAATGGTGCTTGCAGCGTGCGCTGCCCCTCCAGCGGCAGCACCCGCCGCTCCGGCAGCACCGGTCGAGGTCACGCGCATAGTCGAGGTTACCCGCGTTGTCGAGGTGACCGCCGCGCCTGCAGATACCGGTGCGGCTGCTCCCACACCCGCACCCGCTGCGCCTGCGGCGCCTTCGGGCTTCGGCGAGACGCTCAAGGCAATCAAAGCGCGCGACAAGTTGATCTGCGGCGTCAACAGCCAGGTCCCGGGCTTCGGCTTCGTGGATTCCGCCGGCGCATTCAGCGGCTTCGACATTGACTACTGCAAAGCCCTGGCTGCGGCGATCTTCAACGACGTGAACAAGGTCGAGTACCGCCCGCTGACGGCTGAGCAACGCTTCGCTGCGCTGCAGAGCGGCGAAATCGACGTGCTCATCCGCAACACCACCTGGACGCTCACCCGCGACACCGACAACGGCGCGAACTTCGTCGCCACCACCTTTTACGACGGCCAGGGCATCATGGTGCCGAAGGATTCCAACATCACCAAGTTGGAAGAGCTGGACGGCGCGACGATCTGCGTGCAGAAGGGCACCACCACCGAGTTGAACCTGGCCGATCAGATGGCGGCGCGCAATTTGCAATACACGCCAGCCGTGTTCGAGGATGCCAACGGCACGTTCGGCGCCTACGCTGAAGGGCGCTGCGACGCGGTGACTACCGACAAGTCCGGCCTCGTGTCTCGCCGCTCAGTGTTGCCCAACCCCGACGACCATGTCATCCTGGATGTGACGCTGTCCAAGGAGCCGCTGGGACCGATGGTGCGCCACGGCGACGACCAATGGTTCGACATCGTGCAGTGGACGGTGTTCGCCACCTTCGCCGCCGAGGAATTCGGCATCACCTCCGAGAACGTGGACAGTGTAGCTGCGAGCGATACGCGCCCCGAAGCACGGCGTTTGCTCGGCGCAGATGAGAAGGTGGACCTGGGTGCCAAGCTGGGCCTGAGCAAGGACTGGGCCGTGAACGTGATCAAGGCCGTCGGCAACTACGGCGAGATCTACGATCGCAACCTCGGCCCGAATACCAAGACGGCTATCCCGCGCGGCATCAACAATCTATACACGCAGGGCGGACTGCTCTACTCGCCGCCGTTCCGATAGTCCCACGGATTAGTCAGCAGCCGCGCATGAAGAGCCAGGCTTCTTCCACAAGAAGCCTGGCTTATTTTTGCTATACGATCGCAGTTGCGTTGAAGCATCGCGTTTGGATTACCCGTTCTGCCAGGTGCCTTCCTCGCCACTTGTCGGGCGCATTTCGGACAGTTGGACGGTACAGTATGACGTAGACATTCGGAGACTGATCGCCGCTTGACGGATGGTCGTCCTGGACGACGGCTGAAGTCGGGAAGGGACGCTGCAAGCGGTCTGGAGGTGAGGAGCATGTATACGAAGATCCTCGTTCCTCTGGATGGTTCGGAGCTATCGAACTCCGTGTTGCCTCACGTGCGGCAGGTGGCGCGGTGCAGCCATGCCAGCGTGACATTGCTACACGCCCTGTCCGAGCCAATGCGGGGCGTGAATGGCTTATCCAAGGCCATGTGGGAGCGCCAGGCCGCCGACATGCCACAGATGCGCGCTGCGATGGCGGGCCACTGGCAAGCGGACGCCACACGCTCAGCAACGCAGCCGATCAAAACCAACCTGGTGGAGCGTGAAATCGAGGGATATCAGTTCCTCGATGCCATCGCCGTTGAATTAGCACAATCGGGCGTCGAGGCGCGCACGCGCATCGTGATCGCCGAGCCAGATGAAGCGATCCTCGATGTCGCTGCCGAGGAAGGTGCGGACTTGATCGCCATGGCCACGCACGGGCGCGGCGGGATTAGCCGCTTCCTGTTAGGTAGCGTCGCCGATCGCGTCGTCCAGCATGCTGATGCCCCGGTCTTGTTGGTGCGCCCGGCCGGCCTCCGTGCAGGCAAATTGGATGAGTTGCCTCTGTATCAGCGCATCCTCGTTCCGCTGGATGGCTCCGAGCTTGCGAACACCATTCTGCCCTATGTGCGCAAGCTGGCGGCATGCACCGGTGCTGAGGTGCTGCTGATGCAAGTCGTCCCTGAGCCGGCGCCGGATGTCATCATGACTCGCGCCCAGTTCGGCTGGGAGCGTACCATGAGCAGCTCAATTGCATCGGGCAGCGGCGAACTCGCCCGATGGATCGAACATGCGACTGCGGCTGCTCGCGACCGCTTGGATGCGGTGGCGACTGTTCTGACCGAGTCGGGCATTCGAACGGAAACCACGGTATCGGTCGGACGGGCTGCCGAAGCAATCCTGGACACAGCCGAGAGCCGAGGGGCAGACTTGATCGCGATGGCGACACACGGCTACGGCGGCCTCCGACGCTTCTTGATGGGCAGCGTCGCCGATCGCGTCGTGCAGCACGCCCATGCGCCGGTATTGCTGGTCCGGCCCCATCCGTAGCAAGCGCAGGCGATCACGCGCTCAAGGGCAACGCGAGCCACAGGCGTTCGCAGGTTGCCCGCGCTCGGCACATTGAGCGTGGGCGGAGGAGGCGTATGGCCACATTTGCGCGAGAAAATTTGCTCGACCTCGCTCGGCCGCGCGATGATTGGTGCGTCTCAATCTACATGCCGATTCACCGTGCGGCGTCGGACATCCTCAACAACCAAGTTGTGCTGAAGAATTTGTTGGATGCGGCGCGAGATGAGCTGGCAGCGTTGCTGGAAGAGGATACGAACGTCGCGACGACTGCTCGGCCGCATCTCGTACATCCTTCCACGATGCGCCGGCGGAACAAGAACGAACTGACCGCCTACGCCTTCGTCCAGCCGGCGCTCGATGCAGCAGCCAGTCCGAATTTCTGGGATGGCCGGCGAGATGGCTTGGCGCTATTCGTCTACAACGGCATCTTCCACCACCACTGGTTGCCTTACCCGACCGAGTCGCTGGTGGTAGTGAGCAACCACCACCACATCACGCCGCTCACACCGTTGCTGACGGACGACGCGCGTTTCTTCGTGCTGGCGTTGAGCCAGAATGACGTACGGCTATGGGAGGGTGATCGCGACAGCATCGCTGAGGTCCACGTACCGGGGTTGCCGCGTAGCCTCGCTGACGCGCTGCGCCTGGAAGAGCCGGAGAAGCAGCGTCTGGTCCGCTCCGCGGGCATTGGCCCAACAGGGACGCCAATTGGCATTCGCTACGGCCATCGCGAGGATGAGCGCGGCCGGATGCATCGCTTTCTGCAAGAGATCGAACGCAGCCTGCGCCCGGTGCTCAACGGCAAGACAGCGCCGCTCATCCTAAGTGGCGTGAACTATTTGCTGGCGATGTACCGCGAGGTCAACACATACGCGCATCTGCACGCACAGGAGATCCACGGCAATCCAGAACTGCTGACGCGCGACCAGCTGCATCAGGCGGCCTGGCAGATCGTGCAGTGCACACTCGATGAGGCAAAAGCTCAAGCGGTCGATGCGTACCTGGCAGCCAGGGAGGCGCGCGGCGCAGAACGCGCGTCGGAAGACCTAAACGTCGTTCTCCAGGCTGCGCACGAGGGGCGCGTGGATACGCTGCTTGTAGACCCAGCCAGGCACTGCTGGGGCAGCTACGACGCCGTTACGAATCAGATGATTGCCCGGCCGGTGCGCGCCCACGGCGACGGCGATCTCTATGACCTTGCGGTGGCGCAGACGCTAACGCATGGTGGAACGGTCTACGCCTTGCCAGCGTCGCAGACGGCGACGGCATCTGGCTTGGCGGCGATCTTCCGTTACTGACTACAGGATGGATTCGCTTGGGCAGCGCTCGATGTGCTCGGAGTATGTTGAGCGCTTAGCCCCATGCCAAGCTACAGTGCGCTCTCGAGGTCGGTCAGGATATCCTGAGGGTCCTCGATGCCGACCGACAACCGCAATAGGCCATCGCCGATGCCATGCTCGGCGCGCTGGGCCTCGTTCAGTTCGCGATGCGATGAAATTGGCGGGTATGTGATCAACGAATAGATGTCGCCCAAGCTGGTCGCAGGCAGGATCAGCTTCAGCCGGTTCATGAAGGCGAAGGCGGCCTCGCGCGTGGCGTTGGCCAGCTCGAACGAGATCAGGCCGCCGAACAGGCCGCATGTCTGCAACGACATCAGGCTGTGGTGTGGATGCTCCGATAAGCCTGGGTAGATCACGCGTCGGATGCGCGGATGTTTTTGCAACGCTTGGGCGATGATCAGCGCGCTCTCGGACTGCCGGCGCACCCGCAGCCCCAGCGTGTGGATACCGCGCATGATCAATCGCGCTTCGAACGGACCCAGGATCATTCCGAGCTGGATGGCATAGCGCCGCGCTGTGTCGAGCAACAGGCCGGTGCGTGCGACGAGGATCCCACCGGTCGCATCGGCGTGGCCGCCGAGGTACTTCGTCGCGCTGTGCACTACGAAGTCTGCGCCTTGTACCAGCGGCCGATGTAACACCGGTGTCGCCAGGGTAGCGTCCACAATCACGCGTGCATCAGCCTGATGAGCGTAGTGCACAATTGCTTCCACATCAGCCCATTTGAGCAGCGGGTTGGACAGCGATTCGAGCAACACCACGTCCGGCGCATGTGTGCTGATCGCCGCCTTTACCTCAGCCAGGTCGCTCATGTCGCAATAGCTCACCGCGACAGACTGCGCGGCAAAGAAGTCGCGCAACAGCGTCTCGGTCGCACCGTAGAGATCGCGTGAGGCGAGGATGTGGCGCGGATGCGGTTCGGTCGCACCGCGCGGCGTGCCGGCAGCCAGCAATGCAAGATACAGCGCCGACATGCCGGAGCTGCAGGCCACGGCGCCGCGCCCTTCCTCCAAATCGGCCATGAGTGCCTCAAGCGCCTGAATGGTAGGATTGCCCCAGCGGGTGTAGACCACCTGGTCGCCACCTGCGGCAAATGCTGCGTCCAGCGCCTGCGCCGTGGGATACAGGAAGGTCGTGCTGCCATGAATGGGCGCGCTGGTAGGCGTTGCGTTGTGCCAGTCGGCTCGGTTGACCGACCGCTCACCGGTATGCACCAGCCGGGTGTCGAAGCGATAACTACACATACGAGAACGAAAGACCCTAAAGGTCTTTGAGACCTTTAGGGTCTAGGATTCACGGCTCAATTGCGGCGAAGAAGCGATGGCGCTGCAGTCGGAACTGGTAGTACAAGAAGCAACCCAAACAGAAGCCGAGCAGCGCCACCGTTGCAGCGATCGCGACAGCTAAGGACAACGCCCAGCCAGCAACCGGCACGCCGAGCACGAACGCGACCTGTCCCGTGCCAAGCAACGTCGCGGCGATGAGATTGTTGAAGCGTTGGACACGAAAGTCCTCGGCCGGAGCAGCGGGGATTTGCTTGGCGAAGATGCGGCGGCCTACGTGGTAGATTGGGCTAGCGCGCCGGCCAAACAACGCTGCGGGCAGGATCAGCAGGAAGAGGGCAGTCGTGATCAGCGGCTGGTTCAAGGCCAAGGCGACGATCACACCGGCAGCTAACACGATCCGGTTCAGCCTGACAATGGGCAACGGGACGCCGTCGGCGCAGGGGGAAGATGAAGGTTGGCTCATGACGACTGACGATCGGCTGATTGATGATTGCGACGCGCGATCATCAATCAGTCATGCTTCATTTCTCGATCGGCAAGCCGACGCTGTTGCCCCACTCGGTCCAGCTTCCGTCATAGTTCTTCACATGCGGGTAGCCGAGCAGATAGGTGAGCACGAACCACGTGTGGCTGCTGCGCTCACCGATGCGGCAGTAGGCGATGATGTCCTTATCTGGCGTGATACCCTTACTGCTGTAGAGCGCTTCGAGTTCCTCGCGCGGTTTGAACGTGCCGTCTTCCCTCACAGCCTGCGCCCAGGGAATGTTCTTTGCGCCGGGAATGTGGCCGCCGCGCAGCGCACCTTCGTTCGGATACTCAGGCATGTGCAGCCGTTCGCCGGTGTACTCGGCCGGGCTGCGCACGTCCACCAGCGCGCCGCTGCTCTGCACGTGCTTCAACACCTCGTCGCGGAAGGCACGGATGGTCTTGTCATCACGCGGCGGCGCTTTGTATTCGGTGCGCGGATACGAAGGCACATCACGCGTCAGCGGGCGACCTTCGTCAATCCACTTTTTGCGCCCGCCGTTCAGAATGGCGGCTTTTGTGTGCCCGAACAATTGGAATACCCAGAAGGCATAGGTCGCCCACCAGTTGTTCTTGTCGCCGTAGAACACGACGAACGAGTCGTTGGCGATGCCCTTACTGCTAAGCAGCTCCGCAAAGTGCACCGAGTCAAGGTAGTCGCGCTTGACCGGATCATTCAGGTCGGTGGTCCAGTCAATCTTGATCGCGCCGGGGATATGACCGGTGTCATACAGCAGCGGATCTTCGTTCGATTCCACGATGCGTATGTTTGGGTCGTCTAGATGTTCGGCCAGCCAGTCGGTGCTGACCAATGCTTCGGGATGGGCATATGCAAATGTGCTCATAGCTTGACTTTACTCCTTAAACCGGATTGATTCAGTTGACGTCGCATAACTTTCATGACCTGGCATTGCGGTGCGCAGAACAAGACCGGCCCACACAAGCGTTGACCGGCCACATACGAGGCTGACGATGGTGATGCAAACGGAGGCAGCGGGTCACATGCCGCGTCGAAGCGGCCGGCCCGCTACATACACAAGCACAGTCTGACTGTGGGGATCACGCTACCGGTGATCGTGTTCATGCTGCAACTCCTGACTGAATGCACTTTCAGCGTTGACGTTGGGTTCGCAAGAACACTCCGAAAAGCGAAGCGCCCTCTTGCGAAACTGTGCAAGAGGGCGATAACGGCTTGATGCGTTAGCGCGCTCTCATCTTCCAGTTTTCGCTGCCGGAATTGGCACCTTGTTCGATTCAGGTTGCCGCAGCTTCATCGGGCCGGTCCCTCCGCTGCTCTGGATAAGAGTGTGCTTACAAACTTGAATTTGTCGTAGCAGATACTAACGACTTTACACTGCGTTGTCAAGACCTGCACTTGCCTCTATACTATTTTGCACGCTCCTTTTATCGCCCTTCATCGTTGTCCTATAACGGGTCGTTGATCGCCGGGTTGTTTGCAATTGTCACACGCGGGCGTACTCCGCCAGGGCGAAAGGGCATATCATCCATCCACGCTCACATCTGTTCATACAACCAGGAGGTTATCGAATGCAACCGTACAATGAACGTCGAGATCGCGACTGCAGACGAAATCGCACCGTCGCCAAACGGGCCCAGCGGCTCACCATGCTGACGGCGCTTGCGCTGTTGGTAGCCGCGTGCGCTGCTCCGCCGGCCGGCCCGGCCCAACCGCAAATGCCGGCAGCGACTACGCCGGCTGCCGCCGAGGCCACCCAGCCACCTGCGGCGCCGCAGCCCGGCGGCAAGTTCACTTACTGGGGTGGTCTGATCTTCTCTGACGTCGCCAACCAGATGCTGGTAGACAAGATCACCGAATGGGGCAAGGCGCGAGGCATCGAAGTGGACGTGGTGATGATCAACCAGAACGAGACGCAGCAGAAGGTCTCGGCTGCAGTCGAGGCCGGCACCATGCCCGATGCACTCGACATGGGCACCGGCTTGATGCAGTTGCTCGCCAAAAACGGCCAACTCGAGCCACTGGACGACGTGTTCAAGCAGATCGGCGACGCACACGGCGGATGGCTCGAGTCGGCAGCCAAATCGGTTGATCCGGCCAGATATGGTGGCAGCGTGTGGGGCATCCCATTCGGCCTCTCCGGCAACCTGATCAACCGGCGCCACGACCTGCTCAGCGCGAAAGGCTTCAACGAGGCGCCAAAGACGTGGGAAGAACTCGGCCAGATGGCCGAGGCCGTCAACGACCCACCCAAGGTATACGGCATGGGCTTCGCGCTGTCGAACGTCGGTGACGGCAACCTCACAGTGACGATGCTGCAGACCTGGGGCGGGCGCATCGCCGACGACCAGGGCAAGAACTGCACGATCGACAGCCCGGAGACGCGCACCTTTATGGAGTGGATCACCGGCCTGTACAAGAAGGGCTTGTTCCCGCCTGGCGTGACCACATGGGATGGCGCCGGCGACAATCAGGCCTATCAAGCTGGCCAGGCAGCTTTCATCGCCAATCCCGGCAGCGTATATCTCAACCTGCGCGACAACGATCCGGAGCTGCTGGCGGCGACGCGCTTCTCCGGCCTGCCGGCTGGCCCAAAGCTGCAATTACAGCCCTACGGCCCGAACGTACGCGCCATCCCGGTGACCAGCCGCTACAAGGACCTGGCCAAAGACCTGCTGATGTATCTGGCCGACGATGAGTTCATGAGGGAATATTACGCCAACGCCATCTACGGCCCCGTGCTCAACAGCCAGGTGGACTTCCCGGTGTTCAAGGAAAGCCCAATCCACGTTGGCTTGCTCGACGTGGCGAAGAACGGCACGCCGCCGGCCTTCCCCGACACAGACAATCCGGCCTACGCCGAGTTCAACACGAACTTCCTCATCCCCAAGATGATCCAGCGCGTGGTCGTGGATAACGTCAGCATTGACGACGCCGTAAAGGAGACGCAAGCCGCCTGCCAGGCGATCTACGACAAATACAAGTAGGAATCGGAAATGATGATTCGCGAGTGGGGAGTCGGTGATGAAAGCACTTCCGACTCCCCACTCCCTCGTACTCATGGCAAGACCGGCCACGCTGCAGTCCCCCGTCCGCGCAAGCCGCATATCGCTCAGCAAGCGCACTAGCCTGCTGGGCTATGCGCTGGTCATGCCGGTGGTGGTCTGCCTGCTCATCCTCGTCGTTTATCCCTTCATCTTCGGCGTGACGATCAGCTTCACCAACCGCGAGATCGGCACCGAGGGTCAATTCGTCGGCCTGGCCAACTTCATCTATCTGTCCAAGGTGCCCAGCTTCCAGAAGGCCATCGTCAACACCCTCGTGTTGGTGGGCGCGGTGCAGACGATGAAGCTAGTATGCGGTCTGGGTATCGCGCTGCTGCTCAACCAGGCCATTCGCGCACGGCAATTCTGGCGTGGGTTGATCTTGCTGCCGTGGGCGATGCCGGCTTTCGTCGCCTATCTGACGTGGAAGCTGCTGTATCTGCCCCAGGGCGGCGCGTTCAACATCATCGCGGTCGGCCTGGGCTTCGGCAACATAGACTTCCTCAGTCGTGAGCTGGCCATGCCCAGTGTCATCCTGGCCACATTCTGGCGCGGCTTCCCGTTTTGGGTCATCTCGTTCCTGGCCGCGCTGCAGAGTGTGCCACAGGAACAGTACGAAGCCGCAGCGATCGATGGTGCGAATGCCTGGCAACGCTTCCGGCACATTACCATCCCCGGCATCCTGCCGGTGGTGCTCGTCGTCGTGCTGCTCTCGACGATCTGGACGACCAACAGCTTCGAGAACGTCTGGCTCATCACGCAAGGCGGCCCGTCGGATGCAACAATGACTTTTCCGGTGCTCGCCTACTTCGGCTTACAGACGCTGCGCATCGGCGAGGCGGCTGCCGTGTCGGTAGCCATGTTGCCCGTATTCGTGATGATGGCATTCATCGGTGTGAAGCTGCTGGAACGGAACCAGGAGTAGGGCGTAACAACAAACACAGGATGCTGCACAAACTCAGCCCCTCGCAAAAAGTGTTGGCCTACGCATGTCTGGTCTTGCTGGCCATCCTCATCCTCTTTCCGATTTATTACATGCTCACGGTGTCGCTGAAGACGAATCGCGACATCTATCGCATGCCGTCGCTCTTGTTGCCGAATCCCACGCTGATGAACTACGTCGAGTTGCTGGGTCGGCGCGGCTTCGCCGTGAACATGCGCAACAGCCTCATTGTGGCCAGCAGCGCCACGGTTATCTCTGTGTTCATCAGTTGCTTGGCCGCCTACAGCCTGGTGCGGCTGCGCTATCGCGGTCGCACGTGGATCGGCCGGCTGATCTTGTTCTCGTACCTCACGCCGGCGTCGCTGCTGTTCATCCCGCTGGCAGTCATTATCAACCGCTTACAAATGGGGAATACGTTGCATGGCCTGGTCTTCACCTACCTCACGTTCGCCGCACCGCTCAGCACCTGGCTGCTGATGGGGTTCTTCCGCAACGTGCCGGTGGACCTGGAGGAGCAGGCCATGGTGGACGGCGCGACGCGCCTTCAGGCACTCTTTCGTATCTTGCTGCCGGTGGCTGCGCCCGGCCTGGTTGCGGTTAGCGTGTTCACGTTCACCGGTGCATGGAACGAACTGTTGTTAGCGCTGATTTTCACAACGTCGCCGGAGATTCGCACCGTGCCAGTAGCGTTGCAATACCTCATCACCGGCGACGTGTTCCGTTGGGGGCTGATCATGGCCGGCGCAGTGGTGGCCGCTGTGCCGGTGATGACGCTGTATTACCTCTCGCAACGCTTCGTGGTGCAGGGCCTGGCAGCAGGAGCAGTGAAGACGTGATCGTCGAGTGGAATCATCACCTCTTCAGCAGTGACACAGCACGCTATCCCTGGCATCCACGCGCTACCTACATCCCGCACGAGACGCACGACAACCCGCTGGCTGCCTATCTGCAACGCATGCGCGACGAGGGCATTGACCGCGCGGTGATCGTGCAGCCGGAGCCGTATGGCGATGACCACGCGCTCGTGCTCGATGCGCTGGCGCGCGAGCCGGATCGCCTGCGTGCGTCCTCGCTGTTCTATCCGAAGGATGAAGATGCGCCGCGAAAGCTGGAGGCGTTGGTGAAGCGCGAGCCGCGCATCGTGGCGACGCGCTTTCACGCCCACCGCGGCAAGGAGATATATCTCGACAGCTTCGGCGACGTGGGCGTGAAAGCGCTATGGGCAAAGGCGGCGGAGCTTGGCTTGATCGTCGAGCTGCACATCGGCCCGAACTACGCGGCGCAAACGCGCGACTTAATCGCGGCTTTCCCTGAAACGCCCGTGCTGATTGACCATCTCGGCGAGCCGGCCTATGGAACGATCCCCGAATATGCCGATGTGCTGGCCTTGGCCGACTTTCCCAACGTGGTCATGAAGCTTTCCGGCCTCGATCACATCGTCGGCGATGCGCCACTGTATCTCAGCGTGCAACGCTTCATCCGTCAGGTAGCTGATGCCTTCGGGCCGACCCACCTGGTCTGGGGCGGCGGCTCGCCGGCGTGGGTGCGCGCACACCTGTCAGACTGGCTCGAGGCGGATATCGCCCGCGTGCTGGGCGGCAACCTCGTCCGGCTATTGCGCTGGCCCGAGGCGCTCTGATCGCATCGCTTCGCGATGCGCCGCCAACGCCAATGGATCGCGCGCCAGCCGGCCGAACACCAGGCTTGTCACCAGACCGTAGATGATGAAGTTCGGGATGAACAACGCCACGATCAGCTCGCGCCACTGCAAGCCCACCCGCGCGATATCGGCCTGCATGTAGGGGTTCAGATACAGGATCGTGCCCAGCGTGAGCATGACCAACACACCAAACGCAGCGCCGTGCGCCCATTTGTTCTTCGGAAGCAGGCGGCGAATGCCGGCGTAGGCCAAGCCGGTCAGCAAGCCCAGGATCGTCGTCGCGATGAGCATCATCAAGGTGATGCGCGGATTGAACTGCGGCGGCTGCTCAGCGATGTTCGCCACGAAGCGCATGATCACGCGCCCGCCGATGCCCCAGATCAAACCGCCCAGCGCGCCAGCCAACGCACCGAACCACAACTGTTGGGCGATGTCGGGAAGTGTGAAGTCCCACGCGCGCGTCGGGACGTTTTCATCGTCGGTTTTGATGATCGCCATCACCACAGAGCACGTAGCCGCAAGCGCCAGGGTGGCGATCTGCGCGAAAAGACCGGCGCCGCTGAATACAGTCAGGACGAATGATGACCAGGCGACCGTTTGTGCGATCAGTTTGATGCGCAGCGGGAGCGTGCTGCGATCCTTGAAGCGAAAGACTGTCTCGAGCGGCTTCTGTAGCCAGGGGCGCGTGACCAACCAGACGTACAATCGCTCGGAGCTGCGGGCGTAGCAGCCCACCGTGATCAACAGGAAGATGGTCGTCGGCACGCCGGGGAGGAACATGCCCGCGACACCGACACCGAGTGAGGTTGTGCCGACGCCGATGAGCAGGGCGCGCCGCGCCACAGACAGAGGCTTATAGACCGGTTTCATGGATTACCGTAGATAGACATGCCCTATTATATAGAATTACTTAGATTTGCATAGAATTTTTGTCATGGGTACACTAGGCGAGATGTCACAAACACATCCGAAGGAAACCTGGTTGTCGCTCAAACAGGCTGCCGCGCAGTTGAACGTACACGCGGCCACGCTGCGGCGCTGGGCAGACAGCGGCGAAATCCCTTACATGCTCACACCCGGCGGCCATCGCCGTTTTGCACAGTCGGACATTCAGCGGTTTGCCGAGTCACATCGCGTGGCCCGGCACGACGTGTCGTTGGCCGAGGCGTGGGCCGACCGGGCGATGACACGCGCGCGCCAGGAGCTGCCCGAGCGCAGCACTGCCGGCTGGTTGGCTGCGTTGGATGAGCCAATGCGCGAGCGGCATCGGGCCCTCGGCCGCCGGCTCATGGGCCTGACGCTACAGTACGTCTCCGCCGACGATGGCGCCCATTTGTTGGACGAAGCGCGTCTGTTGGGCAAAGACTACGGCGAGTTGAGCAAGATGGCCGGCGCGTCACTCAAAGACGCGCTGCAGGCGGCGCTATTCTTCCGGGACAAGCTACTCGAGGCGACACTTGAGCTATCGGAAACGGCGAAAGTGCGCCCGGGTGACAGTGCGCGGCTGGTCAAACGCATCAATGTGCTGCTCAACGCCGTGCAACTGGCCATCGCCGAGGTGTACGCGGCCGGCCTTCCGGATGCAACGCCACCACGCAAGCACCGTCGCGCTTGAGCCACAGATATCGCCGCGGCCAGCGCGCTCCGCGCCTCTCGCCAAATGCACATTTACGCGCTTCGACATACAATCTTGCCAATCATCCAACTCGAACATCCTATCTATGTCTCTTCCCAAAGACCTATTACTCTCGATGTATGAGCGCATGGCGCTGATTCGCGCCTTTGAGGAAGCCTGCGTCCAGCTCTACATGGAGAAGGAGATCCGCGGCTCGTTTCATCCGTGCGTCGGCCAGGAGGCGACCGCCGTGGGCGCATGCTTCGCCATCAACCCCGACGACTACCTGACCTGCACCTATCGCGGCCACGGCGCATGCATCGCAAAAGGGATTGACGTGAATGCGGCGATGGCGGAGATGCTCGGTCGCAAAACCGGCGTCAGCAAAGGCAAGGGCGGCTCAATGCACTGGACCGACCCCAGCATCGGCCTGCTCGGCGAGAATGCCATCGTCGCTGCCGGCGTGCCGATCGCTGCCGGCGCGGCCCTCAGCGCGCAACTCGACGGCAACGGCCGCGTAGCGCTCACCATCTTCGGCGACGGCGCGATCAATCAGGGCGCCTTCCACGAGGCGCTCAACATGGCGCAGTTGTGGAAGCTGCCGCTGATCTTGCTATGCGAGAACAACCTCTACGCCGAAATGACCCCGCTGGCCAAGTCCAATCCTCTCGCGCAGGTGGCCGATCGCGCTGAGGGCTACAACATGCGCGCAGTCGTGGTGGACGGCAACGACGTCTGCGCAGTGTACGAGGCTGTGCGCGAAGCCGCGCAGCTCGCGCGCATGGGCGAAGGCCCCACCTTCATCGAGGCGCGCACCTATCGCCTGCTCGGCCACATGATCGGCGATTCAGAGAGCTACCGCACTAAAGAGGAAGTGGCCGCATGGCGCGAGCGTGACCCGATCAAGCGCCTGCGCGCCCACCTCGCGCAGGCCGAAGGGGTGACCGATGCAGAATTCGATGCCATCCACGCGCGCGTGAACCGGCAGATCGAAGCTGCGGTCCAGTTCGCCAAAGCATCACCGTATCCCGATCCCGAAGAGGCTTACACCGACTTCTGGATCTAATGTTAGTGTCGTTGGTGCCAATAGTGTCAATGGTGTCGTTGGTGTCATGACCGTGCAACACCACCGACACCAACGGACACCACCGACACCAACGACACTGCCGACACCAACACCATGCGAGAGCTGACTTACACTCAGGCATTGCGCGAAGCGCTCACCGAAGAGATGGAGCGCGACCCCAGCATCATCCTGATGGGCGAAGACATTGGCGCCTACGGCGGCGTCTTTCGGGTGACCGAAGGCCTGTTGGCCCGGTTCGGCCCGGAGCGCGTGCGCGACACGCCCATCAGCGAGGCCGGCTTCATCGGCATGGGCGTGGGCTTGGCCATGACCGGCAAACGGCCCGTGCCCGAGCTGATGTTCATGGACTTTGCGCTGGTCGCCGCCGATTCGATCTGGAACCAGGCGGCGAAGATGCGCGCCATGAGCGGCGGTCGCGTGAAGGTGCCGATGGTCATCCGCGCGCAACAAGGCGGCGGGCGGGGCAACGGCGCACAACACTCGCAGAGCTTCGAGGCGCTGTTCACTCATATCCCCGGCTTTAAGGTCATCCTACCGGCCACGCCGGCCGACGCCAAAGGGCTGCTCAAGAGCGCCTTGCGCGACGAGAACCCGGTCATGTTCATCGAGCACAAGCTGCTCTACAACACCAAAGGGCCGGTGCCGGATGGCGAATACACCATCCCGCTCGGCGTGGCCGATGTGAAGCGCGAAGGCAGCGACCTCACCATCGTCGGCTATTCGCGTCAGTTGTTGTTCGCGCTCGAAGCCGCCGAGACGTTGCAGCAGGAGCATGGCATCTCCGCCGAGGTGATTGACTTGCGCTGCACCGTGCCGATGGACGTTGCGACCATCGTCCAATCGCTCCGCAAGACCCATCGCCTGCTCATCACCCACGAGTCCCACGCTTCGTGCGGCGTCGGCGCAGAGATTGCTATGCGCGTGATGGAGACGGCGTTCGACGAACTCGATGCGCCGATTGTGCGGGTAGCCGGCCTGGACGTGCCGATCCATGTCTCCAAGACACTCGAAGAAGCCGTGCTGCCGCAGCCCAGCGCTATTGTGCGCGGCGCATTGCGGCTGATGCGCGGATGAATGGAATAGACAGAATAAATCTATGATCCAAGGCATCTTCCACGTCTCGTTCACCGTTCGGAACCTCGAAGAGTCGGTCAAGTGGTACACCGAAGTGCTCGGACTGGAGTACTTTCGCGGGCAAGAGCAGCACAACGAATACACCGCCCGCCTGGTGGCTTTCCCCGGTGCCCATCTCAAGGTGGCGCAATTGCGCGTGCCGGGCCAGCCACTCGCCGAACGCGCCAACCACCATATCGAGCTGGTGGAATACGTCCATCCCCACGGCCGCGATGACCTTGATCTCTCGACCAATCACATCGGCAACGGCCACTGGGCATTCATCGTGGACGACATTCACAAGGAGTTCGAGCGCATGAAGGCGCTGGGGGTGCGCTTCAAGGCCGATAAACCGGTGGCCATCGAGCACGGTGTGAACAAAGGTGGCTATGCGATCTACTTCCTCGATTGCAACGGCATCACGCTGGAGCTGTTGCAGCCACCCCCGCAGCCGGAAGCTGGATCTGCGCGCGGGTAACGGTCACTCGCCACATACGCCTCCAACAAATGCAAACCGACTCCTCTCAAAAGCACATCGCCTTCATCGGACTGGGCGTGATGGGCCGGCCGATGGCGATCAACCTGGTGCGCGCCGGCTTCCCGGTGCGCGGCTTCGACGTTAACCCCGCCGCGATGGAAGCCGTCGCTGCATTCGGCGTAACACCAGCGGCTAACCCGGCGGACGCTGCGCGCGGCGCCGACGTGTTGATCGCGATGGTGGTGAACGACGCCCAGACGCGCGACGTGCTCTTCGGCGAAGGAAGCGCCGCGGCAGCGCTCGCACCCAACGCCACGGTGATCGGCATGAGCACGATGAGCCGCGCAGCGGTAATCGAGATCACGGCGCAGCTGGCCGAGCGCGGCCTGCGCTACATAGACGCACCAGTGAGCGGCGGCGAGATCGGCGCACAACAAGCCACGCTCAGCATCATGGTCGGCGCGCCGGCAGAAGTACTAGAGGCGCACCTACCCGTGCTGCGCGCGATGGGTAAAAACATCTATCACATCGGCGAACGCCCCGGCGATGGACAGGCGATGAAAATGATCAACCAGTTGCTGGTGTGCATCCACAATGCCGCGGCCGCTGAGGCGCTGGTCTTCGCCCAGAAGCTCGGGTTGGATGCGAAGCTGGTCTTCGAGGTGATCGGCAACAGCGCCGGCAACAGTTGGATGTTCCAGAATCGCGGCGCGCGCATGATTGAGCGCGAATTCGAACCACCGAAGAGCGCGCTCAGCATCCTGGTCAAAGATGTCGGCATCGTGATGGGCGAGGCGAATGCCGCCCGGCATCCGCTGGTGCTGGGCGGATTGACGCAGCAGCTCTACCATCTCGCCGCGGCGCAGGGGTGGTCGCACCTGGATGACTCGATCTTGATTCGATTGATGGAGATGCTGACGGGAACGAGCGCCGCAGGGCAAGATGTTAGCTGAACGCCACACATGAACATCCTCTTTATCGCTGCCGAATGCGCGCCCTATGCCAAGACCGGTGGGCTGGCCGACGTGGTCGGCGCGCTGCCACGCTACCTGCGGGCCATGGGACACCAGGCGATCGTCGTGATGCCGCGCTACGCATCTATCAACGGCGACCGCTACGGCCTGCGCTGGTTCCATGGGCCGATGGGGGTGTGGATGGGCAACGCCCAGGAGTGGTGCGCAGTGCACACAGCAGCGAACGATGGCGTGCCGGTGTATTTCATCGAGAGCCAGAAGTATTTCGACCGCTGGGGTTTGTACCATGACGCTGACTTCAACGATTACCAGGACAACCCACGCCGGTTCGGCTTTCTCACGCGCGCCGGGTTACAACTGTGCAAAGACATCGGCTTCAGGCCCGACGTGGTGCACGCGCACGATTGGCACACCGCGCTCGCGCCCGCCTACCTGAAGATCTGGCATTGGAACGATCCGCTCCTGGGCGGCGCGTCCAGCTTGCTGACTATTCACAACATCGCCTACCAGGGCCGCTACCCGGCGCATCACATGGACTACCTCGGCCTGCAGTGGGGCAACTTCACGCCGGACAAGTTCGAGGATCACGGCGCAATCAACTTCCTCAAGGGCGGCATCGTCTATGCCGACATGGTCAACACCGTCAGCCCAAACTACGCGCGCGAGACGCGCACGCCGGAGCTGGGCTATGGCATGGCGCCCTACCTCAACGACAAGGGCGAGAATTACATCGGCATTCTGAACGGCTGCGACTACACGCAGTGGAACCCACAGGACGACAGGATGATCCCGGCGTGCTATTCGCGCGACGATCTGAGTGGCAAAGCAATCTGCAAGCGCGCGCTGCAAAGCCGGATGAATCTTACGGTCTCGCCCGACACGCCGGTCATCGGCGTGGTCAGCCGGCTGGTGGAGCAGAAGGGGCTGCACCTGCTGGCGCAGTGCATCGAGGCGATCGTGGCGAATATGCGCGTTCAATTCGCCATCCTCGGCAGCGGCGAGAAAGCGCTGGAGCACTTCTTCGGCGAACTGCCGGCGCGCCATCCGGGTCGCGTGGGCAGTTACATCGGCTACAGCGACGAGCTGGCGCACTGGATCGAAGCCGGGGCCGACTTCTTCCTAATGCCGTCGCTGTTCGAGCCATGCGGCCTGAACCAGATGTACTCGCTGCGCTACGGCACGCTGCCCATCGTGCGCGCCACCGGCGGGCTGGACGATACCGTGCAACAATACGACGAGGCGACCGGCGACGGCACCGGCTTCAAGTTCTATGAACCCAGCGCGCGCGCCATCTACTACACCGTCGGCTGGGCCGTCAGCACCTATTACGACCGGCCGCAGCACATGCAAAGGATGATCCGCGCGGCGATGGCGCAGGATTTCTCATGGGAACGCAGCGCGGGGCAATACGTGCGCGCTTACGAGCGGGCCATCCAAAACAAACGCAGCGGTTGACATTTATTCCTCTGCCTTCTCCGCCAACCCTGCGCGATCTTTGATCACGATGACGCCACGCTCGGTAGCGATCAAGCCAAGTTCCTCGAAGTTGCGAAGCGTGCGGCTGACCATCTCGCGCACTGTGCCGATCTGGCTGGCCATCTCGGCCTGGGTGAGCGGCATCAAGGCTTCGCCGCGTTCAGCGGCCTCGGCGCGAGCAAGCAACAGGCGAGCGAGCCGACCTTGCACACAGTGCAGCGCCAGCTCATCCACCAGCGTTACCAGGTGGCGTTGACGCCGGGCCAGGTCCTTCAGCAGTGCCATCGTGAACTCCGGCTCACGCATCATCAATCGGCGCAGCGGCTCGCAGGGCATGGCGGCCAGCACGGTGTCGGTCAGCGCCTGCACGGTGGCCGGGTTCGGCCCGCCATCGAGCACCGGCACCAGGTTGATGTGATCCCAGGGGCCGGCGACGTGCAGCACTTGCTCACGCCCGTTCGACGCCGCGCGGACAACTTTGACGCGGCCGCTCAGCACCACATACATCGCCTCAGCTTCATCTCCTTCGAGCTGAATGACGGTGCCCGCCGCGACTTTTCGGATCACCGCGATCGCTGCCAGCGCATCCACGACGCGGTCGGGCAGATTAGCGCGAGCAGCCATCTGCTGCAGCGCAGGCAACGCTTCTGTCGCGCGTATGGTCATGCAGAGCATTCTAGCGGCGGCACCCGGCATGTGACAAAGGTCATCGCGATCACCCGTCGAATCGCGTATGTTGTATATACCATGCAAGCGGTCTCGACTCACAGATTGCAGTATGTAATCCCGCGCATAGATGAGCGACGTTGTACCGGTTGCGGCAACTGCGAAGCACTCTGCCCCACGCAGGCAGTGCAGGTGGTGAACGACAAGGCGATAATCGTCCGTCCGGAGGTGTGCGCCTATTGCAACGTGTGCGAGACATTCTGTCCGGAGGAGGCGATTGGCCGGCCATTCTTGATCGTCTTCGGCACAGCAGGCAAAGCGCTCACGCCAAGCAGTCCGATGGACGGCTGACCTTTGCAGCGATGTATCCCCAAGCCCGGTTCTACATTCGCACAGCGCTGACCTATCTCGTCCTGGCGTTCATGGTTGCTACGCTGGTGTTGCTCAACCAGAGCACTGGGCTGGATGCGCGGCTGGGCGCATTGCAGCCGGTCTTCTATCACCTACTTATGGTTGGCTGGGCCACACAGTTGATCGGTGGCGTGGGGTTGTGGATGCTGCCGCCGTATTCGCGCGAGAAGCCGCGCGGCGACGAAAGGCTCGGTTGGGGCGCCTACGGGGCACTCAACGCCGGCCTCATCCTTCGGGTAATCGCCGAGCCACTGTACACGTGGCAGCCCCGCCCGGTGCTCGGCGCTGTGCTTGCGCTTTCCGCTGTGCTGCAGGTGATCGCCGTGTGGCTGCTGGTGATCGCGTTGTGGCCCAGGGTACGCCGGCGCATCACGCCAGAGTCGCCACTGCGTTCGCTACAGCAAGGAGGGCGATGATGCCACGCGTTTCGGTGATCATGGTGCGCACGGCGCTACTATGGTGGGGTGTCGGCTTCACGCTCGGCGGTCTGGTACTTGCCAATAAAGGACTGCCCTTCCACGGCGCTGTGTGGACACTGCGCACCAGCCATATCTTTGTCTTGCTGGTCGGCTGGCTGGTGCAGTTCAGCGCCGGCATTGCCGTTTGGATCATGCCGCGATTGGTTCACCCAGGCGTCGTCACCGGCAGCTGCGACCGCGGCGATCTCCGACTCGTTTGGTTGTGCTACGCCACATTGAATGCCGGCGTGTTGCTGATAGCGCTGTACGCGCCATTGTCCTGGCTTGGCGGAAGCGATGCATCGGTGCTGAGATGGCTGCCTGCGCTGGCCGGCGTGCTGTGGCTGATGGCCAGCGCCGCCTTCGTCGTCAACATGTGGCCGCGAGTGCGTCCGGTGATCGAGCCGCTGACGATGATGGTCAAGGAGTGAAACGCTATGTTGAGGCCAAAGCTAAGCACGGCGCTGATCCCCGGCAGCACAACCGCTGCGCCGCGCAGGTTGCGCCCGGCGCGCGTCGCGATCATTGCGTGTGCGCTCGTTGCAGTTGTGGTCGCGGCATGGGCCGGTTTGGTGCGCATCGGTTGGAGCCTGCCGATCATTTCCGTTGATCTGGCCTTGGCCCACGGCCCGCTGATGGTATGCGGCGCGCTGATGACGGTGATTGGCTTGGAACGCGCGGTCGCTCTGCAACACCGCAGCGGCGAATGGCCGTTCATTGCGCCGGCATTGTCGGCGGCGGGCGTCGCCAGCGTGGTTGGTGGGTTGCCCACCACGTTCAGCGCGCTAGCCTTTAGCCTGGGGAGCGCCGCGCTCGTCGCGGTTCATTTCGCCATGGTGCGCATGAAGCCGGCGACGTTCGCGCGAGTAATGGCGGCAGGTGCGCTGCTGCTGCTGATCGGCAACGTATTCTGGCTGAGCGGATGGCCGCTCTTCCGCATCGCGCCCTGGTGGATCGGCTTCCTGGTCTTGACGATCGCAGGCGAGCGGCTGGAGCTAGGGCGCACGCAAAAGCTATCCGCTCGGGCGCAGCGGGCGTTTGTCATCGCAGTGACCGGCATGGGCATCGGCATCGCCGTCGCCGTTGTTTCGCCCGACATCGGGATGCGCATCCTGGGCCTGGGTTTGCTTGCGCTGGCAGCTTGGCTGTTGCGCTACGATGTCGCGCGCCGCACGGTCAGGATGAGTGGGCTGCCTCGATTCATCGGTGCATGTCTGCTGAGCGGGTACTTCTGGCTAGGGGTAGGCGGGGGGCTGGCGTTGATGTTCGGCGCCGTGCTCGGTGGGCTACGATACGACGCCACGCTGCATGTGATTTTCGTGGGCTTCGTCTTCTCGATGATCTTCGGTCACGCGCCGATCATCCTGCCGGCGCTGCTGGGCGTCTCGGTTGCGTTACCGGCCCAGTTCTATGCGCCCCTGGTGCTGTTGCACGCTTCTCTGGCAATGCGCATCCTGGGCGATCTGTCCGGCTGGTTCGAACTGCGACGCTGGGGCGGTTTGTTGAACGTCGCTGCATTGTTGATCTATGCGGCGCTCATGTTCTATGCGACGCGCTGCGCGCAGGCGGGCATGCTGCAACAGCGCACCGGCAATGGAGGCAGCAACAGATGAAAGTCTTCCATCTCCCCAAATCGGTCAAGTTCGATGATCACCGGCCCCACGCCGAGCCTTTACACGTGGACAAAATGGGGCGCGTGCTGCTGTTCGGGTTGCGCCCAGGGCAAATGGTGACCGAGCACAGCACGCCAAGTTCGCCAGTCTATATCGTCGTGTTGAGCGGCGCAGGCGCCTTTGTCGGCGGCGACGGCGTCGAGCATGTCCTCGGCCCCGGAGCCATGCTGGTGATCAATCCAAACGAATCGCATGCGATCCGCGCTTTGGACGAAGCGCTGACTTTCGTGGCCATCTTGCATGGGTCACCCTGGTCGTAAGGCGTCGCCGGCTTAACACGCTTTTATCACAGCTTGCTAGAATGCCGTTCGATGGGCCCGTCGCCGGAACGGCTGATCACGCCGGTAATGGAGCTGCGACGACGCGCGTTGGCGCTCGAGCAGCAATATCAAGACGCCGTGAATCAGGCTGCGCCGGGGTACCGCGAGAGCGCGCGCAACTTGCTCCATTACCTTGCGCTGCGCCAGGTGGATGTGCGCGACCTGCAAGACGAGCTTGCCGCACTCGGCCTCAGCTCGCTCGGTCGTTCTGAGGCGCACACCCTGCATACGCTGGATGCCGTGTTGATCGCGCTACATCGTCTCGCCAGTCGAGAGCCTCAACTCGAGCCGGTGACGGCAGTGGATTTCAAACTAGGCCGCACGCTGCTCCAGGAGCACACCCGCCGCTTATTCGGTTCTGGGTCCGGCAAACGCGCTGTGCGCATCATGGTTACCATGCCCACCGAGGCGGCCAGCAACTCGGATCTGATCCGCCACTTGCTCGCCTCCGGCATGGATGTGATGCGCATCAATTGCGCGCATGACAATGCCGAGATTTGGCTGAAGATGATTGAGAACCTGCGGCGGGCCGAGCGCGAACTGGGCCGGACATGCAAGGTGTATGCCGACCTCGCCGGACCGAAGCTGCGCACCGGCCCACTCGCCACATCCGCCCAGGTGCTCAAAATCAGGCCGGAACGCGACCTGCGGGGCTGCGTCCTGAAGCCGGCGCAGGTATGGTTCATGCCGGAAGGAGAAGCCGGCACATTTTCAGGAGATGCGCCCGGCGTGCCCCTCGGCGGCGATCTGCTTCCGCAGGCGCAACGCGGCGATGTGATCGCGTTGACCGACACACGCGGCAAATTGCGCGAGTTGAAAGTCGTCTCCAAAATCGGCGGGGCGTTGCTGGCCGAATGCGACAGGACTTTTTATCTCGAGACCGGCATGACCGCGCGCTTGCTCCGGAAGAAAGCCCTCGTCGCCGAAGGCCGCATCGGCGAGCTTCCAACAGTAGTCGAACCGATTCTGCTCCGCCCTGGCGACAAGCTCATCGTGACCAACGACGACGCGCCGGGCAGCCCGGCGCCGTTGAACCCACAGGGTGAGGTCATGCGTCCGGCGCAGATCTCATGTACGCTGGGAGAGTCGCTTTCAGCCATCAAGCCGGGAGAGCACATCTGGTTCGACGATGGCAAAATCTGCGGGCGCGTGCTCGAAAATAACGGCGCGCGCATGCTTGTGGAGATCATCCAAACCAATCCGGCCGCCGGCGCGAAACTCGGGGCGGAGAAAGGCATCAATCTGCCCGACGTCAAGTTGGATATTCCCTCGCTGACTCAGAAAGACCTGGACGACCTGGCCATCATGGCTTCGCGCGTGGACATGATCGGCCTGTCGTTCGTGCGCGACCCGCAGGATGTCCGAGCGCTCCGCGAGGAGTTCAACCGCCTGAAGGTGCGCGATGTGGGGGTGATCCTGAAGATCGAGACGCGCGCTGCGTTCGAGAATCTGCCTCAGTTGTTGCTGGCCGGCATGCAACTCCCGCCGGTCGGCGTGATGGTGGCGCGCGGCGACCTGGCGGTCGAGGTGGGTTTTGAGCGGCTGGCCGAGGTGCAGGAAGAGATCCTTTGGTTTTGTGAAGCGGCACATGTGCCGGTGATCTGGGCGACCCAGGTGCTGGAGAGCATGGCGAAATTCGGCTCACCCTCGCGGGCCGAGGTGTCGGACGCCGTAATGAGCGGACGGGCGGAATGCGTGATGCTGAACAAAGGCCCGTATATCGTCGAGGCCGTTCGCTTTCTCAACGGCGTGCTCGAACGCATGGAAGCGCATCAATCCAAGAAGCGGGCACGGCTGCGCCGGCTATCCATCTCGCGTCTCTGAGTTTTGTCGTTAGGATTGACGGGTCTTATTCTTCTGCCGTCTAAAGATCCTGCTCGTCAATGGGCGCGGACGGCATCTTCAAGTCCACTACGTCGCCGTGCCGGTTGATGACGATGCTGAAGCCGAGCATGCCGAGATATTGGCGCGCCTGTTCCGGGATGCCCACCTCGAACAACTGGGCGAAATGCTGCTCGAGGTTACGGATCTGCTGATCCACCGCCACTTTGGTGAACAGGTCGTCTTTGCCCAACATGCGCAGCACCCCTTCGCTGACTAACGCCTCGTTCTGCTGCACATGCTCGCGAAACAGGTTCAACACTTGCTCATCCACTTGGCGCGCATCCACATGATACTTGAAGCCATCTTCGACCAGCACATATGTCGGGTCTTGGCCCACGTAGGCTACCGGCAAAGCATGACCCGCCTCGTCGAGCACCAGACCTTCAAACAGCGCCTTTGTCATAGGAGCACCGAGTGATTTACAGAAGTCCCAACCATTGCGCCACGGCCGGGCCGACGCCGATGGTGTTCAAGGTGATCGGCACCAGCAACAAGCCCAGGCAATTCAACCGCCGGCCGCCGACAATGACCGGGATCAAGCCGACGGTCGTCGCCACTAACATTATCACGAATCCGCTCCAGCCGGTGAACGCGACCGTGATGACAACTGCGATGGTGAGCGACGCACCGGCGATCCATTTGATGCTGAGATAGTTGATCAGCTTTGCCGTCGCACGTGCTAACGCGACCAGGGCGACGAAGGCGATCACGCCAGCCAACGCCATCCCGGCGACGGCCAGCCAATAATTGCGCCATCCGTATGGCACATAGACGCTGCTCAGCATCCAAGCCATGCCGCCGCGCGTCAGCGTCAACCCGGGCACGAAGAGCAACAGAAAGCTGCCCACATAGTAAGCGACTTTCGAAGCGCCGAGCGAAATCATGAACAGCCGTTCGTTCCACTGCGCGGTCGCATGCCCGGCCAATAGACCGCCGATGCCCCCACTGACGACCGGTAGCACACTGGCAAACAAGCCGCCGCCCAATCCGGTCAACGAGCCGCGCAGCAGCAATCGGGGCTCGAGGTCGGCCGGCAACGTGGTCGTCTGTGGCGGCGGTTTCACGCCGAACAAGAGGATCTGCAGCAGGCCAGGCACAGCAAATAGGCCAACGAACGCTGGCATCAAGTTGACGAATGCCGATTCGATGGAGATCGGGCTGCGATAGAGCAGGACGAAACCCAGCAGTCCACTCAAAATGAACGTGAGCAGGCTGGCGCCGAGGTAGGCCCACGCCGACAACAAGCGTCGCAGTGGAGGCGCTAGATCGTTTGCGCGCGGCCATTCACCCAATAACAGGAAGGCGATGATCGCCGTGAGCATCCAGCCGGTATGCGGCTGGACGATTGCGCGCAATGGACGAAGGACCTCGTCCAGCATCGGCGATAGCAACGCCAACCCAAGCAGCGCACATAAGCTTCCTGCCCCGACCAGCATCGCTGCTTCGGCGCCGCGCCCGCGCATCAGGTACCTGGTCGTCGGCAGTATGGCGACCACGTTCGCGTCGTCCGGCGCAAAGAGAAACACTGCAGGGATGACGTTGACTACCGCCCAGCCGACCAACGCGCCCAACAGGAACATCGCCAGCGCCTGGTCGGCCAAACCCATGACGCCTCGCGTCGAAAGCAGAAGCGCCAACCCAGCGATGTTGAACACGTGCAGGCCCGGTAGCAGCGCCAAGCCGCATCCGATCACCGCGCCGGCTAACGCGATGGCAAGCAAGGTCAGATCGTTGGACAAAGCAGCCACCATCGATTCACCGGATGTGACGTAATATTATCGCCTCCTCTCACGCAAGTCTGCCAGAGATGAGTTATATTAAAGCCAGTCTAAGGAGAGAATCATGGCAACTACGAACACCAAGAGGGCGATGAACAAATCACAACTGACGGCAGCGCTTGCGGAAAGCACCGGTCTGAGCAAATCGGATATTAACAAAGTCCTCGCCGCATTGAACGACGTCATCCATCACGAGCTGGGCCCCAACGGCCCGCAGGTCTTCAGCCTGCCGGGGATCGTCAAGTTCACCGTGGCGCACAAGCCGGCCACGAGTGCGCGCGAAGGCGTCAACCCCTTCACCGGCGAGAAGATCACCATCGCCCCTAAACCCGCACGGAACGTTGTACGCGCGCGTGTGCTCAAACCGCTAAAGGAAACCATCTGAACCGCCTGGGCTCATACAGTGAGCACTTTGTGTGAGGCGACGACTGAAAGTCGCCTCATCGTCCTTTTCCAAGCTTACAATTTGACCACACTGTGGATCCGATAAGCCGCGTTCCGCTTCCTTCGCAGGACGTCTCAACGTCAACCTCGTTCGACTTCGACCAACGCCTCGATCGTCGCCGGCCGGGATGTGTGAAATGGACAGCCTACCCGAGCGACGTCATCCCAATGTGGGTGGCAGACATGGATTTTCGCTCACCCGAGCCGGTGCGCCAGGCGTTGGCCGAGCGAGTGGCGGAAGGCGTATTCGGGTATGAGTTCCCCCATGACGCTTTGCCACAGGCAATCTGTGCCTGGTTGGAGCGGCGCTACGGCTGGTGCGTCCAACCCGAAGCGATCGTCTTTCTGCCCGGCCTGGTCAGCGGCCTGAACCTAGTCTGCCGGGCCTTCGGGCGCGTGGGTGACACGACAGTCGTCCTTACGCCGGTCTACTTTCCCTTCTTCTCCGCGCCGGCGAATCACGGCATGACGCTCACCCAAGTGGCTTTGCAATACCGCGTGGAGGGACAACGGGTGCATATCGAGGTGGACTACGAGGCGTTCGCGCGCGCGATTGGCGCGCGCACGTCGCTGTTCATCCAGTGCCACCCCCATAACCCGGTTGGACGCGCGTGGACGCGCGATGAACTTCGGCGCCTGGCCGAAATCTGCCTGTCACACGACGTATTGATCTGCTCCGACGAAATCTGGAGCGACCTCACGCTGGATGACGCGCCGCACACGCCGATGGCCAGCCTCTCGCCGGAGATCGCCCAGCGGTGTATCACCTTAATGGCGCCGAGCAAGACGTTTAACTTGCCGGGGCTGGGCTTCGGCTTCGCAATCATTCAAAACGAAAGGTTGCGCCGGCGCTTTGTCGCCTCTAATAACGGCGCCTTGCCACCCTTGAACGCGATGGGGCTGGCAGCGGCTCAGGCGGCTTATACGCAATGCGATGACTGGCTCACTGCGCTCAAGCGATACCTGTCAGCCAACCGCGATGCCCTGCTCGATTACCTTGCCGAAAACATGCCCGAAGTGCGCGCGATTTCGCCGGAGGCCACCTATCTGAGCTGGCTGGATTTTCGCGAGGCCGGCATACCAGGGAGCCCCTACAAGTTCTTCCTAGAGCACGCACGCGTGGCGTTGAGCGACGGCGCTACCTTTGGCCCAGGCGGCGAGGGATTTCTGCGCTTCAACTTCGGATGTCCGCGCGCGCAGATGATCGAAGCGCTGGATCGCATGCGCGCGGCGCTCAAGCAGGGCTAATGCCGTTATGCGAGCCGTTCTCCCCCGTTGCAGGTAGCTGATGCTGCATAGGGAGATAGACGTCGAACGTCGTGCCGGCGCCGGGTTTACTGCTCACGACAATCCGGCCGTTGTGTGCCTGGACAATCGAGTGAGCGATCGAGAGGCCAAGTCCAGAGCCGCCGTTGGCTCGCGAGCGCGACTTGTCCACACGGTAGAAGCGCTCGAACACGTACGGCAGGTCTTTCTCGGGGATGCCGACGCCTGTGTCGCTGACGGAGATGCGCACGTAGTTGTTGTAGCTGCGCACGGCTTCGATACGAACCTGGCCGCCGTCGGGCGTGTGCTTGATGGCGTTGTCTACCAGATTCAGCAGTACCTGCTTCAATCGGTCTGCATCGGCCTGGATGACGAGGTTGGGTTCGACATGCGCCGACACGTTGACGCGGCCGGCGCTCAACACCTGGCCGCTGCGCTCCACATCCGAGACGACCTGGTTCAGGCTGACGTTGTGAACGTGCATCGGCAGCACGCCGGCATCGGCTTGTGAGAGCAGCAACAGGTCGCCAACCAGGCGCGTCATGCGGTCACTCTCGCGGGTGAGCGCATCCAGCGATTCCTCGTCGGCGCAGCCCATCGCCCGCAGCAAGTCCACGTTGCCGCGAATGACGGTGAGCGGGGTGCGCATCTCGTGCGACACGTCGGCGATCAGGCGTTGTTGGGCATGGAAGAGCTTGGAGAGCCGGTCGAGCATCTCGTTAAACGCCTGCGACAGGCGACTCACCTCGTCATTTGTCTTCGGCACGGCCACCCGCTGGTCGAGGTTCTCGGCGCGGTAGATCGCCATTGCCGTCTTCGTCAGCTCGTCCACCGGCCGCAACGCGCGCCGCGCCAGCAACACACCGATCACAGCCGAGAACAGGATGCCCACCCCACCCAACGAAAGGAGCGCGATCAACAGGCTATTTTGCGCCGCCTTGACACCTTCCAGCGACGTAGCGACCTGGAGATACCCCACCACCTCCCCGTTGCGCGCAGCCAATGCTTGAGTAAAGACGCGAATCGGCGGCAACCCGCGATGTTGCGCCTCGGTGAATAAGCTGGCGCGCTGGTCGGCAGGCATGTGCGCCGCTTCCTTGAAGGCGGCCGGATCGAGGTGGTTCGTCAGGAATGGATCGGCGATATTGGGCGAGATGCCGATTACCTGTCCGCGCGGGCCGATGAGCTGCACGTATGTCTCGGAGGCGCGCAACGCATCGAGGCCGGGCAAGGTCAACACCTTTTGGCCGGCACGCTCCTCGACCTCCGGCCGCTGGCTCAGGGCAAGCGGGAGCGCGGTGTTGGCTGCCTGGCTGAGCCGCGAGTCCACCTGCTGGATCATCTGCCAGGTGACGTAGATATACACGCCGATGCCAAAGATGAGGAGGATCAGCGCGAGGACGGCTGTATACCAAATGGTGAGCCGCGTACGGATGGACATCACTAAAAAATAATAGTGCGGCTTGCTGAGAAGTGACTGAGCCGCTAGATCGCGCGCGCCGCGGCAATCATGCGTGGGCTGCCTTCGCCGTAGGGCGACAGGTCGTAGTTGCCATACCAAGTCGGCTCGGCGAACCCGCTCTGGAGCAGAAGCAACTCCATCTCGTGTTTGAAGACATGGCGCAGGCGGAAGGTGACGAGCTGTTCGGTGAAAGCAGCATCGCCGGCGCGGCGTTCTTCGATGCGATAAACCAACTCCTGCTCCTGTATCGCCCAGAAGATGCGGCTGGCAACGAATTTGTGGATCTCGGTCCCGGCGTGAGGATCCACCAGCGTAGCCTCGAGCTGGAAGACGCCGTCGTCGGGTTGATAGGCCATCTCGTCATTAGGCGGCAAATCCATCACCAGCAGCCCGCCGGTGGAAAGGTGCCTGTGTGCGGCGCGCAGCGTGGCGAGCTGGTCGTCGCGCGTGAGGTTGTGCAGAAAGGTGTTGAGCGCGATGATGGCCATATCGAACCCTGGCTCCGCCAACCTGAGCGCACGGGCGTCGGCATGAACCAGCGACCAGCGCTCGGCAGGAATATGCGCACTCGTGCGCAGCCGTCGCTCGGCGATGCGTAGCATCTCGGCTGACTCGTCCACACCCACGACGCGAAAGCCGGCTTCGATCAGCGGGATCATGACTCGGCCGCTGCCGCAGCCAATCTCCAGGATGGACGTCGCAGGCGCTACCTCGCGCGCCAGACGCAAATACATCGGCGCATCGTCCAGGAAGCCACCGTGTTGCAGGTCATAAATGCGTGCGAAGGCATCGTATGGGCTGGTGCAGTTCATGGGTTAACTGGATTCGTGAGATTCGCGATTACGGGTGCCGCGCCTATAATATCTCAGGGAGGCGACATGAGCTCAGAGCGCGACCAGACCCCATTGGCCTCGACATCCACATCCGCGGTTCCTCCGCAAGGGGCGACAGACATCGAAACGGAGTCGCCGTCGCGCTATGTCTGGGCCGGCGTCCTCACCGTAGTGCTGCTGATCCTATGTTGCATAGCAGCGTTCTGGCTCTTGTCTCGCAGCGCCATGGAACGCGATGTGGTGCCAACGCCACCGCCAGGCAGCAGCGCGCGCGTCGAGGCGAGCGGCCCGCTCGCGCCTGGCGCACCTTTCGGTGTGCGTGGGGTCGGCTTCCAGGCCAACGAAGCCGTCGAGATTTTCCTGTCAACTTCACCAGCTGCGCCCTTTGGCGAATTCCAGCGATTGGGCGATGCAATCGCCGGTCCCGACGGTACCTTTCAACGGAATGATCTGACCGCGCCCGCGACAGCCGGTCAGTACTACCTCATCGCGCGAGGCGCGGCCAGCGGGTTCACGCAATTCGCACCGGTCACCGTCAGCGGCGACCTGATACCCACCAAGGCGCCGCCCGAAGCGCCGACGCCGACGCCCGGCCCAGCCGGTCCGTTGCCCGATCTGGTCATCGTGAGCGTAGCTATCGAGCTGGAGACCGGTGCCAGCTGCGCCTATGTCTCGCCCCAACTCGGCATTCGCGTCGTAGTGCAGAACATCGGCAGCGCCCCTGCCGGCCCGTTCCTCGTACAAGCCAACAACCAGCAACAACTGGTGCCGAATGGGCTCGCACCTGGCCAGACGGACTCGCGGTGGTTCCCCGGCTTCACCACCGGCGCGAACCTGGTCGTCGTTGATCCGACCAACATGGTCGTCGAAAGCAATGAGGACAACAATACGTTCAACGGGCCATTACCCATTCCGACCTTGCCCGCAACGTGCACGCCGCCGCCCGGCCCAACGATCATTGTGCCGACGGCGACGCCGAACCCCAACCCCACAGGCGCGTGGTATAGCCAGTATTTTGGCAATCCGGATCTCATCCCACCCGTGCTGTTCGATCAGAATTTGCCTGGCCCACCTCTGAATGTGAACTGGGGTACCGGTGCGCCCGGTCCGGGCGTCCCGCGCAACAACTGGTCGGCCATCTTCACCAGCAGCGCGAACTTCCCGACCACGGACAACTATCAGTTCACGCTAAGCGTGGATGGCGGCGCGCGCGTCTTTGTAGATGACGTGTTGATCATCAATCAGTGGTTCAGCGCCGGCCTGCGCACGGTCACGGCCGACGTAAGCCTGACTGCCGGGATGCACAGCCTGCGCGTCGAGTACTACAAGTCAGGCGCCTCGGCACGCGTCTCCTTGAACTGGAAGGTCAACTACGCCGGCTGGGAAGGCCGCTACTACAACTCGCCTAACTTGACCGGACCGGTCGTCGTCAAGCGCGACGACCCGCTTGCGCCGCCCAACCCGCCCGGATTCTTGAATACTGCGGTAATGCCGAACTGGCCGCCGCCACAGGTCAACCCGTTCAACTTCTCGGTGGATTGGCGGCGCTCAGTCAACTTCCTGGCGAGCGGAACGTACGTGTTCACGGCGACGGTGGACGACGGCGCCCGGTTGCTGATTGACGGGGCAATCGTGACCGGCATAGACGACTTTACGGCCGGCGCGAAAGTGCTGGTGGGCACACGGGTATTGAACGCCGGTCAGCACTTCCTGCAAGTGCAATATGTGAACTACACCGGCCCGGGTAACATTGAGCTGGTCTGGGCGCTTACTCCGCTCCCGCCCACAGCGACGCTGACACCGACCGTCCCGCCACTGCCCACAGCGACGCCAACACCGACCGTCCCGCCACCGCCATCGCCAACCCCGACAGATACCCCGCCGCCGTTGCCGGCGACCGATACGCCGACACCTACAGCCACGCTGCTCGTGTCACCCATGCCCACGCCAACGTTGATCATCATCATCACCCCTCCATAGCGAGGCTACGCCGCGATGCTCCTCACGGTCAACGATCTACAGGATCCGGCATGCTTGTCGCTCGCTCATCCGGAGTGGATGGGTGAGGTGCGCTGACCTGTGTTGACCAATGGGGCCCACCCCTTCACCTCATGCCTCGAACACCACGATCTCCGGCCACGTGTTGATACGGGTGGGCGTGCTGTTCTCCCCACAGCCCGATGAGACGTAGAGCGCGCCGTGGGGGGTGTGGTGCAGGCCACGGTAGAACTTGGACTCGATTGGGATGGCCAGGCCCGGCAGCAGCGGGATATAGATCTGCCCCTGATGCGTGTGGCCGAAGATGAAGAACGCATCTCGCAGCACCGGGTGAGCGCGACGCCCATCGAGCTTCAGCATCAAGTCGGGGTTGTGACCCAGCACGATCACGCGCATATTCGGCGCGCGGCGGTAGGACGCCAATGCGCCGTGCAGGTCATCGCGGCCGGTCCACAACTCATCCACGCCGACCAGCAACACATCGTCGCCGATCGCTACGCACTCGTTGCGCAACAGCCGGATGTTCAACTGCGGGAAGAGTTGGATCAACTCATCGGAATGATCCGGGCCTGGAATGCCATAGTCGTGGTTGCCCAGCACGGCATATACCCCGTGCGTCGCCTGCAGATGACGCAGTGGTGCGAGCAAATCGGCAATATCACAGCACGCCGTCTTACCGACGAAATCGCCACCGATCAAAACGAGGTCGGGCGATTGCGCATTGACCGCCTCGACGATGCGCTGCGCCCAGTCCTGGCGCTTGAATTGGCCAAGGTGGAGGTCGGAGAAGAAGACGACTTTGAGCGGTGGCCGGCTTGCGGCAGTGGTTGATCCTTCGGCCGTCTGCTCGCGCTGAGGGGCGATCTTCAAATGCTTGACCCGCAGTTGCCAGGGCGCGACGAAACGCGCATAAGCGCCCCATGCAGCGCCGGCGGCAACGATGGCGCAGGCTGCCGCTGGTGCCGGCGCGCCGGTGAATCCGTAGTAGATCGCAGCGACGGCAGCCAGCGGCGAAACCACAGCGCTGGAGAGAAAGATCCAGTCAATCACCCACTCTGCAAAAGGTTGCACCGATCTGACGATGGAGTCCGATGGGCGGGAGTATTGCACGACGACACCACCTCATGAAAACCAAATGTGCGAGAGATTGATTAGCGAAGCGCGCTCCCCTCGCATAGCGCGCCCCGCCTCGATAGTCGAATGGCGTAGTAATGGCTGCGCCTTCAGGCCGCTTTGATCTCGTCGAACGCGCGCTGGTAGAGCTCGTCCACCTCTGGATTGCCCTTGCGCAGGAACTCCAACGCATCGCCCATGGCAGCGACGTCGGGATACACCGCTTTATCCTCGACCAGCTCCTTGGCGATCAACCCCTGGCGCAGTGCCTCGGCGCTCGGCGTCGCCAGGCCGATCTCGTTGGCGTTCTCGGCGGCAATGTCGGTCCGGCACAGGAAGTTGATGAACACTTCGGCGGTGTACTGGCTCGGCGCACCCTTCGGCACACACAGGTTGTCTTGCCACACCGTGCTCACGTCGCCGGGAATGACGTAGACCAGATCGGGATTCTCGCTGCGCGCCACAACAGCATCGTTAGTGTAAATTTGTGTGGCGAAGATGTCGCCGGCAACGAGGTTCGTGGCAGCGTTCGGGCTGTCGGTCAGCGTGTAGTTGGCGCGCCGCTTCAGCTCGATTAACGCGTCACGCGCCGCGTTGATCTCCTTCGGGTCCGATGCGTTGCCGCTGTAACCGAGCACTCGCAGGCCGACAGCCAACAGTTCGCGCACGTCGTCAATCATGCCCAGCTTACCCCTCAGCGCGTCCGGCCAGTTCATCACCTGCTTCCAGTTGGTGATCGGCTCAGTCACTTTCGTCTTGTTGTAGGCGAAGCCGGTGCAGCCCCAGTTATAAGCCACGGAGTATTCGTTAGTCGGATCGAAGTACAGGTTCTTGTGCCCGGCGTCTATGTATTGGAAGTTGGGGATGTTGCCAAAGTTCAACTTCTCCAGCAGGCCGGCGGCGATCAACTTCGATACCATGTAGTCGGATGGCGTGATCAGATCATAACCAGGGTTGCCGCCCGCCTTGAATTTGGCCTCCATCTCTTCGTTGGAGCTATAGGTGTCGATTTTGACTGTGACGCCGAACTCTTGTTTGAACTTGTCAATGACGCCATCGGCGACGTATCCGCCCCAGGTGTACCAGCTCATCTCTCTGGCAAGTTTGCCCGCATCTGCACTACCAGATTGCGGCGCAGGACCATCGGCTGCCGGCGCAGTTGTCGGCGCCGGCGTGGTCGCGCCGCCGCCACAGGCGGCCATGAGCGCCGTTGCGCCGCTCAGTCCCAGACCCAGTCGCAAAAAGGCTCGTCGGTTCATGGTTCCCTCAGTCTCCTATCGGTTTGTTTGACTTGTTTTGTTTGACTTGTATAGTAATGATCGCCGGCGCAGTGGCGCAGCGACAATCATTATCCACGCAGCGCGGGGCGCTCATGCCCGTTGGCGGCGCTGGATGAGCTGCGTGGTGATCACGAGAACGATAGAGAGCACCAACATCAGCGCGGAGATGGCGTTGATCTCGGGCGTGATGCCTCTGCGGATCTGGCCCCAGATGTAGACCGGCAGCGTCTGCGATCCGACGCCGGTGACGAAGAACGAGATCACAAAGTCATCCAACGACAACGTAAATGCCAGCAGAGCGCTGCTGATGATGCCCGGCATAAGCAGGGGCAGGGTGACTCGCCGGAAGGTGACCCATTCGTTGGCGCCGAGGTCTTGCGCCGCCTCTTCCACCGAGCGGTCGAAGTCGGCCAGGCGCGCGCGCATGGTGAGATAGACAAACGGCATGCAGAAGGCGATGTGCGAGATCACCAGCGTGAGCAGGCCACGGCTGATGTTGACCGCGGCAAAGAAGATCAGCAGCGAGATGCCCATCACGATTTCGGGCACGATCACCGGCAAGTAGAGCAAGCCGTCCCATGCGCCCTTGCCGCGAAAGCGGTAGCGCTCCATCGCCATCGCCATCAACGTGCCGATCACGACGGCGCCCAGGGTGGACAGCACGGCGACAATCAAGCTATTGGCAGCCGCTTCCAGGATGCGCGCATTGCTGAACACGCGCCCATACCATTGCAGGGTGAAGCTCTGCCAGGTGGCGCCTGTGCGCGCGCTGTTGAACGAGAAGATTATCAGCACAACGATCGGCACATACAGGAGGGCGAAGGTGAACAGCGTGATGGTCACCAGCGCAAAGCGACCGAGGCTGAAGCGTCGCGTTTCGCCGCGCGGTTTCGGCTTGATCTCGCCGCGCTCACCGAGCAGGATGACGGTCGAGTCGGATGTCACAGCTCCTCCCTATGCTTATAAGACGGCGCGCTGTTCGCCACGCCCGCTGCGGAAGTACAACACAGCAGCGATGGTCACAATGATCATCATCAGCAGCGCCAGCGCCGAGCCGAATGGCCAGTTCACGCTGGCGCTGAATTGTTGAGCGATCGTATAACCGATCATGTTGGTACGCCCGCCACCCATGAGCTCGACCGTGATGTATGAACCGATGGCCGGAACGAACGTCAGGATCGAGCCAGCGACCAGGCCAGGAGAGACCAGCGGCAGCATGACACGCTGAAAGGCCCGCAGCGTGTTCGCGCCAAGGTCGTTCGCCGCCTCGATCATCGTCCAGTCGAACTTCTCCAGAGAGGTATAGAGCGGCAGGATCATGAACGGCAGGTTGCCGTAGACCAGGCCGATCATCACGGCCGTTGGCGTGAAGAGCAGGTCAATCGGCTCCAGTCCCAACGAGCGCAGCAGGGTGTTGATCGGCCCGTTCCCACGCAACATGAACTGCAACGCATACGTGCGCACGAGGAAATTTGTCCAGAAGGGAATCATCACCAGGAAGAGCGTCAGGTTGCGGTAGCGTCGCGGGAGCCGCGACATGAACAGCGCCACGGGAAACGCGATCAGCAAGGTGATGATCGTGCTGATGAGCGAAAGCCAGATCGAGCGCCAGAACAGTTCCAGGTATAGGCCGTCGAACAGGCGTATGTTCAACCCACCCGCAAATGAAATAGAGGGGTTGAAGCGAATATCCTTGACGACGTCCGAGTAGTTCTCCAACGTGAAGGGCGGTGCAGGAAAGCCGAACTGATCGCGCGACATGAAGCTGATCACCGCCATGATCAGCAACGGGATGAGGAAGAAGACGATCAGCCAGAACGCGCCTGGGCCCATCAGGCCGGCGATGCGCAGAGAACGGCGTTCACGAAAGGCTTGGATCATGGGAGCGGTGGGCAATGAGCGATGAGCTGCGAGTAACTACTGGGCTAAGACGAGCGCATTCTCCGGCTTGAAGGTCAGCCAGGCTGTTTCGCCGGGTTTGAAGAAGTAGTTCGGATCGAGCGTGCTGACGGTGTTCTGCTCCCACACGTCCAACTGGTTCGCGCCGAGCGCCACGATGACGCGCGTATCCGAGCCGACGTAGGCGATAGAGTGCACCTGAACTTCATAGCAGTTGGGGCTATTGTCGGGTTGTTCAACCAATTGCACTTTCTCCGGTCGAACCGAGACGACTGCTTCTATACCTGGCCGCACGCCGTCCATCGCGCGCCCGACGAACCGTCGACCGCCGTCCACGATGACGCTAGCGAATTCGCCGTTTACTTCTTGCACCCTGCCTTCCAGGAAGTTGGTCTCGCCGATGAAATCGGCTACGAAGCGCGTGGTGGGGCGCTCATAAATCTCGAGCGGTGTACCGATTTGCAGCACTTTCCCCCTGGAGAACACGGCGATCCGATCGCTCATGGTCAGCGCCTCTTCCTGATCGTGCGTGACGAAGATGAAGGTAATGCCCACCTCGCGCTGAAGCGTCTTCAGCTCGATCTGCATCTCCTTGCGCAGCTTGGCGTCAAGCGCGCCCAACGGTTCGTCGAGCAGCAACACGTTGGGACGGTTCACCAGTGCGCGCGCCAGTGCCACGCGCTGCTGCTGTCCGCCGGACATCTGGCGAGGATATCGGTTGGCCATCTGCGGCAGTCGCACAAGTTCCAACGCTTCGCCCACCCGTCGAACAATTTCGTTCCGGCTCATGCCCTTCATCTCTAACCCGAAGCCAACGTTTTGCTCTACGGTCATGTGGGGGAAGAGCGCGTAGGACTGGAAGACGGTGTTGACGTTGCGTTGGAAGGGCGGAGTGCTGCCCATCGCCTTGCCGTCTATGTAGATCTCCCCGCTCGTCGGGCGCTCGAAGCCGGCGATCATGCGCAGCGAAGTCGTCTTGCCGCAACCCGACGGCCCAAGCATGGCGAAGAATTCTTTCTGGCGAATGCCCATCGAGACGTGATCCACGGCGACCACGTCGCCAAACACTTTGCTCACGTCCCGCATCTCAACTGCGTAGTCGGCCAACGCACTTGCCTCCGGAAGTCACCCAGCCTCTCGCCCCTGAAACCGCTCATGCGTTCAGGGTAGTGACCGAGGAAGATTATACGAAAGAGAGCGAAAGTGAGGAAAGCGAACAGGAGCAAAACCTCTTGGCTACCTGAAGAAACCTGGAGTGATCTGGTCTGTACTCGAAGTGCTCCACTCCTGGTGCGCGACGGCATTACAATTCACGTAATTCTCATGGGAGTTCCATAGTGAACGACACAAACAATTCGTCATCGCCTGGCTCGCTCGCACGCAGCAGCGCCTTCGCCCGCCTGGCTTTGCTGGCCAGCCTCGTGCTGTCGGTAGCCATGCCGGTGGTGCTTCTCGTCGGCACGCAGCCGCCGGCTTCTGCCACCGCGCTCGGCCAAGCACAGGGCTGCGTGCCCACCGTGATCGCCTATGGGCAAGTCAACGTGCGCTCCGGCCCCAGCACACAATTCGAGCCGCCCATCGGCACGTTGTTCCCCGGTCAGACCGCGCAGGTGACCGGTCGCCTGAGCGACAATTCTTGGTATCGCGTCGTTTTCGGTAATCGCGAAGGATGGGTGTTCGGCCAGATCGTGCAAACCTCGTGTATGCAGAACGTGCCAGTCGTGCCCAATCCACCCTTGCCGCCTGGTCCGACGCCGATTCCTAATCAGGCTAACTTCGTCGCAACGCCAAAGGTCATCACACCGCCCCAATGCAGCACGCTGAGCTGGAACATCACCGAAGTAGCCGGGGTGTGGTTGATCAGCGGGGGGTATCAGGAGGGTGTGGGCGGCGTGGATTCGCGTACCGTGTGTCCCACGACTACGACGGCGTATACGCTGCTCGTGCAGCGCCGCGACGGCACAACCTACCAGCAGAGCGTCACCATCAATGTCAATTCGCCTCAGCCGAACGATCCGAACTTCCGCGCCGACGCTTACTCTGTAAACCCCGGCAGTTGCACCACGCTGCGCTGGAACGTGAGCGATGTGCGCGCAGTGTTCTTTTGGGACGGCGGCAATCAGCAGGGTGTGGGCGGTAACGACTCGCGCCAGGTCTGCCCGCTCAACACATCCACCTATCGGCTGCAGGTGATCGGCAGAGATGGTGTATCGCGCGACTACTTCCTCACTATCACCGTAACTGGCGGCGCGCCCGCGCCGAACGTCAACTTCTACGCAGAAAGCAGCTCGTTGCCGCGCGGCCAGTGCACGAATCTGCGCTGGCAAGTCTCCGGCCAGTTCAACGCCGTCTTGCTGATTGACTCATCGGTCAACGCCACCACGGTAGTTGGTCCGAATGGCGACATCAAGGTCTGTCCGAACCAGAGCGTCACGTATATCCTGCGTGTAACGGGTATTGACGGCCGGCTCTACGACAGCGCCGCTCAGGTGACGGTGTCCGCTGCCGGCCCGACGCCGATACCGTAACGCCCAGCCTCACCAGCAACGTCAAAAAGCAGGGATCGTCGCAAGGGCGATCCCTGCATCCATGGCACGGAATAGCAATCCACGTTCCACACCAGGTCTGCTTCAAGGCTTCGGCAGCTCCAGCGTCTTCATCAATGTGTCGAGCTGCGCTAACGTCGGCCGGAAGCCCTGCGACGTCAGCCGGTCGAGTGCGCCCTGGACGCGCTGCAGGTAGCCTGCCGGGTCGCTTTCGATGCGGGCCTGCTCCGCGCGCGTGACGCGCCGCGCGCTGGCTGGCAGCGCCGTGGACGACACCGGATACACGAATGACACGTAATACTTGCCGTCGCTGCTCAAGCCCTGGCAGGTATAGAACGTGTCCGCATCGGTGATCGCTCCCACGTCGAAGCGATATGCGGTGATGAACCGCACGCACGCGCCGCCGTCGAAGTCGAGATAGCCGATCTGGCTGCGGAGCACCTGATCGCCACCCACTGACGGCAGCAGGGGAATTGTCCCGGTGATCACCTCCGGCCGAGTTTCGAGGATGGATTTGAGGCGGGCAATCGTCGCGTCGAATTCCGCCAGCGCATCGCCGCTGAACAGGGCGCGGTAGTCCTCCACCGGAAGAACCAGCAACTGGCGTTGGCGCGGCACGAAGGAGTCTGCGGTCAGCCGGTCGTTATCGAAGCGGAAGCGCAGGTGCGTCGGCCAGCCGTTCAACGCCAGGGGGGCGTTGGGGTCGAAAAGGATGCCCGGGCGTATTTCCTTCGTCACCCCGCGCGCAAGGCCGGCCGGTCTCAAGCTAAACTGCTCCGGCGCTAGGGTCACCGTCGGCGTGGCAGCGATAGCGGGCGGGATCGCTTCAGTCACGGTGATGGCCTCACTCGACGGGGCAGGCGCCTCCAGCAACACATCCACTGCTGAGGTGGTGAAGGGCGGACCGCCGGCTGCGTTCGGCACTTCGATCAGCAAGCGCCCGCGTCCGCTCTGCGTCGGCGTGAAGGTGATCGTCGCATCGAACGAGCCGGGGCGGCCCAGCTCGCCGGCTACGCCGATCGGCCCGACGCCAACCTGCGCGCCGCTCGCGTCGAAGACGCGATACACCAGGCTATTCTCGAACGGCGTGAGCGAGATGTTGCCTTTCACCCGCGCCGGGCTGGCAATCGTCGCGTTGGGCGCAGGCGCATCAATCGCAACAGTGAAGACGGGGGGTTGGCCTTCCAGGTTTACGGGTGCAAGCGTCACGCTCACCGCAGCCGTGGCGAAGGGCTGGCCGGTAGCGGCGTTAATGTCCAGCACCTCAATACGTCCGGCTTCCCGCTGCGTTACGGTGAAGGGCAGGGTGGCCGCGAACGTGCCAGGACTGCCCAGGTTGCCTTTCACTGCCAGCGGGCCTTCGCTGATGATGAAACCGGCGCTGTTGTAGATGCGATACACCAGGTTGTTTTCGAATGGTGTCCGGCTGGTGTAACCGCTCACCGTCGTCGGGCTGGTGACCTCGTCGTCGCGCTGCGGCGTTTCGATGACGATGGTTTGCTCCGGCGCCTGAATGACGAAGAACGACTCGACCGCCGGCAGAAACACCTCCCGATAGAGCATCTCGCGTTGCGCTGGCGCGCCGCTGACCATTTGCACGATGAAGCGGCCATCGTTGCCGATAGCGATGTCTTGCAGCAGCCGGCCGTCGCTCGAGCTGCCGCTGAAGAACTGCCAGGCGATCTCGCCGATCGTGCGTGCATTGGTGCGCTGAAACCGGCCGGTCTCCAGTTGCCGCCGGACGGACGCTGGGTTAGGCGTCATCTGATGCTCGAACTGGATAGCCGCCACCGATACGTCGTCACCGAACACACCGGGGCTGAGTTCGATCCAGCCCACCGGTCGCTTGCCGCCCACGCCGGCGATTGGATCGGTGAATTCTGTCAACTGAACCCTGGTCGTGCTGAACTCGATCGGCTTGCCCTGGGCGCACCTGGTATCCAACGTCTCGGCGGGCGCGTTGAGGAAGTTAGCGATCAGAGTAGCGGCGCACGGGTTGGCCGGCGCAAGCCCGTGACCCTGCGCCTTGAAGCGCACCTGGGTTGCGTTGGTGAACCCAATCGCAGCCTGCGCGCCAAACTCCGGCGGCGTAAGCGGGTCAAGCTCCCCGTTCAGCACCAGCACAGGCACGTCACTCGTGGCCGGAGCATTGACCTCGTCGCCCAGTAGCGGCACATCCCACGCTTTGCAGGTGGCCAGAATCTCGCGCGCCGAGCGGAAGACTTTCAACTCAGGCAGCACGGCGGCATCGGCTTGCTGCGCCTCGTCTTCGGTGAAGTTCGCTTCCTCCGAGCAGAAGATCGAGTGGAACATGCCGATGGTGGTCTCGTTCAATACTTGCAGCTCAAAGCGGTCGCGCAGGCGGGCAAGGTAATCGAGATCACGCTTCTCCACCAGATCTATCAGTCGCGGTAGACGGCTGATACCGTACGAGTCGTACATCATGGTGTAGATCACGCTCAGCAGCGCCTCGCCGGTGAGCGGGGCGTTCAGCGTGACGACCTCGGTAAGTGCGCGCGTGGTGATCGTCATCGGCGCGGGCGAGGCGTTCAACGCGCTCACCAGTGCGACGAAACGTTGCGCGATGTCCGGGTAGTCCCGCGCGCACAGCGAGTCGGCAGCACAGGCGCCGGCGACTTTCTGAAGCGCCTTCTGGAAGTTTGCGTTGCGGCTGAGGGCAAATTTGCCGGTGCGTGGGATCGCACCATCCAGAATGACGCTGCGCACGCCTTGCGGATAGAGCGCCACGACGTGTTGAACGAGTAGCGCGCCATAGGACTTGCCATAGAGGTTGTAGTCCACGTAGCCCAGCGCGCGGGGTAAGGTGGCGATGTCGGCAGCGTTCTCCAGGCTGTTATAAGCAGCCAGGTTGATGCCTGCGCCGGCCAGTCGCGCGCGGCACGCAGCGTTGGCAGCGATGCGCTCTTGCTCAGCCACGTCACCCAACAATCCGCTCTGGATATGCCTGAGCGCCGTCTCACGGTATTCAGGGCAGGTCAGAGACGGTTGGGACAGGAACGAGCCGCGCTGATCCACCAGGATAATGTCGCGGTCGTCGGCGGGCGAGAAGCCGGCGCGCACAATTGCGTCGAAGAACTCGCGGATGGCTGAGCCGCCGGGGCCGCCCTGCAGCATCACCAGGGGATCGGAGGCCGGGTTCGGGCTGGCCGACCTGATCACTACAACCGGCAGCTTGATCGTGTTGCCGTCCGGCTGGGCGTGCAGCTCGGGCACAGTGAACGTCCCACAACGCAGATAGCGGATCAATCCCTCCGGAATCTTCTCGCCGATGAACCGTTCGCACAGCGTGTTGTCTTCTGCGAAGGCGCCGGCCGTCGCAATCACCGCTGGACCGGTTGCCGGCGCGCTCGATCCCTGTGCCGCTTGCGCTGGTGCGGCTTCGACTGGCACAGCAGGAGTGGGTGTGGCCTTGGCAGGCTCGGCCACGGGCGGGGAAGCCGGCGCCATCGTTGCCGCCGGCTCAGCCGGCGCGAGCACGCTGATGGGCGTGGCCTCGACAGCAGTAGGTGTCTCGACCACGGCCGGCGGTTGCGGCGTCGCGGTGGGCTGCTGTCCGGAGTCAGAGCAGGCAACCGTGATGAGAATGACCGCCATCAGTCCGGCCAGTGTGCGCAGGGGAAGGCGAATGCGTCGGGAGGGAAGCAGGGCTCGATCACTGGACATGCGTTGTTACCTCGGCAAAGAATTGTCTCATAAATGTCGTCGGTGGTAGGCGCATACTTCGATAGGGCTCAGTGGCATGTAGTCTGAGCTTGTTGAAGCTCGTAGCTACTGTGGAGAGGCGCGTCGTAGTGTGGCGGTCGAAGTGAGATAGAGCAAACGAAAGGAAGATGCGCACCGCATCGCCTTACAATCCTCAACGATTCACGCAATCGCAGCGGGAGGTCGAAATGACGATATGTCGTCCGAACCACGCGTCCACGCGCGTTCGCCCTCGCATCACAGCCCTCGTGGTGACGCTGATCATGAGCGTCGCATGCGCGACGATGTTCACTCCGTTGCCGCCTGCGGCGGTGGCAGCAGCCGGTCCTGCACAGGGATGCGTGCCGACGCTGCGCGCAGTGGGGAACGTGCCAATCCGCTTTGGGCCAGGCCCACGATACCGGCCATCCATCGGGATGTTGTTCCATGGACAGCAGGCACAGGTGACCGGCCGGCTACGCAACAACGCCTGGTATCGCATCGTCTTCGACGGGCAAGAAGGCTGGGTGTTCCGAGCGTTCGTCCGGACGACGTGCATCCACAATGCGCCGATCGTGCCGCCTTTCCCCGTGAACGAGCCGCGCTTCCGCGCCGATACGATGCTGATCGGGCCGGGCCAGTGCACAGTGTTGCGTTGGAACATTGACAATGTAGCGGCAGTGTTTCTAATCAGCAACAGCTCAACGCAAGGTGTGGGGGGCAACGATGCTCGACAGGTATGCCCGACGGTCACGACGACCTACATCCTGCGCGTGCAGCGCCGCAACGGCTCGGTCTTCGACACGCCGCTGACGATCACCGTTGCGCCAGCAACGCCGATTGCCCAACCGAACTTCCGCGCCGATGCCTACACGATCAGCCCTGGCCAGTGCACCACGCTGTGCTGGAATGTCGAGGGAGTAAACGCAGTGTTCTTCTGGGATGGCAACACGCCCCAAGGGGTGGAGGGCATTGGCTCCAGGCAGGTGTGCCCGGCGATAACTACCAAGTATCGTTTACAGGTGTTCCCACGCACCGGCGGTTCGACGGACTACTTCGTCACGGTCGTGGTAGCGGGCGCGCCGGCACCAGGGATCACGTTCACGGTGGACAACGGCAATATCGTGCGTGGCCAGTGCACCACGCTGCGCTGGAATGTGACCGGCGCGTTCAACGCCGTGTTCCTGGTAGACTCGTCGGCCAACACCACGAGCCAGGTGGGCGCCAGCGCCATGATTACTGTGTGTCCTCAGGTAAATGCCACCTACACGTTGCATGTGATCAGGGCCGATAACCGGCAGTTCGATCAGTCAGTCAGCGTGAACGTGGCCCAATTCCCGACGCCAATGCCGTGATGGTGATGAGTGCGCTTCGCTGCAACCCTCAGTCCTACATCGCACGCATGCACACCGTCATCGAAGTTCACGCCGTATGCAAACTTTGGGCGCTTACCTATAATCGGCGTCTGCTGTATGGCAAATCATGAAATCCTCAGCCACGCTTGACAAGGAGACGCAAATATGAAGAAACAAATCATCACTCGTCTCGCACTCGCCACACTATGGCTAAGCGCGTTGTCGGCATGCGCGATGCCCGCGCCGCCGGCGGCCGTTCAGCAACAGCCACAACCTCAGCCCCCTGCAGCCTCGTCTGCCGAAAAGCGCAAGCTGAACGTCTTTGGCGCTTACGCGACGGCCGTCGAAGAACCCTGGGTGGGTGTCATCCACACTGCGCTGCTCAAGGCCAAGGAAGCCGGTGAGATCGAATACACCTATACCGACGACATCGGCTATACCGGCGACATGGAGCGCGTGCTGCGCGAGGTGGCCGAGAAGAACAAGCCGGACATCATCTTCGGCGATGCCTTCGGCAACGAAGAAGCAGCGCGCCGCGTCGCTAAGGACTACCCTGAAGTGGCTTTCGTCTTCGGCTCCGGCGGCGGCCCGGCAGAGCCGAACTTCTCCGTTTTCGACAACTGGATCCACGAGCCGGCTTACCTCAGCGGCATGTTGGCCGGTGGGTTGACCAAGAGCAACATCATCGGCGTCGTCGGCGGCTACCCCGTGCCCGAAGTCAACCGCATCGTCAACGCCTTCACCGCCGGTGTCTGGGAGGTAAACCCGAACGCTGAGGTGAAGACCACCTTCATCAACAGTTGGTTCGACCCCGCCGCAGCTAAGGAGGCCGCGCTGGCCCAGATCGAGGCCGGCGCCGACGTGCTTTTCGCCGAACGCTTCGGCGTGATCGAAGCTGCCGCCGAGAAGGGGCTATACGTCTTTGGCAGCATGAGCGACCAATCGTCGCTGGCTCCAGACTACGTCGTGAGCGGCCCAACGTGGCACATGGAGCCAACGGTGAGCTATATCATCGCCCAGGTGCGCGCCGGCGCCTACACCGCACTCGACCTCAAGGATTTCAGCATGGTGGCGAAGGGCGGCGCCAGCCTGGCCCCCATCAACACCAACGTCAAAGGCGGCATTCCGCAGGAGCTGCTGGAGAAGGTCCGGGCCAAGGAAGAAGCCATCAAGAGCGGCCTGTTCCGCGTGGACATCAACGAAGCCCAACCGCCTGCTTCGGCGAAAAAGTAGCGCTCGGCAAGTTTGAGCAGCGCAGCGGGGTGGGCAACGCGAGAAATGCGCTCGCCCCGCTGCGTATACGGAGCGCTATTCCCTACGCTGCCGAGCACGCATCACTCCCTCTCCATGACGCAGCAAACGCCGATCGTCAGCATGCGCGGCATCCACAAGCGCTTTGGCGCAGTGCTGGCGAATCAGGGCGTGGATTTCGACTTGCAAGCGGGCGAAATTCACGCTCTGCTGGGCGAAAACGGGGCCGGCAAGAGCACGCTGATGCGCATTCTGTACGGCCTCTATCGCGCCGACGCCGGTTCGATTGCAGTAGACGGCCACCCCGTGCTGATTCGCTCCCCACGCGATGCCATTGCCCTGGGGATTGGCATGGTCACTCAGCATTTCGCGCTGGTGGCGCCGCTGAGCGTGACCGAAAACATCATCCTCGGCCAAGAAGGACGCCTGCGGCTGGACCGAAAGTCCGCCGAGGCGCAGGTGGCTGCCGCAGCACAACGCTTCGGCCTGACAGTCAACCCACGCGCACAGGTGCGCGCGCTGTCCATCGGCCAACGCCAGCGCGTGGAGATCCTCAAAGCCTTGTATCGGCAAGCCCGCGTGTTGATCCTCGACGAGCCGACGGCGGTGCTCATCCCGCAGGAAGTCGAGCAGCTCTTCGAGACCTTGATGCGCCTCAAAGCCGAAGGGGTTTCGGTCGTCTTCATCAGCCACAAGCTGAGCGAAGTGACCCGCATCGCGGACCGCGTGACCGTGATGCGCAGCGGTTGTGTGGTGGGCAGCATGTCGGCTGCCCAGGCATCCCCCGCCGAGCTGGCCCGCATGATCGTCGGCCAGACGATCGCGAGCGTGAGTAAGCCGCGCCAGCTTGCCGCTGACCGTCCGATGTTGATTTTGGATGACGTATGGGCGGACGACGACAAAGGCGCGCCGATGCTGCGCGGCGTCTCCTTGCAGGTCAACGCAGGGGAGATCGTGGGACTGGCCGGCGTGGCCGGCAACGGCCAAACCGAACTGGCGGAGCTGATCGAGGGCACTCGCGCCTGTCGCCGAGGCCGCATCATGGTGGACGGCGCCGACGTGACCCGCGCTGGCCCGGCGCGCATGATGCAGGCCGGCGTCGGGCGCATCCCCGAAGATCGTCACGCCAGCGTCGTCGGCGATTTGACCGTGGCCGAGAACATGGCGCTCGAACACCTCGACGAATTCGGCCGCTATGGATTGCTGGATCGGGCGCGCCTGCGCCGTCACGCGGAGCAGCTCATCGCCGAGTATCAAATCAAAGCCCGCCCCCATGACCGCATCCGAACCCTGTCCGGCGGCAACATGCAGAAGGTGATCCTGGCGCGTGTGCTGGAGCGCCAACCGCGCGTGATTGTGATCTCGCAGCCCACGCGCGGCCTGGACATTCGCGCTACGGAGTACATTCATGGCAAATTGCTCGACCAGCGGCAACGCGGCGCGGCGATCTTGCTGATCTCCGAAGACCTAGACGAGCTGTTGAAACTCGCCGACCGCATCGCCGTGATCTACGGCGGGCGGATTGTGGGCGTGATGCCGGCGGATTCGGCCACGCCGGAGCGCCTCGGTTTGCTCATGGCCGGCATGCAACACGAAGCGGGAGGGCCAGATCATGGCGCTCAAAGTTGAGCGACGGTCGGCGCCGCTGTGGCTCCAGCCGCTGCTGCCGCTGCTGGCGGTGGTGATTACCTTTGTCCTCACCAGCGCGCTTGTGCTGCTGGCAGGCGCCAACCCCTTGCGCGCGTATTACCACTTCTTGATCGAGCCGCTCTCCAGCCGGGTGAGCGCCTTAGAAGTTTTGGTGAAGGCAACGCCGCTATTGCTCACCGGCATTGCAGTGACGTTTGCCTTCTACGGCGGCTTTTGGAACATCGGCGCGGAGGGGCAGTTTTTGGTCGGCGCAACAGCAGCAACCGCAGTCGGCCTGAACATGCACGCGGCCCCGCCCTGGGTGGCACTGCCGCTCATGGCGCTGAGCGGATTCACCGCGGGGATGGCCTGGGCGCTCATCCCGGCGTTAATGAAGACCCGGCTGCATACCGACGAAGTGGTTACGACGCTGCTGCTGAACACGGTAGCGCTGCTGCTGATCAGCGCCCTGTTAAACGGGCCTTGGCGCGACCCGATTTCGCAATGGCCGCAATCGCCGGAGATCGCCTCGACGGCCATCCTGCCCAAGCTGGCCCCGCGCACGCGCCTGCATCTGGGCTTCCTCATCGCGCTCGCCACCGCATTAGTTGTGGGCGTGTTGCTGCGGCGAACGGTTTTCGGGCTGCGTATGCGCGCGGTTGGTTTACAGCCGAAGGCCGCGCGCTTCGCCGGCATTCCTGTCGAGCGTATGCTGCTCGTCTCGGCGCTGGCCAGCGGCGGCATCGCCGGCCTGGCCGGTATGGTGGAGGTAGCCGGCATTCACTACCGCTTGATCGAGGCCATATCTGGCGGCCACGGCTACACGGGCATCCTAGTGGCCATGCTGGGCAACCTCAGCGCGCCGGGTGTGGTGCTGGCGGCGCTGTTCATCGGCCTGATCGACACCGGCAGCCAGACGGTCAGCCGCGCCTTAGGGGTGCCGGTATACCTCGGCGAGATCATTCAGGCGACGTTGCTGCTGGTCACCCTGGCGGTGCTGTTGTTGCAAAACTATCGCCTGCGCTGGGAGTGGAGAGGGTGAGATGGATGCCGGGCTGATTGCGTTCTGGGTCGGCTTGATTGCGGCCACCTTGCGCGTGGCCACGCCGCTGCTATATGCCACCCTCGGCGCGCTCTACAGCGAGCGCAGCGGGGTGCTCAATCTGGGCATCGAGGGAATCATGTTCCTCGGCGCGTTCGTCGGCTTCGCCGTGGCGGCGCAGGCCGCAAGCGCCGGCTGGGCTGCCTATTTGTGGGCGGGTCTGCTGGCAGCTATCGTCGCCGGCGCGCTGATGGGATTGTTGATGGCGCTGCTCACGGTGCACCTGGGCCTCAACCAGCACGTGTCCGGCCTGGGGGTCACGCTGCTGTGCACCGGCCTGGCGCTGTTCGGTTTTCGCTGGGTGTTTGGCGAACGCTCCGTGCTGCCGCGCATCGCGCCGTTTGCCCCGCTGGACCCGCTGCCGGGCGCGCCGGTGCTTGGCCCGATCCTCAATCAGCACTGGCTCACCTACCTGGCGTTTCTCGTGGCGGCACCGACGGCGGCCTGGGTGTTGTATCGCGCGCGGTTTGGATTGCGCCTGCGCGCGGTGGGCGAAAACCCGGAGGCGGCCGATGCTGCCGGCATTTCCGTCTTTCGCATGCGCACCATCGCCGTGACAGTCGGCAGCGCGCTCATGGCCGTCGGCGGGGCGTTCTTGTCGCTGGCACAGCTCGGCGCGTTCACGCCGGGCATCGTCGCCGGGCGCGGCTGGGTGTGCATCGCGCTGGTAATCTTCGCGCGCTGGGACCCGCTGCGCGCCGTGTTGGGCGCATTGCTGTTCGGCGGGGTCTTCGCCCTGCAACTGCGCCTGCAAGCCCAAGGGGTGCAATTGCCCTACGAGTTGCTCTTGGCGTTGCCGTATCTCGTGACCATCGCGGCGCTGGCAATCGCAGGCCGGAATGCGCCTTACCCCGGCGCGTACCTCAAGCCGTATCGCCGCGAGTAACGCTGAAACAAGACATCTTTATCTGGAGGCTGACGTGGACGAATTCATGCAAGCTGCGATCGAAGAAGCCCGCCAAGGGCTGGCCGAAGGAGGCATCCCCATCGGCTCGGTGCTGGTCATTGATGGCCGGATCGTCGGCCGGGGACACAACCGCCGGGTGCAGAAAGGCAGCGCTATCTTGCACGCCGAGATGGATTGTCTGGAGAACGCCGGCCGGCTGAAGGCCAGCGATTATCGGCGCGCGGTGCTCTACACCACCCTCTCGCCATGCGACATGTGCAGCGGCACGGCGCTGCTCTACAAAATCCCCAAGATCGTCATCGGCGAGAACAGGAGCTTTCGCGGCCCGGAAGACTATCTGCGTAGCCGCGGGGTAGAATTAATCGTCCTCGACGATCCCACCTGCATCCGGATGATGGAAGAATTCATCGCCAAAAAACCCGAGCTGTGGAACGAGGACATCGGGGAGTAGCAAGCGAAGCGCATCTCTGCCTTTACTCCACGCACGTCTTTGATCATGACAACGCCTACACCCACCCCCAAGCAACCCCGCTTTGCCCTGTACATGCAGGACAAGCATCCGCTCGCTTACGAGCTGGAGATGGCCGAGTACGCCGAAGCCAACGGCTTCAGCGAGATCTGGCAGGCGGATACGCGCCTTGCCCGCGACTGCATCGTGATGATGAGCGCATTCCTTACGCGCACGAAGAAACTGCGCGTGGGCAGCGGCGTGCTGCCGATCTGGACGCGCAACCCGGCCGTCATTGCCGCGAGCTGGAGCACGATGTGGGAGCTGGGCAAGCAAGTGAGCGGCGATCCCGACGCGCCCAGCCGCGTGATGCTGGGCCTCGGCGCGTGGTGGGAACCCATCGCCGGCCGCGTCGGCGTGAAGCGTGAGCGCCCGCTGCAGGCCATGCGCGAACACGTCGAAGCCATCCGCCAACTCTTCACGATGGAAGAGGTGACGTACCAGGGCGAGTTCGTCAAGCTCGACCGCGTCAAGCTCGATGTAGTGTTCGGCGACACACGCCCACGCGACATCCCGATCTACATCGGCGCAACCGGCGACAAAATGCTCGAACTCACGGGCGAGATCTGCGACGGCGTGGTGCTGAACTATGTGGTCAGCGTGGACTACATCAAAAAGGCGGTCGCGTTAGTAGCAAAGGGCGCCGCCAGGGCCGGCAAGACGATTGACCAGATTGACCGGCCGGAGCTGCTGGTGTGTTCGCTCAGCGATGACGATCCCCGGGCGGCCTACTTTGAGGCCAAGAAGCTGGTTGCGTATTACCTCGCCACCGAACCGCACATCATGAAGGCCAGCGGCGTGCCCGAGGAACTGATCGCCAAGGTGCAAAGCGTAATGAGCTGGCCGGCCACCGAGGCCGAGTACATCGCCGCAGCCAAAGTCATCCCCGACGATGTGCCGCGCATGCTCATGGCGGTAGGCACGAGCGATGAATGCGTGGCCAAGGTGCGCGAATACGTCGCCGCCGGCGTCACCTGCCCGATCCTGTATCCGCTGATGGACGACATCAAGCCGGTGGTGGATGCTTTTGCCAAGTTCACAATGTAGCGCCCGAAAAGGGTTACAGTGTAACCAACGTCAGTTACGTAGAAGCAGTTCTGGGATGCAGCGAGTAGTCAGGCCAAGTGATGGCTTCGGCGGTTGATGGCAGTAAGCAATCAGGCCGCATACCAGGTCGCCCAGGAAATTAACCAGGCTGCAGTGGTGGGTACGCTTCATCTGTGAGATATTCTTCAACTGGTCAATAATCTTCTCCACAATCGCGCGTCGGCGCAGCAGCAACTTATCGGCTAACAGCATCAGTTGGTGGTGAGATCGCCAAATCACGGCCTTGTGTAGTCGTCTCTCCCGACGAGATGAACAAACCACATCAATACGATCATCATTGCGTTGCTCAGCACAACGATCAAGCGCTGGCCACTTCGTGTTTCCCCCGAGTACGGAACACGAAATACGCGATACATGCTACGCGACACACTATCCACAATTCACAACGATCAGAGAGGAAACACCCTCTCGCCTATCAATGTCTATGCCGACTTCGAGGCTAACGGATGTTTATTCGAGCATCAGACAACACCGACTCCAAAGAGCTGCCTTGAAATCTTCGCCTACCATGGCTCGTGAACAGTTCGGCGAATGTCTGACTTGCACACTGTGTTGATCCGGCAACAATATTTGGTGAAAAGGCCGTAGCGGTGTTATTCGCCTCTTTCAGCGCAATCTGAATCTGGTGATAGTAGTCACAATTGTTCCATGTCTCACCTCGGGCATAGATGTAATAGACGTTGCCAATCTGGGAGCGGCTTCTGGAATTGCCGTAGTAGAACCAGTAGGGTGCCGCGTATTGCGAGGTAAAGTAAGTGTCACCACAAATGACGCCACTACTATTGCAGTTCGTATCAGCGGACGCTTTTCTATCAGGCAGGGCAAAGGTAATTCCAAGCGCTGCAACTGCTAGCACGATCAAGATATTGAGAATGTGAAATCCTCGCATTCTTCACACTTGTATAAATCACTTAGGATTAACTGCATCTTGAATTGCTGGCCACAAGATTGTTGGGAGAAGGCTGAGATCGGAGGCGAAATCCGTGTAGCATGTAGCGAAAGCTCCATCACTGTCTCTGTAGTCTTGGCACATAGAAACTTGAGGACGGCCCTTCGAATACGACAAGTTCAAGTCAGACACCACGATATCCGGGCGAGCGCCTACCTTTGCCGCCAGTTCGCTTACTGGCACGTCAATTGCAACAACTGCAACACCCGCCTGGTACTTAGACTCCAACCATGCCGGGTCAAGTGCTCGGAAAGCAGCAGCATCAAGCCACATCAAGTCGCCAACTTTAGCGTCGGCGAGCGACTGCATCAGCGCTTCTGCCACCTGCTGCGATGGTGCGAACCGCTTCAACTACGAGCGAGAAGTCTTCACAATACAGAAGGTATCCTCGGACACCGGTTTGGAAGGCTTTGAGAATCACCTCTGTTCGTCCATCGAGGCTGAAGATCAGAATCTCTGGTGGATTCGACTTTGCCAACATGTCACGAATGACATTCAGGAAATCGGCATCTGGCAACACTGCATCCATCACCACAATGTCAGGTTGATGCGTTTCAACAAGATGGAGCATATCAGCAACGGTCTTGGATTCGGCTACGACTTGTATGTCGGCATCAACCTTTAATGCGTTGCGCAGCCCTGCAAGGACGATCGGTTTGTTGCTCAACAAGATAACTCGAATCACTTCTGTTTTTCCTCCTGTAGTAATGGGGCGGTCGCGGCGTTCCATGACACTCCGCGAACCCACGTCACAGACTATAGCGAGTGGCTTTCGGGAATCAAACGTGGCTTACTAGTAGATAATCGAGTTTCAAGGCGCAACATGAGGGATTGCGATATCGCTGCCATTCAAGCGGTGAATGCGGCGTGCGATGACTGGAAGTGCATTCCAGCGGTTGAGAAGGTGTGTGATCGCTATGCAGGTGAAGCCAGCCGGACGCGGCTAGGAAACTGGTGAGCGCACGGGCAACACCGCAACGGCGGCGCTCGCCACTCGATGCAAAGTCAAGATATCTGTCGTGGTGCGCCAGTCGTGACCCACAACAAACGAGGAGGATAGACTTGTCACCCATCGAAGCCGTCATGATCGGCGCGGGTAACCGCGCAACCTGGTCGTATGGACCGTATGCCCTGCAATACCCGAACGAGATTCAGTTCATCGCCGTGGCCGAGCCGGACCCTGAGCGCCGCGCGCGCTTTGCCTCGTATCACGACATCCCACCCGAGCGCCAATTCGCCTCGTGGGAGGACGTGGTCGCGCGGCCGCAGATGGCGCGTGCTGCAGTCAACTGCACGCAGGATCGCATGCACCACGCCAGCACATTGGCGCTGCTGGCTGCCGGCTACGATGTGCTGTTGGAGAAGCCCATCGCGCCCACCCGCGAAGAATGCGTTGCGCTGGTGGAGGCTGCCGAACGCCTGGGACGGATGTTGCAGATTTGCCATGTGCTGCGCTATACCCCTTTCTTCACGGCGCTCTACGACATCGTGAACAGCGGCCGGTTGGGGCGCATCGTCACCATTGATCACCGCGAGAACGTGAGCTATTGGCACATGAGCCACAGCTTTGTGCGCGGCAATTGGCGCAACCAGGCGCTCTCCGCGCCGATGATCCTCGCCAAGTGCTGCCACGATCTGGACATCCTCATCTGGGTCATGGGTCAGCGTGTCAGGCGGCTTTCGTCGTTTGGATCGCTCGCGCACTACCGCGCCGAGCGCGCGGCCGAGCTTTCGACTGAGCCGATCCCCGAACATTGCACCGATGGCTGCCCGATCGAAGCCACCTGCCCCTGGTATGCGCCGCGCCTGTACGGGGCCGACATTCATCAGCGCTCGACGCTGGAACGGTTCGAGACACACGGCTTCATGCTCACCGCCGCCGACATGTTCAATACGCTGCCGGAGGAGCGCTGGGAAAAGCTAAAGACCAACCCCTACGGCCGGTGCGTGTATCGCTGCGACAACGACGTGGTGGACCACCAAACACTCAATCTGGAATTCGAGGGCGGCGCGACCTGCACCTTCACCATGCACGGCCACAGCGACCGCGAAGGCCGCACGCTGCGCTGGGATGGCACGCACGCGACGCTCTACGGCGACTTCAGCGAAGGCCGGCCGTTTGCTCTCCGCATCGTGGATCACGGTAGCCTGAAAGAAGAAGTGATCCACCCAACCGGCGATGGCAGCGGGCACGGGGGAGGCGATTTCGGGCTGATGCGCGACTTCGTGAAAGCGCTGAACGGCGAGCGCACCAGACATCAAACGACTGCCCGTGTGTCGTTGGAAAGCCACCTACTCGCCTTTGCGGCGGAGGATGCGCGCCGAGAGGGTCGGGTGATCAACTGGGCGTGAGTCAACAAGCGCTACGGCGCCCCGCGCTACTTCCCTCTCAACCTGACCCGCAATAACGCCCGGCGCAGGGAGCTGCGCGCTTTGGACCAGGCCGATAGCGCTGCTGCAGCATCGTCCCGACTGTAAGCTTCCTTCGGCGGCGCGAAGCGCTTGCGCACATAGAGGTCGGTGATCTGTTGCACGGCGGACTCTGCTTGCGGCGCGCGCTCCGCGAGCGCCTCGGCTTGCTCGTAGGGTGTGAACTGGCGCTGCCTGCCGACACCGAGCCAGCCGGCGTAGCGCGTGACTAGGGCATACGCACGCTCGACCGCCGGCAGCCTGCCCAACCCTGCGCTTTCGAGATAGCGCAACGCGCCTAACGCTACGGCAATCAGGAGCGGAATCAGCAGCAGGTAGGACAACCCACTGTTGCGCAGCCGGTCAAGTACCTCGGACAGGCCGCCAGCCTCAGGGTTCGTCGCAGGTGGCGGATTAGCCGGCGCGTCGGGCTGTAAGGGCTGCGGCTCCGGCGTAGGCGTGGCGGCTTGCGCCGCTTCCGTCGCCTGGGGCTGGGGCGTGGGTATGGGCGGCGGCGACGTTGGCGCAGGGGTCGGCGTCGCTTCGGCCTGTGGTTCGAAGCGCTCGATCGGCGGCTGGCCAGCGGTCGGCTCGAACTCCACCCAGCCGTAGCCGGTGAAGAACACTTCCACCCACATATGGCTGTCGTCGCCCTTGACGCGGTAGAGTGCGCGATCAGGGATGTTGGGGTCGAGCGCCATGTCACCTTGAGCATAGCCAACGGCCACACGCGCAGGGATGCCAAGCGAGCGCAGCATGGTCGCCATCGCCGTCGCGTAATAGTTGCAATAGGCGCGCCGAACCTCGAAGAGGACGTAGTCACTGGCCTCGATGCCCGGCGGCGGCGCGGGCAACTGCTCGTCGTAGGCGATGTTATCCCGCAGCCAGCGCTCGATGGCAGCCGCCTTGTCGAACGCCGTCGGCGCGCGCGCCGTGATGTTGCGCGCCAAGTCGAAGACGCGCGCGGGCACTTGCGGCGGCACCTGCAGATAACGCGCGGTCCAGGCCGGGTAATCCGGCGGCGCCGCGCGCAATTGCGCGACGTTCGCAATACTCACCGAGCCAATGGCTGTGTAGCGATTCCCGTCCAGCAAGGGCACGGGCAATTTGAGCTGAACCAGGTCCACGGTGGCGTCGCTCACCTGCTCGAAGATGGCCTGTGCGCCGACGCTGGCACGCAGCGGCTGCGACGGCACATAGATGCTGTCGGTGCCGCGATAGAGGACGAAGTCGGCCTGCGCCGGCGTGCGCTCAGCGTAGCCGGCCAGCGGGATGTTGACATCGAATGGTTGGGCGTTGGTCGCAGTCTCGATAGTGTTCCGCCAGGTCAGTCCGTCGTAATGGTCATAGCTGGCGGCGCGCCAGTAATAACGCGCCGGCGGCGCGATCACATCCATGATCGGCTCGGCGGTGAGGTTGCGCGGGCCGCTGAGCGTGACGGACGAGGCGTAGCTGTCCACCTCGCGCGAAATGTTGTTGTTCAGGTTGGCGAACAGGCGATTCCAACGCGCGAGCAGCTCGTTGTAAGGCTGGTTGAGCTGTTCGAGGAAGTTGCGACCGGCTGCCGAGGTTGTCGCTTCGCTGAGTCGCCAACCGAACAAGCCGGCCATTGTGGCAATGGCCAGGCCACCAACGACGAACCATCGCCCCAACGCAGGCGAGAAGCGCACGTGGCTTTGTAACCAGCCGGCCTCGCGCTCGGCCAAGTGCGAGAGCGCCAGCAGCGTTATGGCGCACAGCAGGTAGATCAGCAGGAACGGTGCCATTGGGTTCTGGCCGGCGTAGTAGTAGACGTCGGAGAACATCGCGACGCCAGTCGGCAGGATCACATGCCAGATGCGCCGATGGCGGAAGGAGTACCAGGCAGCCGTGTAGCCCAGCACCCAGAATAGCCCGCTGAGCAGCAGGATGAAGATCACCGGCTCGCTGCTGGCGCCGTTGTTCAACGCTTCCCCGATCCAGGCAAAGATTTTCTGAAAGAGCAGCGCGGTGCGCGCGCGCCAGTTGTCCGCCTCTCCGGCGATGCTGGGATGCGTTGCGCCGATCACGCCCAGCGTAAACAGCCCATAGATCATGCTGGTCAGATGCGCCGTCCAACCGGGGAAGCTGCTGTAGGCCAGCGCTGTGCCGGCTAGCAGGCCCAGCGCTGCCGCCCAGGCGACGACACCCAACCCCGGCATCCACTCCGCCGCGACGATGCTGCCCACTGCAGCGAATAGCATGGCGAAGAGGACGATCAGGGTGACCAGGTCAGATCGTTTCACCAATCAAATGTGAATCGGCAATCCGCCCACGCCCTCGGCGGCTTCCATCAGCGATTCGCTCAACGTCGGATGCGCGTGCACGGCGCGGGCGATCTCCTCCGGCGTCAGCTCGGCGTTCTTAGCCAACACGAACTCCGGCAGCAGCTCGGTCACATCCGGCCCGATGCAATGCACGCCGAGGATCTCGCCGTACTTCGCGTCGGCCACGATCTTGATGAAGCCCTCGGTGTTGTTCAGCGCCAGAGATTTGCCGTTGGCGCGCAGTGGAAACTTACCGACCTTGACCTCATAGCCCTTCGCTTTGGCTTGCTCTTCCGAAAGGCCCATGCTCGCGACCTGCGGAATGGTATAGGTGCAGCGCGGCATGGCGTCGTAGTCGAGCTTAGGGATGTGGCTATGGTACTTGCCCATCTTGGCGGCGATGGATTCCGCAGCCACCACACCCTGCGCCTGGGCTACATGCGCCAGTCGCAACTTGCCGGTTACGTCGCCGATAGCGTAGATGCCCGGCACGTTTGTCGCCATGTGGTCATCCACCTCGACATAGCCGGCCTGATTCACCTTCACGCCGACCTTGTCCAGCCCGATGCCTGCGGTGTTCGGCGTCACGCTCACGGCGACCAGCACCCACTCCGACTTGATGGACTGCTGACCCTTGTCGGTCTCGAAGAACACCTCGATACCATCCGTGCCAACCTTAGCGTCGGTCACCTTCGCGCCGGCAATCGTTTTGATGCCCCGACGGTTAAATGAGCGCGTGATCTCGGCACTCACCTCCTCGTCCTCCAGCGGCATGATGCGCGGCAGCGCTTCCAGCACGGTCACCTCCGAACCGTAGGCGTGGAAGACGTAGGCAAACTCCATGCCGATCGCGCCGGAGCCGATTACTATCATGCTCTTCGGCGCGCGTTGCACTTCCAGGAGCTGCCGGTAGGTGAACACGCGCACGCCGTCTGGCTTGAGGAAGGGCAGCACCAGCGGCTTTGCGCCGGTTGCGATGATCAGATTGCTAGCCGTGATCGTGCGCTTTTCGCCACGATGCTCGACGAGGATCGCGTTCGGCGCGATGAGCGTCCCATCACCGATGAACACCTTGACGTCGTTCTTCTTCATGAGGAACTCGACGCCCTTCACCAGGCGGTTGCTCACCTCACGGCTGCGCTTGTAAGCTCTGGCGTAGTCCACGCGCAGGTTGTCGTAGCTAATGCCATAGGCCTCGCCGTCCTTGATCAGCTCGACGACCTCGGCGTTGCGCAACAGCACTTTGGTGGGGATACATCCCCAGTTCAAGCAAATGCCACCCAGCTGATCGCGCTCGATCAGGGCGACCTTCAATCCCAGTTGTGCAGCGCGAATGGCGGCGACGTATCCGCCGGGGCCCGCGCCGAGCACCGCGACATCGAACATCGGAGCGCCGTTGGAAGATGTGACAGAGACCGTTGCCATGCGCGCGATTATCCCACCCCATTACCCGTACAATGGGGCGACATGGACCCCAATCTGCGCGAGCGATTGCGGCGGCTGGGCGTGCACAAACACGCCACACCTCTCAAGCCATCGCGGCCGGCGCTACAACCGAATTGCGACAGCGCGCCGTCGCGCGTTCAACTCAAGCTGCTGCGCACGCCATTCGGACCTGCCTATGTGAGCCGGTCGGCATACGCGCTGGCGCATCGCCACGGCGACCGCGCCCTGGACGCCGCGCTGCGCTATTCGCCCGAGTTACTCGCCCGGCTGATTATGGGACGTGCTACTGCCGAGGTGGACCTGCGCCGGGCGTTGTTCCTCGACACCGAGACGACCGGCTTGAATGGCGGCGTCGGCACATTTGCCTTTCTGGTCGGCCTGGGGTATTTCGATGGCGAACGCTTTGTCATCGAGCAATTCTTCCTGCGCGACCCGGCTGAGGAGACCGCGATGTTGTGCGAAGTGAACCGGCGTGTGCATGACCGTCAGCACCTCGTCACGTTCAACGGCCAGGCCTTCGACGTGCCGCTGCTCGAGTCGCGCTTCATCTTATCGCGTATAGCGTCCCCTTTCGCCAACAAGCATCACCTCGACCTGCTGCTGCCGGCTCGTCGCGTTTGGCGCAGCAGCCTGGACTCGTGCAGCCTGGGCTCGCTCGAGTTTCACCTGCTTGGTGTGCGGCGCGAGCAGCGCGACGTACCCGGCGCAGTCATCCCATTCTTGTATCGCGAATACCTGGCTGCCGGCGGTGGCGAACCGAACGAGGACATGCAGCGCGTGATGTATCACAACTTGAACGACATCCTGTCTATGGTCACGCTCACAGCGCGCCTGGCAGATGCGCTCATGCAGCCGCAGGACACTGCGGAGCACTTCAACGCAGCCCGGTTCTATGAGCGGGCGGGCGACTACGACGCTGCCGAGCGCAGCTATCGCGCCGCAGTTGGAAGATTAGAGGTCGAGAGACTCGAGGGTGGAGGTTGGTCCGATCTCCGATCTCCAATCTCTAATCCGCAATCTTCGATCTCCGGTCTTCCGCTCTCATCGCTGCGGTATGTCGCGCGCTTCCTGAAACGCCGCGGGCACTTGGAAGAAGCGCTGATCATCTGGCAGCGTTTGGCGGAGACGGACGACGTCGAAGCCTTGATCGAGGTCGCCAAGCACTATGAGTGGCGCACGGGCGACCTTGATCGCGCGCTGGCCTACGCGCGACGCGCGCTGCGCGCCAGTTCACACCTGGCATTGCGCGAGGCGATTGCCCATCGGATCGCGCGGCTGGAGCGAAAGGCACTTCGATCCAAAGCGTAAAGGCACGTCTTGCATCTATGTCCTCGGCGCGACCCAACTGCACTAGCCAGCCTCAATCCAAGCGTGTCGCCAAGAGGCAAGCGCTCAATTGAGGATCTTTGTTGAGAAGATAGTCGAATGGTTGAGCGCCCGCCGGTCCTCCGGCTCCGGCACGATGCTGTCCGGCGAGATGAAACGCCCCAGCAGCGGCGAGTAGTAGCGCGCGTTACCGGAGCGCAGCGGAGGTCTCCGCAGGGGATAGTCATAGAGTCCAACGTTGGCTTGCAGCCGCCGGCCCGGCGGCTACGTCCCGCGTGAGCGTAGCGAACAGCGGAATGAACCGCCGATCTGTCGGCCAGGTGCCGCTGACCTGGCGCGCCGAACTATGAGGCGCGTCTCACAGGAAGGTGTCGCGCTAACGGCTCTGCGACACCCTCGCCGACATTTGTCACCAGCAACTTATCCTATACGCCCCTAATGTAAGTTCTTTAATTCGCGTCTCACTCGCTGAAGCGCACACCTCAGCTACATGTAGCCTACCCGCAATCACTTCGTTATACAGCGGCACAAAAATCAGATGTTGTCTGTCCCTCCTTCCTATCATCGCAGACCGCACTGCGACTCTCTCTCCCTTCAATCGTTCCTCATCGCTGATCAGGGCGTTGGAAGTGAATTCTACGAATACTTCCCTGTCATTCGTCTCCAGGTTGTACTTCCACACTTTGGGTGACCCATGATCCGGCTCGAGCACCTATTCGTCCGTCACCCAGGGATTCAAGCTGTTATCGCCTAGCTTCAGTGTAATCTAGCTAGTGGTTTGACCAGATAATTTTGCATAGTGCCTTGGGCGCATGACAGGCAAGTCCAAGGTTCGGTTGACGGCCAGCGAGCGATGAATGCTGCTGCGGATGGTGCGAACCGGCAAGCACCTGGCTCGCGAGATTCTGCGAGCGACATTGTGTTGAGAAGAGGGCGCATAGCTGGACCGATGAACAGATAGCGGATGCATTCAATACCAGCCGAGACACGGTGCGGCGGACACGGGTGCGGTGGTGTCGAGAGGGGGCGAAGCAGGCCCTGTCGGAACGCGCTCGGCCTGGGCAGCCACCTTGACTGACGAATGAAGAAGAACAGTTGTTGGTTGCTTTGGTCTGTGGTGCGCCACCCAGGGGACGGCAACGCTGGACAGTGCACTTGTTGGCCGACGAAGCGATTGATCGCGGATTCATCCAGGAGGTCGCGCCAGAAACCATGCGGCAGGTGTTGCAAAAAACAAGTTCAAGCCGTGGCAAGTGGCGAGTTGGTGTCGCGCCGAAGTCGATGCCGCCTACCTCACATGAGTGTTAACCACACCCAAGTTGGGTCAAAGACACGCCCTCATCACTCAACGCCGAACCAAGGAGGACTCTGCCTAGACCATGTGCTCTTTGGTCGATGGGTTGTATCCCGCTGCCGTCTGCATTGATGTCGTTTTGGATCAACTCAATATCCATGATGCCGTGACCTTGATCGAAATCTTCGGCAAAGCCGAGGCCGATCGTATCTTGAGTCGGTTGTGCTTTCACTTCACGCCGGTGCATGTGTCTTGGCTGAACATCGCCGAGATTGAACTTCATGCCTTGACTGGCCAATGTTTGAATCGGCGCATTGCTTCTGAGCATTGCTTCTGAATGGACATTCGACTGGAAGCGTGCCAAACGTCTGTTCACCAAACATGCGGCGTCGCCCGCGACCGCTAGTAAGCAGAATTAAGTGGTCAGACCACAGTTTAGCGTTGATGAGCGATTCCGGCATCGCGATCCGGTGTCGCTTCTGCCACCGGCACGGGCGCTTCATCCGGCGTGATCCACGCGCCTTTGAAGTCGCGCACAGCGACGTCAATGCTGGGATACACGTTGGCCGCGCCAAAGTCCGCCATCTTGCCCATGCGCGCCAGCCGCTCGCGCACGCCGCCGCGCAGGTGCACGAACATCACCCGGATGTTTTCTTCACGCATGTCGCGCATCAACTCCTGCAACGCGTCGGCGCTGGTGATGTCCAGGTCAGCCGTGGCACCCAGGTCGAGCAGCACCGCCCGCACGGTATCCTTGCTGCCTGCTACCAGATCGCGAATCTGTTTAGTCGCCTGGTTGGCGTTGAAGTAATACAGCGGCGCATCCAGCCGCAGGATCAACAAGCCAGGCACTTGTTGGTTGTTCGGCGCGCGGGCGAGATCGCCATAGGCCCCTGGCGAACCGGGAATTTCACCCAACTGGGCCAGATACGGCCGGCTGGCGCGATACAACACCTGCACTAACGCCAACAACACCGCGATCAACAGACCGGTCAATACGTCCGAAAGCAACACACCAGCCAGCGCAGTGATGGCCAACAGGAAGTCGGCGCGACGGGCGCGATAGATGGCCAGCAGGCGTTGCACGTCGAGCAGACTTACCACCGACAGGATGACCAGCACGCCCAGCACGGCGTTCGGCAGGCTGGCGAACAGCGGCGCGAGGAACAGCAGCGTGATGGCCACCAGCCCGGCCGTCACCAAACCCGACAACTGGGTGCGTGCGCCGGCATTCTCTGAGGTGGCCGTGGTGGACAGGCTGACGTCCACCGCGAACCCCTGCGCCAGGCCGCTGGCGATGTTCGACGCGCCGAGCGCGATCAACTCCTGGTCGGCGTCCAGCGCCTCGCGATGTTGCGTCGCGTAGGCGCGTGCCGTGCCGAGCGATTCGCCTGCGGCCAGGAAGATGATGCCCGCCGCGCCAGTGACGATGCCGGCCAGATCTCTCAACGACACGAGCGGCAGCCGGATCGTCGGCAGCCCCTGCGGTACGCTGCCGACGATGCTCACGCCGCGCTGGTCGAGGTTGAACAGCCCCACGGCGGCGATGGACAACACGAGCACCACCAGCCCGGCCGGGATGCGCGGGAAGCGTCTGCGCATGACTGTCATCACGACGATCGCGCCGATGCTGATGCCAAGCGAGAACAGGTTAGTCTGCGGCAAGCGAGTAATGAACTGGGTGATCTGTTCGAAGATCGTGCCGCTGCCGCCGGGTAGACCGAACACCTTCGGCAATTGGCCGATGATGATGGTGATGGCGACGCCAAAGATGAAACCGGCGATGATCGGCTTGGACAGGAAGTCGGCGATGAAGCCAAGCTTGATCATACCCGCGGCCACCAGCCCAATGCCGACGGCCAGCGCCAACGCCGACGACAGGAGCAGATACCTGGCAGGGTCGGTGACTGCGAACGACGCCAGCACGCTGGCCGACATCACAGCCACGGTCGAGCTGGTGATGACCTTGACGTGGCGTGACATGCCGAAGATGGCGTAGGCGATCAACGACATCATGGCGGCATATAAGCCGTGCTGGGCGGGCAGGCCGGCCAGTTGGGCATAGGCCATGGCCGAAGGCGTCATCACGCCCCACACCGTCACACCCGCGATGAGGTCGCTGGTCAGCCACTCGCGCTGGTAGCGGCGCGCCCAGGTCAGCACCGGCACATATCGAGCAGCACGTTTGAACGCGTTCTGCGCCGTGGCGGGTAATGATTCACGCATGGTTTTTCATCGGCATCGGCGTGCTCAACTCACTGGCTGCGCCTTGGGGAAGATCCATGTGTCGCCGAGGACCGGCCCGCGCCGGCGATAAAGGCGCACCATGTAATTCCAGCCCGCACGATCGGCACGCAATTGGGCGTCTTGCCATCCCACCCGCCAAACTGAATCGTTACCGAGCCGTCCGCGTTCTTCTTCCCCGTAATGCTGTTGCCCGAGTAGGCGTCGTGCTTGTTCTTTTGGTAGTCGCCGTCCGCGTTATAGACGCACACTGACCAGAACTCGTCCACCGGCACATCCTTGACCGTCAAGCAGTACACCGTCTTGCCGTCGTTCTCGAGCGGCGTGACGTTCAGGTAAAGCGCGCCCTTCTCGGGGTTGTCGCCCCCCGCCATCGCGCTGCCGACGAGATGTCGCACCAGTTCCACGTCGTTGTTTTTGCCGAACATGCAGCGCGTGTCTGGGAGCGTTGCGCCAAGCGCGATCAGCGCGTCACGAACCGTCTTCTGGCTCGCCGGATCCCAGTTCGGCACCTCAAACTTGCCCATACTCTTCTGATCGACACTGATCGCGTCTTGGAGGTCGCGAACCTTTTTGATGTCCTGCTGATCGGCAGGGTTGACCAGCGTCCAGACCCCGGCCATGACGTACCGGGTGCCGATTCGCTCCCGGCTGAACGTGTGCTTGCCTATCGTTCGGTCGTCCGACGTGAAGATGCGCGCCTCGTTGTGAATCTGATTCCACGGCGCCTTGAACTCCTTGCCGCCACGATCCACGAAGAACGAGTGCATGACGCGGTAGTTGTCTACCAGCAGGAAGCCGTAGGTGTAGGTTTCTTTGGCGATGGCGCGAGCCTCGGCTGGTGTGATGGCAGACTGCTTGTGTGCGTTCACATCAGGCATTGCTTTCTCCTTTTTGCTGTTGCTTGACTTGGTTTGTCTGCGCTGTTGTTTGGTCATCGCATCGCTCTTTTACTCATCGGTATCCAGGGCCGCAACCCTTGTCGCGTCAGGATTGGCGTTGGCGGCCCGTTCCTTGTCGAACGCTGCCACAGCATCGCGGTTGGTTTGGAAGCGAAGCAATTCCGGGATGGCCTCATCCAGGTCGTAAGCCTTGAGCAGGCCGGGCACGCGCGGGTTGGCGCGCGAGAGGGCAAGGGTCACGCCCCGCTTCTTCAAGACCTCTGCTACGGTGCGCAACGCCTCGGCGCCGGTCGTGTCAATGTCGTTGATCGCCTCGGCATCCAGCACGAACCAGCGCACCTCCCCGATCCCTCGGCCCCCTTCTGAGGCACTCGAAATGGGGATCGAGGGACGCTCATCGTCGCCCTTGGCCGTAGCCTCCTCGACCAGCCGCTGCGCCTCATCGGTAAAGGTGTTGGCGTTGGCAAAATACAGTGACGAGCCGAAGCGATAGATGATCAGGCCGGGCTGAGTGACGATCTGATGGGCGCCCTCGTCCACGTGAGCGTAGTAGCCTCGGCCATCCGGCAGCACAGCCATAACCGCCGTCTGCGGCGTGGATGCGCGGCCAACGACGGCGATGGTGCTGAGTAGGAAGGCAATGATCACCGCCGGCAGCGCGCCCAGTACAAGCACGCTCAAAAGACACACGACGGCAATCCAGAATTCGGAGCGGCGCATGCGAAACAGCTTGCGCAACTCGTCCACCTCGATCAAGCTGAGCACGGCGTTGGCGACGATGCCGCCCAGCGCCGCGTTCGGCAGCAGCGCCAGCAGCGGCGAGAAGAACAGCAGCAGGATCGCCACGACGCCCGCAGCGACGAGGCTGGGAATCTGGCTGCGCGCGCCTGCGCCATCCATGGCCGCTGTGCGCGACGCGCTTGACCCGATTACGAACGCGCCGGTCAACCCGGCCGCGGCGTTGGCCGCGCCAAAAGCGAACATTTCCTGGTCTGCATCGAGTTTGTCGCTGTACTTTTGGGCATACTTTCGCCCGATCAGAAGGCCCTCAGCCAGCGTCACGCCGCAGATCGCAAGCGCGCCGGGCAAGAGTCTGACGTAGTCGCTGAGCGCAAGTTGCGGCCACACCAGCGTCGGCAGGCCGGAGGGCACTGCGCCCAGCACACTCACGCCACGCGCATCCAGATTGAAGATGGCGACGACCGCCGTCATCAGCACGAGCGCGATCAGCGCGCCGGGCAGTTTGGGCGCGTAGCGCTTGAGCAGGCGGATGATGACGATGCTGCCCACGCCGATGGCGGCCGCATACAGATTCGCTTCAGGAATTTTGCGAACCAGTTCGACGACCTCGCGGAAGTAGCCCTCGGCTTCGAGCGACACACCCATGATCTTCTTCAACTGGCTGGTGAACACTTCGATCCCCAGACCCGTAATGAAGCCGATGAGCACAGCGCGCGAGAGAAAGTTAGCGAGGAAGCCCAGCCTGAACAACCAGAACAAAACGAAAATCAGCGCGCACAACAACGCCAGGCCAAACGCAAGTTGCACATAGCGCGGATCTTCCGGCGCAGCGAGGCTCGCTAGCAGCCCACCGATCAGCGCGGCGATGGGCGCGTCGGGGCTGGCCACAAGGTTGCGCGACGTGCTGAGCAACGCGAAGGCGATCATCGGCACGATGGCGGCATACAGGCCGACAATGGGCGGCAAGCCCGCCACTTGGGCGTAGCCGATGTTGAGCGGGATCATCAGCGCAGCCAGCGTCACGCCGGCGATGATCTCCCTGGGCAAGTCCGTTGCGCCCCGAATGCCAATTAGAAAGGTTGGCATACGCAGCTGCTTCGCGTTCGCCGCCGACGTGGTTGTTGCGGTTTGTTGCATGGCGTGTGCTTGGTGACCGCACTTCAACCTATCGGCCTTGCCGCCTGAGCCTCGGGGAATTTCCGCGTGCCATCGAGAATCTCTTCGCGCGGGCGACACAGTCGCACCATGTAGCTCCAGCCGGGCGTGATCGGCAGACAGTTGGGCACTTTCTCATCACAGCCGCCGAACTGGCTGGATAGAGATTGACCCGTCATCGTTCGTCTTCGCGGTGAGGTTGTTGACCACGTAAGCGTCCTTCGCGTTCTTTTCACAAAGCCCTCAGTGTTATAGACACACACCGACCAGAACCCGTCCACCGGCACATCCTCGACCGTCAGCTGGCAAACCGTCGTCCCGTCGTTCCCCTTCGGCACAACGTTCAGATACACTGCGTCCTTATCTGGATTCCCACCCCATGCCGAGGCGGCTCAGAGCAGGTGGCGGATTGGGGCGACCTCACTCCCCGGTGGCGTAGCCAAGTAGCTTGAGCAACTCGGCGATGGTCGGGTCTTCAGCTTGCAGGCCGACCAGCGAACCGGGGATGCCGACTACTGTAATCGGCTGCCTGCACAGTCACACAGTCGCTGTGGATTCCGGCGTCGCGTCCGGCGCAGTCATTTGCGCATCTCCTGTTGCGCGTTTGGCCCGCTTGCCCAATTCACCTGCAACCGGGAAGAGCACGAACAAGCCCAGCGTAGACACCACCATGATCATCACCAGCACGTTCGGGTCGCTGAAGTTCGATGTCGCAACCAGCATGGCCGCCGAGATGTTGCGCTGGCCTGTCCCCAACCCCATCACACCCATCACGTCCGGCCCACCTGCAAAGCGCCCGACCAGAAAGCCGATGGCCAGAGATGCGATCAGAAATAGCAGTCCAGCAAGGATGCCGCCGGTGCCGATCACGCCGATCAGGTCTTGAAAGTTCGCCAGCACCGTCGTCACCAGCACCAGCATGAGCGCTACGTTGCTGATCTGCCCCATGGTGTGGTTGAGGTGTGCCGCCGGCTCGGCGTAGCGCGCCTTGATGAACAAGCCGACTCCCAGCGGCAACAACATGGTGATGATCAGCGACGAGGCGATGGACAGCGGGTTCACCGACACGCCCGACAAGAGCAGCGGCATGACGACGGGCATGTAAATGATGGTGACTACCATCAAGAGCACCATCAGGCCGACGGCGAACGGCACATTGCCCTTGGCAAACTGCGCCAGTTTGGGTAGGAACGGCGCGCCAGCCGCGCAACCCAGGATGATCAGCGCGATCTTCTGGCTCTCCTGAAGCGGAATGATGGCCGTGACGAGCAACGCCGCCAGCGGCACCAGAACGAAGTTGGCGATCAGCGCCCAGGCGATCAATTTGCCGTTCTTGAGCGTGGACGTGATCTGCGGCACGGTCAGCGACGTACCCATCGCTAGCATGCTCGATACCACGAAGGTCAGCACCGCGACGTTGGATAAAACGGTCAAAATCTCTTTCATGGCTCCTTTTGCTCCACAGTCATCGCTTTAGTTATAGCCTCACATCTCGATGTGTGACGTAGCGTCAGCCGGCATCGGACGCAACGGCAAGACAGTATCCGCCAGCACGCGCCGCGCCTGCCACAACAGGATCACGCACAGGGTCATCATCCAGACGGGGAACACCAGAACTAGCGCCGGGCTGAAGCTGGCGCTCAGCAACAGAAACAGCCCAACCGCAAAACCGGCATAGATAAACCAGCGCGGCAGCGCGCCCGTGCTGCGGCCGATGTTCGAGGTTGTGAAGACGAAGATGGCCGCCATGCGCATCGCCAGCACCAATACCATCGTGTTGTGGAATTGCAGGAACTGGCGCGTCACATCGGGATCCATGACCGATCCTGCAAACTCGATGCTGGCCGCCGTGGCCGACAACGCCGCAGCCGCCGTCAGGAACAAAGCAACGTAGATGATGCCGCTAACCAGTTGCACGTTCGAAAACAACGCATCTAGTCGCCGTGCGGAATGCGCAATCCACATGCGCAGCGCGACGATGAACCACAAAAAGGCGATGCCGGCGAACGGCATGAGATACAACCCGATTAGAATGATGCGCTGCCGGTCGCCGCCGGTGTAGAACGTCACGAGTTCCGCATCCGTCGCCTTCGCGCCGGGTATGCCCATAGCCAGAACATAGGACAGGATGAACAGCACAGCATGGGCGATGCCCACCGCTGCCGTGAGATTGGCAGCGCGCCGCAATGTCCGTCCCGCGGGTTGGGCGTCATTCATCACCGCCTGACCTGATAACAAACCAATTGGAAATTGCACGAAGCTCGGTCTGTCCTGTTCTTTCAGCGCGGCCCATTTATGACCGCGACTGATCTAACCCTCTAGCCCAACTGAATCACAGACCCAGAATTTGCTTCTTCTTAGCGACTTCTTCTTAGCGACGAATTCTTGTTGCGTAATCACACCCGCCCTTTGCAAGTCGGCCAACTTCTGCAACTGGGCGAGCGCTTCGTCGCTGAGCGCCCCGCTGGGCATTGGCGCTGCCTGCCGGGGGGTGGCTTGTTGCACGACCGCGTCCATCTGCTGTTGGCGGCCGGGAGATGGCGCCAGAAACTGCCGTCCCGGGGCCGGCCACCACTGTGGTCGTACTGTGGTCGTGGCGGCTGCGCACACCAGCGGCGCGGCGCAACGATGATGGATCTTCTTCACATGCTGTCTTCCTTTTGAACGCCGCGTTACACTTGCGCGCCCACGGTCGCAACTTCGGCCATCACTTCCTGACAACACCTCGGCAGGCACGCGCACGTGAGCGATCAACCGGCCATTCGCGTTGGTGACCGCGTGGCGAATTCGCTCCGTCCACACGTTCTGCCACAACATGACCAGCGCCGATGTGTTGTCGAGGACAGATGCTGCCAAATTGGCAATGTCCTCGGCCGTGAACAGCCGGTCAAGCCTCTCAATCAGAGGCGCGAATTGGCTGCACTCTTCATCGCTCAAGTCGTTCAATTCCACGACGGTGAATTTGTCACTTTGTCCTTCGAGAGGAAACCAGGTCAACGATGCGAATCAGACCGTCCGCCACCAGCCGGTAAAGTTCCGGGGCAATCTCGCCTTTGAACTTGCTGCCCGGAAATTCGATCACGGCGTAATCAAGTGGAACTATCGTATCAACCTCTAAAATGACTCTTTCCCTGTTTGTGGTCCAAGTGGGATGTTCACGCGTTTTGGCGTGCCGTCGCGTGCGTTGGCGTCTCGACTTCCGGCAGTGCCGGATTGAGCACGTAGTGAGCCGCTGCCGCCGCGACGGCACCGCCCGGGATCGGGTCGACGATGGAGATGCAAAAAGCTATTGCAAGGCCATTGCCACCCGATACCGCTCCTCCGGCGAGATGAAGTGATCTTCGTCTTTGACGTCTACATCAATCTGAACCCAGTTCACCTCGCCACTGAACTTCTTATCGGCCGGATAGTCGGGGGTGACCGGCGAACCGAATTCATCGCCAACGTCGAGCGTCTCGTCGGAGGAGAAGACTATCGGCTCGGTTTGCTCCACGCGGCCCTTGCCACACATCTCGCCGTCAACGAAGAGCGCGACTGTGCCGCCTTTGGCCACGCCGCCGCCGTCGTAGTCGAACTCCATCCGCACCTGATGCGTCCCCGATGGAATCTTCGATGTGCCTTCGATCGTGTAGCGGTCAAAGCCGTAGAAGTTGTAGCAGTACTTCAGCACGCCGTTCTTGGCATACAGGCTCCAGCCGCCGATACTTCCGCCCACGGCGACGATGACACCTTCTGCGCCGGACTTGGGCACGACCACCTCGGCTGTGACAGCGTGTGACTTGTTCTTGTAGTTGATGATCGAGTTCTCGGTCAACCGCCCCATGCCGCCGAACAGCAACTGCCGGTTGCCCTTGACCAACTGTGGCCGGCCGGCGAGGTCGGCATTCCCGCGCTCGGCAAAGCGATCGTCCAGCGGCAGCACGTTGTACTTGACCGCTTCGATCAACCATAGCCGCTGGAGTTCATGCAGTTTTTGTGGATACTCCTTCGCCAAATCCTTTGCCTGGCTCCAGTCGGTGTTCGTGTCGTATAGCTCCCACACATCGTCATCGAAGGCCGTCAGCTCGACGGTGCCAGTCTCCCACGGCGTGCGGTGCTTGGTCACCGCCGTCCAGCCTTTGTGGTAGATGCCACGGTTGCCCACCATCTCGAAGTATTGCGTCTCGTGTCGTTCGGGCGCGTTGGCATCGTCAAACGAGTACACCATGCTGACGCCTTCGATGGGCTTTTGCTGCACCCCGTTGACGAACAAGGGCTGAGGCAACCCCGCCGCTTCCAGGATAGTGGGCACGACGTCAATCACGTGATGGAACTGGCTGCGGATCTCGCCCTTGGCCTTGATGCCCTTAGGCCAGTGCACGATCGTGCCGTTGCGGGTGCCGCCGAAGTGCGAGGCCACTTGCTTGGTCCACTGGTATGGCGTGTTCATCGCATGCGCCCAGCCTACCGCGTAGTGGTTGTGAGCCTCGACCCCGCCGAATTCGTCGAGTTTGGATATGAGAAATTCCGGCGTCTCCAGGTGGGCGAAGCCCGTGAGCGTCGCCATCTCGTTGTAAGTGCCTTGCAGCGATCCCTCGGCCGATGCGCCGTTGTCGCCGATGATCAAGAAGATCAGCGTGTCGTCGAGAACTTCGAGGTCTTTCAGCGCCTCGATCAGCCGCCCGATCTGATAGTCGGTGTGCTCGAGGAAGCCGGCATACACCTCCATCTGGCGGGCGAGGACAGGCTTCATCTCCGCCGGCACGCTGTCCCAGGCCGGAATCTCCGCATGGCGCGCCGTGAGCATACAGTCCTGCGGGATGACGCCTAGTTGCTTCTGCCGCGCAAATGTCTCCTCGCGCAGTTTGTCCCAACCTTGGTCGAACTGGCCCTTGTATTTGTCAGCCCATTCCTTGGGCACGTGATGCGGCGCATGTGTGGCGCCCGGCGCGAAGTAGATGAAGAACGGCTTATCGGGCATCAGCGCCTTTTGCTGTCGAACCCACTTGATCGCCTTGGTCGTCATGTCCTCGGTGAGGTGATAGCCCTCTTCGGGTGTCTTTTCTGGTTCAATCGGCGTCGTGCCCTCGTAGAGAGCCGGGTACCACTGACTGGTCTCGCCGCCGATGAAGCCATAGAAGTACTCGAAGCCGCTGCCACCGGTGGGCCAGGCGTCGAACGGGCCCATAGGGCTGGTCTGCCAGACCGGCACCTCATGGCACTTGCCGAACTGCGCGGTCGAGTAGCCGTTGAGCTTCAGCGTGCGCGCAATCGGCGAGATGGTGTTGGGCAGCACAGAGTTGTTGCCCGGCGCCGAGGTCGCCATCTCGGTGATCGCGCCCATGCCGGCCGAATGATGATTGCGGCCGGTCAGGAGCGCCTGGCGGGTGGGCGCGCACAGCGCGGTGGTGTGAAAGCGGTTGTACTTGAGCCCGTTGGCGGCCAGCTTCTCGAAGTTCGGCGTCTGGCACGGGCCGCCGAAGGCGGACGATGCGCCAAAGCCGACGTCATCGAGCAGAATGATCAGCACGTTGGGGGCGCCTTCGGGCGGACGCAACGGCACGATGGGCGGATAATTCGTGTCCGGATCTTTGGCGTCATAGGTCGTCAGCCCAACCGGCGGGACATCTGGGATGGGCAGAACGGTGCGCGGCAGGCGCGCGTTGTGTTCCGCCCACATTGCGGCGGTGCTCTTCGGCTGCGCCGCCGACGTCACCCCGCCGTTCTTACGGTCGCTGGTCTTGCCAGCTTTCCTTGCATCAGTTTTCTTTGCCATACGTGTTACCTCCAATACCAAAACCATTGTTGGGAATGTGGCGCACCGGTCAATCACTTTGCACGGTTTCTACATGATTTGTACATGGTCGGCCTACGCTCTAAGCGCGATGCACGATCAAGGGCGCACGATGCAGCGGAAGCCGATGTGGCAGGTGGCCGTGTCAATCATCCCCGGTGAGCGCGCTGCCGGGCGATATCGGAAGCAGTAGTTCGGCGCGCATAGGTGCGACCCGCCCTTGAGCACCTTGGACGGGATGCGCGCGTTCCGCTGCGTCAGGTCGTAGCTCGCATCGGGCACAGACAAAGCCACGCGCGGGTTGCTTGGCGTGCAGCACGATTTGGCCGGTTTTTCAGTGTGTTGCGGCACATACCAGTCACATGTCCATTCCCACACATTGCCCGCCATGTCGTACAGCCCGTAGCCATTTGGCGGGAACGACCCGACAGGCGACGTGCCAAAATAGCCATCCAGCCGCAGGTTCTGCCACGGGAATTCCCCCTGCCAGGTGTTGGCCATCGCTTTGCCGCCCGGGAAGTGCTCGTTGCCCCACGTGAAGATTGCACCGTCCAGACCGCCGCGCGCGGCGAATTCCCACTCCGCCTCAGTTGGCAATGCCTTACCGGCCCACTTGGCGTATGCCTCGGCATCCTCGTAGCTCACTTGCGTGACCGGGTGGTTGTCGCGACCGGTCGGATCGCTCTTGGGGCCGTAGGGCAAGCGCCAATTCGCGCCGGGCACGTAGGCCCACCATTGCCGGTAGTCGTCCAGGTTGACCGGCCCGCGCGTCCGCTTGAACACTAGGCCGCCGGGCACGAGCAGGGCGGGATCGGCGTCAGGATAGTCAGCCGGGTTGAGCGGGCGTTCGGCCACCGTAACGTAGCCGGTGGCCGCAACGAAGCGGGCGAACTCGGCCACTGTGACGGGGTGCGCGTCCATCCAGAAGCCATCCACGCTCACGCGATGCACGGGCCTCTCTTCGGGATAGAAATCGTTCGATCCCATTTGAAACGTGCCGCCTGGTATCCACACCATGCCTGCATGAGGAGGCGACGCAGGATGTTGCGGCATGCGTGTAATCGGCTCATCACTCATGTCACGTCTCCTTGCACGTTGATTCCTGGAGGCACGCAACTGACACCAGCGGCAGCCCCAGCGAATATAGTGTGTTGATCAAGCCGATCAGCGCAGCTTGATCCGCCAATGTGCCTAAGAGTTGGGTGTGATGCAGTTCGCGCTGGTTCTCATCGCGCGCGACGAGCGACGAAATTGCCATGCCATGCATCAGCTCCGACCAACTCGGCTCCAGGACGCCCTGGACGCAAATCCGGTACACGGCCGGATCATGCAACGTCAATCTGTGAGTTGGACAATCTAATCCGGTATCCACGGATGGAAGTGTAGTGACTTGAGGTCGTCCCGACCATGTAGATATCGTGTAGAAAGTTGGCACACCCGAGGCACCCTATGCAGGCTACAGGATGCCCAGGCTCTTGGCTTTGCGCACGGCATGTCGCCGGTTATGCACGTCGAGTTTTAGCATCAGGTTGCTGACGTGGCGTTGGGCTGTCTCGGGCGTGATGAACAGCCGCTGCGCAAGCTCTTTGTTGCTCAGTTGCTGGTCAAGCAAGCGCAGGATTTCGGTCTCGCGCCGGGTGAGGAGATCTTCGGGCGCGATGCCGTTCGCTGGTGTGGCCGAGGAGCGCACACGTAGTCCATTCGACCTATGACGCTTGTCACCTTGCAATCGGGTCAATTGTGCACCCACGGCCTGCGTATCGGAGGTTACTGCGCCGGCCATATCCACATCGTATTTCGCCAGTTGTTCGTACGTAAATATTGCATCTTCCAGACGGCCGGCTGCCAGATATGACCGGATGAGCAACGAGACGGCGGGCCGCACAACCACAACCGTGAGGGCGTAGCGCCGTTCGTGCACAAACGTGAGATGTTGGATGGCTGCCTCTATCTCATTCAACGGGTAAAGCGCCATGCCAAGCAGGTAGTGCGAAAATGCCTGACTGACCAGAAGGCCAGCTCGTTGCGCGATCTCCAACAAACGCTGCGCCGCCAGCTTTAGCTCGGCATATCGGGCCGCGCGCTGGTACGTCAAGCACAGTGAGATATAGCAGCGCGCCAGGAAGCCGTCCGTAGCGTCATACTGTTGTATTTGCGCCAGCAGGTATCTCTCCCACGCTTCAGAGCGACCAAGCTCGCACATTGACAATCCCATAGCCATCATGATTGATCCACGCAGGTACGTTTCGGATGCTGGGAGGATGGTCAATGCCTGTTGGGAGAACTGGATGCAACGCTCATAGTCTTGGCGCTTGAAGGCATCCCACATCCTGTGAAAGGTGGCCTGCCCGCAGATTTTTTGACGCGCTTCCGCCTGGGGATAGATCACTTGGAATTCCGGATCAGCCAGCCGATCCTCTAACATGCCCAGAGTCTGTTGAAAGGCGGCGTCCTTCCCACGCACAATCAGCACGAATGCCTTCGCTGCTAACAGGCCGGCGCGCGTCAAAATCACCTCTTGTGGCAAACGCTCGAGCGCACTCGCGACGACATGAAACGCCTCGGCGTTCAATAACGCGGGTACATGGTTTTCAAGCGCGACGGCAGCGGCGGTGGCGTCGCCTGCACTTAGGTAATGGCCGAGCGCCTCATCCAACTCGCCGCCGTTCACGCACCATGCGGCCGCGCGCCGGTGCAGCGCGGCGATGGCTGACGCGCTGAGCCGTTCGGCCAGTTTGTGGCGCAGCAACTGTTGAAAGAGAGGGTGATAGCGGAACCAGCGCCTTTGGCTGTCCAAGGGCTCGACGAACAGGTTGGCCTGCATCAGCAGCTCAGTAAAGGCATGGCCGCTCAGTCCCGATGCGCTCTCGCTCGCGACCGCTTCGCACAACTCGGCGCAAAAACGATCCAGGATGCTGGTGCACAGCAAAAAGGTTTGCACATCGTCGGTCTGCTGCCGCAATACTTCATCCAGTAGATAAGACATGGTGTGCTGGCTGGCACCCTCGACGCCCGACAGTATCGCGGCTGTGGCGCGCGTGTTTTGGAGTGACAGGGCAGCCAGGCGCAACCCCGCTGCCCAACCTTCCATGCAGGCCTCGAGCGCGTCGAGCGCCGCGTCGTCCAACGACGCCAACCCATCCTCGGCCAGAAATCGCCGCATCTCATCGCGGTCAAAGCGCAAATCGGCCCCGCGCAGTTCAAGCATGTTCGAAGCCCGCAAGCGCGCCAATGACAACGGCGGGTCGGTGCGTGAGACGATCACCAAGCGCAATCCCGGCGGCTGATGCCGAATCAGGCGCATGACCAACGCATGCACCGCAGCGTTAGTGATGACGTTGTAATCATCCAGCACCACGACAAACGGCTGACCGAGCTGAACTAGGTCATTGATCAGGGTCGTGGCCAGCATATCGCCGTTCAACGCCTGTGGCCCAGTCAAGATGGATTGTGTGTTCGCGCACGCATCGGGGAAGTGACGCTCGACAGCGCCGACGAAATAGTTGACGAAGCTGGCGAGGTCGTTGTCCGCCTCATCCAGCGATACCCATCCCGTGGGGATGCGCAGCGTGGATGTCCACCACGCGATCAAGGTGCTTTTGCCAAAACCGGCCGGTGCCGACACGAGGATAAGCTTGCACGTCGAACCGCGATTCAGCCGGTTTAGCAGTCGCGGACGGGGGACAAAATCGTCCGGCAATGCCGGGCGGTGTAATTTTGTTTCGAGTCGCGGTTGCATCCGATCGGTCATGACATCTAACCCTATGACACCCTCAATTTCTACCAGAGAACATACTGAAACCAACCAACCGTTGCAAAGTATACGCCGTGTAATACTTGGCGCGCAGAACATGTATGAATCATACAGCTTGGTGGTATTATGTTCATTTTCTTGAAGCAGTGCCCACTCGGATCAACGGCGTTAGCTCGATTGCGAGTGCAGCGTATAAGCGTCTACATTCGCACGTGCGAGAGGAAGCGACAATTCCGCAATTTACAAGCAAAACGCTTTGTCAGCCAAGCAAGTGCCTGAAGGCTACAGCCTCCTGCAATGGTGGATATCCACAACGCCACCCCACTCCATATCCTATCATCTGGACAGTTTAGTGTTTGGCAGGGCGGCACAAATAGATCTATCAATATTGCTATCAACAAGACACCTAGCGGCAGACTCACTATGCGTTGCCAGCAACGCAATTAACCAGTGGGTAGCCCAGCGCCGGCACTGCGTCACTCTGCGGCCCGGCCCCCGCCGTGGTGTTGATCGAGGCCGGCCCTCGCGTCAGGTCGGTGACCAGCGTCTCAATCGCGCGTCCGGCATCGGCCTTGATCTGATCCGGCATGAGATGGTAGGACACCACGCCCGCCATCCCCAACCCACCGGCGATCATTATGCCCAAGCCAATGCAGCCCAATGTGTCCAGACCCAGCGCAAATCCAAAGCAATGCCCGCTTGGATCAACATACTTCAGCGGGTTGTTGCGTGTATAGGCGTAGCGGTTGAGCGTTTGCGGGTCGCTTGGCGCTTGCACGATCGTATCGGCGCTGATGAAGCGCGCCAGCAGCGGCGAATACATCCGCGCGTTGCCGGAGCGCAGCGGAGGTCCCCGCAGGGGATAGCCATAGAGGCCAACACTGCCTTCCAGCCGTTGGCCAGTGACCCTTCGGCAAGCTCAGGGCAGGACGCCAATCAGTGGGACGGTCTGGTGTGGTATCTACTCTCGCCTAAACGATATAGGCAGGTCACCTTTGTAGCGCTCACGAACCTGCCCGACTAACCTTCTTAGGTCTTTGTAGCTGCTTACTGTGGCGAACAACGAATAATCATCTGGCGAGAGCACTCTCTGAATCTCCACAGGGATAGGGTCAAGGCCACCGATTCGCACGAGGGCATGCATAGCCGCCTCACGAACGTAGTCCGAATCATCTGCCCGTCCCACAACCTCGACCAATGCTGGAATGCTGCTCTGCGATTCCATTGAGGATCCCAACACCGCCGCACAAGTAGCCCGCAATTGTTCGTCGCGCGTGCAATCCTTTAGCAAAGCTTCGTACAACGGGACTGGAGCGACGAAGTCCGTCCAGTGGAATCCAAGCCCTTCAATCAGGTGAAGTAACACTTCATCATCAAGCACATGCTTGCCTGCTAGCAACTCTAGGAAGTAATCTCGTGCTGCTCCATTTCGAAGCTCGGATAACTGGTGAATCAACCGGCCAATCTCTTGTGGATAGCCCGGCTGCTCACCTCGTGCAATTGTCCGCTCACGCTCCGCGATAAGTGACTTCAGGTGATTCAAGACATCCTTAGAATGCTCGGTAGGCGTTGTCATCGGTTCTTGGTCTCCTGAACCAATGGGCTAAGTCTACGATTGAGCGTGTCAATGATTTCCTTGGCTTTCTCAATCGCTTCCTCGACACGCTGTTTGTCGGACTCGTTCAAATGACGGAGCGCGCGCTTGAGTGTGCCAATGCTTCTATCTAGTTGTTTAATCTTCTCCTGGGCTTCATTGATGTGATCCTTTCCCGGCTGTGGTTTCTCTTCCTGCAAACGCTTTGCCACTTCTGCTTCAATGTCCGGATGATCATCCGAGAAGGTCTCCGCTTCTTCGATGCGGCGTATGTGCTTTTCCTCATCAGGTGTCAGATTCCGAATCGCCAAATGAGAAGGCTGTATTCGAGCAAATGTGGTGGCAGCAGAGAAGGCTACGTTGACTTTAGCTGATTGGACTACATCATCAACAGCAACAGCGAGCGAATAGAAGGACTTCTCTGCATTGCGCGCTAGTTTCTGTCCTTCCGGTGTATAGGCTGCACCTACAGCTGCAGCTGTGCCGCCTCCAACAATTAGCATCCACAGGCCAATGCAAGCAACCGTGTCTATGCCAGCAAAGATGAAGCAATGCCCGCTCGGATCAACATACTTCAGCGGGTTGTTGCGTGTATAGGCGTAGCGGTTGAGCGTTTGCGGGTCGCCCGGCGCTTGCACGATGCTGTCCGCACTGATGAACCGCCCGATCAGCGGGTCGTAGTAACGGGCGCGCATGTCAATCAGCCCGAAGCCGTCCTCGCTCCGGTGCCCGGTGAAGCGCCGGTTGGTCGGCATCGCCCCGCTCTGCCAGCGCACTTCGCCATACGGCTTGTAGCGCAGTTGGCTCACCACCTGCCCGCTTGAGTTCGTCGCCAGGCTAGCGCTGCCCAGGCTTGCCCCCGCGAAGGCAGGGGTGGTCGCCATGAATCCAGCGCACCCCCGCTGCCTAGGTCGCTGCATGAAGACATGGACCGAAGTGCGGCCACAACATGCTTCAGTTATCGCGCAGGTGGACGCTGGCCTTGCTGGCTCAACTGCTGTTCGTGTCTAAACTCGAACTCCAGAACTTTAGACGCACACCTGAAGTCATGATGCGGTCGTATCGACGAGATGCGCCGGTTGCACACGAAAGCCACGCAGAGACTCTACTCGCATCAATCGATAAAGGTTCTGGCTGACAATTAGCGTCGTCGATGCCAAAGGACGACGGCCTAATCTTTCACTTGTTCTCATGATCGGTTGACCATGGAAGTTCGAACGTGGAAGATAGAGTTCGCTGCCTTTCGACCCTCTCAACTCAGCTCGAAGAATAGACCGGTATTGATTGCATTCGGCGCAGTATCCTTCGCGTTCTAAACGTGTTGGCTCAATGAATGGACCGATCTCCGCTTCAACAACGAGTTGAAAAACCGCGGACAATTCACCGCCTCGCTTCGCGTAATCGCGAATTGGACGAAAGACAACCCCAGGAATGCCTTTCGATTTGAACAAGTCGTGCAATCGTTGCGAGACGACAACTTCACCAAAGCGTGTTTCATACCAGTCGCACCTTCTGCGTTGATGAGAATCCGGGATGGATTCGAAGTTTGAGGTGTTGAGGAAGAGGTCTTGCACTTGCTGATACTCAGTAATTTTGCAGGAGGGGCAAGTTACTACTTCTCTATAAACAGGAGCGTAAGTATTGCCGCCGTCACCAGCATAGCCGATAATGACAAGTTCCAGAATCTCACACGCCCGGATTTCTGTTGGTGTATATTCCACTGTTATCCGCTCAGACCACTCTACTGGCGTATGAGCAGCAAAACGAGTGAACGTCTGTCTCAGTTCGTCATAGATGGCCGATGCATAGGGAAGCACGACGATCCCATATCGAATCGGCATCTCTGGATGAACTTTATTCCAGTAGGCTGCCAAATCGGTATCTTCGCCACGAAACTGTATTCTGGCTATCTCTTTCATCGACCGGATTCTCCTGCTTCCTTCAAAGCACGCTGTAAAGCCTTGTTTGTCTTAGTCTTGTTCTCCTTGTCGAACTTGCGAGTAAAGTCGCGTAGTGTCTTGATAAGGTCCAACTGCTCCTTGCGCGGCAGCTCATCCCACTTTATAGATCCCTCATAGCGCGAATAAATTCTATCCAACTCGCGATGAAAATTTTGATGAGTCTCCGTTGGCATCTCCAAGAGCGTTTGCTCTTCAGGTCCGCCCAAGTATTTTGGCCAAGGATGATGCTTTTGAGTGCTGGATGTGGCCTGCAACGGCCCGCCGATCTGCAATGTCTGACTGCCGCCCAACGGCGTAGTCAACTGGATCGCGTCGCTCTCACCCGCCAGCGGATACACCTCGCTCGTGCCTGCGCTCCGCACCGACTCCAGCGGGTAGCCCAGCGCCGGCGCGGGGTCAATCTGCGGCCCGGCCCCTGCCGTGGTGTTGATCGAGGCCGGCCCTCGCGTCAGGTCGGTGACCAGCGTCTCAATCGCGCGTCCGGCATCGGCCTTGATCTGATCCGGCATGAGCTGGTAGGACACCACGCCCGCCATCCCCAACCCACCGGCGATCATCATGCCCAAGCCGATGCAGCCCAATGTGTCCAGACCCAGCGCAAATCCAAAGCAATGGCCGCT